>JAEKKX010000003.1 GCA_019510125.1 Lysobacterales bacterium
GATGGTCATGCCCGGCGACAACATCAAGATGACGGTGTCGCTGATCAACCCGGTGGCGATGGACGAAGGCCTGCGCTTCGCGATCCGCGAAGGCGGCCGCACGGTCGGCGCCGGCGTCGTCGCGAAGATCATCAAGTGACGTAACGGCGCGCGGGCGCAGTTTCTGCGCCCGCGCCTTTGCCGGCACGTCATCCCGGCGCAGGCCGGGATCCAGCTTGACCTAGCGATCGCCCCCTCGGGCGATCGCCCCCCGGATCCCCGCCGCCCCGCGGGGCGGTTCCGGGAGCAGGGCAGGGCGGGGCGCGCTTGCGCGGCCCGGAAAGCCTCCCTATAATGTGCGACCTTTCGCGGCCCCGACCTCGGTCAGGCGCCGCGGAGACAGCGAAATGAGGCACAGGATGCGCCTCGTCTTCGCCGGACAGGGAACTGTCGCGACGGCATCGCCCCGCCCGCTCCGAAACTTGTTCGGGGCACCACGGCAGGGGCGGGTTGCCACGTTCGCGCATCTCCGTCTGGCGGGCCGGGCAACCGGCCTGCCTTTGCTTGTGGGTTCATTTGCCCTTCGGGGCGTCTTTCCGGGGTCTGACTCTTTCCGGAAGGCCATTGGCAACAACGAGTTAGGCGTCACCAGCGGTACAAAAGGGGGTTCGGCGCACCCAGCCGTCGAGCCTGTCGCTCTTTCTACGAGGAATTTCCGTCATGGCGGATCAGAAAATCCGGATCCGGCTGAAAGCGTTCGATCATCGTCTGATCGACCGCTCGGCCAGCGAGATCGTCGAGACGGCTAAGCGGACGGGCGCCCAGGTGCGCGGCCCGATCCCGCTGCCGACCAAGATCGAACGCTACACCGTCCTGGTGTCGCCGCACGTCGACAAGGACGCGCGCGACCAGTACGAGACCCGCACGCACAAGCGCGTGCTCGACATCGTCGACCCCAACGACAAGACCGTGGACGCGCTGATGAAGCTCGAGCTCGCGGCTGGCGTCGACGTCCAGATCAAGCTGACCTGAGGCATCGGACCATGACCGCGAAGAAATATTCGTTGGGCATCGTCGGCCGCAAGGCCGGCATGAGCCGCATGTTCACCGAGGACGGCAAGTCGATCCCGGTGACCCTGATCGAGGCGACGCCGAACCGCATCGTCCAGATCAAGACCCCCGACACCGACGGCTACAGCGCCGTGCAGGTGACCGCGGGCGTGAAGCGCGCCTCGCTGATCAACAAGCCGGAAACCGGTCACCTCGCCAAGGCGAAGGTCGAAGCCGGCCGCGGCCTGTGGGAGCTGCGCGTGGAAGCCGACCAGATCGGCGGTTTCGAGGTCGGCGGCGAGATCAAGGCCGACATCTTCGAGGCCGGCCAGATCGTCGACGTCCAGGGCGTGACCAAGGGCAAGGGCTTCCAGGGCACGATCAAGCGCTGGAACTTCACCATGGGCGACGCCACCCACGGCAACTCGCTGTCGCACCGCTCGCCGGGTTCGATCGGCCAGCGCCAGACGCCGGGCCGCGTGTTCCCGGGCAAGAAGATGTCCGGCCACATGGGCGCCGTGACGCAGACGACGCAGCGCCTGGAAGTGGTCAAGGTCGACGCCGAGCGCGGCCTGATCGCGATCCGCGGCGCGGTCCCCGGCGCGCCGGGCGGCGACGTCATTGTCCGTCCGACCACGAAGTAAGGGAGACGACAATGGAACTCGCCATCAACGGTAGCAACAACAAGCTCAACGTCTCCGACGCGATCTTCGGCCGCGATTTCAACGAGGATCTGGTCCACCAGGTCGTCGTCGCCTATCGCAACGCCGGCCGCGCCGGCACCAAGGCGCAGAAGACCCGCGCCGAAGTCAACGGCACGACCAAGAAGTCGAAGAAGCAGAAGGGCGGCGGCGCCCGCCACGGCGCCCTGACCGCGCCGATCTTCGTCGGCGGCGGCCGCGCCTTCGCCGCGAAGCCGCGCAGCTTCGCGCAGAAGGTCAACCGCAAGATGTACCGCGCCGCGATCGCCGCGATCCTGTCGGAACTGAACCGCCAGGGCCGGATCACGATCGTCGAAGCCTTCGACGTCGACGCGCCGAAGACCAGCGGCCTGGTGTCGAAGCTGAAGGGCTTCGAGCTCGGCCAGCGTCCGCTGATCGTCACCGAAGACGCCTCGGAGAACCTGTTCCTGTCCGCCCGCAACCTGCCGTACGTGCAGGTCCGCGACGTGCAGGGCCTGGACCCGGTCGCGCTCGTCGGCGCCGACAGCGTGCTCATGACCGCCGATGCGGTGAAGAAGATCGAGGAGTGGCTGGCATGACCATGACCGACGCCAAGCTCTACAGCGTGATCCGTGCGCCGCGCGTGTCCGAAAAGACCGTCCGCGGCCAGGAAATGAACCAGTACGCCTTCGAGGTCGCCACCGACGCCACCAAGGCCGACATCAAGACCGCCATCGAAAAGCTGTTCGATGTCCAGGTCAAGGCGGTCAACGTGGTGAACGTGAAGGGCAAGACCAAGGCCTTCCGCTACCGCAACGGTCGCCGCGGCGACTCGCGCAAGGCGTACGTGACGCTGGCCGAAGGCCAGTCGATCGACGTCACCGCGGTCAAGCTCTGAGGAACCGACGATGCCATTGATGACTTTCAAGCCCACCTCCGCCGGCCGCCGCAGCGCGGTCCGCGTGGTGACGCCGGGCCTCCACAAGGGCGCCCCGCACGCCGCGCTGGTCGAGAAGCAGGGCAAGACCGGCGGCCGCAACCACCACGGCCGCATCACCACCCGCCACATCGGCGGTGGCCACAAGCAGCACTACCGCATCATCGACTTCAAGCGCGACAAGGAAGGCATTCCGGCGAAGGTCGAGCGGATCGAATACGATCCGAACCGCACCGCGCACATCGCGCTGCTGTGCTACGTCGACGGCGAGCGTCGCTACATCATCGCGCCGAAGGGCCTGAAGGCCGGCGACCAGGTGATCTCCGGCAACGACGCCCCGATCAAGGCCGGCAACACCCTGCCGCTGCGCAACATCCCGGTCGGTTCGACCGTGCATTGCATCGAGATGAAGCCCGGCAAGGGCGCCCAGATCGCCCGCGCCGCCGGCGCCGGCGTGCAACTGGTCGCCCGCGAAGGCACCTACGCGATGCTCCGCCTGCGTTCGGGCGAGATGCGCAAGGTCCCGTCCGAGTGCCGCGCCACCATCGGCGAGGTCGGCAACGACGAGCACAACCTCGAGAAGCTGGGCAAGGCCGGTGCCGCCCGCTGGCGCGGCGTCAAGCCGACCGTCCGCGGCGCCGCCATGAACCCGGTCGACCATCCGCACGGCGGTGGCGAGGCGAAGGCCGGCCAGGGCAACCCGCACCCGGTCACCCCGTGGGGCGTGCCGACCAAGGGTTACAAGACGCGCAAGAACAAGCGCACCCAGAAGTTCATCGTGCGCGATCGCAGGAGCTAACCGACCATGGCACGTTCACTCAAGAAGGGTCCGTTCGTCGATCACCACCTGCTCAAGAAGGTGGAGACGGCCGGCTCCAGCAAGAAGCCGATCAAGACCTGGTCGCGTCGTTCCACCATCCTGCCGGAAATGATCGGGTTCACGATCGCCGTGCACAACGGGAAGAACCACATCCCGGTGCTCGTCAACGAGAACATGGTCGGCCACAAGCTCGGCGAGTTCGCCCTGACCCGTACGTTCAAGGGTCACGGCGGCGACAAGAAGGGCAAGTAAGGAGATCATGATGGAAGCGAAAGCAATCCTGCGCACCGCGCGCATCTCCCCGCAGAAGGCCCGCCTGGTCGCCGACCAGGTGCGCGGCCTCCCGCTCGCCCGCGCCCTGAACCTGCTGAAGTTCTCGGACAAGAAGGCCGCGGCCATGATCTACAAGGTCGTGTACTCCGCTGCCTCCAACGCCGAGAACAACCTCGGCGCCGACGCCGACGAGCTCAAGGTCAAGACCATCATGGTCGACGAGGGTCCGGTGCTGAAGCGCTTCATGGCGCGCGCCAAGGGCCGCGGCACCCGCATTCTGAAGCGCACCAGCCACATCACCGTGGTCGTGGGCGAGGGGAAATAAGATGGGTCATAAAGTTCATCCCACCGGTATCCGCCTCGGCATCGCCAAGGACTGGAACTCCAAGTGGTACGCCGGCAAGAAGGAATACGCCGAGTACCTCGCCGCCGACCTCAAGGTCCGCGAGATGCTGCGCAAGAAGCTGGCCGCGGCCGGGATCAGCAAGATCCTGATCGAGCGTCCGGCGAAGACCGCCCGCGTCACCGTCCACACCGCCCGTCCGGGCGTGGTGATCGGCAAGCGCGGCGAGGACATCGAGAAGCTGCGCAAGGAGATCAGCGACGTGATGGGCGTTCCCGCGCACATCAACGTCACCGAAGTCCGCAAGCCGGAACTCGACGCCCAGCTCGTCGCCGAGTCGATCGCCCAGCAGCTCGAGCGCCGCATCATGTTCCGCCGCGCGATGAAGCGCGCCGTCGGCAACGCGATGCGCCTCGGCGCCCTCGGCATCAAGGTAAACGTCGCCGGTCGCCTCAACGGCGCCGAAATCGCCCGCTCGGAGTGGTACCGCGAAGGTCGCGTGCCGCTGCACACCCTGCGCGCGGACGTCGACTACGGCTTCGCCGAGGCCCACACCACCTACGGCGTGATCGGCATCAAGACCTGGATCTACAAGGGCGAGATCTTCGACTTCGCCCAGGTCGGCCAGGAAAAGCAGGACGACTCCCCGCGCGGCGAGCGCGGTGACCGCGGCGACCGCAACGATCGCGCCGACCGTCCGCGTGGCCCGCGCCGCGATCGCGGCGACCGTGCCGACCGCGGCGAAGCGAGGGAATAAACCATGCTGCAACCCAAGCGCACCAAATACCGCAAGGTCTTCAAGGGCCGCAACGAGGGCCTGAGCTGGAACGCCAACCAGGTCAGCTTCGGCGAATACGGCCTGAAGGCGACCGCCACCGGCCGTCTCACCGCCCGCCAGATCGAGGCCGCGCGCCGCACCATCAGCCGCTACGTCAAGCGTGGCGGCAAGATGTGGATCCGCGTGTTCCCCGACAAGCCGATCACGCAGAAGCCGATCGAAGTCCGCATGGGCTCCGGCAAGGGCAACGTCGAGTACTGGGTCGCCCAGATCCAGCCCGGCCGCATGATCTATGAAATCGAGGGTGTGGACGAAGCCACCGCGCGCGAGGCGTTCCGCCTGGCGGCCGCCAAGCTTTCGGTCACCACCACTTTCGTGACCCGGACGGTGAAGTGATGGAACTCAAAGAACTCAAAGCCAAGTCGGCCGCCGAGCTGCAGGCCCATCTGACCGAGCTGCACAAGGAGCAGTTCTCGTTCCGGATGCAGAAGGCCACCGGCCAGCTCGCCAAGACCCACGACATCCGCCGCGTGCGCCGCGAAATCGCCCGCGTCAACATGTTGCTCGGTCAGAAGAAGTAAGGAACCGACGCCATGAATACCAACGAAAAGAAGCAGCGCACGGTCCAGGGCCGGGTCGTCAGCAACAAGATGGACAAGACGGTCACCGTGCTGGTGGAGCGCCAGGTCAAGCACGAGCTGTACGGCAAGTACATCCGCCGCTCGACCAAGCTGCACGCGCACGACGCGGACAATAGCTGCAACGAAGGCGACATCGTGCGGGTGGCCGAGTGCGCCCCGCTTTCCAAGACCAAGAACTGGCGCGTCGTCGAAATCGTCGAACGCGCGGCCGAATAACGAGGAGGGCTGATCATGATCCAGATGCAAAGCCATCTCGAAGTGGCCGACAATTCCGGTGCGAAGGAAGTGATGTGCATCAAGGTGCTGGGCGGCTCCAAGCGCCGCTACGCCGGCATCGGCGACATCATCAAGGTGTCCATCAAGGACGCCATTCCCCGCGGCAAGGTCAAGAAGGGCGAGGTCTACAACGCCGTCGTGGTGCGTACCCGCAAGGGTGTGCGTCGCGCCGACGGTTCGCTGATCCGTTTCGACGCCAACGCCGCCGTGCTGCTGAACAACAAGCATGAGCCGATCGGCACCCGTATCTTCGGGCCGGTCACTCGCGAGCTCCGCTCCGAGAAGTTCATGAAGATCGTTTCGCTCGCGCCCGAAGTGCTCTGAGCGGAGGAGCCCACATGAATCGCATCAAGAAAGGCGACCGCGTGGTCGTCATCGCCGGCAAGGACAAGGGCAAGCAGGGCGACGTGGTGAGCATCCACGGCGACCGCGTCGTGGTGGCCAACATCAACATGGTCAAGCGCCACACCAAGCCCAACCCCCAGGCCGGCCAGCCCGGTGGCGTGATCGAGCGCGAAGGCTCGATCCACGTGTCCAACGTCATGCTGTTCAACCCTGCCTCCGGCAAGGGCGAGCGCATCGGTATCAAGAAGCTGGAGGATGGACGCAAACTGCGTGTGTTCCGCTCCAGCGGTGAGGCGGTCGACGCCTGAGGAATGCAGAAATGACGACTCGTCTGGAACAGTTCTACAAGGATGAAGTGGTGCCGAAGCTGATGAAGCAGTTCGGCTACACCAATCCGATGGAAGTGCCGAAGCTGGTCAAGATCACGCTGAACATGGGCGTGGGCGAAGCGGCGGCCAACAAGAAGGTGCTCGAGAACGCCGTGGCCGACATGGCCAAGATCTCCGGCCAGAAGCCGGTGGTCACCAAGGCGCGCGTCTCGGTCGCCTCGTTCAAGATCCGCGACGGCTGGCCGATCGGCTGCAAGGTCACCCTGCGCCGCGCCAAGATGTACGAGTTCCTCGATCGCCTGGTGAACATCTCGCTGCCCCGCGTCCGCGACTTCCGCGGCGTCTCGGGTCGCGCGTTCGACGGTCGCGGCAACTACAACATGGGCGTGAAGGAACAGATCATCTTCCCGGAAATCGACTTCGACCAGGTCGACGCGCTCCGCGGCATGGATATCGCCATCACGACCACGGCCAAGACCGACGCCGAAGCCAAGGCGCTGCTCGAAGCCTTCCGCTTCCCCTTCCGCAACTGATCCGGGACCCCACGCAATGGCCAAGACCTCGATGGTGAACCGCGAAACCAAGCGGGCCAAGCTGGCGAAGAAGTACGCCGCCAAGCGCGAAGCGCTGAAGAAGATCATCAACAGCCAGGACGGCGACTTCGACGAGAAGATGGCGGCCGCCGCCAAGCTCCAGAAGCTGCCGCGCGACTCCTCGCCGAGCCGCCAGACCCTGCGCTGCGCCCTGACCGGCCGTCCGCGCGGCGTCTACCGCAAGTTCGGCCTGGGCCGCAACAAGCTGCGCGAAGCCACCATGCGCGGCGACGTGCCGGGCCTGCGCAAGGCGAGCTGGTAAGCAGCCCCCCAGGGCTGCTAGACTAGGCGGCTGCTAGTCCGTAGTACCCCGCAGGCCGGCCCGTCCGGCCTGCCGCCGTCTCCGACGGCAGGCCCCGCGAGGGGCGACCGCCGGGCTTCGGCCCGACGCCACAACCCAAGCAGATTTCGCGAAAGCGGATATCGGTGCTACTCATAGGTGAATTGCAATGAGCATGACTGATCCCATCGCCGACATGCTGGTCCGCATCAAGAATGCGGCCGCGGTCGGCAAGCAGACGGTGAAGATGCCGTCGTCCAAGATCAAGGTCGCGATCGCCAAGGTCCTGAAGGACGAAGGCTACATCGGCGACCTGCGCGTGACCGAGGAAGGCGCCAAGGTCGAACTCGAGATCGTCCTCAAGTACTACGAAGGCAAGCCCGTCATCGAGCGCCTGCACCGCGTGTCGCGTTCGGGCCTGCGCCAGTACCGCGGCAAGGCCGCGCTGCCGAAGGTCCTCGGTGGCCTCGGCGTCGCCATCATTTCCACCTCCAAGGGCATCATGACCGATGCGCAGGCGCGCCAACAGGGCGTCGGCGGCGAGGTCCTGTGCTTCGTGGCGTAAGGAGAACAGACCCATGTCCCGCGTCGCCAAGAAGCCCATCGCCCTGCCCAAGGGCGTCGAATTCAACGTCCAGTCCGACAGTGTGAGCGTCAAGGGCCCCAAGGGCACCCTGTCGATCGCCAAGCCGGCCGGCATCGACGTCGCCATCGACAACGGTGTCGCCCAGCTCTCGGCCAACGACGAGTCGCTGGTCCCGCTGACCGGCACCCTCCGCGCCATCCTCTCGAACATGGTCCACGGCGTCAGCCAGGGCTTCGAGCGCAAGCTCGAGCTCGTCGGCGTCGGTTACCGCGCCGCGATGCAGGGCAAGGACCTGAGCCTGTCGCTCGGATTCTCGCACCCGGTCGTGTTCCCGGCGCCGGAAGGCATCACCATCGCCACGCCGACCCAGACCGAGATCCTGGTCTCGGGCGCCGACAAGCAGCGCGTCGGTGAAGTCGCCGCCAAGATCCGCGCCTTCCGTCCGCCGGAACCCTACAAGGGCAAGGGCGTGAAGTACTCCGACGAAACCATCATTCGCAAGGAAGCCAAGAAGGCCTAATGCCCGTGCGGCGCCACGCGCGCCGCCGGCATCCTTCAGCTTCCGAGGACACCGCAATGGAAAAGAAAATCGCCCGCCTGCGTCGCGCCAAGTCGACCCGTGCGCACATCCGCGAACTCGGCGTGCCGCGCCTGTCGGTGCTGCGCACCGGCCAGCACATCTACGCCCAGGTCTTCACCGCCGACGGTTCCAAGGTGCTGGCCGCGGCCAACACCCAGCAGGCCGACGTCCGCGACGGCCTGAAGAACGGCAAGAACGCCGACGCCGCCGTCAAGGTCGGTCGCCTGATCGCCGAGAAGGCGAAGGCCGCCGGCATCGAGAAGGTCGCGTTCGACCGTTCCGGTTATCGCTACCACGGTCGCATCAAGGCGCTGGCCGATGCGGCCCGCGAAGGCGGCCTGCAGTTCTGATCTCCCGGGCGGGTTTCGGCCCGCCCCGCGGAACTCCGCTCCGGCCGCAAGGTCAGACGGATTCCCAGCCGCCGGCACGGTCGTGTGCCGGGCGCGCCATCCGGTTCCGGGTCGCGCGATCCACCCGAGTCGCATCACAACCATAAGCGGCCAAGCCGCAAATCCTTCAATCACCGAGAATCGAAATGGCAGAACAACGTGAACCGCGGGGCCGCGATCGGGATCGCAACCGCGAAGAGATCGACGACGGCATGATCGAGAAGCTGATCGCGGTCAACCGCGTCAGCAAGACCGTCAAGGGCGGTCGCCAGTTCACCTTCACCGCGCTGACGGTGGTGGGCGACGGCGCCGGCAAGGTCGGCTTCGGCTACGGCAAGGCGCGCGAAGTGCCGGTCGCGATCCAGAAGTCGATGGAATACGCGCGCAAGAACATGAGCAACGTCGACCTGAACAACGGCACCCTGTGGCACGCCGTCAAGTCGGGCCATGGCGCGGCGCACGTGTTCATGCAGCCCGCCTCGGAAGGTACCGGCGTGATCGCCGGCGGCGCGATGCGCGCCGTGCTCGAAGCGGTCGGCGTCAAGAACGTGCTGGCCAAGGCCACCGGTTCGCGCAATCCGATCAACCTGGTCCGCGCGACCCTGAAGGGCCTCGTGTCCATGCAGTCGCCGGCCCGCATCGCGGCCAAGCGCGGCAAGAAGGCGGAGGATCTGATCCATGGCTAACAACGCATCCGGCACCGTCAAGGTCCGCCTCGTGAAGGGCCTCCGCGGCACCCAGGCGCGTCACCGTCTCTCGGTGAAGGCGCTGGGCCTGAACAAGCTCAACGACGTGCGCGAACTCAAGGACAGCCCGCAGGTGCGCGGTCTGATCACCCAGTTGCACTACCTGGTTCGCGTCGAGGAGTAATCACCATGCGTCTCAACACTCTCAAGCCCGCCGACGGCGCCCGCAAGGAGCGTGTCCGCGTCGGTCGCGGCATCGGTTCGGGCCTCGGCAAGACCGCGGGCCGCGGCCACAAGGGTTCGTTCGCGCGCGCCGGCAAGGGCAAGATCAAGGCCGGCTTCGAAGGCGGCCAGATGCCGATGCAGCGTCGCCTGCCGAAGATTGGCTTCCGCTCGGCGATGGCCAAGGACACCGCCGAAGTGCTGCTGTACCAGCTCGACAAGCTGGACGGCACGATCGACTTCGCCGCGCTCCGCGCCGCCAAGCTGGTGCCGACCACCGCGAAGAAGGCCAAGATCGTCAAGAAGGGCGAGCTGACCAAGAAGCTCGTGATCAAGGGCATCGCCGCCACCGCGGGCGCCAAGGCGGCGATCGAAGCCGCCGGCGGCTCCGTCGAGGAGTGATCGAAGGATGGCGCGCAGCGCGAATGCGATGAGCGGGGCGGGTGGCCTCGGCGGTCTCGGCAAGTTCACCGAGCTTCGGCAGCGCCTGCTGTTCGTGGCCGGCGCACTGCTGGTGTACCGCATCGGGTGCTTCATCCCGGTGCCGGGCGTCAATCCCGAGGCCATGCTGAAGCTGATGGAGTCCCAGAAGGGCACCATCGTCGACATGTTCAACATGTTCTCGGGCGGCGCGCTGCACCGCTTCAGCCTGTTCGCGCTGAACGTCGTCCCGTACATCTCGGCGTCGATCATCGTCCAGTTGCTGGTGCAGATCGTGCCCAGCCTCAAGGCGATCCAGAAGGACGGCGAGTCCGGCCGCCGCCGCATCAACCAGTGGTCGCGCATCGGCGCGATCCCGCTGGCGGCGTTCCAGGCGGCGGGCATCGCCAGCGGCCTGCAGGCGATGGGCGCCAGCAACGGCATCCCGGTCGTCTACGCGCCGGGCATGGGCTTCACCCTGACCGCCGTGGTCGCGCTGACCGCCGGCACCATGTTCCTGATGTGGCTGGGCGAGCAGATCACCGAGCGCGGCGTCGGCAACGGTGTGTCGCTGATCATCTTCTCGGGCATCGTCGCCGGTCTGCCGACCGCGGTCTTCCATACGCTCGAACAGGTCAGCAACGGCGACATGAGCCCGCTGGCGCTGATCTTCATCATGGTCATCGTGCTCGGGTTCACCTACTTCGTGGTGTTCGTCGAGCGCGGCCAGCGCCGGATCACGGTCAACTACGCGCGACGCCAGGCTGGCCGCAACGCGTACATGAACCAGACCTCGTTCCTGCCGCTCAAGCTGAACATGTCCGGCGTGATCCCGGCGATCTTCGCCTCGTCGATCATCATGTTCCCGGCCACCGCCTCGACCTGGTTCAGCCAGAGCGGCAACGTCGGCGTGCTGCAGAAGGTCGCCCAGATGCTGTCGCCGGGCGAACCGCTGTACATGATCCTGTATGCGGCGCTGATCATCGGCTTCGCCTTCTTCTACACCGCGCTGGTGTTCAATTCCCAGGAAACCGCGGACAACCTGAAGAAGTCGGGCGCGCTGATCCCGGGCATCCGCCCCGGCAAGGCCACCGCCGACTACATCGACGGCGTATTGACCCGCCTCACCGGCGCCGGTGCGCTGTACCTGGTGATCGTCTGCCTGCTGCCGACGTTCATGCAGCAGGAACTGAAGGCCTCCTTCTACTTCGGCGGCACCTCGCTGCTGATCGTGGTGGTGGTCGTGATGGACTTCATCGCCCAGATCCAGGCCCACCTGATGTCGCATCAGTACGAAAGCCTGCTGAAGAAGGCGAACCTGAAGGGCGGCAGCCGGGGCCTGACCCGGTGATCCGCGCGCGGGACGGCAGCCGCCGTCCCGCAAGGTGCCGAAGGCGCTCCGCGCCCCCGGCACCGACCGTCGAGGCCTCCGGCCCCGGCGTTTCCCCGGCCAGAAGCCGGGGCATGGGCGACTCGCGCGGCGGTCTCGCGCGCGGGTGGGCCCGGAGCCTGTGCCGGCACCTGAGGAGTGCCGGACGGCGGATCGGGGCGTCTGCGGACGCATCGGGCCGCCAGCTTCGGGACCGTCGCCGGAGCATGGGCACTCTCCCCATGCCGAAGGGACCGCCGACACCCGCGAGGGCGCCGGCGGTGCATGGCTTCGGCCGTGCGCCCCTTCCCAGTAGATCGAGGCCCTGTTAGAATTTCGAGTTCACTTAGTCAAGTGCCCCAGCCGCCGGGGAAACCCGGCCGCCAAACCAGTTGGAGATCCGCGCATGGCGCGTATTGCAGGTGTCAACCTGCCTGCCCAGAAGCACGTCTGGGTCGGGCTGCAAAGCATCTACGGCATCGGCCGTACCCGTTCGAAGCTCGTCTGCGAAGCCGCGGCCGTGTCCTCGAACACCAAGATCCGCGATCTGTCCGAAGCCGAAGTCGAGCGCCTCCGCGCCGAAGTGGGCAAGTACACGGTCGAGGGCGACCTCCGCCGCGAGGTCGGCATCGCGATCAAGCGCCTGATGGACCTCGGCTGCTACCGCGGCCTCCGTCACCGCCGCGGCCTGCCGCTGCGCGGCCAGCGCACCCGGACCAATGCCCGTACCCGCAAGGGTCCGCGCAAGGCCATCAAGAAGTAAGGGGCACAGACCATGGCCAAGCCGGCAGCCACCAAGACCAAGAAGAAGATCAAGCGCGTCGTCACCGACGGCATCGCCCACGTCCACGCTTCTTTCAACAACACCATCGTCACCATCACCGACCGCCAGGGCAATGCGCTGTCGTGGGCGACCTCGGGCGGCGCGGGTTTCCGCGGTTCGCGCAAGTCGACCCCGTTCGCCGCGCAGGTCGCCGCCGAGAAGGCCGGCAAGGCCGCCCTCGACTACGGTCTGAAGGCGCTGGAAGTGCGCATCAAGGGCCCGGGTCCGGGTCGCGAATCGGCCGTGCGTTCGCTGAACGCCGTCGGCTACAAGATCACCAACATCATCGACGTGACGCCCATCCCGCACAACGGGTGCCGTCCGCCGAAGAAGCGCCGCGTCTGACGCGGCGGCCTGAGGAGCAGACAACACCATGGCTCGTTATATCGGTCCCACCTGCAAACTGGCTCGTCGCGAAGGCGCCGATCTCAGTCTCAAGTCGCCCGCCCGCGCGCTGGACTCGAAGTGCAAGCTCGAGCAGAAGCCCGGCCAGCACGGCGCCGCCCGAAAGGGCAAGCTGTCGGATTACGCCACCCAGCTTCGCGAGAAGCAGAAGGTCAAGCGCATCTACGGCCTGCTGGAGCGCCAGTTCCGCAACTACTACAAGAAGGCCTCGACCAAGAAGGGCAACACCGGCGAGAACCTGCTGCAGATGCTCGAGACCCGTCTCGACAACGTCGTCTACCGCATGGGCTTCGCGGTCACCCGTCCGGCCGCGCGCCAGTTGGTCTCGCACCGCGGCGTGATGGTCAACGGCAAGTCGGTGAACCTGCCGTCGTACCAGGTCAAGGCCGGCGACGCGATCACCCTGTCCGAGAAGGCCCAGAAGCAGCTCCGCGTCCAGGAAGCGCTGAACGTCGCCTCGACGATGGACCTGACCCCGGGCTGGATCGAAGTCGACAGCAAGAAGTTCGCCGGCGTGTTCAAGGCCGTCCCGGACCGCGGCGACCTCCCGGCCGACATCAACGAAGCGCTGATCGTCGAGTTGTACTCGAAGTAAGACCTGGCGAGGCGTCTCCGGTGTCCCGGCGACGCGGCTCCCCGCCCCCCACGGCCGTCGTGCCCCGCATGGCGGCCGCCTCCCTCGTGTAGGGGGAGGCCCACAGAAACACCGCCGCGGCCGCGAGGCCCCGGCCCCAGGAGACACCACAAGATGACGGTATCCGCCAACCAGGTTCTGCGTCCGCGCGCTCCGCAGATCGAGCGCCTCGCCGGCAACCGCGCCAAGGTCGTGATCGAGCCGCTGGAGCGCGGTTACGGGCACACCCTGGGCAACGCGCTGCGCCGCGTGCTGCTGTCTTCGATCCCCGGCTACGCCATCACCGAAGTCGAGATCGACGGCGTGCTGCACGAGTACACCACGGTCGAAGGCCTGCAGGAAGACGTGCTGGAAGTGCTGCTCAACCTCAAGGACGTCGCGATCCGCATGGGCACCGGCGAGTCCGCCACCCTGAGCCTGAACAAGCAGGGTCCGGGCATCGTCACCGCCGGCGACATCAAGACCGACCACAACGTCGAGATCCTCAACACCGACCACGTGATCGCGCACCTCACCAAGGACGCGGCGCTGAACATGCGCCTGAAGATCGAGCGCGGCTTCGGCTACCAGCCGGCCGCCGCCCGTCGTCGTCCCGACGAGGAAACCCGCGCCATCGGCCGCCTGATGCTGGACGCCAGCTTCTCGCCGGTCCGTCGCGTGGCCTACGAAGTCGAAGCCGCCCGCGTCGAGCAGCGCACCGACCTCGACAAGCTGGTCCTCGACATCGAGACCAACGGCACGATCGACGCCGAGGAAGCCGTCCGCACCGCGGCCGACATCCTGACCGACCAGTTGTCGGTGTTCGGCGACTTCACCCACCGCGATCGCGGCGCCGCCAAGCCGGCCGCGACCGGCGTGGATCCGATCCTGCTGCGTCCGATCGACGATCTGGAGCTGACCGTGCGTTCGGCCAACTGCCTCAAGGCCGAGAGCATCTACTACGTCGGCGACCTGATCCAGAAGACCGAAGTCGAGCTGCTGAAGACCCCGAACCTCGGCAAGAAGTCGCTGACCGAGATCAAGGAAGTCCTCGCCCAGCGCGGCCTCTCGCTCGGCATGAAGCTCGAGAACTGGCCGCCGGCCGGCATCGCCGCCCACGGCATGCTGGGCTGAGCCCCCGTCCGCAACGAATGAATCGACGCCGGCACCGGGTGCCGGCCTGAACCAGGAATCACGACCATGCGTCACCAGAAGTCCGGCCGCAAATTCAGCCGCACCAGCGCCCACCGCGAAGCGATGTTCCGCAACATGGCGGCCTCGCTGATCAAGCACGGCCTGATCCGCACCACCCTGCCGAAGGCCAAGGAACTCCGTCGCGTCGCCGAGCCGCTGATCACGCTCTCGAAGATCGACGGCGTCGCCAACCGCCGCCTCGCGTTCGCCCGCCTCCGCGACAAGGAAGCGGTCGGCACGCTGTTCACCACCCTCGGCCCGCGCTACCGCGAGCGCCCGGGCGGCTACCTGCGCATCCTGAAGTGCGGGTTCCGCGACGGCGACAACGCGCCGATGGCGTACGTCGAGCTGGTCGACCGCCCCGAAGCAGCGGCCTGATCCCGGCCGGTTGCGCGCCGCCGGTCGCGCGACCGTTCGGTCGGCACCGCGCCGGGCATCGTCCGGCGCACTCCGAAAACCCCGGCCCGTGCCGGGGTTTTTGCTATCTTCGGACTCCGGTCCGCGTGCGCCGACCCGAGCGCGCGCCGCGCGAACCGACGGAACCCTCGCCGCCGCAGCGGGGTCTGTCCTCCCAGAATTCCCTTCCCGAACGCCAGACCGCATGCGCCCGAATCCCTTCCAGTGGTCCTTCCGCCTCCAGTTCCTGGCCGGCTTCCTGCTGTGCGCGGCCTTCATCGGCTATGCGATCTACACCCAGTTCCACGACGGGCTCAAACCGTGCCCGCTGTGCATCTTCCAGCGCATCGCCTTCGCCGCGATGGGCGTGGTGTTCCTGCTCGGCGGCCTGCATGCGCCGAAGGGACGCCTGGGGCGCCGGCTGTACGGGCTGCTCGCGCTGGTCCCGGGCGGCACCGGCCTGGGCATCGCGGCGCGCCACGTCTGGCTGACCCACCTGCCCGCGGACCAGGTGCCGGAGTGCGGCCCGCCGCTGCAGTTCATGATGGAGACCAACCCGCTGACCGACGTGATCCGCAAGGTGTTGACCGGCTCGGGCGAATGCGCGAAGGTCGATTGGACCTTCCTCGGCATGTCGATGCCGGCGTGGAGCCTGACCTGCTTCATCGCGCTGGTCCTGTGGGCGCTGTACGCCGCCTTCCGCCCGCGCTGACCCGTTCCGCCCCCACCGATTCCCCCCCACGGATCGCCCCATGACCCGCTCCGAACCGCTCCAGGCCGTCCCCATCCCGCCCACCGGCTGGTCGCCCGCCAGTTGGCGCAAGCGCGAGGCGCTGCAGCAGCCGGTGTACGGCGACGCGTCGGCGCTGGAAGAGGTGCTCGACGAACTCCACGCGCTGCCGCCGCTGGTGACCTCCCGCGAGGTGCTGAACCTCAAGCAGCAGATCGCCGAAGCCCAGGAGGGCCGGCGCTTCCTGCTCCAGGGCGGCGACTGCGCCGAGACCTTCAGCGACTGCACCCCCGAGGTGATCTCCAACCGCCTCAAGGTGCTGCTGCAGATGAGCCTGGTGCTCGTCCACGGCCTGCGCCTGCCGGTGGTGCGCGTCGGCCGTTTCGCCGGCCAGTACGCCAAGCCGCGCTCGGCCGACACCGAGACCCGGGGCGACGTCACCCTGCCGAGCTACCGCGGCGACCTGGTCAATGCGCCCGAGTTCACCGCCGCGGCGCGCGAACCCGACCCGCGCCGGATGATCAAGGGCCATGCGCGCTCGGCGATGACGATGAACTTCATCCGCGCGCTGATCGACGACGGCTTCGCCGACCTGCACCATCCCGAGTACTGGAACCTGAGCTGGGTCGGGCATTCGCCGCTGGCCGAGGAGTACCAGACGATGGTCGCCGGCATCGGCGACGCCGTGCGCTTCATGGAGACGCTGTCCGGCGAGTCGATCCACAACCTGCGCAGCGTCGAGTTCTACACCTCGCACGAGGCGCTGCTGCTGCCGTACGAGGAGGGCGTGACCCGCCAGGTGCCGCGCCAGTCGGGCTGGTTCAACCTCGGCACGCATTTCCCGTGGATCGGCATGCGCACCGCGGCGGTCGACGGCGCCCACGCCGAGTACTTCCGCGGCATCCGCAATCCGATCGCGATCAAGCTCGGCCCGTCGGTGACGCCCGACCAGTTGCTGCGGCTGATCGACACGCTCAACCCGCACGACGAGCCGGGCCGGCTGACCCTGATCCATCGGATGAGCGCCGGCTCGATCGCGGCGAAGCTGCCGCCGCTGCTGGAGGCGATGAGGCGCGACGGCCGCCGCGTGCTGTGGATCTGCGATCCGATGCACGGCAACACCGAGTCGACCGCGAACGGCTACAAGACCCGGCGTTTCGAGAACATCCGCAGCGAGCTGGAGCAGGCGTTCGAGATCCACGCCGCGATCGGCACCCGCCTCGGCGGCGTGCACCTGGAGCTGACCGGCGAGGACGTCACCGAGTGCACCGGCGGCGCCCGCGAACTGACCGAGACCGATCTCGAGCGCGCCTACCGCACCACCGTCGATCCGCGCCTGAACTACGAGCAGGCGCTGGAGATCGCCATGCTGATCGTGCGCAAGCAGGCGCAACTGAGCGCGCCCACGCCGCTCTGATCACATGCCGCGGCGCGCCGCCCGCCCGGCGGCGTCCGCGGTCACGGATTGCAGCGATCGCACGTCGCCGGGTCGGCCTGGCGACGGCCGTCGCTGCGCGGGCGCTCGCGGCGCTCGCCGCAGACGCCGCAGCCCAGCACGTCCGCCAGCAGGCCCCGGGTCGGCGTCGCGCAATCCGCGCACGGCAACCCCGTGCGGACCTCGATCCGGCCGAACCCCGGCGCCGCGCAGGCCGGGCAGCGCACCTGCAGGCGTTCGACCAGGCGCAGGCCCAGCGCCCCGATGTGGCGCATGCGCGTGGGATTGCAGTGCGCGCGCATGTCGGTGTCCACCCGCACCCAGCCTTCCGGCGATGCCTTCGCGCACTCGTCGATCGCGGCGTCGAGCGCGGCGCGGTCGCGCAGGCCCTTGAGCACGCGCGCGCCGGGGCCGAACGGTTCGCTGCGCACCAGCAGCGCATGCGCCGGGAAGCCCCAGCGCGCCAGGTCCGCGGCCTGCGGGCGATGGCCGGGCGGATAGACCAGGCCGCCGTGGTTGGTGTCGTGGGTGTGCATCGATTCGCAGACCACCTGTCCATGCACATCGTCCACCAGCACCGCCAGTTCGCGATGCAGCGCGACGAAGCCGATCGCCGGATCCGGGCCGAAGCTGCCCTCGGTCGCCAGCCCCAGCGGCAGCCCGGTCGCAGCCATCCCCAGCCGCGCCTTGGCGATGGCGGTCTCCAGCGCCGTGCCCGTGCGCGGTACCTCGCCGCTGAAGGTGCCCAGCGCGTCGGTATCGACGTCGTCGGCGACCACCAGTCGCGCGCCGAGCGCCGCGAAGGCCGGCGCGAGCGCGCGGGCCTTGTCGTGGAGCGTCGCCAGCGCGACCCGGCTCCCGGCGTAGGGATGCGGGTCGCGCCCGGCCGTCGCCGCGCGCGATCCTGCGCTCATTCGCCCTGCGCCTGCGAATAGCCGCGCTGGCCGTCGAAGGTATAGAGGTTTTCGGTCTTCACCGCGTCGAAGCCGGCCTGGGCGAGGCGCAGCAGCAGCGCGGGGATGTCCCGCGGTCGCGCCGCACGGCCCTCGACGGCGGGGAAGCGGCACCGCCAGTGGTCGGTGCGCAGCGTTTGCGACAGCCCCTGCGGATACACCTTCACGCCGCGGTTGGTGACCAGCGCGAGCCGGAATTCCGGGCCGGCCAGCGCTTCCAGCGCGCGGCCGAGCACGTTCGGATCGCGCTCGGCCTCGTCCCAGTCGAGGAACACGTCGACCCCGACCAGTTGCTTGTCCGCGCGCTTCGCGGCCTCGGGTGCGGCCTGCGGCTGCGCGAGTCGCTCCGGTTCGCGTTCGGGATAGTCCACCGCCTGCAGCCGCTGCGGCGCCTGGCCGAGGCGCGCGATCACCGCGTCGGCGAACGCCTGGGTGCCGACGCGTTCGCGGCTGCGGCCCTCGACGTGGACGTCGGCGGTGTGCACGCCGTCTTCCAGCGTGCGCAGCCAGGCGTTGTGGATCGCGCTCGCCGGCGCGCTGCGGCCCAGGTGGACCAGCATCATCACCGCCGAGAGCAGCATGCCGGAGGGATTGGCGATGTCCTGGCCGGCGATGTCCGGCGCGGAACCGTGGACCGCCTCGAACATCGCGCAGTCGCGGCCGATGTTGGCGGACGGCGCCAGCCCGATCGAGCCGGCGACCTCGGCCGCCACGTCGGAGAGGATGTCGCCGTAGAGGTTCGGCGTGACCACGACGTCGAAACGGCCGGGCTGCACCGCCATCTTCGCGGTGCCGATGTCGATGATCATGTGCTCCTTCGCGATCTCGGGATATTCCGCCGCGATCTCGTCGAAGACCCTGTGGAACAGGCCGTCGGTGAGCTTCATGATGTTGTCCTTGGTCATGCAGGTGACCTTGCGCCGGCCGTGCGCGCGGGCGTACTCGAACGCGTAGCGCACGATCCGCTCGCAGCCCGGCCGGGTGATCAGCTTCAGGCACTGGTAGACCTCGTCGCTCTGGCGATGCTCGATGCCGGCGTAGGTGTCCTCCTCGTTCTCGCGCACGATGACCACGTCCATCCCCGGATGGCGGGTCTCGACGAACGGGTGGTAGGCCACGCACGGGCGCAGGTTCGCGTACAGGCCGAGGCTCTTGCGCAGGCTGACGTTGACCGACTTGAAGCCGCCGCCCTGGGGCGTGGTGATCGGCCCCTTGAGGATCACGCCGTGGCGGGTCACCGCCTCCATGACCTCGGGGCCGAAGCCCGACAGCGCGCCGGCTTCGTAGGCGCGCAGGCCGACGGTGACGGCGTCGAAGGCCAGGTTCGGGTCGGCCGCACGCAGCACGCGCAGGACCGCGTCGGTGATCTCCGGGCCGATGCCGTCGCCGGCGGCCACGGCGACCGTGCGCGCCGGGAGCGAGGCCGGCGTCCAGGCCGGGGTCGAGGGGGCGGGCTGCAGTCGGGCGTTCATTTACGACCTCCAATACATGAAATAAGTGTCATGTATTCTTTGTCGTTAGAATGCCGCTGTCAAGCGGAGCCCCTCCATGGCGAACGAATCCTCAGCGTCCCCGGGCTGGACCTTCCTCAGCAACCACACCCACGTCCTGGTCTGCCTGTCCGGCGAGGCCGATCCGACCGTGCGCGACATCGCCCTGCGGGTGGGCATCACCGAGCGCGCGGTGCTGCGGATCATCGGCGAGCTGGAAGAGGCCGGGGTCCTGGCGCGCGAACGCGACGGGCGCCGCAACCGCTACCGGATCGATCCGGAGGCCCGGCTGCGCCATCCGCTGGAAGCGCACTGCCGCATCGGCGACCTGCTGGCGATGGTCGTCGGCGGGGTCGGCGTCGCGACAGGGGCGTGATCGCGCGGGCGGCCGCGCGGCGACGCCCGCGGCCTTCGCGCCGTGCGGATGGAGGCCCTACGCGACCCAGCGCAGCGCGGCGAACGCCGCCAGGCCGGCGGCGCAGGCCCAGCCGGACAGCAGCGCTCGCGGCAGCGGATGCCGGGGGACGAAGCCGACCCCGCGGACGAAGCCGGCGGCCATCGCCCACAGCAGTAAGGTCGCCAGGAGGTGATCGGCCTCGCCCTCGGCGTTCGTCATCAGCGCGGGCACGGCGGTGCCGGCGACCATGATCGACAGCCCGACCAGCAGCGCCGGCCCGTGGATGCGCGCCCCGGGGGCGGGCGCTTGCGCGGGGTCAGGCGTCCGGTCCGCGTCCATGGCCGTCTTCCGGATCCGCCTCCGACTGCCTGCGGTTCTGCGTGTTCTCGCCCCACATGGCGTTGAGGATGGACAGCAGCACGGCGAAGCCGACGCCGAGGATCCACGCGAAATACCACATGTCCGTGCTCCTTCAGTGATCCGGATGGCCGGCGGCGATCATGGGCATGGCCGCCTCAGTACGCCGAATGTTCGTTGGCGCGGATCTGCGCGACGGTGACCTTGCCGCGCATCACCCGGTAGGCCCAGGCGGTGTAGGACACGATCAGCGGCATGAAGATCACCACCGCCCAGAACATCAGGCCGAGGGTGAGGTGGCTGGAGGTGCTGTCCCACACCGTCAGGCTCGAACGCGGGTCGCTGGACGAGGGCATCACGAACGGGAACAGCCCCGCGCCGGCGGTGCCGATCACGCCGACGATCGACAGCGACGACAGCACGAACGCGGTGAACGTGCGTCCCGCGCGCACCTGCCAGGCCGCGAGCAGCGCGCCGGCGACGCCCAGCGCAGGCAGCAGCCAGATCGCCGGGACGCGGCCGTAGTTGGCCCACCACGCGTCCGCGCTGCGCACGACGGTCTTGGCCAGGGGGTCGGGCAGGGCGCCGTGGCCGGGCATGGCCGCAATGGCGTAGCCGTCGATGCCGCCGAAGCGCAGCCACAGGCCGGCACCGACGAATGCGGCGACCATCGCCAGCGCCGCGACGGTCGCGGCGCGGATCGCGCGTCGCTGCACGTCGCCTTCGGTGCGGTGGGCCAGGTACATGCCGCCGTGCATGGTCAGCATCGCGCTGGACACCACGCCGACCAGCAGCGCGAACGGATTGAGCAGGCCCCAGAAGCTGCCGGTGTAGGTCGACACCAGCGCATCGTCGAAGTGGAAGGGCACGCCCTGGAACAGGTTGCCGAAGGCCACGCCGAAGACCAGCGGCGGCACCGCGCCGCCGACGAACAGCCCCCAGTCCCACGTCTTGCGCCAGGTGGCGTTGTCGATCTTGCTGCGGTAGTCGAAGCCGACCGGGCGGAAGAACAGCGCCCACAGCACCGCGAGCATCGCCCAGTAGAAGCCGCTGAACGCGGTGGCGTAGACCAGCGGCCAGGCGGCGAAGATCGCGCCGCCGCCGGTGATGAACCACACCTGGTTGCCGTCCCAGTGCGGGCCGACGGTATTGATGACCACGCGGCGCTCGTCGTCGTCCCGGCCGACGAACGGCAGCAGCGTGCCCACGCCCATGTCGTGGCCGTCCATGATCGCGAAGCCGACCAGCAGCACGCCGACGAGCAGCCACCAGATCAGCTTGAGGGTCTCGTAGTCGAACATGGCGCCGCCTCCTCAGGCCCGGGTCGCGGCGTGCGCGACCTCGTTGTCGTAGCGTCCGGTGCCGAGGCTGCCGGGCCCCTGCCGCGCGAAGCGGATCATCAGGTACATCTCGACGATCAGCAGCAGCGTGTAGAAGCCGACGAACCCCGCCAGCGAGCCGTACAGGCTCTCGACGCTCAGCGTCGACACCGACAGGTGGGTCGGCAGCACGCCGTAGATCGTCCACGGCTGGCGTCCGTACTCGGCGACGAACCAGCCCAGTTCGCTCGCGATCCACGGCACCGGCAGCATCCACAGCGCCCAGCGCAGCAGCCAGCGCCGGTCGAAACGGTCGCGCAGCGTCTGCCAGAAGCTCAGCGCGAACAGCGCCAGCATCGCGAAGCCGGCGCCGACCATCGCCCGGAACGCCCAGAACATCGGCGTCACCCGCGGGATGGTGTCGTCGACCGCCTTCTGGATCATTTCCGGCGTGGCCTGGCGCACGTCGACGACGTACTTCTTCAGCAGCAGGCCGAAGCCGAGGTCGGCCTTGTGCGCCTCGAACAGCGCCTTCGCCGCGGCGTCGTCGCGCTGTTTGCGCAGCCGCTCGAGCGCGACCACCGCCTCGATGCCGTTGACGATGCGGGCGCGGTTCTTCTGCTTGATCTCGACGATGCCCGGGATCGTCTTCGTCACCGAACGCGTGCCGATCAGGCCCAGCAGCCACGGCACCTGCACTTCCCAGTCGTTGCGCGAGGCGCGTTCGTCGATGTCGGCGACCAGCGCCAGCCCGGCGGGCGCGGGCTGGGTTTCCCACATCGCCTCGATCGCCGCCATCTTGGTCTGCTGCGCCTCGCCGACGGTGTAGCCGGATTCGTCGCCGAGCACGATCACCGACAGCGCCGAGGCCAGGCCGAACGCCGCCGCGACCCGGAAGCTGCGCTTGGCGAATTCGACGTTGCGGCCCTTGAGCAGGTAGTACGACGAGATCGACAGCACGAACATCGCCCCGGTGACGTAGCCGGCCGAGACCGTGTGCACGAACTTCGCCTGCGCGTCGGGATTGAAGACGATGGCCCAGAAGTCGGTCATCTCCATGCGCATCGTCTCGTAGCTGAACTCCGCGCCGACCGGGCTCTGCATCCAGCCGTTGGCGATCAGGATCCACAGCGCCGAGAGGTTGGTGCCGATCGCCATCAGCAGCGTCACCAGCAGGTGCTGCGGCCTGCTCAGCCGGTCCCAGCCGAAGAAGAACAGGCCGATGAAGGTCGATTCCAGGAAGAACGCCATCAGGCCCTCGATCGCCAGCGGCGCGCCGAAGATGTCGCCGACGTAGTGCGAGTAGTAGGCCCAGTTGGTGCCGAACTGGAATTCGAGGGTGATGCCGGTGGTGACGCCGAGCGCGAAGTTGATGCCGAACAGCTTGCCCCAGAAGCGGGTCATGTCCTTCCAGACCACTTTCCCGGTCATCACGTACACGCTTTCCATGATCACCAGCAGCCAGGTCATGCCCAGGGTCAGCGGCACGAACAGGAAGTGGTACATGGCCGTCGCCGCGAACTGCAGGCGCGACAGGTCCACGAGGTGTTCGGAAATCACTTGGAGGGCTCCCCGGGGCTCGAAAGGAGGTGCGAGGCGGCGTCGTCCGCCCCGATCGGCGTGCGCGCGGGCCGCACGAAGCACCACCAGATCGCGGCCAGCAGCGCGAGCTTGATCGCGACGATCAGCAGCAGGTGGCGGCGGAGGGCGGCGGCGGTCATCGGGCCGGCGGCTCGGGAGCCCGGCGCGGGAGCGCCGCGGGGCGGGGGGCTGCGAAGGTCGTCGGTGCGCGCGGCGTCACGATGGCGACGATGGTAGGGCGGACGGTGCCGGCGGGGACAGTGGGCATTTTGCCCCTCCGTGCGGCCCCTGCAAGTCGGCCGGGGGCGACGCGCCCGGCCAGGGTCGCGCCTTCGGCGAAAGCCGTGACGCGGGGCGGGCCGCCGCTGCGGACGCCCGCGCACGCCGGGTCGCCGCGCCGGGCGCGGGGCGGCCCGGTCGCAGGGCAGGTCAGGCGTCGGGGACGACGGGCGGGATTGCCCGGTGCCGCTTGTACAGGTCGCGCGCCAGCACCCAGACGATGGCGACGTTGATCGTGACCACGGCCACCGCGATCCAGCCGGGGTTGCGGATCAGTTCGAACAGCTCGAACGGTACGTAGATCGCCGCCGCCAGGCAGCCCAGCCACGAGGCCCAGGCCCGGGCGCGCCACAGGCCCCAGGCTTCGACCAGGTGGAGCACGCCGTAGAGGGCCGCGACGCCGGCGGCCAGGTGCACCGCGCCCGGGCTGACCTGCTGCGCGAGCATCGACAGGGCGCTGTGCTGGGCGTCGAACTGGAAGAGTTCGATCAGGCGGTGCAGGAAGGCCCGGATCGAGGCCGGGCCGAACAGTTCCAGACCGCTGGCGGCGAGCAGCGCCAGCAGGCTCTTGCACAGTTCGATCAGGGCGATGGCGTGGAGCCCCGGATGCGCCTTGGGGTTCGGGTTGTAGGGCGCATCCGGTCGCATGGGCAGGATTATGCCGCGCGCGAAGCCCGTTTGCGATCCACCTCGGTGCGCAGCTTCTTGCGCAGGCGGATCTGCTTGGGGGTGACCTCGACCAGCTCGTCGTCGTCGATGAATTCCAGCGCCTGTTCCAGCGAGAACTTGATCGGCGGGATCAGCCCCTCGTCGTCGTCCTTGCCCGAGGCGCGGAAGTTGGTCAACTGCTTGCCGCGCAGGGCATTGACCGTGAGGTCGTTGTCCTTGCTGTGGATGCCGACGATCTGGCCCTCGTAGATCTCCTCGCCCGGCTCGATGAACAGCCGGCCGCGTTCCTGCATGGCGATCTGCGCGTAGGCCGGCGACGGGCCGGTGCCGTTGGAGATCAGCACGCCGTTCTGGCGCTGGCCGATGCTGCCCTCGGTCTTCGGGCCGTAGTGGTCGAAGACGTGGAACAGCAGGCCGGTGCCGGCGGTCAGGGTGCGGAATTCGGTCTGGAAGCCGATCAGGCCGCGCGCCGGGATCAGGTAGTCCAGGCGCACGCGGCCCTTGCCGTCGGGTTCCATGTTCTGCAGCAGCGCCTTGCGCTCGCCGAGCCGGCCCATGACGCCGCCCTGGAACTGCTCTTCCATGTCGACGACCAGCGACTCGATCGGCTCCTGCATCACGCCGTCGATCTCGCGGATGATCACTTCCGGGCGCGACACCGCCAGCTCGTAGCCTTCGCGGCGCATGGTCTCGATCAGGATCGACAGGTGCAGTTCGCCGCGGCCGCTGACCTTGAACTTGTCGGCGTCGCCGGTGTCCTCGACCTTCAGCGCGACGTTGTGCTGGGTTTCGCGGGTGAGGCGGTCGCGGAGCTGGCGCGAGGTCAGGAACTTGCCGCCCGAGCGTTCCTTCACGCCGGCGAACGGCGAGTCGTTGACCTGGAACGTCATCGAGATGGTCGGCTCGTCCACCGCAAGCACCGGCAACTGCTCGACCGCGTCCGTGGCGCACAGGGTGTCGGAGATGCCGATGCCCTCGATGCCCGAGAACGCGATGATGTCGCCGGCCTGCGCCTCGGCCACTTCCACCCGCTCCAGGCCCATGAAGCCGAGCACCTGCAGCACCTTGCCGTTGCGGGTCTTGCCCTCGCGGTCGATCACGACCACCTGCTGGTTGGTCTTGACCTTGCCGCGCTGGATGCGGCCGACGCCGATGATGCCGACGTAGTTGTTGTAGTCCAGCGAGGTCACGCGCATCTGGAACGGACCGTCGGGGTCCACCGGCGGCGCCGGCACGTGTTCGCAGATCGCCTCGAACAGCGGGGTCATGTCGCCGCTGCGCACGTCCTCGGTCATGCCGGCGTAGCCCTGCAGGCCCGACGCGTAGACGGTGGTGAAGTCGAGCTGGTCGTCGGTCGCGCCGAGGCGGTCGAACAGGTCGAAGGTCTGGTCCAGCACCCAGCTCGCGCGCGCGCCGGGGCGATCGACCTTGTTGACCACCACGATCGGCTTGAAGCCCATCGCGAACGCCTTCTGGGTGACGAAGCGGGTCTGCGGCATCGGGCCGTCCATCGCGTCGACCAGGATCAGCACCGAGTCGACCATCGACAGCACGCGCTCGACCTCGCCGCCGAAGTCGGCGTGGCCCGGGGTGTCGACGATGTTGATGCGCCACTGTTCGCCGGTCTTCGGGTTGGTCCAGCGGATGGCGGTGTTCTTGGACAGGATCGTGATGCCGCGTTCCTTTTCCAGGTCGTTGCTGTCCATCACGCGGTCCGGGACCACGGCGCGCTCGTTCAGGGTGCCGGACTGCTTGAGCAGTTGGTCGACGAGGGTGGTCTTGCCATGGTCGACGTGGGCGACGATGGCGATGTTGCGGAGGCGTTCGACTGAATTCTGGGCGGACATGGCGAAAGGCGCCGCGGGAGGGCCGGGCGCGGATTGTCGTGAAGGGAGCCGGCTATTATAGGCTGAGCGATCGAGCAATGGCTCGATCCCATCGCCCCGGGGAGAAGCGCATGCCACCGACCGCGTTCAGATTGCCGCTCTGGGCGATCGTCCTGGACACCCTGGGCCTGCTGGTGCTGATGCCGGGGCTGCTGATGCAGTTCGCGCCCGGCTCCGCGGTGGCCCAGGCGCTGCCCGCGGGCGCGCGGCTGCCGCTGCTGGTGCTGGGCGGGACGATGTTCCTCTGCGGCTGGGCGGGCCTGGCGATGTCGATCCTCGCCCGCCGGCGCGGCTGACCGGGCGTCAGCGGGGCGTCCGCGGGGTGCATCCGCGCGGGGCGCGGCGCAAGCGTTCGATTCTAGCGCTTTTCCCGCGCCCGACGCCTGCCCGGCGACAAGGCGGCGGGGGCCGCCGCGTGGGAGGCTGGCCGCATCCAGACCAGACAGAGGCGGCCCCATGCTCCAGGAAACCACCGGCGACATCCTCAAGACCCGCGCCCAGGCCATCGCCCACGGCGTGGCCCCGAACGACGACTTCCACACCGGCCTGGCGCTGTCCCTGCGCGAACACGCCCCGGCGCTGTACAAGGATTTCCGGCACTACTGCCAGACCACCCACCCCAAGCCCGGCGGGCTGTGGACCTGGTCCGGCGCCGACGGCCGCCGCATCGTCAACCTGTTCACCCAGGAAGGCGCCGAAGGCCACCACGGCGGCAAGCCCGGCAAGGCCACCCTGCAGCACGTGCGCCACGCGCTGAAGGCGCTGCGGGAGGAGATCGTGGCCCAGGGCATCACCAGCATCGCCCTGCCGCGGCTGGCGACCGGCGTCGGCGGACTGGCCTGGGACGACGTGCGTCCGCTGATCCTCGAACACCTGGCCGACGCCGGCATCCCGGTCTACGTCTATTCGACCTACCGCCCGGGCCAGCAGGCCGACGAAGTGTTCTGACCGGGCCCTGATCGGGGGGCCGCCGGCCACGCCCGCCGGGGAGGGCGGGCGTGGTACGGTGTGCGCCCTTTTTCGTCGCCCGGAGGACCCCCGCATGTCCCTCTTCGCCAATTTCGACACCGACCGCGGCCCGATCCGCATCGAACTGTTCGCCGACAAGGCGCCGCTGACCGTCGCCAGCTTCGTCAACCTCGCCCAGCGCGGTTTCTACGACGGCCTGACGTTCCACCGCGTCATCGCCGACTTCATGGTCCAGGGCGGCTGCCCGCAGGGCCGCGGCACCGGCGGTCCCGGCTACAAGTTCGAGGACGAGACCAGCAACGGCGTGCGCCACGAGCGCGGCGTGCTGTCGATGGCCAATGCCGGCCCCAACACCAACGGCAGCCAGTTCTTCATCACCCACGTGCCGACCCCGTGGCTCGACGGCAAGCACACCGTGTTCGGCAAGGTCGTCGAGGGCATGGACGCGGTCGATGCGATCCGCCAGGGCGACGGCATCAAGTCGGTGAAGATCGAAGGCGACGCCCAGGCCGCGCTCGACGCGAAGGCCGATCGCGTGGCCGAGTGGAACAGGATCCTCGCCGCCTGATCGGCGCCGCGGTCGTTCCTCGAAAACGCGCCTCCGGGCGCGTTTTTCGTTTGCGGCCCCGTCTCGGCGCTCACTGCGCGGGCGCGGTGCCCGACGCCGACAGCCAGGCCGTGGGCGAGGCGCCCGCATGCCGCGCCGCGAAGGCGCGCGCGAACGCCGATGCGCTCGCGTAGCCGACGTCGAGCGCCACCTGCTTCGGCGGTTGCCCGCGCTTGAGCAGCGTCTTCGCGACGCTGAGGCGCCAGTCGGCCAGATAGTCGCCCGGCGGCGTCCCGACGACGTGGCGGAAATGCGCCGCGAACCGCGCGCGCGACATGCCGCTCACCCGCGCCAGGCCGTCGAGGGTCCACGCCTCGCCCGGGGCGCCGTGCATGGCGTTGAGCGCTTTCGCCAGGCGCGGATCGGCGAGGCCGGCGAGCACGCCCTGCGCGACCACCCCGGCGGTCATGCAGTGGCGCAGCAGTTGCAGGATCATCAGTTCGCTGAGCCGGTCGAGCGCCGCCTGCCGTCCGCAGTGCTCGGCGAACGCCTCCTCGAACAGCAGGGCGAGCGTGCCACGCAGCAGTGCGTTGTCGCGCAGCGGCAGCACCAGCCGCGCGGGCAGGCTCCGGGTCAGCGGGTTGCCGGCGTCCGCGCCCAGTTCGATCGACGAACACACCAGCTCGGCGCCGCGCGCGCCTTCGCCGCGGATCCAGTGCGGGGCCGGGCGCGGATAGAAGATCAGGCTGGGCTCGTCGATCACGGTTTCGCCGGCGACGGCGTCGCCGATCCGCAGCGTCCCGCCGCGCAGCACGTGGAGGTGGCCGACGCCCTCGCGGGCGTCGAAATCGGCGGTGTCGCACAGGCTTCCGGTATGGAAGACCCGGGCCCGCAGGCGGAAGCAGTCGAGCAGTGCGCTGAGTCGATCCTGCATGTCGAGACGATCTGTGTTCTTTTGTGGACGAAATGATACCAGTCGTATCGATCGGGCGGACACAGTGACGGCTCCCAACCACGGCTTCCAAGGAGCCCGCCATGTCCGCCGCATCCCCCCGCATCGCCCCGCTCGACCCGGCTTCGGCCGACCCCGCCGTCGCCGCCACCCTCGCCGCGGTCAAGGCCAAGCTCGGCGTGGTGCCCAACCTGTTCCGCACCTTCGCCCGCGCGCCGGCCGCGCTCGACGGCTACCTGGCCCTGTCGGACGCCCTCGCCGGCGGTCGCCTGAGCGCCGGCCAGCGCGAGATCGTCGCGCTGTCGGTCGGGCAGGCCAACCAGTGCGGCTACTGCCTGGCCGCGCACAAGCTCATCGGCAAGGGCGCCGGCCTGTCCGAGGCGGACATCCGGGCGGCCCGCACCGGCGTCGGCACCGATCCGCGCGACGCCGCGCTGGCGGCCTTCGCGCGGCGGCTGACCGAGCAGCGCGGCGTCGTCGGCGACGACGCACTGGCGGCGTTCCGGCATGCCGGCTTCGACGACGCCGACGCCCTGGAGGTGGTGGCGCTGGTCGCGCTCAACACGCTGACCAACTACACCAACCACCTCGCCGGGACGGTCGTGGATTTCCCCACGGTGCCGCTGGAGATCGCCGCCTGAGCCGCACGCGCCGCGACGATGCGGGACGCGCCTCCGGGCGCGTCCCGCGTTTGCGTGCCGTGGATCGCCCGGTTCAGTCCGAGGTGAACTCGATGACGAAATCGGTCGAGGCCGGGCAGGCGAAGTCGCCGATCGCATCGTCGTAAGCGAAGCGATAGACGTTGGTCGTCGCCGTCGCCAGGTTCGACACGTAGGTCGAGGTGTTGGCACCGGGCTGTCCGGGCGGCTGGTCGCAGGTCGCCGGCGAGGCGTAGCTGCCGCTGCAGCAGTACAGCGGGGCCTGCGCGTTCGCGGTCGCGGTGGCGTAGGTGCAGGGGCTCATGCAGCCCTGGAAATGGCCGGCGCCGTCGCTCACCGTCAGCGGCCACGCGCCGCCGCCGCCGCCGGCGGTCGGCAACTGCGAACTGGCCGCACAGACCGCGGCGGACGCCGAGATCCGCGCCAGCGGGCGGCTGCGGTCGTACAGGCCCGCGCCGAGCACGTTGGAATTCTCGGGCGGCACCGTGTAGGTGCAGTAGGTCGACGTCGCCGGATAGCCCCGCACCGAGACGTTGTAACCGTCGACCGCGGAGATGTCGAAGTTGGTCGCGCCCTGCGGAATCGGCGCGCCGTTGGACGTGTCCACCGCGAGCGAGGTGAACTCGATCTTGGTGGCGTAGGGATTGCCGCTGCCGTAGCCGCCGGTCTGCACGATCGCGCCGGGGCGGCCGCGCTTGTCCGGCGGCAACTGGTAGGCGGTCATCGAGAAACCGTACGACGACAGCGCCGCGGCGCCGACGGTGAAATCGCGGCTCGCGCCCCGCGCGATGCGGAACAGGTTCGAGCGGTTGGTGCATTTCGCGTTGCCGGGATTGGCCGAGACCGTGCACACCTCGCCGATCTGGATCATCGGATAGCGGGTGCGATTGACGAACGTGATCTTGCGTTTCGCGTAGTCCGGGGACACCGGCGTCGGCGTGGGCGCTTTGGCGATCGGCCATGCGCTCGCGCCGAAGGCGACGGTGTAGACGTTGGAGGTCGCGGCCGGCGGGTTGATCACCGCGCCCGGGCAGGTGGTGGCGGGCGACGGCGAAACCGCGCCGTTCGCCAGCACCAGCGTGCAGCCGCGCCAGTGCTTGCCGCTCTTGTAGTAGAGCCGGTAGGTGCCGGCCGTGGCGCCGGCGGCGTAGGCGCCGATGAACGCCTGCTGCGCGGTGCCGTGGAGATAATCGGTCTGTCGTCCGCCGCTGTAGACGTACACCGGGAATTCGATGCCGCTGGCGGGCAATTGCCACATCAGGAACTGCGTGCCGGCGGCTTCGACTGCGGTGGGCGAGAGGGCGGACGTGCCGGCGAGCAGCGCGGCGCAGAGCCCGAGCGAGAAGCGTGTCATGGTGTTTCCTTCCCCTGTCGTGCCGGCGCGGCATGCGCCGGCGATTCCTTTCGACGGCCGCTCCTTTCGACGGCCGCGCCTACTTGAAGCGCATGCCGTCCAGCATCGCGTCCACCGCCGCCGCATCGCGGTCGTGGTAGTACTCCTTCGGCGCGACCCACACGATCAGCGTCATCAGGCCGTTGCGTTCCGCGGCGGCGACCGTGCCCCTGTAGATCAGGCCTTCGGGATCGGTCATCTCGACGTCGAAGCGGATGCCCTCGACGCTGCCGAACCGGTGCGGGCGCAGGTCGCGGCTGGTCACGCCCACCCACTCGTTGTCGATCAGCCCGTCGACGATCAGCTTCTGCATCTCGTCCAGGCGCATGCCGGCGCGGAACCAGGGGCCGTCCGGGCGCGACTTGCGTTCGCGCGCGCGCTGGAACACGTCCTCGCCGGGCTTGGTCTTCGAGTAGATCAGCAGCCGGTTGAGCAGCACCCCGTCGATCGTCCAGGTCTCGCGGCGGCTGGTCTTGGTGCGGGTCCAGTCGAGCGTCGTGTCGAAGGTCATGTCGAACGCGTTGACCTGACCGGCGCTCTGCAGGCGGCCGGAGGCGCAGGCCGCCAGCAGCAGCGCCAGCGCGATCGGCAGCAGCCAGCGCAGCGTGCGCAGGGTCCTCATGGCGTGGTCTCCCATTGGGCGAGGGCGTGCCGCATCAGCGCGGCGTCGTCGGCGTCGGGCGCCGCGGCGATGTAGCGGCGCAGGGCCTCGGTGGCGCCGGCGGCGTCGCCGTGCGCGTGCAGGTAGTGGGCGCGCTCGCGCCATGCGGCGGCGGGCGGGTCGGGCAGGGCCAGGGCTTCGGCGTAGAGCTTGCCGGCCTGGTCCATGTCGTCGCCCTTGTTGCGCCGGCGATGCGCCTCCGCGAGGTAGAAGGTCGCCAGCGCCGCGGTGTCGGGCGTGGCGTCCTGCCTGAGCTCGGTCAGCACCTGCAGGCTGGTGTCGTAGGTGCGGCGCGAGAGTTCGCTTTCCATCCAGCGCTGCAGGAACGGCCGCACCGCGGCGCGGTAGGCCTCGGCGTTGACGACCGGGTGCGCGGTCGTGACCTGCGCCGCGGCGGCGCGCATGTCGGTCAGGCGTTCCTCGGTCTTCGGGTGGCTGGCGAACACGCCGCCGCTGCGATGGCGCTTGTCGGCCTGTTCCTCGCGGCGCATGCGCTCCCACACGCGCACGCCGCCCTGCGGGTCGTAGCCCAGCGCGATGGTGGAAGCGTAGCCGAGGCGGTCGGCCTCGCGTTCGTTGTCGCGCGACTGCTTGGACAGCCCGCCGATGCCGCCGAGGTAGGCGATCTCGCCCGCCAGCGGGATGCCGCCGACCCAACTGATCAGGCCGAAGGTGCTGAGCACCGCGCTGGTGCGCTTGCTCGACTCCCAGCCCTCCAGCGAGTGCCGCGCCTTGTAGTGCGCGAACTCGTGGCCGAGCACCACCGCCAGTTCGGACTCGTCGCGCATGCGCAGCAGCGCGCCGGTGAACACCAGGGTCGCGCCGTTGGGCGCCATCGAGGCGTTGAACACCGGGTAGTCGACGATGTAGACGCGGATGTCCTTGCAGTAGTCGCCGGTGACCTTGCAGGCGACGCCCTCGACGTAGCGCTGCAGTTCGGGATCGTGGACGACCAGCGGCGACTGCCGCAGGTATTTCTCGGCCTGGTCCATGCCGTACCACAGCTCCGATTCGGTGGAGCCGGGGACGGGACGTTCGTCCGGGGCGATGTGCGGCGGCGGCGCGGCCACGGCGGCGCCGGCCAGCGTCGAGGCGAGCGCGGCGGCCAGCGCGGCCGTCGTCGGGGCGAACCGGAGGCGGCGGGCGGGGAGGCGCATCGGGTTCACTCCGCCGGCAGTTTGCTGAGCAGTTGGGTGACGGTCTTTTCCGCCCCCTCCTGGTCGCGGAGATCGCCGGTCTGCTTCGCCAGCAGGTTGTACCAGACCACCTGGCCGGTACGCAGGTCGACCAGCGTCGCCAGGCCCACCTGCGCGCCGCCGCCGATGTCGCCGCCCAGCAGCAGGAAGCCGACCACCCGCAGCGCGGCACGGCCGCCGCTGGTGTAGCTGTCGCGCAGGTAGGTGAACAGCGCGTAGTCGGCGCCGGTGGCGTCGCGCAGGGTCTGCACGCCGGGACCGAGGCTCCAGTCCATCCGCGCCCGGCCCTTGGCGTCGCGCTTGGTCGCCAGCGCATTGCCCGGGGCGGTGTACTGCAGGATGCTGATCGCCACCGCCTGGTGCAGGCGGATGATCTGGCCGAGCTGCGAGGCCGGATCGAGGTCGTCGGGGATGTCGTACTCGGGCACCACCACGACGTGCTTGCCCTGCAGTTGCCGGCGCACCTCGGCCGGATACAGCCGGCGGGCGGTGTCGGACCACTCCTTGCGCGGCTCCAGCATGCCGCCGGCGGTGACCAGCGACAGCTCGATGTCCGGTTCGATCAGGGCGACGCTGCCGTCGACCTTGACCAGGCTGCCGCTGGCGTCGGTGGCGACGCGCGAACGGGTGGCCGCGCCGGCGTCGGCGCAGATCGCGACGAACGCGAGCAGGACGACCGCGAAGACCGACCGCGCGGACATGCGCCGGAGGAACACGGGTTGGATGCGCGGGGGCCGGATGCGCGGCGGCCGGGCCGGCAGCGGCGGGGCGAACACCGGGTGGGCCAAAGAACGCTCGATCACGCGACCTCCCTCCATTCCGTCAGACCTTGGTCGAAGCGCGCCCCGATCGAGGCGGGCCAGCCCCGCATGCACGGCCAAGGCATTGATTTCCCGGGCGGCGCGCGGCGCCGGCCCGGCGCGGGCCCCGGCGATGCATGCTGCGGCGCCGGGGCTGCGGGGCTACAATAGAACATACCTTCCCCAGGTCAAACCCCATGCCACAGCTTGCCCGGCGCATCGGTCGCGCCAAGCCCAGCGCGATCATGGTCGTCGCAGAAAAGGCCAAGAAGCTCAAGGCCGAAGGCCGCGACATCATCAGCTTCTCGATCGGCGTCCCCAACTTCCTCCCCGGTCCGCACGTGTACGACGCGGTGCGCGACGCGCTCGCGAAGGACAGCGGCCAGTACGGCAGCAACCGCGGCGCCGACGCGCTGCTGGACGCCTTCCTCAAGCACATCGAAGCGCTCGGCCTGACCGGCTACGCCCGCGCCAACATCGTGACCGCGGTCGGCGCCAAGCACATGATCTACAACCTGGCCGAGGCGCTGCTCGACGAGGGCGACACCATCGCCTTCCCGACGCCGTACTGGACCAGCTACCTCGACATCGCCGAGATCCTGGACGCGAAGATCGACCTGCTGCCGTGCCCGCCCGAGCAGGACTACAAGCTCACCCCGGCGCAGCTCGACGCCGCGCTGGCGAAGAAGCCGAAGGTGTTCCTGTTCAACAACCCGTCCAATCCGACGGGCATGACCTACACGAAGGACGAGATCGCTGCGCTCGCCGACGTGGTGGCGAAGCATCCGGACACCTGGATCATCACCGACGACATCTACAACACGATGGTGTTCGACGGCGTCGGCTACCACAACTTCCTGCATTTCCGTCCGGAACTGCGCGACCGCGTGATCTTCCTCGACTCGCTGTCGAAGACCTACGGTATGCCCGGCTGGCGCGTCGGCTTCATGGCCGGCCCGGAAACGGTGGCGAAGGCGGTGGTCACGCTCAACTCGAACCACATCACCAACATCCCCGAGATCACCACCGCCGCGGCGATCGCCGCGCTGGCCGGTCCGCAGGACGTGCCGCAGCGCAAGTGCGCCGAATTCCAGGCCAAGCGCGACGAAGTGATGGCCGCGCTGGCCGCGATCCCCGGCATCGTCTGCCCGAAGCCGCAGGGCGCGTTCTACGTGTTCCCGGACGTCAGCGCGTACTACGGCAAGACCCACGGCCCCAGCGGCGCGAAGATCGGCAACGACGTCGACCTGTGCAACGCGCTGCTCGACGCCAAGGGCGTGGCCTGCGTGCCCGGCTCGGCGTTCGGCGAACCGCGTGCGTTGCGCATCAGCTACACCTGCCCGACGCCGCAGCTCGCGCCGGGCATGCAGCGCTTCCGGGAGTTCTTCGCGGAACTGGAATAACCGGGCGTCGCAGGGCGGGCTTCGGCCCGCCATTTGGATGTTTACGATCGCGTCGCATGCGCATCGAGAGGGTTCCGATCGTTCGCGGCGCGTCGGCAAAGTCACGATGGTGGGCCAAGGCCCACCCTACATTTCTCTTCGATAGACGGAGTTTGAGTCCATGAAAGCCCCCGTTCGAGTCGCCGTCACCGGCGCTGCCGGCCAGATCGGTTACGCCCTGCTGTTCCGCATCGCGTCCGGCGAAATGCTGGGCAAGGACCAGCCGGTGATCCTGCAGATGCTGGAACTGCCGCTGGAGAAGGCCCAGGCCGCGCTCAAGGGCGTGATGATGGAGCTGGAGGACTGCGCGTTCCCGCTGCTGGCCGGCATGGTCGGCACCGACGACCCGAAGGTCGCGTTCAAGGACGCCGACTACGCCCTGCTGGTCGGCGCGATGCCGCGCGGCCCGGGCATGGAGCGCAAGGACCTGCTGCTCAAGAACGCCGAGATCTTCACCGTGCAGGGCAAGGCCCTGAACGACGTCGCCTCGCGCAACGTGAAGGTGCTGGTGGTCGGCAACCCGGCCAACACCAACGCCTACATCGCCATGAAGTCGGCCCCGGACCTGCCGGCGAAGAACTTCACCGCGATGCTGCGCCTGGACCACAACCGCGCGCTGTCGCAGCTCGCGGCCAAGGCCGGCGTCGCCGTCGCCGACATCAAGAAGATGGTCGTGTGGGGCAACCACAGCCCGACCATGTACCCCGACTACCGCTTCGCCACCGTCGGCGGCGAGTCCCTCAAGGACAAGATCAACGACGCCGCCTGGAACGCCGACACCTTCATCCCGGTCGTCGGCAAGCGCGGCGCCGCGATCATCGAGGCCCGCGGCCTGTCCTCGGCCGCCTCGGCCGCCAACGCCGCCATCGACCACATGCACGACTGGGCGCTGGGCACCGACGGCGAATGGGTCACGATGGGCGTGCCGTCCGACGGCAGCTACGGCATCCCCGAGGGCGTGATGTACGGCGTGCCGGTGACCTGCGCCAACGGCGAGTACACCCGCGTCGAAGGCCTGCCGATCGACGAATTCAGCCGCGCGCGCATGGACAAGACCCTGGCCGAGCTGGAAGAGGAGCGCGCCGGCGTGGCGCACCTGCTCTGACCGGCGCCGTCCGTACGCGCAGCTCCTCCGGAAAGGGCGACCACGAGTCGCCCTTTCCTTTTTCCGGACCGCGATGGTGACCCGACATGCATGAAGACGATGATGCACGGATGTCCGACGACGAGGGCGCCGCGCCCGGCTGGGAGGCGATCGACGCGGCGCTGGCGGCGCTGTACGGCGATCAGGCGCCGAAGCATTACGGCACGCTGATCGGCTACCGTTTCGGCGGCCCCGACCCGCTGGACGGCATCAGCGCCTATCGCCGTGCTGCCCCGCGCCCGCACTGGCACGTCGTCACCTACGGTTTCTCGGATCTGTACGACAAGGAAACCGCGGACCCCGAGCGCAGCGGCTACGGTTTCGAGCTGAGCTTCCGGCTCGCGGACGACGCACTGGCCACCGCCGGCGACGAGGCCGAGCCGCCGGGCTGGGTGATCGGGTTCCTGCAGAACCTCGCGCGCTACGTGTTCGGCAGCGGCAACGTGTTCGAGGCCGGCCACTACATGCACCTCAACGGTCCGATCGCGCTGGGCCACGACACCGCGATCCACTCGATCGCCTTCGCCCGCGACCCCGAACTGCCGCCGATCGACACCCCGAACGGCCGCGTCGAGTTCCTGCAGGTGGTCGGCATCACCCTCGACGAGGAGCAGGCGTTCAAGCGCTGGACCACGCTCAGGGCGCTGGACGTCCTGGCGCCGTCGCTGCCGCTGTTCGTCACCGATCTCGGGCGGCGCAGTCTGCTGGAGGACGCCGCCATCGCCACGGCGCTGGCCGAAGGTTCCGCGCGCGACGGCTCGAACACCGGCTTCCTGTACCTCGAACGCATCCTGTGGACGCGGCACAAGCGCCTGCTGCGCGCGCCGGCGTACGCGATCGCGCTCGGCGCGGGCCAGGTGCCGGAGTTGATCGCGCTGCTGCCGGCGCGACTGCCGTTCGGCCGGCCGCTGCTGCTGGCGGGGCGCGACGCGCGGGTGACGATCGCGCCGGGCGGGCGCTGCACCGTCGTCGAGGACGACGATCACCTGCGCCTCGTCCTCGACGACGCGGCCTGCCGCGCGCTGGTCGCGACGCTGCGCCCGCAGGCGGGAACGTATCGCATTCCCGGCCTGGATACGGTGACCTTCGACGTGGAGAGGACCGAGATCCGCGACGCCTCGGGGCAGGTGGTGCAGGTCGTCGGCTGAGCCGCTGGGCGGGTCTCCGACCAAGGTCGGAGGGCCGGCGGCGGCGCGCGGGACTATCCTCCCGGCATCGCGCCACGCCGGGAGGGGCCATGCGCTACGAGGACGAACATCGCCGATCGGTCGAAGAGCCGGAGGCGTTCTGGGCCGAGCAGGCGAAGGCCATCCACTGGCACGTGCCGCCGCACACGATCCTGCAGTACGACGAGCCGCCGTTCCGCAAATGGTTCGTCGGCGGCGAGACCAACCTCTGCTACAACGCCGTCGACCGGCACCTGGAAGCGCGCGGCGACCAGCTCGCGCTCGTCGCGATCTCCACCGAGACCAACGTCACCCGCGAGATCACCTACCGCGAACTGCATCGCGAGGTGAACGCCTTCGCCGCCGTGCTGCGCCGGCTCGATGTCGGTCGCGGCGATCGCGTCGTCATCTACATGCCGAACATGGCCGAGGCGGTGTTCGCGATGCTCGCCTGCGCGCGCATCGGCGCGATCCACTCGGTGGTGTTCGGCGGCTTCGCCGCGCACAACCTCGCGCTGCGCATCGACGACGCCCGGCCGAAGCTGCTGATCGCCGCCGACGCCGGCATCCGCGGCGGCAAGGTCATCCCGTACAAGCCGCTGGTCGACGCCGCCTGCGCCGAAGCGGAATTCGCGCCGCCGAAGGTGCTGATCGTCTCGCGCGGACTCGACCCGGCCGAACCGAAGGCCGCCGGTCGCGACGAGGACTACGCCGCGCTGCGCGCGGACGTCGGCGATGCGCAGGTCCCGGTCGAATGGCTGGAGTCGAACGAACCCAGCTATCTGCTCTACACCTCCGGCACCACCGGCAAGCCCAAGGGCGTGCAGCGCGACGTCGGCGGCCACGCGGTGGCGATGGCGCTGTCGATGCGCACCGTCTACGACGTCGGCCCGGGGCAGGCGATGTTCTCCACCTCCGACGTGGGCTGGGCCGTCGGCCATTCCTACAACGTCTACGGTCCGCTGATCGTCGGCGCGACCTCGCTGCTGTACGAAGGCCTGCCGGTGCATCCAGACCCGGGGGTCTGGTGGGCGCTGTGCGAGAAGTACCGCGTGCGCACGATGTTCTCCTCGCCGACCGCCGCGCGCGTGCTCAAGAAGCACGACGTCGACCATATCCGCCGCCACGACCTGTCGTCGCTGCAGTACCTGTTCCTCGCCGGCGAACCGCTGGACGAGCCCACCGCGCAGTGGATCACCGACGCGCTCGGCAAGCCGGTCATCGACAACTACTGGCAGACCGAGACCGGCTGGCCGGTGCTGTGCCTGCTGCCCGGCCTCGACATGAAGCCGGTGAAGTTCGGCTCGCCCGGATTCCCCAACCTCGGCTACCGCACGAAGATCATCCACGAATCCACCGGCGAGGAAGTCGGCCCGGGCGAGAAGGGCGTGCTGGTGCTGCAACCGCCGCTGCCGCCGGGCTGCATGAGCACCCTGTGGCACGACGACGCGCGCTTCCTGCGCAGCTACTTCGGCCACTTCAAGGAACTGCTGTACAGCTCGCTCGACTGGGCGATCCGCGACGCCGACGGCTACACCTTCATCCTCGGCCGCACCGACGACGTCATCAACGTCGCCGGCCATCGCCTGGGCACGCGCGAGATCGAGGAGGCCGTGTCGAGCTGCCCCGCCGTCGCCGAAGCCGCGGTCGTCGGCGTCGCCGATGAACTCAAAGGGCAAGTGCCGGTCGTCTTCGCCACCCTGCGCCAGGCCACCACCGAACCCGACGCCCGCGTCGCCGCCGCCGACGGCATGCGCAAACAGGTCGAACACAGCCTTGGCGCTGTCGCCCGTCCGGCCCGCATCTACGTCGTCGGCGCGTTGCCCAAGACCCGCTCCGGCAAACTCCTGCGCCGCTCCCTGCTCGCCCTCGCGCAGGGCGGCGACCCCGGCGACCTGTCCACGCTGGATGATCCGAATGCGCTGGAAGAAGTGAAGCGTGCGCTGGCGCGCGGGCCGGAGTTCGGGGGGTGAAGATTCGAGTGCCCGTGTTGCCTGAGTAGCCCGGGTAAGCGAAGCGCACCCGGGACACCGCGAGTGGCAGCTTCGGATTGAAGGCCGAGAACCCCGGGTGCGGCCTTCGGCCTTGCCCGGGCTACTTACTACTCGCTGCGCGAAATGATCGGAGAAATGCCACTCTCGGTGCTCACTTGTGCGGAATTTGACGCCGACGATTGGTGGGCTGAAGCCCACCTTGCGGGCCTAGTAGCCATCCGCTGTCAGCTTGAAGACCATGCCGCCGATATGGGGGTCTTCATTGAACTGTATGTCTATCAGCGCCCCCCTGTGATCGGAGCCGTAAGTGAAAGAGAAATCTCCGCTGTTGATGCGCAGCAACGGCTCGAACCTGGTCTTCCTCGAAAGACAGGAAATCGCGTCCTTGACATCGATCCAGGTAAACTCGATAGAGCCATGCTTCGCCAAATATCTGCAAACCGCCTTGGCTGGATCGTAGCCATCATGTTCACACCGCATCGCGTAAAGCGCAGGCTTCTGATCATCTTTGAAATTCGAACCCCATGAGGTGCGAAACATGAAAGATCGCTTTTCATCGGGCTGAACCGACTCCACGAAGTCACGCAGTGCTCTGCAGAATTCCACGGGAGGTCTGGCGTGAACCGTCGGGATCGCGATGGACGCGACGAGAAGCAGAAGGCGTGATTGAGTGCGAATGCTCATTTGCCGCATGACTGCCAGTAGCCCCCAAGCTGGAGTATGCGTGCGAGCCTGCCACGCGCTTCCGAGACGGTCAATCGCAGAAAATCGAGGAAAAAAGCGGATTTCATCCTCTTCAAGGTGATTGCCATCGTGCGGGGTTCCGATGCGTGGAGGGGTGGCCTTTCGTCATCGACTCCTGTTGTGAAATGGCGAAAGGCAAAGAGCCGTCGCCCCGGCGAAGGCCGGGGTCCAGCTTCTGACTTTCCGCTGTCCTTGCAAGCATTCCTGGATTCAAACGATCGTAGGGTACAAATCCTTCCATTCCGGATTCATCGTCTCGATCAATCGAATCTTCCATGCCCGTCGCCACTCCTTGATTGCCTTCTCCTGAGTGATCGCGGCGGGCATGTCACCGTGTTGTTCGTACCAGACGAGATCGTGCACGCGGTAGCGTCGGGTGAAGCCCTCGATGGCGCCGTTGCGGTGCTGCCAGACACGTTTGATGAGGTCGGAGGTGACGCCGACGTAGAGGGTGCCGTGGTAGTGGTTGGCGAGGAGGTAGACGCAGGGTTGCTTCATGCTTCCAAGCATGGAAGCAGAGCGCACAAACTGGGTCCCGGCTTTCGCCGGGATGACGGGTGGGGAAAGGTTGCGGTGGGGTGTCGGGGAATTCCCCGGGAGGCTTGGTGGTTTCGGTCCGGCGCTGGCGCGCGAATCTGTTGCATTCGATGCATGGGCAGTGCGTACAAGCTGGGTCCCGGCCTTCGCCGGGATGACGGGTGGGGGAAGGTCGCGCTGGTCGTCGGGGAAGTCGCTGGGTGATGTCAGGGAGGTCCCGGGGATTTCGGGAACGACAGCGCCGACGCTTGCGCGCGTGCGCGCCCCGAGGTCATTCGGTCGCCCCCGGCTCCACCCCCGTATACCGCGCCCGTGGCCGAATCAGCTTCCCCTCCGCCTGCTGCTCCAGCGCATGCGCGAGCCAGCCGGCGAGCCGTCCCGCGGCGAACAGTACCAGCGCCGGGGTCGCGGGCAGGGCGTTGGCGTGGCAGATGGCGGCGAGCAGGAAGTCGATGTTCGGATGCTGGCCGCTGACGTCTTCGGTGGCGGCGACGAGCGCGTCGAGTTCGCGCATCGCGGGCGCGCCCGCGTGCTGCGCGCGCAGGCGTGCGAGGAGTTCGGCGGCGCGGGGGTCGCCGTGGGGATACAGGGCGTGGCCGAAGCCAGGGAGGTCGTCGCCGCGTTGCAGCCGGGTTTCGATGAAGTCGCGCGGCGAGGCGGTGTCGCGGGCGTCCGCGATCAGCGCGTAGGCGCGGGCGGTCGCGCCGCCGTGGCGCGGGCCCGAGAGTGCGGCCAGGCCGGCGCAGACGGTCGCGTGCAGGTGCGCGCCGGTGGAGGCGACCACGCGCGCGGCGAAGGCGGAGACATTGAGTTCGTGGTCGGCGCACAGCACCAGCGCGGCGCGGACGAGATCGGCGAAACCGGCATCGCCGGGTTTCCACAGGTCGGCCAGCAGTCGATGCACCGGGCCGGCCGGCGGCGGGCGGCCGACCAGCAGTGCGGCGTTCTGGCGGAGCAGGGCGGCGGCGATCTCGTGGCGCGCGCGCGGCGTCGAATTCAGCGCGCCGCGGGCGCCGAGCGCCAGCAGCGGGATCGCGGCCATCGCGCGTTCCAGCGGCGGCAAGGCGTCGGCCCCGGCGATGGCGGCGACGTGCGCCGGCCACGCGCCGCCTTCCAGCGCGGCGAACGGGTCGTGGTCGCCGCAGTCCCAGAGCTGGCGGGCGGTGTCCTCCAGGGTCGCGCCGGCACGCACCATCGCGATGGCGGAGCGGCCGCGGTAGTACGGGCCGTCGGGGCGGATCAGCGAGATCCGCGTCTCCAGCACCGGCAGGCCGCGATCGAGGCTGTGCGCGGCGGCGGCGGCGGCGCTGCGGCCGACCTGCTTGCGCTGCGCCAGGCGCTCCACGTCCAGCCGCGGATACAGCCGCGTGCGGTGGTCGGGGCCGGGGCGCGATTCCAGCAGGCCGCGGCTGACGTAGGCGTACAGCGTGGCCTGGCTGATGCCGAGCAGCTTGCAGGTTTCGCGGGCGGTGAGCAGGTCGGCCATGGCGACAGATTGATTCACTCGATCAAGATTGATCAACCCTCCGGATGGTGCCAGATTTGCGCCCCGACAGGCGTCGCCGGCGATTCCCGCGCGACGATGCCTGCGGCCCGGGGCGCCGCCCCGGGGCCGTCGACACGAGGAGTTCCGATGAGCCATCCGTCCGCAGGGGCACGCTTCCGTGCCGCCCTCGCCGAAGAATCCCCGCTGCAGGTGATCGGCGCGATCAACGCCAACCACGCCCTGCTCGCCAAGCGCGCCGGTTACCGTGCGATCTACCTGTCGGGCGGCGGCGTCGCCGCCGGCTCGCTGGGGCTGCCGGACCTCGGCATCAACACGCTGGAGGACGTGCTGATCGACGTCCGCCGGATCACCGATGTCTGCGACCTGCCGCTGCTGGTCGACATCGACACCGGCTTCGGTCCCAGCGCGTTCAACATCGAGCGCACGGTGAAGTCGCTGATCAAGGCCGGCGCCGCCGCCTGCCACATCGAGGACCAGGTCGGCGCCAAGCGCTGCGGCCACCGTCCCGGCAAGGAAATCGTCACCACCGGCGAGATGGTCGATCGGGTGAAGGCCGCCGCCGACGCGAAGACCGATCCCGACTTCTTCCTGATCGCGCGCACCGACGCCATCGCCGTCGACGGCGTGGACGCGGCGATCGAGCGCGCCATCGCCTGCGTCGAGGCCGGCGCCGACGGCATCTTCGCCGAGGCCGCGTACGATCTGCCGACCTACCGCCGCTTCGTGGATGCCGTGAAGGTGCCGGTGCTCGCCAACATCACCGAGTTCGGCAAGACCCCGCTGTTCACCCGCGACGAACTGGCCTCGGCCGGCGTCGCGATCCAGTTGTTCCCGCTGTCGGCGTTCCGCGCCATGAACAAGGCCGCGGAGAACGTCTACCAGGCGATCCGCCGCGACGGGCACCAGCAGGCCGTGGTCGACACGATGCAGACCCGCGAGGAACTCTACGACCGCATCGGCTACCACGCCTTCGAACAGAAGCTCGACGCGCTCTTCGCGCAGAAAAAGTGAGAGGACCCCCCACCATGAGCGATTCCCAGCAAGTGCTTCCGAAAGCCAAGAAGTCCGTCGCCCTCAGCGGCACCGCCGCGGGCAACACCGCGCTGTGCACCGTCGGCCGCAGCGGCAACGACCTGCACTACCGCGGCTACGACATCCACGACCTGGCGACGAAATCGACCTTCGAGGAAGTCGCGCACCTGCTGGTGCACGGCGCGCTGCCGACCGCCTCGCAGTTGAAGGCGTACAAGGCCAAGCTCAAGCGCCTGCGCGGGCTGCCGGCGATCGTCCAGGAAGCGCTGGAACTGGTGCCGGCCAACGCCCACCCGATGGACGTGATGCGCACCGGCTGCTCGGTGCTGGGCACGGTGCTGCCCGAGCGCGAGACGCATCCGGAGAACGAGGCCCGCGACATCGCCGACCGCCTGATCGCGAGCTTCGGCTCGATGCTGCTGTACTGGTGGCACTTCACCCGCAACGGCCGGCGCATCGACTGCGAGACCGACGACGATTCGGTCGCCGCGCACTTCCTGCACCTGCTCCATGGCGAGCCGCCGTCGAAGCTGCACGCGGACGCGCTCGACAAGTCGCTGATCCTCTACGCCGAGCACGAGTTCAACGCCTCGACGTTCACCGCGCGGGTCATCGCCGGCACCGGCAGCGACCTGTTCAGTTGCATCACCGGCGCGATCGGCGCGCTGCGCGGTCCCAAGCACGGCGGCGCGAACGAAGTGGCGATGGACATCATCAGCCGCTACGCCACCGCCGACGAGGCCGAGGCCGACATCCGCGCAAGGATGGAACGCAAGGAGATCATCATCGGCTTCGGCCACCCGGTGTACACCATCGGCGACCCACGCAATCCGATCATCAAGGAACTCTCGCGCGCGCTGTGCCGCGACGGCGGCAACAAGACGCTGTTCGACGTGTCCGAGCGCATCGAGACGCTGATGATGGACACCAAGAAGATGTTCCCGAACCTCGACTGGTACAGCGCCTCGGCCTACCACATGATGGGCATCCCGACGCCGATGTTCACGCCGCTGTTCGTGATCGCGCGCACCACCGGCTGGAGCGCGCACGTGATCGAGCAGCGCGAGGACGGCAAGATCATCCGCCCGAGCGCGAATTACGTCGGTCCGGAAGATCGCGCCTACGTGGCGATCGACCAGCGCGGCTGATCGTCGCCGTGCGGTCCCGGACGGGGCGCCCCTCGGGCGCCCCGTCGCGTTTGCGGGGCGGTTCCGCGCGCGATCCGTCTCGCTTACCCTAAACGGCGTTCTCCGTGGATCCCGCCCGACCGATGGACATGTCCTGGCTCATTCCCGACGGCCAATGGGGCGTGCACGTGCTCGTCGCCGTCGCCGCGTTCTCGATCACCGGCCTGGTGGTCCTGATCCACTACGAGGGCCTGCATGCGCTGGCCCGGCGCTATTCGGGACGCGCGCCCAGCCGCGACCGCCGGGTGATGCTGAAGATCATCTTCGCGCTGCTCGCGCTGCACATCGTCGAGATCTGGTGCTACGGGCTGACCTTCTGGGCGCTGCTGCAGGTGCCGGACACCGGCTTCGTCCACGGCGAACACGCCGTCGACAACGTGTTCGACACGATCTACCTCTCCGCCACCACCTACACCACGCTGGGCCTGGGCGACCTTGCGCCGGTCGGCGCGATCCGGCTGCTGTCGGGCATGGAATCGCTGACCGGCTTCCTGCTGGTGACGTGGTCGGCGTCGTTCACCTACCTGGAGATGTCGCGGTACTGGCGGCACGAGAACTGACCGCGCCGGCGGCGAAGACGCGACATCGGGATGCGCGCATGACCGAACTCTACGTCAGCACCGATGTCGAGACCGATGGCCCGATCCCCGGGCCGCACTCGATGCTCAGCCTGGGCGCCGCCGCCTACACCGCCGACAAGCGCCTGGTCGCGACCTTCTCGGTCAATCTCGACACGCTGCCCGACGCCGCGCCCGACCCGCGCACCGCGGCGTGGTGGGCGACCCAGCCGGCGGCGTGGGCGGCCTGCCGGCGCGATCCCGAGCCGCCGCAGGTCGCGATGCCGCGCTACCGCGACTGGCTGAAGGCGCTGCCGGGCCGGCCGGTGTTCGTGGCGTATCCGGCGGGGTTCGACTTCACCTTCGTCTACTGGTACCTGATCCGCTTCGCCGGCGAGTGCCCGTTCGGCCATTCCGCGCTCGACATCAAGACGCTGGCGATGGCGGCGCTGGGCAGCGACTATCGCGACGCGGTGAAGCGCCGCATGCCGAAGCGCTGGTTCGACCCGATGCCGCACACCCACGTCGCGCTGGACGACGCGATCGAACAGGGCGCGATGTTCTGCAACCTGCTGCGCGACCTGCACGGCGATCGATCCTGATCGCGGACGCCCTGATCGCCGATGTCCTGAGCACGGATGCCCCGACCCCGGACGCGACGAAGCCGCCCGGAGGCGGCTTCGGTGTGGGCATGCGGAGGCGGGACGTCAGGCCAGGCCTTCGTCCTGCAGCACGCGCTGCACCGCCGGGTCGGCCTCGAAGGCGGCGACGAAGCGGGCGAGGTTGTCGAAGCCCGACAGGTCCACGCCGGTGGCGCGGGCCCAGCGCAGGACCACGTACAGATAGGGGTCGGCGATGCTGCGGCGGTTGTCGGCGAGCCAGTCGCGGCCGGCGAGGTGGGCGTCCACCCGCGCGTAGAGGTCGCGCAGCTTCGCGCGCGCGTCGGCCTTGCTCTTCTCGATCAGCGCCGCGTCCTCGAGATACGCGGTGCTGCCGAACAGCGGCTTGTAGGCCGGGTGGATGTCGGAATTGCAGAACGCCAGCCAGCGCATCGCTTCGGCGCGGCCGCGCGCGCTGCCGTCGCCGCACAGGCCGGCTTCGGGCGCAGTGTCCGCGAGATAGGTGAGGATCGCCGCGTTCTGGGTCAGCACCCAGTCGCCGTCGACCAGCGCCGGCACCGCGCCCGCGGGATTGATCGCGAGGAACTCGGGCGTCTTGCGCTCCTCGCGGCCGACGCGGACGGCCTCGTAGGGCCTGCCGATCCATTCCAGGACGATGTGGTCGGCCAGCGAACAGGCGCCGGGAGAGTAGTAGAGCTTCATGCGCGACTCCGGATGAGGTGGCGGACAGCATGGGGACGCCCTCGCAGCGGCTCAACCGCCGCCCCCGCAACGCAGTGTCGTCGCAGCGGGCGAGCCCGCAAACGACAGGCCGCCCGGAGGCGGCCTGCGGATGCCCTGCCGTGGCGCCCGGTCGCGATCAGCCGCGGCCGGCCCTGGGCTTCTGCGGCTTCAGCGACTGCACCTTGAAGAAGCTGTGGTCGCCGATCGTCGCCACCTGGTAGGCGTTGCGCCAGCTCGGCTGGGCGATGCTCAGGGCGGCGAAGTGGCTGGCGCCCGGGACGATCTCCTTGCGCTCGCCGGGCGGCAGCGCCCAGTTGCGCTCCGACTCCAGGGCGATGGTGACCGCCCGCGACCAGGCTTCGGCATTGCCCAGCTCGGTCCGCGGCGACACCAGCCCGGGGGCGAACTGCTTGCGTGCGGTGACGACTTCGCACATCGAGTCGCCCCAGAGGCCGCTGTCCTCGCGACGGAGGGCGACTTCGGCGACGGCCTGCTGGCCCCGGACCGGCTGGTCGCGGGCCTCGAGGTACAGGGTGGTGCTCAGACACAGGGAGTCGGCGGCCTGTGGGGGCAATACCGACGCGATCCAGAGGATCCATGCGAGCTTCATGTTGACTCCTTGCTCCGTTGCTTCGGGCCGAGGCTCGGCGCTGTCAGGCAGCGTGCTGCGAAACAGGACCGTTCGACGGGACGACATGGCGTACTGGGGAGGGCTGCGTGCTCTATGGCCGCTTGTAGCCCAAACGTGGACCGCATCGGGGTGGCACCCGCCTTGGGGGTGCGACATCGCCGGGCGATCGCGCGCTGGTCCCGCATCCGGTGGCGGGAAAGCGGGCGTAGGGTAGTGTCCGAAACGTAACGCCCGCTGAATGCAAATTCAGAAGCGCCTGATTCGATTGGAGTTTTTGTTCAAAAGGTCGCGTAAGCCCCTGTCGCGGCAGGGGCCGGAGGCCGTGCGAAGGCGTGCCAGCGGGAATGTGACGCCGGTCCGCCCGACCCCGTCGGCGCGGGAGGCGGGGGCCGGAATGCGCGCGTTTCGGCCCGGGTGCGGCCGCTTCGTTCAGGATGGGCGCGCCGGGAAAGACGCGCCGGAAACGATCACAGGGCGGCGGCCAGCCGGCTGCCCTGGTCGATCGCCCGCTTGGCGTCGAGTTCGGCGGCGACGTCCGCGCCGCCGATCAGGTGGGCCGCGATCCCGGCCGCCTGCAGCGCCTCGAACAGGTCCCGGCGCGGTTCCTGGCCGGCGCAGACCACCACCTGGTCCACCGGCAGGGTCTGCTCCTGGCCGTCGACGCGGATGCGGAAGCCGGTGTCGTCCACGCCGAGGTAGCTCACCCCGCCGAGCATCGCCACCTGCTTCGCCTTCAGCGTCGCGCGGTGGATCCAGCCGGTGGTCTTGCCCAGCTTCGCGCCGGGTTTGCCGGGGCTGCGCTGCAGCAGCCACACCTCGCGCGCCGGCGGCTCGGGTTCGGGCCGGCGCAGTCCGCCGGGCGACGAGAACGTCGGGTCCACGCCCCATTCGGCCATCCACCGCGCCGGATCGAGCGACGGCGAATCCGGCGATGGCGAATCGGCGGCGTCGGTCTTCGGCGCGACCTCCATCACCGAGGCGTCCACCAGCGGCTGGTGGACCAGGAATTCGGCGACGTCGAAGCCGATGCCGCCGGCGCCGACGATCGCCACCCGCGGCCCGGTGCGGACGCGGCCGCCGAGGACGTCGAGGTAGCTCACCACCTTCGGATGGTCGGCGCCGGGGAAATCGACCGTGCGCGGGCGGATGCCGGTGGCGACGACCACCGCGTCGAAGCCGGCCAGCGCCGCCGCGTCCACGGGCGTGGACAGCCGCAGTTCGACGCCGGTGTCCTCGATCCGGTGGCGGAAATAGCGCAGGGTCTCGTGGAACTCTTCCTTGCCGGGGATGCGCTTGGCGAGATTGAACTGGCCGCCGATCTCGTCCGCCGCGTCGAACAGCGTCACCCGGTGACCGCGTTCGGCCGCCACCGTCGCGCAGGCCAGCCCCGCGGGACCGGCGCCGACCACGGCGATGCGCCTGGGCGCGGTCGTCGGCGCGTAGACCAGCTCGGTCTCGACGCAGGCGCGCGGATTGACCAGGCAACTGGCGTTCTTCTGCGAGAACACGTGGTCGAGGCAGGCCTGGTTGCAGGCGATGCACGTATTGATGCGGTCGGCGCGGCCTGCGCGGGCCTTGTTCGCCCAGGCCGGATCGGCCAGCAGCGGGCGCGCCATCGACACCAGGTCGGCGCCGCCGCAGGCGAGGATGCCCTCGGCCACGTCCGGCATGTTGATGCGGTTGGTCGCGACCAGCGGCAGCTTCACTTCCGGCCGCAGTTTGGCGGTGACCCCGGCGAACGCCGCGCGCGGCACCGAGGTGGCGATGGTCGGCACCCGCGCCTCGTGCCAGCCGATGCCGGTGTTGAGGAGGGTCGCGCCGGCGGCCTCGATCGCCTTCGCCTGGGCCACGATCTCGTCCCACGACGACCCTTCCGGCACCAGTTCCAGCATCGACAGCCGGTAGACGATGATGAAATCCGGCCCGCAGGCCTCGCGCACCCGGCGCACGATCTCGGTCGCGAAGCGCATGCGCTTGCGCAGGTCGCCGCCCCAGGCGTCGGTGCGCCGGTTGGTGCGCGCGCTGAGGAACTGATTGATGAGGTAGCCCTCGGAGCCCATGATCTCGACGCCGTCGTAGCCGCCGTCGCGGGCGAGCCGGGCGGCGTTGACGTAGGCGGAGATCGTGCGCTCGACCCCGAACCCGGTCAGCGCCCGCGGCGTGAACGGGTTGATCGGCGACTTGATCCGCGACGGTGCGACCTGCAGCGGGTGGTAGGCGTAGCGCCCGGCGTGCAGCAACTGCAGGCAGATCTTCGCCCCGTGCCCGTGGACCGCGGCGGTGACCTGGCGATGCTTGCGCGCCTCCCACGGCCAGCTCAGCTTGCCGCCGAACGGCGCCAGCCAGCCCATCATGTTCGGCGCGAACCCGCCGGTGACGATCAGGCCGACGCCGCCGGCCGCGCGTTCGGCGAAATAGGCGGCCAGCTTCGGGAAGTCGCGCGCCCGGTCCTCGAGCCCGGTGTGCATCGATCCCATCAGGATCCGGTTGCGCAGGGTGGTGAAGCCCAGGTCGAGCGGCGAGAACAGGTGGGGATAGGGGCTGGGCGTGGTCATCGGGCCGGTGCGGGGTCGGCATACGTGGACGTATGGATGCGCGCACCTTGCCGGGAAAGCGTCCGCGTCTCAAGTAGTCGCGCAGCCGCGATGCGGGCGTCCGCCACGGACGGCCGGAGGCGGGGATGGGCGCGGGAACGGGTGGGGGAAGGGGTGGGGGAAGGGGTGGGGGAAGGGGGCGGGCAATCGGCGGGCGAGGGGCGGGCCGGCTTTTGCACGGTGCCGGGGTGTTCCGCATGAATGAATCGGTTCAGCTTGGACCGCCGATCATAGCCATCAGGGTGGGACAATGATCCGGATTCGGGGGTTCCCCGGGAACCTGAACTGTGCTTGGATTCCCCAAACTGTTATGCTAGTGTTAACAACTGCGACGCGGCCGAACGATGAAGCGGAAGGCCCCCGTGTGCCGTCCCGTCACCGATCTACCGAAGTTACCTGTCAATTCCTCCAAGGAGCATTGAGTCAATGAACAAGAAACTCCTCTGTGCCGCACTGCTGAGTGGGCTGGCTGTGGCCCAGGCCGCCTCCGCGCAGGATTTCGATAACCGCTGGTACCTGACCACTTCCGCTGGCTTCAACCACCAGGACAGTGATCGTGGCACCCACAACGCCCCGTTCGGTACGATCGGCTTCGGCAAGTTCATCAGCGACAAATGGTCGCTCGATGGCGAGTTCAACTACCAGAACCCGCGCTTCGTCCAGAACACGCTGCCGCAGCGTCCGCTGGTCAGCAAGAACAACCTGAACTGGAGCCAGTACGGCGTGTCGGTCGACCTGCGTCGCCACTTCATCGCCGAAGGCCGCAACTGGAACCCGTACCTGCTGGCCGGCCTCGGCTACCAGCGTTCGGAAGAAGAGTTCGACGCCTTCCCGAACCCGAACTCCCCGGGACAGCGCACCGACGGCAATCTCGCCGCGAAGGTCGGTGGCGGTCTGCAGGGTGACCTGGGCCGCGTCGGCGTCCGCGCCGAACTCGCCTACCGCGCCGATTTCGACGACAGCAGCGTGAACGCCGCCGGCGAAGACTGGTTCGGCGACGTGCTCGCCTCGGTCGGCTTCATCATCCCGCTGGGCCCGGAACCGGCCGCCCCGGTCGTCGAAGCCCCGACCCCGCCGCCGGCCCCGAACTGCGCCGACAAGGACAGCGACGGCGACGGCGTCAACGACTGCAACGACCAGTGCCCGAACTCGGTCGCCGGTGAGACCATCGGTCCCGACGGCTGCAAGGTCAAGATCTCGATCGACCTGAAGGGCGTGAACTTCAACTTCGACAAGGCCACCCTGCGTCCGGACGCCGTCGCGATCCTGAACGAGGCCGTCGAAATCCTGAAGCGCTACCCCGACATCCGCGTCGAAGTGGCCGGCCACACCGACCTCTGCGGCAACGATGCGTACAACCAGGCCCTGTCGCAGCGTCGCGCCCAGGCCGTGTACGACTACCTGACCAGCAACGGCATCGACGCCGGTCGCCTGGCGGGCCCGAACGGCTACGGCGAGAGCCGTCCGCTGGTCCAGACTCCGCAGACCCTGCCGGAGTGCAAGAACGAGACCAACCGCCGCACCGAGCTCAACGTCCAGTAATTCCGGACGCACGCTCCGCAATCCCCGAAGCCCGGCCTCGTGCCGGGCTTCGGCATTTCCGGGCCCATGGTTCCCGAAGCCGTCGCTGCGGGGAGCGTCGCTGCGGAAGCGCGGGCCGCGGTTTCCCGCACCCGCACCGGCTTCGCGTTTCCGGCGGCCGGTCACGCTCTGCACGCCGCGCGCCGGCGCCGGGTTGTCCGCGACCTGTGCGCCGACCTACACTCGCCGGATCGATCCACGGGAGAGTCCCCATGCGTTTCCCTGCGGCTTCGCGCGCGCTGCGCGCGATCCCGGCCCGCGGCCTGTTCGGCCTGTCGGTCCTGTGCTGTCTCTCCTTCACTGCGCAGGCTTCGGTCGATTGCGCCACCCTCAAACCGCAGGGGCCCGTCGCCTCGGGCAACGTGCTGCAGGACCTGCCGCTGGCCAGCGAACTGGCCGCGCCCGACGCCCAGATCGGCAGCGGCGTGGGTTTCGCCGAGCTGTTCGCCGAGGGCACGACGGTGGAGCTGGCGCTCGCCCGGGCCAAGCACAGCGAGTGCCTGGCGACGGCGGTGGCGACCAAGCCGCTGTCGGGCGCCTACCAGCCGGCGTCGAACGACCCGCAGGCCTGGCGCTTCAACATGACCCAGAACGGCAAGCGGATGACCGCGGACGAGTTCGACGCCTGGATGAAGGCCCGCGGCGTGCGTGTCGTGCAGGGGCCGAAGCCGGCCACGCCGCCGCCGCCCCCGCCGCCGCCGCCGGAACCCCCGAAGAAGAAGCGGCGCTGACCGGGTCGTCCGGTTCCACGCGCGGGGCGGGTGCGTCGTGGTGTCGGTGAGGACAGGGGGACGAGTCGTGCTCTACGCGTTCTTCGCGCTGTTCCTCGCCGTCGGCCTGGCGATCCTCGGCTACGGCGTGCGGTCGCTGCTGAAATCGCGGCAGGTCGAGCAGTGGCCGACCACCTGGGGCACGCTCGAGCGTCGCGAACTGGTCGAGAGCAGCGACTCCGACGGCTCGACCTGGCGGGTCGAGGTCCTTTACCGCTACCGCGTCGCCGGCGTCGAACACGTGTCCGATCGGCTCGCCTACGGCTACGCCGGCAGCAGCGCGCGAAGCATGCACCAGGCGATCCTCGACAAACTCCTGCGCGGCGACACGGTGCTGGTGCGCTACGACCGCGACGCTCCGGGCGAGGCCGCGCTGGTCTACGGCCTGCACCAGTCGACGATTGTCCTGCTCGTGTTCGGTGGCGTGTGGACGATGTTCACGCTCGGGCTGTTCTCGCTGTTCTTCCTGTCCAGCCGTCCGGATACGGCGCTGCTGGAACGCCTGATCGTCCAATGACCGGATCGCGCGGGGAGGGGCCGCCCCGGTACGGCCTGGCGCGCGTGCTGTCCAAGCGCGGCCTGTGTTCGCGCACGCAGGCCGCGCAGTGGGTGCGCGAGGGGCGCGTGCGCGTGGGCGGGCGCGTGGTCCGCGATCCGGAGTCGCCGACCGCCCTGGATCGCGACGACATCCGCGTCGACGGTCTCGCCAACGCCGACGCCGCGCCGGTGTACCTGATGCTCAACAAGCCGCGCGGGCTGGTCACCACCGCACGCGACGAACGCGGCCGCGACACGGTCTATCGCTGCTTCGAGAGTGCGATCCTCGACGGCGGCCCGCTGCCGTGGATCGCGCCCGTCGGGCGGCTGGACCGGGCCAGCGAGGGACTGCTGCTGTTCTCCAACGACCCGACGTGGGCCGCGCGCATCACCGATCCCGACAGCGGCCCGCCGAAGACCTACCGCGTGCAGATCGATCGGCTCCCGGACGAGGCGCTGCTCGCCGCGCTGCGCGCCGGCGTCGTCGACGCCGGCGAGCGGCTGTCGGCGGTCTCGGCGAGCGTGGTCCGCAGCGGCCAGCGCAACGCCTGGCTCGAACTGGTGCTCGACGAGGGCCGCAACCGGCACATCCGGCGGCTGCTGGCGGCGTTCGACATCGCCACCCTGCGCCTGATCCGCGTGGCGATCGGCGATCTGGCGCTGGGCGACCTGCCCAAGGGCGCGTGGCGCGCGCTGGGCGAGGACGATCTGCGCCGACTCGGCGCCTGATGTCGCGAACCGTGCGCCCGGTCACCGGCGCATTCATGCACTGCGCGCGCGCAGTCCCTAGACTCCCCGCGGGGGATCCGGGCCGTACTCGAAGGGTCCATCCATGCGCATCGTCATCTCCGCGGCCGTGTTCGCCGCCGTTCTGCTGTCCGGCTGTGCCGGACACGCCACGCCCGCCGCCGTGAAGGCCGCGCCGCCGCCGCCGGTATCGACCAAGGGCGGCAACCGTTTCGAGATGACCCAGCACGGGCGGCAGATGACCGCCGACGATTTCGACGCCTGGATGAAGGCGCGCGGCATCCGCATCGCGAAGGGGGCGCAGGCCGCCGGCAGGCCACCGGCCGGGCGCAGCCCGAAGCCGGCCGCGAAACCGGTGCGCGCGACGGCAGCGAAGGCGGACGCGAAGGCCGATCAGGCACGCGGCGCGGCCGCACCGAAACGCCGCTGAGCGCGTCAGTCGGCGGCGGGCGCGCGCCAGCGTGCGAGCCGGCGCTCCAGCAATTGCGACACGACTTCCAGCGCGCGTGCATCGCTCGGACCGCGCGCGTCGTGGGACATGCCCTTGCCGTGGTTGCAGCCGGCGCAGGCGAGGGCGAGGTTGCGCGCGTCGTCGGCGTCGTCGCCGACCTGCGCGGTCAGCGCCGCGGCGGCACGCTTGCCGAACCAGGCCTGCGGCACCACGTGCTCCAGGGTCGCGCGCCCCAGCGCTTCGCCGTCGGCCCGCACCTGCAGCCGGCGCCGGCAGTGCAGGCAGCGCGTCTCCCACGCCCCGTCGCGCAGGGTGGCCGCGCCGTCGGTCGACAGCGCGCGCAGGAACAGCCGGCGCAGGGCGGGGCGCACGTGGCCGGGGTCAGGCCTCGATCACGCCCAGTTCGCGACCGATGCGGACGAACGCGTCGATCGCGCGGTCGAGGTGTTCGCGGGTGTGCGCCGCGCTCATCTGGGTGCGGATCCGCGCCTGGCCCTGCGGCACCACCGGGAAGAAGAAGCCGATGGCGTAGATGCCTTCCTCCAGCAGGCGTTCGGCGAAGCGCTGCGCCAGCGGCGCGTCGTACAGCATCACCGGACTGATCGGATGCACGCCGGGTTTGATGTCGAAGCCGGCGGCGGTCATCTTCTCGCGGAAATGGCGGGTGTTCGCGGCCAGGCGCTCGCGCAGGTCGCCGGCGGCGGCGAGCATCTCGAACGCCTTGATGCCGGCGGCGACGACGTGCGGCGGCAGCGAATTGGAGAACAGGTACGGCCGCGAGCGCTGGCGCAGCATCTCGATCACTTCCCTGCGCGCTGTGGTGAAACCGCCGAGCGCGCCGCCCATCGCCTTGCCGAGGGTGCCGGTGAAGATGTCGATGCGATCCATCACGCCCTTCACTTCGGCGGAACCGCGGCCGGTCGCGCCGAGGAAGCCGGTGGCGTGGCATTCGTCGATATGGACCAGCGCGCCGTACTTCGCCGCGAGCGCGGTGATCTCGTCCAGCGGCGCGATGAAGCCGTCCATCGAGAACACGCCGTCGGAGGTGATCAGGATCGTGCGCGCGCCGTCGGCCCTGGCCTGCTGCAACTGCTTCTCCAGGTCGGCCATGTCGCAGTTGGCGTAGCGGTAGCGCTTCGCCTTGCACAGGCGCACGCCGTCGATGATCGAGGCGTGGTTGAGCGCGTCGGAGATGACCGCGTCGCGTTCGTCCAGCAGCGGCTCGAACAGGCCGCCGTTGGCGTCGAAGCAGGCGGCGTAGAGGATGGTGTCCTCGGTGCCGAAGAAATCGGCGATGGTCCGCTCGAGCTGTTTGTGCAGGTCCTGGGTGCCGCAGATGAAGCGCACCGAGGCCATGCCGAAGCCGTGGCTGTCCAGCGCATCCTTAGCCGCGGCGATGATGTCCGGATGGTCGGCCAGGCCGAGGTAGTTGTTGGCGCAGAAGTTCAGCACCCGGCGGCCGTCGGCGAGCGCGATCTCGGCCGACTGCGGGCTGGTGATGATGCGTTCGGCCTTGAACAGGCCCTGGTCGCGGATCCGGTCGAGTTCGTCGGCGTAGCGGGCGGTGGGGCGTTGATCGGTCATGGCGGCGCGCGGCGGGCGGACCCGCGGTTGGACGTGGCCCGCTAGTGTACGCGGCGCCCGGCGACGGGGCCGTGCGCCGGCGTATTCCGTGCCTCAGTCCGTGCGCCTCAGTCCGCGCACCTCAGCTCCCGCGCCTCAGCTCCCGCACTTCAGCCGGCGACGGATTCGGCCGGCTTCGCGGCGGCCTGGGCCGCGATCAGCTCGCGGACGAGGCCGACCAGCGCGTCTTCGGCGAACGGTTTGCCGAGCAGCCGGGTCACGCCGGCCTGTTCGGCCATCGCGCGGTGCTTGTCGGTGGCGCGCGAGGTGATCATCACCACCGGCAGGTCGCGGGTCCCGGCCTGGTTGCGCAGGGTGCGCACGACCTCCAGCCCGTTCATGCGCGGCATTTCCAGATCGATCAGCAGCGCGTGGGTCGGCTTGTCGTGCACCGCGGCCAGGGCCTCGAAGCCGTCGCGCGCGGTGCCGACCTCGAAGCCGGCGTCCTGCATCAACTGCTCCAGCGCGCGGCGCACGCTGAGCGAGTCGTCGGCGACGACGACGCGCACCGCGGGCGCGCCGGCCTGCGCGAGCGAAGCGACGTCGAACCGGCGCTCGCCGGCGGCGCGCAGCAGCACGTCGAGGTCGATCACCGGGGCGAGGCCGCCGTCGCCGAGCTGGGTGATGCCGCGGACCGCGGGGATCGGCGGCAGGTAGGCGGCCAGCGGTTTCACGACGACGCTGCGCACTTCCTCGATGGCGCGCACCAGCACGACGTGGGCAAGGCCGTCGGCGTCGCGCAGCAGCAGCCCGGTGCCGCCGCCGGTCCACAGCGCGGGATCGGCGGTCTCGTCGTAGAACGCTTCGATGGGCAGCGCCGGCAGCGACTCGCCGTCGACGACCGCCACCAGGCGTCCGCCGTCCTGGCGGCACTCGCCGGCGCCGAAGCTGACCACGCGTTCGATCGAGCCGGCGACCACCGCGCTGGCCTGGCGCTGGCCCCGGGCGACGATGACGTTGGCCAGGGTCCGGGTGACCGGCAGCCGCAACTGCACGCGAGTGCCCTGGCCCGGTTCGGACGCGAGCGTGAGCGTGCCGCGCAGCGCGGCGACGCGGCGCTCCGCCACGTCCATGCCGATGCCGCGGCCGGAGGTTTCGGTGGCCGCGGCGCGGGTGGAGAAGCCGGGGAGCAGGACCAGACGCGCGAGCATGCGCTGGTCGACCAGTTGGTCGGCGTCGATCAGCCCGGCCTCGATGCCGCGGCGACGGATCGCGACGTAGTCGAGGCCGGCGCCGTCGTCCTGCACGTCGATCAGCGCGGCGTCGCCCTGCAGGCCAACGCGCAGGGTCAGGCGGCCGGTCGCGGGCTTGCCCGCGGCGACCCGCGCCTCGGGCGGCTCGATGCCGTGGTCGACCGCGTTGCGCAGGATGTGCGCCAGCGGCTCGACGACGCGTTCGAGCAGCTCCGCGTCGACCGGGATGTCCTCGCCGACGATCTCCAGTTCGACCGGCTTGGACAACTGTTTCGCGGTCTGGCGCACGATGCGCTGCAGGCGCGCGGACACCTGTCCGAACGGCACCGTGCGCGTGCGCAGGATCGTGCGCTGGAGGTCGCGGCCCAACTGCTCCTGCTCGCTGCGCAGGTCGCCGAGCGCATTCATGATGCGGTCGATGCGGCGCACGAATTCGGCGCTGTCGGCGTGCGATTCCAGCAACTGCCGCGAGATCACGTGCAGTTCGTTGTACTGGTCGATCTCCAGCGGATCGAGCTCGGCACCGCCCTTCTGCGCGGTCGATTGCAGGGCCGCGCCGCGCAGCGCCACCAGGTCGTCGAGCCGCGACATCAGGTCCTGGGTGCCGCGCACCCACTGGCGCTGGTCGCGGTGGATCGCGCCGAGGCCTTCGAGCTGGCGGTCGATCTGGCGCGCGGTGACCAGGCTTTCGCCGGACAGGCGCTGCAGTTCGTCGAGCAGCGCGCTCGGCACGTTGAGGCTCTGGATGCCGGTGTCCGCCATGCCCGCGGGGTCCTGCGTCGCCGCGGCCGGCGGCGACGTGGGCGGCGACATGGCCGGCGCGACTGCGGCCGGCGCGACGGGCGCCTCTTCAACGATGTCCTCGGGGATGCCGTCCGCAGACGCCGCCGCCGCGGGGACCCGGCCGTCGGCGAGGGCGTTGGCGGCGTCGAGCACCCGCTGGTAGACGACCACGAGGTCGTCCGGCGCCGGGCCGCGGCCGAGCAGGTGGTCGGCGATCTCCTCGACCGCGTCGCTGGCGGTGGTCAGCAGGTCCGCGCAATCGTCGTCCAGCAGTTCCGGGCGCCTGGCGAGCGCCAGCAGCACGTCTTCGAGGGCATGGGTGAGGTTGGCCAGGCCGCGGATGCCGACGGTGTTGGCGTCGCCCTTGAGCGTGTGGGCGACGCGGCGGGCCTCGTCGATCGGTTCCGGCGAGCGGGTAGCGACCAGTTCGCGCACCGACGCGCCGAAGCGCGCGGCGTTGCCCGGAAGTTCGCGGTACATGCCGTCGAGCACGCTCGGCAGCACGTCGTCGGCGGGCGCGAGCTGCGTGTCCTCGGCGGTCGCCAGGGTCTTGCGCTGGGCGATCAGGGCCGGATCGACGCCGATCGCGATCCGCTCCAGTTCGTCGCCCAGCGCCGCCGCCCACGCGGCGTCGAAGCCCGGCAGGTCCTCGGACACCATCGCCAGCAGTTCGCCGGCATCGCGCCCGGGGGCCTCGAAGACGCCGAGGAGCGCGCTGCACCAGGCGGCGAGCGCTTCCGGGCCGAACGCCGGATCGCGGCGCTCCAGACCGGCGTTCACGCACAGCATCCCGCGTTCGAGGGTGCGGGTGCCGATCAGCTCCATCACGTTCGCGATCAACCGGGTCTGGTAGACCAGCTCCTCGACGATCGCGTCGGCGGTCGCGGCCGCGTCCGACGCCGCGACGTCCGACCAGGCGCGGGTCAGCGGCAGCACCTGTTCGGCGATCGCCTGGCGGGTGAGGTCGAGTTCTTCCTGGCCGATCCAGAGCACGTCGTCCAACGGCGTGCCGTCCAACGGCACGCCATTCAACAGCGCGCCATTCGACAGCGCCCCATTCAACAGCATGCCGTCGTCGGCGGACGGCGCGGCGGGCGCATCGAAGCTCGCGACGGCCTCGTCGGCGACCGCCGGGCCGGTGTCGCCGGGCATGTCGGCCGCGTCGCCCGCATCGGCGATGCGGGCGGGCGCTGCGACGGGCTGCGCGGCATCGACGGCAGCAGCATCGAACGCCGGCGCATCGACCGCTTGCATGTCCGGCGTCGCCATGTCCGATGCCGGCATCGCGAACGCAGCCGTGTCGAACGCGATCGCGTCGCGTGCGAAGGCGTCGTCGACCGGCGTGTCCTCCGGGACCGCGTCCTCCGGGATCGCGTCGAGCGGTTCGAGGTCCGCCGGCGGCGCTGCGAGCACCAGCCGGCGGGCGAGCGCATGCACGAAGCCCGGCGACAGCCTGGGCAGCCAGCGGATGCCGTCGGGCAGTTCCGCCAGCATCCGGCAGCCGTCGTGGTCGAGCCGTCCGGCCAGGTATTCCTGCAGGCCGGCGAACCACAGGTTCATCCGCACCAGGTCGTGCTCGTCCGGCGTGCCGCCGCTGCGGACCAGGTCGCCCAGCGCGGCGTGCCAGCTACGCAGCAGTTCGGCGACGCCGGGCAGCGGGATCGCCGACGCATCGCGATGCAGCGCCTCCAGCATCTGTTCCAGCAGCGCGGCGTCGGCCATCGCCGGCGAGGCGTTGGCCGCGCGCAGCAGCGACAGCAGGGTGTCGAGCCGCGCGCGGACGCCCGCCAGCGTCGGGAGGCCGGCGGCGGCGTGCGACGAGGACATGGTGGGCTCCATCGGCGTCGGGACCGGTGCGGATCAGAGGTTGGCGGGCAGCTTGAACCCGCCGACGGTGCGCACCAGCGCCGTCGCCGACGCGTTAAGCGATTCGGTGTCGCCGCGCTGTTCCTCGATTTCCTCCAGCGTGCGCTGCGACGCCTCGATCAACTGGTTCGCGCGCACCAGCAGGCGCTGCGAGGTCTCGGCCTGCGCCCGGGTGGCCTGGGAAATGCTGCGCACCGAGTTCACCAGCGCCTCGGTCGCCGCGCGGGTGTCGCCCATCTGCGTCCCGGCCCGGTCGGCGAGCCGGGTGATGTCCACGACCTGGGCGATGGTGCCGTTCATCGCCTGCAGGGTTTCGGTGGTGTCCGACTGGATCGCGCCGACGAGGCCGGCGATCTGCTGGGTCGCCTCGCGGGCGTTCTCGGCGAGGCGCTTCACTTCGTCCGCCACCACCGCGAAGCCGCGACCGGCCTCGCCGGCGGCGACCGCCTGCATGGAGGCGTTCAGCGCCAGCACCGAGGTGCGCTCCGCGATCTGGCCGATGATGCTGACCGCCGAGGAGATTTCCTGCGAGCGTTCGGCCAGGCGCTTGACCCGCTTTTCGGTCTCGCGGATCTGGTCGCGCGAACTGGTGATGCCGTCCACCGTGGCGCGCACCACCGACATCGCCTCGGCGGTCGCGGTGAGCGCGCGCTCGGCCTCGCGGCCGGCGTCCTGCGCCTGGTCGCCGATCTGGCGCAGCGCGTCCGCGGTGTCGCCCAGTTCGGCCGAGGCCGCGCTGGCCTGGTCGCTGGCTTCGCCGGCGAGCCTGAGCACCGACTCGGCGCGCTCCTTGACGCGCACCGAGCTGTCGGACACCTGCGAGGAAATGGTGTTGACCTCGCGCAGCGCGCGCGCGGTCGAAGTGGACATCATGTTGATGGCGTCCGACACCGCGCCGGTCACGTCCTCGGACACCGGCACCTTGACGTCCAGGTCGCGCTGCGCGAGCTGCGCCACCGACATCATGATCTCGATCACCGAGTTGTTGAGCTGGTCGTTCTCCTTCTGCGCGCGCGCCAGTTCGGCGACCTTCTCGTCGAGCAGGGTGTCGAACGCGCCCGCGAGCTGGCCGATCTCGTCCTGGCCGCGCAGGCCGGTGCGCGCGTCGAGGTCGCCGGCGCCGACCTTGCGCACCGTTTCCTGGACCACGCCCAGCGGCTCGCTGATCGAGCGGGCCAGGCGCAGGCCCGCCAGCAGCGCGACCAGGCCCACCAGCAGCACGCCCGCCAGCGCCGCCAGCAGGATGCCGCGGCGCAGCGCGACGATCGGCGCCTTCGATTCGGCGTCGTCGATTTCCGACAGCAGCGCCCAGCGCAGGCCGAGCACGTCGATCGGCGCGTACGCGCCCAGCACCGGGACGCCGCGGTAGTCCGGGTACACCGCGACGCCGGTCTGCCCGGCCAGCGCGTTGCGCACGCCGACCGTGTCCACGGGCATCAGGCCGATGTTGGAGTCGCGCGAATCCATCGCCGCGAGTCTGGTCTGCGCCAGTCCGGTGGCGCGCATCGTGTTCACGAACGCGCCCGGGTCCTGGCGCATGAAGCGCGAGATCGAGCGCGGGGTCTTGTCGGGGCCGACCAGGTAGGTTTCGCCGGAGTCGCCCAAGCCGACCGCCTTCCACTTGCCGTCGAAGGTCATGATCTGGTTGACGCGGTCGATCGGCAACTGCACCACGAACACGCCGACGGTGTCGCCCTGTTCGACGATCGGGATGCTGACGAACGACGCCTGGTCGTCGTAGGACGGGCGGTAGGGCGCGTAGTCGGTGATCGAGACCTCGCCGGACGCCTTCGCGGCCATCGCCTTCGCGAACGCCTGGCCCAGGCCGGTGGCGGCCCAAGGGCCGTCGCGCAGGCTGGTGCCGTAGTCGAGTTCCTTGAAGTAGGTGTAGACCACGAAGCCGGTCCTGGCGTCGACCAGGAAGAAGTCGTACAGGCCGTAGTCCTGCACGATCCTGCGCGCGAACGGATGGAAGCGCGCGTGCATCTCGTTGTACGCGGCCGCGTCCGGCGCGCGCGGCAGTTCGTTCTTCTTGCCCAGCGGATTGGGATTGGCGGCGATGTAGGTGTACTGCGCGGCGACGGTCTGCGTCGGCAGGCTGGCGACGATGGCGGAGATGTCGGCGCGCTGGCCGGGGTTGCGCGCCGCGAACTGGCGACCGAAATCGTCGCGGTAGTAGCCGGTCAACGCGGCGCGGGCCTTGTCCAGATCGAGCCCGGTCGCCAGCAGCGGCTGCTGCTCGGCGCCTTCGCGCAGGGCGCGATGGACCTCGTCGGTGTCGGCCACGGTGCGCATCAGGTTGGCGACGTTGTCGAAGTAGGCGCGGATCTCTTCCTGCTTGCCGGCGCGGATCGACGCCATCTGGTCGGACGCGCGCTGGTCGAGCGAGGTCGACGATTCGCGGTTGGCGTACCAGCCCAGCGCGGCGGCGAGCAGCAGCAGCGGGATCAGCGCCAGCGCCGCCGTGCCGAGCACCAGGCGTCCGCGGATGCTGCCGAGAAACGACGTTGAGGAACGGGCCATTGCGACTTTCCTTGGAAGCGAATCGGGGACCGGAGGGAAGGGTGGGGCGGTCGGATCAGGCCGTCGCGCCGCCGTCGATGCGGGAGGCCGCCGTCGCCAGCCAGCGCGCGATGTCGAATTCGCGCGCCATGCCCCGCGAGGTGGCGTAGGCAAGGCCGAGGAAGGGCGACAGCGCGCCTGCGGCTTCGACCCGGTCGGTTTCGGCGATGACCGCGATCAGCGACGGCGCGATGCCGCAGACCACCGCGCAGGCCTGCGCGCCCTGTCCGACCGAGACGATCTGCGGCCGCTCCATGCCGGTGTCGTCGAGCCCGGCCCAGCGGGCCAGGTCGAAGACCGGCAGCAGGTTGCCGCGCTGGCTGACGACGCCGCGGAACCAGGCGGGCGTGTTGGGCACGCGCACCGGCGCGGCTTCGATCAGCACCTGCAGCGGAACGCCGGGCGCGGCCAGCAGCCACGGCAGCCGCGGATGCGGGCGGAACCCGATCCGCGTCGCCGCCTGCGAAGCGCCCCCGGCATCGCCCGCGCGGTCGTCGGTCGCCGACGTGCTCATGCCGGCGCGCTCAGCCGTAGGCGCGCAGCGTTTCGAGGATCTGGTCGGCGGAGTAGGGCTTGCCGATCAGCGCCTTGCCGCCTTGCATCTTGGCCCAGATCTGGTCGGCCTTCTGGTTCTTGCTGGAGACGAACACCACCGGGATGCCCTTGGTGTCGCCGTTGGACTGCAACTGGCGGCAGGCCTCGTAGCCGTCCATGTCCGGCATGATGATGTCGAGGAAGATCAGCGCCGGCTTCTCGGCGTTGGCCTTCTGCACGGCTTCGGCGCCGTTGCTGGCGGTGACCGAATGCCAGCCGGCATTGCTGAGGATGTTGCGGAGATTCGCGAGTTCGGCGGCGGAGTCGTCGCAGATCAGGGCCTTGGGCATGGACGGGAATCCTGTCGGGGAAGTGCGTGGGCGCGCGGGCGCGCGGCGTCAGAGCCGGTAGCCGCGCGCGATCATCTGCGCGCGATCGTTGCGGAAGTGCTTGAGCAGCGCCTTGTCGACCGCCTGGCTGAAGATGTCCCAGGTGATCGGCTTGACGAGGTAGCTGTCGCAGCCGGACAGCGCGCCGCGGGCGCGGTCGAACGGCGAGGAGCGGCTGGTGAGCATCAGCACCGGCATCCCGCGCAGGTAGTTGTTGTGCTTGATCTTGCGGCACAGCTCGTAGCCGTCGGTGCCGGGCATGACCACGTCGAGGAACGCGAGGTCGTAGGTGCCGTGCTCGAGCAGGCGCATCGCGGCCTCGGCGCTGTCGGCCTGGTCGCTGGCGATGCCCAGGCGCTGCAGGGCCTGGCGCATCTGTTCGCGCACGGTGAGGCTGTCGTCGACGACCAGCGCGCGCAGCGGCCGCGGCTCGCCGGCGCGGCCTTCGACGAACGCCGCTTCGGCCGCGCCGCCGCCGGCCTGCGCCGCAGGGGCGGCGGCCTGGGCGGTGGCGGTCGGGTGCGGGCTGACCTTGCTGCCGACGAACTCGTGGTCCGCCAGGTCGTCCAGGACCTTGAGCACCTGCAGCAGCAGCGAGCGGCGCTGGATCCGGTAGCGGGTGTCGCCGGCCATGCCGTGGTCGGAGATCGTCAGCGAGATCACCCCCGGATGGCGGTGGCGCAGCGCCTCGTACATCTGCATGGACCGGGGCGATCCGGCATCGACGATCACCGCCCGCGGGTCGGGGAGGTTGTCGCTCTCGGCGGCGCGGAAGGCGTGCCGGCCGTTGTTCGCCCGGTTGATCACGATTTCCAGCAGGCGGGCGTCCCTGGCCGTCAGGCCGCAAAGCGCGACGTGGTAGGTCATGCGTACGATTCCTCGATCGATTTGTGATGGCGCACTCCGGCGACTGCAAAGCAAGTTCGATGCCAAAGATGACGGAGGTCGCAAAAACCGCGGCGCGGACAGGGCGGCCCTTCAGTCGCGCAAAGGGTTAAATATGAGTTGATCTCGGGCCGGAGCCGTCCCCGATGGCCCCCTGCTCCCCCATCCCCACACCCTTACACTGGAGGTTCCCGTGCACAAACACCTGATCGCGCTCGCCCTCCTGGCCGCCGCGCCGTTCGCGGCGCAGGCCCAGGAAGAAGACAGTTCCGGCTTCAACTGGAACGCCGCCGCCACGTCCGAGTACCTGTTCCGCGGCATTTCCCAGACCGACGACCATCCGGCGCTGCAGGGCGGCATCGGCTATAGCTGGGACAACGGCCTGTACGTCGGCGGCTGGGCGTCCAACGTGGACTTCGGCCACGGCGATCCGACCGATGCCGAGATCGACACCTTCGTCGGCTGGAACGGCGACGTCTCCGACCAGGTCAATCTCGACGTCCAACTGGTCCGCTACAACTACGCGGGCGAGCCGGACGGCGTGAACTACGCCTACAACGAGCTGGTCGGCAAGGCCACCATCGCCAAGGACTACAGCGTCACCCTCGGCTTCACCAACGACTACCTCAACACCGACACCAACAGCACCTACCTGGGGCTGGACGGGAGCTGGGGCGTCGGCCACGACATCAACCTGACCGCCGGCGTCGGCTACACCACGATCGACAAGGACATCGCGTCCGAGAGCGGCTACGCCACCTATTCGGTGGGCGTGAACCGCGACTTCGGCCCGGTCAACATCGGTCTGGGCTATGTCGGCAACGACAGCAAGGCCGACAACGTGTTCGGCAAGGACAACGCCGAGAACAAGTTCGTCCTGACCTTCTCGGTCGGCGGCTGATCCCGGAGTCTCGCGGTTCCCGACGGGCGCCCTCGCGGCGCCCGTTTTCATTGCGGCGCACCATCGACGGCGTCAATGGCCCCGGGCCTGCTGCGTCGCATATCGCCCTGAAATCGTATTCAGCGATCGACCCGGGCATGGGCGGCCCGCCGGCGCCGGTCGCCCCCCGTCCCGCATCGACCTCCCGCGATCCCGCCCGGTCCGGCCGCCGCGGGACCGCGGGACGGCCGTGGCGGCGCTCCTTTCCCGCCGCGGCCCCGCTGTGTTCCATCGATGGATGCATCCGGTCTCCGGGACGGGCGCGTAACGGATGGGCTGCGCAGATGCGCACGCAGTCCCCCGAATCCCAAGGAGTCAAGATGAAGCAGTCGATCCTCATCATGTCCGCCCTGTGCCTGTTCGCCCCCGCCGCGTTCGCCGCGGGACCGGAAGCCGGCAAGTGGTCCGCGTCCGTCTTCGGCGGCGTCGACCGGCCGCTGAGCGGCGACGTCCACGATGGCGCCACCGTCGCCGTGCCGGACCTCGGCCCGCTCAATCCCGACCTCGCCGGCGTCGGCGCGGAGCTGCGCATCCGCTCGCGCGGCCATGACGACATCTACGGTTCGGCCACGTCCTACGGCCTCGAGTTCAGCTACGGCATCGACGACCGTTCCGAGGTCTTCGGCCAGGTCCGCCGCACCCGGGCCGACAAGGGCACGGTGCAGGTCGGCGGCGCCTTCGTGCCCGCCCTCTCGACCACGCTCCCGGTGCGCGGCACCTTCGGCGACTACACGGCGCTGACGCTGGAAGGCGGCTATCGCCGCTACTTCGGCGAACTGGGGCCGACGCGGCCGTTCGTGGCCGGCCGCCTCGGCGCGACCCGCACGGACGCCATCCGCGCCACGTTCGCGATCCCCGACGCGGGGATCACCATCGCCGACGTGCCGTTCACGAAGTCGACGTGGTCGGCGAGCGCCGGCATCGACCTCGGCCTGCTGGTCCCGGTCGGCGAGAAGGTCAGCATCACCGCGCAGACCGGCGTGCGCTACGTGGCCGGACTCGACGGCGACGATTCGGCCATCGGCGGCCTCGGGCTCGGCTCGATCAACGACACCGGCAAGCGGGTCTCGTACCCGGTGTCGATCGGGCTGCGCGTCGACTTCTGACGGTTCCCGCGCCGACGGCGGCACCCCGCGCCCGGGTGCCGCCCGGCCGGATCAATTCCAGTTCAGGACGACCTTGCCCGAGCGGCCCGACTCCATCAGCTCGAACCCGGTCTGGAACTCGTCGATCGGCAACTGGTGGGTCAGCACCTTGCCCAGCGGGAAGCCCGACAGCACGAGCTGGGTCATCTTGTACCAGGTCTCGTACATGCGCCGGCCGTAGATGCCGTGCAGGGTCAGGCCCTTGAAGATGATCCTGTCCCAGTCCACGCCGGCGCCCTTGGGCATGATCCCGAGCAGCGCGATCTTGCCGCCGTTGTACATGCAGTCCAGCATGTCGTTGAACGCGCGCGGGTTGCCGCTCATTTCCAGGCCGACGTCGAAGCCTTCCATGTGCAGGTCGCTCATCACGTCCTTCAGCGAGGTGTTGGCGACGTTCACCACCCGGGTGGCGCCCATGTCGGCGGCCAGCTTCAGGCGGTAGTCGTTGACGTCGGTGACGACCACGTTGCGGGCGCCGATGTGCTTGCAGATGCCCGCGGCCATGACCCCGATCGGGCCGGCGCCGGTGATCAGCACGTCCTCCCCGACCACGTCGAACTCCAGCGCGCAGTGCGCGGCGTTGCCGTAGGGGTCGAAGAAGGCGGCCAGTTCGCTCGGGATCTGGTCGGGGATCGGCCACAGGTTGCTGGCCGGCATCACCATGTACTCGGCGAAGGCGCCGTCGCGGTTGACGCCGATGCCGACCGTGTTCGGGCACAGGTGCTGCTTGCCGGCGCGGCAGTTGCGGCAATGGCCGCAGACGATGTGGCCCTCGGCGGAGACCCGCTGGCCGACCCGGTAGCCGGTGACCCCGGGGCCGATCTCGGCGATCCGGCCGACGAATTCGTGACCGATGACCAGTCCGGGCTTGATCGTGCGCTGGCTCCAGTCGTCCCACAGGTAGATGTGCAGGTCGGTGCCGCAGATCGCGGTCTTCTCGAGCTTGATCAGGACCTCGTTCGCGCCGGGCGAGGGCACCGGCACGTGCTCCATCCAGATGCCCTTGGCGGCTTCGCGCTTCACCAGCGCCTTCATCGTGGTCGCGGCCATGGCCCGTCGGTCTCGATCTTTGGAGGGGGCGCAGTATACGCCGGCGCCGGTGGACGGCCGGTGACCGGCCGGGCGATCCGCGGCCGGGCGGGCGGACGCCGTCCGTGCGCCCCGGGGCATGACCATCGGACATGGCGACGGCCGGCGGCGAGTCGATACACTCGACCTCTTTGTCCAACGATCGATCCGCCATGTCCCGTTCCGGTCCCGCCATGCGCTCCCCCGTGCTCGCCGTCGCCGTGCTGTCCGCGGCCGTCGGCGCGCTGTCCCCGCCCGCCGCCCGCGCCGCAGAAGGCATGTGGGTGCCGCAGCAGTTGCCGGAGATCGCCGGCCCGCTGAAGACCGCGGGGCTGAAACTGCCCGCCAAGCAGCTCGCCGACCTCTCCGGCGACCCGCTGGGCGCGGTGGTGTCGCTCGGCGGCTGCACCGGCAGCTTCGTGTCCCCGCAGGGCCTGCTCGCGACCAACCACCATTGCGCCTACGGCGCGATCCAGCTCAACTCGACGCCGCAGAAGAACCTGATCGTCGACGGCTTCAACGCCGCGACCCAGGCCCAGGAGCTCAGCGCCGGCCCCGGCGCGCGCATCTTCGTGCTCGACCGCATCGACGACGTCACCGCGCAGGTCCGCCAGGCGATCGGCGAGGCCCGCGACGGGCTGGCGCGCAGCCAGGCCTACGACGCCATCGAGAAGCGCCTGATCGCGGACTGCGAACGCGGCGAGGGCTATCGCTGCCGGCTCTACAGCTTCGCCGGCGGCAGCACCTACCGACTGTTCCGCAACCTCGAGATCCGCGACGTGCGCCTGGTCTACGCGCCGCCGGCGAGCGTCGGCAACTACGGCGGCGAGGTCGACAACTGGATGTGGCCGCGCCATACCGGCGATTTCTCGTTCTACCGCGCCTACGTCGGTCGCGACGGCCGCCCGGCCGCGTATTCGTCGGACAACGTGCCCTACCGGCCGAAGCAGTGGCTGAAGTTCGCCGACAAGCCGCTCGCCGCGGGCGACTTCGTGATGGTCGCCGGTTACCCCGGCAGCACCAACCGCTACGCGCTGGCGGACGAGTTCGAGCAGACGGTGGACTGGACCTATCCCACGCTCAGCCGGCATTACAAGGCGATGGTCGCGCTGGTCGACGCCGAGGGCCGCAAGAATCCCGACGTCGCGGTGAAGTACGCCAGCATCGTGCGCAGTTGGGAGAACGTGCTGAAGAACTATGACGGCCAGCTCGAGGGCTTCGAGCGGATGGGCGCGATCGCGATCAAGCGCAAGCAGGAGGAGGCGGTCGAGATGTTCCTGCGCAAGCGCGGCCGCAACGGCGAGGGTCCGCTGCAGGCCTACCAGACCCTGCGCGCGCTGAACACCCAGGCCACCGCCACCCGCGAACGCGATCAGGTGCTGGGCCAGCTCGGCCGCAACGGCGTGCTCGCGACCGCGGTGCAACTGTACCGGCTGTCGATCGAACGGGCCCGGCCGGACGCCGACCGCGAGCCCGGTTTCCAGCAGCGCGACTACGCGCGCATCGAGGGCGACCTGCGCCAGATGGAGCGCCGCTACGTCCCGTCGATGGACCGCGAACTGACCCGCTACTGGCTGCAGCAGTACCTGCGCCTGCCGAAGGAGCAGCGCCTGAAGCCGCTGGACGCCTGGCTCAAGGGCGGCGACGACAAGGCCATCGCGGCGGCGCTGAAGGCGCTGGCGGCGACCAAACTGGGCTCGACCGAGGAGCGCCTGCGCTGGATGAAGGCCGACCGCAAGGCGTTCGAGACCAGCAAGGATCCGGCGATCCGCTACGCGGTGGCGATGATGCCGACGCTGCTGCAGGTGGAGGAAGCGCGCAAGGCCCGCGCCGGCGACAACCTGGTCGCGCGGCCGCACTACCTGCAGGCGGTGGCCGACTACAAGAAGAGCCGCGGCGAAGCGGTGTACCCCGACGCCAACGGTTCGCTGCGGATCACCTTCGGCACCGTCACCGGCTACACCACCCGCGACGGCGCCCGCCAGAAGCCGTTCACGCTGCTGGAGGAAGTCGCGGCCAAGGCGACCGGGCAGGAACCGTTCGACGCGCCGCCGGCGCTGCTGGAGGCGATCCGCGCCAAGCGCTACGGCGGCCTCGCCGACAGGAAGCTCGGCACCGTGCCGGTGAACTTCCTGTCCGACCTCGACATCACCGGCGGCAATTCCGGTTCGCCGGTGCTCAACGCCGAGGGCAAGCTGGTCGGCCTGGCGTTCGACGGCAACTGGGAATCGGTGAGCTCGAACTGGATCTACGACGGCAGCGTCAACCGCATGATCTCGGTCGACCAGCGCTACATGCGCTGGATCATGCAGGAAGTGTTCCCGGCGCCGCAGTTGCTGCAGGAACTGGGTGTGCCGGCGAAGAAATGACGCCGCGCCGCGCGGATGCGACGCGCGCATGAGGAAACGGCGGCCATCGGCCGCCGTTTCCGTTTGGTGAGAGCCGCCGTCAGTAGATCGGATCGCAGATCATGTAGCCGTTGGAATAACGGGTGCTGGTCTTGCCCCACGACACGTAGGTGCCGTCGCAATTGATCGCACGGTAGCCGACCGTGTTGCCGGCGGTGTCGAAGTAGTAGTAGAACTCGCCGTTGTGGGTGGGACCGGGGGCGGCGGCGACCGCCGCTCCGATGGCGCAGGCGGCGGCGAGCGCCAGGGCGATGCGGGTGCCGCGACGCTTGATCGAGAGTGTCATCGTTCGTTCCTTTTCCTTGGGTTGTTTCCGGGAGATCCGGCGTCGGGTCCGGGAGCGGCCCCGGTTCCGGAAGCGTGCTCGATGCGGGTTTTCAGTGCGCGGCCCCTGCAGCGGGGCGGGAGGTCTGGCGCATCGGGTCTGGCGCATCGCCGGCGAAGGCGGATGCCGCTGCCGCCTGCCGGTTCGCGGCAGGCGGCGCCAGCGGGTTCAGCGCGGCACGCAGTAGGCGTGTCCGACCGAGTAGCGGTTGCTGGTCGTGCCCCACGCCGAGTAGTTGCCGTAGCAGTCGATCGCGCGGTAGCCGATCGTGTTGCCGCTGGCGTCGAAGTAGTAGTAGAAATCGCCGATCGCGGTCGGCCCCGGCGGGGCGGCGATGGCGGCGCCGACGACGAGCGCGGTGGCCAGGGCGAGCAGGAGCGGCCGACGGCCGCGCGTGATCGATGTCTTCATGTGGAACTCCTTGTATGTGGATCGCCGGAAGGACCGGCCACCCGACTGTAGCGCCGGCGATCTTCGGAAAGCGTTATCGCTTCCACACTCCGGCCGCTGCGCGCATTCAGCTTGCGGCCGCCGCGTCCTCCGCGTCCGGCAGCGTGTAGTCGAACGTGTAGGCGTGCCTGCCGTCGACGATCTCGATCGCCAGCGTCCCGCGCAGCCCGACGAGCGCGCCGGCGCCCGAATCCGGGACCACGTTCACCGCCAGCGACGGTGCGCCGCGATCCATCACGCCGGTGTGGTGCATCAGGAAACTGCCGGCGCGGCCGTCGAGCGTGCCGACGATGCGTTCGACCGCGACGTAGGCGGCCGAACCTTCGGTCGCGGTTCCGACCGCCAGCATGTGGACCACGCCGGTCGCCTCCAGCGGGCCGTGGAACGTCTTGTCGAAGCGCACGTGCGCGGCCTGCGCGCCGTCGCCCAGGTCGAGCATCGGCTGCGCGTCGCGCCGGACTTCGAAGTCGCCTGTCACCTTCGGCATCGCCGTCTCCCGCGGGCCGCACCGGGCCCCGATCGCCGCAGCATGCCGCGTCCGACGAACGGACGCGAGCCCCGCTTTGCAGTGTGCGGATCGTCTGCTAGGCTGCTCCCCGTCGCGGATTCCCATGCCAGCCGGCCCCGTCTCCCGACCCGCAGGTGGATCGCCTGTCCAGCCCAAGGGCTGCAGCCGATCCCCCGGACCAGCGTCATCGGTCCACGCATCGATCCACGATGTTTGCGCAGTGCCGGCCAGCAGGGCTCCGCGGGATTCTTCCCCACTACAGGAGCCGACCCCATGAAAGTGCTGGCATGCGATGGTATCCACGAAGACGGCCTGGCGATGTTCCGCGACGCCGGCTGGACCGTGGAGATTTCCGAACCGATCAAGGACGCCGCGAAGCTCGCCGGCGCGCTCGAGGACTGCGACGCCATCCTCGTCCGTTCCGCCACCCGGGTGCCCGCCGAGGCGCTGGAAAACGCGAAGAAACTGAAGGTCATCGGCCGCGCCGGCGCCGGCGTGGACACCATCGACGTGGACGCCGCCACCGCCCGCGGCATCGCGGTGATGAACGCCCCCGACGGCAACACCCTGGCCGCCGCCGAGCACGCGATCTCGCTGCTGTTCGCGCTCGCCCGCCACGTGCCGAAGGCCGACGCGGGCATGAAGGCCGGCGAATGGCCGAAGGCGGGCCTCACCGGCTTCGAGCTGGAAGGCAAGAAGCTCGGCGTCATCGGCCTGGGCCGCATCGGCGGCACGGTCGCGCGCAAGGCGCAGGGCATCGGCATGGACGTGGCGGCGTTCGACCCGTTCCTGCCGGCCTCGGCCGCGGGCAAGGGCAGCGTCCCGCTGAAGTCGCTCGACGAACTGATCGCCTGGGCCGACGTGATCACCCTGCACATCCCGCGCACCAAGGACACCACCAACCTGCTGTCCGAGGCGCGCATGCGCCAGATGAAGAAGGGCGCCTACCTGATCAACGCCGCGCGCGGCGGCCTCGTCGACGAGGACGCGCTGCGCATGCTGCTCGACGAAGGCCATCTGGCCGGCGCCGCGCTCGACACCTTCGCCACCGAGCCGCTGCCGGCCGATTCGCCGCTGCGCGCGCATCCGAAGCTGATCCTCACCCCGCACCTGGGCGCGTCCACCAGCGAGGCGCAGCAGGCGGTCAGCACCATCCTCGCCCGCCAGATCATCGACTTCGTCGCCACCGGCGCGGTCGCCGGCTGCGTCAACCTGCCGCCGCTCACCGCCGAGGCCGCGCGCGAGGTCGGGCCGTGGATGCCGCTGATGTCGGCGCTGGGCCGCCTCTCGGTGCGCCTGGTGCAGGCGCCGACCCGGCTGGAGATCACCTACGCCGGCCGCACCGACGCGCTCGACACGCGGCCGCTCACGCGCCTGCTGGTCGCCGCGCTGCTGGGCACCGCGTCGGGCCGGGTCACGCCGGTGAACGCGCTGCAGGAAGCCGCTGCGCGCGGGCTCACGGTCGCCGAGACCGTCGGCGGCGACGGCGACGGCTTCGACCGTCTGCTCAAGGTGCGCGTGGTCGGCGACAACGGCGCCGGCAAGAGCCGCACCCGCGAGATCGAGGCCACCCTGCACCGCGGCCCGCGCGTGGTCCGCCTCGATGGCGTCGAGATCGAGTTCGATCCGTTGGCGACCGTGCTGCTGATGCGCAACGAGGACCGCCCCGGCATCATCGGCCGGGTCGGCACGCTGCTCGGCGAGGCCGGAACCAACATCATCAACTTCGCGCTCGGCGCCGCCGGCGACGGCCAGGCCCGCGCGGCGATCACCATCGACAAGCCGCTGAGCGAGGCGCAACTGGCGACGGTGAAGGCCACGCCGGGCGTGCTGTCGCTGCAGCAGGTCTGAGGCCCGGGACATGCGCATCCTCCTCGCTCGCCACGGCGAAACGCCGTGGAACGCCGAAGGCCGCTACCAGGGCCAGATCGACATCCCGCTGTCGCCCGTGGGCGAAGGCCAGGCGCGCGCGCTCGGTGCGCGGCTGGCCGACGTGCGCATCGACCGCGCCGTCGCCTCGCCGCTCGCCCGCGCCCGCACCACCGCCGAGTTCGCGCTCGGCGATGCGCGCAAGGCGCAGCTCGCCACCGACGCCGGCCTGATGGAGATCGGCCACGGCGAATGGGAAGGCCTGCTCGCCGCCGAGATCCGCGAACGCGACCCCGAACGGCTGCGCGCCTGGCGCGAGGCGCCGGAGACCGTGCTGATGCCGGGGCAGGGCGGCGAATCGCTGCAGCAGGTGCTGGACCGCGCCTGGCCGGCGTTCGAGCGCGCCACCGCCGGGCTCGGCGACGACGACACGCTGCTGGTCGTCGCCCACGACGCGGTGAACCGCGTGCTGCTGTGCCGGATCCTCGGCATTCCGCTGTCGAAGCTGTGGGGCTTCCGCCAGGCGCCGGCGACGCTGAACCTGCTCGCCGGTCCCGATTCCGAGCGCATGGAAGTGGTGCGGCTCAACGACTGCGCGCACCACACCGCGCTGTTCGGCGAAGCGGTGCATCGCGCGCTGTGACCGGATCCACGCCGTAGGGTGGGCCAAGGCCCACTCTACGGAACCGGATGCCCGCGCGCAGCTTCGTGGAGCGCGTACCACGCGTCGCGCGGCAGCGCTTCGCCGCAGGCGCGGACGGCGTCGGCGAGCCGCCGCGGGTTCGCGGTGCCGAGGACGACGCGGGTGTCGGGCAGGGTCGCCACCCAGCGCAGCAGCAGGCCCGCGGGGTCGAGCCCGAAGTCCGCCGCCATCGCCCGCAGCGGCGCGTGCAGGCGGCCGCCGGCCGGCGACTGCGGGTCGAGCAGGCCGCCGCCGCCCAGCGGCGACCAGGCCTGCGCCTCCGCGCCGCGCGCGCGGGTGGCCGCGAGCGTGCCGTCGTCCAGCGCCGAGGTCTGCGCCAGCGACAGTTCGATCTGGTTCGCGACCACCGGCAGCCGGCCGTCGAACAGCGCCAGCGCGTGTGCATCGAAATTGGACACGCCGAACCCGCCGACCCGCCCCGCGGCCTGTTCCGCGCGCACCCACGCCGCGATCGCCGCCGGCTCCAGCAGCGGGTCGAAGCGGTGCAGCATCACCGTGTCCACGCGATCGACGCCGAGCGCCGCCAGGGTCCCGTCAAGCGCGCGCCGCAGGTGCGCCACCGACAGGTCGTAGTGCTGCACGCCGCGCGGGTTGCCCGGGCTCGACGCCATCCGGATGCCGACCTTCGCGACCAGCCGCAGCCGCGCGCGCAGGCCCGGGCGCGCGGCGAGCGCGGCGCCGACCAGCGCGTTGGTGGTGTGGCCGCCGTAGATGTCGGCGAGATCGAGGGTGTCGATCCCGAGGTCGAGCGCGGCCGCGAGCAGGTCGGCGACGGCGTCCGGCGACAGCCGTGCGCCCCAGTCGCCGAAGCGCATCGAGCCGAGGACGGGCGCGGGCAGGGGCGCGGGCGAGGGCATGCGGCGTCGACGATGGCCGGACGGGGCGTCCGCGCCGGATAATAGCGGCATGACCGCACGCACCCTGTCCGACTGGCTGGCGCACATCGAGCGCCAGCACCCGAATACGATTGCAATGGGGCTGGAACGCGTGCGCGTCGTCGCCGACGCGATGGCGCTGGCGAAACCCGCGCGCCGGGTGATCACCGTCGGCGGCACCAACGGCAAGGGCTCGACCGTCGCCTTCGTCGAGGCCATCGCCCGCGCCGCGGGCTGGAAGGTCGGCGCGTACACGTCGCCGCACCTGCTGCGCTACAACGAGCGGGTGCGGATCGACGGCGTCGAGGCCGACGACGACGCGCTGGTCGCCGCGTTCGAGGCGGTGGAAGCGGCGCGCGCCGGCCTGCCCGACGGCGGCGTGCCGCTGACCTACTTCGAATACGGCACCCTGGCCGCGCTGTGGCTGTTCGCGCGCAGCGGGCTGGATCTCGCGGTGCTCGAGGTGGGCCTCGGCGGACGCCTGGACGCGGTCAACCTGGTCGATCCCGATGTCGCCGTGATCACCACCGTCGATCTCGACCACCAGGACTGGCTGGGCGACACCGTCGAGGCCATCGGCGCGGAGAAGGCCGGCATCGCCCGCGCGTGGACGCCGCTGGTGCTGGGCGACGACGACCCGCCGTCCAGCGTGCTCGGCCGCGCCTACGCGATCGGCGCGTCGGCGCTGCGGATCGGCTGCGATTTCTTCTTCGAACCCGCCGCCGCCGAGGACGGCGGCGACGCGCGCTGGCGCTGGCGCACGCTCGGCCGCGAACTCGACCTGCCGCTGCCCGCGCTCGCGGCGCCGGTGCAGTTGCGCAACGCCGCGGTCGCCATCGCCGCGCTGCACGCATTGCCGGACGACCTGCCCGACGCGGCGTTCGTCGACGGCGTGCGTGCGGCGCGAGTGCCGGCGCGGCTGCAGCGCTTCGCGCGCGACGGCGTCGAGGTACTGGTCGATGTCGGCCACAACCCGCAGGCCGCGCGCGCGCTGGCCGACGCGCTGGCGGCGACCCCGGCCGCCGGCCCGACGTTCGCGGTGTTCGCCGCGCTGGCCGACAAGGACGCCGCCGGCGTGGTCGCCGCGCTGGCGCCGCAGGTCGACCGCTGGTGGCTCGCGGGCCTGCCCGATGCCGGTCCGCGCGCGCGCGACGGGGACGCGCTCGCCCAGGCCCTCGCCGGCACGCCCGCGGCTGCGGGGACGCGCGCGGCGACCGTCGCCGAGGCGCTGGACGCCGCCTGCCGCGCCGCGCCGCCGGGCGCACGGATCCTGGTGTTCGGTTCGTTCCACACCGCCGAGGCGGCCCTCCGGCGCCTGATGAACGCCTGAGTCCCCCGGCGACGGCGATCCGGACGGTCGCCGACGGGGCCGGCGTATAATCCGCCCGCCTCCCTGCCCGTGCGGAACCGGCCCCTTGGACACTGCCCTCAAACAGCGCCTCATCGGCGCGGCCGTGCTGGTCGCGCTCGCGGTCATCTTCCTGCCGATGCTGGTGAAGGGCCCCGCGCCCGACAGCGGCGTGTCCGACGTGCCGCTGAAGATGCCGGACGCCCCCGGCGGCGAGATGGAAACCCGGGAACTGCCGCTGGCGGCGCCGGGCGAGGTGCCGAAGGGCGGCGCGGTCGGGATGGACGCCACCCCGGTCGATCGCCCGCAGCCCGCGGCCGCCGCGAGCGACGCCGGCGCCGCGCCGCCGGCGGACCCCTCCGCGACGCCGCCGGCCGACGCCGCCCAGGCGCTGCCGCCGACCACCGCCGGTGGCGACTACGCCGTGCATTTCGGCGCCTACGCCACCCAGAAGGGCGCCGACCAGGTGGTCGCGCTGGCCAGGAACGCCGGCCTGCCGGCCTACAGCGAAACCACGACCGTGAACGGCAAATCGGCCTTCCGCGTGCGCATCGGCCCCTACGCCAACCGCGCCGAGGCCGAGAGCGTGCGCCTGAAAGCGCTCGAAGTGCGCAGCGACGTGCCGGTGCGCGTGGTCGCGCTGGACGCCGAGACGACGGCCCCGGCCGCCGCCGAACCGCCGAAGCCGGCCGAGTCCGCGAAACCCGTCGAGCCGCAGACCGCGGCCGCGCGGCCCGAACCGAAGCCGGAAGCGAAGCCCGCGCCTCCCGCGTCCAAGCCCGTCGCGAGCGCGCCCGTCGCCACGGCGCCCAAGCCGACGCCCGCGCCGCCCGCGCCGAAGCCGGCCGCGCCCAAGCCGGCCCCGACGCCGGCCCCGGCCGCCGCCAAGGTCGGCTTCGCGGTGCAGGTCGGTGCGTTCTCCGACGCTGTCCAGGCCGGCGCGATGCGCGAGAAGCTGCGCGCCGCCGGGTTCACCGCCTTCACCGACACCGTGACCACCGACAAGGGCAAGCTCACCCGCGTCCGCGTCGGTCCCGCGCTCGATCGCGCCGCCGCCGACCAGCTCAAGGCCCAGATCCAGGCCAAGGTCGGCGTCGACGGCATCGTCCGCCCGTATCCCTGACCGCTGCGCCGGCGCAGGCCGGCGCGGCGGCGATCGTTCCTCCCGCGCCCGCGAGGCGCGTCTTCGCGTGACCCGGAGTCCTCATCCATGTGCGGCATCATCGGCATCGTCGGCACCACGGACGTCGCGGCCCAGCTCTACGACGGGCTCACCGTGCTCCAGCATCGCGGACAGGACGCCGCCGGTATCGCCACCGCCAACGGCACCGCGCTGCGCGTGGTCAAGGGTAACGGCCTGGTGCGCGACGCCTTCCGCGCCAGCGAGATGGCGCTGCTGCAGGGGCGCGTCGGCATCGGCCACTGCCGCTATCCCACCGCCGGCAGCGAGGGCAGCGACGAGGCGCAGCCCTTTTACGTGAATTCGCCGTTCGGCATCGCGCTGGCGCACAACGGCAACCTGATCAACACCGACACCCTGCGCCGCGAGGTGTTCGAGCAGGACCGCCGCAACGTCAACACCGAGTCCGACTCGGAAGTGCTGCTCAACGTGTTCGCGCACGAGCTGGACAAGCAGCGCGTGCTCACGCCCGACGCGGCGTTCCGCGCGGTGGAGAACGTGATCCGGCGCGCCAAGGGCGGCTACGCGGTGCTGACCGTGGTGCTGGGCCTGGGCCTGGTCGCCTTCCGCGACCCCAACGGCATCCGCCCGCTGGTGCTGGGCCGCCGCCAGACCGACGCCGGCAGCGAATATGCGGTCGCGTCCGAATCGGTCGCGCTCGACGTGCTCGGCTTCGAGCGCCTGCGCGACATCGCGCCGGGCGAAGCGATCGTCATCACCCCGCGCGGCGAGCTGCACTCGCGCCAGTGCGCCGAGGGCGAGCTGCGGCCGTGCATCTTCGAGTTCGTGTACTTCGCGCGCCCCGACTCGATGATGGACGAGATCTCCGTGCACAAGGCGCGGATGCGGATGGGCGTGACCCTGGGCGAGAAGATCCTGCGCGAGCGCCCGGACCACGACATCGACGTGGTGATCCCGATCCCCGACACCTCGCGCGACGCCGCGCTGGAGATCGCCAACGTGCTCGGCGTGAAGTACCGCGAGGGCTTCATCAAGAACCGCTACGTCGGCCGCACCTTCATCATGCCGGGGCAGGGCGAGCGGGCGAAGTCGGTGCGGCGCAAGCTCAACCCGATCCCGCTGGAGTTCCGCAACCGGGTGGTGCTGCTGGTCGACGATTCGATCGTGCGCGGCACCACCTCGCAGCAGATCGTGCAGATGGCGCGCGACGCCGGCGCGAAGAAGGTCTACCTCGCCTCGGCCGCGCCGCCGGTGCGCCATCCGAACGTGTACGGCATCGACATGCCGTCCGCCGAGGAACTGGTCGCCCACGGCCGCACCGAGCAGCAGATCCAGGACCTGCTCGGTTGCGACTGGCTGGTCTACCAGGATCTCAAGGATCTGGAAGAAGCGGTCGCCGGCCCGAAGTTCCCGGGTCGCAGGTTCGACAGCTCGTGCTTCAACGGCGAATACGTCACCGGCATCGAGCCCGGGTATTTTGAGCGCCTGAAGCAGTTGCGTTCGGACGACGCCAAGAAGAAGCGCCGCGTGGCGGGGTGAGTTTTTCGTAGGAGCGACGTGAGTCGCGACCCGGATGCGCGTCGAAATGTGCAGTCGCGACTCACGTCGCTCCTACGAACAGCGAAGCCATGACATCGACGTTGTCCGCCGCCGCCCATGACTGCCTCCGCGCCGCGACGCCGGAAGACAAGGTCGCGCTGACCTTCGCCACGGCCGAGGCCTTCGCCCGCGGCGAGCTCGCCGACGACGACGGCGCGCCGCCGCCCGACCCCATCCGCATGCCCGGCCGTCCCGCACGGCCGCGGCTCGTGCATCCGCGCGAGCTGCCGCGGCGCGGCTTCGGCACGGACGAAGGCCGCGCCGCGTTCATCCACTCGGTCGCGCACATCGAGTTCAACGCGATCGACCTGGCCTGGGACGCGGTCTACCGCTTCCGCGGCATGCCGCGCGATTTCTACGCCGACTGGGCGCGGATCGCGCACGACGAAGCGCGGCACTTCGCGATGCTGCGCGAACGCCTGCAGGCGCTCGGCCACGATTACGGCGATTTCGACGCCCACAACGGCCTGTGGGAAATGGCCGAGAAGACCGCGCATTCCGGGCTGGAGCGGATGGCGCTGGTGCCGCGGGTGCTGGAAGCGCGCGGGCTGGACGTGACCCCGGGCATGATCGCGAAGCTGCGCCAGCTCGGCGACCACGCCACCGCGGACATCCTGGTGGTGATCCTGCGCGAGGAGGTGGGCCACGTCGCCGCCGGCTCGCGCTGGTTCCGCTGGCACTGCGAACGCGACGGCGTCGATCCCGAGCCGACCTTCCGCCGGCTGCTGGTCGAGTACGGCCGCGGCGTGCTCCACGGCCCGTTCAACCACGACGCGCGCAGCGCCGCGGGCTTCAGCGAGGAAGAACTGCGGTCGCTGGAGCAGGCCGCGGCGCTGGCCTGAGGCGCTGGTCTCGACAGACTTGCTGCGTCGCCGCGCAGGACGAGGCGAGCGCGTCCACGCCTTCCCCCGCTCGCGGGGGAAGGTCGGGATGGGGGCGGAGCGCGGCTCATGTCGGTTCCCTCATCCCGGCCCGCTCCCGCAAGCGCGGGAAGGAGACGAAGGGGTGCACAATCCCCGCTGGCGCTTCCGCCGTTCCGGAGACGTTCCATGGACCTCGCCGCGATCCGCGATTTCCTCGGGTGGTGCGCGCTCGCGAACTACGCCGTGCTGCTGGTGTGGTTCGCCGCGTTCGCGCTCGCGCACGACCGCCTGCACCGCCTGCACGCGCGCTGGTTTGCGCTCGGTCGCGAACGCTTCGACGCGCTGCATTACGCCGGCATGGCCGTCTACAAGATCGGCATCCTGCTGTTCAACCTGGTGCCGTTCGTCGTGCTGTCGCTGATGCGCTGACGCGCCATGCGGTTGGTAGAGCGGACTGACCAGCCTTCGGCTGTTGAACACCAGGCGGCTGCTCGTGCTTTGGTAGAGCGGCCTGACCAGCCTTCGGCTGTTGAACACCAGGCCGCTGCTCTTCTGTCGAGGTCAAAAGCAGCGGCCTGAAGGCCGCTCTACCGATACGCTTGCGGAGACAGGATGGCGGCGTCTTGCCCCGCGCGGCGAGAACAGCGGGTCAGAGGGGCAGGGCGGACAATTCGGTCGCGCCGTCCGGCTGCACCCGCAGCACCGAGCCCTGCGTGTACCAGTCGCCCAGCACGATCCGCCGGCACGGGCGGCCATCGATGTCGAGCGCATGGATCGCCGGGCGGTGGGTGTGGCCGTGGATCAGCGTGTCCACGCCGTAGCGGGCAAGGGTCTCGTGCACGGCGTCGGGGGCGACGTCGGTGATCGTCTCGAACTGCGCACGGTCGTCGGTCTTCATCGCCTGCTGGCGCTGGTGGCTGGCCGCGCGCGCCTGCGCCGCGAACGCGAGCCGCGTGGCCAGCGGCTGGGCGAGGAACTGCGCCTGCCACGCCGGCGCCCGGGTCTGCGCGCGGAACGCCTGGTAGGCCGCGTCGCCGGTGCACAGCGTGTCGCCGTGCATCAGCAGCACCGGATTGCCGTACAGCGGGACCACCGCGTGCTCGGGCAGCAGGCGCACGCCGGCGCGGCGGGCGAAGTCGCGGCCGACCAGGAAATCGCGGTTGCCGTGCTGGAAGGCCACCGGCACGCCGGCGTCCGCCAGCGCGCGCAGCTTCGACGCGACGAAGGCGCCGGTCGCGGACGGGTCGTCGTCGCCCACCCAGGCCTCGAACAGGTCGCCGAGGATGTACAGGGCGTCGGCCTTGCGCGCCTCGCCGTCGATGAAATCGCCGAACAGGCGGGTCACCTCGGGCCGTTCGGGGTCCAGGTGCAGGTCGGAGATGAACAGGGTCGTCATGGCGGCATTGTAGGGCGGCGGCGCAGGCGACGGGCCGGGCGACGCCGGCGGTCGGGTAAAATGGCCGGCTTCACGCCGCCGATGCCGTCGCCATGACCACCCGCACCCGTTTCGCCCCCAGTCCCACCGGCTACCTGCACATCGGCGGTGCGCGCACCGCGCTGTACTGCTGGCTGGCCGCGCGCCACGACGGCGGGCAGTTCGTGCTGCGGATCGAGGACACCGACCGCGAGCGCAGCACCCAGGGCGCGATCGACGCCATCCTCGACGCGATGGACTGGCTGGACCTCGGCTATGACGAAGGCCCGATCTACCAGACCCACCGCCTCGACCGCTATCGCGAGGTCGCCGAGCAGATGGTCGCCGCGGGCACGGCTTACTACGCCTACGAGACGAAGGACGAACTGCAGGCGATGCGCGAGGCCGCCGAGGCCGCCAAGCTCAAGCCGCGCTACAACGGCGCGTACCGCGACGCGAACGCCGGCTTCCGCGACGACCCGAACCGCGTCATCCGGTTCAAGAATCCGCTCGACGGCGCCGTCGCCTGGGACGACAAGGTCAAGGGCCGCATCGAGATCGCCAACAGCGAACTGGACGACCTGGTGATCTTCCGCTCCGACGGTTACGCCACCTACAACTTCGCGGTGGTCGTGGACGACATCGACATGGGCATCACCGACGTGGTGCGCGGCGACGACCACGTCAACAACACGCCGCGGCAGATCAACATCTACCGGGCGCTCGGCGCACCCGTGCCGAACTTCGCGCATCTGCCGATGATCCTCGACGAGGAGGGCGCGAAGCTGTCCAAGCGCACCGGCGCCGCCGACGTGATGGGCTATCGCGACGCCGGCTACCTGCCGCATGCGCTGCTGAACTACCTGGTGCGCCTGGGCTGGTCGCATGGCGACCAGGAAATCTTCACCCGCGACGAGATGGTGGCGCTGTTCGAGCTGAAGGACGTGAATCCGAAGGCTTCGCGGCTGGACATGGCCAAGCTCGGCTGGCTCAACCAGCAGTACCTCAAGAGCGACGATCCCGAGGCCGTGGCGAAGCATCTGGTGTTCCATCTGGAGCGCGCGGGCTACGACCTGGCGAAGGGCCCGAGGCCTGCCGACCTCGTGATCGCCCTGCGCGACCGCGTGCAGACGCTGAAGGACATGGCCGAACGCGCCGCGGTGTGGTTCCAGCCGCTGACCGTCTACGACGAGGCCGCGGTCGCCAAGCACCTGAAGCCGGAAGCCGCCGCGCCGCTGGCCGACGCCCGCGATCGCCTCGCCGCGATCGCCGCCGCCGACTGGAGCGCCGACGCGGTGAGCGTCGCCCTGCACGCCACCGCCGAGGCCCTGGGCATCGGCATGGGCAAGGTCGCGCAGCCGATGCGGGTGGCGATCACCGGCACCCAGGTCAGCCCGGACATCTCGCACACGGTGTTCCTCGCCGGCCGCGACGAGGCGCTGGCGCGCATCGACGCCGCGCTGGCGAAGATCGCGGCGGCGGGCTGAACGACGCCTCCGTCGGGCGCGTCCGTCGGCGCGGGGTTGAGTCGCCGCGCGCGCGTCGCCATCATCCGGCCATGGCCCACGACCACTGCACCGATCCGCACCATCACGTCCACGACGCCCCGGGCTTCGTGGCCGCGGTGGAGCGCGCCTGCCGCGAACGCGGGCTGCGGCTGACCCCGATCCGCGCCAAGGTGCTGGGCCTGATCGCCGCGCAGGGCAAGCCGATCAAGGCCTACGACCTGCTCGACCGGATCCGCGCCGACAAGCTCGACGACGAGGACAGCGCCGGCTCCGCGGCGCCGCCGACGGTCTACCGCGCGCTGGATTTCCTGCTCGCCAACGGCTTCATCCACAAGCTCGAATCGGTCAACGCCTTCGTCGCCTGCCACCACCCGAGCACGGCGCAGCATTCGGTGCCGTTCCTGATCTGCGACCGCTGCCATTCGGCGGTGGAGCTGGAGGACGAGCGCATCGTCGCGCTGCTCGACGAGAAGGCCCGCGCGCTCGGCTTCGTGCCGCAGGCGCAGACGCTGGAAGTCCACGGGCTCTGCGCCCGCTGCGCCGGCGCCGGCTGATTCGACCCGCGGGCGCGCCGGGTCGCCCGGCACGCGCCGATCCCGACCTCAAAAGCCGCGCGCGCCGCGTCCCGGGGGGGAGAGGTCCTCCGGATGCGCGACGCGCGCGGGTCGAACGCTGGGCGGTCGAAACCGGCGCGGTCCGGACTCAGAAGAACACGCGCACGCCCGCCGCCACGCCGCGCCCCGGCAGCACCACGTTGTCCTTCAGGAACGAGGTGTGCACGCGGCCGACCTGGTCGGTGAGGTTGGTGCCGTCGGCGAAGACCTCCCAGCCCAGGTTCGACGTGTCCCAGTGATAGGCGAAATGGGCATCGACGAAGGTGTAGCCGGGGGTCCGGGTTTCGCCCGGCGCGACGTCGTCCTGGGCCATCACCCGGGTCGCGCCGAGGCTGGCGCGCCAGGCGTCGGCGGTCCAGCGCAGGTCCAGTCCGAACCGGCCCGGCGCCACCCGCGGCAGGGATTCGCCGCCGTCCAGTTCGCCGCGGACGCGGTCGCCGAACGCGCGCAGGTCCAGCCGACCGCGCGCGTCGTCGATCAGGTGGGCGGTGATTTCCGCCTCGATCCCGCGGAAACGGGCGTCCGCCTGCGACCACTGGCGGATCGGCAGCGCCTCGGCGTCCGGGGTCGTCGCGCCGGTGTCGACCAGGTAGATGAAGCCCTTGAAGTCGGTCCGGTAGATCGCGGCCTTGGCTTCGAAGCGCTTGCCGTGGTGGTGCAGGCCCAGTTCGGCCTGGTCGGCGCGCTCCTCGCGCATGAACGGATCGCCGATCTCGAACGAGGCGGTCGCCGCGTGCGGCCCGTTCGCGTACAGCTCCTCCTCGGCGGGCGCGCGTTCGGCGCGGTCGAGGTTGAGGCTCAGCCGCCAGGCGTCGGCGAATTTCCAGACGGCGCCGGCGGAGTAGCTCTTCGGCGAGAAATTGCGCACCGCGCCGCCGTTCGGGGCGGTGCGCACGCGGTCGGCGCGGGCGCCGAGGTCGAACTGGAACGCGCCGTAGTCGCCGTGTTCGATCCAGAACACGCCGCTCGAACGGGTGCTGGTGCGCGGCACGAACGCTTCCTCGCCGATCGCCTCGAAGGTGCGGTCGCCGAACTGCGCGCCGAGCGCGCCGGTCCAGGCGCCGAACGGCTTCATCGTCAGTTCGATCCGACCGTCGGTGGCCTCGTTGACGAAATGCGTGCCGACCTCGCTGCCTTCGAACTCGGTGTGTTCGTAGTGGGTGTCGGCGACGCTGATCCGCGCGCCCTGGAAGATCCAGAACGGACGGTTCACGCCGGCCTTCAGCTCGCCGCGCGTCTGCAGCATGTCGAGGTGGACGCTCGGCTCGCCGAGGGCGGCGTCCCCGGGTTCGCCGGGATTGCCGTAGCGGTCCTGGTAGCGCGAGGCGGACACGCCCAGGAATCCGTCCTGGCCGACCCACGACGCCGCCAGCGCGCCGGTGCGCGTATGCACGAAGCTGTTGTCCTGGCGCCCGTCCGGCGTGTCGTAGTCGTCCGATTCGCGGTAGACGCCGTCGGCGTGCAGCACCAGCGCGCCGTCGGCGCCGGAGGCGTCGACCCGGGCCATCGCGGTGCGGCCCCGGTCGGCCGTGCCGTAGCGCACTTCGGCGCGGCCGCTGACGGCGTCGTCGAGCGGACGTTCGGCGATGCGGCCGTCGACCACGTTCACCACGCCGCCGATCGCGCCGCTGCCATAGAGCAGGGTGGCCGGGCCCTTCAGCACTTCGATCTGGTCGGCGAGGAAGGGTTCGACCGCGGTGGCGTGGTCCTGGCTGATCGTCGAGACGTCCTGGCTGGCGAGGCCGCCGTTCAGCACGCCGACGCGGGGGCCGTCGAGGCCGCGGATGATCGGCCGGCCGACGCCGGCGCCGAAATTCGAGCTCTGCACGCCGGGCAGCCGGCTCAGCGTGTCGCCGAGGGTCGCGCCCTTGTCGCGGTCCAGCGCTTCGCCGGTCAGGACTTCGGTCGGCTGGCTCAGCTCCTCGGCGGTCTGCCGCAGCGGGCTGGCGGTGACCACGACGGCGTCGAGATCGCGCGCCTCGTGATGGCGGGCGTCCTGGCCGTCGCCGTCGTCGGCGGCCGAGGCCGCGGCGGGCAGCGCCAGCGCCAGTGCGAGCCACAGCGGCGCGCGGGAAGGGAAACGGCGGCCGGCGCGGCCGGGGCGGGCGGGTCTGAACATGCGTCGCATCCGTCGGGGAGAGAGGGCTTCAATATGTTATAACATTACAAAATTGACCCCACCCAGAAGTCATGCCCGCCGAGCTAGCCCCCCAGCGGCGCAACGGCAGGCCGAACGGCCTCGCCGCGACTGGCTTGCTGGCCCGTCCGCATGCGATCATTGTTACGTTATAACCATGCAATACCGACCTTCGGGACGAACATGAAAAACAGTCTGTCGGGCTTCTGTGTCGTGGCCGCGCTCTCCTGCACGCCCGCGTTCGCGGCTTCTCCTGCGCCCGCCGCGCCCGCGCAGGCCACCGTCGACGCCATGGCCGAGCAGCTCCGCGCCCTGCGCGCCGAAGTCGAGGCGCTGCGCCGGGAAACCGAGGCGAACCGGGCCGAGCTCGCGCGCCTGCGTGGGCAGGCGCCGGCCGCGCCGGTCGCGCCCCCCGCCGACGACGTCGCCGCGGTGGCCGCGGACGATGTCGCCGCCGACGACCTGGCCGCGCCCGACACCGGCGTCGCCGATGCCGCGCCGGCCTCCGTCGCCGCCGCGCCGGACGCGTCCTCCGGCGGCAACAACGCCAACGCCTTCAACCCGGCGATCAGCCTGATCCTCAACGGCAGCTACAGCCACCATTCGCTCGATCCGGACGTCTATGCCCGCGCCGGTTTCCCGCTGGTCGGCGAGGGCGGTCCGTCGCCGCAGGGCCTGTCGCTGGGCGAGAGCGAGCTGTCGATGTCGGCGAACATCGACGACAAGTTCTACGGCCAGATCACGCTGGCGGTGGGCAGCGAGGACGGCGAGGACCATCTCGGCGTCGAGGAGGCCTTCGTCGACGCCACCGCGCTGCCGGCCGGCTTCAACCTGCGCCTGGGCCGGTTCTACTCGAACATCGGCTACCTCAACAGCCACCACACCCACACCGACAACTTCGCCGACCGCCCGCTGGCCTACCAGGCGTTCCTCGGCAACCAGTACGGCGACGACGGCGTGCAACTGCGCTGGCTGGCGCCGACGCCGTTCTTCCTCGAATTCGGCGGCGAAGTGTTCCGCGGCGATCGTTTCCCGGCCGCGCGTGCGCAGAACGGCGGCATCGGCACGCGCAGCCTGTTCGCGCACCTCGGCGGTTCGGTCGGCAGCGAGAGCGAATGGCTGGCCGGCGTGTCGATGCTGCACACCCGCGCCGACGGCGCCGAGGACGGGTTCAGCGGCAAGGGCCGGCTGTACCTGGCCGACGCGACCTGGAAGTGGGCGCCGCAGGGCAACTTCAAGGACGGCGGCGTGACCCTGCGCGGCGAGTATTTCCACGAGGATCGCGACGGCGCCTACATCGATCCCGACGACGCCACGATCACCGCGCCGTGGAACGGCCGGCGCCGCGGCGTCTATGCCGAAGCCGTGTACCGCTTCAACCGCACCTGGGACATCGGCTATCGCTACGACCGCCTGTGGGCGGGCGATGGCGACGCGCTCGCCACGCCGTTCGCCAGCCGCTTCGATCCCTCGCGCCACAGCGCCGAGCTGACCTGGCGCAACAGCGAATTCAGCCTCTTCCGCCTGCAGTTCAGCCGCGACCGTCCCAACGCCGACGACACCGACAGCGCCGTCACCCTGCAGTACCAGACCAGCCTCGGCGCGCACGGCGCCCACAAGTTCTGAGGAACGCATCCCCATGTCCGCCGCCACCCTCCCGTCCATCGCCTTCCGCGTGTTCCTGCCGCTGCTGCTCGGCGCCGCCGTCGTGGCCCCGGCGCAGGCCAGGCTGCGCGTGTTCGCCTGCGAACCCGAATGGGGCTCGCTGGTCCACGAACTCGCCGGCGACAAGGTCGACGTCGACGTCGCCACGTCCGCGCTGCAGGACGTCCACGTCATCGAGGCCAAGCCCAGCCTGATCGCCAAGCTGCGCGCGGCCGACCTGCTGGTCTGCACCGGCGCCGAGCTCGAGGTCGGCTGGCTGCCGCAGTTGATCCGCCAGTCCGGCAACACCAAGGTCGCCTCGGGCCCGGGCGCGTTCATGGCCGCGATGCAGGTGAAGACGCTGGAGAAGCCGACCGCGCTGGATCGCGCCAACGGCGACGTGCATCCGGACGGCAACCCGCACGTGCAGCTCGATCCGCGCCGGGTGCTGGTCATCGCCCAGCGCCTCGACGCGCGCCTGGCCCAGCTCGATCCGGCCAACGCCGCGGTCTACCAGCAGCGCCTCGCCGACTTCTCCGGCCGCTGGACCGCCGCGATGAAGCGCTGGCAGGCGCAGGCCGCGCCGCTGCGCGGCCGCAAGGTCGTGGTCCACCACATCAGTTGGGTGTACCTGTGGGATTGGCTGGGGATCCAGCAGATCGGCGCGCTGGAGCCCAAGCCGGGCGTGCCGCCGACCAGCGCCCACCTCTCGGGCCTGATCGCGACCACCAAGGCCTCGAACACGCTGGCGATCATCAACGCCGCCTACCAGGACCCGAAGCCGGCCGAGTGGCTGTCCGGACGCACCGGCGTGCCCGCGGTGACCCTGCCGTACACGGTCGGCGGCGACGCCCAGTCGAAGGACCTGTTCGGCCTGTTCGACTCGACCATCGCCAAACTGCTCGGAGCGGCCAAGTGACCCTGAACTGGGAAGGCCTGGACGTCTCGATCCTCGGCCCGGCCTGCGTCGCCGGGTTGATCGTGCTGTCCACCCACGTGCCGCTGGGCCGCCAGGTGCTGGCGCGCGGGATCATCTTCATCGACCTGGCGATCGCGCAGGTCGCCGGCCTCGGCGTGATCCTGGCGCAGTTCCTCGGCGTCGACGAACACGGCTACGGCGTGCAGGTCGCCGCGGCCGCGGCCGGCCTGCTCGGCGCGGCCCTGCTGTCGTGGACCGACAGGCGCTGGCCGAAATACCAGGAGCCGTTGATCGGCACCCTGTTCGTGCTCGCCGCCACCGGCAGCCTGCTGCTGCTGGCGAACAATCCGCAGGGCGGCGAACACCTCAAGGACCTGCTGGTCGGCCAGATCCTGTGGGTCAGCTACGGCCAGTTGATCCCGGCGGCGCTGCTGTCGGCGCTGCTGCTGGCGGTGATGGTCTGGAAGCGCGGCGAGCCGCGCGGGCTGCTGTTCTACGGCCTGTTCGCGCTGGCGATCACCGCGTCGGTGCAACTGGTCGGCGTGTACCTGGTGTTCGCCAGCCTGATCGTCCCGGCGCTGGGCACGGTCAGCCTCGGGCGGCGGCTGGGCGCGGCCTACGCGATCGGCGTCGCCGGCTACGTCTCGGGGCTGGTGCTGTCGGCGTTGCTCGACCTGCCCAGCGGCGCGATGATCGTCTGGACCCTGGTCGGCTGCGCGCTGCTGGCGCAGGCGTTCGCGCTGGGCCGCCGCGACGGCCGCAGCGACCGTCGCGAAGCGGGCGGGGCATCCGCGGAGGCATGAGCGTCGTCATGGAACATCGCTATCGGGTCCTGCTCGACCGGCTCGGGGCGGCCGGGTCCTTCCTGTGCGCGATCCACTGCGCGCTGCTGCCGATGCTGATCGCGATCCTGCCCAGCCTCGGCGTGGCGACCTGGCTCGGCGACAACGCCGAGGAATGGTTCGTGATCTTCGCCTCGATGGTCGGCCTGTTCAGCGTGGTCTGGGGCTATCGCCGGCACCGCGAAGTCCGCGCCCTGGGGCTGCTGCTGCCGGGACTGGCGGCGCTGTGGTTCGGCGTCCTCTACCCGCCGCTGCACGCCACGGTGCTCCCGCACGCCGCGGTAATGACGGTCGGCGGCACCCTGGTCGCGCTGGCCCACCTGGCCAACCTGCGCCTGACCCACCTGGCGGCCGAGGTCGACGCCGGCTGAGGCCGGGCGGGGCCGGCACGCCCCCGGCGGGCCTGCCCGGCCCCGGCGTGGTAGCATGCGCGGCCCGCGGACCGCCGCGGATCCATTGCAGCACACGTTCACATCGCTTCAAGACAGACATCGACGAGGATTTCGACATGGGCAAGGGCGACCGCAAGACCGCCAAGGGCAAGCGCTACAACTCCAGCTACGGCAACGCCCGTTCTCACGCCGTGACCAAGGCCGCCGGCACCGCCGCCGCGCCGGTCGCCAAGAAGACCGCCGCCAAGCCCGCCGCCAAGGCGCCGGCGAAGAAGGCCGCGGTCAAGAAGGCCGCCGCCAAGGAGTGATCGGGCCCGCCCGATCGACCCCGAGGCCCCGCCTCGCGACCCCGCTTCGGCGGGGTTTCGCGTTTCAAGAGGGCGAGAGTCAGGAGGGCGAGAGTCAAGAAGGCGAGAGTCAGGAGGACGCGATGACCGGGCGCGTCGCCGTCGCCGGCACCCGCTCGAGCTGGCCGCCGGCATAGTCGGTCGCGAACGGCAGGTCGTGGCGGTGGACGTAGCCGATGAAGCAGTCGCAGACCCGGTTGGGACAGGGGCGCGAGCGCAGGTGCGCGGCGAAACTGCCGTCGTAGAGGTTGCCCAGCGGCTCGGCGACGAAATGGCAGCGGCGCACGCCGCCGTCGCCGTCGATCGACAGCACCGACTCGCCGGTGGCGCACGGCGCGCCGAGGCTGGGCGGCGGATCGAGGCTGAAGCCGAAGTGCGGGTCGATGCGCCGCAGCCGCGCCACGTCATCGTTCGCGTAGTACTCCGCATCGCGGCCGTCCCAGGCGTTCAGCCACAGCGGCACGTCGCCGTGCAGCGCCGCGCGCAGTCGGTCGATGTCGTCGAACGCCTCGCGCAGCGCCACCATCCCCACGCTGAAGCGCAGCCCGCGCCGGTGCAGCGCGTCGCAGCGCGCGACGAACGTCGCCAGCGCCACCTGGGTGGGATGCCAGGTGCACCACAGCGCGAACGCGCGCGGATCGACCTCGTCCAGCCAGCGCAGGCCGATGCACAGGTTGGTCTGGATCGCCACCCGGCGCACGTGCGGCAACCGGCTCAGCGCGATCATCGCTTCGCGGTAGTGCCTGCGCACCAGACCCTCGCCCCAGGGCGTGAACAGGATCGACAGCGGTCGCCGCCACGCCGTCGCCCACGCGACGAAGCGGGCGAGGTCCGCGGCGTCGCGCTGCAGCGTCGCGCGGGTGTCGCGGGTCTTGGCGAACGGGCAGTAGGCGCAGTCGTAGTTGCAACTGCTCAGCCGCCCGCGGTACAGCAGCGACAGATGCCCGGGCGCGTCTGCCTCCTGCAGCGCCTCGATCGCCGCCTGCGGCACGTGGTGGTCAGCGCGGCGCATGCTCGGCCATCCGCGCGGCCACCGTCGGCGACGCCAGCCACGGCCCGATCGTGTCGGCGCGCGCGAAGCCGTCGTCGGTCAGCGCGAGCAGCGCGCCGTCGCGCCGGGCGAGGCCCAGCGGCTCCAGCGCCGACAACTGCGGCAGGTCGTCGAACGGTCCGCTGCCGAAGCGCGCGCGCCAGGCGTCGAGGTCCAGCCCCGGTTTGACCAGCAGCGACTGGATCGCGTAGCGCCGGCGCTGTTCGTCGCCGTCGAGCGCGAAGCCGTGCCGCACCTGCGCGAAATCGTCGGCGGTCAGCGCCAGGTGGTGGGCGAGGATCTCGGCGACGCTGTGCCGCGAGACGCCGTATTCGCTCGCGTAGTGCAGGCCGCGGGTGTACGAGCGCGCGCCGCAGCCGATGCCGACCATGCCGTCGTCCTGGCAGCAGTAGGCGGGGCCGGCGTCGCCCGCGGGCGCGTGCGTGGCGCGGAACATGCGCATCGACACCTGGGTGTAGCCGGCGGCGAGCAGCCGGTCGCGGCCCGCGCGGTACAGCGCCGGGCGGTCGTCCTGCGGTTCGGCCTGCAGCGCGAACCGGGCGCGGCCGTCGCGTCCGGCCATCCGCCCGAGCCCGGTCAGCGGCCGCACGTACAGCGGGTAGAGATAGAGCTCCTCCGGCGCGAACGCGAGCGCGCTGTCGATCGAGGCCACGAAGCTGTCGACGCTCTGCCCGGCGATGCCGTAGATCAGGTCGAGGTTGAGGGTCGGGAAGCCCTGCGCGCGGATCGCGGCGACCGCGCGCTCGACCTCGTCGCGCTGCTGCGGCCGCACCAGCGCGCGCACCTCGGCGTCGCTGAAGCTCTGGATGCCCATGCTCACGCGATCGATGCCGGCTTCGCGGCACAGCGCCATCTTTTCGGCATCGACGGTGTCGGGCGAGACCTCCATGCCCGACGGCAGCGCGCGCGGGTCGATGCCGTGGCGCCGCAGCATCGCGAACAGGCGCTGCAACTGCGGCGTCGTCAGGTAGCTCGGGGTGCCGCCGCCCAGCGCGACGCGGGCGAAGCGCGGGCCGTCGAGCGCATCGACGGTGACCGCCAGTTGCACGCCGAGCTGGTCGAGGTAGCGCTCGACCGCGTCGTCGTTCGGCTTCGCCAGCGCGAACAGGTTGCAGAAGCCGCAGCGATACGGGCAGAACGGGATGTGCAGGTACAGGAACAGCGCGTCGCGCGCCTCGTCGGCCCAGACCTCGCGCAGCGCGCGCGGCGCCGGCAGCGCGCGGTACGCGGTCTTGTGCGGATACGAATACGAATAGGCCTGGTACGGCGGCAGCCGCAGCAGCGCGTCCAGCGTCGGCCGGGGAACGGCGGCGTTCATGCGTCGGGGGCGTGTCCAAGCAGGAAATGCGCGTACGGCACGTGCAGCACCACGTCGTGGGCGAGGCGATGGCCGCGATAGCCGTCCTCGCCGTAGGCGGTGCCGTGGTCGGAGCAGACGATCGCGAACGTCGGCGCGCGCCGGCGCGCGGCCGCGAACAGCGGCGCAAGCGCGGCATCGACGTAGGCGAGGGCGGCGGCCTGGCTCGCGGGCGTGTCCTCGGTCGCGCCGGGCAGATGGTGCCGGTTCGGCTGGTGCAGCGCGGAGACGTTGAGGTAGGTGAAGCAGCGCCGGCCGCGCAGGTCGTCCGCGTTCAGCCGCGCGCAGGCCAGCGCCACCTGGCGCTCGGTGGAATCGATCGCGGTCACGCCGAACGCGGGCGCCCAGTGCGCTTCGGCGAACAGCCCCGGCAGATCGCGGCCCAGCGCGTTCGCCGGATTGAAGAAGCCGACGCCGCCGATGCACAGCGTGTGGTAGCCCAGCGCCGCGAAGCCGCCGACGATGTCGGCGCGGTCGGCGCCGCCGTCGTCGGCGAACACGAACGTGTTGGCGTCCACCGTCTCGCTGCCGGCGAACGCCAGCGCGAACAGCCGCGGATGCGGGCCCGGCGACGCGGGCGTCGGCAGGAAACCGGCGAAGAACGCGCGATGCGCGGCGTAGGTGAACGTCGCCGGCGTGTGGCGTCGCTCCCAGCCGCCGGTCGGCAGGTGCGCGGCCAGCGTCGGCAGCCGGCCGGCGGCGAAGCAGGCCTGCGCCACGTCGAAGCGCAGCGTGTCGAGCACGATGAACAGCACGTCGTGGCTGCCGACGATCGCGTGCATGTCGAGCACCGGCGCGCGTGCGTCAGCCATGCGCGCGTGCCTCGCGCGAGGGCGTCCGCGCGAGTCCGGCGAGCACCCACTCGGCCTGGTCGTCGGCCGGCTCGGCGCCGTCGCAGCGCGCGTGCTGCACGTCGTCGCCGAAGGCGTTGGCTTCGAGCACGACGCAGCGGTCGCGCCCGGGGATCAGGTCGAAGCCGATCATCGCGCTCTCCGGGAACACGCGAGCCGCGGCGCGCACGGTGGCATCGACCGTCGCCCACGTCGCCTCGTCGAGCAGCGACCGCGGATCGGCGCGCCGGTTGCCCAGGTGCAGGTTGGTCATCGGCGCGGCCGCGATCCGCGCCATGCGCTGTCGCGGCGCACCGGCGAAGGCGATCACGCGCAGGTCGAAACAGCCGCCCGCGACCCCCGCCGCGCGCGGCTTGGGAATCCACGCCTCGGCATAGCAGTCCTGCGCGGCGAGCGCGTCGATCAGCGCTTCGATCCGCGGGCGCGCGGTGTAGCGCTGCGGCGACAGCCGGTTGAACAGGTGCGCATGCGCACCGTCTTCGCCCACGACTTCGGCCGTGGTCCACGCGAGTTCGCGGCCGTCGCGATGCCGGCGATACGCGACCACGCCCGCGGCGGCCGAGCCGTAGCGCGGCTTCACGAAAACGCGATCGCAGCCGTGCGCGTCGAGCAGCGCGCGCAGGTGCGCGTACGAGCGCACGCGCCCGAGCGCCGGCGGCACGTCGACCCCGGCTGCGGCCAGCGCTTCGCGGCAGGCCCACTTGTCGCCCATGCGCAGGATGTCCTCGACCGGATTCAGCCAGCGGACCGGGCCGGCGGCGGCCTCGGCCTCGCGGGCGATCGCGCGCAGCAGGTCGGCGAAGCCCGCGAACCACAGGTCGCGATGCGCGAGCGCATGGCCGTCGATGCCGGCGGGCGGCGCGCCGTCGCGTGCGAGCAGGCGATGGCCGCGCCGCACCAGCCGTTCGTACAGCGCGGCGTCCGCCGCCGGCGCGTCGAGCTTGACCATCGTCGGCGCGCCGTCGTCGGACGACGGCAGCGCGAGCGGCGGGGCCGACGGATCGAGGCGTTCCGCGTAGTCGAACGCCGCCGCACGGCCCAGGCCGCGCGCGTGCAGCGCGCGCTGCAGACGCTGGATGCGGCGATGCCCGGGCGCGCCGAACACCGCCAGCGGCAGGTCGCGCGGGGTCACGCGTTCACTCGGCGACGGCGACGTAGCGCTCCCCGTCGTCCTCATCCTGCGGGTCGTCCAGCACCACGCGGCAGGGGAGGGCCTTCAGCTTCGCCTGCCAGGCGTCGCCGATGTAGTGGTGGCTCAGGTCGAGCGTCTTCAGCCCCGCCAGATGCGGACTCCCGCACAGCGCCTGCGCGCCGGCATCGCCGATCGTGCCCATCGACAGGTCCAGGGTGTCGAGCCGGCCCAGCCAGGCGCAGCCGGCGAGGTATTGCGCCAGTGCGTCGCTGATCTGCGCGTCGCGCAGGCCGAGGTAGTCGAGCCGGGAGGCGTCGATTGCGTCGAGCAGGCGCGCGTAGGTCTGGACGTCGCCGTCGAAACCGTAGTTGTCGTCGCCCAGCCACAGTTCCAGCCGCTTCAGCGCCGGCAGCGTCGAGCCCGCGATCGCGCCGACGATGCGTTCGGGCAGGCCGCCGCACTCGATCGCCAGCTCCTGCAGCGACCCGTGCGCGAACGGCGCGAGCGCGAGGTCGGTGCTGCCGCGGATGCGCAGCGACTGCAGGTCCGGGAACGCGGCGAGCAGCGGGTTGTAGTCGCCCTGGACGATCCACGAGATCTCGCATTCCTCGAAGCTCATGTCGCCGACGAACAGCGCGCGCAGCGCCGGCAGTTCGGCGCGGCGTTCGATCAGCGCGTCGAGATAGCCCTGCGGCGGCTCGCTCTGCGCCTCGCTCCACGCGCCGATGATCAGCGCGTCGAGTGCAGTCGTGTCGACCTGGGCGAGGAAGGCGTCGAGCAGGTCGCGCTGGCTTTCGGCGGCGTCGTAGTCCTGCGCGAGGCGGAAGGCGTGGGTGCGCACGGCGTCGCGGTCGGCGACGGTGTCGCCCATCCGGAATTCGACGACGGGCTTGCCGAAGAAGCGTTCGAGGGTCTCGTTGACGGTCATGGAAGGTCCTTGGCGCGCGCGCCGGTCGGGAAGAGAGGAAAGCGATGCGGTGGATTCAGTGCGCTCGGGCCTTGGCTTCGGCCGCGGCTTCCGCTTCGACCGCACGCCACACCCGCAGCAGGTTGCCGCCGAGCAGTTTGCGCAGGTCGGCGTCGCGATAGCCGCGGGCCTGAAGCCCGGCGATCAGGTTCGGATAGTCGGCGACGGTCTTGAGGCCGTCGGGCAGGGCGCCGTCGACGCCGTCGAAGTCGGAGCCGAGGCCGACGTGGTCGATGCCGACCAGCTTCACGCCGTAGTCGATCTGGTCGAGCACCGCGTCGAGCTTGACCGGCAGCGGCGGATGCGTGCGTTCCCAGTCGGCGTCGAATTCGGCGACGGTCTGCGCGGTGCGGCCGGCGGCCTTCTCGCGCTGGTAGGCGTTGTAGGCGACGAAGTAGGCCTGGGTGCGCGCGGCCGAGGCCGGATCGACGAAGGCGTTGCCGAACGGCACCTGGATCACGCCGCCCCTGTCGGCGATGGCCTTCGCGAGTTCGTCGCTGAGGTTGCGCTCGAAGCCGGGCGTGAAGTGGCGGAACGCCGAGTGGGTGGCGACGACCGGCGCGCGGCTGAGCGCGACCGACTGCGCGACCGCGTCGTCCGACAGGTGCGAGACGTCGACCATCATGCCGAGCCTGTTCATCTCGGCCACGACCTCGCGGCCGAACGGGCTGAGCCCGCGCCAGCGCTTCCCGGTCGCATAGGACGAATCGGCGATGCGGTTGTTGTCGCTGTGGGCGAGGGTGACGTAGCGCACCCCGCGATCGAAGAACACGCGGAGGTTGGCGAGGTCGTCGCCGATCGGCGCGCCGTTCTCCATCCCCATCGGCAGCAGCACGCGGCCGCCGCGGCGCAGGCGATCGACGTCGCGCGGCGAACGCAGCACCGCGAACCTGTCGGGATGTTCCGCGGCCAGCGCCTGCACGCCGTCGATCATGCGATGGGCGACGTTCCACGCGCTGCCGTCGGCGTCCTGGCCGGGCGAGGTGTAGATCGACATGAAGGCCACGTCGAGGCCGCCGGCGCGCGCCTTCGGATAGTCGAACTCGCGGGCCTGCGCCTGCGACAGGTCGAGCCACCGCTTCGCCAGTTCGGTCGGCGCGTCGATGTGGGTGTCGACGATCACCGCGTCCTGCGCGAGCGTTCGCGCGGCGGGCGTCGCGTCGCCGGCATGGGCGATGCCGGCGGTCAGCGCGGCGGCGAGGGCGGGAAGCAGCAGGGGACGGCGCATGGGCGGGCTCCGTGGAGGGGGCGGGGTCAGGCGGAGGCAGACAGGCGCTGACCGCCCGCGACGACGAGGCGGGCGAGGTCGCCGCCGAGCCAGTAGCACAGTTCGGCCGGGCGGCGGATGTCCCACAGCACGAGGTCGGCGCGCTGGCCGACGCGCAGCCGGCCGCGATCGTGCAGGCCCAGCGCGCGTGCGGCGTGCTCGGTCGCGCCGCGCAGCGCTTCCTCGGGGGTGAGTCGGAAATGGGTGCAGGCCAGCGTCATCGCCAGGCGCAGCGACAGCAGCGGCGAGGTGCCGGGATTGGCGTCGGTCGCCACCGCCATCGGCACGCCGTGGCTGCGGAAGGCGTCGATCGGCGGCCGTTTGGTCTCGCGCAGGCAGTGGAACGCGCCGGGCAGCAGCACCGCGACGGCGCCGGCGTCGGCCATCGCGCGCACCCCGTCCTCGTTGGTGTATTCGACGTGGTCGGCGGACAGGCCGCCGAAGCCGGCGACTAGCGCCGCGCCGCCGAGGTCGCTGAGCTGGTCGGCGTGCAGCTTCACCGGCAGCCCCAGCGCGCGCGCGGCCTCGAACACCCGCCGCGTCTGCGCGGGGGTGAAGCCGATGCCTTCGCAGAACGCATCGACCGCATCGACCAGGCCCTCGGCGTGCAGCGCCGGCAGCCAGTCGATCACGGCGTCGATGTAGGCGTCCGCGCGGCCCGCCGGCGCGGGATCGGCGAATTCCGGCGCCAGCGCGTGCGCGCCGAGGTAGGTGGTGCGCACGCTCACGCCCAGGGTCTGGCCGATGCGGCGCGCGACCCGCAGCATCCGGCGCTCGCTCTCGAAGTCGAGGCCGTAGCCGGACTTGATCTCCAGCGTCGTCGCGCCGTCGGCGAGCAGCGCCCGCGCGCGCGGCAGCGACTGCGCGAGCAGCGCGTCCTCGTCCGCGTCGCGCACCGCGCGCACGGTCGAGACGATGCCGCCGCCGGCGCGGGCGATCTGCGCGTAGTCCGTGCCCTGCAGGCGCAGCTCGAATTCGTGGGCGCGATCGCCGGCGAACACCAGGTGGGTGTGGCAGTCGACCAGCCCGGGCGTGACCCAGCCGCCGTCGGCCTCGATCACTTCGTCGGCCAGCGTCTCCGGCGCGCCCGGCAGCGCGTCGCGCGGACCGACGAACGCCAGCAGGCCGTCCTTCCAGCCGATCGCGCCGTCGCCGATCGCGCCGTAGTCCGGCCCGTCCAGCGTCGCCAGCGAGGCGCCGACCAGCAGGCCATCGAAGTAGACGGTGTCGTTCATGCGGATTTTCCTCCGGCGGGCGCGGATGCGGATGCGGGTGCGGGCGCGGCCAGCAGCAACTGCGCCAGCCCCTTGTAGATCGGCGTGCGGCAGACCAGCGCCGAGGCGCCGCGGGCGAGCAGGACGGTGGCGAGGATCGGCAGGGTCATGTCGCTGTTGTCGGTCAGTTCCATGCAGATCACGGCGGAGGTCAGCGGCGCCTGGGTGACCCCGGCGAGGTAGGCGCACATTCCGAGCAGCACGAACACGGTCGAGTCCTGGCCCGGGAACAGCAGCCCCAGATCGTGGCCGATGCCGGCGCCGACCGCCAGCGCCGGCGAGAACAGCCCGCCGGGGATGCTGGCGGCGTAGGACACCAGGTTCGCCAGCCATTTCAGCGGACCGAACTCGACTCCGGCATGCGGATGGCCCTGGACGAAATTGCGTGCCTGTTCGTAGCCGGTGCCGAACAGACCATCGCCGAACGCCAGCCCGAGCCCGGCGAGCGCCAGCCCGCAGCCGGCCGCCAGCAGCACCGGATGGCGTGCGCGCAGCGCGCCGAACCAGCGCGGCCGACCCGCGACCAGCGCCAGCACGACGCGCGCGAAGAGGCCGCCGGCCAGCCCGCAGGCGATCCCGCACAGCGGCACCGCCAGCCAGCCGGCGCCCAGCGGCAGTGCGCCTTCCACGCGGCCGAAATAGGTGTAGCTGCCGATCAGCCCGAGCGAGACCACGCCGCCGACGATCACCGCGGTCAGCAGGGTGCCCGAGAACCGGTGCTCGAAGCGGCTGCTCAGTTCCTCGATCGCGAACACCACGCCGGCCAGCGGCGCGTTGAACGCCGCGGCGATCCCGGCGGCGCCGCCGGCCAGCAACAGCCGGGACACGTCCTGGTGGCTGGTGTAGCCGAAGCGGCGGCCGATCGAGTACAGCAGGCTGGCGCCGACATGGACGGTCGGGCCCTCGCGGCCGATCGACGCGCCGCCGAGCATGGCCAGCGCGGTCAGGCCGAGCTTGCCGGCGGAGACCTTCATCGACAGGTTGCGCTCGGCGAAGGCGTCGTCGGCGCTTTCCATCGAGGCGATCACCTGCGGGATGCCGCTGCCGCGCGTGGCGCGCAGTGCGCCGTTGGTCAGCCAGGACAGGCCGGCGAACACCAGCGGCGTGATCGCCAGCGCCGCCCAGGGCGAGAACGCGAGCGCACGCCGGAACAGGGCGAAGGCGCCGTCGCACAGTTTGGCGAACAGCAGCGCCGCGAGGGCGACGAGGACCGCGCCGCCCCACAGCACCAGCCGGCGCTTCCAGTCCTTCGGGGACAGCAGCGGATCGAGCGGATGCGGTGCCGCGGTGTCGGGCGGTGTCGTCGACATCCGCGGGATTGTCGCATGCATCAACGACAGCGTCCCGGCGAAACGACGCCGGATTCGATCCCGCGATCCCTGCGCCGATGCCGGGTCAGCGCACCGCCCCGGCGGCGCGCAGCGCGGCGGCATCGAATCCGTGCGCCGCGCAGATCGCGTCGGTGTGTTCGCCCAGCCGCGGCGGGCGCATCGGCGCGGCCATCGGCGAGGCGGTCATGCGCAGCGGGCTGGCGATCATCGGGATGCCGTCGGCCTCGATGCGCAGGCCACGGGCGGTGGCGAGTTCGCCGAACACCGCGTCGCGCACCGTGTTCACCGGCGCGGCGGGAATCCCGGCGGCGTCGAAGCGCGCCAGCCAGTGCGCGACGCGCTCGCCGGCGAAGCGGTGCGCGAGGTCCGGGATCAGGCGCTCGCGGTTCGCCACCCGCGCGGCGTTGGTGGCGAAGCGCGGGTCGTCGCGCCAGTCCTCGCGGTCGATCACGCCGCACAGGCGCTGCCACAGCGCGTCGCTGCCGCAGGCCAGCGCGAACGCACCGTCGGCGGCGTCGAAGGTCTGGTAGGGCACGATGCTGGCGTGGGCGTTGCCGTGGCGGCGCGCGTCCTCGCCGGTGAACAGCGCGCTCGCTGCGATGTTCGCCAGCGCCTGCACCTGGCTGTCGAACAGGGCGACCTCGATCGACTGGCCTTCCCCGGTGCGCGCGCGCTGGTGCAGCGCGGCGAGGATCGCGATCGTCGCGTTGAGCCCGGTGGTGAGATCGACGGTGGCGACGCCGACCTTGCTCGGGGGCCCGTCCACCGGACCGGTGATCGCCATCAGCCCGGACTCGGCCTGCACCGCGAAGTCGTAGCCGGGGCGCTGCGCGCCGGGACCCTCTCGGCCGTAGCCGGAGATCGCGCAGTGGATCAGCCGCGGATTGAGCGCGCGCAGCGAGGCCGCGTCCAGCCGCAGCGACCCGGCGACGCCGCCGCGGAAATTCTCGATCAGCACGTCGGCGTCGCGGATCAGCGCTTCGAGCAGCGGCCGCGCGTCCGGATGGCGCAGGTCCATCGCGATCGAGCGCTTGCCGCGATTGCAGCTCGCGAAGTAGGCGGAGATGTCGCCGTCGAAGGGCGGGCCGTAGCCGCGGGTGTCGTCGCCTTCCAGCGGCTCGATCTTGATCACCTCCGCGCCGAGGTCGGCGAGGGTCATCCCGCACCACGGCCCGGCGAGTACGCGGGAGAGTTCGAGAACCCGGAGTCCTGCCAGTGCCGACATCGACGCGCCTGTCGCGGGGGAGTGCGCAGTGTACCGGCTCCCGTGCGCTCGACGGCGGGCCATCGCGTGCGCCCGCCGTGTTCCCTTCCCCGCGTGCGGGGGAGGGTCGGGGCGGGGGAAGGGGCGGGGCCCGCGCATGCGCTTGGGGCGGGAGGATCGCGGTGCGACAATCCGCGGATGACCGCACAGATCGCTTTCGTCGACGGCCGCTGGCAGTTGCCCGGCGTCGCCAACCTGCATTCCCACGCCTTCCAGCGCGCCATGGCCGGGCTGGCCGAGCGCATGACCCATCCGTCCGATTCGTTCTGGACCTGGCGCGAGACCATGTACCGCATGGCCGCGCGGTTCGATCCGGACCGCCTGCACGCGGTGGCCGCGCAGCTCTACGTGGAGATGCTCGAAGCCGGCTACACCACCGTTTGCGAGTTCCACTACCTGCACCACGCGCCCGACGGCCGGCCGTACGCCGATCCGGCGGCGATGTCGCGGGCGCTGATCGCCGCCGCGCGCGAGACCGGCATCCGCCTGACCCTGCTGCCGGTGCTGTACATGACCGGCGGCTTCGACGGCCGCCCGCTCAACGACCGCCAGCGTCGCTTCGGCCACGACGTCGACGCCTGGCTGCGGCTGTTCGAGACCCTGCGCGCGGAGCAGGACGCCGTTCGGAATGACGGCATGCCCAATGACGGCATGCTCCGCGTCGGCTGCGCCCTGCACAGCCTGCGCGCGGTGCCGCCGGACGCGATGCGCGCCGTGCTCGACGCGCTGCCGCGGGAGACGCGCATCCACCTGCACATCGCCGAGCAGATCGGCGAGGTCCAGGACTGCCTCGCGCTGCGCGGCGACCGCCCGGTGCGCTGGCTGCTGAACCAGGCCGAGGTCGATGCGCGCTGGACGCTGGTCCACGCCACCCACCTGGAGATGGACGAGATCGTCGGCATCGCCGACCGCTGCGCGACGGTCGCGATCTGCCCGACCACGGAGGCGAACCTCGGCGACGGCCTGTTCCCGCTGCGCGATTTCCTCGATGCCGGCGGCGCCTGGGGCATCGGTTCGGACTCGCACGTCTCGGTCTCGCCGGTCGAGGAACTGCGCTGGCTCGAATACGGCCAGCGCCTGGTCACCCGGCATCGCAACATCGTCGCCACCGAGGCCTGTCCGAGCGTCGGCGAACGCCTGCTCGCCGGCGTGCGCGCGAGCGCGGCGCAGGCGACCGGCTTCGCGGCGGCGACGCTCGCCGGCGATCGCGTCGTGCTCGATCCGGCCGCGCCGCAGCTCGCGGGCGCGACCGCGGACGACATCGCCGACCGCTGGGTGTTCGCCGGCAACCGGCCGGCGGTGGCGACGGTGACGGTCGGCGGTCGCGAGGTCGTGCGCGACGGCCGCCACGTGGACCGCGACGCCATCGCCGCGCGCTACGCGACGGCGATGGCGCGGCTGCTGGCGGACGCCTGACCGGCTACGGCGCGGGAGGCTCGCGCAGCGCCGGCAGCAGCGGCGCCAGGCTGCCGTCGTTCGGCGCCGGACGCACGCCCAGCAACTGCGCGAGCAGCGGGTAGAGGTCCACGTTCGCGAACGGCGCCAGCACGACGCCGCTGCGGAACGAGGGTCCGGCGGCGACGAAGCTCGCGCGCATCTCCGGGGCGTCGGCGGCGAAGCCGTGTTCGCCGCGCACCGGCTGCGGCCACAGCGGCACGCTGCGCGGCTGCACCCGCCAGCCGGTGTCGGTCTGGCACACGATCGCCGGAATCCGGCCGTGGGTGCCGAAGTGCCAGTCCGCGGGGACGTCGGTCTTGCGCCAGCAGGTGTAGCGATCGTGCGCGCCGACGAAGGCGTCGGCGACCGCGTCCTCGCGTCCGGGCTTCGGCACGATGCCGACGAAGGCGCCCCACCACGGCACGTCGTAGTCGCCCGGTGGCCGCACGTCGTCGAGGTAGCGCACCTGGTCGCGCGGCACGTCGGCCATGCCGTGGTCGGAGACGACGATCAGGTCGGTCGTGGCCTCCAGCCCGCGCAGGCGCAGTCCCTCGCGCAGTCGCGCCAGCGCCGCGTCGAGCGTGCGCAGGGCGGCCATCGCTTCCGGCGACGACGCGCCGGCGTCGTGCGCGGCGATGTCGTACTGGTCGAAATACAGGGTCAGCAACTGCGGACGCTGGCCGGGCGGCAGGTCCAGCCAGGCCAGGATCTGGTCGACCCGGGCCGCGGGCGTCACCGTCTTGTCGAACGTCCGCCGATGCCGCGGGCGCTGGCCGGCGATCTCGGCGCCCGAGCCCGGCCAGAACATCGTCGCCGCGATCCCGCCCTGCTTCTGCAGCGTCGCCCAGATCGGTTCGCCGCCCCACCAGCGGCCGTCGTCGGCGCTCGCCGCCTGCTTCGACGCGAACGTCCCGAGCTGCGGATCGGCCATGTTGTTGTGGACGACGCCGTGGTGGTCCGGATACAGCCCGGTCACCAGCGTGTAGTGGTTCGGGAAGGTGAGGGTGGGGACGCTGGCGTTCATCCATTCGGCGCGCGCGCCCGCCGCGGCAATCGCGTCGAGGGTCGGCATCGTGCCGCTTCCGGGCACCGTGGCCGGCAGCGCGTCGATCGAGACGAGCACGACCTCCCGGGTCGGCGCGGCACCGGTCGCCGGCGGCGGCGTCGCCAGCGGCGGGGTGCCGGCGCAGGCGCCGAGCAGGAGGCAGAACACCGGGACGAGGCACCGGAACGGTCGCGCGGACAAACCGCGCCAGGCGGCGGAGGAGGGCATCCGCCGATGATACCGTCGCCGCGTTGCCGCGCGCCCCCGACCGGAGACCCGCCATGCCCCGTTGCCGCCCCGCCTGCGCCGCCCTCGTGCTGTCGTGCCTGCCGGCGTTCGCCGCGCAGGCCGCGGTCGTCCTGTCCCCGGCCGAGTGCGAGGTGTGGGCGCGCGAACTGGGGTTCGCCGCGTCGGTCGCCGCGCACGACACCGCGGCCTTCGCCGAGCACGTCGATCCCGGCGCGGTGTTCGGCGCCGGCCGCGAGCGCCAGGCGCGCGGACGCGAGGCCGTGGTCGCGCGCTGGGCCGGGATCGTCGCCGGCAAGGACGCGACCATCGTCTGGTACCCGGAGCGCACCACGGTCGGCGGCGTGCCCGGGATCGCGTGGTCGGAGGGCCCGTCGCTGGTGATCGCGCACCCCGGGACCGACGCCGAGACCTTCACCCTCGGCCGCTTCCATTCGGTCTGGCGCCGCGGCGAGGACGGCGCCTGGCGCGTGCTGTACGACGACGGGATCGACCTCGGCCCGGCCACGCCGGCGCAGGTCGAGGCCTTCCGCGCGGCCCGGCGCGACGCCTGCCCGGCACGGGCCGCGGACGGCGCGCTGACGAGGCCCTGAACTCCGGTTGCGCAATTCAGGCACGTCGGTGCGGTCCGGCGTATGGTGCATCCATCGCCAGCACCTCCCCGCACGGAGCCGCCGCCATGACCCGCCTGCTCGCCGCCCTGCTGCTCGTCGCCGTCTCCGGCGTCGCCGCCGCGCAGACCGTGACCGTCACCAACGAAGCCGGCCAGACCGAAACCGCCCGCACCGAGCCGGCCACGCCCGCCGACCAGACCGCCCCGGCCGCGAAGGCCAGCGCAGCGTCGAAGGACGAGGTGGCCGCCAACTGCCTGCGCAGCACCGGCTCGCGGATCGTCGCCACCCGCAACCTGCGCGCCGAGCGCGAAGGCAAGCCGCAGCAGTGCACCAACGGCGCCGGTCGCGTCTACACCCGCGAGGATCTCGACCGCAGCGGCTACGTCGACATCGCCGACGCCCTGCGCGCGCTGGACACGTCGATCCGCTGACCCGCGCGCCACCATATCGCATGCCCCCGACGCCCGGCCCCGTGCCGGGCGTCGCGTTTGCGGCGTCTGGTCTCAGCCGAACAGGTCGCCGGTCGAGGCCCGCGCCGGCCACGCGCCTTCGAGACGCAGCAGCGCTTCCTTGATCGGCAGTCCGCCGCCGAAACCGGTGAGCGCGCCGTCGCTGCCGATCACGCGATGGCAGGGCAGCACGATCGGCAGCGGATTGCGACCGTTGGCGGCGCCGACCGCGCGCACCGCCGCTGGCTGGCCGATCGCCTTCGCCAACTGGCCGTAGCTCCAGGTCGCGCCCCACGGGATCCGCGCCAGCATCGTCCACACCTCGCGCTGGAACGGCGTGCCCTCGGGCGCGAGCGGCAGCGCGAACGTGCGGCGTGCGCCGGCGAAGTATTCGAGCAGTTGCGCGCGCGCCGTCGCCAGCGTCTCCGCGATCGCGCCGCGCGCGCCGGGCACCAAGCCGGCGCGATCGACCGGATGCCGGTTGGTCGGGAATTCGATGTGGCGCAGGCCCGCGGCGTCGGCGGCGAGCGTCAGCGTGCCGATCGGGCTGTCCATGCGTTCGAAGTAGCGCGTGTTCATGCTGCGGCCGCCTCCATGGCGTCGTTCGGAAGATGCCACAGGTGCAGCACGGCATAGCCGCGCCACGGCCGCCACGCCTCCGCGCGCGCGGCGGTCGCGCGTTCGCCCAGCCGCGCCGTGCCTGCGGGCGCGAGCCGCTGCTGCAGCACCAGGTCGCCGGCGGGGAAGGCGTCCGGCAGCGCCAGCCCGCGCATCGCGATGTACTGCGCGGTCCAGTCGCCGATGCCCGGCAGCGCGGTGGCGCGGGCGACGAAATCCTCCAGCCGCTGGCCGCCGTCGAACGACAGCCGGCCGTCCACGACCGCCGCCGCCAGCGCGCGGATCGTCGCCGCGCGCGTCTTCGGCAGGCCGATGGTCTCCAGCGGCGCGTCGTGCAGGCGATCGGGCGACGGGAACGTACGATCCAGTCCCGGCGGCGCGCCGTCGCGATGTCCGCCCCAGGCATCGACCAGCCGCCGCGCCAGCGTGGTCGCGCCGGCGACGCTGATCTGCTGGCCCAGCACCGCGCGCACCGCGAGCTCGAACCCGTCCCAGCCGCAGGGTACGCGCAGGCCCGGATGCGCGGCGATCGCGCGCGCCAGCAGCGTGTCCTGCGCGAACAGCGCGTGGACCGGGCGCAGGTCGGCGTCGAGGTCGAACATCCGCCGCACCCGGCGCACGAAGTCGGGAATGCGCTTCGTGTCGCCGGGGGCGAGATCGACCAGTTCCAGCCGCAGTTCGGCCTTGCCGTCGATCGCGCCGACCCGCAGCCACGCGCGGCCGTCGCCGATCGCGCGCAGGTAGGCGTCGTCGTCGACGCGCTCGATGCCGGGGATGGCGCGCTTGGCGAGGAAGCGCAGCAGCAGGCCGAAGTCCAGCGGCGGGCGGTAGCCCAACCGCAGCGCGAGCGTGCCCGCGGGCGTCTTCGCCGCGGACGCCTGCCGGCGGATCGCGGTCGGCGGCATGCCGCAGCCGTCGAGGAACGCCGCGTTGAACCGGCGCAGGCTGTTGTAGCCCGCGGCGAGCGCGACCTCGGTCGCCGGCAGCGAGGTTTCGGTCAGCAGTTGTTTCGCCAGCAACAGCCGCCGCGTCGCGTGGACCGCGTGCGGGGTCGCGCCCACGTGCGCGAGGAACACGCGCTGCAACTGGCGCGCGCCCAGGCCCACGCGGGCGGCCAGCGCGGCGACGCCCTCGTCCTGCAGCGCGCCCTCGGCGATCAGCGCGAGCGCGCGGCGCACCGCATCCTCGCGCACCCGCGCGAAGGCGTCCGGCGACAGTTCCGGCCGACAGCGCAGGCAGGGACGATAACCGGCGGCGGTGGCCGCGGCGGCGTTCGGAAAGAAGTTCACGTTGCTGCGCTTCGGCGACGGCGCCGGGCACACCGGCCGGCAATAGATGCCGGTGCTTTTCACCGCGACGAAGAACAGGCCGTCGAAGCGCGCGTCCTTCGCCGCCATCGCGCGCAGGCAGACGTCGGGCGGCGGCAGGGTGTCGCGGGCGGGCAGGGCGTCGATCTCGGTCATGGCCCCATCCTAGCCCCGGATCGCGCGCCGGACTCGCCGTTTTCGGACATCGCTGCCGCCGGTCCGAAGCCACGCCCCCGCCTCGCAGGAGCGGCGTAAGCCGCGACAGGCCCGTGCGGCTGTCCGCAGCCTGTCGCGGCTTACGCCGCTCCTACGAAGGCGGGGCGGCATCACGGCGTTCCCGGGGAGGAAGGCGCCGCGCGGGCGTAAAATCCCCGGATCGTCTCCAGGAGCAACCCGCATGGCCCCGTCCATCCCGTTCGGCAATTCGCGTCACGATCCCTCCCGCGTCATCCGCGCCCCGCGCGGCAGCGAGCGGACCTGCAGGAGCTGGCTGACCGAAGCGGCCTACCGGATGCTCCAGAACAATCTCGATCCCGACGTCGCCGAGCGGCCCGAGGACCTCGTCGTCTACGGCGGCATCGGCCGCGCCGCGCGCGACTGGGCCTGCTTCGACGCCATCCTCGAATCGCTGCGCAACCTCGGCGACGACGAAACCCTGCTGGTCCAGTCGGGCAAGCCGGTCGGCGTGTTCCCGACCCATCCCGACGCCCCGCGCGTGCTCATCGCCAACTCCAACCTCGTGCCGCACTGGGCGACCTGGGACCACTTCAACGACTTGGACAGGAAGGGCCTGATGATGTACGGCCAGATGACGGCCGGCTCGTGGATCTACATCGGCTCGCAGGGCATCGTCCAGGGCACCTACGAAACCTTCGTCGAGATGGGCCGCCAGCACTACGACGGCGACCTCACCGGCAAGTGGATCCTGACCGCCGGGCTCGGCGGCATGGGCGGCGCGCAGCCGCTGGCCGCGTCGCTGGCCGGCGCGTGCTCGCTCAACATCGAATGCCAGCAGTCGCGGATCGACATGCGCCTGCGCACGCGCTACGTGGACGAACAGGCGACCGACCTCGACGACGCCTTGGCGCGCATCGAGAAGTACACCGCGGCCGGCCAGGCGAAGTCGATCGCGCTGCTCGGCAACGCCGCGGAGATCCTGCCCGAACTCGTCCGCCGCGGCGTGCGCCCGGACGCCGTCACCGACCAGACCTCCGCGCACGATCCGCTGCACGGCTACCTGCCGGCCGGGTGGACGCTGGAACAGTGGTTCGACAAGCAGCAGACCGCGCCGCAGGAAGTCGTCGAGGCCGCCAAGCACTCGATGCGCGTCCATGTCGAGGCGATGCTGCGTTTCGAGGACATGGGCATCCCCACGTTCGACTACGGCAACAACATCCGTCAGATGGCCTTCGAGATGGGCTGCAAGGACGCCTTCGACTTCCCGGGCTTCGTCCCGGCCTACGTGCGCCCGCTGTTCTGCCGCGGCATCGGCCCGTTCCGCTGGGTCGCGCTCAGCGGCGATCCCGAGGACATCGCCAGGACCGACGCCAAGGTCAAGGAACTCATTCCCGACGACGCGCACCTGCATCGCTGGCTCGACATGGCGAAGGAGCGCATCAGCGTGCAGGGCCTGCCCGCGCGCATCTGCTGGGTGGGCCTGGGCCTGCGCCACAAGCTCGGCCTCGCGTTCAACGAGATGGTGCGCAACGGCGAACTGAAGGCGCCGATCGTGATCGGCCGCGACCACCTCGACAGCGGCAGCGTCGCCTCGCCCAACCGCGAGACCGAAGCGATGCAGGACGGCAGCGACGCGGTCAGCGATTGGCCGCTGCTCAACGCGATGCTCAACGTCGCCGGCGGCGCGACCTGGGTCAGCCTGCATCACGGCGGCGGCGTCGGCATGGGTTTCAGCCAGCACAGCGGCGTCGTCATCGTCTGCGACGGCAGCGAAGCCGCCGACAAGCGCATCGCCCGCGTCCTCTGGAACGACCCCGGCACCGGCGTCATGCGCCACGCCGACGCGGGTTACGAGATCGCGAAGCAGTGCGCGCGGGAGCAGGGGTTGAAGTTGCCGATGATCTGAAACGGACCACGCGACCGGATAACACCGATATTCGGGTGTTATCCGGTGTCCGGATCGTATGACACCTTCAATATTCCACCGTGTTCTTGGACAACGCCCTGCATGGGCCATTGATTTTGCTAATGGCGATGGCTTTGACGGGTTGGTTGGAGCGTCCCGGAATCGGGGTTATGCCCCCACTTTGGAAGCTAACCGTAAGTTAGGCGGCAGACTAAATGTCAAAAATTCCTCAGACCACCGACGAGCTTAAGCGCCACCTGCATGAAAATGTTGGCTTTCTCTTAGCCTCATGCAGAGAGTTTGACGCAGGCTTGATTGCAGAGGCAAAGCGCCTCGCTACAACACTTCGTGTACTACTTCATGACACATCTAAATCAAAGTCGCTTCTAGGGCTTCTAGGACTGAAAAGCCAATTGAACTATATAAATACCGCGATCCCATACGACGCTGAAAACCTCCTCGCACACCACGGCCTTGTTGGACTAATGTTTGGCCCACAAGGCGCGTCGTATTGGGCGCCACTGGATAAGCGCCCAGACTCCAGGCCCCCCGCCAACTTCGACGATTGGTGGGGCGAGTTAATTATTGCTGATAAATCTGGCGGGAATTTCACGCGAAAGGACTTAGTTCTCGCACTTGCAAACAAGGATGGCGGTGCTCACGTGGATCCCAATCTTGATCCTGCCTATGCAGCGCTTACACGAGGGAACAGTGTCGGCTGGGAATTCTCTAGTGCTGAGAAGCAACACCAGATTACAGACATTGAGCTGTATAGCGTCCTCCAGATAGCGCATGAGCTATTGCAGACACTTAAAATTGCAGGTCTCACCGCGGCCTAACAATTCGTTCAAGCCGGCCCTGCATCGTGGTAGCGCCAGCGTGCTTTACGCTACGCTAGCACGCAGTCGCCGCCCCGCTGCGGGCGGCTTAACTCAAGCGTTACGTCCCTGAGGTGAGCAAGTAGCTCGGGTTAGCGCAAAGCGCGCACCCGGGATGAATCAACGGCGGTCCTCGCTAAAATCCCGGGTGCGGCCTTCGGACTTACCCGGGCTACGCTTGCGCAGCAGGCCTTGCTGCGGTGCATTCAATTCAGGCATGAGATCTCGAGCCAAGCAAATGAAATCCATGGAAATGCAACTGCTGGATAATGCCTTGGATGCTCTGGACGGGCTTTACGACCAGAAATTGAGGGTTGTTGATCTTTGGGCGCTCCTGCTGGCCACATCGGAGGCCATGCGTGACACCCTCCATTACGGCAAACTTGTAGCGCCGGTCGAAGAATTGCTGGTCATCGCAAAGTCTGGAGAAAGCGAGGAAACGATGGGCAGAAGGGCATTGATCGCGTCTGATCCGTTGCGAAAGTACTTGGCCAGCCTTTGACCATGCATCTATCCGAAAGCACGCAGTCAGCAAGTGGCATGTAGCCCGGGTAAGCGCAAAGCGCGCACCCGGGACGAACCAAGGTCGGTCCTCACCGAACACCCGGGCGCGGGTCCGCACTTGCCCATGCTCCTCGCACCCGCCGCTCCTCTTCCATGCCATCCTGCGCACCCCGCACGGCGCATCGCACCCCATGTCCACCTTCAACGGCATCGGCACCCGTTTCCATGGTTGTTCGGAGATCCACAAGGACGGCTCCTACTTGTCCACCAAGTGGTTCTGCCTGGTGTTCCCGCTCGTACCGCTCGGCACCTGGCGGATCTGGCCCGGATCCCACGACAGCCGGCTGCTGGGCATGTACAGCGCCACGACATTCCGGGCCAAGCCGTCCGGGCTGTACCTGCCGCACGTCGGCAAGGTCTACGGGATCTATCTGGCGATCTACCTCGCGCTGGTGCTCGTGGACCGCTTTGGCACCGGCGAGTGGCATTTCTCGTAAGACCCGGAGGGCATGATCGCCGGGCGGCCGACCGGCATCGTCGGTATCCCGCGCGGGCGCAGCGCGCCGGGCGCCTTCCGCCGGTCGGCGGCCGCGCGGGGCGTTCAGCGAACGCCGGGTAGCCTGAAGCCGGACCACGAGGGAGGCGGTGTCGCATGGATCGGAAAGCGCAGCATTTCTGGGACTGGGTCGCCGGCATGTCCCATGCCCCGAAGCGGCTGGGCCGGGTCCCGCGCAGGGTCGTCGCGACCGCGGGCAGGCATCTGTCGCCCGAAAGCGTCGTGATCGACGTGGGCTGCGGCCCCGGGGACGTGACCGTCGCGATCGCCGCGCGGGTGGCGTCGGTGACCGCGCTGGATGCGTCGCCGGGCATGATCGAGGCGGCGCGGGAAACCGCGCGCCGGTCGGGCGCCGGGAATATCGACTTCGTCGCCGGCGACATCGACGCGCTGGCGTCCCGCGAGGCGCGCTTCACCGCGGTGACCGCGTTCAACGTCCTGCACTACATCGACGACATTCCGGCCGTGGCCCGGACGGTCGAGGCGCTGCTGGCGCCGGGCGGGCTGTTCCTGTCCTCGACCGCCTGCCTGGCCGAGCGCACGACCGTCGTGAGCGGGCTCACGCGGCTGCTGACGAAACTGCAGGTCATGCCGCCCACGCGGTTCTTCGCGAAGCGCGAGCTGACGGCGTGGATCGCCGACGGCGGACTGGAGATCGTCGCCGTGGAGCGGATGTCGTCGCTGCCGGAATATTTCGTGGTCGCGAAGAAGCGCGGTTAGGGAGGAGCAGCGCGGGATGGGCTTTCCGTCCAGAGGCCGTTCGCCTCGACCGCCGATCGCGGCCCTGCAGCGATACACTCGCCGTCTCCATTTCCCGAGCGAGGCATCCATGACCCGCGTGACCGGCATCGGCGGCATTTTCTTCAAGGCGCGCGATCCGAAGGCGCTGCAGGCCTGGTACCGCGACCGCCTCGGGATCGACGTGCAGCCCTGGGGCGGCGCCGCCTTCCGCTGGACCGACGCCGACGGCGCGCCGGTGGGCGGCACGACCGCGTGGTCGATCTTTTCCGCCGATGCGGATACCGGCGGCGCATCGTTCATGGTGAACTACCGCGTCGCCGACCTGCATGCGCTGCTCGCCGCGCTGCGCGAGGAAGGCTGCGACGTGCTCGACAAGGTCGACGAGTCGGAATACGGCAAGTTCGGCTGGGTCGTCGACCCGGAAGGCAACAAGGTCGAACTGTGGGAGCCGCCGGCCGGCGGGTGATCCGTGGCCTCGATCGACATGCGGCGATCGGAAGCGAATGCTCGCCGTCGCGCCGGCGATGACGCTTCCATCCCGCTGCGCTACGCTTCACGTCCGGACGGGAAACACGGGGGTGCGCATGCGCGGCATGGGGATGGTGTTGGCGTGGTGGCTGGTGGCCCTGCCGGCCATGGCCTGCGACCGACCGACGTCATTCAAGGCCTCCATCGGGGGGTTCTTCGGGCCGTCGTTCGCGGTGGAGCTCACGTCGGAGGGCGATCTCCGCTACGCGAGCAATCCGAGGACGTTCGTCTCCGACGATGCGGGGACCACGCGCGAGACCGTGAAGGTCGCGCCGGCTGCATGGCAGAGGTTATGCAATGAACTGGACGCCATCGGTGCGTGGCGCTGGAAGCCGAACTACGTCGACGCGAGCGTTCACGACGGCACGAGTTGGTCGTTCGAGATCGAGGTCGACGGCCAGTCGCTGAAGAGTGGCGGCTACAACGCATGGCCGGGTGGCAGTGTGTCGTCGCCCGGGGCGTCGTCTGCCGATACCTCGTTCCAGGCATGGCTGCATGCGGTCAGCGCGCTCGTCGGTGGCCGGGACTTCCACTGACGGCTTTGTCGCGGGTGGCGTCGGCGCTGTGCGCCAGCGGCTCGCATTGCTTGGGCTTCGCGCCAATGTCGCCGGCGCTTCCCTCTATGCCGGCCTGGTGATTCGCGAATCGGCGACCTATCCGCTGTTCGTGCCGCATGCCGTGGGTCACGTCTGGGCGATGGGGGGAATCCTCATCCTCGCGATCTGGTCTGCGCACTGCGTGCTGTTGGCCTGGTCGTTTCGCGCGACTCTCGGCGCGCTCGACCGCCGGCTGATGACGCTTCCACCCCTGTCGTGCCTGCTGGCGATCGCGGTCTGTCGTTGGCACTACATCGTCGAGTGGTGGTTCGGTCCGGTGCACGTGGCCTGAGACGCGCGCAGCGTCGGGCGGACACCCTCTCGCATGCCGCGACGCCCAGGCTGCGCCGGGCGTCGCGGCACGGTCGGTCGATCACGCCGTCATCGAAAACGGCTTCTGCGGCGTGTCCTGCGTGGGCGTCTGCTGGGCGACGGCCTGTTCGGCGGCCATCTGCACCGGGGTGGCGCGGGCCTCGTTCTCGCTCAGGCGGGCGTGGTTCGGCCCGAGCGCGCCCTGGGTGCCGTCGAACACGAACAGGGTGCGGTCCGGATTGCCGTTGGCGTCGGTGATCGGCTTGCCGATCTCGATGCCGGTGACGCCGCCGAGGCCTTCGCGCTGCACCGCGGCGTAGACGTTGGCCGCGAGCGCGTCGCCTTCCAGTCCCTTCGCCGCCATCGCCGCGACCACCTGGCCGTACTTCGGGTCCTGCTGCATGCGTTCGACCGCGGGATCGGCCGCCGCCAGCCGCGTCTCCGGCTGCCCGGGCGTGACCGGCGGGGTCGCCTGGCTGACGCTGTTGTCGGTGGAGACCACGCCGGGGGTGTTGATCGCCGGCGCGATCGCGCCCGACGGCGCGAGGCCATGGTGGCCGCGCACGACGCGGTCGCTCCACTCCAGGTTGCCGCCGTTGTCGATCACCACCAGCTTGCCCTGGTTGAGCGCCTGCTCGACGAGGTTGGCGAGCTGGTCGGGCGTGGCGTTGCGGTTGGCGGCGCCGATCGAACGGCCGATCTCGTTGTTGTAGAGATCCATCGCCTCGCGGTTGGCGGGATTGCCCGGCCCGCCCTCGTGGGCGGTGGCGAACGCGCGCGTCCACTGTTCGCCGAACTGCTGGGTCATCAGCGCGTTCCAGTAGGCGTGGCGGAACGCGTCGCGGTGGCCGTCGTTGCCCTGCCATTCGCGCTCGCGGCTGGCGGGGATGCCCGCGGGCAGCGGATTGTCCGGGAACCGGCGTTCGCCTTCGGAGAACGCGCGGTCCTTGATGTCGCTCATCTGCATCAGCCCGTTGAGGCCGCGGTCGAAGGTGAGCTTGTCGAGCAGTTCGCCCTCGGTCTTCGTCATCCTGACCGCGCTGGTGAACGGGATGTCGATCGCGCCGAACGCGCGCGGGTGGTAATCGATCATGGTGTCGTCCGCGACCTGGTACTGGGTGCGGATCGTGTTGAGATCAGGCCTGGCCATGGGGTGAGGCTCCTGTTCCTGGATGCGTTCGCGGCTTGTCTGTTCGGGCTGGGCGCAGGCCCGTCAGCGGCGTTGCCACTGGCGGGATTCCACCTTGCCGTCGCGGTAGCGGATCTCGTAGTACTCCTCGTCGACGCCGAATTTGGCGACGCCGAGTTCGTAGGTGTCGATGCCGGTCTCGGCATCGCGGGTGTCGGGTTCGCCGAGCAGGGCGAGCACGGCGTCGCGGGACATGCCCGGCTGGACGACGGCTTCCATCGCCGCGAGCATGCCGCCGCGGGTGTTGTCCTTGGCGGCGACGCCGCGTTGCGCCTTCCAGGCGTCGGAGTCGAATCGTGGGGTCTGTTCCATAGCGCAGGCCGAAAGCGAGAGGGAGAGGGAAAGCGCGAGCGTGGCGAACACGCCGCGCGCGCCGAAGGTCCGCGGCGTCCCGGGCACGGGATGCGGAGCGGACGGCGGCGACGGGGAAGCGGGGGCGTGGGGTTTCAACATGTCCTTGTCTCGGGTCGACCGGAGCGGGACGCCGGCGGCACCGTACCATGCGGCCCCGGGCGATGCACGCCGCGGGGCGTTCAGGCGTTTCCCGGGTGGCTGCCCGCGGCGGCGCGCCGCGGGCAGGTGGCGCCGGGTGCGTTCAGAAACGGTAGTTCACGCCGATCCGCACGGTGTCGAATTCCAGGTCCTGCGAGAAGCGTTCGGTGTAGACCGGGTCGGTGAACGTGCTGCCGGCGACGTAGGCGGTGTCGTAGTGCACCTTGCCCAGGTCGGAGCGCAGGTATTCGATGCGGCCGGTCCAGTGCGGGTTGAAGCCGTACTCGTAGCCGACGCCCCACTGGATGCCGCTGAGGTTTTCCGACTTGCGGGCGCGCTTGTGGTAGTCGCCGGTGCTGAGGATTTCCGCGGTCAGGTCGGCGTCCACGCGGGTGGGGCCGGCGGTGAGGTAGCCGAAGTGCGGGCCGTTGGCGTAGCCGACCTTCGCGCGCAGGCTGTACTGGCGATTGGCCTCGATGCGGTTTTCGGTGTCGTAGGACAGGGCGCCTTCGCCGCTGCTGAAGGGATTGGAGGCGCCGGCGATGAACTTGCGGTCGTCGAGGTTGAGGTTGCCGTATTCGAACTCGCCGCCGAGCATGAAGCCGCTTTCGAACTGGTGGTTGTAGCCGACGTGGAGGCCGTAGGCGCTGCCGGACGGGCTCAGGTCGTTCGACCACTGGTCGCTCACGTGGGTCTGCAGGCTGGTCGATTCGGTCAGCCAACTGTCGCCGAGGGCGACGCGGGCGCGCGAGTCGCCGTTGGCATGGCCGACATCGGCGCCGACGTACCAGCCGGTCCAGTCGGCGGCGAAGGCGGCGGGGCTGAGGACGGACGCGGCGATGAGCAGGGCGAGACGCTTGTGCATGGGAATCCTGTGGGTTGTCGGAAGGAACCGGCGTCATCGCCGGCTGCATGGGTGAACGCCGAAGCCCCGCGGGTCAGGACATCGCGCGCGATGCGCGAAACCGCCGGGGAAAGCGCGCGTTCAGCGATGTCCGGATCGCGGACGGTTCCTCGTTGATGCAGGCGTGGGGCCGCAGAAGGCCCGTCGTCCACCCTCCCGCATCGCCATCACCCGCGGCCGGGCCCGCGCCGCAGGATCGTCGTCCGCGCCGCCCGCCGCCCGCCGCCCGCCGCCGGCGGACATGCGGCTGTCATTTGCCTGCAGCATTCTGTCCAGCCCCGTCGCCCGTCCCGGAAACCGGCCATGCGCCTGATCGTCCTGTGCTGTTCGCTGTGGTGCCTGCTCGCGGCCGTCCCGGCGGTCGCGGCCGAGCCGCCGGCCGCGTCCTACGTCGAGATCGAGCGGCGGCTGACGCCCGAGCAGCGCCACGCCACCGGCCTGGACACGCTGTCGGCGGAACAACTGGCGCTGCTCAACCGCCTGCTGCGCGAATCGCAGGGGCAGGCCGTCGAGGACGCGCGCGCGCAGGCGCGGGCCGAGGCCGAGATCGAGGCGGCGGCGCAGCGCCGCCAGGCTGCGGAGGCCGACGCCCGGCCGTCGCGCGGACCGGCCCGGTTCGCGGGACTCGCCGAAGGACCGATCAAGGCGCGCATCGCCGGCGAGATCGCCGGCTGGGGGCCGGGCGACGTGTTCGTGCTCGACAACGGCCAGCAGTGGAAGATCCTCAAGGGCAGCCTGACCCTGCGCACGCCGCTGCGCGACCCCGAGGTGCTGCTGGTGCCGGGCGTCGCCGGGCGCTGGTTCCTGCAGATCGACGCCGACCTGCCGAAGCCGCGGGTGTACCGGATCGATTGACCGCGGCGCCGGCCTCGGCGCGTCGATCGCCGAAGCGCCGGCGCCGACGAGGGAAGTGCGAACACGACGCGATGGGCCTCGGGCCGGGTCCGCCCGTGCGCGGCGGAAAAAACCGCCGGGAAGGCTGACACCGGGGCGACACACGACGGACACATCGCGCGCGGAGACTGCGCCGCGCTGCATCCCGTCCACTCGCATCGCCCGCCTTCGGAGGCGTCATGGCTCATCGTGGTCTCGCCGGGTTCCTCGCGCGCCTGTTCGCCGTGTGCCTGTTCGCCTTCGCGGCGCAGGCCTCCGCACAGTCGTACCTCCGCGTGGTCTCTTGGAACATGCTGCACGCCGGCTGGAACGGCCAGCAGGACTGGGATGCCTATGCCCGCCAGATCTGGAACAACTACGGCGCCAACGCGACATCGCCCAACGGCGCCGACCTGGTGTTCGCGCAGGAAGTGATGTACGCCGACACGCCCGAGAACGTGGTGGCCGCGCTCAACCGCGTCAGCGGCTACGCCTGGGACTACCGCGTCACCGACGCCATCGGCCGCAGCAGCTACAAGGAGCGCTACGCGGTGTTCTTCCGCACCGACCGGGTGCAGGTGCTGTCGTCCTCGGTGTGGGCCGACGCCGGCGACGTGTTCGAGCGCGAACCGCAGATCGTCAAGGTCCGGCACATCCAGACCGGCGCCGACTACACCTTCATCAACTGGCATACGGTCTTCGGCACCACCGCGGAGCGCCAGGCCGAGATCGCGGCGATCGCCGGCGTGTTCCGGTCGGTGCAGGACGCGAGCAGCAGCGACCAGGACGTGATCATGGTCGGCGACAACAATCGCGAAGCGACTTCGACGTGGTGGTCGGGCCTCACCGCGCTGTCGCCGGTGGTCGGTTACCGGGTCAACGAACTGACCTCGATCAACACCAATTGCGCCTTCGCCAGCGCCTACGACCATTTCTGGATGCAGGCCAGCTACGTCACCGAGTACTCGACCTCGGGTCGCGACTACATCGCCGACATGTGCGCGTTCCGCAACGGCGTGTCCGACCACGCGCCGGTCTATCTGCAGTTGTATTCCACCGCCGACACCGACTGAGTCGGGATGCGCGGCCGTCTCCGGCTCGCGGTGCGGATCGGCGCCGGCCTCGCGCTCGGCGCCGTGCTGCTGTCGGCGCTCTGGTGGCGCGGGGCGCATCGCGATCCCGCACAGGCGCCCGCGGAAGCCGCTGGCGCGGCGCGCGACGGGGCGGGCGAGGGCGGCGTCGCCGGCCTGCGCATCCGCCTGCTGCCGGATGCCGGCGTCGCCGCCGACCCGGCTTCGGTGCGGATCGGCCTGGCGAACGTCCCGCCCGACGACCGTGCCGCATACCGCGCCTGGGAGCGCGGCGGTCGGCAAGGTGCGGGGCCTGGCGATCTCCACGACCTCGCGCAGGTGACGCGCTGGACGAACGCGCCGGCGACGCCGCTGGCCGACGGCAGCGTCGAGGTTGGTCCGCTCGATCTCCCGGCCGCCGACCGCTACGTGCTGCAGGCGCGCGCCGGCGACGGCCTGCGCTTCTACGAGGCGCGGTTCGCGCGCGGGGATGCGCCCGCCGGCCTGCGTCCGCGCGTGGCCGCGGGGCTGCGCGTGCGTGCGCCGACGGCGGCGCGCGCGGGCCTGCTCCTGCGGCGCGTCGAAGGCGGCGCCGACGAGACCGCATGGCAGGCGTTGATCCGCCGCGAAGCGCCGGCGCTGCTCGATGCCTACGACGATACCGCGCTGCCGATCGATCCCGACCACGCGGGCGAGGTCGTCCTCGCGCCGCTGCCGCCGGGCGAGCTCGACGTGGTCGCGGTGATCGACGGCGTCGAAAGCGAACGCCGTCGGGTGCGCCTGTCCGCCGGCCGCTATACCGACTTCGCGTTCGATCCCGGCGCGACCGAGCTCGGGTCGTCGCTGTCGACGACGCTGCTGCTGCGGCTGGTCGAACGCGGCAGCGGCGTGCCGCTGACCGTGCCGACCGTGGCCTGGGCGTCGCCGCGGGGCGAACGCCGGTTCCGACCCGATGCGCGCGGCGTCGTGCGCATCGCCGGTATCGACGCTTCGGCGCCGCTGTCGCTGCAGGCGCTGTTCCCGCCGCCGGCCGCGTCCTCGTTCCTGATCGACGCGCTGCCCGACTGGCCCGAGCGCGTGCCGCTGGCGGTCGAGCTGGGCGACGCGCCGCCGGCCACGGTCGAGCGGACGGTCGCGCTCGCGCCGCTGCGCTGGCTGCAGGTGGACGTGCCCGGCGTCGAGGTGTCGCGGGCGCCGCGCGCGGGATCGCCGTTCCCGGTGTTCGTGCTGCAGCGACGCGAGGACGGCGCCTGGCGCGATGCCGCCGCCGATGCGTTCCGGCCGCGCGTCGGCGGCATGGCGGTCTCGCTGGATCGCGACGGCCCGGTGCGCGTCGCCGCGCTGCTGGCGCCGTGGCGGGTGGCGACGAGTCCGGCGGTCGAGGTCCGCGCCGACGCCTCGCGCTATCGCACCCGCATCGACACGACGGCCGGGCATCGGGTCGTCCTGCGCCTGCTCGCGGACGGTCGGCCGCTGGCCGGCGCGCCGGTCGCGGTGATCGCGCCGCTGCGCGGCGCGCCGCCGCTGACGCTGGTCGCCGACGGCGACGGCCGCCTCGTGCTCGACGGCGCGACCGTGCCGTCGGTGCGGGTCGAGGTCGCCGGTTACGCGCAGGCCGAGGTGCGACTGGACCGCACCGAAGCGATTGTCGCGCTGGTGCGCGACGGTGCGTGAGGCCGGCTCAGCCGCGTTCGCGCCGCAGCAGCGCGGCGATGTCGTCGAGACGGTCGCGGATCGCGTGCAGCGCCGCCAACTGCGCGGCGTCGTGGTCGGCGCGGGCCCCGGCCAGTTCGCGGCGCAGGCGATCGCGCCGGAGCAGGATCTCCGCGCGTAGCCGGTCGGCGTCGATGATCCCGGCCAACTGCATGTTGTGGGCCTGGCCCTGGCTCTGCCCGGCGGTTTCGATGCGCAGCACGGTCAGGTGGAAGCGACGCAGCAGCGGTCCTTCGATGAAGGTCACGTCCTGGATGTTCTCCAGCGGAATGGTCTTCTCGACCTGGAACAGGATGCCCTTGCGGAAGTTGAGCACGCGATCGTCCAGTTCGCACGTCAGCCGCTCGAAATAGTGGCGGGCCCACCACTGGCCGATGCCGAGCAGCCACACCACCGTCAGCGGGCTGAACACGACGGTGACCAGCAGGCACCAGGCGACGTAGACCACCAGATAGGGCCGCAGCAGCGGATTGAAGGCGGCGCGCAGTGTCGCCGGAGCGGCGAGGTCGGCGGGGACGGCAGGGCTGGCGGGAGTGTCCGAGGTCATCGATTCGCGCTACGCATCGGGAGGGCGCGATTCTTGCACGGCGCGCGTCTGGCACGGCGCGCGCGCCGCGGCGGCCGCGTCGATCGCGATCCGGCCGGCTATGCTGCGGCCATGTCCGCCGCTTCGTCCCCGACCGCGTTCGCCGATCTCGACAACCCGTTCTGGTCGTCGTTGCGCAGCCGCCACGCCGATCTCGCGCAGGTCGTCGGCGAGACGGCGCGCTATCCGGCGTCGCACGCGCCGTTCCTCGGGGTCGCGCATGCCGATGTCGATACAGGCGCAGCGTTCGCGCGCCTGGTCGCGCCGGGCGAGTCGCTCTATCTGCTCGGGGTCGCCCCGCGCGCGCCCGCGGGCTGGCGGCTCGAGCCGCTCGGCGAACTCGCGCAGATGGTCCGCACCGCGCCGATCCCACTGGAGGACGGTCCCGACCTCGTGGCGCTGGACGACACGCACCGCGCCGACGTGCTCGCGTTGACCGCGCGGGTCTACCCGCACTATTTCCGCGAACGGACCATGGCGATGGGCCGCTACTTCGGGGTGTACGTCGAGGGCCGGCTCGCGGCGATGGTGGGGGAGCGGCTGGGCACCGAGCGCTTCCGGGAAGTCAGCGCGATCTGCACCCACCCGGACTTCACCGGCCGCGGCTACGCCCGCCGGCTCACCGCCTGGCTGTGCAATGATCTGCTCGCCGCGGGCCTCGTGCCGTTCCTGCACGTGAGCCACGGCAATCCGCGGGCGAAGGCGCTCTACGAACGCATGGGGTTCCGGCTGCGCCGGGACATCCCGTTCTGGTCGCTGCGCCGGGCGGACGACTGATCGTCGCGAACGACCACGAGGAGACGCGCATGGGCGCCTGGGACACCGGCATTTTCGACAACGACACCGCCTGCGACTGGGCGTACGGGCTCAAGGACGCGCGCGACCATGGCCTGATCGAACGCACGCTCGACGCCGTGCTCGACGCCGGCGACGACTACCTCGAAGCGCCCGAGGCCGAGGAGGCGCTGGCCGCCGCGGAGACGCTGGCGCGGCTGCGCGGTCGCGGCGGCGTGCGCAACGCGTACACCGAGGCGGTCGATGCCTGGGTCGCGGCCCATCCCGGGGCACCGTCGCCGGCGCTGCTGGACAAGGCGCAGCGCGCGGTCGCGCGGGTGCTGGGCGCGGATTCCGAACTGCGCGAACTGTGGGAAGACAGCGACGACGCCGATGCGTGGCGGCAGGCGGTGGAGAATCTGCAGGCCCGCCTCCGCGCGGGCTGAGCGTCACTCCAGTTCGCGGTGGAAGGTCGCGACTTCGCGCCAGCCCTTGGCGCGCGCGTGCGCGGCCAGGGTTTCGGCGAGGTAGACCGAGCGATGGCGGCCGCCGGTGCAGCCGAACGCGATCGTGATGTAGCTGCGGGTGTCGCCCTGCATCTTCGGCAGCCAGTGGTCGAGGAACCCGGCGACCTGGCGCACGTACTCGCGCGCGTCGTCCTGCCCGTCGAGGTATTCGCGGATCGCGCGGTCGCGGCCCGAGAGCGGGCGCAGCCGCGCGTCCCAGTGCGGGTTGGGCAGGCTGCGCGCGTCGAACACGAAGTCGGCGTCGGCCGGCACCCCGCGACGGTACGCGAAGGACTCGAACAGCAGCGACACGGTGCGGTCGTCGCCGAGGCCGAGCTCGGTGATGACCCGCCGCCGCAACTGGTGGACGTTGGTCTCGCTGGTGTCGATGACCACGTCGGCCAGTGCGCGCAGCGGCCGCAGCAGGGTGCGTTCCTGCGCGATCGCCTCGGCCAGCGCCAGCCCGCGATGGCTCAGCGGATGCCGGCGACGGGTCTCGGCGTAGCGCCGCAGCAGCACGTCGTCGACGGCGTCGAAGAACACCAGCGTGGTGTCCAGGCCGAGCGCGCCGGCCTGCGACAGCCAGGTCGGCAGCCGCGACAGGTCGGTCTGGCGGTTGCGCACGTCGATCCCGACCGCGAGCCGCGGCGGCAGGTCGCCCTTGCCGGTCGCGTTGCGCACGAAGTCCGGCAGCAGTTCGGCCGGGAGGTTGTCGACGCAGTCGAAGTCGAGGTCTTCGAGGGTGTGCAGCGCGATCGACTTGCCGCCGCCGGACATGCCGCTGACGACGATCAGCCGCGACGCCTGCGCGGGCGCGGTCGGCGTCACTCGGCGCGCTCCAGGAAGTGCGAATGCCGGGCCATGAACGCCGCGGCCGGGTCCACGCCCTTGATCCGCAGGATGTGCGCGCGCGCCGCGGCCTCGGTCAGCACCGCGAGGTTGCGGCCGGGCATCACCGGCAGGGTGATCATCGGCACGTCGAGGTCGAGCAGCCGGCGCGAGCCGAGATCGCCGATCAGCCGCTCCATGCCGGTCGCCTGCGGCTCCAGGTGCGGCCGCGTGAGGTGCACGATCAGGCGCAGGTACTTGTTCCGCTTCACCGCGGTGTCGCCGAACATCTGGCGCACGTTGAGCACGCCCAGGCCGCGCACTTCGAGCAGGTCCTGCAGCAGCTCGGGGCAGGCGCCATCGAGCACGTCGGGCGCGATCTGGGTGAATTCGGGCGCGTCGTCCGCGACCAGGCGATGGCCGCGGGTCACCAGCTCCAGCGCGAGCTCGCTCTTGCCGGCGCCGGACTCGCCGGTGATCAGCACGCCGATGGAGTAGATCTCCATGAACACGCCGTGCACGGTCAGCCGCGGCGCGAGCTTGCGCGCGAGGTGGTACTGCAGGTGGTTGAACAGCTCGTGGCCGCGTCGCGGCGACGCCCACAGCGGGGTGTCGGATTCCTCCGCGGCGGCGCGCAGGTCCTCCGGGCAGGGCTGGTCCTTGCTGATGACCATCGCCAGCGGCCGGAACTGCATGATCTTCTCGATCGTCTCCCAGCGCTGGCGCGCGTCGAGCGCGTCGAGCCAGGACAGCTCCTCGGTGCCGAGGATCTGCACCTTGTTCGGATAGATGGTGTTGAGGTAGCCGGCGAGCGAGGGCCGCCGGGCCACCGTCTCCACGGCTTCGAGGACGCGCTGGTCGCCGGACTGGCCGGCGACCCAGCGCAGCGCGAGGCGTTCCTGCAATTGATCGAACAGATCGCGCGCGCTGATGCTGGCGTTCATGCGGAAGACGGTGTGGGCAGGGATCGGCCCGGCGGCGCGCGGGCGCCGCCGGGCGCAGGGACGGACTCAGTCCGCGGCGCGCGCGAGGCTTTCCCCACGGTGGTGGTCGACCATCTTTTCCTTCTGCTTGATCAGCAGGCGGTCGAGCTTGTCGGCGAGCAGGTCGATGGCGGCGTACATGTCCTGCGCGTCGGCGTCGGCGTGCAGGGTGCGGCCGGCGATGTTGATGGTGGCTTCGGCGCGGTGATGCGGTTTGTTGATGCTCAACTGGGTGCGGACGACGTCCATCGGATGCTCGAAATGCCGGCCGAGGCGCGAAAGCTTGCTTTCGACGTAATCGCGCAGCGCGGGGGTGACTTCGATCTGGTGGCCGTGGGTTTCGATATGCATCGACGATGTCCTCTGGTTGTGCCGGGCCTGTATCGCGCATCGCGGCGTCGGCCCGGCCCGCGGGCGCGCGATGCGGGCGTACGACCGGGCGGTCGCGGACGCCTCACCGGTGGACATCGGGGCGGATCGGCGCAGGTGCAAGTCGCGTCGGCGCCGGTCCGATCCGATGTGCCGTTTCGACAGGTTACCCGAGCGCGGCGAGGACGCAAGAGCGCCGCGGGCCGCGTTCAGGCCATGCGCACGCGCTCGTGCGAGGCCGGGATGTTCATCGCCTCGCGGTACTTCGCCACGGTGCGCCGCGCCACCGGGACGCCGGACGCCTTGAGGGTGTCGGCGAGCTTCGCGTCGGACAGCGGCTTGCGCGGGTTCTCCTCGTCGATCAGGCGCCGGATCATCGACTGGATCGCGGTGCTGGAGGCCTCGCCGCCGCCCTCGGTGCCGATGCCCGAGGCGAAGAAGCTGCGCAGCGCCAGCGTGCCGCGCGGGGTCATCGCGTACTTGCGCGAGATCGCGCGCGAGACCGTCGATTCGTGCAGGCCGACTTCCGCCGCGACTTCGCGCAGGGTGAGCGGGCGCAGCGCCTGTTCGCCGAATTCGAGGAAGCCGGACTGCTGGCGGATCAGGCAGCGCACGACCTTCAGCAGGGTGTCGCCGCGGGCCTCCAGGTGCTTGAGCAGCCAGCGCGCTTCCTGCAGGCGGCCGCGCAGGTAGCTGGCGTCGCTGCTGCTGGCGTGCTGGATCATGCCTTCGTAGCCGCGATGGATGGTGAGCCGGGTGTTGCTGCCCGCGAGCGCGGCCCGCCACATCCCGTTGTGGCGCCAGATCACGCAGTCGGGCGTGACGTAGGTGTCGGCGCTCATCCCGCCGAGCTGCGAGCCGGGGCGCGGGTCGAGCGAGCGCACCAGTTGCATCGCGCCGGCGGCGGCGTCGGCGCTGAGGCCGAGTTCGGCGGCGAGGCCGTCGACGCCGAGCTTCGGCAGCCGCTCCAGCGCCTCCTCGACCACGCGCAGCGCCTGCGCGCGGCACGGCGTGTCGGCCGGCAGCGCGTGCAACTGCAGCGCCAGGCATTCGCGAAGGTCGCGGGCGCCCACGCCGGGCGGGTCGAAGCGCTGGATCTGGTGCAGGACGGTCGCGATCTCGTCCTCGCCGACGCGCACGTCGGGCAGCAGCGCCTCGGCGATGCCCGCCAGCGGTTCGCGCAGGTAGCCGTCGTCGTCGATCGCGTCGACGATCGCGGTGCCGATCCGCAGGTCCTGCGGCGACAGCCGGGTGAGATGCAATTGCCAGGACAGGTGGTCGTGCAGCGATTCGGTGCGGGTCAGCCGGTCCATGGGATCGAGCCCGTCGTCCTCGCCGCCGCCGCCGGTGGCGCCCCAGGTGTCCGGCGGTTCCCAGCCGTCGTCGAGGCCGGGAGCGTCGGCTTCGGCCGCGGGTTCCTCGGCGGGGGCGGCCTCGGCGGGCGCGGGCGGCTCGGGCATGCCTTCGGGCGCCTCGGCGCCGTCGCCCTCGGCCCAGTCCAGCAGCGGATTGCTCTCGACCGCGATCGCGATCTCCTGCTCGAGTTCCAGCGACGACAACTGCAGCAGATGCAGGGCCTGGCGCAACTGCGGCGTCAGGACGAGCTGTTGACCGAGCGATGTCTGAAGGCGTGGCTTCATGTCCGTATGTTAGCCCTTGCGCGCCGTTCCGGGCGTCCCTTGGCGCGATTCTTGCAAAGACGCCGCCCCGGTTCCGCGACGTGCGCCACAGCGCGGCCGGGCGACGGCTGCGGCGGTCGCGCGGCCCGGCCCTGCGATCGTGGCCGGCGATCATTACCCTCGATCGTTACCCTCGATCAGCGGAGCCGACCGATGCCGCCGAGCGGGGCCTGCGATCGATGGTCCCGATCGCTGGCCGCGATCAGAGCCGGAAGGATTCGCCCAGGTACACCCGGCGCACTTCGGGGTTGGCGAGCAGGGTCTCGGGCGCGCCCTGGGCGAGCACCGCGCCTTCGCTGAGGATGTACGCGCGATCGCAGATGCCGAGCGTCTCGCGGACGTTGTGGTCGGTGATCAGCACGCCGATGCCGCGGTTCTTGAGGTGGCGGACGATGCGCTGGATCTCGCCGACCGAGATCGGGTCGACGCCGGCGAAGGGTTCGTCGAGCAGCATCATCCGCGGCTTGGCGGCCAGCGCGCGGGCGATCTCGACGCGCCGCCGCTCGCCGCCGGAGAGGCTGGCGCCGATCTGCTCGGCGACGTGGCCGACCTGCAGCTCCTCCAGCAGCGACGCCAGTTCGCGTTCGCGGCCGTCGGCGTCGAGGTCGGGGCGCAGTTCCAGCACCAGCCGCAGGTTGTCGGCGACGCTGAGCTTGCGGAACACGGACGGTTCCTGCGGCAGGTAGCCGACGCCGCGGCGTGCGCGGACGTACATCGGCTCGCCGGTGATGTCGTGGCCGTCGAGCACGATGCGGCCGGCGTCCGCCGGCACCAGGCCGACGATCATGTAGAAGCAGGTGGTCTTGCCGGCGCCGTTGGGGCCGAGCAGGCCGACGACTTCGCCGGCCTCGAGTTTGAGGCCGAAATCGCGGACGACCTCGCGCGACTTGTAGCGCTTGCGCAGCCCTTCGGCGACGAGCATCAGGGCTTGCCCTGGGTGGACGGCCCGGGCGCGGCCGGTTTCGGTGCGGTCGGCTTGGGCGCGTTCGTCTTCGGTGCGTTCGTCTTCGGGTCCGCGCCGTTGCCCTGCGCCGTCTTCGGCACGAAGGTCATGCTGATCCGGCCGCTGTCGCCGCCGCTCTCGACCCGGCTGCTCTTGAGGTCGTAGGTCAGGCGCTGGCCGCTGGTGGTGCCGCGCGGCGTGGTGACGGTGTAGTCGCCGATCAGCACGATCACGTCGTTGCGGGTGTCGTAGTCGATGCGGTTGGCGCGGGCGTTCATCCAACTGCCGTCGTTCATCTGCTGCTTGAGCGTGGCCGGCTTGCCGGTGAGTTCGGCCTTGGCGATCTCGCCGCCGGCGCGATGGATGTCGGCGCGGTCGGAATGGATTTCCATCGTGCCCTGGGTGATGACCACGGCGCCGGTGAAGGTGTAGACGCCGGTGTCCTCCAGGCTGCCTTCGCTGTGCGCGGCCTGGATGTTCATGTTCTGGTTGCGATCCGAATCGCGCGCGGCGGCGACGCCGGCGACGGCGAGCGATGCGAGCGCGACGACGAGCGCGGCGGCGAGGGCCGGCGTCGTTCGCGGGGCGGCGGAATCAGTGTGAGCTCGGCGCATGGGTGGACTGGACCTCGGATCGGAGCACGTAGCGTTTGGTGAGCGTGGACACCGCGAAGCCGCGTCCGCGGAGTATAGAACCGGGTTGGACGATGGTCACGACCGCATCCGTGCTGGCGCGGTTCTGCCGCGGGTAGACGCTGAGGTGGTCGGTGTTCATGGTCACCGGGCGCACGTCGTCGGCCGGGCCGTTCGCCTTGACTTCGCCCTGCAGCCGGATCTCGCTCTGGTCGGCGCTGACCCAGCCGCTGCGGCTGCGGATTTCCCAGTACTTGCCTTCGCCGTTGGGCACGAAGAACACCGGGGTCGTCAGCGACATCGTGCGGTCGCCGGGGCGGCGGACCAGGGTCGGGGCGCGAAGGGTGAAGGATTCGCGGCCGGCGGGGTCGAGCGAGACCAGCTCGAAATCGTCGAGCCGGTAATCGGGACGGTCGCCCGCCGCGGCGACCGGCGCCGCCGGCATGCGGTGCGTCCACAGCGCCCAGCCGGCCAGCGCGGCGCCGACGACCAGCGCCAGGACGAGGAGCGGCCGCCAGTTCATGCGCGGCCTCCGGTCGCGCCGGGCGGCGCGGTGTCGGGATAGCGGCCCTGCGCAGCCAGCAGCAGGTCGCACAGTTCGCGCGCGGCGCCGGCGCCGGCGTTGGCGCGGGTCCGCCAGTGCGCGACCGAGCGCATGCAGGCGTGCGCGTCCGCGGGCGCCACCGCCAGCCCGCAGGCGCGCATGACCGCGACGTCGGGCAGGTCGTCGCCCATGAAACTCACTGTCTCGATGCCGGTGCCGAGTTCGGCGCACAGCGCCTGCACGCAGGCGAGCTTGTCCTGCACGCCGATGTGCGCGCGCACGCCCAGCTCCTGCGCGCGGCGCGCGGCGGATTCGCTGCGGCGCGCGGTGACGAACGCGACCTCGATGCCGGCCTTGCGCAGCAGCACCAGGCCCTGGCCGTCGTGGACGTGGAAGGCCTTCAGTTCGCGGCCTTCGGCGTCGAGGAACAGGCGGCCGTCGGTCAGCGTGCCGTCGACGTCGAAGCACGCCAGCCTGATCCGCGCCGCGCGCGCCAGCAGATCGTCGTCGAGACCGGCGAGATGCGCCGGCAGGGCGGGCGCCATCCTCAGACCACCCGCGCGCGCAGCAGATCGTGGATGTTGAGCGCGCCGACCACGCGGCGTTCGCCGTCGATCACCAGCAGGGCGTTGATCTTGTGCGCCTCCATGCGCTGCGCCGCCTCGACCGCGAGGGCGTCGGCGTCGATGGTGACCGGGGTGCGGGTCATCACCCGGTCGATGCGGGTGCCGCGCACGTCGTTGGCCGGGTCGGCCAGCGAGCGGCGCAGGTCGCCGTCGGTGTAGAGCCCGAGCAGGCGGCCGTCGTCGTCGACCACCGCGGTCATGCCCAGGCGCTTGCGGCTCATTTCCAGCAGCGCGTCGCCGAGGGTGGCGTCGGGGCCGACGCGCGGGATGTCGTCGCCGGTGTGCATCACGTCGGCGATGTGCAGCAGCAGGCGGCGACCGAGCGCGCCGGCCGGGTGCGAGCGCGCGAAGTCCTCGGAGGTGAAGCCGCGGGCCTCCAGCAGCGCCACCGCCAGCGCGTCGCCCATCGCCAGCGAGGCGGTGGTGCTGGAGGTCGGCGCCAGCGCCAGCGGGCAGGCTTCGGCCGGGACGCTGACGTCCAGGTGCAGGTCGGCCTCGCGGGCGAGGGTGGACTGCGGGCGGCCGGTCATCGCGATCAGGCGGTTGTCCTGGCGCTTGAGCACCGGCAGGACGGTGAGGATCTCGTCCGATTCGCCGGAGTAGGACAGGGCGAGCACCACGTCGAGGTCGGTGATCATCCCCAGGTCGCCGTGGCCGGCTTCGCCCGGATGCACGTAGAAGGCGGGGGTGCCGGTGGAGGCGAGGGTGGCGGCGATCTTGCGGGCGACATGGCCGGACTTGCCCATGCCCATGCAGACCACGCGGCCCCTGCACTCGAGGATCAGCCGGCAGGCGGCGGAGAAGTCCCCGTCGATCCGCGCCGCCACCGCCGCCAGGCCTTCGCGCTCCACGTCGAACACGCGCCGGCCGCTGGCGGCCAGCGCGGCGTCGGTGATCGGATCGGAGGCGGTCGGGCGGGGGGTCGCCATGGGGGAGCCGGATTGGGGAGCCGGCGGCTTTCCGTTAAGCTGGGCGGCCCATTCTACGCACGGCCATTCAGGTTTGCCCGGACGGCCGATGAATGCGGGAGACGCGCCCGAACCACCCCGCGATCGGCCCGTGCCGACGCCCCACCGACGCCCCCGGACCACGACCCCACATGACTCCCGACGCCATCCGCCAGCTCATCGAACAGGGCCTCCCCGACGCGCAGGTGCAGGTGTTCGGCGACGATGGCGTGCATTTCGAGGCGCAGGTGGTCTGCGCGGACTTCCGCGGCAAGCTGCCGCTGGCCCGCCACCGCATGGTCTACGCCACGCTGGGCAGCCTGATGGGCAACGAGATCCACGCGCTGTCGCTGCGGACGCTGACCCCCGAAGAAGCCGGCTGAGGCCGGCCCGCGGACGCGGTGCGGGACGGACCCCGGCGACGCCCTCATCCCGCGATCGGCGACGGTCGCTTCCCTGCCACTTCCTCCGATTCCTTCCGACCATGCAGAAAATCGTCGTCACCGGCGGCACGCCCCTTCGCGGCGAGGTCCGCATCTCCGGCGCCAAGAACGCCGTCCTGCCGATCCTGTGCGCGACCCTGCTCGCCGACGGGCCGGTGGAGATCGGCAACGTGCCGTACCTGCACGACGTCGTCACCACGATCAAGCTGCTGCGCGAACTCGGCGCGCAGGTCGATCACGACCGCGAGGCCGGCACCGTGCGCGTCGATGCGCGCAGCGTCCACAGCCACGTCGCTTCGTACGAGCTGGTGAAAACCATGCGCGCCTCGGTGCTGGTGCTGGGGCCGCTGCTGGCGAAGCACGGCGCGGCCGAGGTGTCGCTGCCGGGCGGCTGCGCGATCGGTTCGCGGCCGGTCGACCAGCACATCAAGGGCATGCAGGCGCTGGGCGCGGAGGTCAGCGTCGACCACGGCTTCATCAAGGCCCGGGCCGAACGCCTCAAGGGCGGCCGCGTGGTGTTCGACATGGTCAGCGTCGGCGCGACCGAGAACGTGATGATGGCCGCGGCCCTCGCCGAGGGTACCAGCGTGCTCGAGAACGCGGCGATGGAGCCGGAGATCGTCGACCTGGCCGAATGCCTGGTCGCGATGGGCGCGAAGATCGAGGGCGCGGGCAGCAACCGGATCACCATCCACGGCGTCGAACGCCTCGACGGCGGCCGCCACGACGTGGTCGCCGACCGCATCGAGACCGGCACCTTCCTCGTCGCCGCCGCGATGACCGGCGGCCGCATCGTCTGCCGCGGCGCGCGCCCGGACACGCTGGACGCGGTGATCGACAAGCTGGTCGAGGCCGGCGCCGAGATCGCCGAGGACGCCGACACCATCACCCTCGACATGCACGGCAGGCGGCCGAAGGCGGTGGACATCACCACCGCGCCGCACCCGGGCTTCCCGACCGACATGCAGGCGCAGTTCATGGCGCTGAATTGCGTGGCGGAAGGCGTCGGCGTGATCAGCGAGACGATCTTCGAGAACCGCTTCATGCACGTGCAGGAGCTGCTGCGCCTGGGCGCCGACATCCGCATCGACGGCCACACCGCGATCGTCCGCGGCCGCGAACAACTGGGCGGCGCGCCGGTGATGGCGACCGACCTGCGCGCCTCGGCGTCGCTGATCCTCGCCGGCCTCGTCGCCGACGGCGAGACCACGATCGACCGCATCTACCATCTCGACCGCGGCTACGAGCGGATCGAGGAAAAGCTCTCGGGCCTGGGTGCGAAGATCCGGCGGATCGACTGAGACGATTTCCCGTCAGAGCGGCCCGACCCGCCATCCGGCTGTTGGATACCAGGCCGCTGCATTTCCGAATACCGAAAAGCAGCGGCCTGAAGGCCGCTCTACCGTGCCGCGATCACCGCACCGAGGTGATCTTCAGGTCGATGTCGTCCTTGCCGTCCTTGCGCTGGAGGATGCGCGCGGGCAGTTCCAGGCCGTCGACCACCCAGACGAACATCTGCTTGTTGCCGTTGCTGCTGACCAGCTTGGTCGCCGCCTGCGGCTTGCCGCCGATGGTGAGGGTGTCCTTGCCTGCGATGGTGAACTGCATCGGCTTGGCGCGGCCCTCGTCGACCATGCGGTAGCGCAGCGGCTTGCCGGCGAGGGCGTCGCGGGTGAGGGCGAGGTTGAGCAGCAGCGCATCGACGTCGCCGGCCTGCAGGGCCACCGGGCCGGCGCGTTCGGGCTTGACGTCGCCGCTCCAGCGTGCCTGGCCGGCGGTCCAGTCGTAGACGGCGTTGCGGCGGATCTTCTTGACCAGCAGCAGCGAGGCGTCGGTGCCCGACAGCGGCCGCCACTGGCCGTTGCGGTCCTCGAACACGGTGACCTGGGTGAGCTGCGCGACCTGGTTGCTGACCTTCAGGGTGTACTTCCACTGGTTGCCGGCCTGCGGCTCGATGGTCATCCGGCCCTTCGCCGACAGGCCCATGTAGCTGGCCTCGTAATCGGCGGAGAACGGTTCAAGCGCGTGCGCCGGCAGCGACGCCGTGGCGGCGAGGAGGGCGGCGGCGAACAGCGGGCCGCGCAGCGGAACGGGGAAGCGGGTGGGGGTCATGACGTTCCTTCGGGCATCGGTCCGGCGTGGGGCCGGCGGGGGAAGCGGGGAGATGGGGATGGCGTCAGCGGTATTCCATGAGCCGGAGGTCGATGGCGTCCTCGCCGTCCTCGCGCTGGAGGATGCGGACCGGCGTCGGTACGCCCTCGGCGACCCAGACCACGGTTTCGTCGTCGCCACCGTTGGTGCGGGCCACGCGCAGCGCGGCGAAGTCGAGGCCGCCGACGGCCACCGTCTCCGGCGTGTCCGAGACCCGGTAGACATGGTCGCGGACCCGGCCCCCCTCCACGAAACGATAACGCAGGAGGGCGCCGGGGCGGGCATCGCGGACGATGGCCAGGTTGATCAGCAGGCCGCTCATGTCGCCCGGCTGCAGCGCCACCGGCGCCTTGTGGCGATCCTTCAGGTCGCCGGTCCACTGCGCGGTGCCGCGGGTCCAGTCGTAGGCGCCGGTCGCCGACCGGCCGAGGAACAGGCCCTTGCGGACCGTGCTCTGGCTGAGCGGGCGGTAGGCGCCGTCGACGCTGTCGAACACGGTGCTCTGCTGCACGTTCAGGCCGAGCACGCCGAGCATGCCGCGGCGGCCGTGGATGCCGAGGTCGACGCGCCAGCGCGGGGCGGAGGCCTGCACCAGAGCGAGCGTGGCGTCGCCGGCCGGCTTGCCGTGGTAGTCGGCCTCGTAGCGGGCGACGAACGGCGACAGGGGGCGCGGCGCCAGCACCGGATTGACCGCGGCGGCGTCGCCTGCACCTGTCGCGCCCGAGGCCACGGGCGACTGCGCCGGCGCCAGCGGCGCGGCGAGCGACAGGAGCAGGGCGAGGGCGATGGGCAGGCGCATGACGGGCCGCATCATGCGGAGGGCGGGGTGGCTGCCGGCTGAAGGGGGGCCGCGAGCGGCGCGTCGTTCAGGAAGATGCTGCCGCCCGACAGCCGCAGCCGACCCGAGGCCAGCAGGCGGACGCTCTCGACCAGCAGCGGATGCTCGACCGCGTGGACCCGGGCGGCGAGGGCGGCCTCGTCGTCGCCGGGCAGCACCGGCACCCGCGCCTGGGCGATCACCGGGCCGTCGTCGAGCCCGGGCGTCACCACGTGGACGCTGGCGCCGTGTTCGGCGACGCCCGCGGCCAGCGCCTGCCGGTGGGTGTGCAGGCCCTTGAACGCCGGCAGCAGCGACGGATGCAGGTTGATCATGCGATCCGGCCGGCGCTCGATCTCCCCGGCCGAGATGATCCGCATGTACCCGGCGCAGACGATCAGGTCCGGGGCGACGGCATCGACCGCGGCGAAGAACGCCGCGTCGAACGCCTCGCGCGAGGCGAACGCCTTCGGCGACAGCGCGGCGGCCGCGATCCCGGCGTCGCGCGCGCGCTGCAGCGCCGTCGCGCCGGCCTTGTCGGAGAACACGCCGACGATCGTGGCGTCGAGGTCGCCCGCGGCGATCGCGTCGATCAGCGCCTGCAGGTTGGTGCCGGCGCCGGAGGCGAGGACGGCGAGGCGGCGCCCGGCCACGATCATCGCCCCGGCGCGTCCGCGAAGAGCGCCTTCACCTGGGGTTTGGTCAACGTGACCAGCGTGAAGACGCCGAGCACGGTCCCGAACGGCATGATCATGCAGGCCAGTGCGGCCACGACCAGGCACAGCATGTGCCGGCGCCTCCGCTGCAGGCAGCGTCCCGCGTATGCGATGAAGCCGGCGAGGGTCATGCCGCAGGCGATGAACACCGATGCGAAGGCCACGAAGAACCACCCGGCGAACCGGGCTTCCGGATCGGGCGTGTCGATGTGGCCGGTGATCATGGCGATGCCGACGACGAGGTGGATCACCGGAAACAGCGAAAACAGGCCGGTCATCGCCGCGACGATGTAGTGGAAGATCGACAGCAGGCGCAGGTGTTCCAGATCCTGTGTCGTGGCGTCGGTCGCCGGGGCGGGGACGCTCATGGCCGCCGTCAGCCGATCCGCACCCGCTCGCCGTCGCCGGCGCGGCTCGCTTCGGTGCGGGTGACTTCGCCGATCCGCCAGTGCGGCAGGGCGAGGCGGTCGAGTTCGCCTTCCAGCGCGCCGACCGCGGCCTGCGGCGCGACCAGCACGAAGCCGATGCCGCAGTTGAAGGTGCGCCACATTTCGCCGCGGGCGACGTTGCCCTCGCGCTGCAGCCAGTCGAACACCGGCGGCAGGGTCCAGCTCGACGCGTCGATCGACAGCCCGAGGCCGTCCGGGATCACCCGGATGATGTTCTCGGTCAGGCCGCCGCCGGTGATGTGCGCCATCGCGTGGACGGCCTCGCCGTGCGCGCCGCCGAGCAATTCCAGCACCGGCTTCACGTACAGCCGGGTCGGCGCCATCAGCGCGTCGACCAGGCGGACGCCGCCGAGGTCGAGGTCGGCCGGGCGGCCGGCGCGGTCGTAGATGCGCCGGATCAGCGAATAGCCGTTGGAGTGCGGGCCGCTGGAGGCGATGCCGATCAGCACGTCGCCCTCGCGCACCTTCGCGCCGTCGAGCAGCTTCGACTTCTCGACCGCGGCCACGCAGAAGCCGGCGAGGTCGTATTCGCCCGGCGGGTACATGTCGGGCATCTCGGCGGTTTCGCCGCCGATCAGCGCGCAGCCGGACAGTTCGCAGCCCTTCGCGATGCCGCCGACCACGGCCACCGTGGTGTCGACGTCGAGCTTGCCGGTGGCGAAGTAGTCGAGGAAGAACAGCGGTTCGGCGCCCTGCACCAGCACGTCGTTCACGCACATCGCGACCAGGTCGATGCCGATGGTGTCGTGGCGGTTCAACTGCTGGGCCAGCTTCAGCTTGGTGCCGACGCCGTCGGTGCCGGAGACCAGCACCGGCTCGCGGTACTTGCCGCTGAGGTCGAACAGCGCGCCGAAGCCGCCGAGGCCGCCCATCACCTCGGGGCGGAAGCTGCGCCGGACCAGCGGCTTGATGCGTTCGACCACGTCGTTGCCCGCGTCGATGTCGACGCCGGCGTCGCGGTAGGTCATTCCGGTGGAGGCGGGGGGCGTCTGGGTCACGGCGGGCTGCTCGCGCGGAAAGGCGGAATTGTAGCCCGGCGCGGCGGGAGACCGGCTGCGGACGTGCGATCCGGCGGTGCGATCGCGCGCCTTCGCTTACCCGGCAAGAGGGGGTTGTGGCACCATGCCCGACCTTGGTCACACTGTCCGGGACACCGAAGATGCGGCAATCGAACTGGCGGAAGATGCGTTGGGTCGCGGGGCTCTGCCTCGGGCTGGCGCTGATCGTCCCCGGCGCCCATGCCCAGCGGGTGGAAGGCGACCGCGCCTCCGCCAGCGGCGTCTACGAGGCCGAAGTCCAGGTCAACAGCCAGACCGACACCGAGCGGGACCGCGGCTTCGCGCGGGCGCTGGCGCAGGTGCTGGCGAAGATCAGCGGCGACCGCGCCGCCACCGGCCGCCCCGGCGTCGGCCAGGAACTGCGCCGGGCCAAGGACTACGTCGACGGCTTCGACTACCGCCAGGACCAGGGCGTCGGCCGCAACGGCGCGCCGTCGTTCAAGACCACCCTGGTGGTGCGCTTCGACCAGGGCAAGGTCGACGGCCTGGTGGGCCTGCTCGGCCTGCCGATCTGGCCGCAGCCGCGGCCCAAGCCGGTGCTGTGGCTCGCCATCGACGACGGCAAGGGCCCGCGGCTGGTCGGCGTCGGCCAGAGCAACGCCGCCCGCTCGATCCTCGACAAGGCGATCGAACGCGGCTACCGCCTCGGCCTGCCCTCGGGCAATGCCGCCGAACAGGCCGCGGTCGGCGCGATCTGGCGCGGCGACACCGGCGCCGTGGCCCGGGTCTCGGCCCGCTACAGCCCGCCGATGCAGTTGATCGGCAAGCTCTACCGCAAGGGCGCGGGCTGGAAGGCCGACTGGACCTTCGTCGACAACGGCAAGGCCCTGTCGAGTTGGTCGACCGAGAATCCCGACGCCCGCGCGGCCATGGCCGGCGGCGCGGACGGCGCCGCCGACGCGCTGATCAGGCGCTACGCCCGCCGCGGCGCGGCCGCCGGTCCGGCCGGCACCTACCGGGTGATGGTCACCGGCATCGACAGCGCCGACGACTACGTGCGCCTGATGGCCCACCTCCAGGAGCTGGCGGTGGTGCGCAAGGTGCGCCCGGTGCGGGCCACCGCCGAAGGCCTGCTGCTGGACCTGGACCTGATCAGCGGCCTGCCCGGCTTCCGCCGGATGACCGCCGATCGCGGCGTGCTGGTGTCCGCTTCGAACGACGACGATGCGCCGACGCCGGACGGCGGCGAGTCGGTGGTCCCGATCTTCGACCTGCGCTGAGGCGGCCATGGCACCCGTTCCGCCGCCGCCCGCGCCGATGCCCCCCGCCCCGGGCCGTCCCGACGCGCGCCAGGCGCTGCAGGACATCGCCACGTTCTTCCGGCGCCTGCAGTGGGGCCTGCTGCTGCTGGTCGTCGGCGCGCTGCTGTGGGCGCTGACCCCGGTCCTGACCCCGTTCGCGGCGGCGCTGCTGCTGGCCTGGCTGGGCGACCCGGTGGTCGTCCGGCTGCAGGCGCGCGGGCTGTCGCGCAACGCCGCGGTCAGCCTGGTCTTCACCGCGATGGTGCTGGCGCTGGTGCTGCTGATCGTGGGCCTGGTGCCGCTGATCCAGACCCAGGCGCAGGTGCTGGGGGACAACGTCCCGACCTACCTCGACTGGTTCCTGCACACCGCGCTGCCGTGGGTGCAGGCCAAGACCGGCCTGAACGTGACCACCTGGCTCGATCCGGACTACCTGATCGAGATGATCAAGCGCAACTGGCAGGGCGCGGGCGGCATCGCCAGCCAGGTGCTGGGCGTGATCACCCATTCCGGTTTCACCGTGCTGGGCTGGGTCGCGAACCTGGTGCTGATCCCGTTCCTGACCTTCTTCTTCCTGCGCGACTGGAACACGCTGGTGCAGCGCGCCGCCGGGCTGGTGCCGCGCGCGCGGATCGCCACGGTCGCGACCCTAGCGCGCGAGTCCGACGCGGTGCTCGGCAGTTTCCTGCGCGGCCAGTTCATGGTGATGCTGTCGATGGGCCTGTTCTACGCGGCCGGGCTGTGGATGGTCGGGCTCGACGTGGGCGTGGTCATCGGCCTGGTCGCCGGCCTGCTCACCTTCATCCCGTACATCGGCCCGCTGACCGTGCTGCTCGGCGGCAGCATCGCCGCGCTGGTGCAGTTCGGCGACTGGCCGCACCTGGTCGGCGTGCTGGCGGTGTGGGGCATCGGCCAGTTGCTGGAGAGCTACGTGCTGACGCCGAAGCTCGTCGGCGACCGCGTCGGCCTCGGCCCGGTGACCGTGGTGTTCGCGGTGATGGCCGGCGGCACCCTGTTCGGCTTCCTCGGGATGCTGCTGGCGCTGCCGGTGGCCTCGGTGGCGAACGTGCTGATCCGCCACGCCCATGCGCGCTACACCGAGAGTCGTTTCTACCTCGGCGCGCCACCCGCGGCGGCGCCGGACATCGCCATCGTCGACGCGCCGCACCGCGTGTCCGGGCGCGGCGGCGACGCCGGCCCCGCGGAGCCGACGGACCCGGCGTGAACGCGCAGTCGCCCGCCGGCGCCGCGCAGTTGCCGCTGGCGCTGCGCTGTCCGCCCGACCAGCGTTTCGAGACCTTCGTGGGCGCCCCCGCGGGTGCGCTCGCGCAGTTGCGCGCGTTCGCCCGCGGCGACGCGGGCGCCGGCGAGGCGCTGTATCTCGCGGGCGCGCCCGGCACCGGCAAGACCCACCTGCTGCTGGCCGCCTGCGCCGAAGCCGAGACCGCCGGCCGGCGCACCGCCTACCTGCCGCTGGCCGCGGCGGCCGGGCGCCTGCGCGATGCGCTGGAGGCGTTCGAGCACGCGGACCTGCTCGCGCTGGACGGGCTCGATGCCGTCGCCGGCGCGCGCGAGGACGAGGTCGCGCTGTTCGACGCCCACAACCGCGCCCGCGACGCCGGTCGCCGGCTGCTGTACGCCGCGCGCGTCGCCCCGGACGCGCTGCCGCTGACCCTGCCGGACCTGCGCTCGCGCCTGTCGCAGTGCGTGCGGCTGTCGCTCGAGCCGCTGGACGACGCCGGGCGCGCCGACGTGCTGCGCCTGCGCGCGCAGCGTCGCGGCCTGCAACTGGACGATGCGGCGATCGACTGGCTGCTGCGCCGCGTCGATCGCGACCTCGCCAGTCTCACCGAACTGTTCGACCGCCTCGATCGCGAATCGCTGGCCGCGCAGCGGCGGCTGACGGTGCCGTTCCTGCGCCGCGTGCTCTGATCAGTCGGACAATGCGCGTCACAGTGTCTGGAACAGGGTTGCCTTCACCGAGGCATCCAATTCATCGAATTCTTCGCCATCCACGACGACCAGCTCGTTCGGGAAGCCCTTGATTTTGGTGGCGACGACTTTCCGGTAGCCGTGTTCCTTGAGCTCCTTCTCGCTGATCCGAAGGCGCGCCGACGCGATGAATCCGAGTTCCGGGCAGTACGACTGGAGCCGGCTCGCCTGGTTGATGCAGAAGCCGATGTATTCCCTGGCGCTGGTGTCCTTTTTCTTCAGTTCGTAGACCGCGCCGCGCGAAAGCCCGAAGCGTATCCGCTGCGGGACCTCGACCACCGGCACATCGTCCAAGGCCTTGGTAATGATCTTCGGGAAATTGTTCTTGAGGTTCCAAAGACGATTGCAAAGTATCTGCAGCGACCTCTGATCGAAGTCCGTCTCCCCGGTCGGCGGAAGCAGTATGTAAAGCGCGCCGTCGCCCATGAATTTCTCGTGGGAAACGCGCAGATCCAAGGCGCTGAGCGTCCGGTGCTCATCTTCATCCATCCAGTATGCAGTCCCGCCGTACAGGCAGACCGAAACCGCGTTGCTGACATGGTTGAGGAAGGACGGGATGTAATCCTGCACGTCGGGCTGGTTGAAGAATTTCGAGAATCCTTCGAGGTCGTACATGAGTGCGACGGAGTTCTTTGGTTTGCTCGCCCGCTTCTCGAATTCGTAGGTGCTCCTGTGTCTGGCCATGCCGGGTCGTGCTCCTTCGTGTTGGGAAAAATCAGTCGTCAGAGCACCGCAATGCCCCATCCAGCTCCGCCAGCCGCTCCGGCGTGCCGACGTCGGTCCAGCGGCCGCGGTGGTGTTCGCCGGTGACCGCATCGCAGCCCATCGCCGCACGCAGCAGTGGCGCGAGCTTGAACCGCGGCGGCGTCTCGCGCGCGCCGGGCGCGTCGCCGACGATGCGGCGCCAGTCGTCGAACAGGCTGGGCCGGTACACGCCGATGCCGGCGAAGGTGAGGCGCTGGCCGCCGTCGCCGGGCGCGGGGCGCTCGCTGCGCAGGCGGCCGTCGTCGTACAGGGTGAAGTCGCCGCCCGGGTTGTGGGCCGGATTGTCGACCATCACCAGGTGCGCGTCGCCCTCGGGCGCCAGCGGCAGCCGGGCGAAGTCGTAGTCGGTCCAGATGTCGCCGTTGACGGCGAGGAAGGGCTCTTCGCTGATCCGCTCGGTGCCGAGCAGCGGCAGCGCGCGCCACATGCCGCCGCCGGTCTCCAGCGGCGTGGGGCCTTCATAGGTGTATTCGATGCGAACGCCGAACGGTTCGCCGTCGCCCAGCGCGTCCGGGAAGCTGCGCGCCAACCAACTGGTGTTGATCACGATGTCGCGGATGCCCGCCGCCGCCAGGCGTTCGAGATGCCAGACGATCAGCGGTTTGCCGCCAGCCGGCAGCAGCGGCTTCGGCACGGTATCGGTGAGCGGGCGCATGCGCTCGCCCAGACCCGCGGCGAAGATCAGGGCCTTCATGGACGTCCCCCCTGGAGCGTACGGCGCACTGTGCCACGAACGATCAAGCAAGGACTGTGCCGTTCGGCACGTCGCCGGCGTCGCAGGCCGCTCATCCGCGCATCGGTGCGGCGTGGGCGCGCGATCACCCCAGCGCGGGCCGCACGTGGCGATCCAGCAGCGCCGACAGCGGCGCGAGTTCCGGATACTTCGGCAGCGCCGCGTCGAGGTAGGCGAGGAAGCGCGGCGCGTCGGCGAGGTACTTCGGCTTGCCGTCGCGGTGGTTCAACCGCGCGAAGATGCCCATCACCTTGAGGTGACGCTGCACGCCAATCCAGTCCGCATCGCGGCGGAAGCGCGCCAGCGGCGGCACCGGCAGGCCGGCCGCCTGCGCCCGTGCGTGGTAGCGCTCGAGCCAGCCGTCGACGCGCGCCTCGGGCCAGCTCAGGAAGGCGTCCTTGAACAGGCTCAGCGCGTCGTAGGCGATCGGTCCGCGCACCGCGTCCTGGAAATCCAGCACCGCGGGGCCGTCGGCGGCGGGCATGAGATTGCGCGGCATGAAGTCGCGATGGACCAGCACCTGCGGCTGCGCGAGCGCGGCGTCGATCAGCCGGCGATAGACGAGATCGATGGACTCGAGGTCCCCGCAGTCGAGCGCGACCCCGAGGTGGCGGCCGAGGAACCATTCGTCGAACAACCGCAGCTCGCGCGCCAGCAGCGCTTCGTCGTAGGCCGGGAGGTCGGCCGGCGGGGCGATCGCCTGCAGCCGCAGCAACTGGTCGACCGCGGCGTCGAACAGCGCATCGGCGTTGTCGGCGTCGATCGCGTGCAGGTACGTGTCGCGTCCGAGATCCTCCAGCAGCAGGAAGCCACGATCGGCATCCTCCGCCAGCACCCGGGGGACGCGCACGCCGCCGCCTTCGAGCAGCGCGCGCATCCGCAGCCACGGCCGCACGTCCTCCTTGTCCGGCGGCGAGTCCATCACGATCCGGCTGCCGTCGGCGGTCGCGCCGCGCCAGTAGCTGCGGAAGCCGGCGTCCATCGAGGCGCGTTCGAGCGCCAGCGCGGCGTCGCCGGTGGCGGCGCGCGCCCAGGCCAGGCGCGCATCGGCGCGGGGATCGGGGACGGGTGCGGTGTCGGTCATGTGCGGGCGGGCGCGGCGGTGCGGAAAGGGCGACAGGGTAAACTGCCGGCCTCACTTCAGGGAGGACGTCATGGTCGAACTCCAGCCGGTATTGCTCTCGGGCGGGTCGGGGACCCGGCTCTGGCCGCTGTCGCGCGAGGCGTATCCCAAGCAGTTCCTGCCGCTGGTCGGCGACGACACCCTGCTGCAGGCGACCTGGCGCCGGGTCGCGCCGCTGTCGTCCGCCGCGCCGCTGGTGGTCGCCAACGAGGAACACCGTTTCCTGGTCGCCGAACAACTGCGCGTGATCGGCGCGCCGCAGGCCCGCATCGTGCTGGAGCCGGTGGGCCGCAACACCGCGCCGGCGATCGCCGCGGCCGCGCTCATCGCTTCCGCCGACGGCGCTGACCCGCTGCTGCTGGTGCTGCCGTCCGACCACGTCGTCCGCGATCCCGACGCCTTCCGCGCCGCCGTGCGCGCGGCCGCGCCCGCGGCCGAGGCGGGCGCGCTGGTGACCTTCGGCATCGTGCCGCAGGCGCCGGAGACCGGCTTCGGCTACATCCAGGCGGAGCGGGGAGGCGAGGGCGTGCGCAAGGTGCTGCGCTTCGTCGAAAAGCCCGACGCCGCGACCGCGCAGGGCTACCTCGACGCCGGCGGCTATTACTGGAACAGCGGCATGTTCCTGTTCCGCGCCTCGCGCTTCCTCGACGAACTCGGTCGCCATCGCCCCGACATCCTCGCCGCGGCGCGTGCGGCCAGCGCGCATGTCGATCCGGACGGCGAATTCCTCCGGCTCGATCGCGAGGCCTTCGCCGCCTCGCCTTCGGAATCGATCGACTACGCGGTGATGGAAAAGACCGACGCGGCGATGGTGCTGCCGGTCGATATCGGCTGGAACGACGTCGGCTCGTGGTCGGCGCTGTGGGACGTCAGCGAACAGGACGGCGACGGCAACGCCCACCACGGCGACGTGATCGCCGTCGACAGCCGCAACAGCTACGCCTACGCCCGCCGCCTCGTCGCGCTGGTCGGCGTGGACGACCTGGTCGTGGTCGAGACCGACGACGCGGTGCTGGTCGCGGCCAAGGACAAGGTGCAGGAAGTGAAGCAGGTGGTCGCGCGGCTCAAGGCCGACCGTCGCTCGCAGGCGGTGCTGCATCGCGAGGTGCAGCGGCCGTGGGGCAGCTACGACTCGATCGACGTCGGCGACGGCTTCCAGGTCAAGCGCATCAAGGTCAAGCCCGGCGCGGCGCTGTCCCTGCAGTCGCACAGCCGCCGCGCCGAACACTGGATCGTGGTTCGTGGCACCGCCCGCGTCACCCGCAACCTCGACCTGTTCGAGCTGCACGCCAACCAGTCGACCTACATCCCGATCGGCGCCAAGCACCGGCTGGAAAACCCCGGGACCGAAACGCTGGAACTGATCGAAGTGCAGTCCGGCGACTATCTCGGCGAAGACGACATCGTGCGCTACGAGGACGTGTACGGACGCGGGTGAGCGCGGCGTGCACGCCTTCGGCGCCGCGCGCGCCGGCGACGTGCCGATCGACCGCCGGCGTCCGTCCATGGCCTGCGCCGCGCATCGCGGCCCGATGCCGGGTGCCCCCTATGGCATCGACTCCAGGGCGAAACGAACATTCCGATGAACCGCAACGTGAAGATCCTGATTCCGCTCCTGCTCGCCGGCCTCGTGGTCGCCGGCTGCGCGGCGTTCCTGCTGTGGCGCTACCTCGACGCACGCCACGACCCGGACGGCTGGCGCGAGGCGGGCAAGGCGGCGCTGCGGCAAGGCCACCACGATGGCGCCGGGATGGACGATGCAGGCTGCATCGAGGGTGGATTCGTGCGATTGGGTCGGGACGGTTCCCTCGGCAGCCTGGACACGCGGCTGTGGTTCAAGGGCTGCCTCGACGAGAGCCGGCCCGGGGACGGCACCTGCCGGCAGGTGCCGTCCGTGCACGACGTCCGCGCCAGCGGCCGCTGGACGAGGGGATTCTGCGGCGCGCGCGGCTTCCACGACCACGCCGGCTGCAACGGCCTGGCGTCGGTGCTGCAGGGGCACTGCGCGGCGCTCGCCGAAGCGAAGCAGTAAGCGCGCGCTCCGCGCGTTTCGACGGCGGACGATCCGCATCGTCGTTCCGGGCCGCGGCCGGGCCCATCCTGTCATTGTTGACAGTCGAAACGACGCCGTGACGGACCTAGGCTTGCGTTGCGAGGCCAGGCATTGCGCAACGCCCGGCTTCCGTCCCCTCGCCGCAGGGATGGCGTGCGATGCAGCGGCATACCCCGACACCATACGGAGATGGTCATGGCGGCATTGACAGTGCGGCATTGACAGTGAAGTACGCCGTGTACGGCGCGCTCGCCGGCGGCAACGAGAACAGCAGTCAGGCGGTGGATGTCACCAACGCGTTGCAGACCGCGATCGACAGCTCGCAGGGCATCGTCAGGATCGACAACGGCACGATGGGCGGCGATCCGTCGCACGGCAACAAGAAGCATTTCGGCGCCTGCGTGGCGCTCGACGCCCAGGACCGTTTCTTCGCGTGCGAGGAAGGCCAGACCATCGACTTCTTCCACACGATCCCGCCCAGCGGCTGAGCGTCCGGTCGACGGCGATGCGTGCCGTCGCGGGCGTCGCGACGGCACGTCCGGGGAACGATCCGGGAACGATCAGCCCAGCGACGCCAGCCACTCGTCGTCCGAGCCCTCGTTGACGCCCTCGAACAGCACGGTGGACAGGTAGCGTTCGCCGGTGTCCGGCAGCATCGCGAGCAGCACGCTGCCTTCCGGCGCGTGCTCGGCGACCTGCAGCGCGGCGGCCGCGGTGGCGCCGGCGGAAATGCCGACGAACAGGCCCTCCTCGGTCGCCAGCCGGCGCGCGGTGTCGCGCGCGAGCATGTCGTCGATCGGCACGATCTCGTCGGCGATGGTGCGGCTGAGCACCGCCGGCAGGAAGTCCGGGGTCCAACCCTGGATCTTGTGCGGCTGCCACTCCTTGCCCGACAGCAGCGCGGCGCCGGCCGGTTCGCTGGCGATGACCTTGATGTCCGGGCGGGCGAGCTTCAGCACTTCGCCGGCGCCGGTGATGGTGCCGCCGGTGCCCCAGCCGCTGACGAAGTAGTCCAGCCGCTTGCCGGCGAAATCGCGCAGGATCTCGGGGCCGGTGGTGCTGCGGTGGTAGGCGGGATTGGCCTCGTTCTCGAACTGGCGGGCGAGGAACCAGCCGTGCTTCTCGGCGAGTTCCTTCGCCCGGCGCACCATGCCGCTGCCGCGTTCGGCGGCGGGGGTCAGGATCACCTTGGCGCCGTAGGCGCGCATCAGCTTGCGGCGCTCGATCGAGAACGTCTCGGTCATCACCGCGACGAACTTGTAGCCGCGCGCGGCGGCGACCATCGCCAGCGCCACGCCGGTGTTGCCCGACGTCGCTTCGACGATCGTGTCGCCGGGCTTGAGCAGGCCCTTCTTCTCGGCGTCGAGCACGATCGCGATCGCGAGGCGGTCCTTGACCGAGCCGCCCGGGTTGAACGATTCGACCTTGGCGTACAGGGTCACGTGCTTCGGCGCGATGCGCTGCAGGCGGACGATGGGCGTACCGCCGATGGTGTCGAGGAGGTTGTCGTAGAGCGCCATGGGAATTGCCTCGGGGAATGCGTGGAAAGAACGTGGAGTGCGGCGTCGGCCGGTCAGGCCGCTTCCGCCAGCGGATCATGCGCGATGGGGGCATGCGCGATGGGGTCATGCGCGACGGGGGCTTGCGCGACGGGGGCCTGCGCCGGCGGCGCCGGGCGATGGACGGGAGCGTCCTCGAAACCGCCCAGCGGCGCGGCGCCGTACCAGTGCAGCGACGCCGCCAGTGCCGCGACCTCGCCGACGAACAGCAGCGCCGGCGAACGCACCGCATGCGCGCGCGCCTGCGCCGGCAGCGCGTCGAGCGTGGCGAGGACGATGCGCTGCTCGGGACGGCCGCCGTTTTCGACCAGCGCGCAGGGCGTGGACGCGGCGCGGCCGTGCGCGAGCAAGCGCTCGCGCACGCGCTCGAGGCCGGCGACGCCCATGTAGAAGGCCAGGGTCTGACGCTCGCGGGCGAAACCGGCCCAGTCGAGGCCGTCGTCCGCGGCCTTGCCGTGGGCGGTGACGAAGCGCACCGACTGCGCGTGGTCGCGGTGGGTCAGCGGGATGCCGGCATGCGCGGCGCAGGCGAGGGCGGCGGTGATGCCGGGCACGACTTCGTAGTCGACGCCGTGCGCGCGCAGGAATTCGAGTTCCTCGCCGCCGCGGCCGAACACGAAGCCGTCGCCGCCCTTCAGGCGCACGACGCGGCGGCCGGCGCGGGCGTGTTCGAGCATCAGCGCGTGGATGCCGTCCTGCGGGACGTGGTGATGCCCCGCTTCCTTGCCGACCTCAATGCGCTCGGCGTCGCGGCGGGCGAGGTCGAGCACGTCCGGCGACACCAGGCGGTCGTGCAGGATCACGTCGGCCTCGTTGAGCAGGCGCAGGCCGCGCAGGGTCAACAGCCCGGCGTCGCCCGGACCCGCGCCGACCAGTGCGACCCGGCCCTGCGGCGCGACGGGCGCGCCGTCGAGCCGCGCGAGCAGGGCGCGTTCGGCGGCGACGGCGTCGCCGCGGCGCAGCAGCGCCGGCACGTCGTCGGCCAGCAGGGCGTCGAAGAAGGCGCGGCGCGCGGCGAGGTCGGGCAGGCGCGCGCGGATCCGGCGGCGATGGCGCACCAGCAGCGTCGCCAGCGGCCCGAGCGCCGGGTCGAGTTCGGTTTCGAGGCGTTCGCGCAGGTGGCGGGCGAGCATCGGCGCCGCGCCGCCGCTGGAGATCGCGATCTGCAGCGGCCCGCGTTCGACCCGGGCCGGCATCTGGAAGGCGCACAGCGGGGCGTCGTCGACGACGTTCACCCAGATCCCGCGCGCCTCCGCAGCGTCGGCGACGGCGCGGTTGACGGCCTCGTCGTCGGTGGCGGCGATGACCAGCCGGGCCCCGTCGAGCCAGGACGTGTCGAAGGCGCCGGGGAGGTGTTCGAGCCGGCCCTCGGCCGCCAGCGCGGCGAGTTCGGGGTCCAGCGCCGGCGCGCCGACCCGGAGCCGGGCGCCGGTCGGGAGCAGGGCGGCGATCTTGCGGCGCGCCACGGCGCCGCCGCCGACCACCAGCACCGCGCGCCCGCGCAGGTCCAGGAAGACCGGGAACAGCCGCGCCGCGTCCGCCGCTCCGGCAGCGCCCGTGGCCGGACGTTCGGCGCTGGCGACGGCGGATGGCGAGGCGAGGGACATGGCCGCTCCAAGTGTGGGAGCCTCAACTTACGTCCGCCGCGATCATGCCCGGAAATGATCGGCCCCTCTGGCTTCATGCTTTTTGGGAATAAGGGGGCGATACTGGCGACATGCCCGGTCTGGTATTGGTATCGCACGATCCGGATGAAAGGATCGCAACCCGGCGCCCGCCTACCGGCGGCGCGCCGCCGGCCGCTTTTCCTGCCCGACACCGCTTGCCATGACCCTGGTCCAACTGCGCTACTTCGTCGCCATCGCCGACGCCGGTTTCAACATCACGGTGGCCGCCGAGCACGTGCACGCCACCCAGCCGGGGCTGTCCAAGCAGTTGAAGCAGCTCGAGGACGAGCTGGGCTTCCTGCTGTTCGCGCGCAAGGGCCGCAGCCTCGAAGGGCTCACCCCCGCCGGGGTCCAGGTGCTCAACCACGCCCGCCGGCTGCTGGCCGAGGCCGCGAACATCCGCGCCTTCGCCGCCAACCAGCGCCGCGACGCCCACGGCCAGTTGCTGATCGCCACCACCCACACCCAGGCGCGCTTCGTGCTGCCGCCGGCGCTGTCGCTGCTGCACAAGGCCTATCCGCAGCTCAGCCTGCACCTGCAGCCCAGCGCCGACGCCGACGTGCTGACCCAGCTCGCCCGCGGCGAGGCCGACCTGGCGCTGATCAGCACCGCCGGCGATCCGCCCGCCGACGGCATCCCGATCCCGCTGTTCCGCTGGCGCCGCGTCGTGCTGCTGCCCAAGGCGCATCCGCTGGCCAAGGCCGGCGTGCGGCCGAGCCTCGCCGATCTCGCCGCGCATCCGCTGGTGAGCTACGAATCCTCGATCCGGCCCGACTCCTCGCTGCGCCGGGCGTTCGCCGCGAGCGGGCTGGAGCCGCAGTTGGCGATGACGGCGCGCGACGCCGATCTGATCAAGACCTACGTGCGCACCGGGATGGGCGTCGGGCTGCTCGCGGAAATGGCGGTGAGCGCGGTCGAGGATGCCGATCTGGTCGCGCTGCCGGCGCCGGAGTCGATCCCGGTGTGCACGGCCTGGGCGGTGCTGCCGCGCGAGCGCGTGCTGCGCGACTACACGGTGGATCTGCTGATGGCGCTGGCGCCGCAGCTCGATCGGCACGATCTGCGGCGCGTGCTCGGCGGGCACCAGGCGCCGGCGTGGCCGGCGCCGCCGAGTTGGACGGCGTTGAGTCAGGCGATCACGAGTTGAGGGCTCGGACGAAAGGGATATGTGATCGATGGGCGGAGCGTTTCGATCGCGCTTCATCGTGTGGCGTTGGTGAAAGCCAGGAATCTTTTTCCGCGCTGGCGCGCGGGCGACTTTCTTTTTGAAAAGAAAGTCGCCAAAGAAAACATTTCACGTCCAATTCAAAGCTGCCGTCGGGGCCGTGGCCGGGATTTTTCGGCGAGGCGTCCTGCCTCGTCGAAAAACGGCGGACTTCGTGTCCGCCGCCCTTCGGGTCTCCGATTCCGGGCATGGGCGACGGTGCCGATGGGGTGTCGGGACGAATCGGAGAGGCGTCGATTGCAGTGCGCTTCAAGTCGGTGCGGTCGGATCGCGAATGAAACCTTGCGCCAGGCGATCACGAGTTTAGGGCTTGGGGGCGGACGCAAGGGATGGGCGATCAAGGGGCGGAGCGTTTCGACCGCGCTTCATCGTGTGGCGTTGCTGAAAGCCCGAAATCCTTTTCCGCGCTGGCGCGCGGGCTACTTTCTTTGGCGCAAAGAAAGTAGCCAAAGAAAACATTTCACGTCCAATTCAAAGCTGCCGTCGGGGACGTGACCGGGATTTTTCGACAAGGCATCCTGCCTTGGTCGAAAAACGGCGGACGTCGTGTCCGCCGCCCTTCGGGTCTCCGATTCCGGGCATGGGCGACGGTGCCGATGGGGTGTCCGGACGAATCGGAGAGGCGTCGATTTCAGCGCGCTTCAAGTCGGTGCGTCGGATCGCGAATGAAATCTTGCGCCAGGCGATCATGAGCTGAGGGCTTGGGGGCGGACGCAAGGGATGGGCGATCGAGGGGCGGAGCGTTTCGACCGCGCTTCATCGTGTGGTTTTGGTGAAAGCCCGGAATCCCTTTCCGCGCTGGCGCGCGGGCGACTTTCTTTTTGAAAAGAAAGTCGCCAAAGAAAACATTTCACGTCCAATTCAAATCTGCCGTCGGGGCCGTGGCCGGGATTTTTCGGCGAGGCGTCCTGCCTCGTCGAAAAACGGCGGACTCCTGTCCGCCGCCCTTCGGGTCTCCGATTCCGGGGAAGGGCGACGGTGCGGATGGGGTGTCGGGACGAATCGGAGAGGCGTCGATTGCAGCGCGTTTGAGGTCGGCGCGGTCGGATCGTCAATGAAACCTTGGGGGTGCGCGCAGGCTTGCGCGCGCCCGGCATCAGGCGTGCAGCCAGAATGCCGCATCGGCGTAGCGCGGGTCCTTCCACCAGTCCGGGACGCTGGTGGCGCAGCGCATCGGCGCGGGGCCGGCCTGGCTCTGCAGCGGGGCGATCACGTCGCCGGAGGCGTTGCGGCGTGCGCCGCGGCGCGGGGTTTCGGGCACGACGAGGGCGATGTGGCCGCCGCGGCCGTCATGCGCGCCCTCGGCCGCGATCAGCGCGACCGCGCCCTGGTCGGCCTCGCGCTGCAGCGACGAGACGCTGCCGGTGCGGCGCCAGCCGAAGTGCGCGCCGAAATCGCGCAGCCAGCGGCAGAGGTCGTCGCTGCCCAATTCGCGCACGGTGTTGCCGATCAGCGCCGGCGGCGGCTTGCCGCCGAGCGCGATGCGCGCGAGCGCGGCGTCGGTCCACCACACCCGCGGCAGGTAGACGCCGGCGAGGTGGCAGTAATCGTGGGCGTAGACCGCGGCGAAGCCGACGCCGTCGCGCGGTGCGTAGCGCGCATGCGCGGGATCGTCGCAGGCCAGCCAGTCGACGATTGCGGCGAGTTCGCGGCGCAGCGTCGCCGGATCGTCGCCATGGCGGCCGGGCTGTCCGGGCTCGTCCAGCGACTGCGGCCCCGCGGGCGCGCGACGGCGGATGGCCGTGCCAGCGGGCGCGGGCAGGTGCGCGGCGACGAATCCGCGCTTCGGCGGCGTCGGCGACGGCGCGAGCACCGGAATCCGGCGGATGCGGTCGTCGCGGACCAGGTGTTCGGCGGCGGCGAACCCGCGCAGGCGCGCGCCGTAGAGGCTGGTCTCGACCTCGAGGAAACCGTTCACCGGCGTGTCGTCGACGGCGCGGACCGGATGGCCGTCGGGCAGCGCGGCGATCACGTTCGCGCTCGGCGGCTGCGACCGCTTCGGCTGGCTGCGCAGGCGCAGCGTCGCGCCACGGGTCTCGACCCGATGGAAACGCCCGCCGGCCTCGAGCGGCGAGGGCGGCGGCAGCAGCGCTTCGCCCGGACGCGGCGACGGCCACGCGGGCGTGTCCGCGAGCGGTGCGGTCTTCGCCAGGCGCAGCCAGGCCAGCACCGATTCGCCGTAGTAGCGCTGGCCGTCGAAATGGCCCTGGCGCAGGCCGCGCTCCGGACGGAAGCGGCCGGTGTTGTAGACGATCGCGACCTGCGCCAGGCGCTCGTCGTCCAGCCGGCTGGCGTCGCGCAGGCCGAGCACGTGCAGGCAGCGCCGCAGTTCGCGCGTGCAGTGTTCCAGGGTCTGCCCGAACCGGGCCCAGCGCCGTTCGAGGAAGTACTCCGGATCGTCGGGGAAATGCTGCAGGTCGCGCTGGAACAGGCCGAAGCCGTGGCAGAACTTGTCCGGATTGGCGACCGAGCGCTCGTAGCCCGGAATGTGCGCGGCCATCTCGACCAGCGCCGCGCGCGCGATCGCGAACATCTCGGCGCCGCGCGGATGGCCGAGCAGGTCGGCGCGATGCTTCGGGAACGGCCGCCCGCTGCCGTCCGCGCGGGCGTCGATGGTGTCGCCGACGCACAGCGCGAGCAGCGCCGCTTCGTCGAGGCCGTCGCGGCGCAGCTTCGACCAGATGAAGCCGGTTTCCTGGCAGGCCAGCGCCACGATCAGGTCGAGCGTCAGCGGCGTGCCCGCGAGCGCGGGCACGATGCGTTCGGCGAAGGTGCGCTTGAACCAGATCAGATCGTCGCGGTCGGGCATGCACGGCTCCTGGAAAACATGACCTGTCGAAACATCGTCTCTCGAAGCATCGCTTCTCGAAGCATCGCCTGTCGAAACACGGTCCCTCGAACAAGCGATTTCCCGGGGCGGTGTCCCGCCGGCGGCGACCGCGCCGGCCGCCGCCGACGGGGTCGATGCGCCGTCAGCGCAGGCCCATCTCCATCGGGAAATCGCGCGGGTCGATCTCCTCGGCCAGCAGCAGGCGGATGTCGTCGGCGGACAGCAGCGCCCGCAACTGCGCGGCGAGGGGCTTGAGCTGGTCGTGGCCGGTGCACAGCGCCCAGACGCGCTCGATCATCGCCGCCAGATCGGCCGCCGGATCGTAACGCACGGCGCCGCTCTGGGCGACGATCATCAGCAGTTGCCGGGCGAGATCGCGGGCCTGGCGCAGCTTCGCCGAAAACGGCTCCAGCGCGTCCTGCACCGTGCGCTGCAGATCATGCAGCGCGGCGACCGCGGCGGCGGTCTGCCGGCGGCGCAGATCGCCGCGCCGGCGCGCGTCCTCGAACGCGGGGGCGAGGATCCGCGCGCGCAGGCCGGCGAGGTCGGCCGCGGCCGGCAGGCGATGGCCGGACAGCAGCGCTTCGGCGCGATCGATCCAGCCCAGCAGCGCCGGCAGCGCGCCGGGCGTCCTGCGCTCGAAACCGCGCACGAGGGCGGGGACGTCCAGCAGCAGCGCGGACGCGTCGTTCACCAGTCGGTAGGTCGATCGCAACATGGCTCACTCCGGGATCAGGCGGCGTTCGACGCTGCCGTCGTCGCGCTGCAGGGTCTGCCATTCCATGCCGTCCTCGCCGACGGTCAGGCGGATGCGCAGCATGTCCTCGGGGCGCTGTTCGCGAAGCCGCGCGGCGTCGGCGATCACGGTGAGCTGGTCGAGCACCGGCTTCTCCGCGACGCCGGACACCAGGCCGAGGCCGAGCTCGAAGCAGCGCTTGGCGATCTCGTCCCGGGCGTAGCCGTCGGGGAACTTGCCGTCGTGCAGTTTCGCTTCCATGCCGATCTCGAACAGGTCGGCGACGATGCCGTCGGCGAAGACGTACATCGGCTTCTGCACCTCGCCGCCGCCGCGGATCTCCTCGACCAGCGTGTCGGTGCGCGCATCGAGCGCGCGCTGCAGTTTCTGCGCCGGCACCGGCGGCAGTTCGGCGTAGCCGATGAAGCGGCCGAGCTCGCGCGCGACGATGCGCTTGAATTCGGCGTTGCCGATCGGGTCGAGCTGGAAGCCGATGCGTTCGGCCAGGCCTTCGATCGCGATCGGCACGTTCAGTTCGATGTCGCCGATGCGCATGCGCGGGATCGGGAAGTGGCGGAGCAGGTCGTGTTTCGCGTACAGCTCGGCCACCTGCACGCTGCGGGCGTCGGCCATCATGCGCGCGTCGGTGAGGCTGGCGATCAGGCCGCCGAGGTAGTCGTTGAGCGTGGGCATGGCAAGGTCCTTGCGGGAATCGGGGTTGGAGGCGCGGTGCGAGCGCCGGGGAAAATGCGGTGGAAGGCGCGGCGGAAAGCGGAGCCGGCCGCGGCCGGCTCCGCGCGGCCGTCAGTGCGCCGCGATGCTGTCCTCGAGCATGGTCAGGATCCGGTCCAGGCCGGCCGGGAGTTCGTCGTTGACCGCGCGCACGTGGACGCCGAGGTTGTAGGTGCGCTCGGTGCTCGTGCCGCTGCTGGAGGTGCGCTTGTACGACGCGGACGCCTTGAAGTTCACCTTCCAGACCTTGAGGCTCAGCTCGGCGCTGCCGGCGAACTCGCTGGCGACGTTGCTGGTCTCGGTCGAGGTCAGCTTGGCGTTGAAGTCGATCGTGATCTCCTCGATCCGCAGCGCCGGGATGGTGAGCATGGTCAGGAAGGGCACCGAGATCAGCACCTCGGCTTCCTTGTACGGCTCGGAGGTCGGGCCGGTGGTCGCCTGCGGGTCGTAGTCCGGGTTGGGGACCTTCTTGGTGTACTTGAAGTCGACGTAGCGCAGTTCGGTGCCGCCGGCGCCGTCGTCCTTGAAGCCGACTTCCTGGATGAAGTTGACCTGCGACATCGACGCGGCGTGCTGCGCGTCCACCGCGGCCTGCAGCGGGCCGGCGATGTAGACGTTGAAGTCGAGGCTGTTGAGTTCCTGCACGAGATTGGGCATGGGTCGTTCCTTGATGGAGGGCGCCTACTCTGTTGCGGCTTTTCGGCATTCGCCGTCGCGTCGTCGCCGCAGCGTCGCGGTGGCCGCTCCGTCCTGGAGCCGGCCTTCGCGGCGAAAGCGTCCCTGCGCGGGCGGCGTCGCGCCGCCTCGCCGGCGATCGTCGTGAGCGTGGGTCCCGGGGACCGGGACGGGGTCGAAGGCGGGTGTCGTCCCGCGTTGGAGTCATTTTCCGCAGCCCGGTCGCAGCGGCTGCGATCCTCCGGAACCCCGCGTTTTCATTCGGGAAAACAGCGTTCCGCCCGCGTCCGCGGGCGCCTGGCGCGGGTCGCGGGCGGTGCGACCCGGACGGGGTCGCCGCACGCAGCGGCGGCGCGCTGCGCGGCCTGCTCGCCGCCCTGCGCCGCGCGCGGTATGTTAGGCGGACGCTGCGCCGGAACGTGCCGGACCAGGGCACAAGACCAGGGGGAGGGATGACCACCGCATTGTCCGTCGAGACGCGTCGGCGCATCGACCGCGAGTGCCGCCAACTGGTGCTGAGCCAGGGCCGCGCGGGCGCGTTCGCGACCCTGGCGATCGCGGTCCTGTACCTGGCGATCCTGCGCGGCGAGCATCCGCGCACGCTGCTTGCCGGCTGGGCGACGGCGGTGCTGCTGGCCTCGGCGCTGCGGGTGTGGCTGGCGTCGCCGTCGATGTGGCGTCCCGACCCGGACGGGGACAGCCGCGCCGGCAAGCCGTGGGTCTGCCTGCTGCTCGGCGCGTTCTGCGGCGGCGTGTGGGGCGTGGGCTCGACGCTGCTGTTCCCGATGGGCCAGGGCGACCTGTATTTCGTGGTCGCCTTCCTGCTGATCAGCATGCCCGCGGCGGCGGTCAGCAGCTTCGGCGCGTGGTGGCCGGCGCATGCGGCCTACGTGCTGTGCAACGTCGGGCCGTTCGCGCTGTACTTCCTGTTCACCGGCGAGCCGCACTTCATGGTCGCAGGCTTCGCCGCCTGCCTGTTCACCGTGTTCCTGCTGCGCCAGGGCTTCGTCATCAGCCGCACCATCCGCCGCAACATCGCCCAGCGGATCGCGCTGATGGACATGACCCGCACCCTCGGCGAGGCGCTGGACCGCGCCGACGCCGCGAACCGCGCCAAATCCACGTTCCTCGCCAACATGAGCCACGAGCTGCGCACGCCGCTGAACGCGATCATCGGCATGAGCCAGTTGCTCGCCGAAGCGCCCGACGCGCCGGCGCACCGCGCGCTGCCGCGTTCGATCCGGCGCGCCGGGCAGTCGCTGCTGGCGCTGATCAACGACGTGCTCGACCTGTCGCAGATCGAGGCCGGCACGATCGTGCTGCACGTGGCGCCGTTCTCGCCCGGTCGGCTGGTCGAGGACGTGGTCGACATGTTCGGCCCGGAGGCGCAGGCGAAATCGCTCCGGCTCGAAGCGGTGCTCGCTCCGGATCTGCCGTCGCGGTTCGCCGGGGACCAGGCGCGGCTGCGCCAGGTGCTGGTGAACCTGGTCGGCAACGCGGTCAAGTTCACGGTGCGCGGCGACGTGCGGATCGAAGCCGACGCGGTGGTCGGCGAGGATGGCGCGCGGCAACTGCGGATCGCGGTGGTCGACACCGGGCCGGGCATCCGCGAGGCGGATCGCGAGCGCATCTTCCAGCCGTTCCAGCAGGGCGACGATTCGGTCACCCGCGCCCACACCGGCAGCGGGCTGGGCCTGCGCATTTCCGGCGACCTGGTCGCGCTGATGCGCGGCCGCATCGAACTGTCGAGCGTGGTCGGCGCCGGCAGCCGGTTCACGGTGCTGGTGCCGGAAGCGGCGATCGCGGATCTCGCGACGAACGAAGAGGCGCCGCCGCCGCCGGCGATCGACGTCGCCACCGACCTCACCGGCCTGCGCGTGCTGGTCGCCGAGGACAACCTGCTCAACGCCTCGCTGGTGCAGCTCATACTGGAGCGCGAAGGCTGCGCGGTGACCTGCGTCGGCAACGGCGCCGAGGCGCTGGAACGGATGCGCATCGACGACTGGGACGTGGTGCTGATGGATTGCCAGATGCCGGACATCGACGGCTACACCGCGACCCGGCAATGGCGGCAGCTCGAAGTCGGCGAGCGGCGTCGACGGCTGCCGATCGTCGCGCTCACCGCGCACGCCATGGCCGACGATCGCCGGCGCTGCCTGGAGGCGGGCATGGACGAATACCTCAGCAAGCCGATCAAGCGCGACGCCCTGTGCCTGGCGCTGGCGCGGCTGACGCCGGGCGCGCGCAGCGCGACGCAGCCGGAAACCGCGGCATGACCGCACCCGCATGAGCCGACCCGACATGCCTCATCCCGACACGACGCAAGCCGCAACGGTGCAGACCGCAACGACGCAGGCCGCAACGACGCAGGCCGCAACGACGCAGGCCGCCCTGCCTCGCCGCCTGCTGCTGATCGGCGCCAGCGGACTGGTCGGCGCCCACGCGCTGGCGCTGTCGCTCGCCGATCCACGGGTCGCGCGCGTGGTCGCGCCCACCCGCCGTGCGCTGCCCGCGCATCCGAAGCTGGAGAACCCGATCGTCGATTTCGAGGCGCTGCCGCGGGACGCCGCCTGGTGGGCGGCCGACGGCGCCGTCAGCGCGCTGGGCACCACGATCCGCGTCGCCGGCTCGCAGGCGGCGTTCCGCCGGGTCGACGTCGACTACGTGGTCGAGACCGCGGCGCTGGCGCGCGCCGCCGGGGTCCGCGCGTTCGCGCTGAACACGGCGCTGGGCGCCGACCCGTCGGCCCGCAATTTCTACCTGCGCTGCAAGGGCGAGGCCGAACGCGGGGTCGAGGCGCTGGACTTCCCGGCGCTGACCCTGGTCCGGCCGGCGCTGATCGGCGGCGAGCGCGCGCAGCCGCGGCCGATGGAGCGGCTGGCCATCCGGCTCACGAACGCGCTGTCGCCGCTGTTGCCGAGGCGCTACCGGGTGGTCCACGCCGAGCGGATCGCCCGCCGCCTGCTGGAAGGCGCGCTGCGCGACGAACCGGGGCTGCGGATCGTCGAATCCGAGGCGATCTGAACGGCCGTCCGCAACCGCCGTCCCCGGACCCGGCCCGGCCGGAGATCGCGAATTAGAGCGACAACCCGAGGCCGCGGGCGCACAATGGCCGGTTTCCAGCCGTGCGGGTGCGTCATGTCCACCGAAGAATCCTCCCTGCGTTTCGCCGATCTCGGCCTGGCCGAGCCGGTGATGGCCGCGGTCCGCGAGGTCGGCTACGAGACGCCCTCGCCGATCCAGGCCGCCACCATCCCGGCGCTGCTGGCCGGCCGCGACGTGCTGGGCCAGGCCCAGACCGGCACCGGCAAGACCGCCGCGTTCGCGCTGCCGCTGCTGTCGCGGCTGGACCTGCAGCAGGGCAAACCGCAGGTCCTGGTGCTGGCGCCGACCCGGGAGCTGGCGATCCAGGTCGCCGAAGCCTTCCAGCGCTACGCGCACAAGCTGCCCGGCTTCCACGTGCTGCCGATCTACGGCGGCCAGAGCTACTACCCGCAGTTGCAGGCGCTGCGCCGCGGCGTGGACGTCGTGGTCGGCACCCCGGGGCGGGTGATCGACCACCTCGAACGCGGCACCCTGGACCTGTCCGAGCTCAAGGCGCTGGTGCTCGACGAAGGCGACGAAATGCTGCGCATGGGCTTCATCGACGACGTCGAGACGGTGCTGAAGAAGGTGCCGGAGCAGCGCCAGGTCGCGCTGTTCTCCGCGACCATGCCGCAGCAGATCCGGCGCATCGCCCAGACCTACCTGCGCGATCCGGTCGAGGTCACGATCGCCGCGAAGACCACCACCGCGACCAACATCCGCCAGCGCTACTGGTACGTCAGCGGCGTGCACAAGCTCGACGCGCTCACCCGCATCCTCGAGGCCGAGCCCTACGACGCGATGATCATCTTCGCGCGGACCAAGTCGGCGACCGACGAACTCGCCGAGAAGCTGCAGGCGCGCGGCCTCGCCGCCGCGTCGATCAACGGCGACGTGCAGCAGGCGCAGCGCGAGAAGACGATCCAGCAGTTGAAGGACGGCAAGCTCGACATCCTGGTCGCCACCGACGTCGCCGCGCGCGGCCTGGACGTCGAGCGCATCAGCCACGTGCTGAACTACGACATCCCCTACGACACCGAAAGCTACGTCCACCGCATCGGCCGCACCGGCCGCGCCGGGCGCAGCGGCGAGGCGATCCTGTTCGTCAGCCCGCGCGAGAAGAACATGCTGCGCGCGATCGAACGCGCCACGCGCCAGCCGATCGAGGAAATGCCCCTGCCCAGCGTCGAGACCGTCAACGACGCGCGCATCGCGAAGTTCCTCGGCCGGATCGGCGAGGCGCTGGCCCGGGACGAAAGCGGCGGCGGCGAACTGGGCCTCTATCGCGAACTGGTCGAACGCTACGAGCGCGAGCACAACGTGCCGGCGGTGGAGATCGCCGCGGCGCTGGCCAAGCTGGTGCAGGGCGAGACGCCGCTGCTGCTGGCGCCCGAGCGCAAGCGCGAGCCTCAGGCGTTCGGCCCGCAGCGCGAGTACGCCGAGCGCGCCGAGCGCGGTGCGGGATACCGGGAGGATCGCCGTGAAGACCGCCGTGAATACCGCCGTGAAGACCGCCGCGAACGCCCGGACCGCGCGCCGCGCGCCGAGCGCGACGACGCCGCGCCGCGGCCGAAGAAGGACATCGGCCCGCGCCAGCCGCCGGAAGCGGGGATGGAGACCTACCGGATCGAGGTCGGCCACATGCACGGCGTGAAGCCGGGCAACATCGTCGGCGCGATCGCCAACGAGGCGGACCTCGAGAGCAAGTACATCGGCCGCATCGACATCCACGACGACCATTCGATCCTCGACCTGCCCGAGGGCATGCCCAAGCCGCTGCTGATGCACCTGAAGAAGGTGCGCGTCGCCGGGCAGATGCTGCGGATCCAGAAGCTCGACGAGCACGACGGCGGCGCGGCGCCGAAGCCGCGCGCGTTCAAGCCGCGCGGCGACCGGCCCGCCGGCGACAGGCCCGCCCACGAAAAGCCGGGGAATTTCCGCCCCCGCGACGCGCGTCCGGGCAAGCCCGGCGCGAAGCCGCCGGGCACGAAGAAGCCGCATCGCAAGGGCCCGCCGCGCGACTGAACTTGCCAAGCCCGGCCGGTTTTGCTGGACTGCCCGGAGGCGTTCGCCACCGGAGAGCATGATGCTGGACAGCAGATTCGTCGCCACGACCGTCGCGTTGGTGATCGCATGGGCGACGTCCCATGCCGCGGTCGCGGCGACGCCACCGTCGCTGGAGCAGATCCTCCGCCCCAGCCGGCACACGCTGGTGGAGATCTCGCCCGGCGGGCGCTACATCGGCGCCACCCTGCGTGAGCCGGAGAACAACCAGAACCGGATGGTGCTGGTTGTCATCGACAGGGCGACCAACAAGCCGGTGCGCATCCTCGATCCGGAGGAGAAGGCGGAGATCGGCCGGATGTGGTGGGCCGGCGACGAACGCCTGTTCGCCCAGGTCCGCTGGGGCGGCGACATGTTCCAGCAGTATTTCGTCGATCCGCGGGTGATCGCGATCAATGTCGACGGCAGCGGCAAGCGCCTGATCGACGCCTACATCCTCGACATCCTCGACGATGGCCACATGCTGATCGAACGCTGCGCGAAGCAGACCAGCGAGGGCTGCTTCAACTTCGTGCAGAAGGTCGACACGCTGAACGCCCGCAGCGGGCCGCGCATCGTCGACGCGCCCGCGGCCAATGCCTGGTATTTCACCGACAACGCCGGGAACGTGCTGTTCGCCACGGTCTGGGACAATGACGATGGACTGCAGACGATCTGGCGCCGGCGCGGCGATGCGTGGGAACCCTTCAACGAGGAAGCGAAAAGCGGGATCAGGATCGCGCTGATCGGCACCTCGCGCGACGACCGGCAGGCGTACCTGCAGGTGGAGGCGACGCAGGGACCCGACCGGATCGAGCGGATGGACCTCGCCAGCGGCGAACGGACCGAGGTGATGCGCGATCCCGAACTGGATCCGGCCTTCATCGTGTGGTCCGCCGACGGCCGCCAGCCGATCGGCGCGGCCTACGGCCTCGGCGTGCCGCGGGCGCGCTTCTGGGACCCGGCGGACCCCGATGCGAAACTCCTGCGCGGCATCGAGGCGGCGTTTCCCGAGGATGCGGTGGCCTTCGCCAACGGCTCCCGCGACGGCCGGCACATCGTGGTGAACGTGTGGGGCGATCGCGACCCGGGCAGCTACTACCTGCTCGACCGCGACACCAGGAAAATGGACCTCGTCGCACGGGCGAAGCCGTGGCTGTCGCCGGACGCGCTCGCGCGCAACACGCCGATCACGTTCCGCACCCGCGACGGCCTCACCCTGCACGGTTACCTCACCCTGCCGCTGGATGTGCGCGCGCCGCCGCCGCTGGTGGTCCTGCCGCATGGCGGGCCGTTCGAGATCGAGGACGAGTGGAGTTACGACGAGGAAACCCAGATCCTCGCCGCCAGCGGCTACGCCGTGCTGCGGATCAACTATCGCGGTTCCGGCGGCTTCGGTCGCGCCTTCGAGCGCGCCGGCTATCGCCAGTGGGGCCTGAAGATCATGGACGACATCATCGACGGCACGCGCTGGGCGATGGCCGACGGCCGGATCGATGCCGCGCGCGTCTGTCTGTGGGGCAGCAGTTTCGGCGGCTATGCCGCGTTGATGGGCGTGGCGCTGGAACCTGACTTGTACCGCTGCGCCATTTCCACCGCCGGGCCGACCGACCTGACCATCACCCGCCGATGGGGCGATACCCGTCGCAGCGCGAGCGGCCGGCACTACCTCGACGAAGCGGTCGGCGACGACGAGAAGGCGCTGTACGCGCAGTCGCCGGTGAGCCGGGTCGATCGCATCCGCGTGCCGGTGATGCTGGTCCACGGGCGCCACGACAAGCGGGTGTCGTTCGAGCACGCCAAGGCGATGGTCGCTGCGATGGAGAAGGCCGGCAAGCCGATGGAGACCTACTTCTTCGGCGACGAGACCCACGGCATCTACGGCGACGAGAACCGCAAGGAATACTACGAACACGTCCTGGCGTTCCTGCGCAAGCACCTGCGCGCCGAGTGACCGGTCGGGGACCGGGAAGGGGATTTTCGATGATCGTTCCACGCCACTGGGCCGAGGCCCGCCTGCAGCACCGCCAAGGCCGCCGCAGCGTCACCGTGCGCCGCTTCGGCTGGTCGGACGAAAGCGAGGCGCACGCCCAGGCGCATGCCGAGGCGCGGGCGCGCGAGGCGCTCGACCGGGTGCTGGCCGGTGAAACGCTGCCGCGCAACGAGCGCCGGGTCGCCTACAACGGCGCCGACGGCATGCCGATCCGCGAGGAGATCGTCGATCGCCTGGGCGACGCGGTCGTCACCCGCAACGGCTACGGCGCGCTGTGCCTGAACACGCCGGACCTGCTGTTCGCGGACATCGATTTCGCCGTGCGCGCCGACCGTCGCCATCTCGGCGCGTGGCGGCTCGCGGCGGGCGTGCTGGTCGCGGCCGCGATCCTCGCGCTGCCGTCGGCGTCGTCCGCGCGCTTCGTCGTCGCGATCGTGATCGGTGCGCTGGGCGGCCTGATCGGCGGCGGCATGCTGTCGGTGCTGTGGCGGCGGTTGCGGATCGGGCTCGGGGGCGGGTTCGAGGCGCAGGCGAGGCGCCGGATCGCCGATTTCCTCGCCTCCCGGCCCGACTGGCGCCTGCGCGTGTATCGCACCCCGGCCGGCGTGCGGCTGATGGCGGTGCATCGTCCGTTCGATCCATGCGAGCCGGCCGTGCGCGAGGCGTTCGAGGCGCTGGACGTGGATCCGGTGTTCGCGCGGATGTGCTTCAACCAGCGCTGCTTCCGCGCGCGGCTCACGCCCAAGCCGTGGCGGATCGGCCTGCAGCGCCTGCGGCCGCCGTCTTCCGCGGCATGGGAGCCCCGCCACGCGCTGCTGCCGGCGCGGCAGGCGTGGATCGAGGCGTACCAGCGCCGCGCGGCCGGTTACGCCGCCTGCCGCCATCTGGAGACGCTCGGCGGCGGGGCGGAGGACCCGGCGCTGGTCCCGCAGCGCGAATTCCACGACCTGGTCTGCGCCGCGGAACGCGACCTGCCGCTGGCCTGACGTCCGAGCGCCTGTCCCGCCGTTCGTCGGCCTGGCCGCTACGCTGCTTGCGTCTATTCCATATTTCCGGAAATATGGAATCATGGGTCTCGACGCCACCCTCGCCGCGCTCAAGGCGCTCTCCCAGGAACACCGCCTGCGTGCGTTCCGCGCGCTCGTCGCCGCCGGCGACGCCGGCCTGCCGGTGGGCGAACTGCGCGCGCTGCTCGACCTGCCGGCGGCCACGCTGACCGCGCATCTGAACGTGCTGCGCGGGGCCGGGCTGGTGATCGACCGCCGCGAAGGGCGCGTGATCCGCGTCCGCGCCGACTACGCGCGGATGAACGCGCTGCTGGCCTACCTGACCGAAAACTGCTGCGCCGGATCGCCGTCGAACTGCGCGCCGGCATCCCCCGACTGCTGCTGAGGCGGCATCCAACGAGGCGTTCGTGATGAAGCGATTCCATGTGCACGTGTCCGTCCGCGACCTGGACGAAAGCACCCGGTTCTATGCCGCGCTGTTCGGCGCGGAACCCACGGTCCGCAAGGACGACTACGCGAAATGGATGCTCGACGATCCGCGGGTGAACTTCGCGATCTCGACCCGCGCCGGCGCGGCGGGCATCGACCATCTCGGCATCCAGGCCGAGGACGCGGACGAACTGGCCGAACTCGGCGCGCGGCTGGACCGGGCCGGGCAGGGCGTGCTCGCCGAACACGCCACCGCCTGCTGCCACGCGCGTTCGGACAAGTTCTGGACGGTCGATCCGCAGGGCACGCGCTGGGAAACCTTCCACACGCTGGGCGCGGCGACGTCCTACTACGGCGACGATCCGGCGACCGCTTCGACACTGTCCGCCGCTCGCGACACCACCCTGGCCGCGGAAGCCGCCGCGTGCTGCGACGCGACCACGCCGCAGGGCGTGTGCTGCCCGCCGAAGACCGACCGTCCCGCCGATGCGCCGTGCTGCGGGCCGGTGGTCGCGGCGGTCGAGCAGGCTGGCTGCGCCGTCGCCGGCTGCGGCGACGCGCGCCAAGACAATCCTCTGCGCTGAGGTCGCGACGATGAACGCGCATCCCTATCGCATCCTCGTGCTGTGCACCGGCAATTCCGCGCGCAGCGTGATGGCCGAGGCCCTGTTCAACGTGCTCGGCAACGGCCGCTTCGAGGCGTACAGCGCCGGCAGCCGGCCCAGCGGTCGGGTGCAGCCGATGGCCGCCGAACTGGCGGCGTCGATCGGCTACGACACCGCGCGCCTGCGCAGCAAGTCGTGGGACGAATTCTCCGCGCCCGGTGCGCCGGCACTCGACCTGGTCGTGACCGTCTGCGACAACGCCGCCGGCGAAGCCTGCCCAGTGTGGTACGGCGCGCCGGTCGTCGCGCACTGGGGCGTGGAAGATCCCGCGGCGGTCGAGGGCGACGAGGACACCCGGCGCCGCGCCTACGCGCAGGCCTTCGCCGCGTTGCGCCGTCGGGTCGAACGCTTCGCCGCGCTGCCTCTGGAAACGTTCGACCGCGCGACGGCCCAGCGCGAGATCCGCGACATCGGGAAGATCGACGGATGACGGCGGCGATCTCGCCCGCGCCGCGGGCGCTGCTCGCCGAAGCGCTCGGCACCGCACTGCTGCTGGCGATCGTGGTCGGCAGCGGGATCATGGGCGAGCGCCTGGCCGGCGGCAACGTCGCGATCGCGCTGCTCGCCAACGCCGCCGCCACCGCCGGCGGCCTGTACGTGCTGATCGTGCTGTTCGGTCCGCTGTCGGGCGCGCACTTCAATCCGGCGGTGACGCTGGTGATGCGCCTGCGCGGCGAGGCGCTGCCGGCGCCGGCGTTCGCCTACGTCGCGGTGCAGTGCGTCGCGGCCGTCGCCGGCGTGCTGCTGGCGCACGCGATGTTCGGCGAGGCCCTGTGGCAGCCCGGCGACCACGTCCGCAGCGGCGCGGCGCAGTGGCTGAGCGAAGGCGTGGCGACGTTCGGCCTGCTGCTGACGATCCTGCTCGGCCTGCGCCATCGCCCGCAGGCGATCCCGGCGCTGGTGGCGGCGTACATCTTCGCGGCGTACTGGTTCACCGCGAGCACGTCGTTCGCGAATCCGGCGGTGACCGTGGCGCGCGCCTTCACCCGCACCTTCGCCGGCATCCGTCCGGCCGACGTGGGCGGCTTCGTCCTCGCCCAGCTCGCCGGCGCGCTGCTGGCCTGGGGCGTGGCGCGGCTGCTGGCGCCGCGCGAGGCTGGCGCCGCGGCCTGACGCGGTCAGTCGGCGTCGGCGACCACTTCGATCGCGTGGTCGCCGACCTCCACGAGCTGGCCGGCGCGGATCTTGCACGTGCGCCGCGACTCGACGGCGCCGTCCACCCGCACCGCGCCGGTGTCGACGAGATGCTTGCCGGCGGCGCCGCTGTCGCAGACGCCGACGAGCTTGAGCAACTGGTTCAGTTCGACGTGGTCGCGATCGAGGGCGAAACGGTGTCGGGGCATGGCGGCGGCGGTCTCCTGGCGGAGGCGTAGCATAGCTGTCCGCCGCGCCGCTGCTGACACGGGCTGTCAGCAGTCCGGCGCAAGACTGCGCCCCCGACCACAGGAGACCGCCATGCTTGCCTATGCCACCCTCGGCACCCGCGACCTCGCCCGCGCCGCCGCCTTCTACGACGCCGTGCTCGCCGAGATCGGCGCGAAGCGCTCGATGGAGGAACCCGACTACTTCATCGCCTGGGACAAGGGCGACGGCGGCGCCGGCCTCGGCATCACCTATCCGTTCGACAAGCAGGCGGCGACCGTGGGCAACGGCACGATGGTGGCGCTCGGCGCGACCAGCCGCGAGGAGGTCGATCGCGTACACGCGAAGGCGCTCGCGCTCGGCGGCGCCGACGAAGGCGCGCCGGGCCAGCGTTATCCGGGTTTCTACGCCGCGTATTTCCGCGACCTCGACGGCAACAAGCTCAACTGCTGCTACTTCGGCGAATGATCCCCGGCGCGCGGGCTGCTGACGCCACGCTGTCAGCAGCCCGCGCGCAGGATGGCGCCTCCCGACACGCCGCCCGAGGAGGCCGCATGCAGCACGCCCACCGCAATGCCCTGAACTGGTTCGAGATCCCGGTCGCCGACCTCGACCGCGCCCAGCGGTTCTACGAAGCGCTGCTCGACGCCCCGCTCAAGCGCGAGGCCATGGGCCCCGACACCACGCTCGCGGTGTTCCCCTATGAACGCGGCGCCGGCATCGGCGGCTGCCTGTTCGCCGGCACGCACGCGCCGGCGCCGTCGGACGACGGCACCGTCGTCTACCTCGACGCATCGCCCGCGCTGGACACGGTGCTGTCGCGGGTCGAGGCCGCCGGCGGCCTCATCGTCCTGCCGCGCACCGAACTGCCCGAAGGCATGGGCGCGTTCGCGCAGATCGTCGACAGCGAAGGCAACCGCGTCGGCCTGCACGCGCTGGCCTGACGTGGCAGCATGCGGTCAGCGAGCCCGTCCCCGACTCCCATGCGCCGCGCCGACCGCCTGTTCCAGATCGTCCAGTTGATCCGCGGCCGTCGCCTGACGACGGCCGCGTTCCTCGCCGAGCGCCTCGAGATCTCGCAGCGCTCGGTCTATCGCGACGTCGCCGCGCTGCAGGCGCAGGGCGTGCCGATCGAGGGCGAGGCCGGGGTCGGCTACCGCATGCGCCGCGGCTTCGACCTGCCGCCGCTGATGTTCGACACCCGCGAGGCGCAGGCGCTGGTCGCCTGCGTGCGCCTGGCGCAGCCGCGCATCGACACCGTGCTGGCCGCGCGCGCCGAGCTGGCGCTGTCGAAGATCCTCGCGGTGCTGCCCGGAGCGGAGCGCGCCGCCGCCGAGAGTCTGAGCGTGTTCGCGCCGCCGGTCGGCCCCAGCGTCGAGACCCGCGATCGCCTGCAGCAGTTGCGCGATGCGATCGAGGCCCGTCGCAAGGTGCGGGTGGACTACCTCGACCTGAAGGACGAGTCGAGCGTGCGCACGCTGCGGCCGCTGGGCTGTTTCTACTGGGGCAACGTGTGGACGCTCGCCGCCTGGTGCGAGACGCGCGCCGATTTCCGCAACTTCCGGGTCGACCGCATCCGCGTACTCGAACCGCTCGCGGAAGGCTTCCGCGACGAAGCCGGGCGCAGCCTGGCCGATTTCATGCGCCAGTACGACCGCGAGTGCGATCGCGAAGGCGGCGGCTGAGCCTCACTCCGCCGGCAGGCGCAGGCGTGCGCCGCGCCAGGACAGCACGACGTCGTCGCGGTCGATGCGTTCGACCACCAGTTCGCCGAGGGTGTCGCCTTCGCGCAGGCGCTGGCCGTCGAGGATCACGAAACGCCGCTGCGGGTCGTCGTTCCACAGGTGCATGCTGAGCTTGAGCGGCGGCAACTGGCGGCGGACGTCGGCATCGAGATCGGCGAGGGCGGTCGCCCGATCGCCCGTCGGCGGGACCGGCGGTGGCTTCGGCGACGGCGGTGCGGGCGGAGGCGCGGGCAAAGGTGCAGGCGCGGGCGGGGTCGTCACCGGCGGGAGCGCCGGCGCGGCGGCCGGTGCAGATGCAGGCGCAGGCGCGACCGCCGGCGCTGCGGCCGGCGTCGCGGACGCGGCCGGCGGTGGCGCGGTCGGGATCACCGGCAGCGTCGCCGGCAGTGTCGCCGGCAGCGTCGCCGGCGTCGTCGGTGCGCTTGCGGGTGCGGGCGGCGATGCCGGGGCGTCGGCGACGACGGGGGCGACCGGGCGCGCGGCGGGCGCTTCCGGGGCGGGGCGATGCAGCAGCATCCACGCCGCGATCGCGGACGAAACCAGCCCGAAGCCGGCCATCGCCCACAGCGGCCACGCCGGTCGCGCGCGCACCGGCACGTGCGCCTGCGGGGTCGGCGAGAACAGATCGGGCGCTTCGCTGCGGCGGCGGGCGGCTTCGGACTTGCGCAGGGCGTCGAGGATCAGCGACATGGTCAGCGCTTCCCGGGTGGCGTCGTCGCGGCGGCGAGCGCGAACAGGGTCGGTGCGTCCAGTCGGCCGTCGCCTGGCAGGCCGTGACGGGTCTGGAACGCACGCAGCGCGGCGGTGTCGTCGGCGTCGCTCGCGCCGGCGGTGCGCAGGCGCGCCCGCACCCACGCGCGCGCGGCGGCGTCGCCGGCGGCGTAGCGCGTTTCGATGTCGTCCGGCGCCGGCCACAGGGCGAGGAATTCGCCGTTCCACACCGTTGCGAGCGCCAGCCGGTCGGTGGTCAGCGCCTTGCCGTCCAGCGACAGCCGCACGCGGTCGCCGTCGACGCCGAGCAGCGTCGCCCAGGCGGCGCGCGGCTCCGCGCGCAGGCGCAGCAGCACCGGCCGGCCGATGCGCAACAGCGGATCGAGCGCGGCGCGGCTGCGCAGGCAGTGCCAGCCGGGCGCGGTGGGGCAGGCGTCGGCCGCGGCGTCGCGCAGCGCCGACGGCGCGCCCATCGACGCGACCAGCGCACGCCATTCGCCGGCGCCGTCGCCGCGCGCCGCCTGCAGCCGGCCCAGCAGGGCTTCGCCGTCGAGCACGGCGGTCGTCGTGTGGGCCGGTGGCGGTGACGCGGGTGCGGTGGTGGCCGCCATCGCGGTGGTCGTGGGCGCGTCGCTCTGCATCTGCTCCGGCGCCTGCGTGGGCCGGCGCGCGACGCCGAGCGCGAACACCAGCGCGACCGCGGTCGCCGCCAGCGCGAGGCCGCCGATCAGCGCCAGTTTCGCCAGTTCGCGGCGTGCACCGCCCGCGGCGGGCACCAGCGCCTCGTCGGCGGCGCGGTCGACGGTCTTCGCGTCGAGGGTCAGCAGGTCGTGGGCGTAGCCGCCGAGCAGCGCGCGCTCGGCGACGATGTTGATCAGGCGCGGCACGCCGCCGGTGCGGCGGTAGACGCGGCGCACCGCGGCGTCGGAGAACGGGAAACGCTTCGCGCCGGCGATGGTGAGGCGGTGGCGCAGGTAGGCCGCGGTGCCGGCTTCGTCCAGCGGCCGCAGGTGGTAGCGCGCGGTGATGCGCTGCGCGAGCTGGCGCAGCTCCGGCTTCGCCAGCAGGTCGCGCAGTTCCGGCTGGCCGATCAGGATGATCTGCAGCAGCTTCTGGGTCTCGGTTTCGAGGTTGGTGAGCAGTCGTACCTGCTCCAGCGCGTCGGCCGAGAGGTTCTGCGCCTCGTCGATGATCAGCACCACCCGCTCGCCGTTCGCATACGCCTGCAGCAGGTGCGCGCCGAGCGCGTCGAACAGCGCCTTGCCGCCGGGACGCTGCGGCGCCGGCGGCTTCGGTTTCGCGCGGCCGCGCTTGCCGCCGGCCGGCGCGGGCGGCGGCGCGGGCGCGGTCGGGGTCGCGCCGATCGGCAGCCGCAGTTCCTCGCAGATCGTCTGCAGCAGTTCGACCGGATCCAGCCGCGGATTGAGCACCAGCGCGGCGTGGGTGTTCTCCGGCAACTGGTTCAGCAGCAACCGGCTGAGCGTGGTCTTGCCGGTGCCGACCTCGCCGGTGAGCTGCACGAAACCGCCGCCGCCGCCCTGGCGGATGCCGTACAGCAGGTGCGCCAGCGCGTCCCGGTGGTGCTCGCTGAGGAACACGTAGTGCGGGTCGGGCGTGATCGAGAACGGCGCCTGTTCGAGGCCGTAGAACTCCAGGTACATGCGGGCGGCCACCGGGGATTGGGGCGATTCTAAACGCTTTGTCCCGGAGGCCGGGGGCAAGGTTCCTTTCGCGGCGGCAGACAGTCCGTGAAGCTCTCGCAGCGCGTCAGCACGATTTTCTGCAGATCGCGTCGGCCGGTCAGGACCGCCTTCTGCATTGCAGTGAGCAAACCCAGTCCGTTGCTGATCCGCATTGTCTGGAGCAGCAACTCGTACGGATAGCCTTCCGCCTGCCTGAGCAGGGGGTGGAGGCCGGCGTGGATGAAGGAATTCAGCGCGGTCCAGGAGCCATCCTTGAATTCACACAGGCTGGCGTGCAGTGCGGTCGTCTGTCGCAATGTCCCGATCGCTTCCAGCATGGCGGTTGCCGTCGGCCATCGTTTTGCCGATTCCTGCGACTGTTCCGACATGGCTGTCGATAGCGTTTCGATCTGATCGTCGACTGCGCAGTGCAGACACCAGACGGAGCGCAGCAGAGATTCATATTGCAGGCGTATCAGCGCGATCGCGGAGGCGAACCTGCGGGATTCCATCAAGGTCGTCATCGCCAACCAATGCTCCATGGCCAGGTTGGCGCCGACCGCACTGAAACGCACCCGTGGCGAGTCGTCCGCCAGTGCGTGGTCCGTGATCTCGCTGAGCATCTGTTGCAGGAGATGCGTCCGCTGCAGGGCGCGGATGAATGTGCCTTCCATGGCGGTTGTTCCTATTCGGAGATGACCTTTGATTCGGCCGTCGCCAGCGTTTCCGGATGCTCGATCCGACGCGGCCGCAGCAGCAGCGGGTAGACCAGCACCGTGCCGAGGATGATCGATACGCCGAGGTAGAAGGTCGGCGTGAGTTCGCGCTGCTCGCCCAGCAGCACGATCGCGAGGAAGATCGCGTAGACCGGCTCCAGGTTGACCGCGAGCTGCGCGCCGAAGGCGGTGATCCGGCGCAGCGCCACCAGCGACAGCGCGAACGGGACCAGCGTGCAGGCGACCGAGAGCGCCAGCAGCCACAGCGCATCGTGCAGGCCGGGCAGCACGAACGGGTCGCCGCCGAACGCCTGCGGCGAGAGCAGTCCGGAAAGCGGCGCGAGCAGGGTCATCGCCACCACGCCCGCGCCCATCTCCAGCGCTGTGACCGACAGCGCGTCGGCGTGGTCGACTAGGCGCTTGTTGAGCGAGCCGAACAGCGCCACGAACAGGGCCGACACCGCGCCGGCGGCGATCCCCGCCAGCATGTTCGCCGGCACCCCGCCGACGACCAGCGCGACGCCGGGCAGCACCGCGATGCCGAGGCCGACTTCGCGCATCGACAGGCGGCGGCCGGTCATCCGCGGTTCGACCAGCGCGGTGAACACGGTCGCCAGCGCCATGCAGGTGGCGCCGACGGAGGCGTTGGCGAGCTTGATCGAGGCGTAGAACGTCAGCCAGTGCAGCGCCACCAGCGCACCGACGCCGGCGTAGCCCCAGCGCAGGCGCGCGGGCATCGCGCGCAGTCCGCGCCACACCCGCGGCGCCAGCGCCAGCAGGCCGGCGACCAGCAGCATGCGCCACCACACCAAGGGAAGCGCCGGCAGCGTGATCAGCTTGCCGAGGATGGCGGTGAAGCCCCACAGCACCACGCACAGATGGATCTGGAGCCAGGCGGTGCGGGTGGCGTTGGAGGCGGCGGTCATCGGCGGACGCGACGCGCGGGCGTCGTGGCGGGCAGGGCGCGCAAGCTTACCGTGCGCCGGTGCTCGGGAACGTTCACCGGGCGTTTTCAGGCATGCCCGGCGGCGTGGTCGGCGGTGCGCTCGTCCAGCGTGGTCGCGAGCAGCCAGTCGACGAAGCGCTGCGCGGGCGCGCGCAGCCGGCGATGCGCGGGATGGACGATGTGGTACTGCCAGCGCGTGGGCACGTACGGGCCGGGCAGTCGCTGCAGACGGCCGCCGTCGACCCACGGCGCGAGGATCTTCTCGCGGCCCAGCGCCGCGCCCAGCCCGAGCGCCGAGGCCGCCATCGCGTCGGTGCTGTCGCTGAAGCTGTGGCGGAAGTCGAGCCGCGCGCCGGGGACGCCCGCGGCCCGGAACCAGTCCGGCCAGCCCTGGCGGGAGAGATCGCTGACCAGCGGCAGCCGCGCGATGTCCGCGGGCGTTTCGACGCCGGCGGCCAGCGACGGCGGCGCCAGCGGCACCAGTGCATCGTCCATGACGTGGTAGGCCGCGAGGCCGGGCCAGTGGCCGGGGCCGTGGCGGATCGCCAGGTCGGGGCCGCCGCTGTCGAAGCGGGCGAGGGCGATGCCGGTGTCGAACTCCAGCCGGATCTCCGGGAAGGCCTCGGCGAACGCCGGCAGCCGCGGCATCAGCCACGCGTGCAGCAACGAATGCAGGGTGCTGATGCGGACCCGGTCGCGATCGTCGGCATCGCTGCGCAGCCCGCGCAGGGTGCCCTCGATGTCGGTGAGCGCGGTGCCCGCGGTGTCGGCGAGCCGGCGTCCCTCGGGCGTGAGCTGCACGCCGCGGGCGTGGCGCCGGAACAGGGTCACGCCGAGCCGCTCCTCGAGCTTGCGCACGTGGTGGCTGACCGCGCTCGCGGTGAGGTGCAGCTCGGCCGCGGCGTGGGCGAAATTCTGGTGGCGGGCGGCGGCCTCGAACGCGGCGAGCGCCGGCAGCCAGTCTCCTCGCAGGGTCATGTCGAGCCTCAAGTCGAATTTGTGGCTGGGGCCGAAAGTATGCGCTTGTCGGGCCTCCGGTGCGCCCGATAATGGCCTTCCGGACCGTCGCAGGATGATGGTCTGACCCCGATGCGCCGGGCGTGTTTCCCCGGCGGCAAGGCCCGAGGAGGTCCGCATGCATGCCCTGTCCAAGCCGCTGTACGCCGCTGCATTCGCCCCGGCCCGGGCGGCACGGGCGGCGGACGCGCCGGCGATCGAGGTTGGCCCGGGCTGCCTGCGCCGCGACCTGCCCGGGCCGCCCGGCGTGCGCGTGTGGATGGTCGAACTGGCGCCGGGCAGCCGCTGGCCGCGGGTCGATCGCCACGACACCGGCGAGGTCTATTTCGTGCTGGAGGGCGAGGTGATCGAGGGCGAGACGCGACATCCGGCCGGTACCCACGTCTGTTTCGCGCCCGGCAGCCGGCATCGCCCGCGCAGCGAGACCGGGGCGCGGCTGTTCGGCTTCCATTTGACCGACGCCGCCTTCCTCGGCGCGGGCGGCGATCCGGCCTGCGTCTCCGGCGAGCTCCACCTGCCGCACGGCTGAGCCGTCGCCGGCCTTGCTCCACGCGTTCCCCGCACATCCTTCCCCACACGTCATTCCCCGCGCGCCCGGAGCGCCCTTGAACGCGATCGTCGTCCCGTCCCCGTCCAGCGACTCCGCGCCCGCGTGGCTGACCCCGCTGGAGATCGGCGCGCTCGGCGCGATCTGGGGCGCCTCGTTCCTGTTCATGCGCGTGGCCGCGCCGCATTTCGGCGCCGCGCCGCTGGTCGCGATCCGGCTCGGGCTGGGCGCGCTGATCCTGCTGCCGTTCCTGTGGCGGGCGCGGGCGGCGTTCCCGGCGCGGCTGTGGCCGCGGCTGGCGCTGATCGGCGCGATCAATTCGGCGGTGCCGTTCGCGCTGTTCGCCTGGGCCGCGCAGCGCGCGCCGGCGGGCGTGGGCGCGATCACCAACTCGATGGCGGTCCTGTTCGCCGCGCTGGTCGCCTTCCTGTTCTACGGCGAGCGCATCGGCCCGCGCCGGATCGTGGCGCTGGCGGCGGGCTTCGCCGGCGTGATCGTGCTGGCCGGCGGCAAGGTCGGTGGCGCGTCGATCGGCGGCGCGGTCGCCGCGGGGACCACGGCGGCGTTCCTGTACGGCATCGGCGCGAACCTGGTCCGACGCCACCTCGCCGGGCTGCCCGCGACCGCGGTGGCGGCCGCGACCCTGGGCTGCGCCGCGCTGCTGTCGCTGCCGTTCGCGATCGCGCAGTGGCCGGCGGCGCCCGTGCCGGCGCTGTCCTGGGCGGCGGTCGGCGCGCTCGGCATCCTCTGCACCGGCATCGCGTTCGTCACGTATTACCGGCTGATCGCCCGGGTCGGCGCGGCGCGCGCGGCCACGACGACCTACCTGGTGCCGCTGTTCGGCGTCGGCTGGGCCTGGCTGCTTCTGGACGAGCCGCTGACCCCGGCGATGGCGGTCGCCGGGGCGCTGATCCTCGGCAGCGTGGTGCTCAGCCAGCGCAGCGCCGGCTGAGGCTTCAGTACGTCGCCACCGGCGGCGTGTGCGCGTGGGCGCGGCGCGGGATGCCTTCCTCGTCGAGCAGGCGCTCGATGCGGGCGAAGACCTCGGCCCGCGAGAAGGGCTTCTTCATGAAGTCGTCGGCGCCGATGCGCTGGACGTAGAACTGCTCGGTCGCCTGCTGGTTGCCGCTGATCATGATCACCGGCACCGGCTTGGTCGCCGGCTCGCGGCGCAGCGTGCGCAGGCAGGCGAAGCCGTCCATGCCGGGCAGCACGATGTCGAGGAAGATCAGGTCGGGCACCAGGGTCCTGGCGAACTCCAGCGCGTCCTCGGCGGTGTAGGCCTCGTAGGTCTCGTAGCCGTTCTGCTGCAGCATCTTGCGCAGCACGGCCACGATCGTGGTCGAGTCGTCGACGATCAGCACCTTGGTGCCCGGCCGCGGCGTCGCGCGGGGTTTCTCGCGGCGTTCCGGGCCGGCATAGGCGTCGTCCATCGGCGGCGGCGCGACCGCAGCCTCGGCGATCTCGTCGGGCGTCGCCCGCTCGGCGATGGCGTCCAGTTCCTCGGGCGTGGGCGTCGGCGGCCGCGGCGGCAGCGGGGACGGCGCGGGCGTCGGCGCGACGGACGCGTCGCGCACGCGCATGGCGTCGCGCCAGCGCTTGACCGAATCGAAAATGCTCACGCGCGATGCTCTCCTCGAAAGGCGTCCAGCCTGCGTTTGCCCTTTCCCGACAACGGCATTCCGGCCCGTGGCCGGACGCCGGAAGCATAACGGCCCCGGCCCGGGAGGGCCAAGTCCGCGGCCGGGCAGGGGGCAAGGGGCGGCGCGGGGCCCGGGCGCGCAGGGCGCCCGGGGCGACCTCAGCGGATCGGTTCGTCCAGCATCATCTCGCGGACGAAGCGCACCGGCGGCGCGCCGTAGGACAGCACCTGGTCGTGGTAGGCCTTGAGCTGGAACTTGTCGCCGAGCTTCTTCTCCATGGCCTTGCGCAGGTCGAAATGCTCCTGCACGCCGACGAAGTAGGTCGGCAACTGGGCGCTGGTGAGCTGGGCGCGCACCCACTTGCCCGCGGCCTCGCGCTCCTGCTGGAACGTGCGGCGGGTCATCAGGTCCATCGCCTGTTCGCGGGTCCAGCCGTCGACGTGCACGCCTTGGTCGAGGATCGCGTTGGCCACCGCGCGCAGGTAGAACTTGTAGCGCACCAGGTGGAACAGCGGGTCGTTGTCGAGGTAGCCCTGGTCCATCATCAGCGACTCGGTGTAGACCGCCCAGCCCTCGGCGAACATGCCCGAGCGCAGCACGCCGCGCACCACCGACGGATGCCGCGCCGAATGCGCGCCTTCCAGGTAGTGGCCGGGCATCGCCTCGTGGATCGACAGCAGGTGGATCATGCGGCCGTTGTATTCGCGCAGGAACGAATCGGTCTGCGCGTCGGTCCAGTCGTCGGGGATCGGCGAGATCGCGTAGTAGGTCTTCAGGCCCTTGTCGAGCGGGCCGGGCGAGTCGCAGTAGGCGACCGCGACGCCGCGCTGGAATTCCGGCATCAGGATCACGTCCACCGGGTCGTCCGGCACCGTCACCAGGTCCTTGGCGCGGGTGAAGTCGGTGGCCTGCGCCAGCGCGGCCTTGGCGGCGGTCACGACCTGGTCGCGCGCCGGGCGGTCGGCGTAGGCCAGTTCGAGCGCGGCCTCGATCGCCTTCTGCTGCTGCGCCTCGGTCGGCTTGGCCGGCAGTTCCGGCGCGTCCGGCTTGTCCTTCAGCACCTGGCGGGCGATGTCGTACATCGTCGCGCGGACGCGGACGATCTCGGCCTCGGCGCGGCGCTTGATCTCGGCGCGCGACAGCGACGACATCAGCGCGAAGCGCAGCTTCTGGTCGTAGAGCTTGGCGCCGATGCGGAAGTCGCCTTTCGCGTTCGGCACCAGGGTCTGGTCCAGCCACGTCTGCTGCTCGGCCACGGCCTTGCGCAGGTTGGCGACCGAGGCGTCGAGGCGGGCGCGGTCCTCGTCCTGCAACTGGCCGGCGTTGGGCAGGATGAATTCCTCGACCAGCGAGATCACGCCGCCGTTCTGCTTGGCCACGGTCTCGGCATGGATCTTCGGCACCCGCGCCGGGTCGAGGTTCTTGCGCATCTGCGCGAACAGCGCCGGCAGCTTCTCCATGCGCGCGGTCGCGGCCTTCAGCCGCACCGGCAGCGGCGCGAAGTCGCGCGCCATCAGGCTGTAGATCGCGCCGCCGGCGAGGCCGCCGTACACCTGCGGGTCCCACGCCCAGCTCTGCGCGGTCTCGATCGACCACAGGTCGTATTCGATCGCGTTGCGCACGATCGCCGCGTCGATCTGGTTCTCGCGCGACAGCGCGGCGACGTCGATGCCGTCGAGCTCGGCCAGCATCTTGCGGTCGAAGGCGGTCGCCTTGGCCAGGCCCGCGGCGCTGAGGTCGTCGAGCTCGGCGTCGAAGCGATGGTCGCCCTGCTGGGTGGCGTTGACCGGGCTCAACGCGAGCGAGCCGTCGAGCCAGCGCTTGCTGAAGTCGGCGAAGCGGGCGTCTGCGGTGGCGGTCTGCGTGGTCATGGCGGCGCTCGTGGAGGCGGTCGTGGCGTTGGCGTCGGCGGGGACGGGGCTGGCCAGGGCGGCGCCCGCGGTCAGGGTCGCGGCGAACAGCGCGACGGCGAGCGTGGAAGCGCGGGGAAAGGACATGCGCACGGCGGACTCCGGCTGGACGAAAACGCCAAGGATAGGCGGTCGTCCCGGGTCGCGCACGTGCCGGAAGGCCGCTACAGTGCGTATCCCGTCCCGATGCGTCCGGAGTCCCCCATGTTGCACCGCGGAAGTTGCCACTGTGGCCGCATCGCGTTCGAGCTGGACGCCGATGTCGGCGACGTCGTCGAGTGCAACTGCTCGCTGTGCCGTCGGCGCGGCTGGCTGCTGGGATTCTTCCCGCGCGACGCGCTGCGCGTGACCACGATCGACGGCGACTGGACGACCTACCGCTTCAACAAGCACCACATCGATCACCACTTCTGCCCGACCTGCGGCGTCGCGCCCTTCAGCGAAGGCGTCGATCCGGGCAGCGGCGCGAGGATCGCCGCGGTCAACGTGCGCTGCCTGGCGGACGTGGACCTCGCCGCGCTGAGCATCCGGCCCTTCGACGGCGCCAGCCTGTAGGCCCGGACCCGGCTCAGGCCAGTCGTTCGCGTCCGCTGTAGACGTTCATGCGCCCGTCGCGGACGAACGCGACCAGGGTCAGGTTCGCCGCTTCGGCGGTGCGGATCGCCAGATCGGTCGGCGCCGACAGGGCCGCCACCACCGCGACGCCCGCGCGCGCGGCCTTGGCCACGATTTCGTAGGAGGCGCGCGAGGTGACGGCGAGCAGGCCGTCGCCGGCGCGCATCGGCGGCGACGCGCGATGCAGCGCGCCGATCGCCTTGTCCACGGCGTTGTGGCGACCGACGTCCTCGCGCACGAGCAGGGCGTCGTCGACGACGAACGCCGCGGCATGCGCGCCGCCGCAGCGGTCGTTGAGCGGCTGCGCGCGCGCCAGCGCCTCGAAGGCGGCGAGGATCCGCGCCGGCGCGATGTGCGGGCCGGGGGCGACGCCCGGCAGCGGGCGCAGCGCGGCCTCCAGCGATTCCGCGCCGCACAGCCCGCAGCCGCTGCGGCCCTCGAGATTGCGGCGGCGTCCTTCGAGGGCGTCGAAGCGTGCCTGCGGGATCGCGGCGTGCAGGGCGACGCCGCGTTCGCCGCGGACCACGTCGACCAGCGCGAACTCCGCAGGGCTCTCGACGATGCCTTCCGCGAGCGCGAAGCCGAGCGCGAAGTCCTCGAGGTCGGTCGGCGTCGCCATCATCACCGCGAACGACAGGCCGTTGTAGAGCAGCGCGACCGGCGTTTCCTCGATCGTCCACTCCTCGCGCGGCGCGGCGCGGCCGGCGTCCAGGCGCAGCGCCGCGTGCGGGCGCAGGCCCGCGCTCACGACCGCGCTCATGCCCGCATCTCCGCGCGGGCCGGGCAGGGGAAGGGCCGCGGCGGGCCCCGTCTGCGGCGCTCCCCCGGCCGGTGCGTCGCCGGGCCGGGTCCGGGTGTCGTCGTCGCGATCGTCTGCCATGCCGGCATGCTAGCGCAGCGTCTGGGCGGCCGCGGCGCGCGCGGGCGGCTGGACGGGGACCCCCGGGCCTGCGTACATTTCGGCGACGTGCGTCCGCACGTGTTCCCGGCCGCGCAGGGGTGTGCGCGCCGCCCCGTCCCCGCAGCGCAGGACTCCTGCTTGTCCCAGCCCGCCCCCAGCCTCGACGCCGCCCTCGATCGCGCTTCGCGCCTGCTCGGCAGCGATCCGGAAGCGGCCGGTCGCGAGGCGGACGGCGTCCTGCACGTGGCCCCGGGGCATCCCGCCGCGCGCCTCGTGCGCGCCGCCGCGCACCGCCTGTGCGGGCGGCCGGGCGAGGCGGTCGCGGTGCTCGAACCGCTGCTGCGCGAGCAGCCGCAGGCGGCGCTGGGGCACTACGAACTCGGGGTCGCGCTGAGCGCGCAGGGCCGGCACGCGGCCGCGGTGGCCGCGCTGCGCCGCGCGCTGGCGCTGCAGCCGGACCTGGCGCAGGCACGCCTCGCGCTGGCCGATGCCCTGCATGCCGGGGGCGATCGCGAAGCCGCGGACGCGGCCTATCTCGCCTACCTGCGGCATTCGGCCCGCGACCCGCGGCTGCTGCAGGCGGCAGACGCGCTGGCCGGCGGACGCCTGCCCGACGCCGAGACCCGGCTGCGCGTCTGGCTGAAGCAGCGGCCCACCGACATCGGCGCGCTGCGCATGCTGGCCGAACTCGCGGCCCGGGTCGGCCGCACCGAGGAGGCGCTGCAACTGCTCGAGCGCTGCCTCGAACTGGCGCCGGGCTTCCGCGAGGCGCGCCAGCACTACGCGCTGGTGCTGCATCGCGACCAGCAGTCGGCGCGCGCGCTGGAGCAGCTCGACATGCTGCTCGCCGTGGAGCCCGACCATCCCGGCTGCCGCACGCTCAAGGCGGCGATCCTGTGCCGGCTCGGCGAGTACGAGGCCGGCATCGCGCTGTACGCGGCGCTGCTCGAACAGTTCCCGGACAACCCGCGGCTGTGGATGAGCCACGGCCACGCGCTCAAGACCGCCGGCCGCCAGGACGAGGCGGTCGCCGCCTACCGGCGCAGCCTCGCGCTCGATCCGGGCTTCGGCGAGGCGTACTGGAGCCTCGCCAACCTCAAGACCGTGCGCTTCGACGATGCCGACCTCGACGCGATGCGCGCCCAGCTCGCGCGCACCGACCTGGCCGACGAGCACCGTCTGCATTTCGATTTCGCGCTGGGCAAGGCGCTCGAGGACCGCAAGGTCCATGCGGACGCGTTCGCGCACTACGCCGCGGGCAACGCGCGGCGGCTGGCGATGCTGCCGTACCGCGCCGCCGACACCCGCACCCGGGTCGAGCGCGCGATGGCGACCTACACCCCCGATTTCTTCGCCCAGCGCGCCGGGGTCGGCGATCCCGCGCCGGACCCGATCTTCATCGTCGGCCTGCCGCGGTCGGGATCGACCCTGCTCGAGCAGATCCTGTCCAGCCATTCCGCGGTCGAAGGCACGATGGAGCTGCCCGAGGTCATCGGCCTGACCCGCGCGCTGCGCCGCAGCGCCGAGGACGGCGGCAGCTACCACGACGTGGTCGCCGGGCTCGCGCCCGAAGCGTTCGCGGCGCTCGGCCGGCAGTACCTCGAACGCACCCGCGTGCAGCGCAAGACCGGCGCGCCGCTGTTCGTGGACAAGATGCCGAACAACTTCCTGCACCTCGGCCTGATCCACCTGATGCTGCCGAACGCGAAGATCGTCGATGCGCGCCGGCACCCCATGGCCTGCTGCTTCTCCGGTTTCAAGCAGCACTTCGCGCGCGGCCAGAACTTCAGCTACGCGCTGGACGACATCGGCCGCTACTACCGCGACTACGTCGAGCTGATGGCGCACTTCGACGCGGTGTTCGCCGCGCTCGGCCGCCCGGGGCGGGTGCACCGCGTCATCCACGAACACCTGGTCGAGGACACCGAGGCCGAGGTCCGCCGCCTGCTGGACTACTGCGGGCTGCCGTTCGAGGACGGCTGCCTGCGCTTCTTCGAGAACGCCCGCCCGGTGCGCACCGCCAGTTCCGAACAGGTGCGGCGCCCGATCAACCGCGACGGCCTGGAGCAGTGGCGGCACTACGCGCCGTGGCTGGGGCCGCTGGAAGCGGCGCTCGGCCCGGTGCTCGACGCGTATCCGGAGGTGCCCGCGTTCGCGCCCGTGAGGCCTTGATCGCCGTCGTCCCGCCGGAGGTCGGCGCGCCGGACTCCGGAGCACGTTGCATATGAGCACGTTCCACATGAGCACGCTGCACCCGAACCCGCTGCACATGAACATGCCGCACCCGAACACGCCGCATACCAACACGTCTGAACCGAATCGTTGCAACCGAATCGTTCCACCACACGGGGAGAGTCCGATGCGTCACCGAAACCACTGCAATACCCGAAGGTCCGGCGAGCGCCGTGCGCCCGCACGACTGCCGCTGGCCCTGGCGATCTACGCCGCGTTCGCCGGCACCGCCGGCGCCGCGCTGGCGCAGGACCCGGGCGCGGCCAAGGACGACAGTCCTTCGCTGGACACCATCACCGTCACCGCGCAGAAGCGCACCGAGAACGCGCAGGACGTGCCGATCAGCCTGAACGTCATCGGCGCGCAGCAGCTCGACGAGATGCACGTCAGCGACTTCGAGGACTACGCCAAGCTGCTGCCGAGCGTGTCGATCACGCCCAACGGTCCGGGCTTCGGCCAGGTCTACATGCGCGGCGTGGTCAGCGGCGGCGACGGCAACCATTCCGGCCCGCTGCCCAGCGTCGGCATGTACCTCGACGAGCAGCCGATCACCACCATCCAGGGCGCGCTCGACCTGCACGTCTACGACATCGAGCGCGTCGAGGCGCTGTCGGGCCCGCAGGGCACGCTGTACGGCGCCAGTTCCGAGGCCGGCACGCTGCGCCTGATCACCCGCAAGCCCGACACCAGCGGCTTCGCCGCCGGCTACGGCGTCGAGGTCAACGCGATCGACGGCGGCGGCTGGGGCCACGTGGTCGAAGGCTTCGTCAACGTGCCGGTCTCCGACCGCACCGCGCTGCGCGCGGTCGCCTGGCAGAAGCACGACGCCGGCTGGGTCGACAACGTCTACGGCGAGCGCACCTACCCGACCTCCGGCATCACCCAGAACAACGCGAACCGGGTCGAGGACAACTACAACGACACCGACACCGCCGGCGCGCGCTTCGCGATGAAGTTCGACCTCGGCGAGAACTGGACGATCACCCCGACCATCATGGGGCAGCGCCAGAAGACCAACGGCAGCTTCGCCTACGACAATCGCCTCGGCGAGAACAGGATCAGCCACGCGTATCCGGAGTCGTCCGACGACCGCTGGAACCAGGCCGCGCTGACCGTGCAGGGCAAGATCGGCAATTTCGACCTGACCTACGCCTTCGCCCACCTCAAGCGCGACGTCGACACCGATTCCGACTACAGCGACTACGGCTACTGGTACGACACGCTGGCGGGCTACGGCGCCTATTTCTACGACGACAACGGCGACTACATCAACCCGGCCCAGTACATCCAGGCCAAGGACCGCTACAAGAAGACCAGCCACGAACTGCGCATCGCCTCGCCGCAGGACAACCGCCTGCGCTTCGTCGCCGGCCTGTTCTGGATGGACCAGACCCACGACATCCAGCAGCGCTACAAGGTCGACGGCCTCGCCGGCATCCTGTCGGTGCGCGGCTGGGAGGACACGATCTGGCTGACCAAGCAGGATCGCCGCGATCACGACGAAGCGGTCTTCGGCGAACTGTCGTTCGACTTCAACGACAAGCTCACCGGCACGGTCGGCTTCCGCCACTTCCGCGCGCGCAACTCGCTGAAGGGCTTCTTCGGTTTCGCCAACGGTTACTCCTCGCAGACCGGCCAGTTGCCCGAGAACCGCTACGGCGAAGCGGCCTGCATCGTGCGCTACGGCACCAACCCGGCGCAGTGGCCCTCGTTCCACGGCGCGCCCTGCACCGTGTTCGACAAGCACGTCACCGAGAACGACACCCTCGGCAAGGCCAACCTGTCGTGGAAGTTCGCGCCGGGCAAGATGGCGTATTTCACCTGGTCGGAAGGCTATCGCCCGGGCGGCATCAACCGCCGCGGCACGCTGCCGCCGTACATCACCGAGTTCCTGACCAACTACGAGATCGGCTGGAAGACCACCTGGCTCGACAACCGCCTGACCTTCAACGGCGCGGTGTTCAACCAGATCTGGGACGACTTCCAGTTCCCGGTGCTGGGCCAGAACGGCCTGACCGAGATCCGCAACGCCAACCAGGCGCGCATCCGCGGCCTGGAAATGGACATGAACTGGGCGGCGACCTACAACCTCAAGCTCTCCGCCGGCCTCGGGCTGTACCGGGCCGAGCTGACCGAGAACTACTGCGGCGAAGTCGACGCGAACGGCAATCCCATCACGACCTGCGCACCGGTCGACCTGCAGGCCTCGCGGGGCACGCGCCTGCCGATCACCCCGGACTACAAGGGCAATATCACTGCGCGCTACACCTTCGACGTCCGCGGCTACGAGGCGTACTGGCAGGGCTCGGTGGTGGCGGAAGGCCGGCGCACGTCGGACCTGCGCAGCGTCGAACGCGAAATCGTCGGCGACCTGCCGGCGTACACCCTCGCGGACTTCGGCGTGGGCATCCGCAAGAACAGTTGGTCGGTGGACTTCTACGTCAAGAACCTGTTCGACGACAACGCGCAGTACAACCGCTACACCCAGTGCGCCGAGGCGATCTGCGGCGGCGACGTGTATTCGGTGTCCGCGCCGCCGCGCACGTTCGGGATCAAGTTCAGCCAGGAGTTCTGAGCGGGCGAAGCTCCGTTCCAGTCCGCGTTTCAACATACGTTCCAGCGCGACACGACGGGCCGCCTCCGGGCGGCCCGTTTCTTTTGCAGGTGGCGATGCGCGCGCTCAGGGCTCGGGCTGGTCCCCGCGCGCCGGCGCACGCACGACGGTGACCGTGCACGGCGCCTCCGCGACCACGTGCGCGGAGACGCTGCCTAGGATCCGGCGCATGCCGGTCACCCCGCGTGCGCCCATGATCAGGTGGTCGACGCCGTTGTCGCGGGCGTAGTCCAGCAGCGCGTGCGCGGGATCGCTGTGTTCGAGCACGTGCACGGTGACGCGATGCTCGTCGAGGCCGAGCGGGCGGATCCAGTCGCGCAGCGCGATCAGGCGCTTGACGTGGCGGTTGCGGCCGGCGGCGTCGAGGTTGCTGTCGAGGCCGATGCGCGCGGTCCTCATCACCGTCACGCAGGCCAGCCGCGAACGCGGGAAGCTCGAGACGATCCGCTGCACGTTGCCGCGCAGCGCGGCGCACAGGGCCGCATCCTCGTGCTTGAGGTCGACCGCCACCATCAGCAGCGGCGCTTCTTCCAGGTGCGTGGACAGCGCGCTGCGCGGCGCGCGGTCGCGGCCGAGGTTGCGCCACCAGCGCTTCATCACCGCGAGCCGGCCGTCGCGGTGGCTGCGGTCGGCGCGCGCGGTCAGCGCCACCTGCTCGGGATGCTGCAGGTCGTGCGCAAGCTGGGCCGCGGTGGCGGGGCGCGCGTCGGGATCGGGTTCCAGGCAGCGCAGGATCGTCTCCTGCAGCCAGCGCGGGATGTCCGGGCGGATCGCGCGCGGCGGCACCGGGTCGCGGTACAGCCGCCGGCGCAGCCCGGCCTCGCTGCCGGGATTGCCGAACGGGCGTTCGCCGGTGGCGAGGTGGTAGAGGGTCACGCCCAGCGCGAACAGGTCGCTGCGCGGCTCGTCGCGCACGCCCAGCACCTGTTCCGGCGCGATGTACGGCGCGGTGCCGATCGGCACCCGGAACTGCTCGGCGAGCAGGTCCGGCAGGTGCGCGTGGTGCGACAGGCCGAAGTCGATCAGCGCGACGCTGCCGTCGGGCCGGCGCAGCAGGTTGCTCGGCTTGATGTCGAGGTGGATGACGTCCTGCTGCTGCAGCGCGTGGATGGCGGCGGCCGCCAGCGCGCCGAGTTCGGCGACCTGCTGCGGCGGCAGCGGCGCCTGCTCCAGCAGCGGCCGCAGCGTTTCGCCCGCCAGGTGCTCCATCACCAGCCACGGCTGGTCGTGGTAGTCGCCGGCGGCGACGAAGCGCGGCACGTGCGGGCCACGCAGCATCGGCAGGATCATGCGCTCGACCTCGAAGCCGACGATCTGGGTCGCCGCCTCGCCGTAGCCGACCCGCGCCAGCTTCATCAGCAGCGGGAAGTCGTGGCCGGGGTGGGCCACGCGCCAGAGCGTGGCCATGCCGCCCTCGTGCAGCGGCGCGACCAGCTCGAAGCCGTCGATCGTCAATCCGGGGGTCAGCGCGACCGGCATCTCAGCGACCCTCCGTCAGACGTCGCGCCAGCGATTCGGGGAGACCGGCGGCGACGACCTTCGCCGACGCGCCGTGGTGGTCGTAGGCCACGCGCAGCAGGGTGAGCGTGCCCGCGACGCTGTCGAACAGCGCGCAGCAGGCGGCCGGGTTGCCGTCGCGCGGCTGGCCGCAGGAGCCCGGCAGCGCCAGCCAGCGCCGGCTGCCGAGCAGCGGCATCGCGACCCCCGGCGTCGGCGCGAAGTGGCGCGCGCCGCCCTCCGGCTGCGAGTGGTACAGCGCCGGCTCGTGGACGTGGCCGCAGAAGGTGATGCGCTGGCGGGTGGCGGACAGGCTCTGCGCCGCCGCCAGCGCGTTGGCGACGTAGCCCCACTGCAGCGGGGCCCACGCGTTGGCGTGGACGTAGAGCCGGTCGTCCTCCTCGACCGTCGCCGGCAGCGCGGCCAGGAACGCGCGCTGGGCGTCGGACAGGCGCGCGCGGGTCCACGCGATCGCGGCCTGCGCGTGCGCGTGGCGCTGCACGTCCGCGTCCGCCTGCGCGTCGCGCACGACCGCTTCGTCGTGATTGCCCAGCACCGCCGCGCCGCCGGCCTCGACCAGCGCCTGCGCGGTGTCCACGGCCCAGGCCGGGTCCGCGCCGTAGCCGACGATGTCGCCGAGCAGCACCGCCCGGTCGAACCCGAGGCGGCGCAGTTTCGCCAGGCACGCCTCGCCCGCCTCGCGGTTGGCGTGCAGGTCGGCGAGCAGGGCGATGCGCATCCCCCGATGCTAGCCCCGCCGGTGGGCGCCCGCGATTGGCGGATCGTCGAAGGGCATGCGCCCGAACGTCGTGCGCCCGAAGGACAGGGCGGCGAAGCGGCACGGCGCCGGACAGGCGCCGCCGCGCCCCGTCAGCGCTTCGGCTTCGCCGCCGCCGCCGGCGCTTCGCGCACCGGCAGCGGCACGTTGCACAGGTCGATGTGGCCGGCGGGGCGCTTGTAGAAATCGTCGCGGCGGTTGCGGCGGGCCTCGACCAGTTCGGTGAACAGCGGGGTGTCGGTGCGCAGCACCTGCAGGTTGAGGCGTTCCGCCGGCTTGAGGTCGGAGGCCATTCGCGCCGAACGGATCGCCACCCGCTGTTCGGGGCGTTCGTAGAAGCCCAACGGGCCGGTGCCGCGGGGCAGGGCGCTGAGCAGTTCCATGCCCTGCACGACCCGGCCGACCATGCTCATGTTGCGGTCGAGCTGGCGCGGCGACTGGCCGATCACGACGTACAGCTCGCTGCCGTCGCTGGAGTCGGCGTCGTTGCCGCGTCCCGCACCGACCGCGCCGTAGCAGTGCGCGATCCACGCGGTGTCGTCGCGGGTGTCGACGCCGACCGGGAAGCCGTCGCTGAAGCCGACCTGGCGCGCCCAGCCGTCCGCGTCCGGCAGCGGGGTGAACGGGATGTTGCGTTCGCTGCGGGTGAATTCCGCCGGTAGTTTGGCCTTGGCGCCCTTGGGCAGCGGCCGGCGGGCCTTCTCGTCCTCGCTCGGGTCGCCCCACTGGGTGACGAAGTTGTCCTGGACGCGGTTGATGCTCAGCCCGTTCCAGTAGCCGCCCCGGGCCAGGGCGCGGACGTTGGCGACGTGCGCGGGCGCGAACGCCGGCGCCAGTTCGATCACCACCCGGCCGGCGTCGAGGTCGAGATAGAGCGTCCGCGCCGGATCGAGCGCGCGCCAGTCGGACGGCTTCGAGGCGTCGAGGATCTCCTGCATCGTCCGCGGCTTCGATGCGGCGGGGGCGCTCTGGGCGGGGGCGGTCTGGGCAAGGGCCGCCGGGGCCGTCGCGCAGACGGTGCAGGCGAAGGCGAAGGCGGCGGGCAGCAGGGTCGCGGGACGGAAGCGCACGGGCTGGAACTCCATGGGGGCGTCGCCGGATTCTGGCCGAGATGCGGGCGAGCGGCCAGCGGCCGGCCCGCGCCGGGCATGACCGACGGCAGGGAATGACCTCCGGCACATCAGCTAGTCATAACTCATGGATAGTATGCATTTCACGATATCCATCCGATCGACCGATGCAGGTCTTGCCATGAGCCCTCCCGATTCCGTCGCCGACGCCGAGCCCGCCGCCGCCCCCGACCCGGCGCAGGACGCCACCGAGGCGCTGCTGCGGAAGTTCCAGAAGGAACTGTCCGCAGGCACGGTGTCGCTGGCCCTGCTGGCGGTGCTCGCCGCCGCCCAGGAGCCGATGTACGGCTACCAGATCGCCAAGACCCTCGAGCGCCAGGGCGAGGGCGTGCTCAGCGGCAAGCAGAGCGCGCTGTACCCGGTGCTGCGCAACCTCGAGGCCGGCGGCCTGCTGTCGAGCGAGGTCGAGCCCTCGATCAGCGGCCCGCCGCGCCGCTACTACCGCATCACGCCGTTCGGGCGCGAGGTCCTGGACGCCTGGTCCGCGGCCTGGCGCGCCACCCGCGATTCCGTCGATTCCGTTCTCATGGGGAGCCTGTCATGAACACGTCCGCACAGCCCGCTTCGGCGCGGCCGGCCCGCGCGCAGCCGTCGCTGCCGACCAACATTCCCGAATACCTCGAACACCTGCGGCGTTCGCTGGCCGGGGCCGACCCGGCGCTGATCCAGGACGCGCTCTACGACGCCGAGGAGTACCTGCGCTCGGAAATGGCGGAAAACCCGGGCAAGAGCGAGGCCGACATCATCGCCCAGGTCGCGTCCAGCTACGGTGCGCCGGAGGAGGTCGCCGACATCTACCGCGACACCGAGGTCAAGGTGCAGGCCGCGCTGCGCACGCCCAAGCCGAAGCCGCGGCGTTCGTTGCTCGGACGCTTCTTCGGCGTGATCGCCGAGCCGCGCACCTACGCCGCGCTGTTCTACATGCTGCTGTCGCTGGCGACCGGCATCTTCTACTTCACCTGGGTGGTCACCGGGCTGTCGATGTCGCTGGGCCTGGCGATCCTGATCATCGGCGTGCCGTTCGTGATCCTCTACTTCGGATCGGTGCGGGTGCTGTCGCTGGTCGAGGGCCGGATCGTCGAGGCGATGCTCGGCGAGCGCATGCCGCGGCGGCCGCTGTACGCCGAGCGCGGCAAACCGCTGCTCGCTCGCATCGGCGCCATGTTCACCGATCCGCGCACCTGGACGGCGCAGTTGTACTTCCTGCTGATGCTGCCGCTGGGCACGATCTACTTCACGATTGCGGTGACCCTGCTGAGCGTGTCGATCGCCTTCATCACCGCGCCGGTCACGGTCTGGCTGGGCTACGCGGAGGTGGCCGAATCGGACATGGGCGGCTGGATGGTGCTGGGCGTCCACGACGGCGTCGTCGGGACCTCGCTCGCCTACGCGTCGCTGCCGCTGCTGTTCGCGCTCGGGTTCCTGCTGCTGTTCGCCACCCTGCACATCGCGCGCGGCATCGGCTACCTGCACGGCCAGCTCGCCAAGCACCTGCTGGTGCAGTCGTCCTCGAGCCGCTGACGCCGGGCGATCGCCACGAACGAAACGCCGGCGCATGCGCCGGCGTTTCGCGTCGGGGGGCGGCAGGCCGCGTCAGCCGCGGGCCATCGCCCGCTGCGGCTGTTCCTCCTGCGGCACGGCCGGCGCCTGCACGTTCGCGGCGAGCTGCGCGCTGACCGCGATCGGCTGCTGCTGCGCCTCGGCGCGGCCGATCGAGGCGACCTGCGCCGCCGGGTCGTCCGGCGTGCGCCCCTGCACCGCGAACAGGCGTTCGCCGGTCGCCGCGACGCTGTTGACCTCGGTCAGGCCCTGCTGGCGCGCGGCCGCGACCAGGCTGGCGACGCTGCGGTTGTCGAGCTCGCCGACCTGTCCGCGATTGCGTTCGAGCGCGGCGTAGGTCTGTTCGACCATCGGCGAATCGCCGATCAGCGGCGCGCGGTCGAGGCTGCTGCGCTGCGAGAAGATGTCGCGCCAGCCCTCGCGCAGGCGCTCGATGCCGTGCTGCACGCCCAGCGAGGTGTTGGTGATGCCGCCGCGGATGGCGGCGACGTCGTCGCGGTACTTGTCGATCATCGGATCGAACTGCGCCGCGCGCCGGCTGTTCTCGGCGGTCATCAGCGGGCCGCCGCCTTCCTCGCGGATGAAGGCGCCGATGCCGTGCGCCGGGCCGCCGCGGTTCCACGCCACGTCGATCGGATTGCGCGGGTCGCCGAAGAACGGGACCATCGAGCGGTTGCGGTTGTTGGCGTAGCCGCCGTGTTCGAGCGCGGCGATGTCCTCCTGGGTCGCGTAGACGCGGACCTGCCCGTAGTGCGGGCTGGCGGCGCTGACCACGTCGGTGGCGCGGACGTGGTTGATCACGTCGTTGCCGCCGGCGGGCACGCCCTGGCGCAGGCCGGCGGCGCCGTAGGCGTTGAAGGTCTCGCCGTGGAGGTGGAAGTGGCTGGCGGTGATCTGGGCGAGGGTGCCGCCCAGCGAATGGCCGGTCACGCTGACCTCCGGCGCGGGCCGGCCGGTGCGTTCGGCCTCGGCGCGGGCGATGTCGAGCGCGCGCTGGGTCAGGGCGATGGCGTCCTGGGTCTGGTTGTTGACGCCGTTGACGACCATGCCGCCGTCGGTGCGGACCGCGTCGCGGAACAGTTCGCCGGCGCCGCGCGAGGGCTCGGTGCCGCGATGGGCGACGACGATCTCGTGGTTGTCGACGCGCTGGTAGATCGTGCCCTGGTAGCCGGTCTGCGGGTTGTCGCCGTTGGCGAGCACGCGGTAGTGGACGCCCTCGATGGTGACTTCCGAATTGGGGTTGCGCTGCGGGTGCCGGTAACTGTCCTCGCTCAGCGCGGCGTAGTCGCGGCTGTTGGTGGCGCTCATGGAGCCTCCCTGCGCGCCGTGATCGTGAGCGTGAACTGCGGGCCGGCCGACGCCTGGTAGTAGTCGGCGGCCTCCTCGCCGAAGACCACTTCCATCGGCTCGGGCCTGTGGGCGAAGTCGCGCGCCAGGAAGTGATCGACCAGGACGCCGCCGGCGAGCAGGCGGTCGGCCGGCATGCCGCCGACGAAGCGGGTCGCGTCGGAGCGAAAGTGGACGCTGGCGTTGTTCAGCGCCCAGTGGCAGACGCCGAGGCCGTAGTAGTCCTCGTCGAGCAGCGCGTCCTCGTGCACGACCGCGGTCCAGGTGCCGGTGTCGACGCGTTCGAGCGCCAGCGGCACGCTGTGCCGGGGCGGCAGGCGCACGCCGCCGACCGCGCGGCTGAAGTCGTAGGGCACGCACTCGCGGTTCTCGACCTCGAAATCGGCGGTCGCGTCGAGATCCGCGATCTCGCCCGGCAGGCCGTCGAAGCGCAGGGTCAGCACGTAGCGCTGGCGCGGGGCGGGATTGATCGAGGGACGCACATCGGGCACCGCGACCGGCGCATCGCCGGCATCGTGGGGTCCGGTGGCGGTCCTGGTGTTCTGGCAACTGCTGGTCATGGTGGCGAGCATCATCACGGCGGCCATCGTGGTCGGTCTGCGGTCCATGGAAGACAGGGGCATGGGGCACACGAGACGTGGAGGGGAAGGGCGTGCGCGCCCCCGGCTTCCATGCGGTCAGGCCGCGGCCGCACGACGGGGGGCGTCCGCGGTTGTATAGCCCGCGGCCCGGTCGAATGCCGCTTTTTTCTGCGAAAATGAGACTCCCGTCTCATCGCGCGACGACCGGCGGTCGCCGCGCGGAGACCGTCAGCCGGCCGCGGCGGCGTCGTGCTTCGCGATGAAGTCGCGCACCTGCGGGTACACCTCGTTGCGCCAGCGCCGGCCGCTGAAGATGCCGTAGTGGCCGGCGCCCTTCGCGGTGAGATGCACGCGGTCGGCCTCCGGGATGCCGGTGCACAGCCGGTGCGCGGCGCGGGTCTGGCCGAGGCCGGCGATGTCGTCCAGCTCGCCCTCGATGGTCATCAGCGCGGTGCCCCGGATGGCGCCGGGCCGGACCCGTTCGCCGCCGACGTCCCACTGCCCGCGCGGCAGCAGGTGGTCCTGGAACACCACGCGGACGGTGTCGAGGTAGTACTCGGCGGGCATGTCGAGCACCGCGTTGTATTCGTCGTAGAAGCGGCGATGCGCCTCCGCGTCCTCCTGGTCGCCCTTCACCAGGTCCTGGTAGAAGTCCCAGTGCGACATCACGTGCCGCTCGGGGTTCATCGCGAGGAAGCCCATGTGCTGCAGGAAGCCCGGGTACACGCGGCGGCCGCGGCCGGGATAGTTCGCCGGGACGATGTGGATGAGGTTCTGCTCGAACCACCACAGCGGCTTCTGGGTGGCGAGGGTGTTGACCGCGGTCGGCGACTCGCGGCTGTCGATCGGCCCGCCCATCATCACCAGCGAGCGCGGCGTGGGTTCGCCGCGCGCCGCCATCAGCGACACCGCGGCCAGCACCGGCACGGTCGGCTGGCACACGCTGATCACGTGCAGCGACTGCGCGCCGATGTGGCGGATGAAGGTCTCGATGGTGGCGACGTAGTCGTCCAGGGTGAACGCGCCGTCCTCCTTCGGCACCATGCGCGCGTCGACCCAGTCGGTGATGTAGACCTTGTGGTCGCGCAGCAGGGTCTGCACGGTGTCGCGCAGCAGGGTCGCGTGGTGGCCGGACAGCGGCGCCACCACCAGCACCGTCGGGTCGTCCTTGAGATCGACCACGCCGTCGGTTTCGTCGGAGAAGCGCTTGAAGCGCTGCAGCCGGCAGAACGGGGTGCGGATCACCTCGCGCTCGACCACCGGATAGGTGCGACCGGCCTTCTCGACGCTGTGGATGCCGAACGCGGGCTTCTCGTAGTCCTTGCCGACGCGGTAGAGCAGTTCGTAGCCGGCGGCGACGCGCGGCGCGAACGGCAGGTTCGACAGCCAGCTTCCGGGCGAGGAGAACATCCGTGCGTTGGCCTCGGCCCAGTAGGTCGTCGGCGCCATCCAGGCGCGTCCCAGTTCGTGCATCTGGTAAAGCAGCATCGGCGAAACTCCGGTGGGAGGGCGCGGCCGGCCGGACCGGCTTGCTGCGGCGCAGCATACCCGATCGCCGTCGGCGGGGCGCATGCCCTGTTCAGGTTCGCGGTGCGCTACGCTGCGGCGATGCGCGCGACCGACGACGACATCGCCTGGTTCCGGGAGCTGCTGGCGCCGCTGGGCCGGATCGCGGCCAGGCGGATGTTCGGCGGGACCGGCCTCTACGCCGCCGACGCCATCGTGGCGCTGGAGATCGAGGGCGTCCTCTACCTCAAGACCGACGCGGCCACCCGCGACCGTTTCAGGCACGCCGGCGGGCGGCCGTTCGTGTACGACAACGGCGCGCGCGAGGTCGAGACCAGTTACTGGACGCCGCCGGACGAGGCCATGGATTCGGCCGACGCGATGGCGCCGTGGGCGCGGCTGGCGCAGGCGGCGGCGCTGCGCGCCGGCGCGAAGAAGGCGTCGAAGCAGACGCGGACGGCGGCTCCCGGTCGGCCCGCGGCCCGCCCGCGCCGGACATCCCCATGACGCCGATCGCCTCGCGCCGCATCCCCGACCGCTTGTCGATCTTCGTGGTCACCGTGGCGCTGGCCGGTATGCTCGCCATCGCGCCGCTGACGATCTGGCGCGCTTTCGGCGCGCCCGGGCCGGCCGCCGGCATCGCGATCGGAGCGGTCTGCCTGGTCGTCGCCGCGCTGGCGATGCGGACGATCGTGCGGCGCGACGACGAAGCGTCTGCATGGACGCTCTCCGGCGACATGCTCGCGGGCGGCGTGGGCGGTCGCTGCCGGATCGCGTTTGCGGACATCTCGGAACTGTCGCGAGGCGTGCCGGTGGCGCCGGGTCGTCCCGCCACCGCCTGGCACCACGGCGGCCTCGTGCTCAAGCTGCGGGACGGACGGCTGCTGGCGCTCAATCTGTTCCAGGCCGAGAACGGACCGGCGCTGATGGAGGCGCTCGTCGCGCGCTGCGCGGCCGTGTTCACGACGGCGCCGCTGCACACGCAACGCGATCTCGCCCTGCTGCATCGCCTGCGCTGGAACCGGATGCTCGGGGCGGACGACCGCGGCTGACGCGGGCCTTGGGTCAGCGCGGTGCGGCTTCCAGCGCGGCGGGCTGTTCGGCCAGCGCCGGCGACAGCCAGCAGTGCGAACCGACGAAGCGGAATCCCAGCGCCGCGAACCGCTCGCGGTAGAACTTCGCCGGCCGCGGCTGGAAACCGACGTCGTCGCCCTCGGTCTCGTCTTCCTTCGCGAACGCTTCGAGGAAGGCCACGCCGCCGCAGAGGTCGGCCAGCCCCGGCAGTCCCTGCGCCAGCTCGCGGGTCGGCAGGTAATGCATCACGTCGCTGCACACTAGCAGATCGACCGGCGCGCACGGGCGCAGGTGGGCGAAGTCGGCGAAGCGCGCGAGGTGCAGGTTGCGGCGCGCGCCGTAACGTCGGATCGCGTATTCGCTGCTGTCGAAGCCGAGGTAGCGCGCCTTCGGCCGCAGCGCGAGCAGCGGCGCGCGCCACGCGCCTTCGCCGCAGCCGACGTCGAGCACGCTGCGGATCGGCCGTTCGAGGTGGTATTCGGCGGTCGCCACCGCGAGCGCGACCTTGCGCCTGAGCCGCTGCGCGCCGCCGATGCCGGCGCGTCGGTACCAGTGGTCGAAATAGCGGCGGTCGTAGGTCTTGTCGGTGGCGGCCATGCGGTTCGAGGTCATGCGGCTTCTGATCAGGCGGCTCGTCAGCAGGCGGCTCTTGATCAGGCCGTTCCGACGATCAGCGAGGTCATCGACAGCGAGGAGACCACGTCGTCGTTGAAGAAGGTCAGCGCGTCGCCTTCGCGCGCCAGCGCCAGCGCGTACAGCAGCGGCAGGTAGTGTTCCGGCGTCGGGATCGACAGCCGCGCGTCCTCGCCCAGCGCCGGCCAGTCGGCGAGCGCGGCGAGGTCGCCGTCGCGGACCAGCGCGTTGACGCGGTCGCGGAAGCGCAGCGCCCACGGCAGCGGCGACGGGTCGCGCCAGCCGAACAGGCGCAGGTTGTGGACGATGTCGCCGCTGCCGAGCACCAGCACGCCCTCGTCGCGCAGCGGCGCGAGCCGGCGCGCGAGCGCGACGTGCCACGGCCCCGGGCGGCGACTGTCGATGCCGAGCTGCACCACCGGCACGTCGGCGTCGGGATACATCGGCCGCAGCACGCCCCACGCGCCGTGATCGAGCCCGCGCCGCGGATCGATGCGCGCGGCGAAGTCCTCGCCGAGCAGATCGACCACGCGTCCGGCCAGCGCCGGATCGCCCGGCACCGGCCACTGCACGTCGAACAGCGCCTGCGGGAACCCGCCGAAGTCGTGGATCGTCGGCGGCTGCGCGCTGCCGGTGAGCCACGGCCCGGGGGTTTCCCAGTGCGCGGACACGCACAGCACCGCGCGCGGCCGCGGCAGCCGCGCGCCGAGCGCGCGCCAGGCCTGCGACCAGGCGTTGTCCTCGATCGCGTTCATCGGCGAACCGTGGCCGAGGAACAGCACGGGCATGGGGAGGGCGGTCATCGGGGCGCGCTGCGGAGGACGGGCGGCCAGTATCCCGCCGGCGCGGGGTCAGGGCCAGACGTGGCGGGCGGCACGCACCGTGTTGGCGTTGAGACGGGCGACCCGCTCGGCGTGCTGGTAGCCGCCGGCGACGACGAACACCAGCGGGATGCGGCGCGCGCGCGCGATCCGGAACACCGCGAGGTCGCGCTCGAACAGTTGCCGGGTGGTCAGGCCGACCAGGCTCTTGGGGTCGTCCTCGTGGCAGTCGGCGCCGGCCTGGTAGAGCAGCAGGTCGGGGCGATGCGCATCGACCAGCGCCTCCGCTTCGCGCAGCGCGTCGAGATAGCGCGCGAAGCCCTCCTCGCGCGCCCGCACCTGGAACGCCCACGAGCGCACGCCGCCGCGGCAGCCGAAGCGGGTGCCGAAGATCGAGACGTTGCTCAGGTTGGGCAGGCGCGCGGCGAATTCCTCGGTGCCGTTGCCGCCGTGTTCGTCGCAGTCGATCACCATCACCCGCAGCGCGGGATGCGCGTGCGCGACCAGCGCCAGCCCGTTCAGCGGACAGAAGCCGCTGCCGGATTCGGGCACCGCGTGGTGGAAGCCGCGGGCGATGTTCATCGCCAGCCCGGTGCGCAGCGCGGTGTCGACCGCGGCGAGCTGCCCGCCCAGCATCGCCAGCGTCGCGTCGCGCACCGCCGGGCTCCAGCGGATGCCCTGGCGCGAGGCCAGCGGCTCCTCGCCGTCGAGGAACGCGGACAGATAGCGCGCGTCGTGCAGCCCGGCCAGCGCGTCCGCCGTCACCGGCTGCGGGGCCGACAGTTCGACCAGGCCCAGGCGCTCGAGTTTGCGCGCCGTGGTGCCGAGCCGCGCCAGCAGCGGCACCTCGGCGGGGGCGTAGGCGTCGCTGAACCAGGCCGGGACGCGCACCTCAGCGCTCCGCGAGCGACGCCGACGCGAAGCGGCGCAGGTCGTCGATGGTGGTGCTGCCCGGCGACAGCATGTTGCCGCGCACCTGCGCGTCGAACTGGGCGCTGAACGCGCGCCGGCGCACCTGTGCGGACACCGCGAGCGTGGTCAGGCGCAGGAAGCGCGCCTCGGCGATCGTCGCGACCGCGTGGACGACGCCGCAGGCCAGCGGCCGCAGCGCCGGGGCGTCGGCGTCGTAGCGCAGCGCGAGCAGCGCGCCGGGCGGCAGGGTCACGCCGCAGACCGACACCGGCGCCACCGCCATCGCCGAATGCGATTCGCCCAGCGCCATCTTCTCGACCAGCAGCGGCGCGCCGGCGGCGTCCACGAACACGTTGACCCGGCCGCCGCGGCGCACCCGGCCGTGGGCGATTTCCAGGAAGAATTCCTCCGCCTGCGAGCAACTGCCGATCTCGGGCTTCTCGGCCATCGCCGGCAGCGCCGGCGCGGTCGTCGTCTCCGGCGCGAGCAGGTCGCGGAGCAGCTCGAGCAGCAGCGCGCTTTCCTCGCGCTGCAGGTCCGTGCGGACCGTCGCGATCCGCGACGGCAGCGCGCGCAGGTCGTCGAGCAGCGCGCAGGGCGGGATCGCGGCGATCGCCGCGTCCGCGGCGCGGTCGGCGCGGCGCCAGCCGTCGGTCCAGCCGGCGGCGACGAGTTGCCGCGCGATCGCCTCGGTGCGCTGCTTCGGCCAGTCGGCGAACACGCCCAGGTCGGTCGCGTCGGTCGCGCGCCGCGGCTGGTTCACGAACGTCGAGAGGAAGCGCGTCGCCTGGGTGTAGCCGCAGCCGCGGCGTTCGGTGCGGTGCGCGGGATGCTCGTCGAGCATGTCGCGCAGGGTCGGATGCAGCGGCAGCCCGACCCGCGCGAAGCCTTCGACCAGTTCGTGCGTGCCCGGCGCCATGCGGTCGCGGTCAGTCCAGCGAGAGCAGCAGCGCGCGGATCAGGTGCGAGGTCTGCTCGCGGTCGCGCGCATCGAAGGTGAACACCGGGATCGGCCGCCCGCAGCGGCGCACGGCCTCGCGCACGGTGTCCATGCGGAAGCCGCGGGCGAGGTCGGTGCGGGTGATGCCGATCACCAGGCCGGCGTCGGCGTCGATGTCGCGGATCGCGCGGATCCAGTGCTCGCATTCGTCGGCGACGCGCGCGCTGTCGCCGGGCAGCACCACGACCACGCCGACCGCGCCGGCCATCACCAGCGGGCGCATGTGCGCGAAGTGTTCCTGCCCGGGCAGGCCGTAGAGGTGCAGCGGGGTGCCGTCGTCGAGCATGACCGGCGAGAAGTCGAGCGCCACGGTGGTCGTGGTCTTCGCGCCCATCGCGCCCTCGGTCATCGGCATCTCGGTCGAGACCGGCGCCGCGTCGGACAGGGCGCGGATCGCGGTGGTCTTGCCGGCGCCCACCGGTCCGGCGAAGACGAGTTTTGCGCTTTCGAATGACACGTTCGGTTGGCTCCGTGTGGGGGCTTGCGGTCCCGCGCGAGGCGGGACGGGTCCAGGGGCAGGTCAGGCGCGACCGAGGCCGAAGCGGACGGCGATGCGGGCGAGCACGCCGGAGAACGCGCCGACCGGCCGCGCCGCCTGCGGCGGCAGCGACGTCGCGGCGCCCGGCGTTTCCAGCAGGTTCGCGGCGCGGTACGCCCACAGGCTGGCGTTGACCTCGCGCGCGTCGACGCCGCAGCGCTGGCGGATCTCGTCGGCGGACGCCGGGCCGCGCAGCAGCAACCGCGCGATCTTCAGCGCTCCGACCAGTTCCGGCGCGGTGCCGACGTCGGGCCAGTCCTTCAATCGATACTGCCCCGCGGGGAACGCGGGCAACTGTCCGCGTCCCTGGTGCGCGGACTGCAGCAGGAACGCCTCCAGGCTGCGGCTGGCGCCGTCGCCCTCCGCGCTGCCGTCGGCGAGGCCCGGCGCGAGCGCCCAGTCGGCGCTGGCGAAGCTGTCGCGCGCGGACAGCAGATCGCTCAGCGACGGCGCGTAGACCCGGCCTTCCTGCGGGCGGATGCGGATGCGGCGGCCGTTGAGCGTGGCGTCGATGGCGCGGCCGCTGTATTCGGATTCGGTCAGTCGGCACAGCGCCGGCATCGCGCCGCCGCCGTCGATCTGTTCGGGGGTTTCGGTCGCTTCGACGGCGAGCAGTTCGCGCATCGCCTGGGCCAGCGCGGGCGCGGGACTGCCGTCGGCCGCGCTCGCCACGCCGGGGCCGGCGTCGCCCGGGAGCGCGTTGAACGCCAGCACCGGCGTGCCGCGCGACCGCGCGCGAACGTAGGCCTGGCGGCCGTAGGTGTCGGCGATGTCGGCAACCAGCAGCGTGCAGCGGGTGCCGTCCCAGCCGCGGACCTTCGCGCGCACGCGCCAGGCGGCGAGCAGCGACGCGGCGATGCGGACCCGTTGTTCGGCCTGGTCACTGAGTGCGGCGGTGGCGATGTCGGCACGGAGCATGGCGGGGACAGGCGGGGCGGGGAGGGAAGTATCGGCGGTCGCGGACGCGCGCATGCGTCCGCGACCGGGGCCCGGGCATCGATCGCCCGGGCGCGGGCGTCGCGGTCGATCAGGAGAAGTCGACGCCCTTCTCGAACGTGCGCAGCTCGTGGCGTGCCATGGCGAGGTTGGACTTGGAGCGGTCGAGGACGACGTAGAGGAAGAGCTTCTGGTTGGACTCGAGCGGACGGATGATGTGGTACTGCTTGGTGAGGCTGATCAGGATGTCCTCGATGGTGTCGTTGAGCTTGAGCGCGTTGGCGACCTTGCGCTTGGAACGGACGACTTCGGAGTTGCCGGCGGCGGCGACTTCCAGATCGATGCCGACGCCGTCGCCGGCGAGGAGCATGCCGCTTTCGGTGTCGACGAGGGCGGCGGCGATGTAGCCGTCGAGGCTGCGGAGGGGTTCGAGCGAGATCTTGGCCATGCGGGTGTGTCCTCTGGTGTGGGATGGCGGGTGGATTTGCTTGTTTCGGTGGTTTCGGTCGGGAGGGCGCGGCCGGCGGCGCGCAAGGGGCTGTCCGCCGCCGTGGCGTCGGCGGCGACGCGGCCCGCAGGGCGGATCCGGCTCAGTCGCCGGCGTCGATCGCGACGGCGAGCTGGGCCGCGGTGTCGAGCGCGGCGCGGATCGTGGTGGCGAGGATGTCGCTGGCGTCGGCGCACACGCAGAGCGTGTGGTGCCTGGCCTTCGACGGCACGCGCACCAGCACGATCGAGCCGTGTTCGGTGGCGATGCTGTTGTAGAGCGCGCGGCTGTCGAGCGCCTCGCGGCTGAAGGATTCGATCAGCCCCATCAGCGAGCTCATGATCGCGGCGGCGCGCTGCGCGTCGGCGGTGCGGCCGGGGGCGTTCGCATGCGCGAAGCTGCGGCCGTCGACGGTCGCGAGCGAGGCGAAGACCACGGACGGAGTGCGGGAGACCAGATCGGCGAGCCTGCTCTGGCACGTCAGCCTGCTGCGCATCGGGAGGGCGGCGTCCTGCGCGGTGGGGGTGTCCAGGAGGTTGAAGGCAGCCGACACGGGGGACTCCGGAGGGGATGTAATCGCTTCCAAAGCAAAGGCCATGCCAAATACTTGTCGCATATTCTTGACGGTGCCCCGCATGACCCGGCCCCGTTTTTGGGCGATGTGTCCGGAGGCCGCGGCGCCGGCGCAGTGGAGCGCGGGCCGTCGTGCAGCTTGCATGGATGACGCCATGGGTCAGCAAACCCCTGGAAGCGCGATGCCGTAGTGACAATCATGGTCAGGATGAGACGGATTCCATGATTTCTCATTGGGGTTCGAGACGCGCGCCTGTCCGGACGATCGCGACCTTCTGCTAGTGTCGGCGTCCCCACGAGCGAGGCGCCGTTCCATGCAAGGCTATTTCTGGACCAAGACCTTCCATCTCGTCTTCGTCATCGCCTGGATGGCGGCCGTGTTCTACCTGCCGCGGATCCTGGTGAACATCGCCGAGGCCGGCGACGCGCCCGCGGTCCGCGACCGGCTGGTGCTGATGGGCCGGCGGCTGTACCGCTTCGGCCATGTCGTGTTCGGAATCGCGCTGGTGTTCGGCCTGGCGCTGTGGCTGCACTACCACATGGTCGGCGGCTGGCTGCACGCCAAGCTGGCCCTGGTGGCGGTGCTGCTGGCGTATTTCATCGTCTGCGGCCGCTGGCTGAAGGGCGTCGACGCGGGGCGCGCGCTGCCTTCGGCGAAAACCCTGCGCTGGCTCAACGAACTGCCGGTGCTGCTGCTGGTGGCGATCGTCTACCTGGTGCTGGCCAAGCCGTTCTGAGGCGTCTGCCCCGTGCCGGACGCTCGGTAGAGCGGCCTTCAGGCCGCTGGGTCCGGGCCTGCGCGGCTCGAGCGGCCTGAAGGCCGCTCTACCGGGACCGGCGGGTCGGTTCGGGCCGTTGGACCGCGCGGGAAGCGGCCCGGTCCGGTCAGTGCCGGAACGCCGCCGGGTCCGGCAGCGTCACCGGCACGCCGCCGGCGTCGCACAGGCCCTTGGCGCACAGCGCCGCGCGCAGCTTCGGCGTGGCCTGCAGCAGGATGTGGAAGATCGTGTTCTGCTCGATCGTGCCGTGGACCGCCGCGGCGCCAGGGCCGCGCGCCCAGATGCCGACGTCCTCGCCGCCGTGGGTCTCGTTGGACAGCGGGATCATCGCCTCCTGCAGGTAATCCGGCGCCTCGGTATCGACGTCGCCCAGCCGCGGCCGGCCGCGCGTGGCCGGCTGGAAGCCGCTGACCTCGTGCGCCGCCGACTTCGGGCCCTCGGGCTGCTGGTCGGTGGCGCCGGGATAGCCGGGGCCGTTGGTGTAGTTCAGCGTGGTGTAGGGCAGGCCGGTCGCGTCGCTGGCGAAGCCGGTCGGCGTGCTGCCTTCGCCGCTGCTGCCGCGGACCTTGCCCAGGATCGGGTTGCCGCGCACCGGGTAGCCGGAGAAGCTCAGCGTGTGCGAGTGGTCGGCGGTGACTAGGATCAGGGTGTCGTCGGCCGAGGTCAGTTTCGCCGCGGCCGCGACCGCCTCGCTGAGGGCGATGGTGTCGGTCAGCGCGCGGAAGGCGTTGCCGGCATGGTGGGCGTGGTCGATGCGCCCGCCCTCGACCAGCAGCACGTAGCCGTTCGGGTTGCGGCGCAGGCGCTCGATCGCCGCCGTGGTCATGTCGGCCAGCGACGGCTCGCCGCCGCGATCCCGGGCGCGGTCGTTCTCGAACTGCATGTGGCTGGGCTCGAACAGCCCCAGCAGCGGCCCGGTGTCCGGGGTCGCGGCCAACTGCTTCCCGTTCCAGACGTAATGGCCGTCGGGGTGGCGCCGGCGCCAGTCTGCGACGAGGTCCCGCCCGTCCAGGCGCAGGCCGACCTGGTCGTCGTACTCGGGGTCGCGCTCGCTCGGCGGCAGGAAACCGCCGCGGCCGCCGCCCATCAGCACGTCCGGGCCGTGGCCGTAGGGGCTCTCGATCAACTGCCGGGCGATGTCCGTGCAGCCGGCGGCCACGGCCTCCGGCGGCATCTCGGCGTCGTTCTCCCAGTTGCGGTCGGCCGAATGGGTGAACGTGGCGCCGGGCGTGGCGTGGGTGACCCGGGTCGTGGTGACCACGCCGGTGGCAAGGCCGCTGGCGGCGGCCAGTTCCCACAGCGTCAGCATCGGCGAGCGCAGCGCGCCGGCGCAGTCGCGGCGTTCGGCGTCCTGGCCGATGCTGAGCACGCCGGCCCGGGTCTTCACGCCGGTGGCCATCGCCGACATCGTGCCGGCCGAATCCGGGGTCTGGCTGTCGGTGTTGTAGGTCTTGCTGAAGCCGGTGTACGGGAAGGTCTCCCAGCTCAGCGCGTTCTCCTCGCCGGGGCCGCCCTTGCGCTGTCCGTCGAGGATGCGCGCCGCCGCGACCGTGGTCAGGCTCATGCCGTCGCCGACGAACAGGATGACGTTCTTCGCCTTGCCCGACATCGCGCCGTGGCCGGCGGCCTGCGCGGCGCCGGCGCGGAACCACCACGCGGGCGTCTCGCCGGCGGGCCGGGCGATGGCCGGGACTTCGACGGCGACGGCCGTCGCCGCGGGGGCCGGTGGCCGGGCGGCGGGCGTCGAGGCGCAGGCGGCGAGGACGGTGCAGGCGAGGGCGAGGCAGGCGGGAGGGAGGGTCATGGTGCGGAGTCTTGGGCCAGCGGCGTGCGGAAAGCGTCGATTATGCCCGTCCGATGTTGCGGGCGTGGAATGCCGCGATGACCGCGACGCCCTCGCCGCACCGCGGCGGCTCGGTTATCGTGCCGGGTCTTCCGTCCCGCAGCAGGAGCGCGCATGTCCGCCATCGTCGCCCACTGGTTCCGCATCCCCTTCTGGCAGCGGGTGATGGGCGCGTTCGTGCTGGGGGCGCTCGCCGGCTGGGCCTTCGGGCCGGCGGCCGAGACCTGGTTCGGGCCGCTGGGCGACCTCTACGTCACCCTGATCAAGATGATCGCCGTCCCGCTGGTGTTCTTCGCGGTCATCAACGCGGTGTCCTCGCTGCACGGGCAGCGATCGATCGCCGCGCTCGGCGGGCGCACCTTCCTGTGGTTCGCGATCACTGCGGTGCTGGCGGTCGCGATGGGCCTGGCCGTGGGCACCGTGCTGCAGCCGGGCGTGCTGCAGTTGCCGCTGTCGGTCGATCCGGACTACGTGCCCCGGGACGTGCCGAGCGTGGTGCAGGTGCTGCTGGGCGTGGTGCCGAGCAACGTCTTCCACGCGCTCACCGGCATCGGCGAGGCGAAGAACGCCGCCGGCGAGACCGTGCTCAAGGCCGGCAAGGGCTCGATCCTGCCGGTGATCTTCGTCGCCGCGCTGATCGGGTTCGCGATGGTGAAGCTCGGCGACAAGGTCGCGCTCGCGCGCAAGCTCGCCGGCGAGGCCAGCGAAATTTCCATTCAGATCACCCGCTTCGTGCTGGAGATGACCCCGCTCGGCACCTTCGGCCTGATCGCCGCGCTGGTCGGCAACTACGGCTTCTCGCAATTGCTGCCGCTGGGCAGCTTCGTGCTGGCGCTGTACCTCGCGTGCACGCTGCACATCGTCGTCACCTACGGCGGGCTGCTGCTGGCGCACGGCCTCAATCCGCTGAAGTTCTTCCGCGGCGCGGCGCCGGGCATGCAGGTGGCGTTCGTGAGTTCGTCGAGTTTCGCCTCGCTGCCGTCGTCGCTGCGCTGCGCCACCCACAACCTCGGCGTGGACAAGGACTACGCCGCGTTCGCGGTGCCGCTGGGCGCCAGCATCAAGATGGACGGCTGCGGCGCGATCTACCCGGCGCTGTGCGCGGTGTTCATCTCGCAGTACATGGGCGTGCCGATGTCGCCGGAGCAGTACCTGATCGTGCTGATCGCCTCGGTGCTCGGCAGCTTCGGCACCGCCGGCGTGCCCGGCACCGCGGTGGTGATGGCGACCGTGGTGCTCACCGCCGCCGGCCTGCCGCTGCAGGTCATCGGCTACCTCTACGCCATCGACCGCGTGCTCGACATGATGCGCACGATGACCAACGTGACCGGGCAGATGCTGGTGCCGGTGCTGGTGGCGAAGGAGACCGGCCTGCTCGATCGCGCGACCTACGACGCCGCATCGACGAACGTGGGGATCGAGGAAGCGGCCTGACATCACGGAGGCGGCACTGGACGCTGCTCGGCGCGGGTGCTAACCAGTAGCGACCGGTCGCTGCGCCGCCCGCATGCGGCGGCGACCGGACGACGCAGGCCATCGGACGGCCGTCGTGCGATGGCGCCTGCCCCATCCCCGATCAATGGAGTGAATCGCGATGTCCCAGTTCCGTCTCGCCGTCCTGTCCGTCGCCCTCGCGGCGACCGCCGCGGCCCTGTCGCCGCTTCCCGTCTCCGCCCGCAGCGTCGGCAGCATGAGCATCGACACGACCGCGCCGCCGGTGCCTTCCCCCGGCCCGTGGGGCGGCGTCTACCTGTGCACGGCGCACCTGCGCAAATACGATGGCATCGACGCCTACGGCAACCCGAAGTGGCTGTACCACATGGCGTCCGGCTACGACGCCGCGTCGTGCATGAACAACGCGCAGATCTACATCGGCCTCGGCTACCAGGCCAACCCCAATCCGGGCACCGGGTATTGCACCTGCCACGCCGGCTACAACGGGATGCTGGTCTCCAGTCCCGACGGCAACGGGCCGATCGCCGGCCACGACCTCTCGCCGGCGGCGACGCAGGCCTACAGCGAAGGGCTGCTGGAACTGCGCCAGCGCTACCGTTTCGACGCCCTGGCGAAGGAACAGGACGCGCTGCTCGATGCCGTGCTCGCCGCGGACGGACAGGGCGGCCACTGACGCCGCGACGCCGGGGGCGGCGGGATGCCGCCCCCGGGAGCGGTCGGCGCCGCGGCTGGCGGGCTTCACTTCGGCAGCGTCTTTTCCCGATGGCACGCCAGCTTCGCGCCCAGCAGCGCGGCGGGGATCGGCAGCAGCAGGCCGAGGGCCGAGACCCATTTCGGGTGGCCCGGGAAGATCACGATCATCCCGACCACGCCGAACATGACCAGCAGCGCCACGAACGTCGCGGCGCTGCGCGGGTGGCGGGCGATGCGGCCGGCGACGCCGCCGCCGACGAAGGCGCCCAGCGCCCAGGCCAGCACCAGCAGCGCGAGGGAGGCGGTCGGCGCGGTGGCGAGGATGACCTCCATCGCCTTCGGGTCCTGCGGGTCGAGGCCGGGCGGCGGCGGATACAGTGCGTGGCTGGCGAACTCCACCGAGAAGGTGGTCAGCCACATCGCGACCATGCCGAGGACGATGCCGAGGAGGGTGCGGCCCATCGTCGTTCCCCTGTCGATTGTGTCGGTGGCCGCAGCATGGGCCGGCGTCGCGCGGGCCGCAAGCGGGGCCCGGCGGCGGCATCGTGCGCGTCGGAGGCTGGCCGGAAAAAGCGAAGGGCCGCTTGCGCGGCCCCTGCGTCGATCGAGTTGGCTGGACCGACGACGGCGTCGGTTACTGCGCCTGGGCCAGCGTCGGGGCCTGCGGGGCGACGCGGCGGGCCTGCAGGAACTTCTGCGACCAGTAGCCGCTGGCGAGGCTGGCGATCTCCACGTCCTTGCCGGTGCGCGGCGCGTGCAGGAACTGGCCGTTGCCCAGATAGATGCCGACGTGGTCGACGTGCTTGCCCTTGCGGCTGAAGAACACGATGTCGCCTTCGGCGAGGGCGTCGCGGTCGCGGATCAGTTCGCCGACCCGGGCCATGTCGCGCGAGATGCGCGGCAGCTCGATGCCGAGGTTGTTGCGGTAGACGTAGCCGACCAGACCGCTGCAGTCGAACCCGCCTTCCGGGGTGGTGCCGCCCCAGCGGTACGGCGTGCCCAGCAGCGACAGGGCGCGATGCAGCATGCGCGCGATCGGGCCCTCGCTCTGTGCGGCCGGGGTGCTGGCGGCGGCCGCGCCGGCGACCGGCGAGGCCGCGAACAGGCTGCGGACGTCGTGGGCGTAGAACATCGTGCGGCCGGGCAGCGCGGCGGCGTCGGCCTCGGCGGGCGACAGGAGCTGCGGCGAGAGGTCCAGCGGGTCGCGCGGGGCTTCGGCGGCGAACACCGGCAGGCTGGCCAGCGCGAACAGGCTGGCGAGCACGCAGTGCAGAGGACGGAGGCGGATGGCGGAGGGGCGGCCGGAGCCAGGGGCTGGGGTCGTCACGCGTCATGCACTTTGCGGAAGGAGGCTGCAGTCTGCCCGAGCGCGGCCGCCGGGGGGTTCAGAAAACGTTAGGCGGGGCCCGGAAAAGGTGACTGCGATCGCGGAACGGAACATCCGTACGTCGGCGGAGGTTTCATGCACAGATCGGGCCGTGCGTCGGTTCCGCAGGCAAGAATCATTATCGATCAACGGGTTGCGTGCGCAATGTTCCACGCGAATCGACGATCGCGCGATGGCTCCACGAACGGATCGATCAGTGCAACACCCGTTTCGCGCCGGTGTAGTGGTCCCGCCACCAGGGACCGTCGAGCCGGTCGAGCCGGACCGTACCGCCGGTGCTGGGCGCGTGGACGAACCGGCCCTCGCCGACGTAGATCCCGACGTGGCTGACTTCGCCGCCGCTGCCGAAGAACACCAGATCGGCCGGGACCAGCCGCGCCTGGGCGATCTTCGGCCCCTGCATCGCCGCCAGTTCGCGCGAGGTCCGCGGCAGCCGCAGGTCGAGCATGTCGCGGTAGACGTAGTTGACCAGGCCGCTGCAGTCGAAGCCCGATTCCGGGGTGTTGCCGCCGTAGCGGTAGGGCGTACCGACGAGGCTGAGGGCGCGCATCAGGATGGCGTTGGCCGCGGCCGGGTCCTGCGGGACCTCGCCGGACCCGCCCCGCTGCGGCGGCGGGGCGGTGCGGACCTGCTGCGGGCCGCCGCAGCCGGCCAGGGCCAGCGCACAGCCCAAGAGCAGCGCCGTCGCCGCGCGGCGCGCGGATGGCGCCGGGGCGGGGGAGCACGGATAATGCGCGGCCTTCATCGCGGTCATCTTGGCCGCATCCCCGTCCGGCGATCAAGCCGGCCCCGCCGCTTCCGCGGCGCCGACCCCGTCGGCCCCTCCGAGTCCCGTGCATGAAAATCGAGAAAGACCGCGCTGTCCGTTTCCACTACACCGTCGGCGAAGTCGGCCAGCCGGCCACCGAAAGCTCCAACGGCGGCGAGCCGCTGGCGATCCTGATCGGCCACGGCAACATCATCCCCGGCCTGGAGAAGGCGATGGAAGGCCGCGAGGCCGGCGAGACCTTCTCGGTCGACGTGCCCGCCGCCGAAGCCTACGGCGAGCGCCGGGAAGGCCTGACCCAGCGCGTCCCCAAGAAGCATTTCGGCAACCAGAAGCTGGAGCCGGGCATGCAGGTCGTGCTGCAGACCAACTTCGGTCCGCGCGCGGTGACCATCGAGAAGGTCGGCCTGACCGCGGTCGACGTCGACATCAACCATCCGATGGCCGGCAAGGACCTGCACTTCGACATCGAGATCGTCGACGTGCGCGAGGCCTCGCCCGAGGAGATCGCGCACGGCCACGTGCACGGCGACGGCGGCCACCACCACTGAGCGCCCCGCGGGCGTCCGCGGCCGCCGCCGGCGGTCGCCGGGGCCTTCCGCAAAAAGGAAACGGCCCGCGCGAGCGGGCCGTTTCCTTTGGTGCTTCCGGTCGCGGGCGCGATCAGTTGACGTTGATCGCGCTCCACGCGGCGGCGACGGCGTTGTAGTTCGCCGAACCGTTGCCGTACAGGTCCGCGGCCGCATTCAGCGTGGCGGTGCGAGCGCCGGCGTAGTTGGTGCTGGAGGTCATGTAGACCGTCAGCGCGCGGTACCAGATCGCGGTGGCGGCGGTGCGGCCGATGCCCGCCAGCGAGGCGGTGCCGGTGCCGGCCTTGGTGTTGCCCGCGGCGCAGGTCGTCGGGGTGTGGTCGACGCCGCTGAACGTCTTCGACCCGGTGCCCTCGGCCAGCAGGTAGAAGAAGTGGTTGGCCGGGCCCGAGCTGTAGTGCACGTCCAGCGAACCCACGCCCGAGTACCAGCAGTCGGACGAGGCGCCGTCCTTGTTCGGACGGTACATGTAGCGCAGGGCCTTCTGGTTGGCGCTGCCCGGCACGTTGGCGATGTAGATCTCCTCGCCGATCAGGTAGTCGGGGGTGTCCAGCGCGTTGTTGGCGTAGAACTCCACCATCGAGCCCATGATGTCCGAGGTGGCCTCGTTCAGACCGCCGGACTCGCCCGAGTAGGTGAGGTTGGCCGAGCGCGAGGTCACGCCGTGCGACATTTCGTGGCCGGCCACGTCGAGGTCGACCAGCGGGCTGTAGGTCACGCCGTCGCCGTCGCCGTAGCTCATGCAGAAGCAACTGTCGGACCAGAAGGCGTTGACGTAGCTGCGGCCGACGTGGACGCGGCTGTACGAGCCGGCGCCGTTGTTGGCGATGCCGTTGCGGCCGAGGGTCTGGTAGAAGTCCCAGGTGGTGGCCACGCCGAAGTGGGCGTCGGCGCCGGCCGAGGCGCGGTCGCTGTTGGTGTTGTTGCCCCAGACGTTGTCGGCGTCGGTGAAGATCGTGCCCTTGCCCGGCTTGCTGGTGCCGCCGTTGTTGAAGTCGGTGGTGTAGGTGTTGCCGCGGCTCGGGTCGCGCAGTTCGTAGCCCGAGGACAGGCTGTTGGCGACGATGCCGACGTTGCCGGAGTAGATGGTCTTGCCGGTGCCGCTGGCGGCGGCGGTGTTCACCGTGTCCCACTTGTCGAGCACGCGGCCGTTGCCGGCGTCGACGATGTAGTGCATCTCGGTCGGCGTCTGGTCGGCCTTCACGCCCTTGAACACGACCTGGTAGGCCAGCGTCGGGGCGGTGTCGCGGGCGTAGATCACCTTCGAGGCGCTGCTCACGCCGTCGAACGCGGTGCCGAAGTCGGCGCCGGCGGCGGTGGTCGCGGCGTCGCCGGTGATCGCGGCGGTGAGGTTCGGGCGGGCGCTGCTGGTCATGGTCTGGCTGACGCCGAGGACCTGGCCGTCGCGCGAGTGGACGACGATGTCGCCGCCGACGACCGGCAGGCCGGCGTAGGTGCGGTTCATGCGGACGTGCTCGGTGCCGTCGCGGTCGACGATGACGTCGTTGGCGGCGAAGCTGTCGGCCGCGGCGCGGTGGGCCTCGAGCGCGGCGGGACCGGCGAGCAGCGCGCGGGCGCGATCGGCCTGCGGGGTGCGGTCGGCGTCGGCGCCGGAGCGGGTGTAGGCGACCATCGCGGCGGCGACGGACTGGCCGTCGCCCACGGCGGAGGCGGACGCCGACGGGGCGGCGCCGGCGGCGGCGACCGTGGCGGCGGCGGCCGGCGCGGTTTCGGCGCTGAGGCCGGGGAGCTTTCCGGAGGACGCGGTGGATTGGACGTGCAGCACGGCGAGCGAGGCGATGATGGCGGCGCTCAGCAACGAAGTCCTGGTACGCATAGCGAGAAGGTGCCCCTGTAATGAAGAATGTGATCGGGTCGGAGGTGCCGGTCATACTGATACGGCGGCGTCCCGTCACTCCCGGGGAACGCCGCCGCATGTCTCGAGGGGAGGGGATGACGAACCCGACGGGCGTTTCCCTACCTCGATTTCGCCGAGCATAGGGTCGGATTCACGTTACAGTCATGTTGCATTGCAGCAAGAGGATTTCTCGGTGACAGATTCCACGTTTTTCGGGGAGGGCGGGCCGCGGTGACCATCGATGTCCTGATCGCCGGCGGCGGCGTCAGCGGGCTCGCCACCGCGCTGGCCCTGCTCGAATCGGGCCGCGGCGTCCGCGTGATCGAGGCCGCGCGCATCGGCGCCGGCGCCTCGCACGGCAACTGCGGCACGATCACCCCCAGCCACGCGCCGCCGCTGGCCGCGCCGGGCACCGTGCTCAAGGCGCTGCGCTGGGCGCTGACCCCGGACGCGCCGCTGTACATCCGTCCGCGCATGGACCCGCTGCTGGCGCGCTGGCTGCTGGGCTTCGCCGCGCGCTGCAACCACCGCGACTGGGAGGCCAGCGCGCGCGGCAAGCATGCGCTGCTCGACGATTCCCGGCGGCGGCTCGGCGACTGGGTCGCGCGCTACGCGCTGGCCTGCGAGTTCGTCGAATCGGGCGAGGACTACGTGTTCCGCGACGCGCGCGCGTTCGCCCACGAGCAGCGCGAGCTGCCGCTGCTGCGCGAACTGGGGGTGGCGGTCGAGCTGATCGACGGCCCCGCGTACGAGGCGCAGGAGCCGGCGATGCTGCCCGGCGTGGCCGGCGCGCTGCGCTTCTCCGGCGACGCCGCGCTGCGTCCGGACAAATACCTGGCCGAACTGGCCCGCGCGGTGCGCGAACGCGGCGGCGAGATCGTCGAAGGTTGCGCCCTGCACGGCCTGCGCGAGGACCGCGAGGGCGTGGTGGCCTGGACCGACCACGGCCAGGACCGGGCCCGCAACGCGGTGGTCGCGCTCGGCGCGTGGTCGGCGCTGTCGGCGGACGCGCTCGGCCTGCCCTGGCTCAAGCGCGTGATCCAGCCGGGCAAGGGCTACTCGATCACCTACCGCGCGCCGGCGCGGGTGCCGAAGCGCCCGCTGGTGCTGCGCGAGCGCTCGGTGTGCGTGACCTCGTGGGAAGACGGCTTCCGCCTGGGCAGCACCATGGAATTCTCCGGCTTCGACCGCACCCTCAACCCGCGCCGGCTGGCCGCGCTCGAACGCGGCGCCCGCGAATACCTGCACGAACCGGTCGGCCCCGAAGTCCGCGAACGCTGGTACGGCTGGCGGCCGATGAGCCGCGACGACATGCCGCTGATCGGCCGCGCGCCGGGCCTGCGCCGGGTGTGGATGAACGCCGGCCACGGGATGATGGGCGTGGGCATGAGCCCCGGCGCCGCGCAACTGCTGGCCGACCTGATGGCCGGGCGCGCGCCGGCGATCGATCCCGCGCCCTACCGGCCCGAGCGCTTCGCGTGAACGCCGACGCCTTCGCTTCGCTGGCGAGCGCCTATCCGCTGCTCGCCGACCTGTCGCCGGCGCTGCGCGACGCGGTCGCCGGGCAGGCGGTCCTGCACGAGATCCGCGACGGCACGCCGCTGTTCGGCGACGGCCAGCGCTGCGGCGGACTGCCGCTGGTGGTGCAGGGCGCAGTCAAGGTGTTCCGGCGCTCGGAGACCGGGCGCGAGATCGTGCTGTACCGGGTCGGGCGCGGCGAGACCTGCATCCTCAGTTCGAGCTGCCTGCTCGGCGACGAGGTCTACCGCGCCGAGGGCGTCGCCGAGGGCGCGCTGCGCCTGGCGCTGCTGCCGCCGGCGCTGTTCGAGCGGCTGCTCGCCGAGTCGCCGGCCGCGCGCGGGTTCCTGTTCGCGGTGCTCTCCAGCCGGCTCGCCGACCTGATGGAGCGGGTCGAACGGCTGGCGTTCCACCGCCTGGACCGGCGCATCGCCGAGTTCCTGGTCGAACGCGCCGACGCCGGCTTCCGCAGCGTCGCGATGACCCACCAGGCGATCGCCGACGAGATCGGCAGCGTCCGCGAGATGGTCACCCGCACCCTCGGCCAACTGGCCGAGCAGGGGCTGGTCGAACTCTCCCGCGCCGGGGTGCGGCTGGTCGATCCCGACGGCCTGCGCGCGCTGGCCCAGGGCGAGCACGCTGGCGACAGGCCGGTCGCCGACAAAGCGGCCGCCGACAGGCCGGCCGGTGACAAAAGTCGCTGAGCGGGCGGCGGCGCGGGTCCAGGCTGTGTCCAACCCAACGCAAGGAGACACCGCCATGCAGAAGAACGTCGGATCCGTGGACAAGATCCTCCGCATCGTCGTCGGCCTCGGCCTGCTCAGCCTGCTGTTCGTGCTGGACGCGCCGATGAAGTATCTCGGCCTGATCGGCCTGGTGCCGCTGGCCACGTCGCTGATGGGCTGGTGCCCGCTGTACACGCTGCTCGGCGTGAACACCTGCAAGGCCAGGACCTGATCCCGGCGATGCGCACGGCCATGCCGGTACACTCGCCGGCATGGCCATCTTCACCCTCCACCGCGGCACGGCGCCGCTGCTGATCAGCCTGCCGCACGACGGCAGCGACATTCCCGACGCGCTCGCCCCGCGGATGACGCCGGAGGCGCGCCGCGCCCCCGACACCGACTGGCACGTCTCGCGCCTGTACGCATTCGCCCGCGACCTCGGCGCCTCGCTGCTGGCGCCGCGGCATTCGCGCTACGTGGTCGATCTCAACCGGCCGCCGGACGACGTGTCGCTGTACCCGGGCCAGAACACCACCGGCCTGTGCCCGGTGGTGCGGTTCTCCGGCGACCCGGTCTACCTGCCCGGGCAGGCGCCGTCCGAAGACGAGGTCGGACAGCGCGTCGAGACCTTCTGGCGGCCGTACCACGACGCGCTGCGGGAAGAACTCGACCGGCTGCGCGCCGTCCACGGCCGGGTCCTGCTGTGGGAAGGGCACTCGATCCGCGGCGAATGCCCGTTCCTGTTCGACGGCCGGCTGCCCGACCTCAACCTCGGCACTGCCGCCGGCGCGAGCTGCGCGCCGGCGACCCAGGCGCGGCTCGAAGCGGTGCTCGCCGCGCAGACCGACTTCGACTGGGTGGCGAACGGCCGCTTCAAGGGCGGCTACATCACCCGGCACTACGGCGACCCGGCGCACGGCGTCGACGCCGTGCAACTGGAGATCAGCCAGCGCATCTACATGGACGAGGACACGTTCGCCTGGGACGAGGCCCGCGCGGCGCGGACGCAGCCGGTGCTGCGCGCGCTGCTCGACGCCGGCCTCGCGTGAGCGCCGCCGCGGCGACGCGATCGCCGCCCCGCGCGGACTTCGCCGGCGCGGCGCTGGTGGCGCTGGGCGCGGTCGCGTTCTCGGGCAAGGCGATCATCGTCAAGCTCGGCCTGCGCCTGGGCGCGGACGCGGTCACCCTGCTGGCGCTGCGGATGCTGGTGGCGCTGCCGCTGTTCCTGCTGATGGGCCTGTGGGCGGCGCGGCGCGCGCCGCCGCTGTCGGCCGGCGACCGCTGGCGCGTGTTCGCGCTGGGCGTCAGCGGCTACTACCTCGCCAGCCTGTTCGACTTCCTCGGCCTGGCGTACATCTCGGCCACCCTGGAGCGGGTGATCCTCTATCTCACGCCCACGTTCGTGCTGCTGCTCGGCGCGGTGCTGGCGCGGCGGCGACCGACGCGGGTGCAGCTCGTCGCGCTGGCGATCAGCTACGCGGGCGTCGCCCTGGCCTTCGGCCACGACCTGCGCGGCGGCGGCGAGGGCGTGCTCACCGGCAGCCTGCTGGTGCTGGGCAGCGCGCTGTCGTACGCGGTGTACCTGTACGGCAGCGGCGAGATCGTCGCCCGCGTCGGCGCGGTGCGCCTGACCGCCTACGCCAGCACCGTCGCGGCGCTGCTGTGCATCGGCCAGTGGTGGCTGCTCGAACCGTGGGCGTGGCCGCGCCTTCCGTCGTCGGTGTACGCGCTGTCGCTGCTCAACGGCACGCTGTGCACGGTGGCGCCGGTGCTGATGACGATGATCGGCGTCCGCCGCCTCGGCTCCGGCCCGGCCTCGCAGATCGGCATGATCGGCCCGGTGTCGACCATCGTGCTGAGCCAGCTCATCCTGCACGAGCCGATGGGCCCGTGGCAGATCGCCGGCACCGCGCTGGTGGTCGCCGGCGTGCTGGCGGTGTCGCGCGCGAAGGCCGGCTGAGGCCTCGCGGCCTGTGGACCGGCCCTAGCGCCCGCCGGCGATCTCGATGTGGCCGCCGCCGAAGATCATCGGTGCGCCCGCCGCCTCGTTCGCCGCCATGACCGGCGGCCGCCTCGGCGCGTCCTGCGGCGGCGACGACGACGGTTGCACCGTCGCCGGCGCGGGCCGCATCGCCGCCTGCGCCTCGCCGACCAGTTCGGCCAGCCGCGCGCGGAAATGGGCGTTGCCGAAGCGTTCGGCGTTGGCGCGCAGCACCGCGGGGTCGAACGCGGATTCCAGCGCCTCGAAGCGCTCGATCGCGTCGCGCAGCGCCTCCGGCGTCTGCCGGTCGAAGAACACCCCGGTCGGCTGCGGCGACGGCCAGCCGCGCACGGTGTCGAGCGCGCCGCCCACGCCGCAGGCGATCACCGGCGTGCCGCAGGCCTGCGCCTCCACCGGCACGATCCCGAAGTCCTCGTGCGCCGCGAACACGAACGCGCGCGCGCGGCGCATGCGTTCGGCGACCTCGCGGTCGGGCAGCGCGCCGAGGAAGCGCACGTTCGGGGTCGCGCGCTTCTCCAGCGCCGCGCGCTGCGGGCCGTCGCCGATGATCGTCAGCCGGCGGTCGGGCATCGCCGCGAACGCCTCCACCATCAGATCGTGGCGCTTGTACGGCACCAGCCGCGACACGGTGAGGTAGTCGTCGTCGCCCGGGCCGTCGCGCAGCGCGAACCGCGACAGGTCCACCGGCGGCGGCAGCAGCGTGGACGCGCGTCCCCAGTAGCGCGCGATGCGGCTCGCGGTGAAGTTGGAATTGGCCAGCAGCACCTGCGGCCGCGAGGCGCTGGCGACGTCCCACATCCGCAACTGGTTGAACAGCAGCGACGCCAGCAGCCCGCGCACGCCGCGGTCCAGCCCCGCGTCGCGCCGGTAGCTGTGTTCGAGGTCCCACAGGTAGCGCATCGGCGAATGGCAGTAGCACACGTGCAGCGCGTCGGGCCGGGTGATCGCGCCTTTCGCCACTGCGAAGCTCGACGAGATCACCAGGTCGTAGGCGCTGAGGTCGAACGACTCGATCGCGGTCGGCATCAGCGGCAGCGCGAGCTTGTGGCGATGGCGCAGCCAGGGCGTGCGGCCGATCATCGACACCTTCACCGGGCGTCCGCCAAGGAATCCGCGCTGGTCGTCGGGCAGGGTGTCGATCAGCGCGTGCACGTCGGCGTCGGGGAACACGTGCAGGATCTGCTCCAGCACGCGCTCGGCGCCGCCGACCACGTTCAGCCAGTCGTGGACCACCGCCACCTTCGGGGCGGCATTCTTCGAGGCGTCGCCGCGGTTCATGCCGGCACCTCCCGCGACGCGGCGCAGGCGTCGCGCAGGGTGGCGAGCACCGCGTCGGTGCAGCGGTCCCAGGTCAGTTGCGCGGCGCGATGGCGGCCGATCAACACCTTCGCGTGGACCTCGCGCGGCCGCGAGGTCACCGTGTCCAGCGCCGCGACCAGCGCCTCGGGGTCGCCCGGCGGGAACGTCCAGCAGGCGTCGATGCCGATCTCCTGCGCGGCCGGCAGGTCGCTGGCGACCACCGGGCAGCCCACGGCCATCGCCTCGACCAGCGGCAGGCCGAACCCTTCGTAGCGCGACGGAAACACCAGCCCGCGCGCGCGGCGCAGCATCGCCACCATCGTCGGGTCGTCCACGTAGCCCATGCGCAGCACGTGGCGGTGGTCGCGGTCCGCCGGCGACGCGTCCTCGAACACGCCGCCGTGGCGACCGCCGACCAGCACCAGCGCCGGTCCGTCGGGATGGCGGCGCAGGAATTCGGCGTGCGCCGCCAGCGCCACGTCCACGTTCTTGTGGCGCGCGCGGCTGGCGACGACCAGGAAATAGCCGCGGCTGCGGGCCAGCCGCTCGATCTGCACCGGCAGCGACGCCGGCGCCACATCGTGGATGTGGTCGCAGCCGGGCGCGGCCACGTGCAGGCGATCGCGCGCGAAGCCGGCGAAGTGCTGGAGTTCGCGCGCCGAGAACACGGAGTTGGTCAACAGGGTGTCGCCGCGCAGGCGATAGGCGCGGTGCAGCGTGCGATACCAGTGGCGGAAGCGCCAGCCGTAGGCGTCGGCGATCGCGTACACCCCGGCGTCGTGGACGTAGGTCACCTGGTGGCGCGCGGCCAGCGGCGCGGTGTTGCACAGGTTGAGCAGCAGCCCGTCGCGCGCCTGCCACGGCAGCGCGCCTTGCTCCCACGCGTGGCCGTGCAGGCGCGCGCTGCGCTGCAGCGGGATGCGGTCGGGCGGCGCGTGCAGCGGCCCGGCCGGCGCGGCGATGCGCGGCCGGAACACCGCGTCGCCGGCGCGGACGAGGCCGTCGGCGTCCATCCGCGATGCGATCGCGCCGACGATCCCGCGCGCCACGCGTTCGACGCCGGTGACGGGACGGCCGAGGAAGCGGCCGTTGATGATCAGCGGGATGGGGCGCTCGCGGTCGAAACGCCCCTGCGGCAGCGGCGCGGCGAGCAGCGAGGACACACCGGAACGGGTCGGCATCGTGGAGTCTCCTGTCAGGAAAGGCGTCGGGCGCGCAGCAGGCTGGCGCCGCGCTGCAGCAGCAGGCCGTAGGCGGCGGCGAGGATCGGGTGTTCGACGATGTTGCTGACCGCGCCGTACCAGACGACGATCAGCGCGAACGCGACCAGGGTCGCGGCGTCGGCGCGCGCCGACGCGCCGATCCGCCACAGGCCGATCGCGGCGCCGGCCAGCAGCGGCAGCGCCAGCGCGCCCAGCGCCACGCACTGGTAGACCAGCAGGTTGTCGGCGGCGTTGAAGCGGGCCGGCTCGAACAGGGTCTGCGCTGCGCCGATGCCGCCGAGGCCGCGCCCCAGCCACGGAACCGGCGCGTCCAGCCACAGGTCGCGCGCCTGCGGCCACATGTTGGCGAGGCGGTCGAGGTACGAGCCGTGCGACGAATGCAGTTGCAGCCGCGCCTGCTGGCTGAAATCCACGGTCCACGCCAGCAGCGGCGGCAGCGTCATCCACGCGAAGCCCAGCGCCAGCAACGTGCGGGCGACGCCGCGCCGGCCGAGGTGCTCGGCTTCGATCGCGATCGCCGCGACCGCCATCGCCAGCAGGATGCCGCGCGCCGTGGACAGCGTCACCGCCGTCGCCGCGAGCAGCCAGATCGCGCCGCGCAGCCAGCGCCGCGGTTCGCCGACGTTGTACAGCGCGGCGAGGATCGCGATCTGCCCGGCGGCGTCGAACGACGAACGCGCGAAGCCGGCCAGGCGCTGGCGTTCGCCGATCGACCAGTCGCGCGCGCCGGCGATCTCCTTGCCGCCCAGCTCGAAGTTCGCGCCGATCCACGGATAGGCGATGTACGCGTTGCCGACGATGCCGACGCAGGCCAGCGCCAGCAGCGCCAGCGCCGCCCGCCGGTAGCCGGCGCCGGTGAGCGGCCAGCGATCCGCCAGCGCGTAGCCGTAGATCAGCGGCGTCAGCACCCAGGCGCCGAACGCCACCTGCTGCGGCGGCAGCGCCAGCAGCCCGGTCAGCGCGCCGACCACCAGCAGGCAGCCCAGCCACAGCGTCGTCCGCGACAGCGTCCGCGCGCGCACCGTCGCGATCGCGACGAGGGCGATGTCGGCCCACGCCAGCAGCGCCGGCAGGTAGATCAGCGCCTGCAGATGGACCAGCCCCAGCGCCCAGCGCAGCACCCCGGCGAAGACCTGCGCGGCCACGAACGACAGCACGATCGCGTGCGACAGCCGCGCGCGCAGCGCGTCCGCGGGCGCGGGGCCGAAGGCGGCGGTCGACGGCAGCGGCGCGGCGAGGCTCATGCGGCGCGCAGTGCCCGGTGTTCGGCGCACCACTGCGCCAGTTGCGCGGCGTAGCGGCGCACGGTCGTCTCCGGCGCGTGTTCCCGGCGCGTCTCGATCGCGGCCATGCCGATCGCGGCGACCCGCTGCGGGTCGTCGGCGCAGGCGGCGAGCAGCGCCGCCAGCGCCTCGACGTCGCCGGCCGGGAAACACCAGCCGTAGCGGCCGTCGCCGATGCGTTCGGGCAGCGCGCCGCGGTCGCTGACGATCGCGGGCACGCCGAGGCTCGCGCCCTCCATCACCACGTTGCAGAAGCTCTCGTGCGCGCGCGACGGCACCACCAGCAGGTCGATGCCGGCGTGGAAATCGCGCGCCGCGCACGGCCCCAGCCAGTGCGCGTCGGCCAGTGTCGCGTGGCGTGCGCGCAGCGCGGCGACGTAATCGGGATCGCCGTCGCCGGCGATGTGCAGCGCGATGCGTCCCGGGGCGAGGGTCGCCGCGGCGTCGAGCAGCGTGTCGATGCCCTTGGCCGCTTCCAGCCGGCCCATGTAGCCGACCCGCAGCGGCGTGCCGCAGCGGCGTTCGGCCGGCGCCGGCGGCCAGTCCGGCGGCAGCGCGTTGGTCAGCACCGCGCTGCGCGCCACGTCGCCGAACCAGCCGAAGCGGCGGTGGCGCTCGAGGATGCTGTGCGACGGCCCGATCACCGCGAACGGCCGCGCCGACAGCGTGCGGCGCAGGCGCGACAGGCAGCCGCAGGACGCGCAGGGGGTTTCGCACAGGCGTTCGCCGCGGGTCATCGCGGTCGCCGGGCACACCAGCTCGTGATCGTGCAGCGCATGCACGGTGCACAGGCCCTGGTCGATCGAGGCGCGCCAGACCGACGCCGACAGGCCCTGCAGCTTGTGGGTGACGACGACGTCGGGCCCGATCGCGCGCAGCGTCTTCGCGACGGCGTCGGCCATCGCCGGGTTGTGCACGTCCAGCGCGTGCCAGGCGGCCCGGCGCAGCGCCGACGGGCGCGCGCCGCCGAAGGGAAAATAGAGGTTGCGCAGCGCCAGCCGGTGCACGTGCGCGCCGTGGGCGTCGACGTAGCTGCGCGCCTCCTCGCCCGGTTCCGAAAGGGTGATCACGTCGACCCGATGGCCCTGCGCGACGAAGCCCGCGACCTGCAGCGCGAGCTGCCGCTCCGCGCCGCCGCGCCAGCGATGGTCGTACAGCGAGGCGATCTTGCAGATGTGCAGTCGGTCAGGCGATCCGGACATGCGGGCGTCCTCAGGCGGCGTGGACGGGAGGGGCGAGGGGACGCAGCAGCAGGCGCAGCGCCAGCCAGCACACGGCCTCGGCGGCGACCAGGCCGCAGGCCGCGCCGATCGCGCCGCCGGCGAGCGCGCCGATCGCGCTGCCGGCGGTGGTGGCGATGGCCTCGACGCTCTGGCTGCGGCCGACCAGCGCGATCCGGCCGTCGGCCGACAGCCACAGGTTGACGAAGGCGCGGCGCGCGGCATACGACGGCAGCCACGCGCACAGCACCGCGAGCACGCCGACGCTGCCCGCGAACGCCGGGCCGAACAGACGCGGCAGCAGCGGCGCGGCGAGCAGGGCGAGCACGACGCTGCCCAGCGCGGTGACCGCGAACAGTCCGCCGACCACCCGCATCGCCAGGCGCTGCGCGCCGTCGCGGTCGCGGTCGCCATGACTGTCGCCATGCCCGCTGCCATGCCCGCCGGCGCGGCGCGCGACCGGCGCGAGGAACGCCTGGTCCAGCGAACTCACCGCGAACGCGATCGCGCGCACGATCTTTTCCGCCGCTGCGTACAGCCCGACCTGCTGCGGCCCGGCCACGCCGCCCAGCAGCAGTTGCGGCGCGTACGACGACAGCGCGGCGGCGAATCCCGGGCCGACCGCCGGGCGCACGCGGGCGAGGTAGGCGCGATGGCCGTGCCGGTCCAGCGCGGCGAATTCGCGCGCCCGCGGCAGCAGCGCCACGGCGACGAACAGAAGCCCCGAGAGCGCCGTCGCGCCGCACTGCAGGGCGACGGCCAGCAGCAGGTCCTGCGGGCCATGCACCCACAGCACGATGCCGCCGAGCGCGGCGAGCCGGCCGGCTAGCTGGAGCGCCAGCAGCAGCGCGGTGCGGCCGCAGGCGATCAGCCACCACTGCGCGAACAGCAGCGTGCCCAGCAACTGCAGCAGCGAGAGGGCGACGGCGGCGAGCGGCAGGCCCGGCACCCACGCCCCGCCCAGCAGCGTCAGCGCCGCGGCCGGCAGCGCCAGCCGGGTCCGCGCCAGCACGTTGTCCAGCAGCGGCTGCAGCGGCGCGCGCAGCCCGGACGCGCCGGTGGCGCGCATCGATTCGGCGTTGAACCCGGCGTCCACCAGCAGCGCCGCGATCATGCCCACGGTCTGCGCCAGCGCGATCTGGCCGAACGCGTGCACGCCGACGCGCTGCGCCAGCAGCGGCAGCGCCGCCAGCGGCAGCAGCATCGTCGCCAGGTTCGCCGCCGTCAGCAGCGCCGCATGGCGGAGGTCGCGACGCGCGCTCATGCGGCCCGCCTGCGCGCGCGCGGCCGCGCGTACGGCCGCAGGACCCGCAGCAGCCTGCGGCGATGCCGGCGGTCCTGGACCAGCGCGTCCCACGCCAGGCAGGCCATCAGCGCGAGCACGAAGGCGATCGCGCCGGCCAGCGCCGCGTTGCGCAGCGTGCGCGGGCCGGAGGCGCGGGTCGGCGGCACCGCCGGGTCCAGCACCTGCACGTTCGACAGGTCGCGTTTCTCGTCGACGCGCGAGAGCTGGCGCGCCTTCATCAACTGGTCGAGGACTTCGGCCTGGATCCGGGTTTCGCGGCGCAGCGGTTCGATCCGGGTCAGCAGGTCGGGAAAGGCGCCGATCGGCAGCACCACGCCGTCGCCGCCCGGACGCGCCGTGTTCATCGCGTCGCGGTCGGCGCGCAGCGCGGCGATCTCCGCGCGCAGCCGCCGCACCGCCGGATGCGCATCGGTCGCCACCGCGCGCATCCGCGCCAGTTGCGCTTCGCGCGCCACCAGGGTCGATTCCAGTTCCGCGGCGGTCAGGCTGGTGGCCTCTTCCTGGCCCTTCAGCCGGGTGTAGCCGGTCTGCGCCTCGAGCGACGCGAGCGTCTTTTCCGCGCGCGCCAGCCGGTCGCGGGTCTCGCCGATGATCTGGTCGTAGAACGCCAGCCGGTTGCCCGATTCCCTGCGCGAGAGCTGCTCCGCCTTGTCGTACACCGCGTCGATCATCGCGTTGACGATCGCCGCCGCGCGCCGCGGATCGTCGTCGACGTAGCGCAGCTCGATGATGCCGTCCTCGCGCACGTCCACTTTCGTGCGCTCCGCGAGCGCCTGGCGCAGACCGTCCATGTCCAGGCCGCTCCCGCGGCCCAGGCCGAAGCGCGCGATCACGCGATCCTGCACGCTGCGGCTGAGGAACAGGCTGGCGTACAGCTCGGACGGCGATTTCAGGGTCAGTGCAGAGGCGCCGAGGGTCTCGGTGCCGCCGATCTGGTTGAGCATCGCCGGCGCGGTGGCGGTGTTGGTGCGCGGCGGCAACAGCCGCGCCAGCGCCGTGTATTCGTCGGGCGACAGCGCCGACGCGGCCAGCGCGACCGCGCACGCCAGCGCCGGCGCCAGCAGCAGCGGCGTGCGATAGCGCGAGAGGCGCAACAGCAGCCGCGGCAGGCTCAGTCCGGCGGCCATGGCTCAGTTCCGGATCACGGTCAGCGCCGCCGCGCCGAGCGTCATCTGGTAGAACAGCGTCGTCCACTCGCGCAGCCGGCGTCCCAGGGGGGTGCGATCCACGTTCTCCGGCACCAGGATGCTGTCGCCCGGGTGGATCCGGGCGCCGCCGAGACCGCGATGCAGCGGACGGACCGTGCCGTCGGCGTGCAGCACCACGATCTGCGATCGGTCCGCGTGCGGACGCGTGCCGCCGGCCTCGCGCAGGTAGTCGCCGGCGTCGGCGCCCGCCTTCCACAGTTGCGTGCCCTGCTGGAACACCGCGCCGGCGATGGTCACCGTTTCGGTCCGGCGCGGGATCCGCACCACGTCGCCGTCCTCCAGCGGCAGCGCGGGCAGGCCCGAGGCGTCGGCGATCTCCTCGTCGAGCGCGAACACCACCCGGCCGATCGGCTGCACCGCGCGCAGCCGCGCGATCAGCGCGCGGGCGTTGCCGGTCTCGTTGCCGGAGACCAGCGCGTCCTCCTGGCTGACCACGTCGCGCGAACGCGTGGCCAGGAAGCGGTCGTAGTCCTCTTCCGCCTGGTCCACCGCCTGTTTCAGACGCTCGGCTTCCTGCGCGCGCGCGCTGGCGCGGCTGAGCACGGTGCCGTAGAGATAGGCCTCCGGCGTCGGGCCGCCGGCGCGGGCGATCGCATCGCGCAGCGACTCCCCGACCGCCATCGAGTACACGCCCGGGACCGCCACTTCGCCTTCCACGCGGACCATCCGCACGCGCTTGCGCTCGGGCTGGGCGAACTCGTCCTCGCCGTAGATCAGCAGGGTGTCGCCGGCCTGCAGTTGCGGGTCGGCGGCGCCGTGCGGCGCCGCCAGCGCGGCGCCGAGGTCGAACTCGATCCGGCTCAGCCGCTGCGTGCGCGGGTCGATGCGCTCGATCGCGGCGTGGTCCCAGTCGACTTCCGACAGCCGCGGCGGCACTGCGCTGGCGTCGCGGGCGTCGGCGACGCCGCTCAGCGGATTGCGCGCGTTGCGCTCCGACCACGTGGCGTAGGGCATCAGAGCATCGGCGTTCGGCAGCGCGTCGCTTACCGTCATGCCCGGCCGCCACGGCTGGCGCAGCGGCACCGCGACGTGGCCGCTGACGGTGATGCTCGCCTCGAACCGCGGCGACGCCGGCACCAGCAGCACGATGTCGCCGTCGCGCAGCGGCTGGACGCTGCGCCGCGGATCGCCGTCGACGTCGACCACGGTGCGCTTGCCGTCGACGAAGCGTTCGATCCGCGCCTGCAGCAGGTCCGCGGTCACCGTGGTGCCGCCGGCGTCGTCGAGCAGTTCGCCCAGGGTGGTGGTGGCCGCGAGATGGTAGATGGCGGGCCGGCGCACGCTGCCGGCGATCGCCGCGAAGCCGCGCGCCGGCGGCAGGTAGAGCACGTCGCCGGGCAGCAGTTGCGGGTCGCCGGACTTGTCGCCCTGCAGCAGGAACCGGTAGCTGTCGAGCACCGCGACCGTGCGCCCGTCGCGACGCACTTCGATCGCGCGCAGGTCGGCCGACGGCGCCGGTCCGCCCGCCGCCAGCAGTCCCGACAGCGCGGTGGCGGTCGACGGCAGCGTGTGCACGCCGGGCGAGGCGACGAACCCGCTGAGATAGACGCGGATGTCGCGCAACTGCGCCAGCGACACGGTGAGCTGGAAATCGCGGTACTGGGTGGAGACCACGCCGCGCAGCAGGTCGCGGGCCTCGTCCAGGCGCAGGCCGGCCACCGACACTTCGCCGATGCCGGTGAGGAACACCGTGCCCGAGCGCGACACCGCGCCCTGGAAGTCGATGCTGATCTGGCCCCAGGCGCGGATCAGCAGTTGATCGCCGGGACCGATGCGGTAATCGGCGGGCACGGTCAGCGGATCGACGTCCTTCAGCGCGGACTCGGCGCCGAACAGGCTTTCGCCGAACACCGGGAGGTCGTGGCCGACGGTCTGCGCGACCAGCGCGCGGAATTCCAGCGCGGCGGCCGGCGCAGCGTCCTTCGCCGGCGTCGCGCGCGGCCCGTCGGCCGGGGCCCGGGCGCCGCCGCCGCTCACGGCGTTGGTGGTGCGGTTCTCGACCGTCGTCTCGACCGTGGTCGAGAGATTGATCTGCGCCGGCGTCGCCGGGCGCTCGCGCAGTTCGTAGTTGATGTCGCCCGGACCGCCCGTGCTGCTGTCGTGCGAGGGCAGACGGGCCGGTTCCGCGCCGGGCAGCGGGCTGTCGGCGATGTCGAGCAGGCGCTGGGTCTTCGCCGCCTGCTGGGACGTGGACTGCTGGGCGTGCGCGGAGGGCACGGACAGGCAGAGCAGGGCGGCGAGCACGACCGCCGCGCGCGCGCAGCGTGCGCCCGCCATGGACGCGAACGCTCGCAGCGTCCGCTGTCCGACGTTTTTTGTCAGTGTCCGCGCGATCCGCCCCATGACGTTCTCCTGATCTTCTGTCTGCCGCCAGCCGTCTGTCGTCGCGCGGAAAAGCCGGTGCCGGATGGGCCGGGGCATGCCGCGAGCGCATGCGGATCCCTTCACGGCGCGCGCCAGCGGTGCGCGCTGCGGCCAGACGATCCACGATCGGCAAAAGCGCAATATCCGTGCCGTTCCCGCCTTGGCGGCGTTCGATTCTTTCGATCGTCCGATTGCCTTTTTCAATGGCGACGTATTCAAGACGGTCCGATCGCATTTTTTTTATGACCGTCATCGCAATCGATTGTTTTCGGGGTTTCCCTGAAAAAAAATTGGCAAGGGAATTGCTTTTCCGTCGACGAGCGCGGAGTCGCCATCGACATCGAGATGTCGAGCGCGGGACGGTGGTCGAAGGCCCCGGACCCCAGGTCATCCGAAGCAACGTGTCCAGGGGGAACACGAGATGTATACGCAGGCGCACAGCGAACTGGCCGCGATCCGGCCGGTCATGGCTCTCTTGACCCGATACGGCGTGCCGATGCTCTCGGCCGCGGCGGCGGTCGCGCTGGCCGGAGGCCACTGGGAGGCGGCCCGGGCGGTCGTCGCCTCGCCGGCCATGGCGATCGTCGTCGTGGCGATGGCCGCGCTCGGGGGCGGCGTCGATACCGACGAGGTGGTGAGCCACCAGGGCCGCTTCCTGTATCTCGCCGCCTCGGCGGTCACCCGCGGCTTCGGCATCGCCGCGATCCTGCTGGTGCTGATCGCGTTCGCGGGCGGCGACCTGCCGTCGATCCCGGAGGCGGCGCTGTTCTGCGTCGCTTTCGTGGCGATCATGGCCGCCTGCAGCCTGCTCGTCGTGCGCCTGGCGATCAGCCGACCGTTTCGCGCGCCGCCGCGCAGCGTGGTGGTGGTGGCGATTTCCGAAGCCAGCCTGGAGTTCGTCGCCGCGCTGCTGCGCGATCCCTTCGTGTCGATCGATTTCCGCGGATTCTTCGAGGACCGCGGCCGCGAGCGCCTGCCGGGCGGCGCGTCGCTGCCGATCCTCGGCCGCATCGACGGCATCGCCGGATACCTGGCCGCCTCGCCGGTCGAGCAGGTGTTCATTTCCCTGCCGATGGAGGCCGGCCAGCGCATCGGCGCCGTGATGGAACAGTTGCTGGACTCCGCGGTCTCGGTGCACTACCTGCACGATTTCGTCGCGTTCAAGCCGATCCACGAATCGCTGTCCTGGCTGGCGGGCATCCCGGTCTACACCGTGATCGGCCGGCCCGACTGCGGCCTCTCCGGCGTGCTCAAGCGTGTGCTGGACATCGTCGGTGCGCTGGTCGCGCTGGCGCTGTGCTCGCCGCTGATGCTCGCGACCGCTGTCGCCATCCGCCTGGAATCGCCGGGGCCGGTGCTGTTCCGCCAGCAGCGCTACGGCACCGACGGCCGCCCGTTCCCGATCTACAAGTTCCGCTCGATGACCCGGGCCGCCTGCGCGTCGACCGACGTGGCCCAGGCGACGCGGGGCGACATGCGGGTGACGCGGGTGGGCCGTTTCATCCGCCGCACGTCGATCGACGAGCTGCCGCAACTGTTCAACATCCTGCGCGGCGACATGAGCCTGGTCGGCCCGCGGCCGCACGCGGTGCCGCACAACGAACATTACCGCCGGCTGATCCGCGGCTACATGCTGCGCCACAAGGTCCGCCCCGGCCTGACCGGATGGGCGCAGGTGCACGGCCTGCGCGGCGAGACCGAGACCATCGACAAGATGGAGCGCCGGGTGCGGTTCGACCTGGACTACCTGCGGCAGTGGTCGGTGGTGCTGGACCTCTACATCGTGCTGCTGACGGTGCGCCAGGTCCTGCGCGGGGTCTGAGGGCCGGGCCGGGGGCGGGGGGGCAAATGTCGACGGGTTCGGGCGCCCTCCGTACACTGCGCCCGAATCCACCCGGAAGCGGGGAGACGCCATGTCGCTGCTGACCACCCTGGCCATCGTGTTCGTCGCCCTGCTGGCGCTGGTCGTGCTCGGCCTGTGGCTGCTGCGCGCGCTCGCCCGGGGCTGGATCGCGCGCCGGCTCGCGGCGCAGGCGGCGACCCCGGGCAACGGCATCGCCGCACGCATCACCCTGGTGCCGACCGAACGTCCCTGGCGCCAGCCCGGCACCGAGGCCCTGGTCGAGGCCCTGCGCGCGGCCGGCTTCGTCGAGATCGATCGCTACGACGTGCCCGAGATGCACGTCATGCGGCTGTGGGGCGGCGCCCATCCCGAGGACGGCATCGCCGCGGCGGTCTACGACCACGGCAGCGTGCCGCCGTTCTACGACCTGGTGCGGGTGTACGCCGACTACGGCACCAGCACCATCACCACCAACCCGCTCCACGATCCGGCCAACCTGCCGCCGAATTGCACCTGCATCGCCGACCGCACGCTGACCCCGGCCAGTGCGCTGGTCGTGCTGCGCGAGCAGCCGGCGCGGACGGACGCGATCCGGGTGGACGCGCGCAACTTCGCCGACGTGTTCACCGAGCTGTACGCGCGTTCGATCGACCACATCCTCGGCAAGGGCATGCCCGACGCGAAGAAGATGCGCGAGGTCGGCCAGCGCATGGCCGAGGCGACCGGCGTGCCGATGCCCGAGCTGGACGACGCGCAGATGGACCTGGCGGTGCAGTTGCAGCGGGTCAGCCGCCTCGCCGCGCTGCAGGAGGCGGTGGTCGACCGCTTCGCGCAGTCGGGCGCGCTCGCCCCGGAGGAATGGGCGCGGCTGCGCGACCGGGTGATGGTGGTCCACGACCTGCTCGGTCGCGAGGAAGCCGCGGAGATCGCCCGCGCCGCCGCCGACCGCAAGGGCAGCCAGGCGCTGGTCGACGCGGTGCTCGCGAAGGCGCTGCCGCCGATCGACACCTACGAGCAGATCTCCGAACGCCTGCCGCCGCCGCAGCGCCTGCGCCTGCTGGGCGAAGTGGACCATCCGCTGTACGCGCAGGTCGTGGTCGCGAACGGCTGAGCCGCGTCGCGCGGCGTCGGCCGGGCGGACGCTTCAGACAGTTGCTGTCGTGCGGCTTCGGCCGGGTGGCTTGGCTCAGGCCCGCGTCATCGCCTGCAGCTTCAGCACCGTCGCCCAGTTGCGCGCGGTGACCCGGTCGCGGAACTTCGCGCCGCCCAGCGCGGCGGCGACCGCGCTGTCGAGGATGCCGTCGGCGCACCAGACGTAGCAGGCGTCCGCGCCGACCGCGAACGCCTCGCCGGGATGCGCCCTGGCCAGCGCCTCGAACGGCGCGCGATCGTCGTCGAGGTAGAACCCGACCAGCAGCCGCGACGGGTCGTCGGCGCGTTCGCCGAAGGGATTGCCGTCGATCGCGGCGTCGAGGGCCTTCGCCGGCAGGACCAGCGTGTTCGTCGAGACGCCGATGCGGGCCTCGACCGCCGCGGCGATCCGCTTCGCGTGGCCGGCGGGCGTACCGCGACCGGCGTCGAACACCACGTTGCCGCTGTTGAGCAGGGTGCGCACGTCCGCGTAGCCCAGGGCCTCGAACAGCGCCTTCAGCTCGGCCATCGCGATGCGCTTGGCCTTGCCGACGTTGATGCCGCGGAACAGGGCGACGTGGAGCGCCAACTCAGACCTCCAGCATCGTCAGGTCGCCCGCGCCCGGCAGGCCCTTCTGGCATGCCGGCAACGATGCCGTCGCAACGGCGGGCAGCAATGACGCCATGGTTCAGACCTCCAGCGTCGCCAGGTCGCCCGCGCCCGGCAGGCCCTTCCGGCATGTCGGCAACGATGCCGTCGCAACGGCGGGCAGCAATGACGCCATGGTTCAGACCTCCAGCGTCGCCGCGCCCGGCAGGCCCTTCCGGCATGCCGGCAACGATGCCGTCGCAACGGCGGGCAGCAATGACGCCATGGTTCAGACCTCCAGCGTCGCCAGGTCGCCCTTCGTCTCCAGCCACGTCTTCCGATCGGAAGCCCGCTTCTTCGCCAGCAGCATGTCCATCAGCGCGTGGGTTTCGCCGCTGCCGTCCACGGTGAGCTGCACCAGGCGCCGGGTGTCGGGATGGATCGCCGATTCGCGCAACTGCTGCGGGTTCATTTCGCCCAGGCCCTTGAAGCGGGTGACGTTGACCTGCCCCCGGATCTTCTCGCGCTCGATCTTCTCCAGCAGCAGCCGCTTCTCTTCCTCGTCCAGCGCGTAGAACACCTGTTTGCCCACGTCCACGCGGAACAGCGGCGGCATCGCCACGAACACGTGGCCGGCGTCCACCAGCGCGGGGAAGTGCTTCAGGAACAGCGCCGACAGCAGGGTGGCGATGTGCAGGCCGTCGGAGTCGGCGTCGGCGAGGATGACCACCTTGCCGTAGCGCAGGCCGGAGATGTCGTCCTTGCCCGGGTCGCAGCCGATCGCGACCGCGAGGTCGTGCACTTCCTGCGAGGCGAGCACGCTGCCGGAGGCGACTTCCCAGGTGTTGAGGATCTTGCCGCGCAGCGGCAGGATCGCCTGGAAATCCTTGTCGCGCGCCTGGCGCGCGCTGCCGCCGGCCGAGTCGCCCTCGACCAGGAACAGTTCGGTGCGCGACAGGTCCTGGCTGATGCAGTCGGCCAGCTTGCCGGGCAGGGCCGGGCCCTGGGTGACCTTCTTGCGGACGACCTGCTTCTCGGTCTTGAGGCGCGCGGCGGCGCGCTCGATCGCGAGCTGCGCGATCTTCTCGCCGAGCTCGACGTGCTGGTTCAGCCACAGCGAGAACGCGTCGTGCGCCGCGCCCTCGACGAAGGCCGCGGCCTGGCGCGAGGACAGGCGCTCCTTGGTCTGGCCGCTGAACTGCGGGTCGGTCATCTTCAGCGACAGCACGAAGGCGACCCGGTCCCACACGTCCTCCGGCGCCAGCTTGACGCCGCGCGGCAGCAGGTTGCGGAAGTCGCAGAATTCCCGCAGCGCGTCGGTGAAACCGGTGCGCAGGCCGTTGACGTGGGTGCCGTGCTGCGCGGTCGGGATCAGGTTGACGTAGCTCTCCTGCACCAGTTCGCCATCGGGCACCCAGGCGGCGGCCCAGTCGACGATCTCCGAGTCCTTCTTCAACTGGCCGACGAACAGCTCCGCCGGCAGCACGTCCGCCGCCCCGGACGCGCCGTTCGCAAGCTCGCCCTTCAGGTAGTCGCGCAGGCCGTCCTCGTAGTGCCAGGTCTCCTTCTCGCCGCTGGCGGCGTCGAGCAGGGTGACGGTCAGGCCCGGGCACAGCACCGCCTTGGCGCGCAGCAGGTGGCGCAGGTGGCGCACCGCGAACTTCGGCGTGTCGAAGTACTTGGGATCCGGCCAGAAGCGCAGGCGGGTGCCGGTGTTCTTCCTGCCGACGCTGCCGACGGTCTCCAGCGGCGAGGCGCGGTCGCCGTCGCGGAAGGTCATGCGGAACTCGCTGCCCTCGCGCTTGATGAACACCTCGACCTGCTTCGACAGCGCGTTCACCACGCTTACGCCGACGCCGTGCAGGCCGCCGCTGAAGGTGTAGTTGCGGTTGCTGAACTTGCCGCCGGCGTGGAGCCGGGTGAGGATCAGTTCGACGCCGGGGATCTTCTCCTCCGGGTGGATGTCCACCGGCATGCCGCGGCCGTCGTCGGCGACCTCGCAACTGCCGTCGGCGTGCAGGGTCACGTCGATCTGGCGGGCGTGGCCGGCGAGGGCCTCGTCCACCGCGTTGTCGATCACTTCCTGCGCCAGGTGGTTCGGGCGCGCGGTGTCGGTGTACATGCCCGGCCGGCGCTTGACCGGGTCCAGGCCGGAGAGGACTTCGATGTCGGCGGCGTTGTAGCGACTGCTCATGCGTGCGTGGGGACCGGTGGGGTCGGCGGCGGGGGACCGCCCGAGGCCGGCGAGCTTGGCGGCCCGGCGGAACCGGGTCAAGCCGTTCAGCTTCGGCGCCGGGGTTCATCCCGCAGTGTGCGGGGCCGGGCGATGATGCGCGCGTCCGTCAGGAACCCGCCGATCCCCGGCGCGGAGGCGGACGACCGATCGACATGACCCATTCCCGCCGCCACGCCCTCGCCGCGCCGCTGCTGGCGCTGTCGGTCGCGCTGCTGGCGTCCGCCGGCAGCGCCGGCGCCCAGTCGCCGCCGCCGCAGACCGCCACCACCGCGGACAAGCCCACGACCGCCGACGCCGACAAGGCCGCCCGCGACGCCGCCGCCAAGGCCGAGGCCGAGCGCAAGGCCGAGGCCCGCAAGCCCCGGGCCGACGCCAAGGGCGACCGCAAGCCGCCCGAGCGCGAGATCGAGGAAGAAGAGGCGCCCTGAGCGCACATCGACCCGCCGCCACGACGCCCCGGACCGCCGGGGCGTTTCTTTTCGGACGGAGAATCAACGACTTGCGATTCCCGCTCTCGTCGCTGTCACGGCTTGCCTGTAGACTGTGGCTTTCCAGCGACCCGCTGACGCCATGACCTCCCCCAGCTCCGCCACTCCCCTCGTCTTCGTCACCGGCGGCGTGGTGTCCTCGCTCGGCAAGGGAATCGCCGCCGCCTCCCTCGCCGCCATCCTCGAAGCCCGCGGCCTGCGGGTGACGATGATGAAGCTCGACCCCTACATCAACGTCGACCCGGGCACGATGAGCCCGTTCCAGCACGGCGAGGTGTACGTCACCGACGACGGCGCCGAGACCGACCTCGACCTCGGCCACTACGAGCGCTTCGTCAACACCCGCCTGACCGGGAAGAATTCGATCACCACCGGCAAGATCTACGAGTCGGTGATCCGCAAGGAACGTCGCGGCGACTACCTCGGCGCCACGGTCCAGGTCATCCCGCACATCACCGACGCGATCAAGCGCAGCATCGACGAGGCCACCGCCGGCTTCGACGTGGCGCTGGTCGAGATCGGCGGCACCGTGGGCGACATCGAGTCGCTGCCGTTCCTCGAGGCGATCCGCCAGATCCGCACCGAGCGCGGCGCCGAGAAGGCGCTGTTCATGCACCTCACCCTGGTGCCGTACATCGCCGCGGCGGGCGAGCTGAAGACCAAGCCCACCCAGCACTCGGTGAAGGAGCTGCGCTCGATCGGCATCCAGCCCGACGTGCTGCTGTGCCGCAGCGAACAGCCGCTACCCGACGGCGAGCGCCGCAAGATCGCGCTGTTCACCAACGTGCCCGAGAAGGCCGTCATTTCCGCGGTCGACCTCGACAACATCTACAAGATCCCGATGTGGCTGCACCAGCAGGAGCTCGACCAGATCGTGGTCGAACGCCTGCGCCTGCAGGACAAGGCCGCCGCCACCGCCGACCTCTCCGAGTGGCTGGCCGTGGTCGACGCCGCCGAGCATCCGATCGACGAAGTGACGATCGCGGTCGTCGGCAAGTACGTCGACCACCACGACGCCTACAAGTCGGTGGCCGAGGCGCTCAAGCACGGCGGCCTGCGCCAGCGCACGCGGGTGAAGCTGAAGTGGCTGGAATCCGAGGACATCGAGCGCGCGGGCGCGGCCGGCGCGCTGGACGACGTCGACGGCATCCTCGTCCCGGGCGGTTTCGGCGACCGCGGGTTCGAGGGCAAGGTGACCACCGCCCAGTTCGCCCGCGAGCACGGCGTGCCGTATTTCGGCATCTGCTACGGCATGCAGGCCGCGGTGGTCGATTACGCCCGCCACGTGCTGGGCCTGGCAGGCGCCAACAGCACCGAGAACGATCGCCAGAGCCCGCATCCGGTGATCGGCCTGATCACCGAGTGGCGCACTTCCAGCGGCGAGATCGAGCGCCGCAGCGAGAAGAGCGACCTCGGCGGCACGATGCGGCTGGGCCTGCAGGAGCAGCGGGTCAAGCCGGGCACCCTCGCGCACCGGCTGTACGGCAAGGACGTGGTCGGCGAGCGCCATCGTCATCGCTACGAATTCAACAACCGCTATCGCACCCAGTTGGAGGACGCCGGACTGGTGGTCTCCGCCAAGTCGATGGACGACCTGCTGGTGGAGATGATCGAGCTGCCGCAGGCGACGCATCCGTGGTTCCTGGCCTGCCAGGCGCACCCGGAATTCCTGTCCACGCCGCGCCACGGCCATCCGCTGTTCATCGGCTTCATCCGCGCCGCGCGCGAGCGCAAGGCGGGCGGCAAGCTGCTGCGCGAGGCCAGTGCGTGAGTCCCTCCGTCGCCCGGTCCAGGACGGCGGGGCCGCAGGCGTGAACGCGCACCCCGGCACCGATCTGCTGGTCCTGCTGGTCATCGCGCTGTTCGCGGTGTCGCTGGCGATGCTGTTCTTCGTCGCCGCCTCGGCGACGATCAGCGCGATCGGCCTGTCGCAGGAGAACGGCCGCGGCGGCCTGGCGCTGCTGTGGCTGCTGCTGCCGCCGGCGGGCTGGATCTACCTCTTCCGCCACGGCCGCCCGGCGCGCTGGCTGTCGCGTTACCTGGTCATCGGCCTGTTGTGTCTGGCCGTCGCCGCCGGGCTGATGTTCGCGCTGCTTCCAAAAGGGATCTCCCTGTCATGAAACTCTGCGGTTTCGAGGTCGGCCTCGACCGGCCCTTCTTCCTGATCGCCGGTCCGTGCGTGATCGAGTCCGAGCAGCTCCAGCTCGACGTCGCCGGCCAGTTGAAGGAGATCACGTCCTCGCTCGGCATCCCCTTCATCTTCAAGTCGAGCTTCGACAAGGCCAACCGCACGTCCGGCACCAGCTTCCGCGGGCCGGGCATGGAAGAAGGCCTGCGCGTGCTGGCCGAGGTGAAGCGCCAGATCGGTGTGCCGGTGCTGACCGACGTCCACGAATACACGCCGATGGACGAGGTCGCGAGCGTGGTCGACGTGCTGCAGACGCCGGCGTTCCTCGTGCGCCAGACCGACTTCATCAGGAAGGTCTGCAGCGCCGGCAAGCCGGTGAACATCAAGAAGGGCCAGTTCCTCTCGCCGTGGGACATGAAGCCGGTGGTCGAGAAGGCGAAGTCGACCGGCAACGCCGACATCATGGTCTGCGAGCGCGGCGCCAGCTTCGGCTACAACAATCTGGTCAGCGACATGCGCAGCCTCGCGGTGATGCGCGACACCGGCTGCCCGGTGGTGTTCGACGCCACCCACTCGGTGCAGTTGCCGGGCGGGCAGGGCGGCAGCAGCGGCGGTCAGCGCGAGTTCGTGCCGGTGCTGGCGCGCGCGGCGGTCGCCGTCGGCGTCGCCGGCGTGTTCATGGAAACCCATCCCGACCCGAGCAAGGCGCTCAGCGACGGCCCCAACGCGTGGCCGCTCGGCAAGATGCGCGCGCTGCTGGAGACGCTGATGGCGCTGGATCAGGTGACCAAGCGCAACGGGTTCCTCGAAGCCGATGTCTGATCCCGCTGCGACCGCCCGCCGGCTGCGGAACGCGCGCCTGCCGTCGCTCGCGGTCGCCTGGGCGCTGGCGCATGCGCCGGGCGCCGGCGCCGCGACCCCGACGACCGGCTTCGATGATGAGGTCGATGGGTACCGACAGGCCTGCATCGTGCCGTTCTTCGAGGGCAAGTCCGAGGACGCATCGATCGCCGCGATCGCGGCCTCGGCGCAGGCCGAGGACATGCTGTCGCGGCTGGCCCGCTCGGCGCCGCCGAACTGGCGGGCGCTCTCGGACCGCAGCGTGCCGGTCGAACAGCGCCTGCAGGGCGCGGTCGGCCTGCTCGGCATGGCGATCAGCCACGGTTCCGCGTACGAAAAGCGGGTGGCGGCCGTCTATTCCGCCCTGTACTTTCCCGTCCCGCAGTCCGAGGCCTGTCAGCGCCCCGAAGGCCTGCGCGAATTCCTCGACGCGCACGATTTCTGGGCGGCGCCCGCGGCCGGCGAACCCTGACTCCGTTTCCGACTCACTCAAGACCTGCGACCGACATGACCACGATCACGAAGATCCACGCCCGCGAAATCCTCGACAGCCGCGGCAATCCGACGCTCGAGGCCGAGATCACACTCGCCGACGGCAGCTTCGGCCGCGCCGCGGTGCCCTCGGGCGCGTCCACCGGCACCAAGGAAGCGGTCGAGCTGCGCGACGGCGACAAGACCCGCTACCTCGGCAAGGGCGTGCAGAAGGCCGTGGCCAACGTCAACGGCCCGATCGCGCAGGCGCTGGCCGGGTTCGACGCCGCCGACCAGGCCGGTCTGGACAAGCGCCTGATCGACCTCGACGGCACCGAGAACAAGGGCCGCCTCGGCGCGAACGCGCTGCTCGGCGTCTCGCTGGCCGCCGCCCACGCGACCGCCGCTTCGCGCAAGCAGGCGCTGTGGCAGTACCTCGCCAACGGCCGCGCGCCGGTGCTGCCGGTGCCGATGATGAACATCATCAACGGCGGCGCGCATGCCGACAACAACGTCGACCTGCAGGAGTTCATGGTGCTGCCGGTCGGTTTCGATTCGTTCTCCGAGGCGCTGCGCAGCGGCACCGAGATCTTCCACGCGCTGAAGTCGGTGCTGAAGGGCAAGGGCCTGAGCACGGCGGTCGGCGACGAGGGCGGCTTCGCGCCCGACCTGCGCAGCAACGCCGAAGCGCTCGACACCATCCTCGAGGCCATCGGCAAGGCCGGCTACCGCGCCGGCGAGGACGTGCTGCTCGGCCTGGACGTCGCCTCCAGCGAGTTCTTCGAGAACGGCAAGTACAACCTCACCGGCGAAGGCAAGCGCCTGACCAGCGAGCAGTTCACCGACTTCCTCGCCGACTGGTGCCGCGAATATCCGATCGTCACGATCGAGGACGGCATGGCCGAGGACGACTGGGCCGGCTGGAAGTTGCTGACCGAACGCCTCGGCGACAAGGTCCAGCTCGTCGGCGACGACCTGTTCGTCACCAACCCGAAGATCTTCCGCGAAGGCATCGACCAGCACGTCGCCAACGCGATCCTGATCAAGGTCAACCAGATCGGCACCCTGACCGAGACCCTGGAAGCGATCGCGATGGCCGACGCGGCGAAGTACGCGGCGATCGTCTCGCACCGCTCCGGCGAGACCGAAGACACCACCATCGCCGACATCGCGGTCGCGACCACCGCCACCCAGATCAAGACCGGCTCGCTGTGCCGCAGCGACCGCGTCGCCAAGTACAACCAGTTGCTGCGGATCGAACAGCAGCTCGGCGCGGCGGCGAAGTACGCCGGCCGCGACGCGTTCGTGTCGCTGAAGCGGGGCTGATGCCGCGCCCATGAGCGATACCGGTCGCCCGCTGCGGATCATCGCGCTGCTGCTGTTCGCGCTGCTGGCGTGGCTGCAGTACCGGCTGTGGTTCGGCGAGGGCGGCATGATCGCCACCGGCGAACTGCAGGACAAGGTCGATCGCCAGGCCGAGGAGAACCGCGGCCTGCGCCAGCGCAACGACCAGCTCGCCGCCGAGGTCGACAACCTCAAGTCGGGCGAGGCGGCGGTCGAGGAGCGCGCGCGCAGCGAACTGGGGATGATCAAGCCGGGCGAGACCTTCTATCGCGTGGTCGAGACGCCGCCGCCCGCCGCCGCGCCGCCGCCGGCGGTGGACGAGGCGCCGTGACCGCCGGTCCGGCCCACAGCGGGCTGTGGGTGGTCGTGCCGGCCGCCGGGCGCGGCACGCGCTTCGGCGGCGAACGGCCGAAACAGTACTGCGAGGTCGCCGGGCGCACGGTGATCGCGCATACCCTCGATCGCCTGCTGTCGCATCCCTCGGTGGCCGGCGCGATGGTCGTGCTGGCCGCGGACGACGCGTACTGGCGCGACAGCGCGCTGGTCGACCTCGACAAGCCGGTGCTGACCTGCACCGGCGGCGCCGAACGCGCGGACTCGGTGCTGGCGGGCGTGGACGCGCTGCCGGATGCGGTGCGCGCCGACGCGTTCGTGCTGGTCCACGACGCCGCGCGCCCGAACCTGGCGCATGCCGACCTCGACCGGCTGCTCGACCTCGGGCGCGCCGATCCGGTCGGCGCGATCCTCGCCGCGCCGGTGCGCGACACGCTCAAGCGCGCCGGCGACGACGGCGGCATCGACCGCACCGAACCGCGCGAGCGGCTGTGGCGCGCGTTCACGCCGCAACTGTTCCGGCGCATGCAGCTCGCGCGCGCGCTGCGCGCCGCGGCCGACGCCGGCGTCGCCATCACCGACGAGGCGATGGCGATGGAGCGCCAGGGCCTGCGCCCGCTGCTGGTGGAAGGCCGCGAGGACAACTTCAAGATCACCACGCCGGCGGACCTGGCGCGGTTCGAGTACGAATCGACCCGGCGATGACCCGTCGGCGCCGCCTGCCGCGAGGAGCGACCCCATGACCCCCTTCCGCATCGGCCAGGGCTTCGACGTCCACGCCTTCGGCCTCGGCGACCACGTGACCCTCGGCGGCGTGCGCATCCCGCATTCGGTGGGCGTGATCGCCCACAGCGACGGCGATGTCGTGCTGCACGCGCTGTGCGACGCGATCCTCGGCGCGCTGGCGCTGGGCGACATCGGCCGGCATTTCCCGCCGACCGACGCGCGCTGGAAGGACGCCGACAGCCGCGTGTTCCTGCGCCACTGCGACCATCTGATCCGCGACCTCGGCTGGCGGGTCGGCAACGCCGACGTCACCGTCGTTTGCGAGCGCCCGAAGGTCGGGCCGCACGCCGAGGAGATGCGCCGGCTGATCGCGCTGGATCTCGGCATCGACATCGCCGACGTCAGCGTGAAGGCGACCACCAGCGAGCGCCTGGGCTTCACCGGCCGCAGCGAGGGCATCGCGGCGCAGGCGGTGTGCCTGCTCGTGCGCGCGTGAGCGCGGACGCGCCCCTCCGCGCCCACGGTGCGCCCGCACTGCGCGGGCGGCTGCGCGCGTCGCCCGAGGATTTCGTGGTCGGGGAAATCGACGCGTTCGAGCCCAGCGGCGCCGGCGAGCACCTGCTGCTGACGATCGAGAAGCGCGGCATGAACACCGCGTTCGCGGCGAAGCGGATCGCGCAGTGGGCCGGGGTCGCGGAATCGGCGATCGGCTACGCCGGGCTGAAGGATCGCCACGCGGTCACCCGCCAGCGCTTCAGCGTGTGGCTGCCGAAGAAGGTGTCGCCCGAGATCGCGACGCTCGGCGTCGATCCGGATTCGGCCGAACGCGGCGAGCGCCTGACCGTGCTCGATGCGCAATGGCACAGCCGCAAGCTGCCGCGCGGGGCGCTGGCCGGCAACCGCTTCGAGCTGACCCTGCGCGAGGTGGTCGGCGACGCCGACGCGATCGATGCGCGGCTGCGCGCCATCGCCGCGCGTGGCGTGCCCAACGCGTTCGGCGAACAGCGGTTCGGCCGCGGCGGCGACAACGTGGCGAAGGCGCTGGCGATGTTCGGCGGCCGCCGCGTCGCCCGCGACGAGCGCACCCACCTGCTGTCGGCGGCGCGTTCGGCGCTGTTCAACCGGGTGCTGGCGCGCCGGGTCGCCGAGGACGCCTGGGATCGACCGCTCGACGGCGAGGTCTGGGCGCTGGACGGCAGCCGCAGCGTGTTCGGTCCCGAACCCTGGAGCGAGGCGCTGGCCGAGCGGCTGGCGCGGTTCGACATCCATCCCTCCGGTCCGCTGTGGGGCCGCGGCGAACTGCGCACGCAGGGCGCGGCGCGGGCGCTGGAGGCGGCGGCGCTGGACGACGACGAAGCGGCGGCCCTGCGCGCGGGACTCGAACGCGCCGGGCTCGAACAGGAGCGCCGCGCGCTGCGCCTGCGCCCGGCCGATCTGGCGTGGGACCGGCCGGCGCCGGACGCGCTGCGGCTGCGCTTCGCGCTGCCGCCTGGCGCCTACGCCACCACGGTGCTGGCGGAACTGGGCGATCTGGAAGGCGCGGCGGGCGGCTGAACGCGGCGCCGCTCGTCGGAAGCGACAAGGCCGGCAAAGCCGGCGCGCCGGGCGAGGCGTATAAGAAGGGCGCGCGCCCGTGCGGTCGCCGGGCGCCGTCCGCGTCGCCCTTCCGGAGGCTCCGCATGAACATCCGCCTGCTCCCCATCGTCCTGATCGCCGCCGCCGGCACCCTGGTCGGCTGCAAGACCATGGACCACAGCGCCTACCAGCCCGAACCGCAGAAGATCGTGCCGGGCACGCAGTTCCAGCCGCGCATCGAGGAAGACAGCGCCTACATCGCGTCGGTCGAACGCATGGCGCGCATGCGCGGCATCACCGTGCAGTGGGTCCACAAGCCGACCAAGCGGCACGTCGATCAGTGACGCTTCGGCCGGCGACGCCTCGCCGGTGACGACTGGCCGGTGACGCTGCGACGCCGATCCGCCGGGCGGCGGACATCGCCGGTCAGGCCGGGCGTCGGCGCCCCAGCAGCACCAGCACCGCGCCGGTGCCGCCCTGCGCGGCCGGCGCGGAATGGAACGCCAGCACGTCCGCGCGCTGGCGCAGCATGCGGTCGACCAGATTCTTGAGCAGCGGCACGCCCTCGGGCGAATTCAGGCCCTTGCCGTGGATCACCCGCACGCAGCCGAGGCCGTCGTCGATCGCTTCGCGCAGGAAGCGCCGCAGCAGCGCCTCGGCCCCGGCGAGGTCGGCCAAGTGCAGGTCGATCTCGTCCTGCGCCGCGTATTCGCCGCGGCCCAGCCGCTGCAGCACCCGCGGCGGCACTTCGTCGCGGCGGTAGCGCAGCGCGTCGCCGGCCTGCAGCGGCAGTTCGTCCAGCGCCAGCCTGAACGCGTCGCGCGCATCGTCCTCGTCGCGCTCGCGCATGCGCGCCGCCGGCCGCGGCTTCGGCTTCTCCGGCGCGCGTTCGGCCTCGGGCAGCACGCGCACCGGGCCGATCGCGGCGCGGAACAGCGCGGCGTCGTCGGCCGGTGCGTCGCCGGCGTCGGCGGGCGGTGGCTTGCGCGGACTCATCGGCGGGGAGGGTAGCAGGGGCGGGCGGCCGGAGCATCGGCGGCGCATCCGGTATCATGTCGCCGCGTGTCCACAGCAGGCGACGAATCCCCCTCCATGCGCATCCTGGTCAGCAACGACGACGGCGTCGACGCCCCCGGCATCCACGTCCTCGCCGCGGGCTTGCGCGCGGCCGGGCACGAGGTGCTGATGGTCGCGCCCGACCGCGACCGTTCCGGGGCCAGCAATTCGCTGACCCTGGACATGCCGATCCGGGTGGTGCGCCAGGACGAGACCACCTGGCGGGTCCACGGCACCCCGACCGACTGCGTCCACGTCGCCATCACCGGCATGCTCGAGCAGGAGCCGGACATCGTGGTGTCCGGCATCAACAACACCGCCAACCTCGGCGACGACGTGATCTATTCCGGCACCGTCGCCGCGGCGATGGAAGGCCGTTTCCTCGGCCTGCCCGCGGTCGCCCTGTCGCTGGTCACCGCCGACCACAAGGGCCAGCACTACGACACCGCCGCGCGCGCCGCGACCGAGATCGTCGCCCGGCTCAAGGCCGACCCGCTGCCGGCGGACACCATCCTCAACGTCAACGTGCCGGACCTGCCGTGGGACGCGATCCGCGGCTTCGAGGTCACCCGGCTGGGCAACCGCCACCGCGCCGAGCCCTGCACCGAGCAGGCCGATCCGCGCGGCCGCACCTGGTGGTGGATCGGCGCGGCCGGTCCCGAGCAGGACGCCGGGCCGGGCACCGACTTCCACGCGGTGCGCACCGGCTTCATCTCGATCACTCCGATCCATGTCGATCTCACCCGCTACCAGGCGCTGGAGCAGGTGGCGAGCTGGGTCGGCGGCCTCGCCGCCGGCCTGCGCGCGCCGAGCGCGCCAGAGGGCGGCGCGGGGGCCGGGACATGACCGCGCGGATCCGGCTGCAGCCGGAGGCGGTCGGCATGGGCATGACCTCGCAGCGGGTGCGGGATCGCCTGATCGAGCGCCTGCGCGAGCAGAACATCCGCGACGAGCGCGTGCTCAACGCGATCCGCACGGTGCCGCGGCACCTGTTCGTCGACGAGGCCTTCGCCGCGCGCGCCTACGAGGACAACGCGCTGCCGATCGGCCACGGCCAGACGATTTCCCAGCCGTGGGTGGTCGCGCGCATGACCGAGGCGCTGTTCGAGCGCGACGCGCCGGCCGAAGACGCCGACACCACCGCCGGCGACGACGCGCCGCGCGCCGCGTTCCCGCCGAAGAAGGTGCTGGAGGTCGGCACCGGTTCCGGCTACCAGGCCGCGATCCTCGCCGCGCTGGGGCTGGAGGTGTACACGGTCGAGCGCATCGGCGACCTGCTGCGCGGGGCGCGCAAGCGCTTCCGCAGCCTCGGCCTGCACCTGCGCAGCAAGCACGACGACGGCCGCATCGGCTGGCCGGAGCACGCGCCCTACGACGCGATCCTGGTCACCGCCGCCGCGCCGGCGCTGGTCGATGCGCTGATCGAACAGCTCGCGCCGGGCGGCGTGCTGATCGCGCCGGTGGGCGGCGCCGGCGCGCAGTCGCTGGTGAAGCTGCGGCGCAACGCCGACGGCAGCGTCGCCAGCGCCGACCTGGCCTCGGTGGTGTTCGTGCCGCTGCTCTCCGGCACGGTGGACGGATGAAGCTGTTCGCCCCGCTGTACGAACGCGCCATCGCCTGGTCACGCGACCGCCGCGCGCCGTCGTTCCTCGTCGGACTGAGTTTCGTCGAGGCGATCGTGTTCCCGGTGATGCCCGAAGTCATGCTGGCGCCGATGTGCCTGGCGCGGCCGCAGTCGTGGGCGCGGTTCGCGAGCCTGAGCCTCGCCGGGTCGATGGCCGGCGCGGTCGTGGGCTACCTGCTCGGCCACTACGCGTTCGAGCTGGTGAGGCCGCTGCTCGAATCGCTGGGCATGATGGAGGGCATCCAGCACGGCATCGATGCGATCCAGGCGAAGATGGCCGAATCGCCGTGGTCGGTGTTCGGCCTGCTCGTGCTCGGCGGGTTCGCGCCGATCCCGATGAAGGTCTTCACCTGGGCCTCCGGCATCGCCGGCGTGCCGTGGGGGCCGTACCTCGCGGCGATGGCGGTGGGGCGGGGCAAGCGCGTGTACCTGCTCGCGCTGGCGATCCGCCTCGGCGGCGAGCGCGCCGAACGCGCGCTGCGCCGCTGGATCGAGCCGGTCGGCTGGGCGGCGACCGTGCTGCTGCTGGCCGCGATCGCGTACTTGGGCTACCGTGCCTGGGCAGGATGAACACGCGTCCGTCCATCCCCCGCCGGGTCCTCGTCGCGCTGCCGCTGCTGGCCGCGCTGGCGGCGTGCGGCCATAGCACGGTGGTCCGCACCGGGCCGCGCCACGACACCCGCACCGCGCGTCCGCCGTCGCCGCCGAAGGCCGGCGCGACCGCGGTCGTGCGCAGCGGCGAAACCCTCTATCGCATCGCGACCCGCTACGGCCTCAGTCCGCTGGACCTGGCGATGTGGAACCGCATCCCGCCGCCGTACACCATCTATCCCGGGCAGCGCCTGCGACTGACGCCCCCGGTCGCGGGGCGGCCGTCGTCGTCGGGCACGCCGCCGGTGGCGCGCACGCCGGTTCCGCCGAGGACTTCCGCCGGCACGCCGGCGACGACGCCGCCCGTTCGCAATCCCGTGCCCACGCCCGCACCGGCGACCGCGCCGGCGCAGGCGCCGTTCGCCTGGCGCTGGCCCGCCGACGGCGCACTGGTCGGCAGCTTCGCGGCGGGCGATCCGACCCGGCAGGGCATCGACATCGGCGGTCGCGTCGGCGACCCGGTGCGCGCCGCCGCGGACGGCGTGGTCGTGTATTCCGGCACCGGCCTGGTCGGCTACGGCGAACTGGTCATCGTCAAGCACGACGACCAGTGGCTCTCCGCCTACGGCCACAACCGCGCGCGGCTGGTCAACGAAGGCCAGCGCGTGAAGGCCGGCGACCAGATCGCCGAGATGGGCCACAGCGGCGCCTCGCGCGACATGCTCCACTTCGAGATTCGCTACAACGGCAAGCCGCAGGATCCGCTGCAGGCGCTGCCGAAACGATGACCAGGACGAAGACCGTGAAGACGATGTTCCGCCGCCTGCGGCTCGTCGCCGGGCTCGCGCTGCTGGCGCTGGCGTGGTCGCCCGCAGGCGCGGCCGGGCGCGCCGCCGACCGTGCGCCCGATCCTTCCGCCGACCGCGCCGGCGTCGCGCAGCCGCTGGCGATCGGCGAGACCTTCACGCTCGCATCGAAGGCGCTGGGCGAGACCCGGCGCATCAACGTCTGGCGCCCCGCGGCCGATCCCGCGAAGCCCGACGCGAAGCTGCCGGTGCTGTACCTGCTCGACGGCGGCATCGGCGAGGATTTCCTGCACATCGCCGGCCTCATGCAGGTGTCGATCGCGAACGGCACGATGCGGCCGTTCCTCCTCGTCGGCATCGAGAACACCCAGCGCCGGCGCGACTTCACGCCGCCGACCGCGGTCGCGGACGACCGCGCGATCGCGCCCGTCGTCGGCGGCGCGGCGGCGTTCCGCGCCTTCCTGCGCGACGAACTGAAGCCGGAGATCGCGCGCCGCTACCGCGTCGGCGACGAGAGCGCGATCGCCGGCGAATCGCTGGCCGGGCTGTTCGTGCTCGACACGCTGGTGACGACGCCCGATCTGTTCGACGACTGGATCGCGATCGATCCGGCGCTGTGGTGGAACGACCAGGCGCTGCTCAAGGGCCTGCGCGCGTTCCTCAAGGCGCATCCCGGGCTGCGCGGGCGGCTGTTGGTGGCCGCCAGCGGCGAACCGACGATCGCCTCGCTGACCGTGTGGCTGCCGTCGATCCTGCAGGACGACGCGCCGAAGGGCCTGGCCTGGCGCTACCTGCCGCTGCCGGACGAAACCCACGGCAGCGTGTTCCATCCGGCGGCGCTGCGCCTGTTCCGCGCGCTGTCCGAGCCGGCCCCGCCGGCGGCCTCGCCCTGAGCGGGCGCGACGTGCAGGACGCGGATTTGATCCGGGTCGGATCGCCGTCGTCGCGTAACCGGGATCATCGCCGGCGATGACTCCGCTCCGTCGCCCGCGCCCGCTGCTGTGGTCGCTCGCCTTCACGGCGAGCCTGCTGCTCGCGCTGCTGCCCGCGGCCGGGCGGCTGTACCGCGCCGGGACCTTCGATCCGCCGGCGCTCGCGCTGCAGGCGTTCTGCACCGCGGACGGTCTGGCCCTGCGCAGCCCCGCGCCGCGCATCGCGGGCGACGCCGTGCATCCGCATGGCGAGGGCGCGCCCGCGGGCGAGGCCGGCGACGATTGCGGCTACTGTCCGCTGCTGGCGACGACCGGCCTGCCCGCCGTCCCGTCGCCGGTGCTGCCGCCGTTGCCGCCGATGGCGACGGTGTTCGCGCCGCGCCCAGTGCGGCGCACGGTCGATCGCCATCCGATCGGCCACCGGCCGCGTGGCCCGCCGGCGCGCTTCGCCGCCTGACCGATCCCGCGTTCCGCATTCCTTTCCCGACTTGCCGCCCCGTGCGTTCGCGCGGCGGGCGCGCATGCGCCGTGACGCTTCGCGCGCACGGACGCCACCTCATTCCGGAGTTTCCCCATGCGTTCCTTCGTGTCCCTCCCGGCCGCGCCGCTCGCGGCCGCGATCTTCGTCGCACTGCCGTTCCGCGCCTTCTCGGCCGAGCCCGCGCTTCGCGACGCCGGCGACGGCGTCGCCACCCTGCCGAAGGTGATCGTCGAAAGCGATCGCGCCGACATCGCGCCGGCCCGTCGCGTCGATGCCGCCGATCTGCGGGCGCGCCGCGCCGCCGCCCGCGACGCCGCCGCGCTGCTCGACGGCCAGCCCGGCGTCGCCGTCAACGCCGCCGGCGGCGTGTCCGGGCTGCCGTCGATCCGCGGCCTCGCCGACGATCGCCTGCGCATCCGCGTCGACGGCGCCGACATCACCGCGTCGTGTCCGAACCACATGAATCCCGCGCTCTCCTACGTGCCGCCGGGCGATGTCGCCAGCATCACCGTGTATCCGGGGATCACTCCGGTGTCGCAGGGCGGCGATTCGATCGGCGGCAGCATCGTCGTCGAACGCACCCCGCCGGCCTTCGCCGCCGCGGGCGCTGGCGTGGTGTTCTCCGGCGAGACCGCCGCCTACTACCGCAGCAACGGCGATGCCCGCGGCGCGAGCGTGGCGGCCGGCTTCGCCACCGAGCATTTCAGCGCGCGTTACACCGGTTCGACCGCCCGCGCCGGCGATTACCGCGCCGGCGACGATTTCAAGGCCTACACCGCCACCGGCCGCGCCGGGCACGCGCTGGGCCGCGACGTGGTCGGCGCCAGCGGCTACGTCGCGCACGACCAGTCGCTCGGCCTCGCCTACGCCTGGGGCGACCAGCTCATCGAAGCGAAATTCGGCTGGCAGCAGATGCCGATGCAGGGCTTCCCCAACCAGCGCATGGACCTCACCGACAACCGCCAGCGCAGTGCGCGCCTGCGCTACCTCGGCCAGTTCGACTGGGGCCGGCTGGAGGCGCTCGCCTACCGCGAAACGCTCGACCACGCGATGGATTTCGGCCCCGACAAACAGTCCGTCTACGGCATCGCGCGCGGCATGCCGATGCTCACCGACAGCGACACCCGCGCGCTGTCGCTCGACGCCGACATCGCCCTGCCTGGCGACGACCGCCTGCGCCTGGGCCTGGCGCATCGCGCGTACCGGCTGGACGACCGCTGGCCGCCGTCGGGCGGGATGATGGGGCCGGGCACGTTCCGCAACGTCCGCGACGGCGCGCGCGACCGCAGCGCGGTCTACGTCGAGTGGGAGCACCACTTCGATCCGCGCTGGACCGCCGAACTCGGCGTCCGCCACGAGCGCGTGCGTATGGACGCGGGCACGGTGCGGGGCTACGACCCGACCAGCGACATGATGGGGTCGTACCAGCGGCGCGACGCCGCGCGCTTCAACGCCGCCGACCGCGCGCGCAGCGACGGCAACTGGGACGCCAGCGCGATCTTCCGCTTCGCCGCGGGCGCGCGCAGCGACATCGCCTTCGGCATCGGCCGCAAGGTGCGCTCGCCGGGCCTGTACGAGGTGTACCCGTGGTCGACGTGGTCGATGGCCGCGGTGATGAACAACTTCGTCGGCGACGGCAACGGCTACGTCGGCAACCTCGATCTCGCGCCCGAGCGTGCGGTTACGGTCTCGGCGACCTTCGACCTGCATGCGCCGGATCGCCGCTGGGCGCTGCAGTTCACGCCTTACCGCACGCAGATCGCCGACTACATCGACGCCGTGCAGTGGGACGCCGCCGACGACGCGCCGCGCGCGACGCCGGTGCGCAACGCCTTCACCGTACTCAAGTACCGGAACCAGCGCGCGCGGCTGTACGGCGTGGACGTCGCCGGCAAGCTGCGGCTGGCGGACACCGGCGTCGGCGCGTTCGGCCTGGAGGGCACGCTGGCGTGGTCGCAGGGCGAGAACACCCGCACCGGCGACGGCCTCTACAACCGGATGCCGCCCAATGCCCGGCTGTCGCTGACCCACCGCGTCGGCGGCTGGGACAGCGCGCTCGAGGTGGTCGGGGTCGCGCGCAAGGACCGCGTCTCGCGCGTGCGCAACGAGGTCGAGACCGCCGGCTACGGTCTGGTCGACCTGCGCGTCGCGCATGCGTGGAAGCGGGTGCGGCTCGACCTGGGCGTGGACAATCTGTTCGATCGGTTCCACGCCCTGCCGACCGGCGGCGCCTATCTGGGACAGGGCATGACCATGGCGATGAACCCGCCCGGGTCGAACCCGCCGCAGTGGGGCACGGCGGTGCCGGGGCCCGGCCGGTCGATGTACGCCGCGGTCAGCGTGACGTTCTGACGCTGCGGCCCGCGTCGGGTTCGCCCCGTGCGTCCGGGGGATGCGGCACTCCGGCCGCATCTCCCGGACGCACGGTCACCGCGTGATGCACAGCGAGGTGCCGCGATGGTGGTCCTCGCCCCAGGTGCGGTAACCGGCGGTGTCGATGTGGATGGCGGTCGGGGTGTAGAAGCCCAGGCCCATCTGCTCGGCCTCGCCGTGTTCGCGCCAGAACGCGCACAGCTTCGCCACGTTGTCGGGGCGGTCGGGCAGGTCGAAGTCGATCGCCCGGTTCTGCAGGTGCTTGCTGCCGGCGCTGCCGCCGGCACAGGCGTTGAGTTCGGGGTCGCGGTACGACGATCGCGCCAGCGCCGGATCGAGAATGCCGAGATCGCGCAATCGCGCGACCAGCCGCAGCGTCGGCGGCATGTTCGCCTGCAGCTCGACCGGCGGCACGCCGAATTCGTCGCGGCCGCAGCGTCGCCACATGCGCGCGGTGCGCGCCAGCGCGAGTGCGGGCACGACGCCGTCCACGCCTTCGCTGCGCAGCGCTGCGGCGTAGGCGTCGCTCTCGCTGCGATGACCGGCGTCGAGCCAGCGCGTGTAGCGTTTTTCGGGCGAGCGCGTCAGCACGGCGCAGCCGGCGATCGCGAACACGAAGACCGGCAGCGCGAGTCTGCGCAGGCAGCGCATCCGGCTCAGCCTTCCAGCACGAATCCGGCGACCACGCGCCGGCCTTCGCCCGCCAGCACGTTGAAGGTGCGCGCGGCGGCGGCGTTGGTCATGGTCTCCAGGCCGATGCCGCGCGACAGGCAGGCGGCGAGGGTGGCCGCGGGCGGGAACACCTGGCGTCCGCCGCTGCCGAGCAGGATGACCTCGGGCTGCAGCGCGAACAGCGGTTCGAGATCGGCCGGCGACAGGGTCGCGGCGTCGCGCGCGGCCCAGTCCTCGACCAGCGTGTCCGGCGACAGCACGAAACTGGCGGTCAGCCGGCGGTCGTTGACCAGCGCCGAGGCGCCGTCGGCGCCGCGCAGGAAATAGGCGTGATCGGGGCGTTCGAGATGGAGCAGCATGGCGACGTGGCCTCGGCCGCCGGGGTCACGCCCGCGGCAGCACGATCTGCCGGTGGTCCTTGCTCTGCCGGTACAGCACGGCGACGTTGCCGATGCGCTGGACCAGCGCGGCGCCGCTGCGCTCGGCGAGACTGGCGATCAGCGCGTCGCGGGCCTCGCGGTCCCCGACGGCGACCTTGACCTTGATCAGCTCGTGGTGCTCCAGCGCCAGCTCGACCTCGGCGACGACCGCGTCCGTCAGTCCCTTGGCCCCCATCTGCAGCATGGCCTTGAGGCCGTGGGCCTGGCCGCGGAGGAAGCGGATCTGGGCGTTGGTCAGCGAGGTCGGCATGCAGGGGCGGGCGCTTTCGGCCGGGAGGGGAACGGCGGGCAGGGTATCATGGCCGCCGCTGCCGGCCCGGCCCGGTTCCGTCGGGCCCGGCCCTCTCGGGCCCGGTCCCCTCGGGCACGGCGCGCGCGACCGCCTCCTTTTTCCCTCTTCCCCCGTCTCCTCCCCATGACCCGCAGCAAGAGCAGCCACCGCTGGCTCAAGGAGCATTTCTCCGATCCCTACGTCAAGAAGGCGCAGGCGGAGGGGGTGCGCTCGCGGGCGGCCTACAAGCTGGAGGAACTGGTCGAGCGCGATCGCCTGCTGCGCCCGGGCATGGCGGTGGTCGACCTCGGCGCCGCCCCGGGCGGCTGGTCGCAGTGGGTCCGGCAGGCGCTGGGCGACACCGGCCGAGTGGTGGCGCTGGACATCCTCGAGATGCCGACCCTGGCCGGGGTCGAGTTCATCCACGGCGACTTCCGCGAGGACGAAGTCCTGGCCCGGCTGGAAGCCCTGCTGAACGGGCAGCCGGTGGACCTTGTGCTCTCGGACATGGCGCCCAATATGAGCGGAGTGGATGCGGTGGACCTGCCGCGGGCCATGCATCTGGCGGAGCTGGCGATGGAATTCGCCGACCGCCACCTGCGGCCCGGCGGCGCCTTCCTGATCAAGCTGTTCCAGGGGGTCGGGTTCGACGCGTACGTCCGGGACTTGCGCGCGCGCTACGACCGTGTCGTGATCCGCAAGCCGGCGGCTTCGCGCAGGCGTTCCCCCGAGGTGTATGCCCTGGCCCAGGGCAAGCGCCCGGGGACCGCCGCCTGAAGCCCACGGGCGCGCCGCCACCGATGCCGACAACCGACGCCGACAACCGACGCTGACAACCGACGCTGACAACATGGGTCCTCCGGGACGTACGACGGGATGAACAACTTGGCCAGAAACCTCATGCTGTGGGTGATCGTCGCCATCGTGCTGATGGCGGTGTTCAATGCGCTCGGTCCGAACGGCGGCATGCGCGGCGCCACCAAATCGCTGACCTACGACCAGTTCATCGAACAGGTCCGGGACGACCGCGTCGCCAAGGTCGAGATCCAGGAAGACGGGATGACGATCCACGGCGTCAACAAGGACAAGACCGAGTTCCTGACCTACAAGCCCGACGACCAGGACATGATCAACGACTTGCTGGCGCACAAGGTCGAGATCGTGCAGAGCCCGCCGTCGTCGGGGCGCAACCTGTTCCTGGGCCTGCTGTTCAACCTGCTGCCGATCGCGCTGCTGGTCGGCCTGTTCTTCTACTTCCTGCGGCAGATGCAGCAGGGCGGCACCAAGGGCGCGATGTCCTTCGGACGCTCGCGCGCCAAGCTGCTCAACGAGGACCAGACCAAGGCCACCTTCGCCGATGTCGCCGGTTGCGACGAGGCCAAGGAGGAAGTCGCCGAGCTGGTCGAATTCCTGCGCGACCCGGGCAAGTTCCAGAAGCTCGGCGGCAAGATCCCGCGCGGCGTGCTGATGGTCGGCCCGCCGGGCACCGGCAAGACCCTGCTCGCCAAGGCCATCGCCGGCGAGGCCCGGGTGCCGTTCTTCAGCATCTCCGGCTCCGACTTCGTCGAGATGTTCGTCGGCGTCGGCGCCAGCCGCGTGCGCGACATGTTCGAGCAGGCCAAGAAGCACGCGCCGTGCATCATCTTCATCGACGAGATCGACGCGGTCGGCCGCCATCGCGGCGCCGGCCTCGGCGGCGGCCACGACGAGCGCGAGCAGACCCTCAACCAGTTGCTGGTCGAGATGGACGGCTTCGAGGGCGGCGAGGGCGTGATCGTGATCGCCGCGACCAACCGGCCCGACGTGCTCGATCCGGCGCTGCTGCGCCCGGGCCGCTTCGACCGCCAGGTGGTGGTCGGCCTGCCCGACGTGAAGGGCCGCGAGCAGATCCTGCGCGTGCACATGCGCAAGGTGCCGCTGGCCGACGACGTCGAGCCGATGGTGGTCGCGCGCGGCACCCCGGGCTTCTCCGGCGCCGACCTGGCCAACCTCGTCAACGAGGCCGCGCTCTTCGCCGCCCGCGAGAACGCGCGCGAGGTGCGGATGGACCACTTCGACCGCGCCCGCGACAAGATCCTCATGGGCACCGAACGCCGCTCGATGGCGATGAGCGAGGAAGAGAAGCTCAACACCGCCTACCACGAAGCCGGCCATGCCATCGTCGGCCGTCTCGTGCCCGAGCATGACCCGGTCTACAAGGTCACGATCATCCCGCGCGGCCGCGCGCTGGGCGTGACCATGTACCTGCCCGAGGGCGACCGCTACAGCTACAACCGCACCTACATCGAGTCGAACCTGTGCTCGCTGTACGGCGGCCGGGTCGCCGAGGAGCTGATCTTCGGCGCCGACAAGGTCACCACCGGCGCCTCCAACGACATCGAGCGCGCGACCAAGATGGCGCGCAACATGGCCACCAAGTGGGGGCTGTCGGACGAACTCGGCCCGATCGCCTACGCCGAGGACGAGGGCGAGGTGTTCCTCGGCCGCAGCGTGTCGCAGCACAAGAACGTGTCCGACGAGACCACCCGCCGGATCGACGAAGTCGTGCGCGCGATCCTCGACAAGGCCTATGCCCGCAGCACCCGGATCCTCACCGACAACCTCGACAAGCTGCACGCGATGGCCAAGCTGCTGATGCAGTACGAGACCATCGACGCGCCGCAGATCGACGCGATCATGGAAGGCCGCGATCCGCCGCCGCCGGCGGGCTGGAACAAGTCGGGCAACGGCAAGGACGACGGCGGCCTGCCGCGGCCGCCGAACGCGCCGGCGATCGGCGGCCCGGCCGCCACGACGTAACCCAACGCTTGCCAGCGTTTCCGCGAAAGGCCAGAGTCCGCTCTGGCCTTTTTCGTGTCCGCTGCCATGTTCGACATCGCCCCCCGGCTCGACTGCGCCGGCAGAACGCTCGTCCTCGACCGCCCGCGGGTCATGGGCATCGTCAACGTCACCCCCGATTCGTTCTCCGACGGCGGCGCGCATCCGACGGCCGAGGCCGCGGTCGCGCACGCGCTGCGGCTCGCGGAGGAGGGCGCGGACGTGCTCGACGTCGGCGGCGAGTCGACCCGGCCCGGCGCCGCGGAGGTGTCCGTCGACGAGGAGTTGTCGCGGGTGATCCCGGTGATCGAACGGCTGGCGAAGGCCGTCCCGCTGCCGATCAGCGTCGACACCTCGAAACCCGAGGTGATGCGCGCCGCGATCGCCGCGGGCGCGGGCATGATCAACGACGTGTTCGCACTGCGCCGCGACGGCGCGCTCGACGCCGCCGCGACGCTGGGCGTGCCGGTGGTGCTGATGCACATGCTCGGCGAGCCGCGTTCGATGCAGGACGCGCCCGAGTACGAGGACGTCGTCGCCGACGTCCATCGCTTCCTCGCCGAGCGGATCTTCTCGGCCGAGATGGCCGGCATCGACAAGAAGCGGATCGTGGTCGACCCCGGGTTCGGGTTCGGCAAGACCACCGCGCACAACCTCGCGCTGCTGGCGCGCTTCGAGCGCTTCGCCGACCTCGGCGTGCCGGTGCTGGCCGGGCTGTCGCGGAAGCGCACGATCGGCGAGCTGACCGGTCGCGCCGCGCCGCCGGACCGCGCCGCCGGCTCCGTCGCCGCCCACCTGATCGCGGTGCAGCGCGGCGCGCGGCTGGTCCGCGTCCATGACGTGGCGGCGACGGTCGATGCGCTGAAGGTCTGGAACGCGGTGGCGGCGGTGCCGCTGCCGAAAGCGAAACCGGCCGCCCCCGGCATCCGCTGGCCGGACGACGATTGACCGCGCCGCGCGCCGCCGCATCGCGGGTTTCGTGAACGCCGCCCCGTTGCGAAAGCCGGGCCCCTGACACAGTATGGCCGCAGCGTGGTCCCCGCGCTCCGCGAGCGGTGGAGCGCTGCACTGCGCGATGCGTCCCGGCGCCGGAGGCCTCGGGGACGGATGCCGCGAGGCATGCGCGAGGAAGTGCCCGGACATGATGATCCGTTTCGATTTTTCAGGAGATTGACGATGAAATTCGGTACCGCGACCGCACTGGTCGCGCTCTCGCTGCTCGGCAGCGGCCTTTCCGATTCCGCCAGCGCCGCCGCCCGGCCGGCCGCCAAGCCGGCCGCGGCCGCCACCGAGGCCGAAGCCGAGGATGCGGTCCAGCTCAGCGACAAGGCCGCGAAGAAGATCTCGATGGCGATCGGCGAGGAAGTGGGCGATTTCGTCGTCACCAGGCAGGAGGCGGTCGAAGCCCCCGCGGGCAACAAGGCCACCGAGTACACGGTGAGGACCCAGCGCGGCCGCAGTTACAAGTGCCAGATCATCGAGCCCTCGCGCGCCGGCAAGATCTTCTCCTTCGGCACGGCGGGCGGCGGCGACGCGCTGTGCACCGAGTTCGCGGGTCCGGCCGGCGGCAAGGGCCGCGCCGCGGCCGCGCCGGCCGGGAAGGGCGGCGGCCCCGCCGCCGGCGCCAAGCCCAAGCCGGGCGCGCCGATCGCGGTCGGCGACAAGATCGCGAAGAAGATCTCGACCGCGATCGGCGTCGAGCCGAGCCAGTTCGTCGTGACCGCGCAGGAGGACGTGGAGGCGAACGTCGGCCAGCGGGCCACCGAGTACACCGTCCACACCAACGCCGGCAAGACCTACAAGTGCCAGATCATCGAGGCGTCGCGGCTGGGCAGGATCGCGACGTTCGGCACCGCCGGCAGCTCCGATGCGCTGTGCACCGACTTCACCAAGGGATCGCGCGACCAGGGCAAGACCAACCAGGCCGCCTGCAATGCGCTGCTGCGCGCCGCGCACAAGTGCGACTGACCGCCCGCGCGCCGGTTCGCGACGAACGCTGCGGAGGCCCGCCGGTGGTCCGGCGGGCCGCCCCGGCCTGACCGGACCCGCACGAACCGCCCCGCTTGCGCTTGCCCACAGCCCTTGTGGGCAAGCAGTGGGGCAATCCTGTGGACAACCCGCTGCAGCCCAGTCGTGGCGGGCGTTGCAGGTGGTTTGGCGAAAATTTCGCCACCCGTTTTCCGGCGCCGGCGTGGCGAAAAAAACGCCAACCGCGCGCAGCCCGCGCCGCCACTGGGCTGCATCGGATCATCCACAACTTCGTGCACGGGTTGTCCACAGGCGCTGTGGATGACCGCGGGTGCATCGCCGCGAGCCAGCCCGAACCTCCGGTTTCGGCGCGGCCCGGGCGCGGCGCTCTCCTTGACATTCCGGTCGCGGGTCTAACTGCTCGGGTCCGACAGTGGGCCGTCCACTCGGTCGCACAAGACTGTTGCACAGCGGTGGTGGATCGACGTCCGTGTTCCTCCTGTCCTGGGCGATCAATCGGCGCGCAGCGGTGGGTAGCGGTAGACGAGGTGGGGATATGCCTGCTCTGCCGTCAATGCCATCTCGCGTACCAGGACTTCCTGTACCGCATCGAATGCGCCGAGGCACGACCCGTGCAATGGATCATCGAGGATGATGTGACCGCCATCGCGCATGTGGGGCGCGCAGGTACGGATGACGTACTTGATGGGCTCGTAGATGTCGCAGTCGATATGCAAAACGCCCGGACTCACGCCTCCGGTAAGGACGTCAGGCAACGTTTCGTCGAATCGCCCCTGGATCACGGACAGGTGGTCGCCAAGGTCGTGGCTGGCGATGAACTCGCGCAGGCCGCCGAGGTCGGCGTCGTGGAAATCGCCTTCGCTGTGGAGGTCGCGCACCGCGTCCGTGATCGGCATGCCTTCGAAAGTGTCGAACGCATACACGCGGGACGTCCGCGCCAGGGACTTGAAGATCGACGCCATGAACACGGCGGAGCCGCCGCGGTAACTCCCGAACTCGAAGATGGGCGCATCCGCGGCCATCGCGTAGCGGAGCACGAGGAAAAGATTGCCCAGCTTCTGGTCCGACAGCAACGATCCTCGCGATCTGGCCGCCTCAATGGCCTGCATGAACACTCGATCCTCGGTGAGCGTGGTTTGCACCAGGTCGGCGAACTCCAGCCAGCAACCACGCAGGTGCCCTGCCCGGATGTCCCTGCCTTGCGACACATGCAAGGGATAAGCGAGTGGATTGAACAGGGGATCGGAGGATCCGGTCATCTTGAAGTACTCCTTTCGGATGCGGCTGTGCGAAATATCGTGACCCGCGGGTCCACGACCCGGAACCACAGCGGCGGGCACAGCGCGAGCAGGAACATCGCCGCGTAACCGCCCGGCAGTTGCGGGCTGTCGGCGTGGTGCAGCAGGACCTGGTAGCGCCTCCGCGGGGTCTCGTGGTGGTCCGAATGCCGCTGCAGGTGGAACAGCAGCAGGTTGCTGAGCAGGTAGTCGGAGTTCCACGAATGCAGGTGAGTGGTGCGCTCGTAGCGGCCGTCGGGCAGGCGTCGCCGCTCCAGGCCGTAGTGTTCGATGTAGTTGATGATCTCCAGCGCGCAGGCGGCGAAGCAGCCCTGCACCACGAAGTAGGCGACGCCGACCGGCCCCAGCCAGCCCGCGATGCCGGCCAGCAGCAGGCACCACAGCGCGCTCCAGCCCAGCAGTTCGTTGCGCGGGCTCCACCACGGGCGGCCCTGCGCGGCGAGGCGGCGCGCCTCCAGCCGCCAGGCGTTCGCGGTGTTGCGGGCGAGGGCGCGCGGCAGGAAGTGCCACAGCGACTGGCGGAAGCGCGCGCTGGAGGCGTCCTCCGGCGTGGACACGTGGACGTGGTGCCCGCGCACGTGCTCGATCTTGAAGCCGTGGTAGCCGACGCTGGTCAGCAGCAGGCCGCCTGCGGCGCGTTCGAGCCGGGTGTCCTTGTGGATCAGCTCATGGGCGACGTTGATCGCGAGCACGCCGCCGACGATGCCCTGCGACAGCAGCCAGCCGGCGACGCCCGCCGGGCCGAAGCCGGCGTGGACGAAATGCCAGCCCGACCACAGCATCACCCCGAACTGCGCCGGCAGCGCCGCCAGCGTCATCGCCGCGAACCAGCGGTCGCGCGCCAGCGCCGGCGCGTCGGCGACGCCGGGATTGCGCGGATCGTGGCCCAGCGCGTAGTCGGCCAGCGGCAGCAGCACGAACAGGAAGAACAGCGGGAACCACGCCATCAGGTCGGGCCGGCCGCTGCGGGCGCCCAGCCAGGCGGCCGCGGGCATCAGCGCCGGGACCACGAACACGAACAGGAAGGCGTAGCGTTTCCAGGTCGGCATCGGCGTCCTCGGGACGGGGACGAATGCCACAGCCTACGCCCCTCGGCGCGATGCGCAACCCGGCGACGCCCAGCCGCGGCCCGGGGTATCCTCGCCGCTTCCCGATCCCGCCCGATCGCCGCCCGGAACCGCGCATGACCGCAGGCCAACCGCTGCTCATCACCTTCGGCATCTACCTCGTCGCCATGATCCTGATCGGCGTGTGGGCGTGGCGCTCGACCCGCAGCTTCGACGACTACATCCTCGGCGGGCGTTCGCTGGGCAGCGTGGTGACCGCGCTGTCGGCCGGCGCCTCCGACATGAGCGGCTGGCTGCTGATGGGGCTGCCCGGCGCGCTGTACGTCGGCGGCGTGTCCGAGGCGTGGATCGCGCTGGGCCTGATCGCCGGCGCCTGGTGCAACTGGAAATTCGTCGCCGGCCCGCTGCGCGTGTACACCGAGCGCACCCGCAACGCGCTGACCCTGCCGGACTACTTCACCCACCGCTTCGAGGATCGCCAGAAGCTGCTGCGGGTGTTTTCCGCGGTGGTGATCCTGGTGTTCTTCGCCGTGTACTGCGCCAGCGGCATCGTCGCCGGCGCGCGGCTGTTCGAGAGCGTGTTCGGCGTACCCTACGCGCAGGCGCTGTGGTGGGGCGCGGCGGCGACCATCCTCTACACGCTGATCGGCGGCTTCCTCGCGGTGAGCTGGACCGACACCGTGCAGGCGTCGCTGATGATCTTCGCGCTGGTGCTCACCCCGATCATGGTCGTGCTCGGCAGCGGCGGCCTCGGCCCCAGCCTCGCACTGATCGAGCAGATCGACCCGGCCAAGCTCGACTGGTTCAAGGGCGGTGCGCTGGGCGTCGTCGGCATCGTCTCGCTGCTCGCGTGGGGCCTGGGCTACTTCGGCCAGCCACACGTGCTGGCGCGGTTCATGGCCGCCGATTCGCTGACCACCATCCCCAAGGCGCGCCGGATCGGCATGACCTGGATGGTGCTGTGCCTGTTCGGCGCGATGGCGGTCGGCTTCTTCGGCAACGCCTACTTCGCCGAGCATCCCGACCAGGTCGGCCCGGTCGCCGCCAATTCCGAGCGCGTCTTCATCCAGCTCGCCACCGTGCTGTTCAACCCGTGGGTGGCCGGCGTGCTGCTCTCGGCGATCCTCGCCGCGATCATGAGCACGCTGTCGTGCCAGTTGCTGGTGTGCTCCAGCGCGCTGACCGAGGACTTCTACAAGGGTTTCCTGCGCCCGGGCGCGGGCCAGCGCGAGCTGGTGTGGTTCGGCCGCGCGATGGTGCTGTGCGTGGCGCTGCTCGCGATCTGGATCGCGCGCGACCCGGACAGCAAGGTCCTCGGCCTGGTCTCGTATGCGTGGGCCGGGTTCGGCGCCGCGTTCGGCCCGGTGGTGCTGTGCTCGCTGTTCTGGGGCCGCATGACCCGCAACGGCGCGCTCGCCGGCATGATCGCCGGCGCGGCGACCGTGATCCTGTGGAAGGAGATCGCGGTCAAGCAGTACGGCAACGGCCTGTACGAAATGGTGCCGGGCGTGATCGCGGCGACGATCGCGATCGTCCTCGTCAGCCGCCTCGGCAAACCGCCGTCGGACGCGGTGCAGTTCCGGCACAAGGGCGTGCAGGAGACGCTGAAGGTGCATGGGTATTGAGGACGCCTGTGCACCGAGGGCGCGTGGATATCGAGGGCGCGTGGATACCGAGGGCGCATGAGTACCGAAGCAGGCATGCCGCGACCCCCAACCCCCGTCATCCTCGCGCAAGCGAGGACCCAAGCATGATCAGTGGCAGAGTTGGGTCCTCGCCTGCGCGAGGATGACGGCGTTTTCTCCCTATTCCCGACATCGCGACCCCATGCCCGCCGACACCCGCCCCCCCGCCATCGCGCTGATGGGCCCGACCGCGTCGGGCAAGACCGCGCTCGCGCTGGACTGGGCGGCGCGCTTCGGCGGCGAGATCGTCAGCGTCGACTCGGCGCTGGTCTACCGCGGGCTCGACATCGGGGCGGCCAAGCCGACGGCGGCGGAACGTGCCGCCGTGCCGCACCACCTGATCGACGTCCGCGACCCGTGGCAGCCGTATTCCGCCGCCGAGTTCGCCGCCGACGCGCACGCGGCCGTCGAGGACATCCTCGCCCGCGGGCGACTGCCGATCCTCGCCGGCGGCACCGGCCTGTACTTCCGCGCGCTGCTCGACGGCCTCTCGGCGATGCCCGAGGCCGACGTCGCCGTCCGTGCACAGCTCGACGCCGAGGCCGCCGAACGCGGCTGGGCCGCGCTGCATGCCGAACTGGCGACGGTCGATCCGATCGCCGCGGCGCGCATCCACGCCACCGACCCGCAGCGCATCCGCCGTGCGCTGGAGGTGTACCGGGTCAGCGGCCGCCCGATCAGCGCCTGGCAGGGCGAGGCCGCGGCGGGGCCGCGGTTCCCGTGCCGGGTGCTGCGGCTGGCGATCGCCCCGGTCGATCGCGCGGTGCTGCACGCGCGGATCGAACGCCGCTTCGACGCGATGCTCGGCGCCGGCTTCCTCGACGAGGTCCGCGCCCTGCGCGCGCTGCCGGCGCTGCGCGACCATCCGGCGCCGCTGGACCTGCCCGCGCTGCGTGCGGTCGGCTATCGCCAGGCCTGGGAGCACCTCGACGGCGACACCGACGCCGCGACCTTCCGCGATCGCGGCGTCTTCGCCACCCGCCAGCTCGCCAAGCGCCAGCTCACCTGGCTGCGCGGCCGCCACGACCTGCGCTGGTTCGACCCGGACACCGACCGCGATCGCCTCGACAGCGCGCTCGACGTCTTCCTGTCCCCGGCCGTTGCGATCGACTGAGGCCATCGGCCGGCTTCCGGTCAGCTACCATTTATGCAACCATCGGGGTCCGGCAGGGGAGTGCCGCGTCGCCGTCAAGGGCGCAGGGCCGGCTTGTCGCATTTCTCGACAACAGACCAATCACCGCAGTCATGTTCCAGCCAATAACAAGACCCAGAACGGGGAGCACCATGTCGAAAGGGCAGTCTTTGCAGGATCCTTTCCTGAACGCGTTGCGCCGCGAGCGCGTTCCTGTCTCGATCTATCTCGTCAACGGCATCAAGCTGCAGGGCACGATCGAGTCGTTCGATCAGTTCGTCGTCCTGCTGCGCAACACCGTCAGCCAGATGGTCTACAAGCATGCGATTTCCACCGTCGTGCCCGCGCGCAACGTGCGCGTCGGCCCCGGCGGCGGCTACGTGCACGCCACCGAACCGGACGACGCGCCCGGCGGCGGGATGGACGACCAGGACTGACGCCGGGGACGCCCGTCCGGGCGTCTGCAGCGCTTCCGGGGCGTCGGGGGGCGGCGCTCCGGCGCCGCAGGCGGCATACTGCGCGTCCTGTCCCGTGGAACTCCCGGTTTGTTCGAACGATCCCGCAAGGGCGAGACCGCGCTGCTGATCCAGCCCCACGCCGGCGGCCCGCCCGAGGCCGACGTGCTGGAGGAATTCGCCGATCTCGCCCGCTCCGCCGGCGCCACCGTCGCGGCGCTGCTGCACGCCCGCATCGACCGCCCCAACGCCGCCATGCTCATCGGCAGCGGCAAGCTGGAGGAGGCCAAGGCCGCGGCCGACGCCACCGGCGCCGACCTGGTGCTGGTCAACCACACGCTCTCGCCGGTGCAGGAGCGCAACCTCGAGAAGGCGCTCGGCCGCCGCGTGGTCGACCGCACCGGCCTGATCCTCGACATCTTCGCCCAGCGCGCGCGCAGCCACGAAGGCAAGCTCCAGGTCGAACTCGCGCAACTGCGGCACATGGCCACTCGCCTGGTCCGCGGCTGGACCCACCTGGAGCGCCAGCGCGGCGGTTCGATCGGCCTGCGCGGCCCCGGCGAGACCCAGCTCGAAACCGATCGCCGGCTGCTGCAGAAGCGCGTCGAACAGCTCCAGCGCCGGCTCGACAAGGTCGAGGTGCAGCACACCCAGATGCGTCGCGCCCGCGTGCGCAGCGAACTGCCGCGGGTGGCGCTGGTCGGCTACACCAACGCCGGCAAGTCGACGCTGTTCAACGCGCTGACCGGGGCCGGGGCCTACGCCGCCGACCAGTTGTTCGCGACGCTCGATCCGACCGTGCGCCGGATCGCGCTGCCCGGCGGCGCGGCGATGCTGGCCGACACCGTCGGCTTCGTCCGCGACCTGCCGCACGACCTGGTCGCCGCGTTCCGCTCGACGCTGTCGGAGGCGCGCGAGGCCGACCTGCTGCTGCACGTCATCGACGCCGCAGACCCGCACCGCGACGACCGCATCCGCCAGGTCGACGAGGTGCTGGCCGAAGTCGGCGCCGGCGACATCCCGCAACTGCTGGTGTTCAACAAGATCGACCGCATCGAGGGCGCGACGCCGCGGCACGATCCCGCGGTGCGCCCGACCGAGGAAGGCGAGGGCGTCGACCACGGCCTGGACGAGGTCGCCCGCGAGCGCGTCTGGCTCTCCGCGCGCGACGGACTCGGCCTGGACCTGCTGCGCGATGCGCTGGTCGCGCGGCTGGGCCTGCGCCGCGCGCTCGGCCGGGTGCGCCTGCCGGCGCGCGCCGGCGCGCTGCGCGCCCGCCTGTACGCGCTGGAGGCGGTGCGCGCGGAAACGCACGAGGACGACGGCGGCTGGACGCTGGACCTCGACCTGGCCCTCGGCGATGCCGAGAAACTGGCGGCCGGCCCCGATGGCGACGCGCTGGAGCCGTTGCTGCCGCAGGGCACGGACGACGACACCTTGTAAACTGCCGGTCGCGCCCGCATTCCGGCGGGGCACTTCGGTTTTGGAGCAGGCATGGCCTGGAACACACCTGGTAACGGCGACAAATCCCCACCGCCCGGCGACGGACGCGATCCGTGGAACGCCCGCCGCAACCGTCCCGGTGGCGGCCGTCCCGGCAACGGCGGCGAGGACTGGCTGGCGCGGCTGCGCGGGCTGTTCGACGGCGGCGACGGTGCGGGCAACCCGATGCGCTGGATCCCGGTGCTGGTCGTGCTGTGGCTCGCCTTTTCCACCTTCGTGCTGGTCACCGAGCAGGAGCGCGGCGTGGTCCTGCGCTTCGGCAAGTTCTCGCGGATCATGGCGCCGGGCCCTGGCTTCAAGCTGCCGTGGCCGATCGAGACGGTGCGCAAGATCAACGCCACCGAGATCAAGACCTGGGGCGGCACCGTGCCGGTGCTGACCAGCGACGAGAACATCGTCAACGTCGAATTCAACGTGCAGTACCGGATCGGCGACGCCCGGCAGACCCTGTACGGCACCCGCGACGCGGAGGACGTGCTCCAGGAAGCCACGCTCAGCTCGGTGCGCGAACAGGTCGGCCGCTCGCCGCTCGACACCGTGCTCGGCGCGCGCGACGCGCTGGCGGTGGCCGCGCGCGCGCGCCTGCAGAAGTCGCTCGACGACTACACGACTGGCCTGGTCGTGACCGAACTCAACCTGCCCAACGCGCGGCCGCCGGACGAGGTCAAGCCCGCGTTCGACGACGTCAACAGCGCCCAGCAGGACAAGGATCGCCTCATCAGCGAATCCCGCGCGTACGCCGCGAAGATCGTGCCGGAGGCCCGCGGCGAGGCCGCGCGCACGCGCACCGTCGCCGAGGGCTACCGGACCGCGTCCATCGCCCGCGCCACCGGCGACGCGCAGCGCTTCAGCCTGCTGCTGCAGCAGTACCGCGGCGCGCCGGAAGTCACCCGCAAGCGCCTGTGGCTGGAGACCGTGCAGCAGGTGCTCGCGCAGAACCGCAAGGTGGTCGGCGGCGACAGCCGCCAGTTGCTGTACCTGCCGGTCGCGCCGGGCCAGGCGCCGGCGACGGCGCCGGCCGCCGCGATGTCCGCACCGCCGGCCGAACTGGTCGCGCCCGCGGTCACCGCGACGCCCGACGAAGATCCCGTCCGCAGACCGCGCGGCAGCCGTGAAGGAGAAGGCCGATGAGATTCCCGCTCTGGATTCCCGCCGTGCTGGTCGCCCTGTTCGCGCTGCTGAGCTCGACCTTCGTCGTCCAGGAAGGCCACTCCGCCATCGTCCTCAACCTCGGCAAGGTGGTGCGCACCGACCTCGGTCCCGGCCTGCACTTCAAGGTGCCGCTGGTCGAGAGCGCGCGCATCTACGACACCCGCCTGCTGGTGCTGCCGGCCGAGCCCGAGCGCTACCTGACCTCCGAGCGCAAGGACGTGAAGGTCGACTTCTTCGCCGTCGGCAGGATCAAGGACATCCGCGCCTACTACCGCGCGACCGCCGGCGACGAGTCCGCCGCGGTCGCCCGCCTCGAACCGATCATCAAGGACGCGCTGCGCAGCGAGATCAACACCCGCACGCTGTCGCAGGTGGTCTCCGGCGAACGCGGCACGTTCGCGGGCACCCAGCTCGCCGCGATCAACAAGGGCGCGGCGACCCTGGGCGTGACCATCGTCGACCTGCGCATCAAGCAGATCGACCTGCCGACCGACAGCCAGGTGATCCGCGACGTCTATCGCCGGATGAGCGCGCAGCGCCAGCAGGTCGCCAGCAAGCTCCGCGCCGAGGGCGCCGAGCAGGCCAACGAGATCCGCGCCCAGGCCGATCGCGACCAGGCGGTGATCCTGGCCGAGGCCGAACGCGACGCGCAGAAGCTGCGCGGCGAGGGCGACGCCGAGGCCGCGCGCATCTACGGCGCCGCCGCCGGCGCCGATCCGTCGTTCTACGCCTTCCAGCGCAGCCTCGAGGCCTACCGCACCGCGTTCAAGGACGGCCAGGCGGTGATCGTGCTCGACAAGGACGATCCGTTCCTGCAGTACATGCGCAGCGATCGCTGATGCCACGCGCGGGCCGTCCGGCCGCGATCGTGGCCGCATCCCGGCGCGTGGCGGGATCGCGGCCGCGCCGAGACCGCGCAGTCGATCCTCTGGTCGATCCCCTGCTCGACCTTCCGGTCGGGCCTGCGCACGACCATGGGGCGCCGCCGCTGCCCGGCGGGCGCGCAAGGCCGGTCCGCGCCGCATGACGACGGTCGTCCGACGCCCGTCGCGGGTGCGTCCATGACCGACCTCTGGATCGCGCTGTCGCTGGTCGCCGTGTTCGAAGGCCTGATCCTGTTCGCCTTCCCCGACGCCTGGCGGCGCGCCGTGATCGAACTGCTGGCAATACCGCCGCAAAGGTTGCGCCTGTTCGGCGCCATCGCGGTCGCCTGCGGACTGGTCTGCCTGTTCCTGCTGCGCCGCGGCTGATCGCGCGGCGACGCCCGCGAACGGTTCGTCGTCACGCTTTCTCGCGTTCGCACGCGATTCGTTCCCCATTTCTTCCTTCCGCTGGCGCCGTGCGGGCGCGAGCATGGGCGCGCGGGGCGAGTCGACGATCCGCGGATCGCGCATGCCGCTTCGCAACGTCGCCGGCGGGATCGACCGGTCGCGCCGGCATTGGATTCGCATTTCCTATGGAGAAACACGTTATGAATGACACGATCGAAATGCGCGCGTGCAGCAGGACGCTGCGTCGTACCGGGCTTGCGCTGGCCCTGCTCTCGCTCGCCGGCGGTGCGCAGGCGGCCACCTGCCTCGCCTACAACCCGGCCAACAAGGCGAACAAGCTCTACCTGCTGTATCCCGCGACGCCGCTGACCTATCCGTCGTTCGGCTTCTCGGCCGCGTCGGCGACCAATCCGGCGGCACCGTTCAACGCGGCCGACCTGCCGAGCTACACCGGCACCACCACCGCGCTGCGCGATGCGATCACCCACGTGGTCGAACTCGACTACTGCGAATTCAACGTGCAGGTCATCCCGACCGCCACGCTGCCGCCGACGACCTTCCCGCGCCGCAACACCGTCGCGGTGACGACCAAGTCCGACATCACCGACGGCCTGTTCGGCCTCGCGCAAAGCGTGGACACCGGCGACGGCACCGCCGTCGATTACTCCTACGTCTGGGGCAAGACCTACCAGGACTGGACCGGCGGTCCCGGCGGCGCGCTCAACGGCGCCAACTCCACGCTGGACCGCTGGGCCAACTCGATCGGCGGCACCGCCGCGCACGAAGCCGGCCACAACTACGGCCTCGCCCACAACACCACGCTCGCGCCGGGCGAGGACACCTACAAGCACCACGTCATGCCCGCCGGCGGCAGCCTCAACGCCGAGGACCGCGCCGGTTACCGCCGCCATTTCAGCGACGGCGAGTTCTCCACGCTCGCGGCCAACCTCGGCCTGTCGCTGCAGACGATGTGGAACTGGGACATGGTCAACCCCAACGCGGCCGCGGCCTACAGCCTGGACCTGACCGTGCTCTATCCCTCGGCCACGCCGCCGGTGCTGGCATGGTCGTTCGCCGGCTGCTCCAGCCCGTGGATCAACCCGACCGTGATCGGGCCGACCGGCGGCCCGCAGACGTTCCAGGGCAGTACGTACTATCCCTACACACTGCGCTGGAACACGCCCAACCCCGGCAGTTGCGTCGGCACGCCGGGGCAGGCGCCCGGCGGCGTGCTGTTCCATATCGGCGCGACCTTCACCTCGGTGAACTTCAACCTGAGCACGCCCAACCCGATCGTCATCAAGGACGTGATCCTGCGCGATTCCGGCGGCACCGCCATGTCGCTCAACCCGCGTCTGCACGCGTTCGACGCCGGCACCCTCGACACCATCGGCGGCACCCTCAACCTGGGCGTGTTCAATCTCGGCGACGCGCCGCTGCAACTGGGCAACCTGCAGATGCGCGAACTGCCGCGCGTGGTGGCGCTCGACCAGATGGTCCGCGACGGGCGCATCGCCGACTTCACCGGGATGCCGTTCGAGCCCTGGCCGGACACGACCCGCACGCTGGTGGACAAGGCCAGCGTCGAGCCCGGCCGCGGCCTGAGCCTGCCGATCGCGCGGCTGGACCAGAAGCGCCACGTCTACGAGGTCGTCACGCCGCAGGATTGCCTCAAGGCGCTGGGCGACCGGCTGGGCGGCGGTCCCGACACGACCGACTGCTTCCCGGGCACCAACATCGACCTGTTCCCGTCGACCACGATGTACTTCATCGGCGACAGCGTCGATCCGGTCGCCACTTACTGGGATCCGGTGAAGAAGACCTACCTCCGCGGTCCGCTGACCAGCCGCACCTACTACCAGGTCACCGGCCGCCGGCTCGACACCAACAAGAACGGGGTCGACGACTTCCTCGACCGCCAGCAGGCCAAGGCAGGCGCCCGCTGACCCCGCGCCGCGGGATGGGCGGTCCGCCGTTCATCCCGCAGCCGGCAAAAAAGCCGCGCCGAGGGTGGCCCCCGGGGGCCGAAACCCGGATAATGCACAAAAGCCGGACGGGGCCCACGCCCCGCCGGCTTTTTCCGTGTCGGAGGGCCGACGCATGCAAGGGCGCTGCTGCCGACAGCCGAAGGCTGGTCGAGGCGCGACCTGCATCCAAGGCAGTCCGACGCATCAGGTCGCGCCTCCCGGCGCCCCTACAACGAAACATCCGGAGTCAGGTCATGGGTCAGTCAGTGGTGGTGTTGGGCGCCCAGTGGGGCGACGAGGGCAAGGGCAAGATCGTCGATCTGCTCACCCAGGACATCGGCGCCGTGGTGCGCTTCCAGGGCGGCCACAACGCCGGCCACACGCTGGTGATCGGCGGCAAGAAGACGGTGCTGCACCTGATCCCCTCCGGCATCCTGCGCGACGACGCGCTGTGCCTCATCGGCAACGGCGTGGTGCTGCATCCGGGCGCGCTGCAGAAGGAGATCGCCGAGCTCGAGGCCAACGGCGTCGACGTGCGCAGCCGGCTCAAGATCAGCCCGGCCACGCCGATCATCATGCCGTACCACATCGCGCTGGATCAGGCCCGCGAAAAGGCCGCCGGCAAGGACGCGATCGGCACCACCGGCCGCGGCATCGGCCCGGCCTACGAGGACAAGGTCGCGCGTCGCGGCATCCGCGTCGCCGACCTGCGCTATCCGGCCGAACTTGCCGAGAAGCTGCGCGCCACGCTCGATTACCACAACTTCGTGCTGACCCAGTACCTCAAGGTCGAGCCGGTCGACTTCCAGAAGACCCTCGACGAGGCGCTGGCGTTCGGCGAATACATCGAGCCGATGAAGTCCGACGTCGCCGGCATCCTCCACGACCTGCGCAGGCAGGGCAAGCGCGTGCTGTTCGAGGGCGCGCAGGGCTCGCTGCTCGACATCGACCACGGCACCTATCCGTACGTCACCTCGTCGAACACCACCGTCGGCGGCGCGCTCGCCGGCACCGGCGTCGGCGCCGACGCCATCGACTACGTGCTGGGCATCGCCAAGGCCTACGCGACGCGCGTCGGCGGCGGTCCGTTCCCGACCGAACTCGACGACGACGTGGGGCAGGGCATCCGCGACCGCGGCCAGGAATACGGCGCCACCACCGGCCGCCCGCGCCGCTGCGGCTGGATGGACATCGTCGCGCTCAAGCGCGCGGTCGCCATCAACGGCATCACCGGCCTGTGCATCACCAAGCTCGACATCCTCGACGGCATGGAGAAGCTCAAGATCTGCATCGCCTACGAGTACCACGGCAAGCGCAGCGAGTACGCGCCGCTGGACGCCGACGGCTGGCGCGAGTGCAAGCCGGTCTACCTCGAATTCCCGGGCTGGAGCGAATCCACCGCCGGCATCACCGACTGGGACAAGCTGCCGCCCGCCGCCCGCGCCTACCTGCGCGCGCTGGAGGAACTGGCCGGCTGCCCGCTGGCGATCGTCTCCACCGGTCCCGACCGCGACGCCAACATCATCCTGCGCGACCCGTTCGCCTGATCGCGGCGACGACGGCGACGCGTCGCCGTCGGCCGCACGGGAAGCCTCATCGTCATTGAGGGGTGGGGCCGGTTTGGACCGGCCCTGATCGCGACGCCGATGCTTCCCCGGCGTCGTGGGTGCCCGCCGCAGCCCGCGTGGCGGTCGGGTCCTCCCGGGGTTACTCGTATTCGCCCTCGAAGCCGCCGGGATCATCGCCCGGCGGGTTTCCCATCCCAGCCTTCCTGGCGGTCTGGCGGCGCGTGGTCAGCATGGGTGGAGCGCCATGCACGAGCCTTCCGTGCGCCATGACGAACTTCACCGGGATTTTCGGATTGTTGATGTCCTTGCCGCCATCGTTCCGCCACTTGTTTTCCCACTGCGTGTAGAAGTGCTCCAGATCCTGCGGCTGGAGGATGTAGACCGCTTCCAGCGCGATGTTGCGGTAGATCGCGAACACCCACGGGACTTTCCGGTACTTGGCGATGATCGTCGGGTTCATGTGGTGGTGCGTGGAGAAGCCCGTGGTCAATTCGATGTTGACCGACTTCAATTCGTATTCCTGCCCGTTCGCATCGATGGCGTCGTTGCCTTCGCGTCCCGGCAGGATTTTCAGGCCGAGCAGCAGGAGCACCTGGAGCAACTTGCCGCCGTTGTCCTGGAAGATGTCGCCGATGCCGTGGGCTGCCGCGAGGTCCTGGTACGTCTGCACGGAAGGCCACAATGCCTTCAATTTCTGGAAGTCGGGGTGGGGCTCGGACGTCATGCCGCACCTCCGCCGAGGCGCGTGGCCGGCAGGACGTCGAGGGCCGACGACAGGCGTTCGATGTCGTCGATGGAGCGGTTTCGCTCGCCGTCCGCAGGCGCCGCTTGCGAGGTGCCGGCAGCCTCGCCGGTGGCGGCGAAAACGAACCTTGAGGGCCCGGGCTTTCTTTTCGTGGTCATGGCGTGGATACTTGTTTTCGTTAACGCTTTGAATATACAGAATTTAATCAGCAGTCACGCATGAAGATCGGAAAGACGGCGCCGGCCTACCACACGACCCGAGGCAGGGCGTTCATCGGTGATTCGCGTGAGCTGCTCGATGCGCTGCCGGACGGCAGCGTCAATCTGGTGATGACCAGCCCGCCTTTCGCCCTGCAGCGGCAGAAGGAATACGGCAACCTCGACCAGCACGACTACATCGACTGGTTCCTGGCCTTCGCGCGGCTGGTCCATCGAAAGCTGGCCGACGACGGCAGTTTCGTCGTCGATTTCGGCGGCGCGTACATGAAGGGCGTGCCGGCGCGCAGTCTGTACAACTTCCGGGTGCTGATCCGGATGGTCGACGAACTCGGCTTCTTCCTGGCCGAGGATTTCTACTGGTTCAATCCGTCGAAGCTTCCCAGCCCGATCGAGTGGGTGAACAAGCGGAAGATGCGCGTCAAGGACTCGGTCAACACGGTGTGGTGGTTCAGCAAGACCGAGTGGCCGAAGGCCGATGTGACGAAGGTGCTGGCCCCGTACAGCGACCGCATGAAAAAGCTGATCGAGGACCCCGGCAAATTCTACACGCCGATGGTGCGCCCTTCGGGCCACGACATCGGAAAGGGGTTCGCAAAGGACAACGGCGGTGCGATTCCGCCGAACCTGCTGCAAATCCCGAACTCCGAATCCAATGGCGCGTACCTGGCGGGCTGCAAGACGGTGGGCGTCGGCGCGCATCCGGCGCGATATCCGGCCAGGCTGCCCGAATTCTTCGTCCGGATGCTCACCGATCCCGACGACCTGGTCGTCGACATCTTCGGCGGCTCGAACACCACGGGCCAGGTCGCGGAAGCCGAAGGGCGCCGATGGATGACGTTCGAGGTGTTGCCCGAGTACGTGGGCGCTTCGGTCTTTCGATTCCTGGACAAGGGCGTCCCGCCCGAAGTCATGCACAACCTCTACACGCGGATCGTCGCGGGCGAATCGGTGAGCCTCGAAGAGGTGCGCTCGCAGGCGAGGCTGGCGCTCTAGGCGCAGATGGAAGGACCCCGTGGGGCTGCGCGCCCGCCGGGCCGCCGCCGGGCCATCCGCCGCTGCGTCGCCGTCGGTCGACGGGCGTAAAAAAAACCCGTCAACGGCTGGAGCCGTCACGGGCTTGATCATCGCCACATCCAATGTCGCCGCATGGAATGAAGATGTGGTGGCCGGGGAGGGAATCGAACCCCCGACACGGGGATTTTCAATCCCCTGCTCTACCAACTGAGCTACCCGGCCACGGGCGAGCGCGGAATGATACGGGGCCTCGGCCGGCAGGGCAAGCCGGCCGGGGGCTGAATGTGGGCGTCGGGGTGGTTTTCGTCGTTCCGGTGCGGGCGCATGATCTTTCGCGGCATCCGCTCCCTGTCCGCGCCCCCACGGAGGTCCCCATGCGCCGCTCGTCCCGTTTCCTGGCGCCGCTGCTCGCGGCCTGCGCCCTGTCCGCCTGCGCCACCGGCTCGGCGCAGCGCGATGCCGAACGTCTGGCGCTGTATCGCGCCCACGCCGGGGCGCCGGTCGACAGCATCCAGTACACCCACAGCTACAACGGCTGGACCCCGCTGGGCGACGCGACCTTCGCGCTGTGGACGACCCCGGGCAAGGCCTGGCTGGTGCAGGTGTACCCGCCGTGCACGGAGCTGGACTTCGCCGACAGCATCGCCTTCCGCGACACCGTCGGCCGGCTCAGCGCCAAGTTCGACCACGTGTACGTCGCCAACCACGGGCTGATGCCGATTTCCTGCACGATCGAGGAGATCCGGCCGCTCGACGTGAAGGCGATCCGCACCGCGGAGCGCGATGCGCGCGCCAAGCGTCAGGTGGAATCGGCGCCCGCCGACGGATCGGGTTCCGCCGCCGGCAGGTAACCCGCCGGTTTCTCGGCGCCGCCGCCGAACAGGAACTTCTCCATCTCGCCCTGCAGGAACTTGCGGTGCTCGGGATTCATCGGCGAGAGGCGGTTCTCGTTGATCAGCATGGTCTGGTGCGCCAGCCACTTGGCCCAGGCGCCCTTGCCGATGGATGCGAACACGCGCTGGCCGAGCTCACCGGGCCAGGGCGCGAAATCGAGGCCTTCGGTGTCGCGCTGTTCGTAGCTGCAGAACACGGTGCGGGGCATGGGCGGGGTCCGTCAGTCGTCGTTGGCGATCAGGCTGCGGATCGGTGCGGGGATGCCCAGCGTCTCCAGGGCGTCCCGCGCGACCCAGCGCAGGTCGTCATTGTCGCGGATCGCGTCGCGCGATGCGACGCCGCGCCAGGCCAGCGGGTGCAGGCGCAGGCGATAGTGCGTGAAACCGTGCAGGACTTCGTCCAGCGCTTCGCCCGCGTCGTAGTCGCCGGCGACATGCGCCTCGAACCAGGCGCGGGCCTCGACGTGGTCCGGCGCTTCCGGCAGCGACCACAGCGCGGCCCATACGCCGGTCGGCGGACGGCGCTGCAGCAGCACGCGGCCGTCGCCGTCGTGCAGGCGCAGGACCACCGCCGCGCGCTCGGGCAGCGGCTTGCCGGGCTTGGGCGTCGGCAGGTCGGCGACCCGGCCCTCGCGCAGCGCGACGCAGCGCGCCTGCAGCGGGCACAGCACGCAGGCCGGATCGTGGCGGGTGCACAGGGTCGCGCCGAAATCCATCTGCGCCTGGGTGTAGTCGGCGAGCCGCGCGTCGGGCAGCAGCGATTCGGCGATCGCCCACAGCCGCTTCTCGACCGCCGGCGCGCCCGGCCAGCCGTCGACGCCGTGGACGCGGCAGAGCACGCGCTTGACGTTGCCGTCGAGGATCGCGAAGCGGTCGCCCCAGGCCTGCGACAGGATCGCGCCGGCGGTGCTGCGGCCGATGCCGGGCAGGGCGGTCAGCGCGTCGAGGTCGCGCGGCAGATCGCCGCCGTGGCGTTCGACGCAGGCCTTCGCGGCGGCGTGGAGGTTGCGGGCGCGGGCGTAGTAGCCCAGCCCCGACCACAGCGCGAGCACGTCGTCGAGCGGCGCCGCCGCGAGCGCGTGCAGGTCGGGCAGGGCGGCGACGAAGCGCTCGAAGTAGGGGATCACCACCCGCACCTGGGTCTGCTGCAGCATGATTTCCGACAGCCACACCCGATAGGGCGTGCGCGGGTGCTGCCACGGCAGGTCGTGGCGGCCGGAGACGTCGAACCACGCGAGCAGGGCGTCGGCGTAGGACGGCGTCGCGGGTGCGGTGTACCTCGTGCGGGTCACGGTACGGCCTCGTCGTCCAGGGTGATCTCGACCCCGTCCAGGGTCGCGCCCGACACCACCAGCTTCGGCGCGACCAGCCGTCCGTCCAGTGGCGGCAGCGGGGCGCCGCCGGGCCGCTGCGTCCAGTCGAGCACGTCGTACAGCCGGAAGCGCGCGTCGAAGCGGGTGGCGTCGCGATGCAGCGAGAGCGCGGCCACCTCGGACAGATCGGGCTTGCCGGCGTAGCGCAGCGAGAACGGCAGCGGCGTCGTCGATGCCGACACCGGCGGCGGCAGGGCCGGCCAGCCCTCGGGCCACTGCGGCAGCGCGCCGGAGAGATCGATCGCCAGCCGCCGCCCCAGCGCCAGTGCGCCGCGGGCGTCCAGCGACGGCAGCGGCGGCTCGCCGCGCAGGGCCACGCCGGCGGGCGCGAGCACCCAGGTGGCCTCGTCGAACCGCAGCGGCCCGGCCAGGCCGAGGGTGAACGGCAGCCGGGTGTCGCCGGATTCGTAGCGCGCGGCCACGCCCAGGCGCGCCGGGACCATCGCGATGTCGTCCGCGCCCAGGTGCAGCGGGCCGGACAGGTGGATCGTCGCCGGCATCCGCCAGTCGCCGCGTTCGACGACAAGCGTGCCGATCGCGGCGACGCCGGCGTCGTTGGCCGGCTTCGACAGCGCCACCGCGAGGTCGAACGGGATCGCGGTCGGCGGATCGAGATAGCGGCCGCGCAGGCGCGCGTTCGCGGGGCGATCCGGATGCAGCGACGGCAGCTCGACGATCACGCCGGCGATCCGCCAGTCGTCGTTGTCGATCTCGCCGTCGACGATGCGCAGGCCGGCGGTCAGCGTCGGGATGCGGGTTTCCGCGCCGGGCGGCCGCTTCGCCAGCCAGGCCTGCAGCGCCGGGACGTCGAGCACCGGTGCGTCGAGTTCGACCCGTTCGATGGTCAGGTCGGCGCCGCGGCTGCGCAGCGTCGACCACGGCAGCGAGAGCAGGGCGCGATCGGCGACGAGCAGCGGCGTCTTCGCGCCCGGCTCGCGCACGCGCAGGTCGCGCACGACCAGTTGCGGGGTGCCGCGGAAGCGCGCCTCCACGTCGCCGGCGGTGATCTCCAGGCCGAGGCCGCGGCCGATGCGGTCCAGCAGCACCGGCACCGAGCGCTGCGGCTGCAGCAGCCAGCCCGCGGACAGCAGCAACAGCGCGAGGCCAGCGGCGACCGCGACCAACCGGCGCAGGCGCCGGGGGCGCGGCGCGTCGGCCGCGGCGTCGCTCACGCGCCCAGCGCCTCCGGCAGCAGCGCGTCGACGAAGGCTTCGGCGTCGAACACGCGCAGGTCCTCGGGGCGTTCGCCGATGCCGGCGAAGCGGATCGGGATGCCGAACTCGCGCGCCAGCGCGAACACCACGCCGCCCTTGGCGGTGCCGTCGAGCTTGGTCACCACCAGGCCGGTGACGCCGGCCGCGGCGTGGAACTGGCGCAACTGCGACAGCGCGTTCTGGCCGGTGGTGCCGTCGATCACCATCAGCACCTCCTGCGGCGCCGACGGGTCGATCTTGCCGAGCACGCGCTTGATCTTGCCCAGTTCGGCCATCAGGCCCTGCTGGGTGTGCAGGCGGCCGGCGGTATCGGCGATCAGCACCTCGGTGCCGCGCGCCTTCGCCGCCTGCAGCGCGTCGAACGCCACCGACGCCGGGTCGGCGTCCTGGCCCTGCGCGACCACGGCGACGCCGTTGCGCTCGCCCCAGGCCTGCAACTGCGCGACCGCGGCGGCGCGGAAGGTGTCGCCGGCGGCCAGCATCAGCGAGCGGCGCTCGGCCTTGAAGCGGTGCGCGAGCTTGCCGATGGTGGTGGTCTTGCCGACGCCGTTGACGCCGACGGTGAGGATGACGAAGGGCCTGGCGGCGGCGTCGACGACGAGCGGCTTCGCGATCGGCGCGAGCAGCGCGATCAGGTCGGCGCGCAGCGCGGCCAGCAGCGCGGCGGCGTCGGCGAACTCGCGCGCTTTCATCCGCTTGCGCAGCGATTCGATCAACTGGGTGGTCGCGGCGACGCCGACGTCGGCGGTCAGCAGCGCGGTCTCGATCTCGTCGAGCAGATCGTCGTCCAGCCGCGGGTTGCGCGAGAACAGGCCGCCGAAGCTGCGCGCGAACGTGCTGTTGCGCAGGCGCTCGCGCCAGCCGGGTTTACCGGGCGCGGCGGCCGGGGCGGCATCGATGGCGAGGTCGGCGGCGGGGGCTTCGGTGGGGTATTCAGTGAGATCGGCGGCGGGATCGGCGACCGGATCGGCGGTCGGCTCGACCGCGACCGGCGCGGTCTCCGCCGGCGGCGTCGCGGCGGGGGCGGCGGCCTGCGCGGGCGTTTCGGGGGTGCCGGCCTGCGTTGCCGCGTCCGGTTTCTTGCGGCGGAAGAAGGGGATCATCGGGAAGGCGAGACTGGTCGGCGCAGGGCGCGGAGGGGGATCGTCGCGAAGCGAGGCACAATGTCGGCATGTTAACACCCGCCTTTCCGGCCTCCCGATGAACCGCCGTCCCCCGCCTTCCGCACGATCGCCCCGCGCCGCCGCCGCGACCGGCACGGTGCGCATCGTCGGCGGCCACTGGCGCGGCACCAGACTGCCGGTGGCCGATCGCGACGGTCTGCGTCCGACCGCGGACCGGGTGCGCGAGACCCTGTTCAACTGGCTGCAGCCGATGCTGCCCGGCGCGCGGGTGCTGGACCTGTTCGCCGGCACCGGGGCGCTGGGGCTGGAGGCGGTGTCGCGCGGCGCGCGCGAGGTGGTGCTGGTCGAACGCGATCCGGCGCTGGCGGCGTCGCTGCGCGCGGTCGTCGCGCGGCTGCCCGACGGCGACCGGGTGCAGGTGGCGAACGAGGACGCGCTGGCGTGGCTGCGGCGGTCCGACGCGCGCTTCGACCTGGCGTTCGTCGATCCGCCGTTCGCCGCCGGGCTGTGGGCGCCGGTGCTGGCGGCGCTGCCCGAACGCCTCGCCGACGCCGCCTGGCTGTACGTGGAATCGCCGGCGGACGCCGCGCCGGACCCGGGCGCCGGCTGGCGCCTGCATCGCGAGGGGCGGACCCGCGACGTGCGCTACGCCCTGTACCGGCGGGACCCGGACCCCGCCTGAGCGGGCCCCCGGCCGCAGCGGAGCGACTGTTACACTGGGGCGACTTCCGTCCGTGACGATCCCGACGCCGCCCATGAGCCAGGCCTCCAGCCCGCCCGCCGCCCGGATCGCGGTCTATCCCGGCACCTTCGACCCGATCACCAACGGCCATCTCGACCTGGTCGAGCGCGCCGCGCCGCTGTTCGAGAAGCTGGTGCTCGGCGTGGCCGAGAGCCCGGCCAAGCGCCCGGCGCTGCCGCTGGCGCAGCGTGTCGAGCTGGCCCGCGAGTCGCTGGCGCGCTTTCCCAACGTCGAGGTCCGCGGCTTCGATTCGCTGCTGGCGCATTTCGTGCGCGACGTCGGCGCCGGGGTCCTGCTCCGTGGCCTGCGCGCGGTCTCGGACTTCGAGTACGAGTTCCAGCTCGCGAGCATGAACCGGCACCTGATCCCGGAAGTGGAAACGCTGTTCCTGACGCCGGCCGAACAATACGGTTTCATTTCCTCGTCGCTGGTGCGCGAGGTCTCGCGCCTCGGCGGCGACGTGTCCGGCTTCGTGCCGGCCGCGGTGGATCGCGCGCTGCGGGCCGAATGGCAGCGCAGCCGCGAATGAGCCCCGCGACCGGGGCCTCCGCGCCCCGGCCGCCGTTGCACCCCGCGTCCACGCGACGCCCGTTCGTTTGTCTTCCGCATGAGGGGAGTTCGTCCATGAAACACATCATCCGCCTGCTGTTCATCGCCTTCTTCGCGCTGTCGATGGTGGCCTGCGACAAGCAGTCGAGCGCACCGGCCGCCGTCGACCAGGCGCCGCTGGTCGCGCCGACCAACGAGGATCCCGGCGCCTGGCGCGAGTACGTCAGCGACGTCGTCAAGCGCAACATGCAGGGCGTGTCCAGCGCTCCGTTCGTCTACCTGCTGCCGGCCGAGAGCACCCAGGACTTCCAGGGTAGCTACGACCGCCTGCTGGAGAAGGCCAAGTCCGACGTGGACCGCGGCATCCTGCCCGGCAACCTGCTGGCGTTTTCGTCGGCGTCGCTGTCCTCGGCCAAGGCCGCGGACCTGGTGATCGCCGCGTTCACCGACGTCAAGCCCGACAAGCTCAAGGGCGTGAAGCTGCTGTTCATCGGCAAGCCCGAGGACAACGAGCGGGTGAAGGCCGCCGTGCAGGCGTCGGGCGTCGACTACATCTTCGTCGAAACGAAGTGATCCGCCGCGGGCGGGTCCTCCCGGGCCGTCGATGAGGGATGATCCGTCCGTTCCGTTTCGAGCCGTCGCGGCCCGCGCCGCGGCGGCGTTTCCCGGCTGCCCATGTCGCTGAAGATCAACGAACTCTGCGTCAACTGCGACGTCTGCGAACCGGCCTGCCCGAATCGCGCGATCTCGCAGGGCGAGGTCATCTACGTCATCGACCCGGCGCGCTGCACCGAATGCGTCGGGCATTTCGAGGAGCCGCAGTGCGTGGTCGTGTGCCCGGTCGAATGCATCGATCCGGACCCGGACCATCCCGAATCGCACGAGGCGCTGCTGGCGAAGCTCGCCAGACTCCAGGAGGAAGCTGCATGACCGTCGTCCACCGTGTCGTCTCCATCTGCACCGGGCTGCTGCTCGCGGTCGCCTTCGGTCCCGCCGCGCGCGCGGCCGATGCCGGTGCGCCGCCCGCGCATCCGCCCGGCGCCGCGATCGCCAGCGCGCACGCGCTCGCGACCGAGGCCGGCATGGAAACGCTGCGCCGGGGCGGCAACGCCTTCGACGCCGCGGTCACGGTGTCCTCGGTGCTGTCGGTGGTCGAACCGATCTCCTCGGGCCTCGGCGGCGGCGGTTTCTTCCTGCTGCACGACGCGAAGAGCGGCCGCGACGTCTTCGTCGACGCGCGCGAGACCGCGCCGGCCGCGGCGACCACCGCGCAGTACCTCGACGCGCAGGGCAAGCCCGACCGCGACCGCGCCACCAACGGGCCGTGGTCGGCGGGCATCCCCGGCCTGCCGGCGGGGCTGGTCCACCTGGCGACGCAGTACGGCCGGCTGCCGCTGAAGACCAGCCTGGCGCCGGCGATCCGCATCGCCCGCGACGGGTTCCCGGTCTACGCCCGCTTCGCCAAGGGCTACGCCGCGCGACGCGAGGTGATGGAACGCTACAAGGGCACGCGCGCGGTGTTCCTCGCCGCCGGCCACGCGCCGCAGGAAGGCGAACTGTTCCGCCAGCCCGACCTGGCGCGCACGCTGGAGACGCTGGCCGACAAGGGCTTCGACGGTTTCTACCGCGGCCCGGTCGCGAAGAAGCTGGTCGCCGGCGTGAACGCCGAGGGCGGCCGCTGGACCGCCGACGAACTCGCCGGCTACCGCGTCAGGGAACGCGCGCCGCTGTCGTTCGAGTACGACGGCTGGAAGATCGTCACCGCGCCGCCGCCGTCCTCCGGCGGCGTGGCGCTGGCGGAAATGCTGCAGATCCTCGAACCGTGGGACCTGCAGAAACTGCCGCAGGCGCAGCGCGTGCACCTCGTGGTCGAGGCCATGCGCCGTGCGTTCCGCGACCGCACGTTCTACCTCGGCGATCCGGATTTCGTGAAGATCCCGATGCGCACGCTGATGGACCCGGAGTACGCCGCCGGCCTGCGCGCGACCATCCATCCCGACAAGGCCACGCCCAGCGACCTGCTGTCCGGCCAGCCGACCCCGCTGGAGGACGACGAGACCACGCATTTCTCGATCCTCGATGCCGAGGGCAATCGCGTCGCCGCGACCCAGACGGTGAACCTGCTGTTCGGCTCCGGCCTGGTCGCGCCCGGCACCGGCGTGCTGCTCAACGACGAGATGGACGATTTCGCGCTGGTGCCCGGCGTGCCCAACGCGTTCGGGGTGATGGGCTACGACGCCAACGCGCCGAAGCCCGGCAAGCGCATGCTCAGCTCGATGACGCCGACCTTCATGGCCTCGCCCGGCCGGGTCGCGGTGCTCGGCACGCCCGGCGGCAGCCGGATCATCACGATGGTGCTGCTGGGCGTGCTCGGCTACGCCGACGGCCTCGACGCGCAGCAGGTCGCGGCGCTGCCGCGCTACCACCACCAGTGGCTGCCGGACGTCATCGACACCGAGCGCGACGCGCTGCCGGACGACGTGATCGCCGCGCTGCGCGCGATGGGCCACACCGTCAACACGCCCAGGGACGCCGCCGGCGGCCAGCGTTCCAGCGACACCTGGGGCAACCTGCAGACGGTCGAGTGGAACCTGCGCGACAACACCCTCCACGGCGGCAGCGACCCGCGCAACCCGGTCGGCGAGGCGAAGGTCGAGACGATGTCCGTGGTCGCCCCGGCCACCGCGCCGTGACCAGGGCGCGCGCGGCATGAGCCTGTTCCTGCATCTGCCCCACGCCTGCGAGCGCGTGCGCCTGCGCCGCCTGCGGGTGTCCGACTTCCGCGCCTTCCACGGCTATCGCGGCGATCCCGAGGTCGCGCGCTACCAGGGCTGGGCGGCGACGACGGAGGTCGAGACCGAGGCGCTGCTGCGCGATCTCGCGCGCAACGCCTCCGGGCTCGAACCCGGCGAATGGACCCAGATCGGCATCGCCGACAGCGCCGACGACCGCCTGATCGGCGACCTCGGCGTCGGTCTTTCGCCGGACGCGCGCACCGCCGAGTTCGGCGTCTCGCTGCACCCGCAGTTCCAGCACCGGGGGTTGGCGCGGGAGGCCGTGGCCGGCCTGATCGGGCTGCTGTTCGCGCATACCCCGGTGCAGCGCGTGGTCGCCTCCAGCGACGTGCGCAACGCGCCGTGCCTGCGCCTGCTCGAAGGCCTCGGCCTGCAGCACGTCGGCACCGCCGAGGCCACGTACAAGGGCGAAGCCTGCACCGAACGGCTCTACGCCATCGAACGACCCGTTCCGGCGTCGTGAGGACATTGCGATGAAACTCTGGTCCCTGCTCGGCAATTCCCAGAAGCTCGACGGCGGCGCGATGTTCGGCAACGCCCCGCGCGCGGTGTGGGAACGCTGGATCGCGCCGGACGACCACAACCGCATCCCGCTGGCCTGCCGCGCGCTGCTCGCCAGCCCGCTCAACGGCAGGACCGTACTGTTCGAGACCGGCATCGGCGCGTTCTTCGAGCCGAAGCTGCGCGAGCGCTACGGCGTGGTCGAGGACCGCCACGTGCTGCTCGACGCGCTGGCCGATGCCGGCTTCGACCATGCCGACATCGACGTGGTCGTGCTGTCGCACCTGCATTTCGACCATGCCGGCGGCCTGCTGGCGCCGTGGCGCGAAGGCGCCGCGCCCGAACTGCTGTTCCCGAACGCGACCTTCGTCGTCAGCCGCGCCTGCTGGGAGCGCGCGCTGCAGCCGCACCCGCGCGACCGCGCCAGCTTCATCCCCGAGCTGCCGGCGCTGCTGCAGGCGAGCGGACGGCTGGAGCTGGTCGACGGCGCGCACTGCGCGGCGCTGGGCGAGACGGTGCGCTTCCACTTCAGCGACGGCCACACGCCCGGGCTGATGCTGGCGGAGATCGTCGGCCCCGAGCGCGTCGACGGCGTCGCCCACGGCGGCGTGGTGTTCTGCGCCGACCTCATCCCGGGCCGGCCGTGGGTCCACGTGCCGATCACCATGGGCTACGACCGCAATCCCGAACTGCTGATCGACGAGAAGCGCGCGTTCCTCGACGACAAGCTGGCGCGCAACGTCCACCTGTTCTTCACCCACGATCCCGACTGCGCACTGGCGCAGGTCGTGCGCGACGACAAGGGCCGCTACGCCACCGCGCACGAAGTCGCGGTGCTCCAGGCGCGGCCGCTGGCCGCCTGATTCCCCAACAAGGACCCCGCCATGCCCCGCATCACCCTGCTGTTCGCCGCCCTCCACGCCGTGCTGGTGGTCGTCCTCGCGGCGCGCGTCGCGATGTTCCGCTACAACGCGAAGATCGCGCAGGGCGACGGCGGCGACAAGGTGATGACCCGGCGCGTGCGCGCGCACGGCAACCTGATCGAGAACGCGCCGCTCGCGCTGCTGCTGCTGGCCCTGCTCGAACTCTCGGGCCTCGACGCGCGCTGGCTGTGGGGCTTCGGCGGCGCGCTGCTGGCCGGTCGCCTGCTGCATGCCTGGGGCCTGTCGCGACGTTCGGGCACCTCGCCCGGGCGCATGCTCGGCATGGCGCTGACCTGGGGCGTGCTGCTGGGCGAGGCGGGGGTCGCGATCCGGATCTTCGCGACCGGCGCCTGATCGGCGTGACGACGAATCCCGTCCGCTCGGCGACACAACCCCGCCGCTGCGGTAGAGCGGCCTTCAGGCCGCTGCCGTTCGAGAAACGATGATTCGAAAGGCGCTGATTTCTAGAGGCGCTGGTTTCGAGAGGCACGCAAACGCAGCGGCCTGAAGGCCGCTCTACCGGGTCGTTGGACAATGCACGGCGGACGGCCGGGCTTACGCCGGGGTGTTGAACAGCCGGTCGCCGGCGTCGCCGAGGCCGGGCAGGATGTAGCCGTGGTCGTTGAGGCGTTCGTCGATCGCGGCGGTCCAGATTGCGACGTCGGGGTGCCTGGCCTCCAGCGCGCGCAGGCCTTCCGGTGCGGAGACGAGGAAGATCGCCTTGACCCGGGCCACGCCCGCGGCCTTCAGCGCGTCGATCGCCGCGAGCGCGCTGCCGCCGGTGGCCAGCATCGGGTCGATCAGCAGCGCGGTGCGGCCGGCGATGCGTTCGACGAAGCGCTGGTAGTACGCGTGCGGCTGCAGCGTCTGCTCGTCTCGGCGCAGTCCGATCACGCTCACCGGCGCGTTCGGCAGCAGCGCCTGCACCCCGGGCAGGAAGCCCAGTCCCGCGCGCAGGATCGGCACCAGCGTGATCGCGTCCTGGTCGCAGCGGCCGACGGTCAGCGGCCCGGCCCAGGTGTCGATGGCGCGATCGTCCAGTCCGAGATCGGCGGTGGCCTCGTAGGCGAGCAGGGTGGCGATCTCGGCCGAGATCTGGCGGAACAGCGCCGGCCCGGTGGACGCGTCGCGCAGCAGTCCGAGCTTGTGGCGGACCAGCGGATGGGTGACTTCGACGACGGCCATGCGGGCACCTGAGATGCGGGACGCGGGCGACTAGGCTAACCGAGCCCGGCGGCGAAGCGGGCGATCGCGTCGACCGCCGCTGGCGCGCGCGTCCACGCGCATGGCCGCTTCGGCGCGGGCGCGCAGCACCGCGGGCGCGACGGTGTCGAGCGCGTCGCGCAGTTCGCGTCGCAGCGCAGGCGTCGCCCAGCGACCGAGCAGCGCGAACGACAGCGCCGCCGTCGGCAGCCTCCGCACCGGGGCGATCCGGGCCAGCGCGGCCAGCGGGGCCGGCGCCGGCACTGGCGCCTTCGCGAACGTGGTCGAGAGCACCAGCCCGCGCAGGTTCGGCGGCGGTTCTGCTGCGAGGGCGATCGCGATCGGTCCTGAGAACGATTCGCCGAGCAGTACGAAGGCCTCGTCCCGCGGCAGGGCGTCGCGGGCCAGCGCGGTGAGGTCGCGATAGCCCAGCGTCCGGTCGGTCGGGTAGGCGACCGTCGCGACGCGGGCGAATCCCGCGACGCGGGCGGCGTCGGCGAATCCGGCGAGCAGCCGCGCGGTGCCGTCGAGGCCGGGGAGCACGACCAGCGCGGTCACGGCCGGCGCGGTCATGACTGGTCCGGCGCGCACAAACGAAAAGCCGGGCGAACCCGGCTTTTCGCGTCGTCGCATGCGGTCATCGCTTCGCCTCGTCAGCGTGCGACGAGGCGAAGCGGCGCACTCAGGCCGCGGCGGCCTGCGTCGCCCGCGGACCTTCGAGCAGCGCCCGCTTGATCATCTCGACCAGCAGGTCCAGCTCGTCCTCGCGCATCGCGAAGTGCGGGGTGAAGCGCAGCGAGTTCTCGCCGCCGTGGATCACGCCGATGCCGTGTTCGCGCATCCATTCCTCGGTCGAGTCGGTGCCGTAGCCCTTGAAGGCCTTCGACAGCTCGCAGGAGAACAGCAGGCCGGTGCCCTGGACCTTGGTGATCAGGCCCGGCAGCTCGGCCTTGAGGGCTTCGAGCTTGGCGATCGCCTGCTTGCCGCGCTCGCGGATGTTGGCGCGCAGTTCCGGGGTGAGCTGCGCCAGCACCGCGCAGGCGACGTCCAGCGCGCGCGGGTTGGTGGTCATGGTGTTGCCGTAGGTGCCCTTGCGGTACAGGCCGGCGGCGCGCGCATTCACGGCGAGCACCGACAGCGGGTACTGGCCGGCGTTGAGCGCCTTGGAGTAGGTCTCCATGTCCGGCGCCTCGATGCCCTCGAACCCGGGATAGTCGACGATCGAAAGCACGCCGTTGGCGCGCAGGCCGGCCTGGATCGAGTCGATCAGCAGCAGCGAGCCGTGGGCCTTGGTCAGCGCGCGGGCGAGGTCGTAGAACGCGCGCGGCACCGAGCGGCCGGGGTCGCCTTCGCCCATCACCGGCTCCAGGAACATCGCCTCGATGAACCAGCCGTTGGCGTCGGCGTCGGCGAACACCTTGCGCAGCGCGTCGGCGTCGTAGGGCTCGACCGCGATCACGCTGCTCTCGCCGCGGAAGCTGGCGAGGTGCTGCAGGTAGGTCTTGCGGGTGGAATCGGAGTAGAGCGCGGGGCGGTCGGTGCGGCCGTGGAAGCTGCCCTTGACCACGACGCGCTTGATCGTGCGGCCGGCGTACTGCGCGCCGGGGTCGGTCATCAGCTTGGCGTTGACGTCGGCGATGCGGGCGGCCAGCGACACCGACTCCGAGCCGGAGTTCAGGCACAGGAACTTGTCGTAGGGGCAGGCGTCGGCGGCGTCGGCGCGACGCGAATGGCCGACCTCGGCGCGGATCGCGCGGTCGAAGCGCAACTGCGACAGGTTCGGGGTCATGATGTTGGCCATCACCTGCGGCCGGGACATCGCTTCGATCACCGCCTTCGGCGCGTGGCCGAAGCCGAGCATGCCGTAGCCGCCGGAGTCGTGCAGGACCGCGCCCTTGAGGGTGATCACCCACGGCCCGCGCGCGACGAGGGCGACGTACGGGTTCACGGTGTCCTGCGAATAGAAGTTGACGAAGCCGCCCTGGATGGCGACCGCCTGTTCGGCCTCGTCGAGGTCGAGCAGTTCCGGGAACTCGCCGCGGACGCGGGCGTATTCGTCGCCGGCGGCGGCGATGGCCTCGGCCAGGTCGGGGTGGCTGGCCGCGAAACGCAGCACGGTGGCGTCGTCCAGGCCCCGGGTCCGGCGGGCGCCGGCGTGGGCGCGCAGCGGGGCGAGCGTGTCGATCAGGGCCATGAGGTTCTCCAGCACGAGCGGTCGAAAGGTCGAACGCTCTATTATCGCGATCCGCCGGTCGTTTTTTAGCTGCGATCTGTGCGTTTTTCGTCCATAATTCGTCGAATCGACGAGAAAGGGCGGGCGAAATGAAATTGACCGACACCGATCAGCAGTTGCTTTCGCTGCTGCGCGAGAACGCCCGCGCCTCCACCGCGCAGATCGCGCGCCGGCTCGGGCTGTCGCGCACCACCGTCCAGAGCCGGATCGAGCGGCTGGAGCGCGAGGGCGTGATCAGCGGCTACACCGTCCGCGTCCACGAGGAATACGAGCGCGGCCAGGTGCGCGCGCACATCATGATCGCGGTCCAGCCCAAGCAGATGACCGCGGTCGTCGCGGCGCTGAAGGCGATGCCCGAACTGCGTTCGCTGCATTCGGTCAGCGGCGTCTACGACCTGATCGCGATCGGCGCGGTGTCGGACGTCGGCGCCTGGGACGTGCTGACCGACCGCATCGGCGCGATCGAGGGCGTGGAGCGCACGACCTCGTCGATCGTGCTGTCGACCAAGTTCGAGCGCTGAGGCCGCCATGTCCGACGCCGCCGTCGCGGAGACGCTGCCGGTCGTCGACATCGCGCCGATGCGCGCCGCGCCCGGCCGCGGCGACCCGGCGGCGCGGGCGCGGGTGGCGGCGCAGGTCGCCGACGCCTGCCGCGCGCACGGCTTCTTCTACATTGCCGGGCACGGCATCGACGACGCGCTGCAGGCAGCCCTGCGCGAGGCCGCGCAGGCGTTCTTCGCGCTGCCGGAGGACGAGAAACTGCGGATCGACATGCCGCGCGGCGGCCGGGCGTGGCGCGGGTATTTCCCGGTCGGCGGCGAGCTGACCAGCGGCCGGCCGGATCGCAAGGAAGGCGTCTACTTCGGCGCCGAACTGCCGCCGGACGACCCGCGCGTCGTCGCCGGCTGGCCGCTGCACGGCGCCAACCTCTGGCCCGAACGTCCGGCCGCGCTGCGCGAGTCGGTGACCGCGTACATGGCGTCCGCCGTCGAGGCCGGGCAGGCGGTGCTGGCCGCGATCGCGCTCGGCCTCGGCCTGGAGGAGGACTGGTTCCGGCGCCACTACACCGCCGACCCGACGGTGCTGTTCCGGATGTTCCACTACCCGCCGCAGCCGGCCGACGCCGACGACTGGGGCGTGGGCGAGCACACCGACTACGGCCTGCTGACCCTGCTGCTGCAGGACGACGTGCCCGGGCTGCAGGTGCGCACGCCGCGCGGCTGGATCGACGCGCCGCCGCTGCCGGGCACGCTGGTGTGCAACCTCGGCGACATGCTCGACCGGCTCACCGGCGGCACCTGCCGCTCCACGCCGCACCGGGTGCGCAACGCGACCGGCCGCGAGCGCTACTCCTTCCCGCTGTTCCTCGACCCGGCGTTCACCGCCCGGGTGACGCCGCTGCCCGGCCACGCCCGCATCGACCCGGCGCAGGTGGCGGCCGATCGCGCCGACCGCTGGGACGGCGCCAGCGTGCTCGCGCCGTTCGACGGCTGCTACGGCGACTACCTGCTGGGCAAGGTCGGCCGGGTGTTCCCCGGCCTGCACGCGCAGGTGGTCTGAGCGGCGGTCGCCCGGGAGCGGCCGTGCGGGCGGGGCGGCTTACAATGCGCGCCCCGGAATCCTGTCGCCCATGAAGAAATCCGACTTCCATTTCGACCTGCCGGCCGAACTGATCGCGCAGGCGCCGCTGGCCGAGCGCTCCGCCAGCCGCCTGCTGGTGGTGCCGCCGGCGCCGGCCGCGTTCGACGATCGCGGCGTGCGCGACCTGCCGGCGCTGCTGCAGCCGGGCGACCTGCTGGTGTTCAACGACACCCGGGTGATCCCGGCGCGGCTGTTCGGGCAGAAGGCGACCGGCGGCCGGGTCGAGATCCTGATCGAGCGCCTGCTGGCGGACAACGAGGCGCGGGCGCAGATCGGCGCCAGCAAGTCGCCGAAGCCCGGCGGGCGGATCGCCCTGGACGCCGGCGGCGAGGCCGAGGTGCTGGGCCGCGACGGCGAGTTCTACCACCTGCGCTTCCACCTCGACGAAGGCCTGGAGTCGTGGCTGCTGCACGCCGGCCGCCTGCCGCTGCCGCCGTACATCCAGCGCGAGCCCGGGGTCGACGACCGCGAGCGCTACCAGACCGTGTTCGCGAAGGAAGTCGGCGCGGTCGCCGCGCCCACCGCGGGCCTGCATTTCGACGAGCCCCTGCTGCAGGCGCTGCGCGATCGCGGGGTCGAATCCGGCCACGTCACCCTGCACGTCGGCGCCGGCACGTTCCAGCCGATGCGCGCCGACGACGTGCGCGACCACCACATGCACAGCGAGTGGCTGAACGTCGGCGCCGAACTGGTCGCGCAGGTGCGGCGCACGCGCGAGCGCGGCGGGCGCGTGGTCGCGGTCGGGACCACGGTGGTGCGCGCGCTCGAAAGCGCCATGCGCACCCACGCCGACGGCACCCGCGAGCTGCAGCCGTTCGCCGGCGAGACCCGCATCTTCATCTTCCCCGGCTACCGCATCCGCAGCGTCGACGCGCTGGTCACCAATTTCCACCTGCCGGAAAGCACGCTGCTGATGCTGGTGTCGGCGTTCGCAGGCCGCGAGCGCATCCTCGCCGCCTACCGGCACGCGGTCGACCGGCGCTACCGCTTCTTCAGCTACGGCGACGCGATGCTGCTGTGGCCGCAGTCCGACGCCGCCGGAGACGCCGCGCATGCGCCTTGATTTCGCCGCGCTCAACGCCGCGGAGGCGTACCGCTGGATGACCGCGACGGTGACCCCGCGGCCGATCGCCTGGGTGTCGACGCGCTCGGCCGACGGCGTCGACAACCTCGCGCCCTTCAGCTTCTTCCAGGTGGTCTGCGACGCGCCGCCGACGCTGCTGCTGAGCCTCGGCCCGCGCGCCGACGGCAGCGAGAAGGACACGCTGCGCAACCTGCGCGAGCGCGGCGAACTGGTGATCCAGCTCGTGTCCGCGGCGCAGGCGGCGACGATGAACGCGACCTCGGCCTCGTTCCCGCATGGCGTCAGCGAGTTCGAGCGGTGCGGCGTGGCGTCGCTGCCGGCCGAGCGGGTGGCGCCGCCGCGGGTCGCCGGCGCGCCGGTGGCGTTCGAGTGCCGGCTCGCGGCGATCCAGCCGTATCCGGCCGCGCATCCGAGTCATCACCTGGTGTTCGCCGAGGTCCTGCTGGCGCACATCGACGACGCGGTGCTGGCCGACGCCCGCCACGTCGATCCGCTCAAGCTCGATCTGGTCGGCCGCCTCGGCGGCACCGGCTACGCGACCACCCGCGACCTGATCCATCTGCGCCGTCCGGCCTGACCGCGGTTCGCGCCGATGCCACGGGCCGCGGCGGTTGCCGGCGTCGGGGCCGGAGCGCTCACTCCTCGCCGACGGCCTCCACCAGCGCCCTGGTCCGGGCCTCGGTCAGCCACGCCAGCCAGACCTCCTTCGGCATCGCCGGCCAGCGCACGCCGGCCAGCGCCACCCAGGCGTCGCGATAGCGCAGCCAACTGCGCTGGGTGGTGCGCACGCCGTCGGCGGTGATCGTGCCGAAGGCGTAGCCGTCGTTCTTCTTCGCCGCGTCGAGCGCCGCCAGCACCTTCCGGTAGACCGCGTTGAGGGCCTTGTCGTCGCGGGCGAAGTCGGCCGGCACCTTGGCCGGTCGTTCGCGCCGCTCGAAGCGCTCGACGTCGGCCAGCAACGCCTTGTCCAGGGTCTCGAAGGCGTCGGTGGCCATCGCCGCGCGCGCGGTGCCGCTCATGTCGGTCTCCTCGGTGGAGACGTTGTCGAAATAGACCTTGGCCGCCTTGCGCAGTTCGGCCAGCGCCGCCCGTTGCGGCGGCGACCAGGTCGCCTGCAGCGCGGTCCAGCGCTGTTCCCGCGCCGCCTGCGCGACGTCGGCGCCGCGACCGGCGCACACGCCCATCATCAGGCCGCTGGTGATGTCGTCGCACAGATCGATCGGATCCCGGTCCTCGCCGCGGGCGATCCGGTCGAGGTGCTCCAGGCGGCCCTCCACTTCGGCCGGCGCGCCGCCGTATTCGCAGGCGAACCGCTTGGCCAGGGGGATGTTGCGCTTCACCCCCTGGCCGTTGGCGTAGAGCATCATCAGCACGCCGCTGCCGCCGAAATCGTTGGCCTGGGTCTCGATGGCCTTGCCGGTCCCGCGTTCGCGGTAGGCGCACTGGCGGGCGGCGGCCGGATCGGCGCCGAGGCCGTGGCCGTCGCTGCCGTAGTACAGCGCCGTGGTGTCGCAGGCGGCGGGGGCGCTGCCGATGTCCTGCCGCGGCGGCGCCACGTCGGCCCACTTCCGGCATTCGACCTCGTACGGCCATGGCGCGTCGGCGCGGGCGAGGCCGGGCAGGGCGGCGGCGGCGGCGAGCAGCAGGGCGGAGGCGAGGGCGGGGCGCATGGGCAGTCCGGGGCGGGCCGACGGGGTCGGTCATAATAGTCCGATGTCCAGACTGTCCTTCGCACTCCTCGGCACCGACGGCGTCGCCCGTCGCGGCCGCCTGACCTTCCCCCGCGGCACGGTCGAGACTCCGGCGTTCATGCCGGTGGGCACCTACGGTTCGGTCAAGGGCGTGCTGCCGGACCAGATCCGCGGCCTCGGCGCCGAGATCATCCTCGGCAACACCTTTCACCTCTACCTGCGGCCGGGGCTGGACGTCATCGCCGACCACGGCGGCCTGCACGGCTTCGCGCGCTGGAACGGCCCGATCCTCACCGACTCCGGTGGCTTCCAGGTGTTCTCGCTGGCCCACAAGCGCAAGATCACCGAGGCCGGCGTCACCTTCGCCGCGCCCACCGACGGCAGCAGGGTCTTCCTCGGCCCCGAGGAGAGCATGCGGATCCAGAAGGTGCTGGATTCGGACATCGTGATGATCTTCGACGAATGCACCCCGTACCCGGCGACCGAGGACGTCGCGCGCAAGTCGATGGAGCTGTCGCTGCGCTGGGCCGAGCGCTCGAAGCGCGCCCACGAGGGCAACGACGCGGCGCTGTTCGGCATCGTCCAGGGCGGGGTCCACCACGCCCTGCGCACGCGCTCGGCCGAGGGGCTGCAGCGGATCGGCTTCGACGGCTACGCGGTCGGCGGCCTGGCCGTGGGCGAGCCCGAGGCCGAGCGCAACGCGATGCTCGAGCACACCTGCCCGCAGTTGCCGGCCAACCGGCCGCGCTACCTGATGGGCGTGGGCCGGCCGGAGGACCTGGTGGAGTCGGTCGCCCGCGGGATCGACATGTTCGACTGCGTGATGCCGACCCGCAACGCCCGCAACGGCCACTATTTCACCTCGACCGGGACGGTCCGCATCCGCAACGCGAAATACGAGCGCGACCTGCGGCCGATCGAGGAAGGCTGCGGCTGCCCGGCCTGCGCCGGCGGCTTCACCCGGTCCTACCTGCGCCACCTCGACCGCTGCAACGAGATGCTGGCGCCGATGCTCGGCACCCTGCACAACCTGTGGTACTACCAGCGGCTGATGGCGGACATGCGGGCGGCGATCGCGGCCGGGCGTTTCGCCGACTTCCGGGCCGCCTTCCACGCCGCCCGGGCCGGTTCCGGGGCGGCCGCGGCCTGAACTTTCGGCCGGCGGGGCGGTCACGGAAGGGCCCCGGGCACGCCCCGGCGGGCCACGCCGGTCGGCGGGGGACGCGGTTGAAAGCCCGCGCCCCGGCCCGCATGGCATAATCCCCTGCTGTCTTGCGAACGGACCCGAAATGAATCCGCTTGATTTCCTGATTTCCCCGGCCTATGCCCAGGCCGCCGCTCCCGCCGCCGCCCCGGGGCTGGGGACGATGCTGCTGCCGATCCTCGTGATCGGCGCGATGCTGTTCTTCATGACCCGCCAGCAGTCCCGGCGCGCGAAGGACCACAAGGCGATGCTGGACAAGCTGGCCAAGGGCGACGAGGTCATCACCACCGGCGGCATCGCCGGCGTGGTCCGCGAGATCGGCGAGAGCTTCATCAGCGTCGAAGTGGCCGACAACGTGCGGATCCGCGTGCAGAAGGGCGCGATCGGCCACGTGTTGCCCAAGGGCACCCTCAAGTCGTCGTGATGCACCCGTTCTGATCCTCCGATTCCAACCGTAATGCGGCCGGTCGGACGACCGGACGCGGTGGCCGTCATGCTCGAATATTCCCGCTCGAAATACATCGCGATCCTGCTGGTGATGCTGATCAGCGCGCTCTACGCGCTGCCCAACATCTTCCCGCAGGATCCCTCGGTGCAGATCACCGCCACCCGCGGCGCGCAGATCGACGACGCCCTCAAGCAGCGCGTCGCGACCCTGCTCAAGCAGGACGGCATCGTGCCCAAGTCGATCGAGCCCCAGGGCGACAACCTGCTGGTGCGCACCGGCAATCCCGACGTGCAGAGCAAGGCCGCCGACCACCTGCGCTCGGAGCTCGGCGACAACTACGTGGTCGCGATGAACCTCGCCTCGAACACCCCGGGCTGGCTGTCGGCGATCGGCGCGCGGCCGATGCCGCTGGGCCTCGACCTGCAGGGCGGCGTCCACTTCCTGATGGAGGTCGACAAGAAGTCGGCGATCGACCGCCGGTTCGAGATCTACCTCTCCGACATCCGCGGCGCGCTGCGCGAGAAGGGCGTGGACTACGCCTCGGTCGAGCGCAGCGGCGAAAAGCAGATCGTGGTCACCCTGAACAAGGCCGCCGACGTCCAGCCGGCGCAGGCGCTGGTGCAGAAGACCCTCAACGCCGCGGTCGTCGACGCCGGCGCGCTCGCCGCCTCGCGCGCGTTCACCTTCGAGACCTCGGGCGACACCGTGCGGATCGGGGTGTCCGACGAAATGATCCGGCAGATGACGCTCAACGCGATCGAGCAGAACCTCGGCACCCTGCGCAACCGCATCAACTCGCTCGGCGTGGCCGAGCCGGTGATCCAGCGCCAGGGCGCCGACCGGGTCATGGTGCAGTTGCCGGGCGTGCAGGACACCGCCGAGGCCAAGCGCATCCTCGGCGCCACCGCCACCCTCGAATACCGCGCGGTGGTCGACGGCAACGCGGTCGACGCGCGCGACACCGGCAACGTGCCGCCGAACGCGCGCCTGTACAACCGGCGCGTCACCGGCCCCGACGGCAAGCCGATCCCGATCCTGCTGAGCAAGCGGATCATCGTGTCCGGCGACGACATGGCCGACGCCCGCACCTCGGTCGACAACAACGGCCTGCCCGCGGTCTCGGTCAACCTCAACACCGCCGGCGGCCAGCGCATGCTGCAGTTCACCACCGACAACGTCGGCAAGCCGATGGCGGTGGTCTACATCGAGCGCGTGCCGCGCGTGCGCACGATCGACGGCAAGGAAGAGAAGTACTTCGAGGTCCGCGAGGAGGTCATTTCGGTCGCCACCATCCAGGGCGTGTTCGGCAAGCAGTTCCAGACCACCGGCCTGCAGCAGAAGGAAGCCGAGGACCTGTCGAAGCTGCTCAAGGCCGGCGCGCTCGCCGCGCCGATGGACTTCGTCGAGGAGCGCACCGTCGGCCCCAGCCTGGGCAAGCAGAACATCGAGCGCGGCCTCAAGGCCGTGGTCTTCTCGTTCCTGTTCGCGCTGGGCTTCTTCCTGTTCTACTACCGCATGTTCGGCGTCATCACCTGCATCGCGCTGCTGCTGAACCTGCTGATGGTGTTCGCGCTGATGTCGGTGTTCGGCGCGACGATGAGCCTGCCCGGCCTCGCCGGCATCGCGCTCACCGTCGGCATGTCGGTGGACGCCAACGTGCTGATCAACGAACGCATACGCGAGGAGTTGCGCGCCGGACTGCCGGCGCAGAAGGCGATCGCCGAGGGCTACGACCGCGCGTCGGGCACCATCCTCGACGCCAACATCACCGCCTTCCTGGCCGGCCTGGCGATGTTCGCCTTCGGCACCGGCCCGCTCAAGGGCTTCGGCGTGACCACGATGCTCGGCATCGCGACCTCGGCGTACACCGCCGTGTCCGTGTCGCGCGGCATCGCCACGCTGATCTACGGCCGCCGCCGCAAGCTGCAGTCCATCGCGATCTGAGGGAACCGAGTCCATGAAACCCTTCAACGTGTTCCCCTACGACAGCCACATCGACTTCATGCGCCTGCGCATGATCTCGCTGGCCGTGGCCGCCCTCATCATGTTCGTCGGCATCGGCGCCATGTTCACCAAGGGCTTCAACTTCGCGCTGGACTTCACCGGCGGCGTCGGCGTCGAACTGGCGTACGACAAGCCGGTCGACGTCGAGGGCGTGCGCGATCGCCTGGAGAAGGCCGGCTATCCCGGCGCCCAGGTGCAGACGTTCGGCAGCGGCAACGATCTGCTGATCCGCCTGCGCGACGAATCCCCGACGAAGTCCGCCGACGGCAGCGTCAACACCCAGAGCATCGCCGAGAAGGTGCGCGTCGCGGCGTCCGAGCCGGGCAACGCCGCGCGCAAGCTCAACAGCGACGAGATCAGCCCCCAGGTCGGGCGCGAACTGGCCGAGAACGGCATCTACGCGCTGCTGTTCGTGGTGCTCGGCTTCCTGGTCTACATCTCGTTCCGGTTCGAGTGGAAGTTCGCGGTCGCGGCGATCATCACGACCCTGCACGACGTGGTGGTGGTCGCGGGCTGGTTCGCGATCTCCGGGCACGAGTTCGACCTCACGGTACTCGCGGGCGTGCTGTCGGTGATGGGCTACTCGATCAACGACACCATCGTGGTGTTCGACCGCGTCCGCGAGAACTTCCGCGGCATGCGCGCGACCCCGGCCGAGGTGCTGAACCGCTCGGTCAACCAGACCCTGTCGCGCACGGTGATCACCTCGTTCGTGGCGTTCCTCACCGTGCTGGCGCTGTACATCTACGGTGGCGGCTCGCTGCAGGGCATGGCGGAATCGCAGATGCTCGGCATCATCATCGGCACCCTGTCCTCGATCTTCGTCGCCTGCCCGCTGCTGATGTGGCTGGGCGTGACCAAGCAGGACCTGCTGCCGAATGCGCGCGACGAGGCGGCGCTGGCGCGTCGCCCCTGATCGCCGGGGCATCGTCCACGAAAAAGGCCGCGCATTGCGCGGCCTTTTTCGTGGGACGGTTCGTCAGAGATGGACCAAGCCGCTGTTTCGCCCGGTAGAGCGGCCTTCAGGCCGCTGCCTGTTCGGGATGCGACCTCGCGATGCGACGACGGTGGCCGGATGTACGGCAAAAGAGCAGCGGCCTGAAGGCCGCTCTACCGGAAGCGGAGCGGATCGCTCAGTCGAAGGTCTTGGCGTAGCCGGTGTTGACGATGGTCTGCTGCAGCGGTTCGACCAGGCGGACGTTGGCGGCGACGATCTGGCGGGTGCCGATCGACACGTGCATCGGGCCCTGCGCGGCGCCGCGGAAGTCGCAGACCCGGCCGCCGGCCTCGCGCACCAGCAGGGCGCCGGCGGCGATGTCCCACACGTGCAGGCCGGCCTCGAAATAGCCGTCGAGGCGACCGGCGGCGACGTAGGCCAGATCGAGCGCGGCGGAGCCGGCGCGGCGGATGTCCTCGGCGTGGACCAGCAGCGACTTGATGCAGTCGAGCTGCGCGTCGGCGCGCTTGCGCTCGCGCGGGGCGAAGCCGGTGGCGAGCAGCGCGCCCGGCATCTCCTTGCGCTCGGCCACCCGGATGCGGCGGCCGTTGAGCTGGGCGCCGCCGCCGCGGCTGGCGGTGAACAGTTCGTTGCGCAGCGGGTCGAACACCACCGCATGCAGCGGATCGGGACCCTCGCACAGGGCGATCGAGACGCACCAGTGCGGGAACCCGTGCAGGTAGTTGCTGGTGCCGTCGAGCGGATCGATCACCCAGGTGTAGCGGCTGGGGCCGCGGTTGCCCTTCTGGTGGCCGCCTTCCTCGCCGAGGACCGCGTAGTCGGGGTGGGCGCGCCGCAGCTCCTTCATGATCTCGGCTTCGGCCATGCGGTCGACGTCGCTGGCGAAGTCCATGCGGTCCTTCTCGACCACGTCGATCGCGTCGAGCCGCGAGAGATTGCGGAGGAGGACGTTGCCGCCGGCGCGCGCCGCCTTGACCATCACGTTGACTGCGGGCTGTTGCATGCGGACGGCTCCGGCCGCGCCGGGGGCGCGGGAAAGTAAAGGGCGACGGGACAAAGAGCGTTGCGGTTCCGGACCGCCCGGAAAGTTTAACATTGCCGCCATGGCTTCCGCGCATACCGAACCCACCCAGCCCTCGTCCCCGACCCCGATTTCCGGCGCGTTTCCCGCCGGGCGCGTGCGCATCGTGCTGGTCGGCACGCAGCATCCGGGCAACATCGGCTCGGCCGCGCGTGCGATCCGGACCATGGGCTTCTCGCGCCTGGTGCTGGTCGTGCCGGAGCGCTTCCCGCATCCGGAGGCGACCGCGCTGGCGGCCGGCGCGGCCGGCGTGCTGGAGACCGCGGTGGTGACCGCCACCCTGGCCGAGGCGGTCGCCGACTGCCGGCTGGTGCTCGGCTGCACGGCCCGCAGCCGCCGCATCGCGCTGGAGGAGCTGCATCCCCGGCAGGCCGCCGGCCGCGCGCTCGCGGTCGCCGAGGCCGGCGGCGAGGTCGCGGTGGTGTTCGGCCGCGAGCGCACCGGGCTGGAAAACGAGGAGCTGCAGTTGTGCCATGCGGCGGTCCATATCCCGTCCGATCCGGACTACGGTTCGCTGAACCTGGCGGCCGCGGTGCAGGTGTTGGCATACGAATTGCGTAACCAAGCGATTGGGCACGTGATTTCCGGGGGCGAACCCGCCCGGCAGCAGGCGCCCGAGGCCGGCGGCGGAGTACGCGACCCCGGTCGCGAGCCGCCGGCGACCCACGCCGAGCTCGAAGGCTTCTTCTCGCAATTGGCGGACACCCTCGATGCGATCGATTTCCACAAAGGCCGCACCCCCGCGGCGGCGATGCGCAAGTTCCGGCGCCTGTTCCTGCGCGCGGACCTGGATGCGCGCGACGTGCGCCTGCTGCGGGGCCTGCTGGCCGACGCCAGGCGCATGGCGGACATCGCCGAAGGCCGGGTCCCGCCGCCGCGGCGGGACTGACCCGGCGCGCGTCGCGGATCGCCGCCGTCCCCCGGAGCATCGTCCGTGATCGCCGCCCTGGTCCGGATCGCGCTGCTGCTGGCGCTGGCGTCGGCGAGCGTCGTGTCCGCGCCCCGAGCGGCAGCGGCTGACGATCAGCGTCACATTCTGGTCCTCGGCCGGATCAGCGACGATCCGAAGCTGCACTACGAGCAGCTCAAGCCGCTGCTGGACTACGTGGTGCCGCGGATGGCCGACGTCGGCATCCGCGAGGGCCGGGTGCTGATGGCGCGCGACGCCCAGCAGATGGCCAGCTACCTGCGCCGCGGACAGGTCGACTGGGTCACCGAGACCGCCGGCACCGCGATGCTGCTCCAGCAGCGCGGCGGCGCCCAGCCGATGCTGCTGACCGAGCGCGACGGCGTCAGCCGCTACCGCACCCTGTTCCTGGTCCGCGCCGACAGCGGGCTGAACTCGCTGGACGACCTCCGCGGGCGCAGCGTCGCCTTCCAGAACAACGCCTCGACCAGCGCCTACTTCGTCCCGACGATCGAACTGCTGCGGCACGGGATGTCGCTGAGCCTGCTGCTGTCGCCGATGGACAAGCCCGACGGCGACAGCGTCGGCTACGTCTTCGCCCGCTCCGAACTCAACATCGGCGCCTGGGTCCACAAGCGCCTGGTCGACGCCGGCGCGATGAGCGAACTCGACTGGGACAATCCCGAGCGGGTGCCGCCGACGTTCCGCCGCGACCTGGTCGTCATCCACCGCTCGGAGCCGGTGCCGCGCGCGCTCGAAATGGTCCGCGGCGACCTCGATCCGCGCGTCCAGGCGCGGCTGCGCGAGGTGCTGGTCGAGGCCTCGACCGATCCCTCGGCGCGCGAGGCGCTGCGCTACTTCTTCAGGACCACCCGGTTCCTGCCGATCGACGCGGACGACCGGCGCGCGCTGGACCGGCTGCGCGAAGGCGTGTCCCAGGTCCGGGCGGTCGTCGAATGAGGGCGTTCGACGGCCTGCAGGCCAGGTTCATGGCGATGATCGGGCTGGCCCTGGCGGTCATGCTGGCGGTCGTGGCCCTGATCTGGCAGCGCCAGACCGCCACCCAGGCCGAAGTGCTGCGGCTGAGCAGCGACGCCACCCGCGTGCTGGTCTACGACCGCCTGCGCCAGCGCGGCGAATCGCAGGTCATGCAGACCGCCGACCTGCTCGTCAATCCGGTCTACTACTTCGATCTCGACGCCATCGGCGCCACCACCCGCAGCATCCTGCACCAGCCGGACGTCGCCTACGTGCTGGTCTACGACGCCAAGGGCGACATCCTGCACGACGGCTCGGGCGACATCCCGACCTTCGGCCAGCGCATGCACGACCCGGTGGCCGCGCGGATCGTCGCCGCCGACGGTCTGCGCGTGCTCAGCGAAGGCGACGTGATGGACGTGTCCTCGCCGATCCGCATCGGCGACCAGCGCCTCGGCGGCGTGCGCGTGGGCTATTCGCTGGCCAAGCTGCGCACCGAGCAGGCCCACGTGGACGAGCAGATCACCAAGCGCCTGCGCGCGCTGGGCTATCGCCACTTCGCCTGGATCGGTCTGCTGCTGCTGTCGCTGGTGTCGCTGGCCGCGTTCGTGGCGATCGTGCTGCAGCGGGCCCTGATCCGGCCGATCCGCCAGCTTTCCGACGCCGCCCGCGAGATCGAGGCGGGCAACTTCTCGGCCGAACTGCCGGCCCACAGCGGCCGCGACGAGGTCGGGACGCTGGTGCGCGCCTTCTCGCGCATGGCCGAGAGCATCGACCGCCACGACCGCGACATGCGGCGGATGGCCTACACCGATTCGCTGACCGGCCTGGCCAACCGTCTGGCCTTCCGCGAGACCCTCGACCAGCGGCTGATGCGGCTGCGCGGCGTCGGTCGCCAGTTGGCGCTGCTGTTCGCCGACATCGACGACTTCAAGCGGGTCAACGACACCCTCGGTCACGACGTCGGCGACGAGGTGCTCATCCAGCTCGCCAACCGCATCCGCGAAGCGGTCGAGCGGATCGGCGGCGACGACGGCGTGCTGGCGCGCTTCGGCGGCGACGAATTCGTGATCCTGATCGAAGGCGGCGGCCAGCTCGAGGACGTCCGCGCCGTCGCCGCGCACCTGGCGGAGACGCTGGTGGCGGAGCTGAGCCGGCCGATCGTGGTCCAGGACCGGCAGGTGTTCCTGGGCACCTCGATCGGCGTGACGCTGTTCCCCGACGATGCCTCGGGCGCGACCATGCTGATGAAGAACGGCGACATCGCGATGTACCAGGCGAAGGTCGCCGGCAAGAACGGTTACCGCTTCTACAGCCGCGCGATGGACCAGGCGGTGACCCGACGGGTGCGGATCGAACAGGACCTGCGCGGCGCCTGGGAGCGCGGCGAGCTGACCCTGGCCTACCAGCCGATCCATCGGGTCTCGGACAAGGTCCTGGTCGGCGCGGAGGCGCTGCTGCGCTGGCTGCATCCGGTCCACGGCCAGGTCTCGCCGTCGGTGTTCATCGACGTGGCCGAACAGAGCGGACTGATCGAGACCATCGGTCCGGCGGTGTTCCGCGCCGCCTGCCGGGACGCCGCGCGCTGGCGCCGCGACGAGGGCGAGGACCTGTTCGTGTCGGTGAACGTGTCCGCGCGGCAGCTCCGCAGCGGCGATTTCCGCGAACAGGTGCTGGTTGCGCTCGCCGAGACCGGGCTGCCGCCGCACCTGCTGCACATCGAGCTCACCGAGACCGCGGTGCTGGGCGACGAGGAGCAGGCGCGGCAGATCCTCACCGCGCTGCGCGAGGCGGGCGTGAAGGTCTGGCTCGACGATTTCGGCACCGGCTTCTCCGGGCTGAGCCACCTGCGCCGGGTGCCGGTGGACGGCGTGAAGATCGACCGCAGCTTCATCGCCGACGTGCTGCGCGATCCCGACGACCTCGCCCTCACCACCGCGATCATCGCGATGGCGCATTCGCTGGGCATGACCGTGATCGCCGAGGGCGTCGAGAAGGAAGGGCAGTGCGACCTGCTGCGCAGCCGCGGCTGCGACCTCGCCCAGGGCTACTGGCTGGGGCACCCGATGAACATGCGCGATTTCGTCAGCCTGGTGGGTTGACGCGCGACCGGCCCGGAACGCTCAGCCGAAGCTGGCGATCCACGCCCACAGCATCGCGACGAGATTCCCCGAGAGCGCGCCGAACACCCAGATCGCGACCGTGCCGGCCGCCCAGCACACCAGCATCAGGCCGCCGTCGCGTTCGATCAGCGCCAGCGCGTAGAGCAGCAGCATGCCCGCGAACAGGTAGTTGGTGAGCGGGATCGGCAGCGCCAGCAGGATCCCGAGCAGCACCAGTTGCAGCCCCGAGAGCACGGTGGCGACGGGGTGGTCGATCATCCAGAACAGCCGCGGCCGGATGCCTTTCTCCAGCCAGCGCAGGAACCGGTCGGTGCGCTTGTCGAAGCGGACCACGGTGCTGCGCTGCGGCCCGCGGCGGGCGATGAAACCGGGCAGCCACGGCTTGCGCTGCAGCAACAGCAGGTGCAGGCCGACGAGGACCACCAGCGGGCCGCTGAGGCCGCCGGCCAGCCCGGGGATCGGGAGCAGCGCCGGCAGCGTGGCCAGCAGCAGGAGCACGCCGAAGGCGCTGCGGCCGAGGTCGTGGACCAGCCCATGCAGCTCCAGGCGCTCGTCCGGATCGCCGGCGCACAGCGTGTCGATGGTCGCGCGCAGCCCGAGCGGGCCGCGCTGCGGCCTCGCGTCTTCCCCCCCTGCCTCCGCCGCATCCGGCCCGGCTTCAGGTTCAGCCATCCTCGTCGGGATCCCGCTGCGCCACCCGCGTGAGCAGCAGCTTGTCGATCCGCGGACCGTCCAGGTCCACCACCTCGATCCGCCACCCGGCCCACTCGAAGGATTCCGAGATGTTCGGGATGCGGCCGAAGTGCGCGATCACCATGCCCGCGGCGGTGTGGTAGTCGTGCTCCTCCAGGTGCGGCAGCGCCTGGCCGATCAGTTCGCGCAGTTCGTCCACGGGCAGCGAGCCGTCGACCAGCAGCGAGCCGTCGTCGCGGGTCGTCACCAGCGCCTCGGCATCGGGGGTCTCGCCCGACTGCATCCGCCCGATCACCGCGCCCATCAGGTCGTTGACCGTGACCATCCCGGTGATGTCGCCGTATTCGTCCACCACCAGCGCCAGCGACTGCTGTTCCTCGCGGAAGATCTCCAGCAGTTTCAGCGCATGCGTGGATTCGGACACGAACAGCGCCGGGCGCAGCGTCTTGAACAGCTCCGGCGCCTGCGATTCCAGGCGGTCGAGCAGCGACTTCACCTCCAGCACGCCGAGCACGTCGGCGTCGCTGCCGCGGTAGACCGGGTAGCGCGAGTAGGGCGTCTCGCGCATCTCGGCGAGGTTCTCCTCGAACGACGCGGTCGCATCCAGCCAGACGATCCGGGTGCGCGGGGTCATCATGCTCTCGACCGTGCGGTCGCCCAGGCGCATGACCCGCTGCATCATGTTGCGTTCGTCGTCGTCGATCAGCCCCTGCTCGTGGCTTTCGCTCACCAGAAGCTGGATTTCCTCCTCGGTGATCGCGCTGTCCTCGCCGTTGCCCAGGCGCAGCAGGCGCATCACCCAGCGGGTGCAGGTCGACAGCGCGAACACGATCGGCTTGGCGACGTTGGCGAAGAACTGCATCGGGTAGGCGACCACGACCGCGATCTTCTCCGGGCGCAGGGTGCCGATGCGCTTGGGCACCAGTTCGCCGAGCAGGCCGACCACGAACAGGGTCACCAGGAAGCCGGACACCAGCCCGAGGATGTGGGCGTACGGGGCGAGTTCCGGGATCCGCGACAGCGGCACCGCGATGCTCTCGCCGATCGATTCCCCGCCGAGCAGGCCGATGACCATGCCCAGCGCGGTGATCCAGAGCTGCACCGCCGACAGGAACTTCTCGGGCTCGTTCGCCAGCTCCAGCGCCTTGCGCGCGCCGGCGCTGTGCGCGGCCATCTGCTTGAGCCGGCTCTTGCGCGAGGTCAGCACCGCCATCTCGGACAGCGCGAAGAAGGCGTTGAACAGGATCAGCGCCAGGACGATCAAGAACTTAGCCATGCCGGACGCCTTCCAGGGCAGGGCGGCGGCCGTGGGACGGCCGGTTACCGGCCAGGGGGGAGGCCGGGGCTGCGGGAGCGGGCATGGGGGGCGGCGGGGGTTCGGGCATGGGGTCGGCGGATGATAGCAGGCGGGTCCCGGCGGTCCGGTGACGGCCCGGCGCTGGCCGGGACGGGGGCGGCGCGGCGGCCGGGGCGGGGCGAAATGACAGCGCCGTGTCCTTCCGGTGACGGTCCCGGGTCGACTGTCATTTTGAAGTCACAAATCGGACTTACGATATTCACATCACCGTCATCGAGGCGTTCGCCCATGTTCTCCCTGCAGACCATCTTCGGCTCCGGCCAGCAGTTCTACAGCCTGCTCGACGAGGCCGCCGCGGCCGCCTACGAAAGCGCCCAGGCGCTGCACGCCATGATGAAGGCGACCGACCGCCAGCCGGCGCTGGACGCCTTCAAGCTGGCCCGCACCCGCGAGCGCGCCGCCTCCGACAAGATCGGCAAGGCGCTGGTCGACAGCTTCATCACCCCGATCGAGCGCGAGGACATCGAGGCCCTGGGTTCGGCGCTGTACAAGATCCCCAAGCAGATCGAGAAGTTCGCCGACCGCTACTCGCTGGCGATCCAGCACCTGGAAGGCATCGACTTCGCGCCGCGCGCGGCGATGCTGGAGCAGGCCGCCGGGGTGGTGGTGGAGATGGTCCGCGAACTGCGCCACCTCAACATCGACCGCATGACCGTGCTCAACGAGAAGCTGCGCGCGATCGAGAACGAGGCCGACCGGCTGATGCTCGAACTCTACCGCGACATCTATTCCGGCAAGCTCGACAGCCTGCAGATGTTCCTGCTCAAGGAGTTCTTCGAGATCCTGGAGAAGGCGATCGACCGCTGCCGCGAGGCCGGCGTCGTCGCCTACCAGATCGTGCTCAAGAATAGCTGACGGGGACGTCGCCATGCTCACCCTCGTGCTGCTGGTCATCCTGGCCGCGCTCGTCTTCGAGTTCATCAACGGCTTCCACGACACGGCGAACTCGATCGCCACGGTCGTCGCCACCAAGGTCCTCAGCCCCGGCAAGGCGGTGATCCTGGCCGCGGTGATGAACCTGGTCGGCGCGTTCTCCGGCGTCGCGGTCGCCAAGACCATTTCTTCCGGCCTGATCGACACCGACGTGGTCAACGTGACCTCGCAGGTGCTGATCTGCGCGCTGTCCGGCGCCATCGTCTGGAACCTGATCACCTGGTGGCGCGGCCTGCCGTCGTCGTCGTCGCATGCGTTGATCGGCGGCCTCAGCGGCGCCGCGCTGGCCGCCGCCCACAACGACTGGGCCGCGCTGATCTGGTCCAAGGTCAGCGACGAAGGCTGGACCCACAACAAGGGCCTGCTGTGGAAGGTCGTGGTGCCGATGATCAGTTCGCCGATCGTCGGCTTCACCCTCGGCGCGCTGATCATCGTGCTGCTGTACGCGATCATCGCCGGCATGGCGAAGGCCGGCGGGCCGCTCGCCCGCGCGGTGCGCCCGCGCTGGATCAACGCGTTCTTCGGCAAGGCGCAGTTCCTGTCCGCGGCCTACATGGGCTACGCCCACGGCCGCCAGGACGCGCAGAAGACCATGGGCATCATCGCGCTGGCGCTGTTCGCGGCGCAGGGCGCCGGCACCCTGGACCAGTTGCCCGCGTGGCTGGCCTTCCTGCACCCAGACGGCGGCAAGGAAGACATCGACAAGTGGGTGATCGCGACCTGCGCGCTGGTGATGGCGGCCGGCACCGCCGCCGGCGGCTGGAAGATCATCAAGACCATGGGCCACAAGATGGTCAAGCTGCAGCCGATCGACGGCTTCGCCGCGGAAACGGCGTCGGCGACGATCCTGGTCACCGCCTCCGCGTTCGGCATGCCGGTCTCGACCACGCACAGCATCTCGACCTCGATCATGGGCGTGGGCTTCGCCAAGAATCCGCGCGCGCTGAAGTTCGGCGTGATCGAGCGCATCGTCTGGGCGTGGATCCTGACCATCCCGGCCGCCGCGGGCGTCGCCTACGGCCTGTTCTCGCTGGTGCGGATGCTGGGCTGGGACTGAAGTCCTCCACAGATCCCCGGATCGCCACGGAACGAAGAAGGCCCGCGCGAGCGGGCCTTTCTCGTTCAGGTCTTGCGATGTCGATGCCGGATCGTGTCGGTGCGGTCGTGTCGGTGCGATGCTGGTCGGGCCGATCGTGTCGTCGCGATCGCGACCGGACCCTCAGAGCAGGTCGCCGCCCGCCGACAGCGCGCGTTCGAGCTGGTCGCCCAGGCCGCCGATCTCCAGGATCAGGCGATCGACTTCGGCGCCGCTGAGGCAGTCGTACGGGCGGTTCTCGCACAGTTGCAGGTAGGGCACGCGGTCGAGTTCGCCGATCGCCAGGTAGCCGACCCGGCTTTCCCAGTTGAAGGCGAGCGCGCGGCGGCAGTCGATGCCGGTGGTCGGCGCGATGACCGTGCTCACCCGCAGGTATTCGCGGCCGTCCTCGCCCTCCAGTTCGGACAGGAAGATCGCCTGGTGGCGACGGCCCTGGTCCAGCGAGAGTTCCACGCAGAGCACGTAGGGCTCCTGCATGGTGATCCGGAAGTCGCCTGCGGCGAGATGGCTGCGGACCTGTTCGAAATTGTGCATGGTGCGACTCGGCGGGGGAGCGTATCGGGGATTGCGTGGCGATATGCTACCCGCCCATGGCCGCACTGTCTGCCGTCGAACGCATCCTCGCCGCGATCCGCGCCATTCCGCGCGGCGAAACGGCCGCCTATGGCGTCGTCGCGCAGCGCGCGGGCCTGCCCGGGCGCGCGCGCATGGTGGCGCGCCTGCTTTCGCACAACGACGATCCGCGGCTGCCGTGGCACCGCGTACTGCGCGCGGACGGTCGCAGCGCGTTCCCGCCGGGGTCGGAACAGCAGCGCGAGCAGCTCGATCGACTGCGGCGGGAGGGCGTGGAGATCGACGCGCACGGACGCGTGCGCGCGGGCCGTCGCCGCGGCCGATCGATGGACGAGGAAGTGTGGGGACCGGACTGAGCGTCGGCCGCGCGCTCAGCGCAGTCCGCCGCCGCCGCGGCGGAACCAGGCGGCGATGCTGCGGCGTTCGCGATGCGCGGGCAGCACCTCGTGTTCGAGTTCGCTCAGGAAGCACACGCTGCCGCCGGCGGGCAGCAGCGTCGTCTCGGCGCCGTCCTCCAGCCACAGCCGCAGCCGGCCGCCGTCGTCCTCGCGCCAGTCCTCGTTGAGATAGCTCACCAGCGTCACCACCCGCGCGTCGCTGTCGCGGAAGCGGTCGCGATGGCGCGCGTAGCCGCCGCCGGGCGGGTAGGCGGCGTAGTGCGCCTCGCACTCGTCGAGGCCGAGGTAGAGCAGGCGGTTGAGGTCGCGCCGCAGCCCGTCGAGGTGCGCGAGGAACTCGCGCGCGGGCGCGCCGCAGCGCGGATCGTCCAGCCACAGCGTGGCGTCGTTGCGGATCCCGGCGTGCAGTCCGCGCGCCGCGCCGCGGCCGACCGCCGCCGGACGCAGCGCGCCGGCGGCCTGGGCCCGTTCGAGGTCGGCGCGCAGGTCTGCGCGCAGCCCGGGTCCGGGCCAGCCGGGCAGTCGGCAGGCGCCGTGGACGCGCAGCGCTCCGGCCACGGCGTCGGCGTCGGGGCGGCCGGTCTGCGGGTCGGGAACGACGTCGGGAAGCGCGGTCATGCCGGTATGATAAGGGGAGGCGTCTCGGCGCTTTCCCCTTTCCCCCGAGGGCCATGGATGCTGTCCAGGATTCCCCCCGTCACCCGGGCGCTGCTGATCGCGAACATCGCGATCTTCCTGCTCCAGTACGTCGTGCCGACCGCGTGGCAGGTGCCCCTGCAGTTGTGGCCGGTGATGCCGGACGGCCCCGAGTTCGGACCGGGCTCGACCTTCCTGCCGTGGCAGCCGTTCACCTCCGGCTTCCTGCATGCGGACCTGCCGCACGTCGCCTTCAACATGCTGGGCCTGGTGATGTTCGGCGCACCGCTGGAATACGAATGGCGCGCGCGTCGCTTTCTCGTCTACTACGCGGCCTGCCTGCTCGGCGCCGGTCTGTGCCAGCTTGCGTTGGCGACCTGGTCGGCCAGCCACGACGGCGTCGCGTACGCCACGATCGGCGCGTCGGGCGCGATCTACGGGTTGATCCTCGGCTTCGGCATGACCTTCCCGAATCGCCGCGTCATGCTGCTGTTCCCGCCGATCCCGATGAAGGCGCGCACGCTGGCGATCGTCTTCGGCGTGATGGCGCTGGCGGTGGGACTGTCGGGACGCGAGCCGGGCGTCGCCCATTTCGCCCATCTCGGCGGCATGCTCTCCGGCGGGCTGCTGATCCTCGCCTGGCGCCGCCGGCCGCCCGGCGCGTCGCCACCCGCGCCGCCGCGCAGGAAACGGCCGTCGCACCTGCGCGTGGTGAAATGAGCGTCGGCGGACGCCGCGCCGCGCGGGCGCGAGGTCGCGCGCCCCGGTCCCTGTGGTATGTTGCCGCCGGCCGGATGCGGACCGAGGACTGCGGGTGACGAGCAGATCATGAAGTGGGATCCCTTCACCATCATCGAGCAGGTGCTGATCCTGCTGGTGATCACCAGCCAGGTCTGGATTTCGATCAAGGTGATCCTCGACTCGGAAGGCGCCGAGCAGTACGTCCGGATCATGTCGTTCGCGACCGGGTTCCTCGCCTTCCTCATCACCCGCGCGCTGGGCGTGACCTTCGCCGACCTGATGCTGATCACTCACTCCCAGAACAACCCGTTCGGGATCATGCTGATCGGCGCGGTGTTCCCGTTCCTGGTCGGCATCCTCATTTCCGAGGGCACGATCATCGCGCTGAAGCTGGGCATGCCGGTGCCGATCCGCATGGTCCTGCTGATCGCGGCCTTCACCCTGTCGCAGGCGGCGTACACCAACTACGTCGCGCTGGCCTCCAAGGTCACCACGCTGGACAAGGCCTTCATCCCGAACCTGTCGTACTCGATCGCGGTCGGCCTGTGGCTGACGTTCCGCTATCGCGACAAGCACACGCCGACCGGGACCAAGTAGTTTCCCCCCGGCAAAGGAAAAGGCGGCCGATGGCCGCCTTTTCCATGTCGCCCGGGCGACGCCGGTTCACCACCAGCCCCACCACGGCCACGGGGTGGGACGGTTGACGACCTCCACGCGCTCGCGCACCGGCCACAGGTAGACCACGTCCGCGGCCACGCGAGGGAAGCGGTAGTCGTAGTCGCCGATCTTGCGGGTCTCGTAGCCGTCGACGCGGCCGGTGAAGGTCACTTCGCGCTTGTCGGTGAACAGGGCGGGATCGTAGAAGCCCTGGCGGCAGGCGATGAAGCGGCCGCGGGTGTCGTCGTCGGCCCAGTAGGGGCGGCCGGAGCCGCCGAGTTCGGTCGACAGGACCTCGAAGCAGGTGCGATCGGCCAGCGGTTCGGTGCGGACGATGCGGCCGCCCCAGCGCACCAGTGCGCCGGTGCTGTCCTGCTCGGCGGCCTCGCGCGGGGTGACGGTGGCGAAGCTGCCGCGCAGCGGCTGGACGGCGGTGGCGCAGCCGGCGAGGGCGGCGGCCAGGGCGGCGATGGCGAAGAGGCGTGCGTGCATGGACATCTCCGGAAAAGGGTCAGGGGCGGTGTCGTCGCAGGTCGCGGATGAGGTCGCGGGCCAGCTCGTGGGGACGTGCGTCCCCGCCATGCCCGCGAGCGTACCGCCAATCGGCGAAACGTGCGCTGAGTCCGGCGAGCGCCGCCGACTGCGGCCGCGCCGCGACCACGCGCGCGGCCCAGGGCCCGGCCGGCTCGTGGCGTGCGCGGCCGAGGCCGAGCCGGCGATAGCGCGCCTCCATCGCGCGCCAGGCGCGCAGCACCGGGTCGCGTTCGCGCTCCTGCCGGGTGGCCAGCCAGAACATCCCGCCCAGCGACAGCGCGACGGCCAGCACGAACAGCGGGATCAGCCGGGACGAATCCAGGTCCGGCACGCCGAACGGTTGCAGCAGGCGCCGCTGCCGCGAGGCGTCGTAGCCGAGCACGAAATCGTTCCAGCCGCGGCGCAGCCAGTCGCCGACGTCGAACACCGGCGCCAGCCCGGCGAACCCGCCGAGCATGCCGGGGCGGCGGTCGTCGAGGGTGTCGTAGATGCGCTCGGGCGCGACCGCGGCGGTGGGATCGACCCGCACCCAGCCGCGGTCGTCCAGCCAGACCTCGGCCCAGGCATGGGCGTCGGAACGGCGCACCAGCCAATAGCCGCCGACCGGGTTGCGGTAGCCGCCGGCGTAGCCGGTGACGACCCGCGCGGGGATGCCGGCGGCGCGCATCAGCACCACGAACGCGCCGCTGAAGTGTTCGCAGTAGCCGGCCTTGCGATCGAACAGGAACTCGTCGACGGTGTCGCGGCCCATCGGTGGCACTTCGAGCGTGTACGCGAATTCGGCCTCGATCCACGCCAGCGCGCGGTTGGCGATCGCGGCGTCGGCGGCCGGTCCGCGGCCGGCGGCCTCGCTGCGCCAGCGCCGGGCCAGCGCGAGGGTGCGCGGGTTGTAGCCGTCGGGCAGGCGCAGCGCCAGCGCGCGCAGCGGCGGCGGCAGTCCGTCGCCGACCCCGGCGCTGGCGACCGAGGTCATCCGCCAGCGCGTGACCTCGGTCAGCGCCCGCGTCGCGCGCAGGCTGCCGTCGCGATGCAGTTCGGCGCCGTCGGGCGCGGCCAGCGGCACGTCCAGCGCGACCAGATCGCTGCGCTCGGTCGGCTCGACTTCCAGTTCGTAGTCGTAGCGCGGTGCGTCGGCCGGCGGCACGCTGCGCGCGCCGATCCACCAGGCCCACGGCGACGTGGTCCACGCGCGGCCGTCGAAATTCCACAGCACCGGCCCGCGCCAGTACATCCGCGACGGCGGCGGCGCGTCGCCGGCGAAGGTCGCGCGCAGGGCCGGGCTGTCGTCGAGCATCAGCTCGGCCCAGTCGCCGGGGGCCATGCGGTCGGACAGGCCCGGCGTGCGCAGGGCGCGGTCGGGCACGCCCCACAGCGGCGAGGACAGCCGCGGGAACAGCCAGAACACGCCCATCGCCAACGGCAGCCCGATCGCCACCATCCGCGCCACCGCGGCGAAACGCCGCCACGGCCGGCGCGCGGCCGCGGCTTCGCCGATCTCGGCGTCGGACAGCCGCTGCAGCGCCGCCAGCACCGCGAGCGTGGCGACCAGCCCCAGCACCAGCGAGCGCGGCCCCTGGTCGAGCAGGAAGGTCGCGAACGGTGCGAACAGCGCGAACCCGAGCAGGCTGCGGGCGTCGCGCAGGCCGCGCAGTTCCACCGGCTTGAGCGCCAGCATCGTCGCCAGCAGCGCGCAGCCGGTGTCGCGGCCGAAGCGGAAGCCGTACAGCACCGACACCGTGCCGATCAGGGCGACGATCAGCACCAGCCGCAGCCAGGTCGGCGCGTGGCCGTCGCGGGCCAGCAGCGGCACCGTCGCCGCGACCAGCGCGATGCCCGCCGCCAGCGCGCCGGGCAGTTGCAGCAGCAGCGGCAACAGGCTGGCGGCCGCGGCGGCCAGCACCCAGCGGCGGGTGTCGCGGTCCAGCGGGCGGGCGGCGGCGCGCTCAGCCATGGCCGGGCCCGTCGGGCAGCAGCGCCAGCGCCTTCAGGCAGGCGTGGCGATGCGCCGCGCCCTGCGCCGGCCCCAGCGGCGGCTGTCCGGGCAGGCGCAGGCGGTAGCGGCGACCGTCGCGCTCGGCTTCGTCGACCCAGCGCGCGAGGCGCCGGATCCGCGCTTCCCACGGCAGCGCGGGCAGGCCGTTCCAGTCGAGGTCGAGATCGGCGCCGGAGGGCTGCTCGTAATCGCGCACCAGCAGTTCGTCGCGCCGCGCCGAGGGCTTCCACGCGATCGCCCGGCGCGCGTCGCCGCGGCGGTAGGCGCGCAGGTGGTGGACGTCGTCGCCGGCCGGGTGCAGGCGGGCGATCGCGCGGTCGCCGCCGCCCTCGGGCAGCGGTGGACCGGCGGTTTCCGGCGCCGGGTAGACCAGCAGCGGGCGGTCGCCCCAGACGTAGGCCCAGGCGACCACCAGCCCCAGCGGGCGCGTGGTCGACAGTCGCACACGCCCGGGGTCGTACCAGCCGCGCCGCTGGGTCGGCAGCGCCAGCACCGCCTCGCCGACGCCGTCGCGCAGCGAACACCAGGCCGCCGCGCCGCCGTGCGCGATGCGCAGGCCGTGGCGTTCGCGACCGGGCTCGGCGCGCAGGTGCACGCGCAGCGCCAGCGGCTGCCCGGCGGCGACCGGGTCGGCGCCGACCGCGACCACGCGCAGTCCCGACAACTGCAGGTGCGCCGCGAACAGCCCGGTCTGCGCCGCGCCGGCCAGCAGCAGCGCCAGCAGCAGCGCGGGGTTGTTGTTGTAGTTGAGCGCGCCGACCAGCATCGCCGCGATCGCCGCGGCGAAGAACAGCCCGAACCCGGTCGGCAGCACGTAGATGCGATGGCGGTCGAACGCCACCGGCAGCGACTCCGGCCCGCGCGGCCGGGTCAGTCGCGCGGCCCGGCGCGCGAGCCGGGCGCGGAGCGTGTCGCCGGCGTCGGCGTCGGCCATCGTCGGCGCAGGATCAGTCGACCGCGACCGCGCGCAGGATCGCCTCGGCCAGCGACTTGCCATCGCCGCCGTCGGCGTCCGCGGTCAGGCGATGCGCGGCGACCGCCACGAACAGCGTCTGCACGTCTTCGGGCAGCACGTGCTCGCGCCCGCGCAGCAGCGCGTGCGCCCGCGCCGCGCGCAGCAGCGCCAGGCCCGCGCGCGGGGACAGGCCGACGCGCACGCCGGGGTGGTGGCGGCTGCGCGCGAGCAGCCGCTGCACGTAGTCGATCAGCGCCTCGCTGGCGTGGATGCCGAGGACCGCCTCGCGCAGCGCGCGCACCTCGTCGGCGCCGAGCACCGCCTCGCTGCGCGCGATCAGGTCGCGGCGGTCGGCGCCGGCGAGCAGCGCGCGCTCGGCGTCCTCCGGCGGATAGCCCAGGTGCAGCCGCAGCAGGAAGCGGTCGAGCTGCGAGTCGGGCAGCGGATAGGTGCCGGACAGATCCACCGGGTTCTGGGTGGCGATCACGAAGAACGGGTCCGGCAGCGGATGGGTGGCGCCGTCGATCGTGACCTGGTGTTCGGCCATCGCCTCCAGCAGCGCGCTCTGGGTGCGCGGCGGCGCGCGGTTGATCTCGTCGGCCAGCAGCACCTGGGCGAACACCGGCCCGGGGTGGAAGCGGAAGCCGCGGGTCTGCGCATCGAACACCGACACGCCGACGATGTCCGACGGCAGCAGGTCGGAGGTGAACTGCACGCGCTGGAACCCCAGCCCCAGCGTCGCCGCCAGCGCGTGCGCCAGGGTGGTCTTGCCCAGGCCGGGCAGGTCCTCGATCAGCACGTGGCCGTCGGACAGCAGGCCGACGAAGGCCAGCCGCACCTCGTCCGGCTTGCCCAGCACCAGCGCGTTGACCTGCGCCTGGGCGCGTTCGAGGGCGTTGCGGACGGCGTCGTTTAGCATGTGCGGGGCTCGCGGGGGGACGTCACGGCGTTTTCCGGCGGAAGCGAAACAGCGGACGGGCAGTGTAGCGGGGCGAAGGGTCGATGCATCAGACGGTTGCGGCGAGGCGATGTTTCATCGTGCTGTGGGCGGTCATCACGCTGGTCAAGTGCGCGCTCGCCGCGCATCTGCCGCTGTTCGTGGACGAAGCGTTCTACTGGCAGGAAAGCCGGCACCCGGCCTGGGCCTATTCGGACCTGCCCGGGCTGACCGCGGCGCTGGTGCGGCTGGGCGAGGCGGTGGCCGGCCACGGTCTGGCCGGCGTGCGCTGGCCGTTCCTGCTGATCGCCGCGTGGCTGCCGTGGCACGTGGTCGCGATCGCGCGCCGCGAAGCCGGCGACGGCGCGCCCGCGTTCGCCTGGCAGGCCGGGTCGCTCGCGCTGCTGCTGCCGCTGCTCGGGACGCTCGGGGTGCTGGCGCTGCCGGACGTGCCGATGGCGCTGGCGACGGTGCTGTGCCTGGACGCCGGCGCGCGGCTGCTGCGCGGCGTGCGCTGGCCGGCGGTCGCGCTGCTGGCGGCGGGACTGGCGATCGGCGGGCTCACCCACTATCGCTTCATCGCGGTGATCGGCGTCGGCTTCGTCGCGCTGCTGTCGCTGCCGGAAGGTCGCCGCGCGCTGCGCGACGCACGGGTCTGGCTGGCGCTGGCGATCGGCGCGCTCGCGTGGTGGCCGCTGCTGCACTGGAACCTCGCCAATGCCGACGCCGGCCTGCGCTTCCAGTTGGTCGACCGCCATCCCTGGGCCTTCCACCTCGACGGCCTGCTGTTCATCGTCGCCCAGGCGCTGTTCGTCACCCCGCTGCTGCTGTGGGCGCTGCTGCGCGCCGGATGGGCCGGGCGCAGCGCCGGCGCGCCCGGGGCGCGCTACCTGGCGCGCTCGGGCCTGCTGGTGCTGGCCGGCTTCTTCGCGTTGGGCTTCTTCGCCGACAGCGAACGGGTCAGCTTCCACTGGCCGCTGCCGGCTTGGCTGGCGCTGCTGCCGCTGGCGCCGGCGGTGCTGGCGCGCTGGCCGGCGTTCGCGCGCCGGATCGCCTGGGCGCTCGCCGCGCTGGGGCTGGCCGCCGGCCTCGGCTACTACGCGATCGCCGCGACGCCGGCGGTCCGCACGCGCCTCGCCGACAGCAAGGCGTATCCGTCGAACTTCGCCGGATGGGACGTGCTCGCCGACGCGGTCGCCGCACGGCGCGCGAAGATGCCCGCGGGCACGACGCTGCTCGCCGACGGTTTCAAGATCGGCGCCGAGCTCGGGTTCCTGTTCGACGATCCCCGCATCCCGGTGCTCGACCATCCGCTCAACGTGCATCACGGCCGCGCGCCGCAGTTGCTGCTGTGGGACCTGCATCGGGACGGCCGGGCCCTGCGCGACACCGCGCCGGTGCTGCTGGTCACCGGCGCCACCGATGTCGAATACCGCCGCCAGCTCGCGCACTGGCATGCGCTGTGCGAACGCGTCGGTCCGCTGCCGCCGCCGACGGTGGTGAACGTCGACGGCGGCCGCAAGCGCTACCTGCTGTTCGCGCTGACCGGCGCGCGCGAGACCGGGCCGTGCGTCGCGCCGGCGATGGCGTGGATCGATGCGCCCGAAAAGGACGCGGTCGTGTCGCGCCGGCTCGCGATGCACGGTTGGGCGTTCAAGGACGGGGTCGGACTGGCCTCGGTGGAGGTGCTGCTCGACGGCCGTTCGTTCGGGCGCGCCGGTTACGGCCTGCCGCGGCCGGAGGCGGCGGGCTTCTGGGCCAAGTGGCGCGAGGGCGGTTCGACCGATCCGCATCAGCCGAACGTCGGTTTCAGCGCGGATATCGACCTTTCCGGCGTGCCGGCCGGCAGCCACCGCCTCGGCCTGCGCCTGCACGGCCGCGACGGCAGCGTCGAGGACTGGCCGGAGCGGGTGATCGTGGTCCGGTAGAGCGGGCGCACGACCCGGTAGAGCGGGCTTCAGCCCGCTGCGCCGAAACGACTCTGGATGACACGAGGTGCAGCGGGCTGAAGCCCGCTCTACTAGGTCGCTCTACCAGGCCGGTCTGCCGAAGCCGCTCGACGAAGCTCGCTCTATCGCACGATGTGCGGTGTGACGTGGCGGCCGCCGTCGCGGCGTGCGCTCACGGCGCCGCGAAGCCCGCCTCGCGCAGCAGGCGCGCGGTGGCGATCAGCGGCAGGCCGATCAGCGCGGTGGGGTCGCGGTTGTCGATGGCTTCGAACAGGGCGATGCCCAGGCCCTCGCACTTGAAGCTGCCGGCGCAGTCCAGGGGCTGTTCGCGCTCGACGTAGCGGGCGATCTCGTCCGCGTCGAGCGTGCGGAAGCGCACGACGGTGAGATCGAGGTGTTCGAGGCGGTGGCCGTCGGGCCCGGCCAGGCACAGCGCGGTGTGGAAGCGGACTTCGCGTCCGGACATCGCCCGCAACTGGGCGATCGCGTTCGCCGCCGTGCCCGGCTTGCCCAGCGGCCGGCCGTCCAGTTCGGCGACCTGGTCGGAGCCGATCGTCCAGGCGTCGCCGGCGCCGGCGGCCACCGCTTCGGCCTTGGCCCGGGCCAGGCGGACGGCGAGGGCGGCAGGCGCTTCGCCCGGGCGCGGGGTCTCGTCGACCTCGGGGCGGGCGATCGCGAACGCCAGCCCGAGGCGTTCGAGCAACGCCCGGCGGTAGCTCGAGGTCGAGGCGAGGATCAGGGGCGGCATGGGCCGTGGGCGGTCGAGGGAGGCTCAGTCCGACGCCGCGCCGGCGCGGGCCTGTTCGACCAGCGCGAGCTGCTGGTCGATGCGGGCGCGGGCCTGGTCGATCGACTTGCGCATCGCGTCGAGCGTCTTCACCGGCGCGGTGGCGCCGTGCTGCTGCAGCCACAGCCGCTGGCGCAGCATCTCCTGCAGGGCGGTGCGGACGGTCTCGTCCTCGCCGCCGGTGATCGCCTCGATTTCGGAGCGGGCGACCCGCAGCCGGGCCTCGAGCGCGTCGGCCGCGTCGAGCAGGCGGGTGTAGGCGCGTTCGCGGGGCAGGGGGCCGCGCGACAGCCGCCAGGCCACGACCAGACCGACGATCAGGACGACCAGGAAGGCGAGGGTCGCCACGGGAAGGGAGAAGACGGTCACACGACGGGCCCGGACGCGGGCGGACAGTCTGCCGTGCCGCCGTGCGGCGGGCAAATCGTCGCTGCGACAAGGGCTTGGGGTTTGACAGCGCCCCGGGCTGTCCCTACCATTCCGCGTCTTATGTCCGCTGAAGTGCCCGAAGTCCTGGACGCTTGGCGCATGGCGGCGGCGAGGCGCAGGTTCGAAGGCCGGCTGCCGCTGTCCGCGATGGCCCGTCTCGCCGACCTGCTGGCCGAACCCGAAGGTGAAGCGCGCTTCGCCCTGGAGTTCGGTCACGATGCGTTGAAGACGCCGTTCGCGGAACTGCAGGTCGATGCCGAGCTGCCGCTGGTCTGCCAGCGTAGCCTGGAGCGGTTCCTGCAGCCGGTGTCGCTGACCCAGCGCTACGCGCTCGTGCGCGCGGCGGAGGGCGACGACGAGGACGTCGAGGCCGCGCTGCCCCCGGGCTGCGAGGCCCTGATGGTGGCGGACGACGGCCTCGTGCGGCCGGCGGAACTGGTCGAGGACGAACTGATCCTCGCCGTGCCGCTGGTGCCGGTGAAGCCGGGCAGCGAGCCGGTCGAGCGCGACTGGTCGGTGCCGGAGGAAGACGAACAGCGCGCCAGTCCGTTCGCGGCCCTGGCGGCGCTGAAGAAGACCTGAGGACGGCCGGCCCGCGAGGGCATGCCGGACTCGCCCGGGACGACGGCCTCGTCCCGGCCGCGACAAGCGATCCAAGACAAGCATTCAAGATACGCAATTCACGATTCGAGCTGGAGCGATCCCCATGGCTGTGCAGAAATCCCGCGTCACCCCGTCCCGCCGCGGCCAGCGTCGTTCGCACGACGCCCTCACCGCGAAGCAGTTGGCCACCGACCCGACCTCGGGCGAGGTGCACCTGCGCCACCACATCACCGAAGGCGGCTTCTATCGCGGCCGTCAGGTGATCGCGCCGAAGACCAAGGTCGTCGACGAGGAGTGATGCCGCCGGCGCCTCCTGGCGCCCGGCATCGCGCGTCGGCCCCGCCGGCGCAACACAGGGATGCGGCCGAAAGGCCGCGTCCGTTTTTTCCGGGTCCGCCGGCCTCGCCGGCGCCGGGTCCCACCGCGGAACGACCGGCTCCACCGGCGGCCGCCGCAGCGGCCGACGGCCGCACGCGGCCCTCCCGGCTCCGGCTTCCCGACCACAGGGGTGATCGGCTGGCATGAGCGACCGCATCTACGCACGCATCGCGGGCACCGGCAGCTACCTGCCGGAGAAGATCCTCACCAACGACGACCTCGCGCAGTTCGTCGACACCAGCGACGAATGGATCCAGGCGCGCACCGGCATCCGCCAGCGCCACGTCGCCGCCGAGGGCGAGACCACCTGCGACCTGGCCTACCAGGCTTCGCTGCGCGCGCTGGAAGCCGCCGGCGTCGCCGCGTCCGAACTGGACCTGATCATCGTCGGCACGACGACCCCGGACCTGATCTTCCCGTCGACCGCCTGCCTGCTGCAGCACCGGCTCGGCGCCGAGGGCTGCCCGGCGTTCGACGTCAACGCCGCCTGTTCGGGCTTCGTCTACGCGCTGACCGTCGCCGACAAGTTCGTGCGCAGCGGCGCGGCCAAGAACGTGCTGGTCGTGGGCGCGGAAACGCTCACCCGCATGCTCGACTGGAACGATCGCACCACCTGCGTGCTGTTCGGCGACGGCGCCGGCGCGGTCGTGCTCAAGCCGGACACCGAGACCGGCATCCTCAGCACCCACCTGCACGCCGACGGCGGGAAGAAGGAACTGCTGTGGAACCCGGTCGGCGTCTCGGTCGGTTTCCGTCCCGAAGAGAAGAACGCCGGCGTGCGCGTGCTGATGGCCGGCAGCGACGTGTTCAAGCACGCGGTGAAGGCGCTGGATTCGGTGGTCGACGAGACCCTGGAAGCCAACGGCCTCGATCGCCACGACCTCGACTGGCTGATCCCGCACCAGGCCAACCTGCGGATCATCGACGCCACCGCCAAGCGCCTGGAGATGCCGATGGAGCGGGTGATCGTCACCGTCGATCGCCACGGCAACACCTCGTCGGGTTCGGTGCCGCTGGCGCTGGACGAGGCGGTGCGTTCCGGCCGCGTGCAGCGCGGCCAGTTGCTGCTGCTGGAAGCCTTCGGCGGCGGCTTCACCTGGGGTTCGGCGCTGCTGCGCTACTGAGCCCGCGCGCCGTCCCCGAGCCGTCGCGACCTCCGGTCGCGGCGGCTTCGTTTTTCTGCGGCCGGCGCGCCCTTGCGACATACGCCCTCGTACAGACAGACCGGCGCTTTCGCCCGTATCATCGCCCCCCGGATTCCAGACCGGCGGTCGCCGCCGGTCGCCACCCCCACGGATCGCATGAGCCAAGACGCTTCTCCCCATCGCCCGCTGCAGGGTGAGATCGCCCTCGTCACCGGCGCCAGCCGCGGCATCGGCGCCGCCATCGCCGACACCCTCGCCGCACAGGGCGCGACCGTGGTCGGCACCGCGACCACCGACGGCGGCGCGCAGGCGATCGGCGAACGACTGGCCCCGCTGGGCGGCCACGGCCGCAGGCTCGACGTCACCGACGGCGCCGCGATCGACGCGCTGGTCGACGCCATCGCCAGGGAGTTCGGCCCGGTCTCGATCCTCGTCAACAACGCCGGCATCACCCGCGACAACCTGCTGATGCGGATGAAGGACGAGGAATGGTCGTCGATCCTCGACACCAACCTCGGCAGCGTCTACCGCACCAGCAAGGCGGTGATGCGCGGCATGATGAAGGCGCGCAAGGGCCGGATCGTCAACATCGCCTCGGTGGTCGGCGTCACCGGCAACCCGGGCCAGACCAACTACGCCGCGGCCAAGGCCGGCATCATCGCCTTCAGCAAGTCGCTGGCGAAGGAGATCGGCTCGCGCGGCATCACCGTGAACGTCGTCGCGCCGGGCTTCATCGACACCGACATGACCCGCGCGCTGCCGGAGAACGCCCGCGAGGCGCTGGTCGGCCAGATCGCGCTGGGCCGGCTCGGCGCGGCGCAGGACATCGCCGACGCGGTGGCGTTCCTCGCCGGTCCCGGCGCCGGCTACGTCACCGGCGAAACCCTCCACGTCAACGGCGGCATGTACATGCCGTGACCCGCGTCGCGACCCGCAGGCCGCCGCACGGCGGCCCGTCGGTCCGATAAGTCATTGAATCCAATGGCCCGACCTCCATCCACGGCGGTACCGGGTTTCCCTTACACTATCCACCGCACCATCCTTCCCGGAGCACATACCCCATGAGCAGCATCGAAGAACGCGTCAAGAAGATCGTGGTCGAACAACTCGGCGTCAAGGAAGAGGAAGTCACCAACAATGCGTCGTTCGTCGACGATCTCGGCGCCGATTCGCTCGACACCGTCGAACTGGTGATGGCCCTCGAAGAAGAGTTCGAGTGCGAGATCCCGGACGAGGACGCCGAGAAGATCACTTCGGTGCAGCAGGCGATCGACTACGTCAAGGCCCACGTCAAGGCCTGATCCGTCCGCCTGACACGAAGGGGAGGGCCCATGCGGCCCGACCCGCCGGGCATGACGCCCTCCCGGGCCCGCGCCCGGGCCACGCCGGGGCCGCATCGCGGCCCTCTGCGTTTTGCAACTCCATCGATATCCTTCCCGCCGCGCGGCGCATCGCATCCCCCGCGCCCGCGGCCCGCGTTCCGGAGTCACTGCTATGTCGAAGCGTCGCGTCGTCGTCACCGGCCTGGGCATCCTCTCGCCCCTGGGCAACGATCTGGCCAGCAGTTGGGACGGGATCGTCAACGGCCGCAGCGGGATCGGCCCGATCACCCAGTTCGACACCGAGGGGTACACCACCCGCATCGGCGGCGAGATCCGCGGTTTCGATCCCGCGCAGTGGGTGCCGGCGAAGGACGTCAAGAAGATGGACACCTTCATCCACTACGGCGTCGCCGCCACGGTGATGGCGCTGCGCGACGCCGGGCTGGAGATCACCGACGCCAACGCCGAGCGCATCGGCGCGATCATCGGCTCGGGCATCGGCGGCATCCACGGCATCGAGGAGCAGACCATCCGCCTGCACGAGGGCGGCCCGCGCAAGGTCTCGCCGTTCTACGTGCCGAGCACGATCATCAACATGCTGCCGGGCCAGATCACGCTGATCACCGGCATCAAGGGCCCGAACTTCTCCGCGGTGTCGGCCTGCGCCAGCTCCAACCATTCGATCGGCACCGCGATGCGCATGATCCAGTACGGCGACGCCGACGCGATGATCGCCGGCGGCGCCGAGCGCGGCACCACGCCGACCTCGGTCGGCGGCTTCTGCGCGATGAAGGCGATGAGCACCCGCAACGACGATCCGACCCGCGCCTCGCGTCCGTGGGACCGCGACCGCGACGGTTTCGTGATCGGCGACGGCGCCGGCATCCTGGTCCTCGAGGAATACGAGTTCGCCAAGGCGCGCGGCGCGCGCATCTACTGCGAACTGGTCGGCTCCGGCGCCAGCTCCGACGCCTACCACATGACCGCGCCCAGCGAGGACGGCGACGGCCCCGCGCGCTGCATGGCCGCGGCGCTGCGCGATGCCGGCATCGATCCCGCGCGCGTGGGCTACCTCAACGCGCACGGCACCTCGACGCCGCTGGGCGACCTCGCCGAGACCCAGGCGATCAAGCGCGCGTTCGGCGATCACGCGAAGTCGCTGATGGTCAGCTCGACCAAGTCGATGACCGGCCACCTGCTCGGCGCGGCCGGCGGCGTGGAAGCGGTGTTCTCGGTGATGGCGCTGCACACCGGCATCGTGCCGCCGACGATCAACCTCGACGCGCCCGGCGAAGGCTGCGACCTCGACTACGTGCCGAACACGGCGCGCGAGCAGCGCCTCGACTACGTGGTGTCGAACGGCTTCGGCTTCGGCGGCACCAACGGCACGCTGGTGTTCGGCCGTCTCTGACGTCCGCCATCCGACGTCCCCGCCTGGTCCGCAGCCGCGGAAGGCCGGCATGATCGTCACCCGCGCGCTGCCCGACGACTGCGATCCGCTGCGCCTGCAGCGGCGCGCGCCGTCGCGCTATCCGCTGCTGCTGCAGTCGACCTCGTCCTCGCTCGCGCCCGGGCACGCGCTCGCGCGCTGGGACCTGCTGCTCGCGACCGGCGGCGAGGCGCTGCGGCTCGATCGCGACGGCCGCGTCCGCGACGAGACCGGCGCCGATCGCGGCGGCGATTTCCTCGACGCGCTCGACGCGGCGTGGCGCGCGCTGCGCACGCCGCGCGACGAGCCGCGCTGGCCGTTCCACGGCGGCTGGGCGCTGCTGCTGACCTACGAACTCGCCGCGCAGGTCGAGCCGGTGCTGCGGCTGCCGCCCGCCGAAGGCGCACTGCCGGTGGCGCTGGCGCTGCGCTGTCCGGCCGCGCTGATCCGCGACCGGGTCACCGGCGAATGCGTGGCGCTGGCCGAAGCCGGCGCCGACGCCGACGCCTGGCTGGACACGATCGCCGGCGATGCCGCGGCTGCCGCTGCCGACGACACCGCGCCGGCGTGGTCCGCGCCCGAGTCTCTGCGCGAGGATGCGCCGGAGCGCTTCACCGACGGCGTGCGCCGCATCCTCGATTACCTCGCCGCCGGCGACGTGTTCCAGGTCAACCTCTCGCGGGCGTGGCGCGCGCGCTGCGCGACGCATGCGCCCGACGCGCTGTACGCACGCCTGCGCGAGGCCAGCCCGGCGCCGTTCGCCGGGATGTTCGCCGGCGAATCCGACGGACGGCCGTGGGCGGTGGTGAGCTCGTCGCCGGAGCGCCTGGTCGCGGTGCGCGGCGACGTCGTCGAAACGCGCCCGATCGCCGGCACCCGCCCGCGCTTCGCCGGCGACGACGACGGCGCGCGCATCCGCGAGCTGGTCGGCAATCCCAAGGAGCGCGCCGAGCACGTGATGCTGATCGACCTCGAACGCAACGACCTCGGCCGCGTTTGCGCGCCGGGCAGCGTCGAGGTCGACGAGCTGATGACGGTGGAAAGCTATTCGCACGTGCACCATATCGTCAGCAACGTCCGCGGCCGGCTGCGAGCGGACGCCACGCCCGGCGCGACGATCCGCGCGGTGTTCCCCGGCGGCACCATCACCGGCTGCCCGAAGGTGCGCTGCATGCAGATCATCGCCGAACTCGAAGGCGAGGGCCGCGGCGCCTACACCGGCGCGTTCGGCTGGCTGGACCGCAACGGCGACCTCGACCTCAACATCCTGATCCGCAGCGCCGAGATGCAGGCCGACGCCGACGGCGGCGCGACGCTGCGCTTCCGCACCGGCGCCGGCATCGTCGCCGACTCCGATCCGCAGCGCGAACTCGACGAGACCCGCGCCAAGGCCCGCGGCCTGCTCAAGGCGCTGGGAGCGGGGGCATGACCAGCGGCGCGCGCGCGGACGCGCGTGCCGACCTGCGCGCCGAGGTGCGGGTGTTCGTCGGCGATGCGCCGGTCGACGCCGCGGCGACGACGCTCGCGACCGGCCGCGGCCTCGCCTACGGCGACGGCGTGTTCGAGACCATGCGCGCGACCGGCGGCACGCTGCCGTGGTGGCCGGCGCATCGCGCGCGGCTCGTCGCCGGCGCCGCGCGGCTGGGCATCGCGCCGCCGCCCGACGCGGTCCTCGACCGCGAGGTCGCGGCGTTCGTCGCGGCGGCGGGCGAGGCCGCGATCAAGCTGGTCCTCACCCGCGGCAGCGGCGGGCGCGGCTATGCGCCGTCGACGGACGCTGCGCCGGTGTGGCTGCTGCAGGCCGCGCCGTTGCCGCCGCCGATGCGCGCCGGCGGACTGGTCGTGCGCTGGTGCGAGACGCGGCTGGCGCTGCAGCCGGCGCTGGCCGGGCTCAAGCACTGCAACCGGCTCGAACAGGTGCTCGCGCGCGCCGAATGGCGCGACCCCGGCATCGACGAGGGCCTGATGCGCGACGCCGACGGCCGCGTCGTCTGCGCGACCGCCGCCAACCTGTTCGTGCTGCGCGGCGGCCGCTGGTCGACGCCGGCGGTGGATCGCTGCGGCGTCGCCGGCGTGTGCCGGGCGCTGCTCGTCGAACGCCTGGACGCCGACGTGACGACGCTGTCGGTCGAGGACGTCGGGTCCGCCGACGCGCTGCTGCTGTGCAACGCCCTGCGCGGTATCCTGCCCGTGGCCCGGCTCGATGCGCGGGCCCTGGCGCCGCATCCGGCCGTGGCCGGGGCGCGGCGCCTGCTGGCCGCCGCACATCCCGCCTTCGCCTCGCCCGAGGACGTTCCGTGAGTTCGCGATCCCCGTTCCGTTTCGTTCGCTGGTTGTTCCTGCTCGCCGGCCTCGCGTTGGTCGCTGCGGGCGTCGCCGGCGTGTTCGCGTACCGCCACTACCACGACTTCGCCGATGCGCCGATCGCCGGCCTCGCCGACGGCGACACGCTGGTGGTCGATCCCGGCGATTCGCTGCCGAAGGTGCTGCGCAAGCTGGAGGCGCGCGGCGTGTCCGTGCGCGCGATGGAATGGCGCGCGCTGGCGAAGGAGACCGGCGCCGCCGGCCGGATCCAGATCGGCGAGTACGCGCTCAAGCCGGGGATCACCCCGCGCGAACTGCTGGTGGCGATGCGCGACGGCAAGGTGCTGCAGTACCGCTTCACCATCGTCGAGGGCTGGAACATCCGCGAACTGCGCGCGGCGATCGCGAAGGCGCGGCCGTTGAAGCAGGACGGCGCCGCGCTGGACGATCGCGCACTGATGAAAGCCATCGGCCGCGGCGGCCAGCATCCGGAAGGCCGCTTCCTGCCCGAGACCTACGTCTACACCAGCCACGACAGCGACCTCGACGTGCTGCGCCGCGCCGCCGACGCGATGGACAAGGCGCTGGCCGCGGCCTGGGCCGGCCGCGACAAGGACCTGCCGTTGCAGTCGGCCTACGAACTGCTGACCCTGGCGTCGATCGTCGAGAAGGAAACCGGCATCGCCGAGGAACGCCCGCAGATCGCCGGGCTGTTCCTGCGCCGGCTGAAGGCGCTGATGCGGCTGGAGACCGACCCGACCGTGATCTACGGCCTCGGCAGCGCCTACAACGGCAACATCCGCAAGGTCGATCTGCTCACCGACACGCCGTACAACACCTACACCCGCGACGGCCTGCCGCCGACCCCGATCGCGATGCCCGGCGAGGACGCGCTGCGGGCGGTCGCGCACCCGGCGCCGGGCGACGCGCTGTTCTTCGTCGCGGTCGGCGACGGCAGCGGGCGGCACGTGTTCACCCGCACCTACGCCGAGCACCAGACCGCGGTCGCCGATTACCTGCGCCGCTATCGCGCACAGCGCGCGGCCGAACGCGAGGGCCGCGCGCAGTGACCGGGCCGGTCGCCGCCGACATCGCCGCGGGCGGCCTTTCGGCCGACGCGCCGCTCCCGCGGCATCCGCGCTTCGTCTCGCTGGAAGGCGGGGAGGGCGCGGGCAAGACCACCGTGCTCAACGCGCTGCGCGAGGCGCTGCAGCAGACCGGCGCCGAAGTGGTGAGCACGCGCGAGCCCGGCGGCACGCCGCTGGCCGAGCAGATCCGCGAACTGCTGCTGCATCCCGGCGACGAGAAGCCGTCGGCCGAGACCGAACTGCTGCTGATGTTCGCCGCGCGCGCGCAGCACGTGCGCGGGACGATCCTGCCGGCGCTCGAGCGCGGCGCGTGGGTGATCAGCGACCGCTTCACCGATTCCAGTTACGCCTACCAGGGCGGCGGCCGCGGCCTCGATCCGGCGTTCGTCGCCGAACTCGAACGCCGCGTCGTCGGCCTGCGCCCGGGGCTGACGCTGCTGCTCGACCTCGGCGTCGCCCAGGGCCGCGAGCGCACCCGCGGGCGCGACCTGGTGTTCGGCCAGACGCCCGATCGCATCGAGCGCGAGCGCGACGATTTCTTCGAGCAGGTGCGCCGCGCCTTCCTCGCGCGGGCGCGCGCCGAGCCCGAGCGGGTGCGCGTGGTCGACGCCTCGCAGCCGGCGCAGGCGGTGGCCGACGACGCGGTCGCGATCCTGCGCCTGTTCATGGCGCGCAGCGCGGCGGAGCAGGCGTCGTGAGCATGCCGCGATGGGCGCGCGCCCGATGAGCATGCCCCGATGAGCACGCTCGAACTGCCGCCGCTGGCGCCCTGGCAGCAGCGCGTGTACGCACAGGCGGCGGCCGCGCTCGACAGCGGCCGGCTCGGCCACGCGCTGCTGCTGTGCGGCCCGCCGCGACTGGGCAAGCGCGCGGTCGCCGAGCGCCTCGCCCGCCGCCTGCTGTGCGAGGCGCGCGGCGCCGACGGCGAGGCCTGCGGCCGCTGCCGCGGCTGCCTGCTGTTCGCCAACCGCCACCAGCGCGATCCGCTGGAAGTGCGCCCCGGCGGCGCGCCGGCGCATCCGTTCGGCCATGCCGGGCACCCGGACCTGATGCTGGTCGGCCACGAGGTCAACGACAAGACCGGCAAGCCGCGCACCGAGATCGTGATCGAGCAGATCCGCCGGCTGTCCGAGAAGCTGGCGCTGACGCCGCAGTACGGCGGCGCGCAGATCGCGATCCTCGACCCGGCCGAGGCCATCAACCACGCCGCCTGCAACGCGCTGCTCAAGACCCTGGAGGAGCCGCAGGACGGCCGCTACCTGTGGCTGGTCAGCGCCCAGCCCGCGCGGCTGCCGGCGACGATCCGCAGCCGCTGCCAGCGGCTGGAGTTCCGGCTGCCCGCGCGCGCAGAGGCGCTGGCCTGGCTGGTCGCGCAGGGCCACCCCGACGCGGCCGCCACCGAGGCCCTCGACGCCGCCCGCGGCCACCCCGGGCTGGCCGACGCCTGGCTGCGCGACGGCGGGCTGGCGCTGCGCCGCGAGGTCGCCGGCGACCTGCAGTCGATCCGCCGCGGCGAGCGCTCGCCGCTGGAGGCCGCGCAGCGCTGGGCCGGCGAGGACGACCTCGACCTGCGCCTGCGCCACGCCGCCGACCTGGCGCTGGCCGAGGCCGCCCGCTTGACCGATCCGGCCGGAATCCGCACCCTCGCATCCTGGTTCGATGCCGCCAACCGCACCCGGGACCTGCTGCGGACCACCGTCCGCGCGGATCTCGCCCTGGCCGAACTCCTCGCCCAGTGGCGGGGCGCGGTACCTCCCGCTTCCGGAGTCAGACGATGAACGCCAAGGTCGCCGGCGCCCGCCAGGGCATCCTGTCCCTCGCCGTCAAGGACAAGAACGCGCTGTTCCAAGCCTACATGCCCTACATCAAGGGCGGCGCGGTGTTCGTGCCCACGGCCAAGCGCTACTTCATCGGCGACGAGGTCTTCCTGCTGATGACCCTGCCCGAATCGGCCGAGCGCCTGCCGGTGGCCGGCAAGGTCGCCTGGGTCACGCCGGCCGGCGCCCAGGGCAACCGCACCGCGGGCATCGGCGTGCAGTTCGCCGACAGCGCCGAGGGCGAGGCGGTGAAGAACAAGATCGAGGCGATCCTCGCCGGCATCCTCAACTCGGACAAGCCGACCCACACGATGTGAGTCCGGGGCAGGTCCGGGAGCCCCGCGTGCCGCCGAAACCCTTTTCCCCGAGCTGCGAGCGCAACCGCGGGCCGATCCTCGACGTGCTGCGCACGGCGTTCGCCGATCGCCGGCGGGTGCTGGAGATCGGCAGCGGCACCGGCCAGCACGCGGTGCATTTCGCGGCGGCGATGCCGTGGCTCGAATGGCAGTGCGCGGACGCCGAAGCGCACCTGCCGGGCATCGGCCAGTGGCTGGCCGAGGCGGCGCTGCCGAACACGCCGCCGCCCGTGGTGGTGCAGGCGATCGCCGACCCGCCCGGGCTGGCGCCGCCGCCGTCGGGCCGGTTCGACGCGGTGTTCAGCGCGAACACGCTGCACATCATGGGCTGGCCGGAGGTCGAAGGCTTCTTCGCCGGGCTGGCGGCGGTCTGCACGGCCGACGCGATGCTCGCGGTCTACGGTCCGTTCAACGTCGGCGGCGCGTTCACCAGCGACAGCAACCGCGAGTTCGACGGCTGGCTGAAGGCGCGCGATCGGCGTTCCGGCATCCGCGATCGCGAGGCGGTCGACGCGCTCGCGCGGGCGGCCGGATTCCGTGCGGCGGAGGTCGTCGCGATGCCCGCGAACAACCAGATGCTGCTCTGGCGGACGTGACACAATCGCCCGGATCGAAATCCGGGAGCGTCGTCCGATGTCCATGCCCTTGCCCGCGATGCGCGCGCTCGCCGCATCTTTGTTGGTCGCCTGCTGCGCCACGGTGTCGGCGGACGAGGGCGATCCGCCCGAGGTGACGTACCCGGCGCTGCCGGCGCGCGGCGCCACGCCGGAGGCCTTCGTGCCCGCGGGGTGGGCGATCGAGATGCGCGCCGCCGGCGACCTCGACAAGGATGGCCGCGACGACCTGGTCCTGGTGCTGCGCATGCACGACCCGGCGAACGTGATCCACAACGACGGGCTGGGCCCCGACGAGTTCGACACCAATCCGCGCATGCTCGCGGTGCTGTTCGCCGACGCGGGAGGCTACCGGCTCGCGACCGAGGATCATGCGCTGGTGCCGCGGCCGGACAACCCGGTGATGGACGACTACCTCGGCGGCGACGGCGCCGTCAGCGTGCAGCGCGGCGCGTTCTCGGTGGGGCTGCACGCCTGGGCCAGCGCCGGCACCTGGTATACCAGCGGCACCACGTTCACCTTCCGCTGGCAGGAAGGCTGCTTCCGGCTGATCGGCTACGACCGCGTCGAGGCGCATCGCGCCAGCGGCGACACGACCACGATCAGCGCGAACTATCCCGCCCGCCGCGCGACGGTCGAGATCGGCAATCTCGCCGAAGACGGCCCGTCGAAGACGCGCACGCTGCGGTTGCCGGCCAGGCCGATGCCGTGCCTGGCCGACATCGGCAACGGCTTCGATTTCGATCCGGGCGTGCCGACCGAATGAACGCCGGCCCCGCGTGGGGGCCGGCGTCGTCGTGCGAGCTGGCGCGGTGCGCGGGCGCGAGGCCCGCGACCGCGAGGCCCGCGGCCGTCACTTGAACCGGTATTCGACCAGCAGCGAATAGGCGCGTCCGCGCGGATCGCCGACGCGCGCTTCCCAGCCGGCGCCGGCGGCGAAGTCGTTCATGTGGGCGGTGAACGGCGGATCCTGGTCGAGCAGGTTCTTGATCCCGAACGCCAGCTTGAGGCGGTCGATGCCGGTCCAGGTCACGCTGTAGTTGTAGGTGGTGTAGCCGTCCACCTGCGGGCGCCAGTCGGGCGGGATGTAGCTGCCGTTGGCGACGCTCGCCGGCGGCTCGTCGTAGTAGCCGTCGCGATGGATCTGGCTGAGCGTGTGCGACCACTTGCCGCGGCTGTAGCTGAGGTTGAGCGTGTGCTTCCAGCGCAGCGGCAGGTTGTAGTAGCGCACGTAGCGGCCGACCAGGTTCTGCGAGTACGGCAGCGTCTCCAGCGCCTTGGTCTGGAAATCCTGGATGTAGCTGCCGTTGAGGTTGAGGTTGAGGCGGCCGCCGGCGACTTCGCCGCCGAGGTTGGCGTCCAGCTCCAGCCCGCGCATCAGGCTGCCGCCGGAGTTGATGTAGCGGCGGTCGATCGCCACCACTTCGCCGGAGGAATCGCGGATCCAGTTGCCCGAGAACTGGTCGTAGTACTGGATCAGCACGTCGCGCGGCGCCGAGCGGATGGTGTTGGTGCGTTCGATCTCCCACCAGTCCAGCGCGATGTTGAGCTGTTCCATCGGCGAGTAGACGACGCCGAGGCTGCGCTGGGTCGACTCCTCCGGGGCGAGGTCGGTCTTGCCGCCGAAGATCTCGACCGGGCGGATCACTTCGCAGCCCGGCACCGTCGGCTGGGCGATGCCGCCGGGGCAGGTCGCCGGGTCGGCGAGGTCCTGGCCGGTGTACTGCACCTCGCTGACGCCGTTGTAGAGCTGGTTGAAGCTGGGCACCTTGAAGCCGGTGCTGTAGGCGCCGCGGAACAGCAGCCAGTCGAACGGCCGGTAGCGGAACGAGACCTTCGGGTTGGTGGTGCCGCCGAAGCCGCTGTAATGGTCGTAGCGGCCGGCGAGATTGAGGTCGAAGCGGTCGAAGATCGGCAGCTCGAATTCGACGTAGGCCGCGGCGATGTCGCGGTGGACGTTGTCCAGCGCGTTGGCGTCGTCGAACGGGGCGTTGAACACCGGCCGCTTCTGGGTGCGCTGGTCGCCGTCGAACAGGAATTCCTCGCGGCGCAGATCGACGCCCGCGGCCATCGCCACGTCGCCGCCGGGCAGGTGGAAGAAGCCGAGGTCGCCGGTGAACGAGGCGTCCAGCGAGGTCACCACCGATTCGCCGCCGTACAGCTTCACGCCGCGCGCGGACGCGGCCGCGAGCGCGGCCATGGCCTCGGGCGACTGGCTCTGCCCGGGCGCGAGGAACGGATTGAGCAGGCCGCTGCCGAGGATCTGGCGCAGCGAGTCGGTGTAGAAGTAGCCGCTTCCCAGCGTCGACTCCGACTTGCTGCTGCCGCGCACCAGGCCGACGTCGTAGCTCCAGCGACCGATCGGGCCGCCGATGCCGGCGACGATGCGATACGAGTCGGTGGTCGTCTCGATCTGGCGCGGGCCGCAGGGCATGCAGCGCCAGCGGTAGGCGATCGGGGTGCCGCGCGCGTTGAGCTGCGCGGGGCCGAAGTAGGCCGCCAGCGCGTCGTAGACCGTGTCGTAGGTGGCCTGGGTGAGCGCGTTGCGCGGATACCAGGTGCTGGGGCCCAGCGAGGTGACGGCGGTGGAGGTGCTCGAGGAGATCTGGTTCGGCTCGAAGGTCTTGGCGACCTCGACCCGCGACGCGGTCAGCTCGACGTAGGCCTCGTGCGCGCCGCCGAGGCGGTAGGTGGCGCGGCCGATGAAGTCGATGCTGTCCTGCGGCTGCTGGATCACCGCGGCGGCGGCGTAGTCCCAGGCGCAGGCGTAGCGCGAGGCGGGCGAATTCCACAGCCGGTAGCCGTAGGGGCCCATGTCCGGTCCGGCGGCTTCGCAGCCGGCCGCGCCCGGCAGGTTGTAGATGTTGACCGCGGTCATGCGGGTGCTGCCGCCGCCCGGCGCGAGCACGCCGTTGCGCAGCAGGCTGCTGGCGCCGGTGCCGCTGCTGCCGAGGCTGAAGACGGTCGCGAACGGGGTGCCGCGGGTGTCGGGCGACAGCCCGCGATCGGGCTGGAAGGTGTTGGAGAAATCGCGGTCGTGGCCGCGGAGGATGGTATTGCGCTTGACGCTGAGCGTGCCGAAGGCGTTCCAGCCGTCGTTGTCCAGGTCGCCGTGGCCGAACAGCAGGTTGCTGCCGTAGATGTTGCCGCCGCCGGCTTCGGTGAGGTCCACGAACATCGATGCCTGCAGGCCGGTGTAGTCGCGCTTGGTGATGAAGTTGATCACGCCGCCGATGGCGTCGGTGCCGTAGATCGCGGAGGCGCCGTCGCGCAGCACTTCGACCCGCTCGATGGCGGCGAACGGGATCGCGTTGAGGTCCACCGCGCGGCCCTTGAGGCCGTGGGTCGCGACGCGGCGGCCGTTGAGCAGCACCAGGGTCGCGTCCGCGCCCTGGCCGCGCAGGTTGGCGCCGGAGACGCCGTTGTTGCCGCGCTGCTCCTCGCTGACGATGCCGGCGTTGCTGGCCAGGTTGTCCGACCCGTTGCCGGCGATGTTGAGCGTCATCAGCAGTTGTTCCGCCGAGGTGATGCCCTGCGCGTCGATCTGCGCCCGGGTGAAGGTCGTGATCGGCAGGGCCTGCTCGGACAGCGCGCGCTTGATGCGGCTGCCGGTGACCGAGATCCGGTCGAGGGTGCCGACCCGGTCGCCGGCCGGTTGGTCGGCGGTGGCCGGGTCGGTGGCGTCCTGGGCGACTGCCGGCAGCGCCATGGCGGCCAGCAGGGCGACGAAAAGGCGTGTGGCGCTGGGCATCTTGCGTACGGACATGCGTGTCCCTCCCCCGGGAGTCTGGATGTGGATTGCGGTCCGGCCGGCGTCGCCGGCGAACCGGCCCCGGCGCACCGGCCCCGTTTCCCCCGGGTCGATGCCAACCGCCGTCGCGTAATCTAGCAGGTCGCCGTCACGGGCCTGTCATGTTGCCCGGCCGGACCCCGTGCACGACGAAACGGCCCGCGATGCGGGCCGTCCGGGTCATGGCGGTCAGGGCTGGCGGTCGGGTCGTGGCGGTCGGGCATGCCCCGGTCCGGCAGGCGGGCCGGGGCGGCGTCGCCGGGCTCAGGCGTCCGCGGTGTCGCGGTAGGCGTCGATCGGGATGCAGGCGCACATCACGTTCTTGTCGCCGTAGACGTTGTCGACGCGGGACACCGGCGGCCAGTACTTCTGCTGCCGCAGCGTGGCCAGCGGGAACACCGCCAGTTCGCGCGGATAGGCGTGGGTCCACTCGCTGGCGGAGGCCATCGTCGCGGTGTGCGGCGCGTGCTTGAGCGGGTTGTCCTCGCGGTCCAGGCGACCGTCCTCGACCGCCCGGATCTCGTCGCGGATCTGGATCATCGCGTCGATGAAGCGATCGAGTTCGTGCTGCGACTCGGATTCGGTCGGTTCGACCATCAGCGTGCCGGCGACCGGGAAGCTCAGGGTCGGCGCGTGGAAGCCGAAGTCGATCAGGCGCTTGGCGACGTCCTCGGCGGAGATGCCGGTGGCGTCCTTCAGCGGGCGCAGGTCGAGGATGCACTCGTGGGCGACCAGGCCATTGCGGCCGGTGTAGAGGGTCCTGTAGTGCGGCGCGAGCCGCTTCGCGATGTAGTTCGCGTTGAGCAGCGCCACCTGGGTGGCCTTGCGCAGGCCGGCGGCGCCCATCAGGGTGACGTACATCCAACTGATCGGCAGGATCGAGGCCGAGCCGAAGCTCGCCGCGCTGACCATGCCGACGCTGCCGTCGCCGACGCCGCGGGTGCGCAGGCCGTCCTTGCCGAGCGCGCCCGGCAGATACGGCGCGAGATGCGATTTCACCGCGCACGGGCCCACGCCCGGGCCGCCGCCGCCGTGCGGGATGCAGAAGGTCTTGTGCAGGTTGAGGTGCGACACGTCCGAGCCCCACTTGCCCGGCTTGGCGACGCCGACCAGCGCGTTCATGTTCGCGCCGTCGGTGTACACCTGGCCGCCGTGGCGGTGCACGATCTCGCAGATCTCGACGATGTCTTCCTCGAACACGCCGTGCGTGGACGGATAGGTGACCATCAGCGCGGCGAGGCGGTCGCCGTACTTCTCGGCGTTGCGGCGGATGTCGTCGACATCGACGTTGCCGTTGGCGTCGGTCTTGGTGACGACCACGGTCATCCCGCACATGTGCGCGGAGGCCGGGTTGGTGCCGTGCGCGGAATCCGGGATCAGGCAGATGTCGCGATGGCCCTCGCCGCGCGCGCGGTGGTAGGCGCGGATCGCGAGCAGGCCGGCGTACTCGCCCTGCGCGCCGGAGTTCGGCTGCAGGCTGACCGCGTCGTAGCCGGTGCATTCGACCAGCATCGCCTCGAGGCCGTCGATCAGTTCGCGGTAGCCCTGCGCCTGGTCGGCCGGCGCGAACGGGTGGATGTTCGCGAATTCCGGCCAGGTCACCGGGATCATCTCCGCGGTGGCGTTGAGCTTCATCGTGCAACTGCCCAGCGGGATCATCGTGCGATCCATCGCCAGGTCCTTGTCGGCCAGCGCGCGCATGTAGCGCAGCAGTTCGTGCTCGCTGTGGTGGGTGTTGAACACCGGGTGGGTGAGGAACGCCGAGGTGCGCTGCAGTTCCGCCGGGATCAGCGACGGCGCGGTCGCGTCCAGCGCGTCGATGTCCGGCAGCGTCGCGTCGTCGCCGCCGAAGATCCGCCACAGCAGTTCGATGTCGGCGCGGGTGGTGGTCTCGTCCAGCGAGACGCACAGGTATTCGCCCCACGCCTTGCGCAGGTTGACGCCCAGCGACACCGCGCGCGCGGCGATGGCGTCGGTGCGTTCGCCGGTCTTCAGGCACAGGGTGTCGAAGGCGCTGCCGTGGTGCTGGCGTTCGAAGCCGAGCGAGGCGAGGCCGGCCGACAGGATCGAGGTCAGCCGGGCGACCCGGCTGGCGATCCGGACCAGGCCCTCGGGGCCGTGGTAGACCGCGTACATCGAGGCCATCACCGCCAGCAGCACCTGCGCGGTGCAGATGTTGGACGTGGCCTTCTCGCGGCGGATGTGCTGCTCGCGGGTCTGCAGGGTGAGGCGATAGGCCGGCTTGCCCTCGGCGTCGATCGAGACGCCGATCAGGCGGCCGGGCATCGAACGCTTGTAGGCGTCGCGGCAGGCCATGAACGCCGCGTGCGGGCCGCCGAAGCCGAACGGCACGCCGAAGCGCTGGCTGTTGCCGATCACGATGTCCGCGCCCATCTCGCCCGGCGGCTTGAGCAGGGTCAGCGCGAGCAGGTCGGTGGCGAAGACCACCAGCGCGCCGTGCGCGTGGATCGCCTCGGCGTCGCCCGTCCAGTCGGCCAGCCAGCCGCTGGAGGCGGGGTACTGGATCAGCACGCCGAAGAAATCGCCCTTCTCGAGCGCGGCCCGCCAGTCGTCGGCGCCGTTGGCGACCTCGATCGCGATGCCCAGCGGCTCGGCGCGCGTCTGCAGCACTTCGAGGGTCTGCGGATGGGTGTCGCCGGAGACCAGGAAGGTGTTCGACTTCGACTTGGCCGAGCGCTTGGCGAGGGTCATCGCCTCGGCGGCCGCGGTGGCCTCGTCCAGCAGCGAGGCGTTGGCGATCTCCATGCCGGTGAGGTCGGCGCACATCTGCTGGAAGTTGATCAGCGCCTCCATGCGGCCCTGCGAGATCTCGGCCTGGTACGGCGTGTAGGCCGTGTACCACGCCGGATTCTCGAGGAGGTTGCGGAGGATGACGTTCGGGGTGTGGGTGCCGTAGTAGCCCTGGCCGATGAAGCTGCGGAACACCCGGTTGCGGCCGGCGACGGCGCGGATCTTCGCCAGCGCCTCGACTTCGGTGATCGCCTCGGGCAGCGCCAGCGGCGCGGCCGACTTGATGCTCGCGGGCACGATGGCGTCGGTCAGCGCGTCCAGCGAATCGTGGCCGACCACGCGCAGCATGTGCGCGATCTCGGCGTCGTTGGGGCCGATGTGGCGTTCGATGAACGCGGAATGGTGTTCGAGATCGCGCAGGGTGGCGCGCGGCGCGGCATTCGGGGCGGAGGTCGGGGTCATGGCAGGCGTCGTCGGGCGCGGCGGTGGCCGCAGGAGGGGCGATCCGGGCCATCGGTCGAGCCGATGGATGTGCCCCTCTGTCCTTCTGCCTGAGAGTTTGGAAGCACGATCCGCGGGCGGCGGGGGGAGGCGCGCTCCCGCGACGTGATTCTTGCCCCTTCGGCGCCGGCGCTGCCCGTGTCGCGGTGGGCGGCCGATCTCTCCAGAGTGTTTGGATCGACGGTGGTCGTTGGGCCTGAGCGATTGCGGGCGTTTGCGCCTTCGGCAGCGGACCGGACGAGCACAGCACTGACGAGGACAGGGCTGAGGACCGGACCGCTTCTCCCACCGTACCGGTCGATTATAGCCGCACCCGGGGCCGGGACGGACCCTGCCGGGGCGCGTACCATGCCCGATCGCCCCCGACCGCGCGTTTCCGCGCCCCGTTCATGTCCGCCATGCCGTCCCCGCCGCCCCGCAAACGCCTCGCCGCGATCCTCGGCGGGCTGGCGATGATCGGTCCGTTCTCGATCGACACCCTGTTCCCGGCCTTCCCGCGCATCGGCGCGCAGTTCGGCGCGGACGCCGTGGCGATGCAGCAGACCATCAGCGCCTACCTGCTGGCGTACGCGCTGATGAGCCTGGTCCACGGGCCGCTGTCGGACGCGATCGGCCGCCGCCGGGTGATCCTCGGCGGGCTCGCCGTGTTCGCGCTGGCGTCGGCCGGCTGCGCGCTGTCGACCAGCCTGCCGATGCTGCTGGCGTTCCGCGCGCTGCAGGGCATGTCCGCCGGCGTCGGCATGATCGTCGGCCGCGCGGTGATCCGCGACCTGTTCCAGGGCCAGGTCGCGCAGAAGCTGATGAGCCAGGTGTCGATGATCTTCGGCATCGCGCCGGCGCTGGCGCCGGTGATGGGCGGCTGGATCCTGGGCTGGGCGCACTGGCCGGCGATCTTCTGGTTCCTGGTGCTGTTCGCGCTGGCGCTGCTGCTGGTCACCTGGCGCTTCCTGCACGAGACCCATCCGCCGGAGGCGCGCTTCCGGCCGCGGCCGAAGGCGCTGCTGCGCAATCACGCGTGGATCCTGCTCAACCCGCGGTTCCAGCGCCTGGCCGCGGCCGGCGGCTTCAATTTCGCCGCGCTGTTCCTCTACATTTCCTCGGCGCCGACCTTCGTCCTGCACCACCTGCGGCTGGGCGAGGACCAGTTCGGCTGGTTCTTCATCCCGACCATCGCCGGCATGGTGTTCGGCGCGTTCCTGTCCGGGCGCGCGGCCGGGCGCATGGGCGGCAATCGCCTCGCCGGGATCGGCTTCGCGGTCTGCGGCGCGGCCGCCGCGCTCAACCTGCTCTACAACGCGTGGACGCCGCAGCCGTCGCTGCCCTGGGCGGTGCTGCCGATGGCGATCAACGCGCTCGGCATCTCGCTGGTGTTCCCGATCCTGACCCTCGCGATCCTCGACATGTACCCGCGCCAGCGCGGCGCGGCGTCGTCGCTGCAGGCGTTCACCAGCCTGATCGTGCAGACCCTGGTCGCCGGCGTGCTGTCGCCGCTGCTGGCCTCGCACGCGCTGTGGCTGGCGCTGGGCTCGGCGGCGGCGACCGCGGTCGGGTTCGGGTTCTGGTGGTGGGAGGTCTCGCGCACCCGGCTGCCGCCGGACGACGCCGAGCCGGTGGCCTCGGCGCCGCCGGCGCTGTGACGCCGCCGCCAGGCCGGCGGCGGCGTGCGCGCGTCAGTGCGCGCCCTTGAGGAAGGCCAGCAGGTCGGCGATGTCCTGCGCGGTGAGGTCGCCGCCGTCGTCGTACTTCATCTTGCCGCCGGGCACGACCTTCTTCGGCGCGGCGATGTACGCGGCCAGCTTCTCCGGCGTCCACACGATGCCGCTGTGGGCGAGCGCGTCGGAATACTTGTAGCCCGGCACCGTGCCCGCCGTGCGCCCGGTCACCGCGGCGAGGCTCGGGCCCTTCTTGTTCTTGCCCGCGTGCAGGCTGTGGCATTCGGCGCATTCGGAGTCGTAGACGTCGCTGCCGGCGTCGGCGCGGCCGGCCACGGCGGCGCGCGCGGGCGCCGCCAGGCCGAGGCCGAGCGCGCACAGCGCGCCGGCCAGGAGCAGTGGGGGGGTGATGTGCATGGTCAGAACGCCGTCCAGACGAAGAAGTGGAGGGAATTGCTGTCGCTGGCCTTCTCGCGGGCGCCGGTCTCGTCGCGGACCTTGTCGAAGCCGACGTACTGCACGCCGAGGCGGAGGTTGGCCCACGGCGCCTGCCAGGAGTCTTCCTTGCCCCACGGCGTCCAGTCGGCCTGCAGGATGTAGCCGCGGTTCTCGTTCGCGCCGCTGTCCGAGGTCGCGTTGAACAGGCCCACGCTGCCGCCCCAGGTGTTGCGGAAGTGGTAGGAGGCGTTGAGCTTGCCTTCGGCGACGCTGTCGTGGGCCACGCTGTCGCGCTCGCGCAGGTAGCTGCCGTTGACGGCGAAGACGTGTTCGCGGGTGCCGAGGAACTGGTAGCTGCCGTCGACGCCGAGATCGTGGAAGCGCGCGGTGCGCGTACCGTCCTCGCGGCTCTCCAGCGAACCGTTGTTGCCGAACATGCCGACCGACCAGCCGGCGTGCCTGGCGTCGCCCAGCCACGCCACGCGCCAGTACTCGGAGCCGTGGAGGATGCCCGGCGAAGCGTCGCGGCCGACGCCGACGCGCGACAGCGCACTGGGCGACAGCGAGCGGTAGGTGCCGAGCTCGGTGTAGAGGTGGTCGTTCCACAGCGCGTAGCCCGAAGCGCCGATCACCGTACCTTCGAGGCCGCCGATGCCGGTGAACTCCGCACCGCCGGCGCCGGCGCCGCGCGGGGCCGAGACGTAGGGATAGCCCCAGGCCGGCAGCGTGTTCAGCGGGTCGGTGAGGGTGGGCGCGTTGTTGATCGACACGCCCAGGATCGTGTCCTTGCCCTTGATCTGCCGGGTGGTGGCGTAGCGCACGTCGAGCAGGTCGAGCGCGGTCTTGTGCTCCAGGCCGTCGTAGGTGACCTGGGTGAAGCTGCCGATGTGGTCGGTGATCCTGCCGGCGAGGAACACCGAGGCCTCGGCGAGGTCGGCGTGGGTGAGTTTGCCGCTGTCGTCGGCGGTCGCGGTGTGGGTGACCGAGCCGACCGCCATCGCCGACACCGGGACCTTGCGTCCCTGGCCGTCGGAATCGGTGTAGCCGCCGAGCTTGAAGCGCATGCCGTAGGGCGTGAGCGCCGGGCCGAAGGCGCCGATGTGGCAGGCCGCGCATTCCTGGCCGGTCTGGCGCGAATAGCTGGGGACGGCCAGCGCGTCGGTGGCGTACAGCGCCGCCAGCGGCAGCAACCATGCGCACAGCCTGCGCGCGAAGCCCGCGCGCGCCCGTGCGGGACTTCCTGCGGTGCCTTGTGTTCGGGTCATTCGATCACCTCGTCGACGGGGGGAGTGGGAAGGGATGTGGCGGGCGCCGGCGTCTTCCGGGGCCGGAGCATGGAGCGCAGGACGTCGTCCTTCGCCATGAAGTGGTGCCAGAGCGCGCCGAGCACGTGCAGGCCGACGATCGCCAGGAAGGTCCAGGCCAGCGTGGTGTGCAGCGACTGCAGGGTCTCGGCCAGGTCGCGATCGCGGCCGACGATGCGCGGCAGTTCGAGCCCGAACAGCAGCACCGGCTTGCCCTTGGCGTTGAGATAGCCCCAGCCGAGCAGCGGCAGGGCGATCAGCGCGAGGTAGAAGAACAGATGGATCAGCGCCGCGGCGCGGCCCGCCAGGGCCCGCCGGTCATGCGTCTGCGGCGCCCGCGCGGCGAGCCGCGAGACGATCCGGAACAGCGCGAACGCCAGCACCAACACGCCGGCCTGGGTGTGCACCCGCATCAGCGCCTTGCCGAGACCGCCGTCGTCCACCCAGTCGCGGGCCAGCACCGCGCAGACCGCGGTCGCGACCGTCGCGAACACCAGCCAGTGCAGCGCGCGCACGCGGGTCGCCCAGTGCGGCGTCGCGTCGGGCATGGGGACGGCATCGACGGCGGCAGGGGCGTGCGCCCGGGCAGCGCCTGCCTGTGCATCGAGCGAGGACATCGCGGCGTCCTTTTTCGGGGATTCGACGCGCGATTTGAGGGGGACTGGATTAGGGCAGTGTTAACGATGCGCGGCGCGGTCGCGGCGTGTCACAGAGCGTGACGCGCGCACGCAGCGCGACGTGAAGATTCCGTTGCGGCGCCGTTGCGCGCCCGATCAGCGCGCGCGCCGCAGGCGCCGCCAGGCGTGCAGCGGCAGTCCGGTCGCGACCAGCGCCGCGCCCCACAGCAGCGCTTCGCGGCCGGTGCCGACCAGCGCGTAAAGGCCGTACAGCAGCGCGAGCGCGGCGGCGATGCGGCCGTGCCTGCCCAGCCGCAGCCAGGCCGCGGCGCTGAACACGTAGGGCAGCAGCGTCGCCGCGGTCGAGAGCAGGATCGAGAAGGTGTACACCTCGCCCAGCGGGCCGCTGTATTTCGCGACCACCAGCGCGCTCGCGAGCAATGCGCCGACCCACACGCCGAAGCGCGGCGTGCCGCGTGCGTCCAGCCTTGCGAAGCGGCGCGGGAACAGGCCGTCCTCGGCCGCGGCCATCGGCAGTTGCGCCGACAGCAGCACCCAGCCGTTCAGCGCGCCGAGGCAGGAGATCGCGGCGACGACCGCGATCGCGACCCCCGCCGCCGGCCCCCACAGCGCGCGCGCCGCGTCGGCCATCGGCGCGGTCGAGGCCATCGCCGCGTCAGGCGACAGCAGGCCGAGCACCGCGGTGCAGGCCAGCAGGGTCGCGACTCCGGCCAGCAGGGTGCCGATCAGCGTGGCGCGCGGGATGGTGCGTTCGGCATCGTGGATGGCGCCGGCGGGGATGGTCGCGGCCTCCAGTCCGAGCAGCGACCACAGCGCGAGCGCCACCGTCGCCTGCACCGCGCCGGCGACCGTGGCCGGCGCCCCGGCCTGCGCGGCCGCGGCGATGGCGCGGGGCGTGTCGGCGAAGTTCGCCGGGTCCAGCCACCAGATCGCGATGCCGCCGAACAGCAGCAGCGGCAGCAGCTTCAGCACCGTGGTCAGGACCTGGGCGCGGCCGGCTTCGCGCACGCCGGCGAGGTTGACCCCGGCGCACAGCCACAGCGCCGCCAGCGCCAGCGCCGCGCCGCGCGCGGGCGTGGCCACCAGGGCGGGGAACAGCGCGCCGACGCTGCCGGCGAAGGCCACCGCGATCGCCGCGTTCGCGCACCAGATCGAGATCCAGTAGCTCCAGGCGATGGTGAAGCCGACCGTGTCGCCGAAGGCTTCGCGCGCGTAGGCATAGGGCCCGCCCGCGCGCGCGCCGCGCGCGGCCAGGCGCGAGAAGGTAATCGCCAGCAGCAGCGCGCCGGCCAGGGTGATCGCCCAGCCGTAGAGGCTGAGCGCGCCGTAGGGCGCCAGCGAGGCCGGCAGCAGGAACACCCCGCTGCCGACCATGTTGCCCGCGACCAGGGCGATCGCGGACCACAGGCCGAGCGGGCGGACTGCGGCGTTCACGCCCCCGGCGCCGGTCGATTACTTGCGCGACACCCCTTCGCGCGCCGCCGACGGCAGGCGCGTGCCGCGGTTCGTCGCGGCGGGGGACGTTGCCGCGGGCGTCACGGGCGTGGCGCCCTGCGACGGCAGCGCCTGGGGGGCGGGCGCGACCGCGGCGGGACGCGGGCGCACGCGGGCGCGATTGCCGTTGAGCGCCTCCGGCTGCGGCTCCAGCCAGCTCTTGATCTGCGGGAAGTAGACGTCCAAGCGCGAGTAGTAGTCGCGGTTCTGTGCGTTGGTGGTGCTGCCGCTGTTGGAGCAGTCGGCGAACCCGCCGTACAGGCCGCCGCGGACCACGTAGCCGCGCGGACCGGAGGTGAACAGGCCCGAGCCGCTGCTGCCGCCCTCGGTGGTGCCGTTGAGCCACGCGATCTCGATGTTGTCGGCGTCCTTGCTCATCACCTGCCCGGAGGAGACCTTCTTGGAGTCGCCGGCGGGGTGGTGGATCGCGAACACCGGGGTGTTGTTGGCGATCGGCGCCGCGTTCCAGCCGGCGAAATACGCGAACGACGGCGGCGCGTTGTTGAGCCGGATGAAATTGCCGTCGGTGTTGTTGTCCGAATACAGGTAGGTGGCGCCGCCGCTGAGCTGGGTGACCTGGGTCGGGGTGCGGTTGCCGCAGGCGGTGGTTTCGTAGTTCCAGTAGGTGTTGAGGGTGTTCGCCACGGCCTGCATCTGCGAGGGCACCGGCGCCGCGCTGGTGTTGTTCGAGAAGCAGTGGTTCGCGGTCAGGAAGTAGGGCACCTGGGTCTGCGGCACGGTGTCCGCCAGCAGCGTGCCGGTGCAGATGTACGTGGTGCTGCCGACCACGAAGCGCATGTGCGCCACGGCGTTCTTGGCGTTGACGTAGTCCTGCCCGAGTTCGTTGATGCGGCAGATCACGTCGACGTTGCAACCGCCGGACTCGCCGATCTTCTCGACCAGCTTGAACGTGTTGCGGCTGTCGGCGATCAGGTGCGACAGCACCGGCGCGTCGAGTCGGGCGGCGGACGCCGGCACGCCCCTGGGCCGGAACAGTTCGATGATCTGGGTCTCGCCGTCGGTGCCGGGGGACCAGAAATGGCCGTCGGTGCCGGGCAGGCGCTTCATCTCGGCGGCGGTCATCGCGGCGACGACGTCGTTCGGGCGCGCCGAGCCGGCGAAGCGCAGTTCGACGCGGTCGGCCAGGCCGCTGACGTCCAGGCCCACGCGCAGGCCCATGGCGTCCATCGAGCGGATTTCGGCGCGCGCCACCCAGCCGCCGGCGACCGGCATCCATTTCAGGGCCGGCAGGCGCGACTGCGCGCTTTCCTGCCGCGCGTCGCGGCCGATGCCGATCTGCGTGGCCTTCAGGCCGGGCGCGGCGTTCTTGCGCTGCAGGTCGAGCAGGCGACGCGCCGACATCTCGCCGTAGGCCATCTTCGCCACGTTGGCGGCGGGATAGGCCGGGACGCGCCAGTGCAGGGCCGGGGCCTGTGCGGTCCTGCTGGGCTCGCCTGCGGCTTCGGAGGCCGCGGCGGTCATCGGGACGGCCGCGCCGAGCGCGGTCAGGAGGGCGAGCGTGAGGCGGAAGGTCTGCATGGCGTTTCGCTTCTGGAAGTGGGTCGGATGATGGAGGAAGGCGGCGTCAACGGACCGTGTCCGCTTCCCGATAGGCGCTGCGCACGCGCTCGTGGAAATGATGCACCGCATTCTCGCGCAGCGGGTTGAGGCGTCCGGCCTCGTAGGAACCTGAAGCGAGGCCGCGCTGCACGGCCTCGCAGATGGCGATGTCCTCGTCCTGCACGACATCGCTGAACGCGCGGTCGGCGGCGCGGCGGGCCTCCCCGGCCTCGCTGTCGTCCGGCGTGTAGTAGGTGTCGAACTCCACCCGGCAGCGATCTGCCGCGAGCGGCACCACCCGGTTGGTCTGCAGCCGTCCGGGCAGGATGTTCAGCATCGTGTTCGGCCACAGCCAGTAGTACAACGCGTCGCCGCTGCCGTAGAGGCCGTCGGCGCTCTCCAGCGGGCTCCATTGGAACGAATACCAGTCCGCGGTCTCGGTGACGTAGCTGCGGTAGTCCAGCATCCGGTTGAGTTCCGGATGCACGTGCGGGACGTGGTAGCCCTCGAGGTAGTTGTCGACGTACACCTTCCAGTGGCAGGCGATCTCGTAGGCCACGTGGTGGTGGTGGCCGAACCCGGCCAGCCCGCGATCCGGCCCGATGCGTGCGTCGATCCCGGCGACGAAGGCCTCGAACGGCGGCGCCGCGGCCGCGCCGACCGCGGCGAACACCAGCCCCTGCCACTCGCGCACCGCGAGCTGCGGCAGATGGATGCCGGCGGGGTCGAAGCCGGCCGCGCCGGCCATCTCGGTCGCGCTGCGCAGGCGGCCGTCGAGCCCGTAGGTCCAGCCGTGGTAGCGGCAGCGCAGCGCCTTCGCGCCGCGCCCGTCGCACTGGGCCAGCGGACCGGCCCGGTGGCGGCAGACGTTGTGCATCGCACGGACGACCCCGTCCTCGCCGCGCACAGCGATCACCGGCAGTCCCGCGAAATCGACCACGACGTGGTCTCCGGGCGAGCGCAGCCGGCTGACGTGCGTCACCAGTTGCCAGCCGCGGTCGAAGATCGCGCGCCGGTCCAGCGCGGCGATCCCCGGGCCGGCGTAGCAGCCCGCCGGCAGGGCCAGGGCCCGATCCAGGCCCTGGGGGGCGAGATCCGCGGTGCGAAGGGATGTCGACATCCCCCGAGTATCGCCCAGGGTGGGGGGGATGTCAGCCGACCCGTCTCCGGGAGGCTCATCCGGAGACGGAATTCCCGGCCCCGCGGAGGCCCGACTGGGCGAGGACGATCAGTTCGCGCACCCCGGCCGGGTCCAGCCGGCGTCCCAGCGCGCGGCGCAGCGTGAGCCGCACCACGTCCGCGACCGTGCCGTCGCGCAGCTCGTCGGCGCCGAGCCGGGTGATCCCGCGATCGCGCCGGAGGCGATCGCCGAGCCGGCACTGGCAGCCGGCGAGCACGTCGAGGTCGACCTCGTCCAGGCCGAGGTCCGCGGACAGCGACTGGCCCGGGCGCAGATGTTTGGCGGCCGTCCCCGAGACGCCGGCGATGTTCACCAGGGTGTCGCGGACGGTGGTCGCGAGGAGGCTGTGCTCGTCCATGGGCGCGCGCTCCCGGCCGTCACGCGGACAGCAGGTCGGCGGCGGGCACGTCGAAATAGCGCGCCAGCTCGCGGACGATGCGGAACCGCACCGCATGCCCGGACTCCGCGCGCTTGATCGTCGCGATCGAGATCCGGAAGTTGCGCCGCCAGCAGTCGTCGGCCATGTCCTGCTGGCTGAGCATCCGCGCGTGGCGGAGCCGGCGCAGGAGCATCCGGTTCAACTGCGCCCGGCCCGTGTCGAACGGGTCCGGAGGCGGGGCCGAAGGCGGCAGCGGGGCCGGGCAGGGCACCACGTACAGGCGGGGCGGCGGCGGCACCGGCGGCAGCGCGCCGTCGGGCACGACCGGCCCGGCGGCGGCATCGGCCGGCGCGGCGTCGGGAAGGGAACGGTTGCCGTCGAACGCGCCGAACACGACCGACGCATCGGAAGGGGTGGTATCGGACATGACAGGACTCCGGAAAGCGAGGGACGCGGCCACCGGCGGTGGCCCCGGCCCGCAGCGCGTGCTGCGGGCGGGTGGAGGCTGTCGGAAGCGCGCCCGGGCGTCCTTACGGAGTTCTTACCTTCACGGCGCAGCGAGGAAGTGCGGGCTTCACGGCGCCAGCGGACTCGAATCGCGGTTGGATCGGCGGGAGGCCAGCGCTCCGGTCCGGAATCCGGGACGCGATTACGGCTGGGGCGGGTCGTTGCTGGTCTGGGGATCGCAATCCTCCCCGTTCCCCGACCCCTGCTTGTCCAGGATGTAGATCTTGTAGTCGAACGGCGGGGTCTTGCCCTTCATGCCGAACATCAGCCGCGCCTGCTGGGGCTCCCCCTGCATGGGCTTGCCGAAGGGGACGCTCTGGAAGGTCCCGGGGGCGTTGGTGTCGGGGTATTCGACCATCAGGCATTTGTCGCCATGGGCCACGACATCGACCGCTTCCGCCTTCAGGAAATGCACGCGTCCGACGAGCGAGGGGTCGGGGTCGAGATAGAGATCGAGTATCTGCAGCGTGCGGTGGGTGCGGAATTCCACGAGCTTCTTCGAGGGCTCGATGGCGCAGGTCACGCCGCCTCCCGTGGGGCCCCCCACGAGTGTCACCTTCACGTTGGCCTCGATCCTGTCGATGTCGAATTTCTTGCCCGCTGCGAGGTGGGCGGACTTGAACTCCGTGTCCGTCAGGACGAGCTTGCTGTCGCTGACGTGGTAATTGAAAGGTTCGATGGAAACCAGGTACTTCGGCATGTCGGCACTCCGGCTGCTTGGGGTGCCTGCACTCTAGAGAGCCGCCGGTACGCGCAGCGGTGCGAACGCGGGGGCATGCGGTATCTCATCGGGATCACGGCGCAACCGGGCGAAGATCCGCGCGATATCCGGCGGCGAGCAGCATGTCCTTCTGGCCGGCGGCGCGCTGCGGCGTGCCCTGCAACGCGTTGGCGCGTATCCACGGCGCCAGGATGACGTGATCCCTGGACCCGTGGACGAAGGGCGTCATCACGTCGACGGCCCTGCGCCAGTCCTCCAGGGCGGAGGCATGCCGTCCTTGGCGTTCGCGGAGCAGTCCCCTGGCGATCCTGGCGTTCGCGATATCGATCGCGATCTGCTGTTGCTGCGGATACCTGGCGAGGAGCGACTCCAGCCCGGACATCGCCGTCTGCATCGCGGCTTCGCCATGCTCGCCGGTTTCGCGGAGGGACTTGCGGAACCGGATCGTTTCGCGGAGACGGAGCCATGCGTTCGGGGAGCGTTCGTTCATCGCGATCGACTCGATCACCGCCGCCGCGGACGCGATGTCGCGATCCGCCGCCCGCTGGTCGCCCTGCAGGGCATGGATGTTCGAGGCCTCGACCAGGGCGTTGGCGAGGTCCTTCCTGAAGATGTCCCCGCTCCGGCGCGACGCGACCAGGGCGTTCAACGTCTGGATGCCTTCCACGATCCGGGCCTCGGCGGCCTTTTGATCGCCTTGCGCCGACAGCAGCCTCGCCGACCGCCACAGCGCGTTCGTGAACTGCCGGCGATGGTCGTCATCGGGGCTGCCGGTTTCGATGTAGGGCCTGAGCAATGCGATCTGCTCTTCGTAACGCTTTCCGGCCGAGCGCAGGTCGGCGAGCGATTCCTCGGTGCTGCCGATCCACGAAAGCGTGTCCGCGTAATCGACGATGGCGGCCGGGTTCGCATCCTGCTGCGACAGCAATGCCTGCTTGATCGACAGCGCCGTCCTGAAATGTTCCAGCGCGCGCGCCTGCCGCCGCTCGCGCAGATCGAGGTTGCCGAGGTTGGTATGGGCATAGGACAGCTCCTTCCGCCAGGCCAGGTTGTCCGGCGAAAGGCGTTCCAGTTCCAGGCACGATTCCAGGTAGGCGTTCCACTGCTCGCGGGCTTCGTCCAGCCTGCCTTCCTGCAGGTAGAGGTTGCCCAGCCAATAGCTCGAAATGGCGTACTGGAACAGGACTTCCTCCGACTCCGGGTTCGCGCGCGAGGCCGATCGCAGCGTATCCGTCGTCGACTTGAACGCGGGTTCCGCGACGACCATGTCGGCGTTGCGGAACACGAGTTCGCCGATGGCCCGGAAGGCGTCCGCCTGCCTGACGATGGACTTCAGCGATTCGTTGGCCTCGTTCATGGCGCGCACCGCGAGGATCGCGGACGTGCTCGACAGGATGACCAGGCCGCAGAGCGCCGCGGTCACGCCCTGGCGAATCCGCCGGCTTCTCCGGGAAAGGCGCTCGGAGGCGCGCAGGAGTGCGGATTCGTTGTCGCTGATCTCTCCCGGCAGCCGCTCCGAGACCTGCAGCGCTTCCGCGAGCGGGATGCCCGGGTTGAGCAGATGATCGTCTCGCCGGCCTTCCTGGTGCCAGCGCTCGGCGGCGCGTTCGAGCCGCGACTTCGCCTGCAGCAGGCGGCGGTTGTCCTGCGCCCATTCCACCGCCCTGGGCCATTGCCGCAGCAGCGCCTCGTGGGCGACGCCCACCGTCGGACGTCCTTCGTGCAGCCCGCCCACGAAGAGGCGGGCCCGGATGAACGATTCGATCAGGACGCGCGCGTGCGGATCGAAATCGGACAGATCGGGGCGTCTTGCGCTGACCGGATCGTTTTCGGATCTGAGGTTGACGATCCGCGCCAGGACCCTGCCGAGGCTGTCCCGCGCCTCGGGCGGCAGCGCCGAGTGCACCTGCTCCGCGCGATGCGCGATCGCGCCTTCCAGGCCGCCGATCGCCTCGTAGGCCGCGAAGGTGAGCAGGTCGCCGTCTTCGCGCTGTTCGTACAGCATTTGCAGCGTGTGCTGCAGCAGCGGCAGCACGTCCGGTTGCGCGCGGGCGGCGTCGCGCAGGGCGTCATCGAGGCGGACGCAGGTTTCGGGGTGCTTCTCGAAGCTCAGGTCCGCTTTCCACGCCGGCGTCCGGATGATCTCCGCGATCTCGCCCTCCCGCGGCGCGAACACTTCGAAATGCCCGTCACCGGCCTTGCATTCGGCCAGGATCGGCAGCGATTTCATCAGTTTCGGATAGAAATCGATCCGCGCGACCATCGTGGTCAGCGTGCGCGTGCAGGCGCACAGCGTGCGCAGCACGCGCGCGAAGGCGTCGCGGGCATCGGCGTCGATGTCGTCCGCGGCCACCAGCGCCTCGGCATGGTCGATGGTCAGCAGCAGGTGCGCGTGCGGCCTGTCGTCGAAAGCGCGTCCGGCCGGATGCCGGAAGGCCGCTTCGATGTCCGCCACGATGGATTCCGGCTCGCGTGCGAGGACGGCCTTCAGTTGCGCCGTCGATTGCGGGGGCAGCACCGGCCTTCCGCCCAGGGTCCAGCCTGCCAGCGCTTCCGCCAGCGGCGTCAGGACATCGCCGCCGTGTGCAGCGGCCAGGTCGCAGGAGGCCACGGACAGCGCCTGCAGGCCGTCGAAGCCGTTGGCCTGGGTGAGCAGCGGGATCGCGCCGGCGCGGAGGAGCGAGGTCTTGCCGCAACCGCTGGGACCGAGCATCAGGATGAAGGACCGTTCGTTCTCGATCTGGCTGCGCATCGCGGCCAGCAGTTCGGCCAGCATCCGGCTGCGCCCGCAGAACACGATCGCGTGCCTGGCGTCGAACGCCGAGAGTCCGACATACGGGCTGCCCTGCGTCCATCGGTCCGAATCGGCGGGCATGCTCCGGTAGTCTTCCGGCAGCGTCACCGGTGCGATCAATCGATAACCGACCTTGGGGATCGTCCGGATGTAGCGAGGCTTGTGCCTGTCGTCGCCGATCCGCTTGCGCAGGATCGACATCGTCTTGGTCACCGGATTGTCGCCATAGAAGGTGCCGCGCCAGATGTCGATCAGCAGGCGCTCGGTGCTCAACGTTTCGCCCGCGCATTCGGCGAGCATCACCAGCACCTGCATCATCCGCTTCTCGAGCCTGATCTCCTCGCCCGCACGCACGACGACGCAGCGGTCCGGTTGCACGTGCAGGTCGTCCATCCAGAAGCGCGAATGCGCCGCCAGCGCCTCCATTCCATCCTTGCGACCGGGCATGGGGCACCGTCAGGCGTGAAGAGGGGGCGTCGCGTTCCGGCGTGCGTCCGGAGCGGTCCCGGACCTGGCTGCGCGCGGAGCATGCGCGGCGTCCGCCGGAGCGACGGTCGCGACACCGGATCGATCCCCGTGTTGAACAGTTTCCATGTCCGCCCCCTGGCAGCGGGCCCTCACTTGCCCGCATCGATGATCTGCGGCGTTCCGATCGATCTTCGCTATCGGACAGACGTCGCCCCCACGCGACTGCGTTGTCGCGCGAGAGCGTGATCGTTGTCAAGAACGACGTCCGCCCTGCGCCGTCGGGCGCGGGACGGACGCGGGGTCAGGGCTTCGCCGGCGCCGGGTTCGGGTTCCAGCCGCAGCTCTGGCCTTCGTTCTGCTGCTTGAGCCAGGCCTGCAGCGGAGCGAAGTATTCGAGCATGGCCGAGGCGTCCATCTTCTCGCTGCCGGTCATGTCCTTGAGGGTCTTCTGCCACGGCTGGCTGGCGCCCTTGCCGAGCATTTCCCAGTACTTCCTGCCGGCTTCCTTGTTGTTGTAGAAGCTGCATTCGTACAGCGGGCCCTTTTGCCCGGCGGCATCGCACAGCGACTTGTAGAACTGGAACTGGAGGATGTGCGAGAGGAAGTAGCGCGTGTACGGCGTGTTGCCGGGGACGTGGTACTTCGCGCCCGGATCGAAGAATTCCTCGCCGCGCGGGGTCACCGGGGCCACACCCTGGTACTTCGCCTTCAGTTCCCACCAGGCCTTGTTGTAGTTCTCGGGCTTGATCGAGCCGTCGAACACGCCCCAACGCCAGCGGTCGATCATCAGCCCGAACGGCAGGAACGACACCTTGGCCAGGGCCATGCGCATCTGCGCGTTGATCAGCGCGTCGTGGCTCTGCTGCTGGACGTCGACCAGGCCGATCGACTGCAGGTAGGCCGGGGTCATGCTGAGCACGATGGTGTCGCCGATGGCCTCGTGGAAGCCGTCGTGCGCGCCGGTCTGGAACAGCGGCGGCTGGTTGTTGTAGGCCAGGTAGTAATAGACGTGGCCGAGTTCGTGGTAGATCGTGGTGAACTCTTCCTCGTTCGGCTTGATGCACATCTTGGTGCGCACGTCGCCGGCCATGGTCATGTCCCAGGCGCTGGCGTGGCACACGACGTCGCGGTCGCGCGGCTTGATGAACTGGCTGTTGTTCCAGTACGACTCGGGCAGCGCCGGCATGCCGAGCGAGACGTAGAACTGCTCGGCGCGCTGCGCCATTTCCTTCGCGGTGTCGAGCTGCGCATCGTGGTCGGCGTCGGCCAGCGCGTTGCTGGTCGGGTCGGGGCCGAGCTTCGCGATCCGTTCGGAATAATGCGTCTTGTAGCGCTTCTCCAGCGCGGCGGTGATGTCGAGGCTGCCGGCGTCCTTGTACGGTTCGAGGATGTCCCAGTCGTTGCTCCAGTCCTGCTGCCACATGTTGCCGAGCAGGTGCGCCGGCAGCATGCCGCCGGCGACGGCGCCCTTGCCCGGGCCGTACTTGGCCTGCAGCCGGGTCCGGGTGTAGCAGTGCAGTTGTTCGTACAGCGGCTTGACCTGGCCCCAGAGGCGATCGGTCTCGGCGGCGATTTCCGCCGGCGGCATGTCGTAGCCCGACCGCCACATCTCGCCGGCGTCGGCGAAGCCCATCTCCTTCGCGCCCTCGTTCACCAGTTCGACGAAGCGCACGTAGTCCTTGCGCATCGGCTGCGAGATCGTGTGCCAGCCCTGCCACGCATCGAGCTGCGCCTGGTAGTCGCGGCTGTGCGCGAGCACGTCGCTGAGCTCGCCGAGATCGCGGCAGGTGCGGGCCTCGCCTTCGCCGGTGCAGTACTTGCCGGCGCCGTAGTCGCCTTCCATGCGGGTCGCGATCCGGGTGAGCTCGGCGAGCTTCTTCGGGTCGTTCGGCGGCGGCATCGCGGTCGAGAGCTTCATCAGCAGGATCGAGCGCGCGCTCTCGGGCGACATCTTGTGCCCCTCGAACGGCTTGGCGGCCTTGATCCAGCCGTTGAGCTGGGCGAGGAAGCGCTCGTTCGCCTTGGCGGCGACCATCTGGGTGTCGTCCGTGATGTAGGTCGACGAGATCCACTGCGCGGCGGTGAGCTCCGGATAATCGGCCTTGTATTCCGCGTTCACCCGCGCCACCAGCGCATCGGCGTCCTTGTCGCCGCCCGGCGGCGCCTTGGAGGACGTGGCGGCGCCGCCATCGGTCGACGAACGATCGCACGCGGCGAGGCTGAGCAGGCCCGCGCCGACGGCGAGGGCGAGAAGGGCGAGGCGAGGGGTCACGGTCGAATCTCCGGGGCCGGATGGCGTCAACCCCGCAGGCTAGTGCCCGCGGTCCACCGGCGCAAGGGCGGCGCTTGTCCGCAACGTCTGCCGCAAGGCCCGACCGCCGCGTCCGCGCGCAGCGCTGCCTCGCTACGCGGCGGCGCCGCCGACCAGGCCACGCAGGTGCGGCAGTTCGCGCAGGAACTGCGCGGCGTCCTCGGCGTCGCGCTCGAACCACGCGCGGGCCGAGCCCAGCCGGAACGTGTAGCCCCAGGCGTCCATGTCGGCCAGCGCGCGCGCGGTGCCGAAGCCCGGCACTTCGCCGGCCAGCAGCAACTGGAGGTAGCAGGTGGCGTCTTCCTCGAACACCGAATCGCTGGCGTCGGTGTGGACGCGCCAGCGCAGCGCCGGCGGGATCACGATCAGGTGGCAGGCTTCGTGCAGCAGCGAGTGCAGCGGCGTGTCCGCGCGCGCGAACACGGTCGTGGCGATCAGCCCGGCCTCGGTGTCGCCCCAGAAACTGCCCGGGATCGGCGCATCGTCGGCGACCCGCTCGAAGCGCAGGCCGTAGCGGGCGAGCAGGGCGACGACATCGGCTTCGGCGACATCGCGCAGGCGCAGGACCTCGGGGCCGTCGACCACGTGTGTGTTGACGGCAGGTGCGTCGACGGCAGGTGCGTCGAGGGCGAGTGCGCCGAGAGCGGGCGACGGCGACGTGGCGGGCAAGACGAGCTCCGCCTCAGCCGACCGCGGGACGGTCGTCCGGCAGCGCCACCGAGATGTCGAGCACGTCGTGGTCGCCGTCCTTCGCCATTTCCACCTTGACCGCGTCGACGTCGACGCTGACGTACTTGCGGATCACTTCCAGCAGTTCGCGCTGCAGCAGCGGCAGGTAGTCCGGCGCGCCGCGGTGGGAGCGCTCCTGCGCGACGATGATGCGCAGGCGCTCCTTGGCGATCGAGGCGGTGTTCTTCTTGGGCTTCAGGAAATCGAAGATCGACATGCGTCAGCCTCCGAACAGCTTGCTGAAGAAGCCCTTCTTCTCGAGCTGCGTGAAGCGCATCGGGCGGTCTTCGCCGAGCAGCCGGGCGACCGCGTCGTCGTAGGCCTGGCCGGCGCTGGATTCCATGTCGAGGATCACCGGCTCGCCCTTGTTCGAGGCGTTGAGCACGTCGCTGGACTCGGGGATCACGCCGACCGTCTTCAGCCCCAGCACGTCCTCGACGTCCTTGATGCTCAGCATCTCGCCGCTCTCGACGCGGGCCGGGCTGTAACGGGTGAGCAGCAGGTGCTCCTTCACGCGCTCGCCGGCCTCGGCGTGCCTGGTCTTCGAGGCGAGCAGGCCGAGGATGCGGTCGGAGTCGCGCACCGAGGACACTTCCGGATTGACCACGACCACCGCCTGGTCGGCGAAGTACATCGCCAGGAACGCGCCCTTCTCGATGCCGGCGGGCGAGTCGCACAGGATGATGTCGAAGCCGTCGTCGGCCAGTTCCTTGAGCACCTTCTCGACGCCTTCCCGGGTCAGCGCGTCCTTGTCGCGGGTCTGCGAAGCGGCCAGCACGTAGAGGTTCTCGAAACGCTTGTCCTTGATCAGCGCCTGCTTGAGCGAGGCCTCGCCGTGGATGACGTTGACGAAGTCGTACACGACCCGGCGCTCGCAGCCCATGATCAGGTCGAGGTTGCGCAGGCCCACGTCGAAGTCGATGACCGCGACCTTCTTGCCGCGGCGCGCGAAGCCGCACGCGAGGCTGGCGCTGCTGGTGGTCTTGCCGACGCCCCCCTTGCCCGATGTGACGACGATGATTTCTGCCAAGATCGTTCTCCGATGTGCTGTGGTCCGCGGCTCAGGCGAGCGCGGCGATGTGGATCTGTCCGTTCTCCAGCCAGACCTGCGCGGGCTTGCCGCGGACGTCGGCGGGAATGTCCTCCATGACCTTGTAATGCCCCGCGATCGCCACGAGCTCGGCGTGGAATTCGCGGCAGAAGATGCGCGCCTTCGGGTTGTCGCGGGCGCCGGCGAGGGCGCGGCCGCGGAGGGCGCCGTAGATGTGGATGCTGCCGTCGGCGATGACCTCGGCGCCGGCGCCGACCGTGCCGAGCACGGTCAGGTCGCGCTGCTCGGCGTAGATCTGCTGGCCGGAGCGGATCGGCGCGGTCTGCAGCATGCCCGGTTCGCCGGCGGCGACGGGCGCGGCGGTGCGTTCGGCGGCCGGCGCAGGCGCGGGCGCGGCGGCGGCCGCACGCGGCGCCGGCGGCGCGGCGTCGCCCGCGGATTCGTACTGGGCGCGGAACTTCGCCAGCAGCGGCAGGCCGAGCGCGACCGCCAGTTTTTCGTTGTCGCTGCTGCCGTAGGCGAGCGCGACCGGGATCGCGCCGGCCTCGCGCAGCGCGTCGAGCAGGGCGCGGGCGGTGGCGACGTCGGGCGTGCCGGGCAGGCCGCCGAAATCGACGATCACCGCGGCGCGCTCGAACAGCTTGGGCGCGCGGCCGACGCGGTCGCGCATCTCCGCGCCGAGCCGGGCGACGTCGAGCGTGCGCACGCGCAGGTTGGCGATGCCGACCTGGCCGATCTTCAGGTCGCCGGCCAGCTCGTAGTTCGGGGGCTGGGCCGCCGCGCTCATGCGCCCGTGCCCGTGGCGCGCGGCGGCGCCGTCGGGTGGCGCGGCGCGATCAGCCACGACTCGCGGGGCAGGTCGCCGGCGTAGGTGTCGCGGACCCAGGCGAAGCTGCACAGGTCCTTCATCAGCATCGCCGCGCGCAGGCCGGTCTCGGGCATCACCTGCTGGCCGACCTCGCGGAAGCCGAAGCTGCCGTGGAACAGCAGGGCGGGGTCGGGCAGCGAGGCGTCGCGGGCGGTGTCCAGGAACACCTCGCAGGCCAACTGCGGGTAGCGCAGTTCGGCGTAGCTCTGAGCGTCGGCGTAGAACGCGCGGCCGAGGCCGCCGCCCCGGCGCCGGCTGGCGACGACGATGCGGTCGATGTAGAAGAAGTCCTCGTAGCGCTCGCCGAACCAGCGGAAGTTGCTGGAATCGTGCGCGGCCCAGCTCCCGACGCCGATCAGGAAGCCGGCCAGGGTGCCGTCGCGCTCGGCGACGCGGAAATACTCCGCGGTGTCGAAGAAATGACGCAGACGGGCGTGATCGAAGGGCAGGATCGTGGGGCCGGCGGCATTGTTCAGGGCAAGGACGGAATCCAGCTCGTGCTCGCGCACGTCGCGGATGACAATCGACATTCCAGATGGCTCCGGCGGTGGCGGGCGCGGACAGGGGCCTGCGCCGATGGGTCGGAATTATCGCATGACGGCCCGGGGCCGGCGAGGTCGCGGCAGGACGCCCGCAGATGCCGCAACGCGCCCGAAAGGCCGGTCCGGCCATGACTTCCGGTGGGGTTCAGGGACGCCGCGAACGCCTACACTGCGGGCATGTTCGCGCGCCTCGACCACAGCCGCCTGCTCAGCTATTCCGGCCTCTTCACCTGGGCCGCGGTCGGCGTGCCGCTGTTCTACACCTGGGTGGTGCCGCTGCTGGTCGAGCCGGAGGAGCCCCAGCCGCTGCTGGTCATGCCCTGGCAGGGCTGGCTGGCCTACGCGGTCTTCGGCGGCGCCTACGCCTGGCTGGCCCGTGGCCTGGGGATGCGCCGCCCGGGGCCGCTGGACTACCTGCTGCTGCTGATCCTGACCCCGGCCGCGATCAGCCTGGGCTACTACAGCCAGAGCGGCCTGGGCAGCGTCCTGCTGATGGTCGCCGCCTCGGCGCTGCCGTGGCTGCTGTCGCTGCGGATGGGGGTGGCCTGGCTGGTCCTGAGCCAGCTCGCGGTGGTGCCGGTGTTCATGCGCCGCGACCTGACCGCGCTGGAAGCGGTGATGCAGGCCCTGCTGTACGCGGGGTTCGCCGGGTTCGTGTACGCGACCAGCATGGTCGCGCGCCAGCAGGCCCAGGCCCGCGAGGAGCAGCGCCGGCTGAACTCCGAACTGCGCGCCACCCGTGCGCTGCTCGCCGAGAGCGTGCGGGTGAACGAACGCACCCGCATCTCGCGCGAGCTGCACGACCTGCTCGGCCACCACCTGACCGCGCTCAGCCTGAACCTGGAGGTGGCCAACCACCTGGTCGAGGGCAAGGCCCAGGAGCACGTCACCCAGGCCCACACCCTGGCCAAGCTGCTGTTGAGCGACGTGCGCGAGGCGGTCAGCCGGATCCGCGACAGCGACGACATCGACATGGCCGCCACCCTGCTGCCGCTGGCCGACAACGTGCCCGGCCTGCGGGTCGAGATGCGGCTGCCGGAACCGTTCCTGCTCGACGATCCCGAGCGCGCCCACGTGTTGCTGCGCTGCACCCAGGAAATCATCACCAACGTCGTGCGCCACGCCCAGGCGACCACGCTCGACCTCGACTACCGCTGGCTGGACGACGGCGTGGTCCTCGACGCCCGCGACGACGGTCGCGGCGCCGAGGCCCCGGCCGCCGGCAACGGCCTGCGCGGCATGCGCGAGCGCCTCGCCGCCTACGGCGGGCGGCTGACGATCGACACCCGCCAAGGCGAGGGTTTCGGCCTGAGCCTGTACCTGCCGGCGTCGCGCGGCACCGAGCGCCGGGGCGTGCCGCTGCCGCTGTCGGCCTCCGGGAGGGCCGCATGACCCCCGTCGAGCCCCGGAATACCGCAAGCACCCAGGAGACTCCATGATCCGCGTTTGTCTGGTCGACGATCAGACCCTGGTGCGCCAGGGCATCCGCTCCCTGCTGGCGCTGGCCGAGGGGATAGAGGTGGTGGCCGAGGCCGCCGACGGCCGCCAGGCGGTCGAGCTGATCCCGGAGATCCGGCCCGACGTGGTCCTGATGGACATGCGCATGCCGGTGATGTCCGGGCTGGAAGCCCTGCAGGCCCTGAGCCGGGCCGAACGGCTGCCGCCGACCATCATCCTGACCACGTTCGACGACGACCAGCTCGTGCTGGCGGGGATGAAGGCCGGGGCCAAGGGCTACCTGCTCAAGGACGTGTCGCTGGACCAGTTGGTCGGCGCGATCCAGACCGTCGCCGGCGGCGGTTCGCTGGTGCAGCCGGCGGTGACCCAGCGCCTGCTCTCGGGCCTGGAGCACATGCGCAACGAGTTCGTCAGCCTCGATCGCCCCGACCCGCTGACCGATCGCGAGACCGAGATCCTGCGGCTGATGGCTTCGGGCTTCTCCAACAAGGAGATCGCCAATTCGCTGGGCGTGGCCGAGGGCACGATCAAGAACCACGTGTCGAACATCCTCTCCAAGCTCGGCGTCCGCGACCGCACCCGGGCGGTGCTCAAGGCCTTCGAGCTGCAGTTGATCTGATCGACAGGCTGTTCCGGGCCGGTGCAGGGCACCGGCCGTTCCTCGACACGCGCGGCAGTGCCGCGCAAGCCGTGTCTCCTCACCCCGCCCGGCGCAGCGCGCCGGGCGTTCGCGCCGCCGCGCGGCAGTGCCGCGCACGCCGGTGGCGCTCACCCTGTCCAAGCTCGGCGTCCGCGACCGCACCCGGGCCGTGCTCAAGGCCTTCGAGCTGCAGTTGATCTGATCGACAGGCTGTTCCGGGCCGGTGCAGGGCACCGGCCGTTCCTCGACACGCGCGGCAGTGCCGCGCACGCCGGTGGCGCTCACCCTGTCCGGGCCTCTCGCGTCCGGGCGATGCAAGGGCCTCCCATCGCGGTCGACGCGGTGCGCGGGCGATGCCGGTCCCGCGCGACACCCGCCCCTGGCCGGGCCGGTCGCCGCCTGTCCCCCGACAGGGCGTGGATCGGGTGCGAGACCCCGCCCGGCGTGCCGCCCCTGGCGGCAGGTGGCCGGAGCCGGCCGGGCCCTCGCCCCGCACGGGTCATCCCTGCTAGCATTCGGGTCTTGCCCGCCGCGAGCGGGCATCTGGTCCCGGAGAGCCCCTGAATGACCCGTCTGCTCGAGATCCTGATTTCCCTGGCGATCGTCGCCGCGCTGTTCCTGATCGTCGGCGTGGTGCTGCCTTCCAATCGTTTCGTGGTCGAGAAGATCGAAACGAACCGCAAGGCGCCGATCGTCTTCGACACCCTGAACAGCTTCAGCCGTTTCAAGGACTGGAACGCGATCCCGCTGCGCGACCCCAAGATGAAGATGAGCGTGTCCGGCCCCGAGTCGGGCGTCGGCGCCGAGTTCCACTACGACTCCAGCAAGTCCGAAGTCGGCAACGGCACCTGGAAGATCGTCGAGAGCGTGCCGAACGAACTGGTCGCGATCCAGATCGACAACGACCGCATGGGTTCGGGCAAGCACACCGAGTTCAAGCTCAAGCCGACCGGCCAGAACAACCGCAACCTCGAGATCACCCAGACCTACAAGGTCAACTACGGCTGGAACCTGCTCGGCCGCTACGCCGGCCTGTACGTCGGCAGCCAGGTCGGCGACGACATGAAGTTCGGCCTCGCCAAGCTGACCAACATGCTGGCCTCGATCCCGAACGTCGACTACACCTCGTACGGCGAGCGCCTCACCGGCCTGTCGATCGCCAACGTCCCGGCGGAGAACCTGCTGTTCGTCAACGCCGGCAGCCAGAAGTTCGACGACACCACGCTGCAGCAGTCGATGCGCGCCAACATGGAGTGGATCAACCGCGCGCTGGCCGCCAACGGCCTGACCGCGACCGGTCCGATGCGCATCATCACCAGCGAGCAGGGCCGCGACACCTACACCTTCGACGTCGCCGTGCCGGTCCGCCGCAGCAGCGACGCCGCCGAGGCCCCGGCCGTGGAGCTGACCGGCCTGACCTTCGCCGGCGGCAGCCCGGTGAAGTACGTGCACGTGCCGGCGCACCGCGCGGTCACCGCCAAGTTCGTCGGTTACATCAAGGAAATCGAGAACCTGCACAACGCCCTGCGTTCGTGGTCCGCGCCGCGCGGCTACGAGGTCACCGATCGCCCCTACGAAATCTACGAGAGCGGCATCGACGGCGCCTTCGGCGAGGACGGCAAGTTCACCGCCTACTGGGCCATCCGCTGAGCGCGACGTGATCGCGTCCAGGCCGATGCCTTCCGAAGCGCCGCGTCCAGCGGCGCTTCGCGTTTGCGGGGACCGCGCATGAAGACGGGTCACCGGCCACGCTTCCCGCAGCGGGCGCTGGCCGCATGCGGCGGCCTGTTCGCGGCCGGCGGCGTCGCGCTGTCCGCTTACGCCGCGCACGGCGTCGAAGCCGCGGCGCGCGCCAACCTGCAGACCGCCGCGCTGTTCGCGCTGCTGCACGGCATCGCCCTGGCGTCGCTGGCGCGATCGGCCGCGCGGCGGACGGGGCTGCTGGCGCTGGCGACGCTCGCGCTCGGCGCGCTGCTGTTCTCGGGATCGCTGTTCGCGCACCACGCGCTGGGCTGGCCCACCCGGCTCGCGCCGGCCGGCGGTTCGCTGCTGATCGCCGGCTGGCTGCTGTACGCGATCGACGCACTGCGACGCTGAGGAGATCCGCATGCCCCGTTTCGCCCGCGGTTTCGACGTCGAGGCCGCCCGCGCGCATCTCGCCAGGCGCGATCGCCGGCTCGGCGCGTGGATGAAGAAGATCGGGCCGATCGACGCCGATCCGCGCTGGCGCAAGCCGTTCGATCCGGTCGATGCGCTGGCCCGCGCGATCCTCTACCAGCAGCTCAGCAGCAAGGCCGCGGCGACGATCGTCGGCCGGGTCGAGGCCGCGATCGGCCGCGACCGTTTCCACTGCGACACCCTGGCGCGCTGCGACGACGCGACCATCCGCGCCTGCGGCGTGTCCGGCAACAAGCTGTTGGCGCTGCGCGACCTCGCCCAGCGCGAAGCGCGCGGCGAGATCCCGGACCTGCGGCGGATGTCGACCCTCGACAACGACGCCATCGTCGCCGCGCTGGTGCCGGTGCGCGGCATCGGCCGCTGGACGGTCGAGATGATGCTGATGTTCCGCCTCGGCCGCGCCGACGTGCTGCCGGTCGACGACCTCGGCGTGCGCAAGGGCGCGCAGCGGGTGGACGGCGCCGACGCGATGCCTACGCCGAAGGCGCTGCTCGAACGCGGCGAGCGCTGGGGGCCTTACCGCACCTACGCCAGCTTCTATCTTTGGCGGATCGCCGATTTCGCCGCGCAGGCGAAGGCGCCGACCAGGCGCTCCCAGGACTGAGCCGGCGCGTCGTCGCGGCGCCGGCGTCAGCGTCAGCCCGCGAAACGGCGGCCGATCGCGGTCCAGTCCGCGAGATAGTGCCTGAGCTTCTTGCGCCGGAAATAGCGCGCGGACAGCGCATGCGCGTCGGTGTCGGCGATGTCGTAGCCCAGCGCCTCGGCGACCTCGACCGTCTCCGGGGACTGCAGCGCCTTGCGCCAGTCGTCGGGCCAGGTGCGGTAGTGGTACTGGTCGGTACGTCGTTCGCGCAGGGCGCCCAGTGCCGGCCGCCGCGGCAGGCCGCAGAAATCGACGAGCGCGTGCAGGGCGTCGGGGGTCGGCGCGAACAGCGCTTCGTAGGTCGTCGCGTGCCAGGCGATGTCGGGGCGCCGGCGGTGCAGGTCGATCGCGTAGCGATGCAGTTCGGTCCACCAGAACAGGCATTTCTCGTACCCCGACATCGCGGCCCACCGCAGTTGCAGCGCCGGCCGCAGGCAGCCGCCGTCAAACGGCGTCAGCGCGGCGTCGCGGATCCAGTCGTCGCGGTCGTAGACCTGGTGGGTCGCCATCGAGAACGCGGTCGTCACCGGATGCCGCGCGAGATGGACGATGCGCAGGCGTCCGTCGAGCGCCTCGTGCAGCCACGGCAGCGCAGCGAAGCAGGGCCAGCCGGCCTCGAAGTACGGGCCGCGTTCGAGCTGCGCGCGAATGCGGGCGACGTGCGCGGCGACTTCGGGAACATCGCCCAGCGCCGTCAGCCCGGCACGGGAGCTGCGGAAGAAGCGGCGCGGCTGGTAGCCGGCCTTGAGCGGTTCGTGCGAGGCCTCCACGAGGTCGCCGTAGCAGGTCTGCATGGCGTCGTGCAGCCACTGGGTGCCGCAGCGACCGGTCGAGAGCACGAAGATGGCGTCGTGTTGCATGGCGGGATCCGATGCGAAGGAGCTCGCGCGAACGCATGCGTCGACGCCAGGTTGACGCCTGCGGTCTTCGGGATTCGCTGTTCGAGACGGACGTTGTCCTTTCGTGCGTCCTGCATGCAGGCATTGCAATCTGCATGCGCCGCATCATGCGGATTGCATCATGTCGCGTGGGTCATGCCGCGTGGATCATGCTGGCGGCGTCATGCGTCGCGCATGCGCGCGAAGCGCTTGCGCTTCCAGTCGAGCGCCGGTCGTTCGACCAGCCACCACGACCCCGTTGCGCAGACCAGCGCGAACACGGTCGCGGCCAGCGTGTTCATCGTCGGCGTGATCGCACCGGCGAGCAGCGCGAGCTGCTGCATCGGCCAGCCGTAGAGGTACAGGCCGTAGGACAGATCGTGGCGGCCGGTCGACGGCAGCCATCGCGGCAGCAGGCCCAGGCAGAACGTGCCGTAGGCCACCGCCGCGAAATACGCCGGCACGAACCACGGCGTGCCGCGCGCCGCGGCGGCGGCGACCAGCAGCGGCAGCAGGCCCCACCACGTCAGCACGATGCGCGCGCGCCACACCCACAGCAGCGTGCCGGTGATGAAGAACGCGGTGACCCAGATCAGGTAGGCCAGCCAGTCCGGCAGCGGCGCATGCCGCCACGCATAGGCGCAGGCGACCGCGAGCGCCAGCGCCCACGCCAGCGCGTAGCGCCGCGGCCGCAGCATGCCCAGCAGCCCGGCGACCAGCAGCGCGAGGTACAGCCGGCCCTCGATCGGCAGCGTCCACAGCGAACCGTTCACCGCCGTGCGCGGCAGCGCCTCGAACACGCCCGGCAGCCAGAACTCGGCGCGCCACAGGGTCGCGTTGCCGGCGAGGTAGCGCCAGGTGGCCGGGCTGCGCCAGTAGTCCGGCGAGGTGGTCAACAGCGGACCGAGCACGCAGACCGTCAGCAGCGTGCAGACGATCAGCGCGGGGTAGATGCGCAGCGCGCGGGCGACGAGGAATTCGCGCCAGCCGTGGCGCGCGAAGCTCGACGCGACGAGGAAGCCGCTGATCACGAAGAACACGTCGACGGCGAACGCGCCGGCCGAGCGGGTGAGGGTGAGCCCGGCGAACGGATCGTTGCCGGGCGTGCCGGTGATCGCCCAGGCGTGGCTCCAGATCACCAGCCACGCCGCGACCAGGCGGATCAGATTGAAATGATTGCGGCCGCCGGCCCAGGCGTCCGCGAGGGTCGGCCTCATGGCGCGGACGCGTCGGGCAGCAGTTCGACCGTCGTGGCGATGCGCAGCACGCGGTTGTTGTCCGGATCGTCCACCGTGGCTTCGATGCGATACGGGCCGTCGGCATCGGTGGCGTCGAAGGTGATCTGCAGCGTCACCGGCGACAACTGCACGATCCCGGCCGGGGCCGCCGGCTGCTGGTCGGCCAGCGACAGGTCGTTGCCGGGCAGGGAGGTCTTCCCGGCCGGGTCGGTCATCCGCAGGTCCAGTCGCGCCGCGCACGGGACCTTGCCGGCGGCGATGTCGGTCTCGCTGGCGTCCTTCGGTGCGCAGCCGCCGTAGGCCACCGCCACGACGAAGGGCTCGCCGCGATGCACCCGGTCGGTGGTGGCCAGGTGCGGCGCATGCCCGACGGGGGTGCCGTACCACTCCTCCCGGAAGCGCTTGAAATCGTCGAGCTTCGCGGTGGAGATCATCGCGTGCAGGCCATCCGCGACGGCGCTGTCGGCGGAAGCGCGGTCCGCGGCTTCGGCGCGGCGCTTGACGGCGTCCTTCGCGTGGCTTGCATGGATGGGCAGGCAGAGCAGGAGGGCCGCGATCGTCGCGGCGTGGCGCAGGAAGCTCATGTCAGGCGATTCCGTCGTGGCGCCAGTGCCACGGCTCGTAGACGATGCCGTGCGGGTTGTCGCGCGGATAGCTCATCGTGAAGCCGTGTCCGCCGGCGTGCTCGCGCAGCCAGGCGAAGGCGGCGGTGCGCTCGAAGGACGCCTCCGCCGGCGGTTCGCCCGGCGTGCCGATGTCCAGCGCGCGGCCGCCGTGGTGTTCGCTGAAACCGGGCGCGGCGTTGACGGTGAGGATGGCGTCGACGGCCTGGCCGCGCGCACGCTTGCGCTCGAAGATGCCGAGCTGGTAGTCGTGGCTGCGGTAGCCGGAGATCGCGTCGAGCGGCACGCCGTCGGCCAGCGCGGCCGCGCGCAGGCGGTCCCACGCGTGCGCCGCCTCGGGGTGCAGCCACAGCGCGCGGCGATAGCGATCGAACCCGGCGAACGCCAGCCACGCCGGTTCCGGCACCAGCGCCAGGCCGGTGCGTCCGGCGTAGTCGTCGGCGTCGAGACCGAGCGTGTCGAGACGCTCGCGCAGGGCGTGCAGCGGCAGCGGAGCCGGGTCGCGCGCGCCGGCATGCGGCAGCGGGGCCTCGACCGCATCGAGCGCGTCGTCGATGCCGGCCGCGCGCGTCCAGTGCGGGTCGAGTCCCTGCCAGCCGACCTCCGATGCCGCCGCCAGGTAGCGGCCGTCGCGCTTGCGCCGCAGCACCCAGCGCGCCCGCGCCACGACGCGGGCGTCGTGGTTGGCGCGTGCCGACAGCAGCCAGGCCGGCCAGGCTTCGACGGCGGCGGTGTTGAGCAGGACGCGGGGCAGCGGACGCATCGCGGCAGCTTAACGCTGCGGGCCGCGCGTCGCCACGGCGCGCAGCGCCTCCAGCAGCGCCTGCGGCCGCTCGGCGCTGAGCAGCAGGGTGCGCCCGCCGCGTTCCGGCAGCACCAGCGTCTTCGCGCGATCGGTCACCAGCACGAACGCGCGCGAGCGGTCGCGGAGCCGGAAATGCCCCGCCTGGTAGCCGGGCATCGAGCTGCCGAAGGTCTTGAGCCACGGGCGCAGCGCCGGCTGCTGCCCGAGGTCGACGACGCGCGCGGCGTCGAGGTCCAGCGCATCGACGGCGACCTTGTGCCGGTGCAGCCCGGCGGAGATGCGCAGGGTGCCGTCGTCGATCGCGATGCGGTTGCGCAGGGTGCTCCAGGCGGCGAACCCGAGGGCCAGCGCGACGAGCGGGATCGCGCTCCACATCAGCGGGTTCCACGGCGCCGGCTGGCTGCGCACGATGACCGCGATCCCGACCGTCGCCGCGACCAGGCCGATCGCGGGCAGCAACAGGATCACGCGCAGGTCGGGGGCGACGACGGTGAATTCGCGATGCGACATGGCGATGCCTCCGGTCGCGTTTCAGCGCGGCTTGCGCTTCGGCGCGCGCGGCTTCGGTGCGGGCCGGCCGACGGCGCCGATCCACGCGGCGACGTCGTCGATCAGCGCCGGCGCGACGTGGCCGGGCGTCGTGTAGTCCTTGGGCAGGCCTTCGCCCGGGATCCCGAGGTGGCTGAGGTCGTCGTACAGCTTGAACGCGACCCGCGGGTCGTCGTGGAAGGCGCCGCGCCAGCCCTGCCAGTCGGCGTCCACCACCTGCAGGTCGTTGCCGCCCTGCAGCAACAGCATCGGCTGCTTCGCCGCGCGCGCTTCGGCGATCGGATCGACCGCCTCCACGGTGCGCCAGTAGCGCGCGGGCACGCCCAGCGGCGCATCCGCACCGGACACGTCCTCGCCGCGACGCACGGCCTCGACCTGCGCGGTGAGCTTCGCGATCTCCGCGCCTTCGGCGTCGCTGGTGCGGCCGTCGTCGAGCACCGCCGCGCGCTTGCGCTGTTCGATCGCGAGGTCGAGCAGCGGCCGCGACGGCGCCGCGAGCAGGATCAGCCCGGCGATCTCCGGGTCGCGCGCGCCGATCCGCGGCGCCAGCATCGCGCCCTGACTGTGGCCGAGCACGAACACGCGCTTCGGGTCGATGCCCGGCTGCGCGCGCAGCAGCGCCGCCGCCTGCACCGCGTCGTCGGTGGTTTCCAGGTCGATGGTGCCACCGTCGGCAAACTGTTCCGGATGCGCCTTCGTGCGCTTTTCGTAGCGCAGCACGGCGATGCCGCGTTCGGCCAGCCCGCGGGCGAGGTCGAGGAAGGGCTTGTTCGGACCGATGGTCTCGTCGCGGTCGTGCGGGCCGGAGCCGTGCACCAGCACCACGGCCGCGACCGGCTCCTTCGACTTCGGCAGGGTCAGCGTGGCCGGCAGCGCCGCGTCGCCGTCGCCGATCGACAGTTCGCGCTCGGTGTAGGGCGCGTCCGCCGGCACCGGCGTCGCGGGGGTCGGCGCGGCGGCGGCGGGTTGGATCAGGAATCCCGAAATGCGGCCGTCCGCCTCGAACGCGAGGCTGGCGTCGATGGTCGTCGCGGCATAGCGCAGCGGGACGACCACGATCCGGGTGCCGTCGCGCTCGAGCGTGCGCGGTTCGCCGCGGCCCTCGGCGGCGCCGAGCTGCGTCGGCAGCGCGGTCCAGAGCTGGCGCAGCCGGTCTTCGCCGACCGCCGCGGCCATGGTCTCGTCGAAGCGGGCGTGGACGCCGGCGAAGTCGCCCGCGTCCATCGCGTCGAGCACCGATTGCGCGGTCGCGACCGGGTCGAATGCGGCCGGGGCCGGAGCGGGGACAGGCGCCGGCGCCGGCGTTTCGGCGGCTTCGGCCGTCTCCTGGGCGTGGGCGCGGCCGGCGATCAGCACGCCGGCGCCGAGCGCGATCGCGAGCGCCGAGAACAGCGCCGTGCGTCCGGCGAGGCGGCGGCCGGTGCGGCGTTCGAGCATCTGGATGACATGCAGCATGGTCTGGATTCCGTGGGGATCGCGGCGGGCCGCGATCGTGGGCGGTACGGGCGTGGGCGGCGCGGGCGCAGGCGGCGCGGAAGGGCGGGGCGGCGCTCGAGGCGCCGTCATTCGCCGGCGTCGGCGGTGTCCTGCGGGGCTTCGTCCGCGGGCTTGTGCGGCAGTCGCCCCGACTTGCGCAGGGCGTCGCGCAGCACGTACTCGATCTGGGCGTTGAGGCTGCGCAGTTCGTCGTCGGCCCACCGCTGCGCCGCCGCGAGGATCTCGGCGTTGATGCGCAGCGGATAGGCCTTCTTCTCGGACACGGGAGGCGCCTCGCGATCAGTACAGGGTGCCGGCGTTCACGATCGGCTGGGTGGCGCGTTCGCCGCACAGCACGACCAGCAGGTTGCTGACCATCTGCGCCTTGCGCTCCTCGTCCAGGTGGACCACGCCGTTCTTCTGCAGTTCGGCCAGCGCCATCTCGACCATGCCCACGGCGCCGGCGACGATCCGGGTGCGCGCGGCGATGATCGCGTTCGCCTGCTGGCGCTGCAGCATCGCCTGGGCGATCTCCGGCGCGTAGGCGAGGTGGCTGATGCGGGCGTCGAGCACGGTCACGCCGGCGTCGGCGAGGCGCTCCTGCAGTTCCTTCTGCAGGTGGTGGCCGACCTCGGTGGCGTGGCTGCGCAGGGCGAGCTGGCCTTCCTCGTGCTGGTCGTACGGATAGCTCGTGGCCATCGCGCGCAGCGCCGACTCCGACTGGATGTGGACGAAGCTCTCGTAGTCGTCCACGTTGTAGACCGCCTCGGCGCTGTCCACGACCTGCCAGACGATGACCGCGGCGATCTCGATCGGGCTGCCGTCGAGTTCGTTGACCTTCAACTTGCCGCTCTCGAAATTGCGCACCCGCAGCGAGACCTTCTTCTTGCCGTAGAAGGGGTTGTTCCAGCGCAGGCCGGAGTCCTTCACGGTGCCGACGTACTTGCCGAACAGATTGAGCACCGCGGCCTGGTTGGGCTCGACCATGTACAGGCCGACCAGGCACAGGAACGCGCCGACGACGACCAGCACGCCGACGACCAGGAACAGGACGTTGCCGGCGTTGACGCCGCCGATGATCAGGTAGACGGCCAGCAGCATGGAGACGAGCAGCCCGAGCAGCACGGGGATGCCGGGCAGGGAGTGGACGGTGTTCTCTTTCATGGTCGCGACTCGGCGGTGGACTATGTGCATTTGATATCAAAAAGATATCTCGTTGCCAACAGGGTTCCGACGAATGGCAATGCGCGCGCGACGCGCGCTGCGCAAGTGACTGATTTAAAATGGACTCCTTTGCCGGGAGCCGCCCATGTCGCCGTCCGATCCTGTGTTCCCGCCGCCGCTGTTCGGCACCCCCGCGTCGCCGTCCGCCCTCCGGGTCCTGCTGCTGGGCTCCGGCGAACTGGGCAAGGAGGTCGCGATCGAGCTGCAGCGCTTCGGCTGCGAAGTCATCGCCGCCGATCGCTACGCCGACGCCCCGGCGATGCAGGTCGCGCATCGCAGCCACGTGCTGAACATGCTCGACGGCGACGCCCTGCGCACGCTGATCGCCGAGGAGCGGCCGGCGCTGATCGTGCCCGAGATCGAGGCCATCCATACCGAGACGCTGGTGCAACTGGAGCGCGAATTCGCCGGTCGCGGCACCCACACCCGGATCGTGCCGACCGCCCGCGCGGCGCGGCTGACGATGGATCGCGAGGGTATCCGCCGGCTCGCCGCCGAGACGCTGGGCCTGCCGACCTCGCCGTACCGCTTCGTCGACACCCTCGACGATTACCGCGCCGCGGTGGCCGCGATCGGCCTGCCGTGCGTGGTCAAGCCGGTGATGTCGTCCTCGGGCAAGGGCCAGAGCCTGGTGCGCGGCGCGGACGACATCGACCGCGCCTGGGAATACGCGCAGACCGGCGGCCGCGCCGGCGCCGGCCGGGTGATCGTCGAGGGCTTCATCGACTTCGACTACGAGATCACGCTGCTGACCGTGCGCCATGCCGGCGGCACCGATTTCTGCGACCCGATCGGCCACCTGCAGCGCGACGGCGACTACCGCGAGAGCTGGCAGCCGCAGCCGATGACGGCGGCGGCGCTGGCGCGCGCGCAGGCCATCGCGCAGGCGATCACCGACGACCTCGGCGGCTGGGGCCTGTTCGGCGTCGAACTGTTCGTGAAGGGCGACGAAGTGTGGTTCTCGGAAGTCTCGCCGCGGCCGCACGACACCGGCCTGGTGACGCTGATCTCGCAGGACCTCAGCGAGTTCGCGCTGCACGCCCGCGCGATCCTCGGCCTGCCGATCCCGCAGATCCGCGCGCAGGGCCCGTCGGCCTCGTGCGCGGTGCTCGCCCACGGCCACGGCGTGCCGGAGTTCGAAGGCGTCGCCGACGCGCTGCGCGCGCCAGGCACCGCGCTGCGGCTGTTCGGCAAGCCCGTGGTCGAGGGCCATCGCCGGGTCGGCGTGACCCTGGCGCTGGGCGAGGACATCGACGCGGCCCGGGCGCAGGCGCGCGCGTCGGCCGAAGCGCTGCGGATCACGCTGCGTTGACGTCCGGACGGTCGGCCGCGGGCGAGGCGCGCACCTGGATGCGCGATCGCCTGCTGCGACTGTCCATCACGCTGTACGTCATCCCCTTCCTGGTCTCGGGGATCGTCATCGGCTTCGCGGCGGCCGGCCGGATCGCCGACGTCTGGCCCTGGTCGGGCGCCGGCGGCTTCGCGGCGATGGTCGTCGTCTGCGCAGCCTTCGTGGCGGCCTGCGTGTATCTCGCCGGCCTCGTCGCCTGGACCCTGATGGTGGCGCTGCTGCTGCTCGGCGCGCGTCGCCTGCCCTGGCGGCGATGGGGGCTCGTGCTCGTGTCGGATGCGCCGCCGCCGTGGTACGGGCATCCGTTCCGCTGGATCGCGGATCTTCTCCAGCGCTGCTGGCCCCTGCCCGCGGCAGGGGCCGATGCCGAGCGGTCCGGTCCGCTATGATCGCGGCCGGATGCGGCGCACCTCGTCGCAGGGACGAGAGCACATGAACGACACCAACGGCTACGCCGTGTTCTTCTTCCCGCAGGCCCTCGAAGCGCTGGGCGAGGCGATCAAGCCGTTCCTGCAGGACGGCCCGGCCGGTCCGCACGTGGCCTGCGGCACGGTCGACACCGGCGGCGCCTTCATCGAGATGACGCTCAACGGACGCACCCCGGAAGGGCGCGAGGTGTCGCTGGACCTGATGGTCCCCAGCGGCATGGTGCGGATGATCGTGTCGACCCAGAACGAGGCCGCGTTCGGCTTCGGGCTGCGCCGCGACGAGCCGGCGGAGCATCCGCTGCCGGTGATCGGCCCCACCGCGGAACCGGCCGCCGCACCGCCCGACGCGCTGCCCGCGACCGCGGCCGCGCCCGCGTCAAGCGCGCCCTCAACAAGCGAGCCCGCGTCCAGCGCGCCCGCCGCCGACTGAGTCGGGTCGTCGGCTCAGGCGCCCGCGTCGTGGCGCCGGGCGCCTTGCCGCCGCGGCACCGGTTCCGGCACGCCGAGCAGGAAGCCCTGGCCGTACTGGCAGCCTTCCTCGACCAGGATCCGCCGCTGCAGTTCGGTCTCGATGCCCTCGGCGATGGTGTCGATGCCCAGCGTGGTGGCCATCGCCAGGATCGCGCGCACCAGCGCCAGGCTTTCGTTGCCGGCGTCGCTGTGCAGGCCGGAGACGAAACTGTGGTCGATCTTCAGGCCCTGGATCGGGAACCGGTGCAGGTACGACAGCGCCGAGAAGCCGGTGCCGAAATCGTCCAGCAGCGCCGCGATGCCGTGGCCGCGCAGTTGCCGCAGCACGCGCAGCGCGCGCGCGGCGTCCTCGATCAGCGCGACCTCGGTGATCTCGATCCGCAGTTGCGCCGGGTCCTGCTGGGCCTCGTCGAGCATCCGCAGCAGGCGATCGGCGAAGTTGTCGGACAGGAAGTGCCGCGGCGAGACGTTGATCGAGACGTAGCGGCCCGGGTATTCGCCCATCGAGGCGATCACGTGCGCGTACATCAGCCAGTCGACCTGTTCGATCAGCGTGCTTTCCTCGCCGACGCCGATGAACTCCGAGGGCATGAGCAGGCCGCGGCGTTCGTGGTTCCAGCGCACCAGCGCCTCGAAGCCGACGCCCTTGCCGTCGTGCAGGCGCTGGATCGGCTGGAAATACGGCTCGAACGCGTCGTGCATGATCGCCCGGCGCAGGTCGGCCTCCAGGTCGAGCAGGCGCATGGCCTCGGCGCGCATCTCCTCGTCGAACACTTCGCTGCGGTTGCGTCCGAGGCGCTTGGCGCGGTACATCGCAGCGTCGGCGTCGCGCAGCAGTTCCTCGCTGCGGCGGTAGCGCGGATGCCACAGGGTGATGCCGATGCTGGCCGACGGGAACACCTCGCGTCCCTCGATCCACAGCGGCTGCCCGAGCACGCGCAGGATGCCGGCGGCGTAGGCGTCGGCCTGCGCGTCGTTCTCGACGCCTTCGGCCAGCACCGCGAATTCGTCGCCGCCGAGGCGGGCGACGAGGTCGTCGCGGCCGATCGCCTGCGAGATGCGGCGGCTGGATTCCACCAGCAGCTCGTCGCCGGCGACGTGGCCGACGCTGTCGTTGATCAGCTTGAAGCGGTCGATGTCGAGGAACATGACCGCGAACGGACGGCCCTCCACGCTCGAAGCACGCGCGATCGCGTCGTCGAGGCGCTCCTGCAACTGCACCCGGTTGGGCAGCCCGGTCAGCGCGTCGTGGCGGGTCTGGTGGCGCAGCCGCTGTTCCGCGCGCAGCCGCTCGGCGATCTGTTCGCGCAGTTCGCGGTTGGCCTCGGCCAGTTCGCGGGTGCGGGTCTCGACCCGGGTCTCGAGTTCGGCGTGGGCGGTGACCAGCCGGGCCTGCGCGCGCTTGCGCGCGAGCGCGGCGTCGACGTGGTGGGCGACGAAGGTCAGCAGTTCCTGGTCGCGCTCGGTGAAGCGGTAGGCGGCGCTGTAGCTCTGCACGCCGATCACGCCCTGCGGCACGCCGTCGCGGACCAGCGGCACGCCGAGCCAGCAGCTCGCGAGCGGGCCGAAGCTGCTCACCAGCCCGCGCGATTCCAGCGCCTGGATCGCGGGCCGGTCCGCCAGCAGCGGCAGGCCGGTCTCGATCACGTATTCGGTCAGGCCCTTGGCGCGCTGGCGATCGCGGTGCGGGCGGGTGTCGACTTCGTCTGCGGCGTACGGGAATTCGATCCGCGTGCCGTCGGCGCTGAGGAAGGCGATGTAGAAATTGCGCGCGTACAGCAGTTCGCCGACGATCGAGTGCAGATCCGCATAGAACGACTCCATGCTTTCGGCGCTGGTCGACAGCTCGGTGATCCGGAACAGCGCCTGCTGCAGCTTTTCCGCGCGCTGGCGCTCCTGGACCTCCGCCTGCAGTTCGAGGTTGGCCTGTTCCAGCGCATGGGTGCGCTCGCGCACGCGCCGCTCCAGTTCGACCTGCGCGGTCTTGCGGTCCAGCGCGGTCTGGATGTGCATCGCCACGTATTCCAGCAGCGCGCGCTCCTCGGTGCCGTAGCGGTGCGCCTGTTCGTAGTCCTGGACCACGATCGCGCCGCAGACCTGGTCGTCGCGCAGCAGCGGCACGCCCAGCCAGTCCTCGCTCATCGGCCCGCCGGCGTATTCGTCGTCGGGGATGGCGAGGCGCTCGATGATCTCGCGCGGCGCGCCGACCAGCGGCTTGCCGTGCGCGAGCAGCGCCGCGGTCAGGCTGTGCATGGTGTGGTCGGCGGAGAACTCGGTCTCGGGGTCCGGGTCGAACGCGTCGCGGCTGTCGGCGAAGTAGAGGTAGCGCAGGGTGCGCTGGCGCTGGTCGTACTCGACGATGTAGAAGTTCTCCGCCGGCATCAGCTCGCCGACGACGCGGTGGACGCGGGCCAGCATCTCGCGCATCTCCAGCCCCGACCCGGCGAGGTCGGAGATCTCGTACAGCGCCTTCTGCAGGCGCTTGGATTTCTCCAGCGTCTCGATCCGCACGTCGGCCTCGGCCAGGCGCAGCGAGGCGAGCAGCAGGTCGCGGGCGAGGCCGAACCAGGCGTCGATCGCCCAGTGCGCCGGCGGCGGCGCGCGCAGGGCGATGCCCAGCGCCAGCCGGTGTCCCTGGTCGTCGAGGCGACGGATCATGGCGCCCTGCGCGTCGGTCGACGGGGCGGCGTCTTCCAGGTGCGAAACCACCGCGCGACGCAGGGCGTCGGCGTCGGCGTTGTGCGCGCTGCCGGGACCGAGTCGGGCATGGTCCCAGGCGATGGCCACCTGGGCGTCCGCGGGCAGCGTTTGCGCAAGCGAAACCAGCGCTTCGCGCGCCGCTTCGTCCGCGGTCAGAGCTCCCCCGACTCTGCCTTCGGTTCCGGCCGCATCTTCGTCATGGCCCGGAATCATGCGGCCAGCATATACCCGATTTCCGCGGCCGCAGCGGGCCGCGCGCATGCGGTTTCGCGACGGCCGCGGCGACGCAAGACGCCGTCTATCGATCGGTCGTCGCCGGCAGCAGATCGACCCATACCGGGTGGTGGTCCGAGGCGTTCGCCGCCGCCGCGTCCGGGTCGTCCGCGGTCGGCCAGTCCACGCCGCTGGCGAGCACGCGCAGGTTCGCCGAGGGCAGCACGTAGTCCAGGCGCAGATCGCCGACTTTGGGCCCGAAATCGCCGGTGTCCTCGGCCGGATCGCCGCGCTGCCCGGCGTTCGCCGCCGGTGCGCGCCGGGCGGCCTCGGCGGCGCCGGCGCTGCGCGGCGCCGGCGCCGGCGACACCCGCGGGTGCCCGATCAGGGCGAGGATCGCGTCGTGGCGGCCGTCGCCGTCGATCGGGTCGTTGTTCATGTCGCCGGCGATCACGAACCGCTCGCCGGCCGCCAGGCCGCCGCAGCGGCCGGCGTCGTCGCACAGCCACGCGCGGTCCGCCGGCGCGTCGTCGAGGTAGGCCCGCCACAGCCGCAGTTCGTCGGCGTTGCGGGCGCCGTTGCGGTCCTCCGGGCCGTCGAACACCGGCGGGGTCGGATGCGCCACCAGGAAATGCACGCGCCCCAGCGGCGTCCGCACCGGCACGTCCCAGTGCGACTTCGACGACAGCCGCAGCGCGTTCCAGACCGCGTCGGTGTGGAAGAAGCGCCGCGCCCGCGGATCGAGCGGACGCGCGGCGTCGGGCATCGCGCTCCACTTGAGCAGCCGGAAGCTGCGCACGGCGGCGGTGTCGATCGGATATTTCGACAGCACCAGCATGCCGTACTGCCCCGGGTGCAGGCCGAAGCCCCAGGCGTCGTCGCCGGCGGCGCGGCCGCTGGTGGCGACCGTGCCGTTGCCGTCGAGGTCCAGGCCGCTGGGCACGCCGGTGTTGACCGGCGCGAGGTAGCGGTAGGGATAGCGCAGCGGCGCCAGCCCCGGCCGCTGCGCGCGTTCGAGGTAGTCGCGCTGGAACAGGTCGGCGGCGCGGCCCTCGGCGTCGTAGTCGAATTCGTTGAGCAGCACCAGGTCGGGATGCACCCGCTGCAGCATCGTCGCGATCGCGCGCGCGGCGGGATCGCCAGCGGCGAGGCGACGGACCAGGCCGCCCTCGGCGTCGTCGTTGAGCGAGGTGTTGTAGGTCGCCACCCGCAGCGGCGCGGGCGGGGCCGCTGCGGCGTCGGCCTCGGCGGCCGCGGCCTCCACGGTGTCGCCGGTGCCGGGATCGCCATGGATCGAGACGCGCACGCAGCCGGCGAGCGCCAGCGCGGCCAGCACGGGCACGGCCAGCACGGGCGCGGCCAGCGCGAAGACGGTGAACGGCGGGCGAGGGGTCATGCGGGGTCTCCAGTCAGGGTCGACCAGCCGTGCCCGTCCCAGGCTTCCAGCGGCCGCCAGCGGCGTTTGTAGTCCATCTTGCGATGGCCGTCGATCCAGTATCCGAGGTACAGATGACGCCTGCCGTCGCGCTGCGCCCAGGCGAGCTGCTGCAGGATCGCGAACGTGCCCAGGCCGCGGGCCGCCTCGTCGGGATCGTAGAAGGTGTAGACCGCGGAGAGCGCTTCGGGGACGACGTCGGTCACCGCCACCGCCAGCAGCCGGCCGGGGCCCTGCGCCTGCGGCGCGCGGATCTCGAGGAAGCGCCCGGCGTTCCAGGCGCCGATGAGGAACTGGTCGAACTCGGCGGCGCCGTGCTCGTCCATGCCGCCGCCGGGGTGGCGCGCGGCGAGGTAGCGCCGGTACAGCGCGAAGTGCTCCTCGCCGCGTTCGGCCGGGCACACCCGCGTGCGCAGGTCGGCGTTGCGCGCCAGGCAGCGGCGCTGGCTGCGATCCGGGCGGAAGGCCTCGACCGGGATCCGCACCGCGACGCAGGCCCGGCAGGCCCGGCAGTGCGGCCGGTAGACCAGGTTGCCGGAGCGGCGGAAGCCCCAGCCCAGCGCCATCGGATAGAACCGGCCCAGTCGCGGATCGCCCGGGTCCAGCACCAGGTCGCGCGCCTGCCGCTCCGGCCAGTAGCCGCAGGGGTGTTCGGGCGTGTGGAACAGGCGCAGCGGCGCTTCGTCCGCGGCCGCCTCGTCGGGCGTGTCGGAAGGCGGCCGGTTCATGGCCGCAGCGCGCCCGACAGCGCGCCGTGGGCGAGCCCGGCGCACAGCCCCGCCAGCGCCCCGGCGACGAGGTCGCGCGGCGCGTGCCGCGCCAGCCGCAGCCGCGACCACGCGATCGCCGCCGCGAACGCCAGCGCCGCCACGCTCGCCAACGGCTGCAGCGGCCACAGCAGCAGCGCCGCGAAGGTCGCGAAGGCGACGTGCAGGGACAGCTTCCACAGGCGCGCGGTCAGCAGCGCGAAGACCAGGATGCCGGCGGCCAGCGCGAGCGCCAGCGCGACGCGGGCGTCGTGGGCGACGGTCTGCGCGAGCACCGCGGCGAGCGCGAGCATCGCGAGCAGGCCGAGGTTGAGGTCGCGGCGTTCGCGCGGCGCGCTGGCGTCCACGTGCGCCCAGCGCCCGCGCCGCACCTGCCGCCAGGACAGCGCCATCACCAGCGCGGCGAACGCGGCCACGCCGAGCGCGATCCGCAGCGGCGCGGCCGCGTCGTCGGTGCGCAGCGCGGTGGCCAGCACCAGCGCCGACGGCAGCGTCGCCAGCGGGTGGCCGATGAGCGAGACCATGCGGGCGAGGGCGACGGACATGACGCCAGCATACCCGCTGCGTTCGCATCGATCGCGACGCGCGTTGTGGATGCCGGTCCGATGCGCGATGCCGATGCGCGGCTCAGAGCCTGCCGGACGCGATCAGGCCGTAGATCAGGCCGCCGAAGCCGCCGACGAAGCCGATGACGCCGCCGATCCAGTTCATCGCGCGCTCGCGCCGGCGCTTGCGCGCCGCGCCGACCGGATCGCGCGCCGCCTCGAGGGCGTGCCGGCGCGCGGTCACCCGCGGCACCACCACCAGCGACTGGTAATAGACGATGCCCATGAACACCGCGCAGGCGATCACCGGCGGCAGCCAGCCGTCGCCGAAGCGGGAGAGGCCGATCAGCGTGACCAGGAAGCCGACCGCCGCCAGCGCGTTGATGCCGGCGCTGCGGACGAGGCCGCGACGCTCCTCCTCGTCGATCGCGCACTTGAGCTGGCGGCGCAGGCCCAGCCAGATGCCCGCGAACGCGCTCAGCAGCGGGACCGCGACGCTGCCCGCGGCGCCGAGCACGACCTTGGCGAAGGTCTTCGCGCCGACCGCCGCGGTCACGCCGAGCACGCCCTTGGCCGCGGCCGGCGGACTCGCCAGCGACAGCGCGGTCGCGATCACGCCGGTGAACGCCGCGCCCGGCGCGGTGTCGCGCGCGAATTCGCCGAACCGCGCCAGCAGGTCGTCGCGCAGGCTCTGGCGCGCGCGCGACAGGCGCTTGCGCACGGCCGCGTCGGACAGCCCCAGCAGCGCCGCGACCTGCTGCGAGCTCTGGCCTTCGCGGTAGAACAGCAGCAGCGTCTCGCGACTGTCCTCGGGCAGCGCGGAGATCAGTTCGATCGCGGCGCGTTCGCGCTCGTCGGCCTCGATCCGCTCCGCGGGCGTCGGCGCGGGGTCGGCGGCCAGTTCGATCGCCAGTTCCGCGCCCGCGCCCTGCAGCGGGCGGTGGGCGAGGGCGCGCAGGTGGTCGCGGGCGAGGTTGCGCGCGATCTGGCGCAGCCACGGCAGGAAGCTCGACGGGTTCTGCAGCCTGCGCAGGTGCTGCCAGGCGTTGAGGAAGGCCTCCTGGGCGATGTCCTCGCTGGCCTGCACGTCGCGGGTGATCGCCAGCGCCACCGCGGTGACGGTGTTCTGGCAGCCGGCGACGATCCGGCCGTAGGCGGCGCGATCGCCGTCGCGCGCGGCGGGCAGCTCGGCGGCGATCAGGCGATCGATCGCGGCGGGTTCGGCGACGAGAGCGTTCATGGCCGCATCGCGACGGGCAGCCAGTGGACGGCGCCGTTGAGCATCGCCATGGCGCCGAGATACAGCAGGCCGGTCGCGACGATCGCGCTCGGACCGTAGGTGAGGTCGTAGGCGCGGTAGCGGCGCTTCGCGCCTTCCGGGTCGCGCAGGCGGTCGCGCGCGATCAGCGGCAGCAGCGTCCGCCGGATCGCGAGCAGGGTGAGCAGCGACGCGAACTCGGTGAACGCTGCGGCGGCCATGCCGAGGGCGAACGTCGGCGCCAGCGGCACCGCCACGAAGGCCAGCGTCATCAGCACCAGGGTGACGATCAGGTAGATCCAGTAAACGCGCAGGATGGCCGCGCGCTCCTCGCGGGTCTCGGCATAGGCCAGCAGCGTGGGCCGGGTGAGGTGCGCGGCCAGCGCGCCGGCGGCGACCGAACCGCCGAGGGTGCCGAGCATCGCGCCGCCACCGCCGCCCAGCAGCGCCAACGCCTTCCCGAAGAGGCCGACGCCCGCCGTGCCGCCGACCACCGCCGCCGCGGCGCTCGCGGGCTTCGCGGTGGCGCCCAGCCCGCCGAGCACCAGCGTGGTGAACGCCGCGCCCGGCGCGCTGCCGCGGGCGAACTCGCCGAACCGGCGCAGCAGGTCGTCGCGCACCTGCTGTCGCGCCCGCGACAGGCGCTTGCGCACGGCGGCGTCGGTGATCCCCAGCAGGATCGCCACCTGCTGCGAGCTCTGGCCCTCGCGGTAGAACAGCAGCAGCGCCTCGCGGCTGTCCTCGGGCAGGGCCGCGATCAGTTCGGCCGCCGCGGCCTCTCGCTCCTCGTCGAGGACCCGGTGCATCGGCTGCGGCCCGGGATCGGCGGCCATCGCCAGCGCCAGTTCGGCGTTGGCGCCGTCCAGCGGCTGCTGGCGATGCCGGCGCAGGTGGTCGCGGGCGAGGTTGCGCGCGATCTGGCGCAGCCACGGCAGGAAACTGTCCGGGCTGTGCAGGCGGTCGAGGTGCTGCCAGGCGTTGAGGAAGGCCTCCTGGGCGATGTCCTCGCTGGCCTGCACGTCGCGGGTGATCGCCAGCGCCACCGCGGTGACGGTGTTCTGGCAGCCGGCGACGATCCGGCCGTAGGCGGCGTGGTCGCCGTCGCGGGCGGCGGGCAGTTCGCGCAGGATCAAGGACTCGATGGACACGGACGCGATCGGCGGCGATTCGACGGGCAGGGCGGTGGCGAGGGCCATGGGCGGTCATCGTGGCGGGGAGACATGATGGCAGGACGACGCCGGGCGTCGAATGTGACCCGACGCCCGGCCGGCCGCCCGCAGGCGTCAACCGCCGCCGCCGCGGTGCGTTGATGGTGCCATCGGGCCGCCGGCCCGCCCACGACCACGAGGCACGCCATGAACTTCGTCACCCCGCGCACGACCCTGCTCGCCCTCGGCCTGGCGCTCGCCGGCGCCGCGCCGGCGCTGCTCGCCCAGACCGCCGCGCCCGCGTCCGCCCCTGCGGCAGGCCAGCCCGGGCAGCCCGGCCAGGGCCGTCACCACCCCAAGCTCGACGCCAACGGCGACGGCGTCATCGACCGCGCCGAAGCCGCGAAGGTGCCGCGGTTCGCCGAACGGTTCGACCAGCTCGACGCCAACCACGACGGCAGGATCAGCGCCGACGAGCGTCCGCAGCGCCGCGGCGACCGCATGGGGCGCGGCCCGGGCGGCCACGGCGACAGGATGGCGACGCTCGACGCCAACGGCGACGGCGTCATCGACCGCGCCGAGGCGGCGAAGGCGCCGCGGCTGTCGCAGAACTTCGACAAGCTCGACGCCAACCACGACGGCCGGCTGAGCGCCGACGAGCGTCCGAAGCACGGTCGCGGCGAAGGCGGTCGGGGCGGGCGCGGCGGCGATCGCGGCGCGCGGATGGCGCAACTGGACAAGAACGGCGACGGCAGGTTCAGCCGCGACGAACTGGCCGGCCACGAGCGCGCGCTGACGCATTTCGCCGAGATCGACACGAACCGGGACGGCTTTTTGACCCGCGAGGAAATGAAGGCCTACCACCAGGCCCATCGCGGCGAACGCGGCCCGCGCGACGGGCAGCCGGCGCCGCAGCCGCGCCCCTGAGCGGGCCCCCGACCCAGCCTCCCCCTGCACCAGCGTCCCGATCCAGGCCTCCAGGCCTTCGCCGCAGGGCCTCTGCGGCAGGCCCGGGCCGGGATCGGCTGCTGGGTGTTGCGGCGGCGACGCCCCGGGCCGTCGCCGCCGCTTTTTTGTTCGCCGCGGTGCGGCGTCAGCGGCGGGCGACGCGCAGGATGTCCCAGCGCGCGTCGTCGCGGCGGACCTCCAGCGTCCGCCGCTCGCTGCGCGGCTTGCCGTCCGGCCCGGCGTCGCGCAGTTCCAGCGTGACCGCACCGGTGCCCGAGCCGTCGGTCCGGTACTCGACGACCGCGATGGTCAGCGTCGCCGCGGCGTCGGCGCAGGCCGACTGCGGCACCAGCGCGCGTCCGTCCGCGGCCTTCAACTGCGCCAGCACGGTCGGCGTGGGGTCGGCGGCGTCCACCGACAGGCAGACGGTCTTCGCGTCGTGGGCCTCGAGTTCGGCGTCGATCAGCATCGCCGCGAGCGCGCTCGGCGTGGCGACGACGTAGCGCTGGCCGTCGAGCGCGGCCTGCGGGTCGAACACGGTGTCGTCGTGGACGGCGACCGGCGTCTTCGCGGGCGCGGGCGCGGCCGGCGCGTCGGGGGCGCCGGCGCGATGCCAGGCCATCAGCCCGAACGCCAGCGCGATCGCGATGCCCAGCATCAGCCCCGCGCGCAGCCGGAACGCGCGCCTGCGGGCGAGCGCCTCCACGCCGGTGTCGCCGCGATGCGTCGTCGCGAGATCGAGATAGCGCGTGGGCGAGCGCCCCGAGTCGAGCAGGCCCGCGTCGCGCAGGATGTCCCGCGCCTGCGGCTGGTCCTCGGACTTGACCACCCACACCGCCGCCGGCGGATCCTCGTTCGCCGACTCGCGGTAGCTGAAGGTGCCGCGGCGCGCGCCCTTGTAGGAACGGCCGTTGGTGACGCGCACCTCGATGCCCTGTTCGCGCAGCAGCTCGGCGACGCGCTCGACGTTTTCCAGACGCGGACTGGAGAAGACCTGGCGCATCGGTCAGGCCTTCGGCGGATCGACGGGCAGCACCCGGATCATGCCTTCCTGCGCGGTGCTGGCGACCAGCCGCCCCTGCAGGTCGAAGACCATGCCGCGGGCGAGGCCGCGCGCGTTCTGCGCGCTCGGGCTGTCGATCGAATACAGCAGCCAGTCGTCCGCGCGGAACGGGCGGTGGAACCACATCGCGTGGTCCAGCGAGGCCATCTGCACGTTCGGCTGGTAATAGCTGATGCCGTGCGGGAAGGTGGTGGTGCCGAGCAGGTGGAAGTCGGACGCGTAGGCGAGGAGGGCCCGATGCAGCTCCGGCGCGTCGCCGACCTTCTCGCTCAGCCGGAACCACACCTGCTGGAACGGCGGCCGCTTCGGCGGGTTGAGGTCGTCGCGCGGATAGATCGGGCGGAACTCGAACGGGCCCATCCGGTTCAGCCAGCGCTGGACCTTGATCGGCAGCGTCGCCAGCACCTCCGGCGGCGGCGGCGCGGTCGGCGCGATGTCCTCCGGCCGCGGCACTTCCGGCATCGACAACTGGTGTTCCGGGCCGGGCTCGTGGATCTGGAACGAAGCCGCGAACACGAAGATCGGCTGGCCGTGCTGGATCGCCGTCACCCGGCGCACCGAGAAGCTGCCGCCGTCGCGGGTCCGGTCGACCTCGTAGACGATCGGTGCGGTGATGTCGCCGGCGCGCAGGAAGTAGGCGTGCAGCGAGTGCGCGGCGCGCGGGCCCTTGTCGGGATCGACCGCCGCCAGCGTGGCCTGCGCCGCCGACAGCGCCTGGCCGACCACCTGGCCGCCGAACACGTACTTGGTGCCGATGTCGCGGCTCTGGCCGCGGAACAGGTTGTCCTCCAGGCGCTCAAGCGACAGCAGTTCGATCAGTTCGGAAACGGGCGAGGTCATGGGCGTGTCGGGGGGAAGGTGGCCGGATTATAGGCAGCCCGGTCGCTGCCTGCCCCCGCCGGACGGCACGGGATGCTGCGTCGCGCGGCTGCGCTCGCCCGGCGCGGGCGCGCGTGCGACCCTGTCGGCCCGTCCGGAGGCCCGCCCATGACCACGCTCGTCGCCCCCCGCGTCCACGACCTCGGCGGTTTCGAGGTCCGCCGCGCGGTGCCGTCGATCCAGGCCCGCAGCGTCGGCCCGTTCGTGTTCGTCGACCACATGGGGCCGGCGGTGTTCGCGCCCGGCCGCGGCATCGACGTCCGTCCGCACCCGCACATCGGCCTGGCGACCGTGACCTTCCTGTGGGCCGGCCGCATCGACCACCGCGATTCGCTGGGCAGCGAACGGACCATCGGCCCGGGCGACGTCAACTGGATGACCGCCGGCCGCGGGATCGTGCATTCCGAGCGCACCCCGCCCGGACCGCGCGCCGAGGGCCACGCGCTGCACGGGCTGCAGACCTGGGTCGCGCTGCCGCGGGCGCAGGAGGAGATCGCGCCGGCGTTCCACCACCACCCCGCCGCGACGCTGCCGTCGCTGGACGTGCCCGGCGGCCGCCTGCGCGTGGTCGCCGGTCGCGGCTACGGCGCGGAATCGCCGGTTCGGGTGTTCGCCGACACGCTGTACGTCGCGATCGATCTCGACGCCGACGGCGAGGTCGCGCTGGACGCCGCGCATCGCGAACGCGCGCTGTACGTGCTCGACGGCGAGGCCCAGCTCGACGGCGCCGACCTCCCCGCGATGCATCTGGTCGTGCTCGACGACGGCGTGCGCCACCGGCTGCGCGCGAAGACGCCGCTCAAGGCCATGCTGCTCGGCGGCGAACCGCTGGACGGCCCGCGCCACCTGTGGTGGAACTTCGTGTCGTCGTCGAAGGACCGCATCGAACAGGCCAAGGACGACTGGCGCGACGGCCGCTTCGGCCCGGTGCCGGGCGAGACCGAGTTCATTCCGCTGCCGGAGCGTTGAGCCGGCGCGTGCCTCGGCTCAGGGCCGCAGCCGCTCCCACGACACCGCGTCCATGATCCGCGCCCACGGGAACAGCGGGCCCGGGTCGCGCTTGCGCGGGACCTGCACGGCCGGATCGTCCAGGGCCTGCTCCATCTCGCGGTCGAGGTCTTCGTGGCCGGCGATGAACTTCACCGACGGGAACTGCGCCTGCAACTGCGCCAGCAGGCCGATCAGCGCGGCGATCTGCGCCTCCGGATAGGGCTCGTCCATCGCCTGGTGCTGCGAGTCGCGCCAATGGGGGTAGCGGCCGGTGTTGACCAGTTCGATCCCGATCGAGCGCGGGTTGTAGCCGCGCACGTGGTGGGCCACGCGATCGGGGCGCACGTACAGCGTGACCGCGCCGTCGCGGTCGATGTAGTAGTGGCCGCTGTTGCCGGTGCCGCTGCCTTCATACAGGACCTTCTCGCCGAATTCGCGGGCCGAGGCCAGGGTCGGCGTCTCGGTGCAGTGGATGACCACCAGATCGATCTGCGACAGCGGGCGCGCATCGAGTTTGAGCTCGTAGGGCAGGGGATCGACGAGGAGCGGCGGCGGGGGCGGGAGGTCGGGCAGCATGGCCCGGATGCTAGCATTGCCGGATGTCGCTGCCGCCCCCCGATTCCGAACTCCACCGCCTGATGACGCGGTTTCCGCGGCCCGGCGCGGTGCGCTGGATCGGCCTGCGCCCGGCCCGCGACCGGCCGATGCGCGAGGTCGACGCGGCCGAAGCGGTCGCCGGCAAGGGCCTGGTCGGCGACCGTTACGCCTCCGGCAGCGGCAAGCGCGGCATCACCCTGATCCAGGCCGAGCACCTGTCCGCGATCGCGGCGCTGGCGGGGCGCGAGGCGGTGTCGCCGTCCATGCTCCGCCGCAACATCGTCGTCGAAGGCCTGCCGCTGATCGCGCTGAAAGGCCGCCGTTTCCGCATCGGCGAGGTGCTGTGCGAAGGCACCGCGCCCTGCGAGCCCTGCTCGAAGATGGAAACCGTCCTCGGCCCCGGCGGCTACAACGCCATGCGCGGCCACGGCGGCCTGTGCGCGCGCATCCTCGAAGGCGGCGCGATCCGTCTCGGCGATGCGGTGACGTGGGTCGAGGATGCGGCGAGCGGGCGCGAATGAAGCCGGATGATGGCTATCTTTCGGACCAGTGGGTCGATTACCGGCGTCGCGTGCGCTGGAATGCCGGATTGATCTTCGCAGGCGTCTTGCTTGTCCCGCTCTGTGCCTTCGCGCTGGAATACGGAGCGAGTCCGGTGGCGATCGGCGTGCTCGCGGCGGCATGGCTGCCGGCTTTCATCGTCTCGACCCTCCGCCTTCAGTTCTTTCCCTGCCCGAACTGCGGCAAGCCGTTCGCCTTCAGGGTCGTCAACAACCTGCCGTATTTCGTAAAGGCCTGCGTGCATTGCGGGCTTCCTAAATGGGAGCACTGACGCCATGATCCCCGCCCCCTGCTTCCGCGGACTGCCGCGGATGCCTTTCCCTTCCTGATCGCCCGTCGAGACCATGCGCGGACACTGCATCCTTTCCCACGGCTTCGAGAGCGGCCCCGACGCCGGCAAGGTGACGGCGCTGGCCGCGGTCGCCGAGCGCTTCGGCTGGACCCACGAGCGTCCGGACTTCACCGACCTCGACGCCAAGCGCGAGGTCAGCGAACTGGGCGACGTGCCGACCCGGCTCGAACGCCTGCGCGGCCTCGCGCGGATGGCCGCGAGCACCGGGCCGCTGGTGCTCGCCGGATCGAGCCTCGGCGCGTACATCTCGGCGCGGGTGTCGCTGGACGTGCCAACCGTCGGCCTGTTCCTGATGGCGCCGCCGCTGCGGATGGGGCCGATGCCCGGCCTCGACGCGGCCGCGGTGCCGCTGTCGATCGTCCACGGCTGGGACGACACGCTGATTCCGGCGATGGACGTGGCGCACTGGGCCGAGCAGCACCGCGCGCGGCTGCTGATGGTCGACGACGGCCACCGCCTCGACGGGCACGTGCAGGACGTCGCCGACGCCTTCGCCGCGCTGCTCGCCGGACTGTCGGCGTGATGCGCACGGCTTCGGTCCCTTTCCTCCGATCCTCCACGACATGAAATTCTTCGTCAGTTGCGCGAAAGGCCTGGAATACCTGCTGGCCGACGAACTGCTCGCGCTCGGCTGCACCCGCGCGACCGCGGCGCGCGCCGGCGCGAACGCCGAGGGCACGCAGGCCGACGCGCTTCGCGCGGTGTTGTGGTCGCGGCTCGCCAGCCGGGTGCTGTGGCCGATCGCCGAATACGACTGCGTCGACGAGCACGCGCTCTACGCCGGCGCGCGCGCGGTCGACTGGGACGCGCACCTGCGCCAGGGCATGACCCTCGCGGTCGATGCGCACGTCTCCGGCGACGCGATCACCCACGCGCGCTACGCCGCGCAGCGGATCAAGGACGCGGTGGTCGACAGCGTCCGCGCCGCCGGCGGCGAGCGCCCGGACGTCGATCTGGACGCGCCCGACCTGCGCCTGAACCTGGTGGTGCGCAAGCAGCGCGCGGTGCTGTCGGTCGATCTCGGCGGCGGTCCGCTGCATCGCCGCGGCTGGCGCCAGACCCAGGGCGAGGCGCCGCTCAAGGAAACCCTCGCCGCCGCGGTGCTGCTGCGCGGCGACTGGCCGCGCATCCACGCCGAGGGCGGCGCGCTGCTGGACCCGATGTGCGGCAGCGGCACGCTGCTGATCGAAGGCGCGTTGATGGCGGCGGACGTCGCCCCCGGGCTGATGCGCGAGGCGCAGGCGCTGCGGACCCCGTCGCGCTGGCGCCAGTTCGACGCGGTGACCTGGCGCGCGCTGCTCGACGACGCCGAGGCGCGGGCGCGGGCCGGTCGTGCGGCGCTGCGTGCGTGCGTGCGCGGCAGCGACCTCGACCCGCACGCCGTCCGCGCCGCGCGCGAGAACGCGCAGCACGCCGGCGTGGAGGACGCGATCGCGCTGGACGTGCGCGATGTCGCCGCGCTGACCGCGCAGCCGGAGCCGCGCGGGCTGGTCGTGTGCAATCCGCCCTACGACGCCCGCCTCGCGGCCGACCCGATGCTGTACCGCACGCTGGGCGATGCCCTCAAGCGCGCCGCGCCCGGCTGGAAGGCCAGCCTGCTGTGCGGCGACGCCGAGCTCGCGCGCGCCACCGGCCTGCGCGCGGCGAAGAAGTACCAGGTGTTCAACGGCGCGATCGAATGCGCGCTGATCGTCTGCGACCCGCTCCTGCTGCCGGCGCGCGAACGTCCCGCCGAGGCGGCGCCGGCGGCGCTGTCGGAAGGCGCGACGATGGTCGCCAACCGCCTGCGCAAGACGCTGAAGGCCTCGCGCGCGTGGCGCGAGCGCGAGGGCGTCTCGTGCTGGCGCGCCTACGACGCCGACATCCCCGAATACGCCGCGGCGATCGACGTCTACACCGGCCACGACGGCGCGCGCTGGCTGCACGTGCAGGAATACGCCGCGCCCGCGGAGATTCCCGAGGACGTCGCCCGCGGCCGCTTCCGCGACCTGCTCGCCGGCGCGCGCGAGGCCTGCGACGTGCCGCGCGAACGCGTGGCGGTGAAGACCCGGGCGAAGGGCAAGGGCGGCAGCAAGTACGCCGACAGCGGCGCGTTCAAGCGCGGCGAGACGCTGGCGGTGCGCGAAGGCGGCGCGCGGCTGATCGTCAACCTGTTCGACTACCTCGACACCGGCCTGTTCCTCGACCACCGGCCGATGCGGCTGCGCATCGCGGCGGAGGCGAAGGACACGCGCTTCCTCAATCTCTTCGCCTACACCGGCGCGGCGACCGTGCACGCGGCGGTCGGCGGTGCGGCCCAGACCACGTCGGTCGATCTGTCGGCGACCTACCTGCAGTGGTGTTCGGACAACCTGCGCCTCAACGGCCTGGCCGGCGCGCGGCACCGGCTGGCGCAGGCCGACGTGCTGGCCTGGCTGGAAGCCGATCGCGGCGAATACGACCTGATCTTCTGTGACCCGCCGACGTTCTCGAATTCGGCGCGCGCCGACGATTTCGACGTCCAGCGCGACCACGTGCGCCTGCTGCGCGCCGCCGCGGCGCGGCTGTCGTTCGGCGGCGCCCTGTATTTCTCGAACAATTTCCGGCGCTTCCGGCTGGACGAGGCGGCGCTGGCCGACGTGCTCGAGATCGAGGACATCACGCCCTCGACGCTGCCGCCGGACTTCGCGCGCAATCCGCGCATCCACCGCGCCTGGCGGATGCGCGCGCGCTGAGTCGACGGCGGCCGACGCCGCGGGCCCCGCGCCGCGGCCCGCGGCTCAGAGGCTGCCGTAGACGATCGCGTCCCAGGCGCGACGGCGGGCCTGCGCCTGGGCGGCGTCGGGGGTGCCGGAGCCGACCAGCTTGGCCTGCACCGCGGGCGGCGGATAGATGCCGGGGTCCTTGGTGATCGACGACTCCATCAGCGCGCTCGCGTCGCGGTTGGCGTTGGCGTAGGCCACCTCGTCGCTGATCGAGGCGATGACCGCGGGCGTCATCAGGTAGTCCACGAAGCGATGCGCCGCGGCGGGCGAGGGCGCGCCCTTGGGGATGGCGATGACATCGATCCAGCGCACCGCGCCCTCCCGCGGGATGACGTAGCGGATCTCGAGCGGTTTGCGGCCGCGCTGCACACTCTGTTCGTCGGCCCGGGCGCGGGCCTGGCTGACGTCGCCGGAATAGGTCAGCACCACGCAGAACTCGCCTTCGGCCAGGCCCTTGATGAGCTCGTCGCCGTTGGCGATCTTGCGGATGTGCGGGCGGATCGCGGCGTAGACCGCGCGGACCGTGTCGTTGGCGCGCTCGCTGTCGTCGCGGGCGTCCAGCCCCTTCCACATCAGCGCCGGCGGAAACGCGTCGGTGTCGCTTTCGATGATGCCGATGCCGCAGCGCGACAGCCTGGCGGCGTTGGCCGGGTCGAACAGCAGCCCCCAACTGTCGAGCGGCGCCTGCGGGCCCAGCGCCGCGCGGACCTGGTCCACGTTCACGCCGAGCCCGGTCGTGCCCCACATGTACGGCACCAGGTGCGCGTTGCCCGGATCGATCTCGGCGAGCTCGGCCATGATCGCGGGATCCATGTGCCCGAGGTTCGGCAGCAGCGACTTGTCGAGCGTCGCCAGCGCGCCTTCGGCGACCAGGTCCCTGGCGTAGGGATGGGCGGTCGGGAACACCACGTCGTAGCCGCCGGGCGCGGCCTTGAGCCGCGCCAGCAGCGCGTCGTTGTTGGCGTAGTTGCAGTAGTCCACGCGGATGCCGGCGGTCGCCTCGAACTCGCGCAGGGTGTCCTTGCCGATGTAGTCCGACCAGTTGCAGACCTTGAGGACGGCCGCGCCGTTCGCGGCGGACGCTCTGGTCGCCTTGCCGCCGGACGAGGCGGCGGCCGCCGCGGGGGAGGGGGCGTCGCGTCCGCAGGCGGTCGCGAGGGCGAGGGCGACGGCGATGGCGATGGCGACGAGCGGGGAAACGCGGACCTTGCGCAGGCGAAGCATGCGGTTTTCGACTCCTTCCGGGTGGGCTCCTTGTCCCGGAAGGGTCGCGTCGCGCGCGCGGCGGTCAGGCGTCGCCCGGCGCCGCGTCCACTCCGGTCGCCGACGCGATGCGTGCGGCGTTCGGTCGCATCCTAATGCCCGGTCGCGACGGTTGTCGCCGCCCGCCTGTGCGAGTCGCCACGACCGTCACGCATTGGCGCGCGATCGACGGCGCAGGCCCGATGCCGCCGTCGATGCGCCCGGCCGGCCGTGCGCCGACCGGGCGCCGGCGGTCAGAAGCTGCCGTAGACGATCGAATCCCAGATGCGCTTGCGCGCCGCCGCTTCCGGTCCGCTCGGGTTGCCGGCGGTGGCGAGCTTGGCGCGGACCGCGGCCGGCGGGTAGATGCCGGGGTCGCCGGTGATCGCCTTGTCGACCAGCGGCGTGGCGTCGCGGTTGCCGTTCGCGTAGGAGACCTCGTCGCTGATCGAGGCGATGACCTTCGGCGTCAGCAGGTAGTTCACGAAACGATGGGCGGCCTCGGGGTTCGGCGCGTCCTTGGGGATGGCGATGGTGTCGATCCAGCGGATCGCGCCCTCGCGCGGGATGACGTAGCGGATGTCGCGCGGCTTGCCGCCGTTCTTCCCGGCGAGCTCGACCGCGCGGGCCCGCGCCTGCTGCACGTCGCCGGAGAAGGTCAGCACGAGGCAGAAGGTGCCGTCGGCGAGGCCTTCGATCATTTCGTCGTCGTTGCCGAACTTGCGCACGTGGGTGCGGATCGCGGCGTAGGCGTCGCGCACTGCGCCGCCCGAAGCCTCGCCGAAATCCGTGGGGGCCAGGCCTTTCCAGAACAGGGCCGCGGGAAAGCCCTCCTCGGCGTTGTCGACGACGCCGATGCCGCAGGCGGAGAGCTTCGCGGCGTTGGCGGGATCGAACAGCAGTCCCCAACTGTCCAGCGCGGCGCCGGGGCCGAGCGCCTGGCGGACCCGCTCGACGTCGATGCCCAGGCCGGTGGTGCCCCACATGTACGGCACGATGTGCGCGTTGCCCGGGTCGATGGTGGCCAGCTCGGCCATGATCGCGGGATCGAGGTGCGCGAGGTTGGGGAGGCGCGTCTTGTCCAGCGCCGCCAACTGGCCCGAGGCGACCATGCGCTGGGCGTAGGGGCGGGCGGTCGGGAAGACCACGTCGTAGGTGTTCGGCGACGCCGCCAGCTTCTCGAGCAGGGCGTCGTTGGTCGCGTACACCGAATAGAGCACGCGGGTGCCGGTCTGCGCCTCGAAATCGTGCAGCGTGTCCTTGCCGATGTAGTCCGACCAGTTGTAGACGTTGAGCGTCTGGCCGGCGCCGGGCGCGGCGGCGGGGCCGGTCGCCGCCGGCGTCGCGTCGCGGCCGCAGCCGGCGAGGGCGAGGGCGAGCACGGCGGACAGCACGAGGGCCGGCCGGCGGATGGAATGCCTGAAGGAAGGAAGCATGTGTCGCGGTCTCCACGGGGTTCGGGTCACGCCGGACATGTGACGTAATCGGCGTTCGCGGTGGCATAGCAATTCGCATGCCATGCTTCGGCGTATGGTCCGTGGGCCGGACGGCCCATTCCCGTTCCGCACAGCGCCGATCGCCGCCGCCGGCCCGGCAGGGCGGCGCCCGGTTGGGCGGCGGGAGTCGGAATGCGCCCCTGCGCGTCGGGTTGCGACGCGGCGACCGCGCGTTCGGCGGCGTGTTCCGGCTGCCGGGGCGGGTCGGGCCGGAGAGGGGCGGCTTGGCCGGCGGCGACGCCCGGAGACCGGGCGCGGGCGATCGGGACCTGCGCGGCCGGGAGGCGGCCCGAGGGGAACGACAGGCCGTCCCGGCGTCAGACGGTCACGGCCCGGCGCGGTCGGCGCGCACGGCGCCGACGGAGGCCGGGCAGGGCGTCAGTTCTCGCGGTAGGTCGGGAACGGCAGCAGCAGCACCATCCGCTGGCGTTCGGCGAGGGCTGCGGGATTCTCGGCGCGGAGGAACACGTGGACCACGCGGTCCGGGGCAATCCGCAGCAGCGCCTCCCGCACTTCGGTCTCGGCGTTGCTGGCCAGTTCGGCGCGGTACCACTGCAGTTCTTCGCCGTTGGCGAGCGTGCCCTTCTCGGCGCGATCCCCGCGGCGCGGCTTGAACGGCGATTCCGCGCTGATGGTGAGGGCGAAGAGTTCGGTCCCGCCCTCGCGGGCCAGGGCGCTGCACTGCACGATCCCGGGGAAGCGCCTCTCGTTCCAGTCGATCGTCGTCGACAGCGCCTCGGGCAGCGCCGGGCAGTCGTTCGCCGGATCCGACGCGACCGTCTGTGCGGGCTCCTGCGCAAGGGCGCCACCGGCCCACAGCGCGGCGAACGACAGCATCCAGATACGGACCAGCGATTTCACGATGTCTTCCCCCCGAGGGTCTGCGTTGAGGGCCTCCGTGCGGAACGGCGATGGCGTGTCCATGCGGAATCCATCGCTCGCGAGCGACGATGCGTCGACCTGTTCGTGACAACAACTCTGCAAGCAAAACTTAAGCCAGCATCGCCACGGATTCCAGTACTTCCGTCGGTTTTCGACCGCCGGTGGGCAAATTCGCGGCCCGCAATCGATGCCAGCGGTCAGTGCCGGCGCAGGATCAACTCCAGCACCAGCTTGCTGCCGAAGAAGGCCAGCACCAGCAGCGCCATCGCCGCCAGCGTCCAGCGCACGGCGGTGGCGCCGCGCCAGCCGTAGCGCCGGCGGCCCAGCAGCAGCGCGCCGAAGCCCAGCCACGACAGCACGCTGAACACGGTCTTGTGCGCAAGGTGCTGGGCCAGCAGGTTCTCGACGAACAGCACGCCGGTCAGCAGCGTGGCGGTGAGCAGCGCGAACCCGACCGTGATCGTCCGGAACAGCAGCGTCTCCAGTTCCACCAGCGGCGGCAGCGCGCGCAGCCAGCCGTGGAGGCGGCGCCGGCGCAGCGCGCGCTCCTGCGCCCACAGCAGCACCGCGAGCAGGGTGGCGACCGCCAGCGTGGCGTAGGCCAGCAGCGCGCACCAGGCGTGCAGCAGCAGGCGCCAGTCCAGCGCCTGCACGTCGTGGCGGCCGAACGCGCCGTACAGCAGCAGGCAGCCGGCGGAGATCGGGAACACGATCACCCCCAGCGCCGCCATCCGTCCGCGCAGGCCCATCAGCACCGTGACCACGGCCATGCCGACGCCGACGATCGACAGCGCCGAGAAGAAATGCAGGTTCTCGCCGCCGGCCGCGTGCCAGGCCATCGCGTGGACGCCCAGGTGCAGCGCCGCCGCGGCCGCCGGCAGCAGCCACAGGGCCGCCGGCACGGCCGGACCGGCCGTCGCCAGCCGGCGCGCGAGCAGGCCGGCGGACGCCAGGTACAGGGCGATCGCGATCAGGACGAGGGTCATCGCGCCAGTGTCGCACACGGCGGCGGCGGCGCGCACCGCTTATAATCGCCGCCCTTTACCGTCGCGGTGCCCGCCATGTTCGAGTCCCTCACCCAGCGTCTGTCCGGCACCATCGAGCGCCTGCGCGGGCGCGGCCGGCTGACCGAGGAGAACATCCGCGAGGCGACCCGCGAGGTCCGCATCGCCCTGCTCGAGGCCGACGTCGCGCTGCCGGTGGTCCAGGCGCTGATCGAGCGGATCAAGGTCCGCGCGGTCGGCCAGGAAGTGCTGAAGTCGCTGACCCCGGGCCAGGCGCTGATCAAGGTCGTCCGCGACGAGCTGACCGCGGTCATGGGCTCGTCCGCCGCCGACCTCAACCTGAACGTGCCGGCGCCGGCGGTGATCCTGATGGCCGGCCTGCAGGGCGCGGGCAAGACCACCACCGTCGGCAAGCTGGCGAAGCACCTGAAGGAGCGGCGCAAGAAGAAGGTGATGGTGGTGTCCGCCGACGTCTACCGCCCGGCCGCGATCGAGCAGTTGAAGACTTTGGCGCAGCAGGTCGACGTGCTGTTCTTCCCGTCCAGCGCCGACCAGAAGCCCGAGGCGATCGTGAAGGCCGCGATCGAGGACGCGAGGAAGTCCTACGTCGACGTGCTCATCGTCGACACCGCCGGCCGCCTCGCCATCGACGCGGCGATGATGGCCGAGATCAAGGCGCTGCACGCGGCGGTGAACCCGGTCGAGACCCTGTTCGTGGTCGATTCGATGACCGGCCAGGACGCCGCCAACACCGCCAAGGCCTTCAGCGAGGCCCTGCCGCTGACCGGCGTGGTGCTGACCAAGACCGACGGCGACGCCCGCGGCGGCGCGGCGCTGAGCGTGCGCTACGTCACCGGCCGGCCGATCAAGTTCATCGGCACCGGCGAGAAGACCGACGGCCTGGACGTGTTCCACCCGGATCGCGTCGCCAGCCGCATCCTCGACATGGGCGACGTGCTGTCGCTGGTCGAGCAGGTCGAGCAGCAGGTCGACAAGGACAAGGCCGCGAAGCTGGCCGAGAAGGTCGTGAAGGGCAAGAAGTTCGACCTCAACGACATGAAGGACCAGCTCGAGCAGATGCAGAACATGGGGGGGCTGCACGGGCTCATGGACAAGCTGCCGGGCATGGGCCAGATCCCCGACAACGTGAAGAACCAGGTCACCGGCAAGGAAGTGCCGCGGATGATCGCGATCATCAACTCGATGACGAAGAAGGAGCGCCGCCATCCCGACCTGCTCAACGGCTCGCGTCGCGCCCGCATCGCCCGCGGCGCCGGGATGACCCCGGCCGACGTCAATCGCCTGATGAAGCAGTACCAGCAGATGGAAAAGATGATGAGCAAGCTCAGCCAGGGCGGCATGAAGGGGCTGATGCGGGGCATGAAGGGCATGATGGGCGGGCGCGGCGGCATGCCGTTCAGGTGATCGGCTGCGCCGATCACCCCAACGTTTGCTTCGCCAAACTTTGGGCCCCGGTCGTTGCGCTTCCAGACCCCATTCGTGCCTGCGGCACGAATCGCCCCTGACTCAGGGGCTGGGCCGTCCCCCGGGCCAATCATTGCCTTCCAGCGGCCTGAAGGCCGCTCTACCGGGGGAGTGGGGCCCGGACGGCGCCCGGGGTTCCTTGGGGCGGGGGCAGCCGCTATACTTGCCGGCTTACCCTGCCATTCCGGCAGCTGGGCAACACCGAGAGACTCATGGTCAAGATCCGCCTCACCCGTGGCGGCGCGAAGAAGCGCCCCTTCTACCACATCATCGTCACCGACAGCCGCAGCTCGCGCGATGGCCGCAACATCGAGCGCCTCGGGTACTACAACCCGATCGCCGCCGGCAACGAGAAGCGGGTCGAGCTCGACCTCGAGCGCGCCAAGCACTGGATCGGCACCGGCGCCCAGATGACCGACAAGGTCGCCGACCTGTACAAGCAGGCCGTCAAGGCCGCGGCCCCCGCCGCCTGATCCCCGGGCCGCGCGCCGCGCGGCCCATTGCCTGCATGAAAGACCCGACGCGCCGCATCCTCGTAGGCAGGATCCACGGCGCGTTCGGCGTGCGTGGCGAAGTGAAGCTCGAGTCGCTGACCGAGCCCGAGGGCAATCTCCTGCGCTACCAGCCGTGGACCCTGCGCGACGCCCAGGGGCGCGAGCGCACGGTCGCCGGCGCCCGCGCCCGGCCGGGCGGCAAGGGGCTGATCGGCACCTTGCCCGGGGTCGAGGACCGCGACGCCGCCGAGGCCCTCCGCGGCGCCGAGCTGTTCGTCCCGCGGAGCGCGCTGCCGCCGCCCCGCGACGGCGAGTTCTACTGGATCGACCTCGAAGGCCTGCGCGTCGCCAACCTCGAGGGCGTCGACTTCGGCACGGTGGCGTCGGTGTTCTCCAACGGCGCCAACGACGTGCTGGTGGTCCGCGGCGACCGCGAACGCATGATTCCCTGGCTGCGCCCCGACTACGTGCGCACGCTGGATTTCGACGACGGCCGCATCGTCGTCGACTGGGACGCGGATTTCTGACGACCGGCGGCCGCGATGCGCATCGACCTCGTCAGCCTGTTCCCCGAATTCGTCGCCCAGCTCGCCGGCCACGGCGTGGTCGGGCGCGCGCAGGAGCGCGCGCTGCTGGCGCTGCACGGCTGGAACCCGCGCGACCATGCCGAAGGCAACTACCGCCGGGTCGACGACCGGCCGTTCGGCGGCGGTCCCGGCATGGTGATGCTGATCGACCCGCTGCGCGCCGCGCTGCAGGCCGCCCGCGCCGCCGACCCGGCTCCGGCGCGGGTGATCTACCTCAGCCCGCAGGGCGCGCCGCTGACCCAGGCGAAGGCGCGCGAGCTGGCCGGCCTGCCGCGGCTGATCCTGCTGTGCGGCCGCTACGAGGGCGTCGACGAGCGGCTGCTGGCCGCCGAGGTCGACGAGGAGCTCTCGATCGGCGACTACGTGCTGTCGGGGGGCGAACTGGCCGCCGCGGTGGTCGTGGACGCCGTCGCCCGGCTGCTGCCGGGGGCGCTGAACGACGCCGAATCGGCCGCCCAGGACAGCTTCGAGGGCGAGGGCGGCCTGCTCGACTGCCCGCATTACACCCGGCCGGTGGAACATCCCCTTGGCAGCGTTCCACCGGTGCTGTTGTCCGGCAACCACGCCGAGATCGCCCGCTGGCGGCGGCAGCAGTCGCTGGGCCGGACCTGGCTGCGCCGGCCGGACCTGATCGACCGGGACCGCCTGTCGAAGGCCGACCGGGCCCTGCTCGACGCCTTCCTGGCCGAGCGCGGGGGCCGCGGGGCGCCGCCGGAGGCCTGAGCGCGGGCCTCTGGCGCCGCGGGGGAAATTCCCTTTACAATGTGCGGCTTACCGTCGAACAGGATGGTAAGACAGCTCTGCCATGACGCGGGTCCACGCGCACTCGCGCAATTACAGCTTCGGCCCACGACGGCCGGGCGCCAACAACAAAGGCTCATCGCAACCATGAACAAGCCCTCGCTCAACACGCTGCTGCAGCAGTTCGAAGCCGAACAGGTCCAGCGCCAGCTCCCGGACTTCGGTCCCGGCGACACCGTCATCGTCAACGTCAAGGTCAAGGAAGGCAACCGCGAACGCGTCCAGGCCTACGAAGGCGTGGTGATCGGCAAGAAGAACGCCGGCCTCAACTCGTCGTTCACGGTGCGCAAGATCTCGCACGGCTACGGCGTCGAGCGCGTGTTCCAGACCCACAGCGCCGCGATCGACTCGGTCACGGTCAAGCGCCGCGGCGCGGTCCGCGCCGGCAAGCTGTATTACCTGCGCAACCTCGAGGGCAAGAAGGCGCGCATCAAGGAAGACCTGTCGATGTACGCCAAGGCGAAGAGCGAAGCCAACGCCGGCTGATCGGCGCCGCTTCCGTCGCATCCGCAACGGCCGCCGCAGGGCGGCCGTTCGCGTTTCCGGGATCGCGCGCCTGCCTGTTCGCCTGTTCCGCCGATGCGCTTGCGGCTCCGGGCGCGCTCCGCGGGTCAGGGTTTCGCGCCCGCCTGCATCGCCATCGCGATCCCGGCCGCCAAGCCGACGAGCATCGGGATCGCCATGTAGCCGAAGACGGTCAGCAGCGCGCGCAGCAGGGGGCCGAACGGGCGCCCCGGCGTGCGGAACGTGTCCCACAGCGCGAACGTCTGGTACGCCAGGAACAGCAGGCCGCTGCCGAGCAGCGCCAGGGGCATCCACGCGCCGCCGTTGGCGATCATGTGGACCGGCATCCAGGCCAGGTTGATCACGCACATGAAGGCGAAGATGAAGGCGTTGATCGCGAGATGCTCGCCGTAGCTGCGCTGTCCGCCCATGAACCACCGGCTCAGCAGCGCGACGATCGGCAACTGGACCATCAGCCCGAGCGAGTAGTTGACCATCAGCGTCTTCACGAACGCGACGGTCTCGGCGGCCTCCTTCGCCGGCAATCCCGCGGCCATGGGCGCATAGTCGAACGGGAACTTCGAGTACACCAGCGCGCACAGGCCTGCGAGCAGGACCAGCATCGACAGCGGATTGAAGTAGCGGATCCGGTGGCCGTCGAGGTAGGCGTTGATCGTGCGGCCGGGATGCAGCGCGAGGGCGCGGATGGTCACCAGCAGCCCGCGATCGACGTGGAAGATCGCGTGCGGGATCTCGTGCAGCAGATGGGGCAGGGTGAGCCTGTGGACCTCGCCGCGCTGTCCGCACTGGTGGCAGAACGCGCCGCGCAGCGCCGTGTCGCAGTTGGCGCAGGTTCCGGCGTGCGCGATCGGGTGCGGGTTCGTCATCTGGGGTCGATCGGCGTGCGGAGGGCGACACTATAGCCCAGCGTCGGGCGCGATCATCGCCCGACGCGCGCCGGCGGCGCTACACTCGCCCGATATTCCCTCCGCTCGCCACGGGTCGCGATGACGACCTGCCATGAAGGCCCGCCATGCAGGCTAGCGATTCCGCCAACGTCCGTCTCGACCTGTGGCTGTGGGCCGCGCGCTTCTTCCGCACCCGCAGCCTCGCCAAGCACGCGATCGAGACCGGCAAGGTCGAGGTCGACGGACAGCGCGCGAAGGCCTCGCGCGGGGTGCGCGCGGGCGACGCGCTGCGCATCGTGCGCGGCGACGAAGTGTTCGAGATCGCGGTGCTGGCGCTCAGCGACCAGCGCGGCCCGGCGTCGATCGCGCAGACCCTGTACGCCGAATCCGACACCTCGAAGGCGCGGCGCGCGGAGACCCTGGCGACCCTGCGCGCCGCGCGCGCCGGCTACCAGCCGCCGGAGAGCAAGCCCGACAAGCGCGCACGGCGGCTGATCCGCGCGCTGGGCGACATCGACGCGACCTGAGGCGGGACGGCAGCGCCCGCGCGAACGCGGCGCGGGGCCCGTCGTGCCCCGCGCCGCACCCTGCTCAACGCAGGTCGAAGCGGTCCAGTTCCATCACCTTGGTCCAGGCCGCGACGAAGTCGTGCACGAACCGGGCCTGGCCGTCTTCCGCCGCGTAGACCTCCGACAGCGCGCGCAGCACCGCGTTGGACCCGAACACCAGGTCCACGCGGGTCGCGGTCCAGCGCGCGGCGCCGGTCCTGCGATCGTGGCCGGCGTAGGCGTTGCGGCCGGTCGGCTTCCACTCGGTCGCCATGTCCAGCAGGTTGACGAAGAAATCGTTGCCGAGCACGCCCGGCCGGTCGGTCAGCACGCCGGCGCTGGAGCCGCCGGCATTCGCGCCCAGCACGCGCAGGCCGCCGACCAGCGCGGTCATCTCCGGCGCGGTCAGCGTCAGCAACTGCGCCTTGTCGACCAGCAGGTGCTCGGCCGGCACTTCGGACGCCGACTTGAGGTAGTTGCGGAAGCCGTCGGCGAACGGTTCCATCGGCGCGAACGAATCGACGTCGGTCTGCGCCTGGCTGGCGTCGGTGCGGCCGGCGTGGAACGGCACCTCGACCGTGACGCCGGCCTCGCGCGCCGCCTGTTCGATCGCCGCGTTGCCGCCGAGCACGATCAGGTCCGCCAGCGAGACGCGCTTGCCGCCGGTCGCGCCGCGGTTGAAGTCGGCCTGCACCATTTCGAGCGCCCGCAGCGTCGCGGCGAGGCGGGCCGGGTCGTTCGCCTCCCAGTCCTTCTGCGGCGCGAGGCGCACCCGCGCGCCGTTGGCGCCGCCGCGCTTGTCGCCGCCGCGGAACGTCGAGGCCGAGGCCCACGCCGCCGACACCAGGTCGGACACCGGCACGCCGCTGTCGAGGATCGCCCGCTTCAGCGCCGCGATGTCGCCGGCATCGATGGCGGGGTAGTCCGCCTTCGGCAGCGGGTCCTGCCAGATCAGGTCCTCGGCCGGGACTTCCGGGCCGAGGTAGCGCGCCTTCGGGCCCATGTCGCGATGGGTCAGCTTGAACCAGGCGCGGGCGTAGGCGTCGGAGAAGGCGTCGAAATCCTCGAGGAAGCGACGCGAGATCTTCTCGTAGGCCGGATCGAAGCGCAGCGAGAGGTCGGTGGTCAGCATCGTCGGCCGCTTCGCCGGGCCGCCGTGCGCGTCCGGGATGATCGCGTCGGCGTCCTTCGCGACCCACTGGTGCGCGCCGGCGGGGCTCTTCGTCAGCTCCCACTCGAAGCCGAACAGGTTCTCGAAGAAGTTGTTGCTCCAGCGCGTCGGCGTCTTCGTCCAGGTGACTTCGAGCCCGCTGGTGATGGCGTCGGCGCCCTTGCCGCTGCCGTGCCGGTTGGCCCAGCCGAAGCCCTGCAGTTCGAGATCGGCCGCTTCCGGTTCGACCCCGACGTTGTCCGCCGACGCGGCGCCGTGGGTCTTGCCCAGGCTGTGGCCGCCGGCGATCAGCGCGACGGTCTCCTCGTCGTCCATCGCCATCCGCGCGAAGGTCTCGCGGATGTCCTTCGCGGCGGCGATCGGATCGGGCTTGCCGTCCGGGCCTTCCGGGTTCACGTAGATCAGGCCCATCTGCACCGCGGCCAGCGGGTTCTCGAGGTCGCGGGTGTGCGTCGCCTGGCTGTTGTCGTCCTTCACCAGTACGCCGCCGGCCTTGTCGACGCCGGGCGAGCCGCGGCCGTAGCGCTCGTCGCCGCCGAGCCACCTGGTTTCGCGGCCCCAGTAGACGTCGAGGTCGGGCTCCCACGTGTCCTCGCGGCCGCCGGCGAAGCCGAAGGTCTTGAAGCCCATGGTTTCGAGGGCGACGTTGCCGGCGAGGATCATCAGGTCGGCCCACGATATCTTCTGGCCGTACTTGCGCTTGATCGGCCACAGCAGGCGCCGGGCCTTGTCCAGGCTGACGTTGTCGGGCCAGCTATTGAGCGGGGCGAAGCGCTGCTGGCCGCGGCCGCCGCCGCCGCGGCCGTCGCCGACGCGGTAGGTGCCCGCGCTGTGCCAGGCCATGCGGATGAACAGGCCGCCGTAGTGGCCGAAGTCGGCCGGCCACCAGTCCTGGGAATCGGTCATCAGCGCGGCGAGGTCGCGCTTGAGGGCGTCGTAATCGAGCGTCTTGAACTCGGCGGCGTAGTCGAAGCCCTTGCCGAGCGGATTGGAGCGCTCCGAATGCTGGCTCAGGAGGTCGAGCCGGAGCTGGCCGGGCCACCAGTCCCGGTTGGTGGTACCGCCGCCAGCGGCGCTGTGGAACGGGCATTTCGATTCGCTGGACATGTGCGGACTCCGTGAGGATGAGGGTGTCCGACGACTCTATGCCCCTTTTTTTGAAAGGGAAAATCGAATGATGCGATCCATTCGATCGATGAAAACTATCGATCTGCGGCGTCCGGCCGAGGTCCGCGGCCCCGGGCCGGACGCCGGAAGGCGACTCAGCGACGCCCGCCGAGCAGGCCGCCGCCGAGCTTCAGCAGGTCGCCGAGGCCGAGCTGGCCGTCGCCGTCCTGATCGAGCACCGCGCCGAGCAGGCCGCCGCCGAGGCCGCCCTGCTGGCGGACCGCCTGCTGTTCCTGGCCGAGGATGGCGCCGAGCACGCCGGCGCTGGGATTGCCGCCGCCCAGGCCCGTCGCCGCGCCGCCGCCGCCCTGGTTGCCGGAGAACATCTGCTTGGCGAGATAGGCCAGGACGATCGGGGCGAGGATCTTCATCAGTTGTGCGGCGCGATCGCCGCCGAGGCCGGTCGCTTCGCCCAGGTGCTGCTCGGCACGGGCCTGCTGGCCGCCGAAGATGTGGCCGAGCATGGCGGCGCCGTCGGTCTGCGGGGTCTGCGCGCCGCCCAGCACCATGCCCAGCAGACCGCCGAGGTCGGGACCGGCGGCGTGGTCGCGCTGCAGCGCGCCGAACAGCGCCTCGGCGCCCTGCGGCTGGCTGGCGTTGCGGCCGAGCGCGCCGATCAGCAGCGGCAGCGCCGCGCTGACCGCCCCGGCAGTCTGGGTGCGGCCGACCCCGAGCTGTTGCGCGATCTGCTGCAGCGGCGCGCCCTCGAGTTGCGAAAAGAGGTCGTCGGTCAATGTGCTCACGGAGGGCTCCTTGGAGATGTCGTTCGGGGACGGATCGTCGAATCGGCACTGTAGACCGTGGCGCGATCGGGCGGGGGCCCGGGTCGCGCTTTTTTGCGTGCCCGCCGCGGGGTGCGGGGCGGTTTCTGTCGCGGCGCACCAATGGCATCGGCAAAAAAACCGCTTGTCGGTAAAAAACAGCCTTTCATCGGTAGAAAAGTCTGTTTTCCGTGAAAAAACTCACGTTTCAAGATTAACAAATGTTAATAGTCGGACAGGCGAGAAAGGGATTCATTCGCAACCGCATCATCCATGGACCCGTGGGGAGGACTTCCCATGTTGAAGCAGTGCCGTCTGGCCGCCGTCGTCGCGATCACGTCCGCATGCACGCTCTGGGCGGGGCTCCCGCAGGCGCAGCCCAGGCCCGCCGGGCCGAACGCCTCCGCGACACGCCTGCCCCCGCGGGCCGCGTTCGATCCCCGGATCGTGGCCGCCGTCGGCATCTCCTCGAACTGTCCGCCCGATGCGGTGGTCGCCGACGTGGTGGCGATCGACCACCCGATGGTGTTCAACCGTCTCGGCGCGCAGAACGTGAACTGGATGATGTACGCGCTGCGGCACGACATCATCGATCTCAAGACCCAGTACCCGCTGAACTACACGGCCCTGGGCGAAGAATTGTTCAAGAGCGCGCTGAGCCGCAACGCCAGCCGCGGGATCGCGCTGCGCCCGGACCTGCGGCCGAGGCCGCTGGTGCTGCGCGTCTCCGCCGGCCGTCACCTGCGCGTGCGCTTCTCGAACCTGCTGGAACTTGAAGCCGTGCCGCCGCACGTCTCGCGGGGCAATCCGTACAACTCCGAGCCCGATCCGCTGCCGGGCGTCGATCATCCGCTCGAGCATGCGGCCAAGGACCCGGCCGGCACGCCGAGCGACCAGCGCATCTTCCAGATCGACGACCAGGTCGAGAGCCGCACCGTGGGCTTCCACCCGCAGGGCCTGCAACTGGTCAGCAGCAGCGCCGACGACAGCTCCGACGTCGGCAGGAACGCCAGTTCGCTGGTCGCGCCCGGCAAGACCGTCGAATACTGCTTCTACGCCCCCGACGAGGGCGGATTCCTCGTGACCAACGATGGCGCCGTCTTCGGCGGCGAGGGCAGCGCGGGCGACACCGGCGTGGGCCTGTTCGGCTCGGTCACGGTGCAGCCGCAGAACGCGCGGTTCTTCCGCGGCCAGGTGACCGAGGAGGAAATGCGCCTCGCCACCCGCGGCAGCACCGCGGGCGGCCAGCCGGTGATCGACTACGATGCGGTCTACCCCGACGACTGCCCGAACGGCATCTGGTGCAGCGAAGGCAAGGCCGGCATGCCGATCCTCGACGTGTTGATGAAGGGCCGGATCGTCCATGGCGACATCAACGCGATCGTTGTCGGCCCCAACGGCGACGGCAGCTTCCCCGCGAAGACCTATCCGCTCGAATCCGTCGGCAAGCGCAACCCGACCCTGCCGAACCGGCTCGAACCGTTCCGCGAGTTCGTGTCGATCTTCCATGACGAGAACGCCGCAACCCAGGCGTATCCGTACTTCTTCGGCCATCCGGAACTCGGCCACACGCTGCACGGCGTGCGCGACGCGTTCATGATCAACTATGGCTCCGGCGGCATCGGCGCCGAGATCATCGCCAATCGCCTGCAGACCGGTCCCATGAACGACTGCATCGACTGCGCATACGAGGAGTTCTTCCTGTCCGCGTTCGCGGTCGGCGATCCGGCGATGCTGGTCGACAAGCCCGCGAACCTGGCGACCGGGCTGTGCCAGCCGGAGTACATCGCGCTCGACGGCAGCGGTCACCTCAACACCACCTACGCGGCGGAGCGGGCCAAGCACTGCGCGTTCACGGCGGACGGCAGCGCGCCGGACTGGCGCAACAAGACCGACCGCGCCGGCAATTCGCTGTGGACCGCGACCACCGCCTACTATCCGCACGATCCGGCGAACGTCCACCACAGCTACATCGGCGATTTCGTGAAGTTCCGAAACCTGCATGCGGGCAAGGAACAGCACATCTACCACTTGCACAATCACCAGTGGCTGTTCGATCCCAACGACGACAACGCCAACTACATCGACGCCCAGGGCATCGGCCCGGGCTCGGGCTACACCTACGAAATCGCGTTCGGCGGATCGGGCAATCGCAACAAGACCGTCGGCGACGCGATCTTCCACTGCCACTACTATCCGCACTTCGCGCAGGGCATGTGGTACATGTGGCGCAACCACGACGTGATGGAAACCGGCACGCCGCTGGCGGTCAGCCAGACCGGCAGCGGTTTCCACGAGACCCGCTGGGCGCTGCGCGACGGTCGTCCCGCGGACAAGGTCAGGGCGCTGCCGGACGGCGAACTCGCGGCCGGCGCGCCGATCCCGGCGCTGGTGCCGCTGCCGGGCAAGGGCCTCGCGCCGATGCCCGAAGGCGTCCACGTGGCGGCCAAGCCCAACGGCGTGGGCTCGGTGGCCCGGCTCGACGGCGGCTTCCAGAGCGGGGCGACGCGCAATCCCGGCTATCCGTTCTTCATCGCGGGCGTGACCGAGCACGCGAACGTCGAGTCCTCGATCGGCACCCGCCCGACCACGCCTCCGCTCGACATGGTCGTCAGCGCCGGCGGATTCGACGGCGGCCTGCCGCGGCACGCGCTCTCCGGCTACACGCAGGGCGCGCAGGACCATTCGGAACTCGACCGTCTCACCGCCAGGAAGGAAATCCTCGCCGCCCGCCCGGTGTACTACGACCAGCAGGGCACGCCCCTCGAACAGGTGGCGATGAAGTTCCATGCGACCCGGCATCATCCGACCAGCGCGTTCGACATGGCCGGCAACGTCACGCCGGCGGTGTTCGTGCTCAACGGCGCAGATCCGGTCGCGGGCTCGCCGTACAACGACCCCTGCATCGACGACGAAGGCACGCCGCTGCGGCGCGGCGGCAACGGTCGTTTCTTCGGCGGCGCCGGCATGGGCGCGATGATCTCGGTCACCGACGCGCTGCCGGGCGGCCTCCAGTTCGGCGGCGACAATCCGCGCATCTACAAGGGCGCGAACATCCAGCTCGACGTGGTCTTCAACAAGCTCGGCTACCACTATCCGCAACAGCGCATCCTCTCGCTGTGGGAGGACGTGGCGCCGACCCTCGACAAGAAGCGCGCGCCGGAACCGCTGGTGCTGCGCATGAACACCTTCGACTGCGCGCAGTACGCGCACACCAACCTGGTGCCGAAGGAGTTCCATGCCGACGACTACCAGATCACGACGCCGACCGACGTCATCGGCCAGCACATCCACCTGCCGAAGTGGGACCTGACCTCCGGCGACGGCAGCGCCAATGGCTGGAACTACGAGGATGCGACCTTCTCGCCCGGGGCCGTGCGTGAGCGCATCCACGCGATCAACGCCTGGAACGCCGCCCGCGCCGGCGCCGGCCAGCCGACGGTGCCCAATCCCTACGACGGCTCGTCCGCCGCGCTCGTGCCGCAGCCGCATCCCTATTTCGGCACGCTCGCCGGTCACCAGCGCACCGATTGCGTCGCGCTGTGGAACGCCCTCGGCGGCGACGTCCACAAGTTCGACCACGACTACGGCTTCCCGGGCGCCTGCGACTGGCTCGGCGCGCGCACGACCCTGCAGCGCTGGTTCTCCGACCCGATCGTGAACGCCGGCGGCGTGCATCGCGGCCTCGGCATCACCTTCACCCACGATCACCTCGGCCCCTCGACCCACCAGCAGATCGGCCTGTACGCGACGATGCTGACCGAGCCGCCGGGTTCGGAATGGCGCCACAACGAGACCGGCGTGCTGCTCGGCACGCGCGCCGACGGCGGTCCGACCACGTGGCAGGCGATCATCACCGGCAAGGGCAGATCGAAACTCGAAGTGGACGGCGACGGTCGCGATGACGCCCACCGCGAATTCTTCCTGCAGTTCGGCGACTTCCAGCACGCCTACCACAAGGGCGTCTACGTCGGCGTCAGCAAGGACGGCAAGCCGTCCACGATCGACCCCGCCGCCGCACCGACCGCGGAGACCTTCCGCAAGGCGATCAACCCGTCGGTGCGCAAGCCGGCGTCCTCGTCGCCGACCGGCCTGCCCGACATCGTCGAGCATGCGCCGGACTGCCCCGGCGGCAAGGATGCGGCGCGACTTCCCGGCGCGGTGTACGGCAGCGCCGCCAGGCCGCCCAGGCCCTGCCCGGAAGCGATTTCAGCCGACGACGTGGGGATGATGGTCGTCAATTACCGCAACGAGCCGATCGGCGCGCGTGTCTACGACCCCGGTCGGACCGGGCCGGACGGCAAGTCCGGCATGCAGGCCGATGGCCTGGCCGGCGACATGGCGTTCGCCCTGCAGACGCGCACTGACCGCAAGTGCGCGCCGATGAACTACGCCGACGGCAACGTGCCGTTCGCCGCCGCCAGCCCCAATCCGGTGTGTGCGACCGACGGCTCGCCGAACACGCCGTATCCGGTGCAGACCAACGCCCACCTGGGCGATCCGTTCACGCCGATCATGCGCGCCTATTCGGGCGACCTGGTCCGGGTGAAGGTCCAGGCCGGTTCGCACGAGCACGAACACAATGGCAGCATCAACGGCATCGGCTGGACCCAGGGCGGGTCCGGCTTCGGCCAGGCGCCGAATTCGGGCTGGCGCAACGCCCAGAGCACCGGCCTGTCCGAGCAGTTCACCTTCGGGGTGCGGATCACCGACTACAACACCCGCAATCACCAGAACGACCGCATGTACACGATGGACAGCAGCCAGGACGGCATGTGGAACGGCGTCTGGGGCGTGCTGCGCAGCCTCAACCGGCGCGCGCCGCTCGCCGACCGCCTGCAGACCCTGCCGAGCAATCCGATCCCGAGCCTGCTCGACCCGAACCAGGGCGCGGTCGTGCTCAACGATTGCCCGAAGAATGCGCGGGTCAGGGCCTATGACGTGAGCGCCGTGCTCGCGAACCACGCGCTCGACAATCCGCTGTCGGCCTACATCGACAAGGGCCCGCCGGGGACCGTGCTCGATCCCGATGGCGGAACCCTGGTCTACAACCCGCGCGCGACCGGTATCTTCATCGAAATCCATGACGCAGAAGGGAAACCGATCCGCAAGGAACACTACGGCGCCGGTCCGTTGCACGACCCCACCGCGATCCTGTTCGTGCGCACCGAGGACATCGACCGGGCCACCGGCAAGCTCATCGGCGGACGCCCGATCGAGCCGCTGGTGCTGCGCGCCGCCGCGGGCGAGTGCCTGCGGATGACCCTGCGCAACAGGCTGCCGCCGCGCCGCGACCGCATGCCCGATCTCGACGGCTACACCATGCTGACGCCGATGATCCCGCGCAGCGAAGGCAAGCCGGGCAGCGGTGCGACGTCCTTCAACAACAACCTGATCCGTCCGTCGAACCGCGTCGGCCTGCACCCGCAGTTGGTGCATTACGACGTGCAGTCCTACGACGGCAACAACGTCGGGGTGAACCGTCGCAGCACGATCGCGCCCAACCGCACGATGATCTACCAGTGGTACGCGGGCCTGCTGCAGACCGTGGCGTCGGCCGAGAGCTGCCCGATCACGACGGTCGCGGGCGGACATGCCGTCCTCAGCGAAATCGGCGGAAAGCCCTACCTGCGGCCGTTGGCCGAGGTCTACGACGAACCGGCGTTCCGGCAGACCGCGACCCTGCTGCTGCTCGCCGCCGACACGACGCCCGTGACCGCCACGCGCTCGCCCGAACGACTGCAGCCGCAGCGCCTGGCCGCCACCCGGGTATCGCCGCAGCGGATGCGGCAGACGTCCTCGCTGACCCAGGCCGAGAGCGCGCTGATCCAGTCGCTGGTCGATCTGGCGAACAATGCGCAGTGCCTGGAATCCGCGGAGGCCGGACTGGATCCGCTGACCGTGCGCCGGCTCGCCGGCAACGAGGCGCTGGATTCTGCGCCGCTGGTCGTGGACGACAAGGCGGTCTTCGACCGCAACGCCGTCCACCAGCGTCGCCAGGGGTGCGCGAACGACGCCACCCTGCGCGGCGCGATGCGCGATCGCATCGAGGCCTACAACCGGGCGGAGTCGAAAGCGCTCGACGTCGACCTGCTCGCCGGGCAGGCGACCGCGAGCTTCCAGTACGACATCGGCGGCATCGACGACAGCGACGACGGCAGCGGCGACGCGTACCGATGGGTCGACGAGAAGGGCTATCCGGTGCTGTCCACGGACACTACGCGGCTGGTGGCGTTCCGGCCGTCCTCGGAGATCAACAACGCCTGCCGTTTCGTGGACGTGGAATACGGCGGCACCAACCTGACGCCGCCGGACCGGATCAAGCAGGGCCAGAAGGCCGCGGTCGGCGCGCTGGTGATCGAGCCGTGGCTGTCGACATGGCTCGAATACACCGACGACACCGCGATCGACCGCCAGGATCCGGGGCCGACCCAGGCCAACCTGCGCCGCAGCCGCGCCACCGCGACCGTGACCTATCCGGCCCACGACCTCGGCGCCAGTCGGCCACGCAGCCAGGTCATGCGCGACCTCGTGGTCGTCCACCAGAAAGGACTGAACCTGCGCTACGGCAACAAGCCCTTCGTCGACAACGGCGTGAACCGCATCAACGCCATCCCGAATCTCGCCGCGGAGAAGGAGACCGCCGACGCGCCGTTCCTCGCCACCGCGCCCGAGGACGCGCACGACTCCGGGCACATGGCGGTCAACTACGGCACCGAGCCGATGTGGTTCCGCTTCGGACTTCCCGCCGACGCGCCGTTCGGCCGCGAAGGCTTCGGCGGCGTGGAGCATGCCTGGCAGGCGTTCTCCAACCGCTGCTGCGACAATGGCGGCACCGCCATCTCGGCCACGCCGGACGTGGGCGAACCGTATGTGCCGGTGATGCTCGCCGAAGCGGGCCAGGAAACCAGGATGCGCGTGCTGCTGCCGACCGGCAGCGGGCGCGGCACCACGTTCACCCTGCACGGGCACGACTGGTCGCGCGCGCCGTATCTCGCCGAAAGGCTCGATGCGAACGGCTTCCCGGTGGGCAGCAAGCCGGCGGATTGGGGCGTCGCGTCGCAATGCCTTGGCGGCAGCACGCTCGGGTTCGCACTGGGCGGACAGGAGAGCGTCAGCCCGATGGCGCATTTCGACATCGTCCTGGGCCTGACGCCGAAGTACGCCTTCCTGTCCGACCTGGCCTATCCGGACCTGCGGGTGCATCGCGAAACCGGCGGCCTGCATCGCGTGGCCGGCGATTACCTGTGGCGCGACGTGGCCGGATTCGGCATCACCAGCGGCCTGTGGGGCATCGTGCGCGTCGAGCCGCCGAAGTCGGGCGCGGTGTCGATCCTGCCCGGTCGTTGCCATCCGTGAAGGGACACGGCCCGGGGTGTTTCGCGACGCCCCGGGCGACTGGAGGCGATGTGGACGACCGAGTCCCCGACCCGCCGGAGCATCGCAATCAGCACATGTGCGGCGGCGCGCGCACGTGGCGCATGATCCGCATGCAGTGCGTGGCGCTCGCCGCGCTGCTGTGCTGGGGCGGCGTCCCGGCGATGGCCGTGGAGCCCTACCTGGACCGGCGACTCGATGTCGAGGGCGTGTCGATGCGTCTGCAGGTGCTGCCGCGCGAAGACACCGGGCGTCGCAGTGCGGTGATGGGCGAGGAGGTCGATCTGCGCGTGGAGGTCCGCCGGCTCGCCGACGACCAGCCGCTTTCCAACCTGCCGATCGGGCTGTGGCTGGACCGGCGGATTTCGCCGATGTCCGGCGCGATCCCGGTCTGCGGCCAGCGCGTCGCTTCGTTCCTCGGTGGCGGATTGATGAACCGGCCGCTGCTGGACCTGACCGGCTACTGGGTGGTGACCCTCGATCGCGAGGGCAGCGTGTCGGTCCTCGATCCCGCGGTCCAGTTCGCCGGGCGCTCCAGCCTCTACTCGGCGATCCAGCTCGGCGGCGTGCCTTTCGACTGGGTCAAGACCGTCGACGACGCGCTGATGTTCGTGGCGCTGCCGGGCCGTCGCGAAGTGGCGTCGATCGATCTGCGGACATTGACGCTGCAGCGGCGCATCGAGGTCGCCGGCGAACCCACCCGGCTCGCGCTGCAGCCCGACGGCCGGCTGCTGTGGGCGGCCTACCGCGGTCGGGCCGACGGGGACGACGGGGTCGCGGCGATCGACGTCGCCGACGGCAGGGTCCTGCACGTGGCGGCGCTGCCGCCGGGGCATCACGAACTGGCCTTCAGCGAAGACAGCCGCTACGTCTATGCGAGCAGCCGCGACAGCGGCGTGGTCAGCGTGATCGATACGGCCGACGGCAGCGCGATCGCGCGGACCGAACTCGGCGGCCAGCCGATCGGGCTGCTCTCGCTCGATGCGCAGGGCCAGGTCTGGGCGATCGACGGGGCGCAGGGCGTCATCCACCGCCTCGACCGGCGCGGCGCGCAGCTCGATCGCATCGTGGTGTCGCCGGGGATCGGCCCCGCGCGGCTCACGCCGGACGGCCGCCACGTGCTGATCGTCAATCCGTCGCAGCACCGGCTGGAGGTCGTCGACACCGCGAGCGCCCGCGTGGTCCGCCAGCAGACCGTTTCGGGGCGTCCCTACGACATCATGTTCAGCGCGTTGTTCGCCTACGTGCGCCCGCTCGACATCGAACAGGTGGCGATCTTCCCGATCGGCCGCCTGCCGGAGATCGACCTGCAATACCTGCCGGTCGGTTCCTCGGCGCTGAGCGCGACCCCCGATCTGCCGATCGCCTCGACGATGGCGACCACGCTGGAGCGCAACGGCGCGTTCTTCGTGTCGCCCTCGGAGCGCACGCTGCACCACTACATGGAAGGCATGAACGCGCCGGACAGCAGCGTGCGCGCGTTCGGCCACACGCCGATGGCAGTCACGGTGGTGCAGCGCGGCCTGCGCGAAGTCGCGCGCGGCAGCTACGCCACGCGCTTCCGGCTGCCGTCCTCGGGGCCCCTGGTGCTCGCGCTGGCGGCGGAATCGCCGCGCATCCGCGAATGCATCGGATTGGACGTCGGCAACTCCCGGGACACGCCTCCCGCGGGGTTGCGGGTGGTCTGGGAAGTCGAGGCGTCGAAACGGGCAGTCGCGGGCGAGCCGCTAGAACTGCGCTTCGGCATCGCCGGTCCCGACGTGTCGCGCGCGCTGCTGGCCCGGGTCGTCGCGAGCAGCGGCGGCCACGCCGAGCGCTGGCCGGTGGAGCGGCTCGGCGCGGGCGAATATCGCGTGCGCGGGACGCTGGCCGAGCCCGGCGGCTATTACGTCCATGTCGAGAGCCGCGCGTCGTCGCTCGCGATCGATGCGATGAACGCCCCGGCGGCGATCCTGGTGTCCGCAGCGCCGCTGTCCGCCGCGCCTGCGCAAACCGGCGACGCCAGTCCTGCGGCCGGGCCCGTCCGTCCTCCGCTTCCGGGAGCAAGCCCATGAACCTGACGTTGCGCACGCTGTCGCCGATCCTGGTGGCGCTGGCCGCCGCCTGTGGCCCGGCGCACGCCGGCGACGATCCGCACGCCGCCCATCGCGCCGCGATGCAGGCCGCGTCCGGCGGCGCCGAAACCCGCGTCGCGCTGCCCGATGTGGTGCTGCGCGACGCCGACGGCCGGCCGTTCCCGCTGCGCCCGGACAGCTTCGGAGGCAGGGTGGTCGTGGTCGATTTCGTGTTCACCACCTGCACCACGATCTGCCCGGCGCTGACCACGCTGATGGCGTCGGTCAAGCGCGGACTGGGCGAGCGCATGGGCCGCGAGGTCGTGCTGGTGTCGATCTCGGTGGACCCGGCCCGCGACACCCCGGAGGTGCTGCGGGCGTATGCGCGCCGCGTCGGCGCCGGCGACGACTGGATCTGGCTGACCGGCAGCAGCGGCGACATCGCCCGGGTGCTGCGCGCGTTCGGCCTGGCGCCGGGCGCGCCGGACGATCATCCGCCGCTGATCATGGTCGGCGACCCCGCCCGCGATCTTTGGCTGCGCTGGGTGGGCGTGCCTTCGCCGGCGACGCTCGTCGAGCGCGCGCGCGAGTTGTCCGCGCAGCGCCGCGCCTCGCCGGAGGCCGCCGTCCACGACCGCCCGGGAGCATCGAATGACCATTCCTCCGCGTCGCCCTGATCGCGCCATGCGCGCGATGACCCGCCTGCTGTCGGTAGCGATGGCGGTGGCGTCCATGCCGGCCATCGCCGACGATGCGCCGGTCGCGACCGCCGACGCGGCCACGGCGGAGCGCAGCGCCCGCGCCCGCGAATATTTCGGCGACGCACGCCTGCTGGACCAGGACGGCAGGCCGCACCGGTTCTACAGCGACCTGCTCGACGGACGCGTGGTGCTGATCAACGTGGTCTTCACCCACTGCCAGAGCGCGTGCCCGATGATGACCGAACGGCTGAAACTGGTGCGCCGCCAGCTCGGTCCGGCGTTCGGGCGCGAGGTGAATTTCCTGTCGCTGTCGATCGACCCGGCGCGCGACACCCCGGATGCGCTGAAGCGCTTCGCGCAGCGCCACGGCGTCGACGAGCCCGGCTGGCGTTTCCTGGTCGCCGAGCCCGCGGTGCTGAAAGCCCTGCTCGGCCGCCTCGGCCAGTGGACCGACGATCCGGAAAACCACACGACCCTGCTGATCGCCGGCAACGCCGCGAAGGCGCACTGGATCAAGCTGCGCCCGGATGCGCCGCCGGAACGGCTGGCCGCCGACATCGAGCGGTTGAAATAGCCGTGGACCGTCGCGGCCGGTGCGTGGCCGTGCCGATTGATGCCGCGGCCTCCGTGCGCGTGCCGCCGAAGCGCCGCGCGCGCGCGTGCCGGTCGCGCGTCGCATCGCTGCGGAACGCAAGCGCCGTCGTAATTGCCGCCGTCCTCATCGTCATCGTCACGCTGGCCATGCCGGCGATCGCGCAGACGGCCGCGCAGACGACGACGCAAACGACGACGCAAACGACGACGCAGACGACCGACCCCGCGCTTGGACGCCGCATCTTCGACGCGGGCGTCGGCCGCGACGGACGCCAGGTGATCGGGCGCGCGGCGGGCGGCAGCCTGCCGATGCAGGGGGGCGCGGTCGCCTGCGCCAACTGCCACGGCGCGAACGGCGGCGGGGGCGGCGAGGGCTGGATCGAGGCGCCGGACATCCGCTGGTTCGCACTGAGCAAGCCCTACGGGGCGCGCCGCGCGGGCGGCGACGCGCGTCCGCCCTACGATCGCGCCGGTTTCGCGCGCGCACTGCGCAGCGGGATCGCTGCGGACGGCGTTGCGCTCGACCCGGCGATGCCGCGCTTCGATCTGGCCGAGGACGAAATCGATGCGCTGGTGGCGCATCTGCAGTCGCTGAGCGACGCGGCCGCCGGCGGAGGCGAACGCCCGCTGCTGGTGACCCTGATGCCGCACTCGGCGCCGGCCGCCGCCGAGCGCCTGCTGCGCGGGCTGCAGACCTGTCCCACCGCCGGCGCCAGTGCGCGCGCGGTGCAGACCCTGCCGGCGCTGCGCGTGATCCGCTACGGCGCGGCGGACGATCTCGACACACGGCTCACGGCGCTCGCCGGTTCCGGGAGCGTCGCGGCGCTGTTCGCACCGTATCTCGTCGGGGCCGAGGCCGCGTTCGCCGGCAACGACGCCGCGCACCGCCTGCCGGTGCTGCTGCCGATGGCGATGCGCGATCTCGGCGACGATGCGCAGGTGCTGTTCGCGCTGCCCGGACTCGGCGCGCAGGCGCAGGCGCTGCTCTCGGCGCCGGAACGGCGCGGCGAACGCCTCGCGATCGCGATCGATCCGGAGATCGCCGGGCGCGAGGCGCTCGCGCAGCGACTGCGGACGCGCGCCGTGCGCAAGGGCTGGGAGGTCGAGGTGCGTATCGGCGCCGACGCAGTGTCGATGTCGGCGGGTGTCGACGCGATCCTTGCGCTGACCGGGCCCGGTGAGCCCGTCGCTCCGGTCTCGCCGCGCCTGCGGCTGTGGGTGCCCGCGGCGTTCGTGCGACCGGCGGCGCTGGACGCCTGGCGCGCCGCCGGCGCACGCGTCCGCATCGCGCTGCCGTACCCGCCGCGCGTGGGCGGCGACCCGCGCTGGATCCCGCCCGCCGATGCCTGGGTCGCGGCCGGGTGCGAGCTGATGGCGCGACTGCCGCCGCTGCCGCAGCGACCGGATGCGATCGACGCCTGGAGACGCGAGGTCGCGGCACTGGCGCCGCTGCGCCTGGGTGACTGGATCGATCTGCCGGCGGACGCGGACGCCGACGCGGCGATCCGGCGCGTCCACCTCGACGACTGGCCACCCGACGGCCGCTGAACCGACCGCTTCGGCGGGCCGTTCCGGGGAGCGGTTCCGCGACCCAGCTCAATCGTGATCGTGTCGTGCGATGGTCGAGGGCAGGCCGGTGTTGCGATGGAACTCGAAGATCAGGTGGGTCTGGATGTGGACGACTTCCGGCCGTTCGGTGAATGCGGCGAGCGCGAACTCGCGCAGGTGCGCGCTGTCGCGCACGCCGACGTGCACGAGGAAATCGTCGGCGCCTGCGACGTGGTAGAAGGCCAGCACTTCCGGCAGCTCGCACAGGTGCGCGTGGAAGCCCTCGACCAGTCCGCGCGAATGCTGCTGCAGCCGCACCGCGACCAGCGCCTGCAGCCCGATCCCGATCGCCTCCGGCGCGATCTCGGCGTGGAACCCCAGGATCGCCTTCGATTCGCGCAGGCGCCGGATCCGTTCCAGCGCGGTCGAAGGCGCCACGCCCGCTTTCTCCGCGAGGTCCTTGTTCGGCAGCCGCGCGTTCTTCCGCAGCAGCCGCAGCAGGTCGAAGTCGATTCGGTCGAGCAGCATCGCCGGGCCTCGTCGCGAAATAATATTCGGAATACAGTCTAGCAGGCGCATGAGGTTTCACGGATCGGCCATGATTCCGAACGAATCCGCCGCGAGGAGCCGCCATGGCCGCCACCGATCCGACCCGCACCGAGACCCTGGCCGTCCATGCCGGCCGCGAGGATTTCGTCGAGCTCGGCGTCCATGCGCCGCCGATCGACCTGTCCAGCACCTATCCCGTGCGCGACCTGGACATCGGCACCGCCAGCTTCGACGCGCTGGTCGCCGGCGACGCCGCGGCCGCCAATCCGGTCTACGCCCGCCTGCACAACCCGACCGTCGCCCGGGTCGAGCGCGCGCTGGCCACGCTGGAAGGCACCGAGGCCTGCGTCGCCTACGCCTCGGGCATGGCCGCGATCACCGCGCTGCTGCTCGCCAGCCGCGCGCGCGGCGCGCACGTGCTGGTGGTGCGGCCGCTGTACGGCACCTCGGACCACCTGTTCGCGAGCGGCCTGGCCGGGCTCGAAGCGCAGTTCGTCGAAGCGCACGAGATCGCCGCGCATCGCCGCCCCGACACCGCCCTGGTCTTCATCGAAACCCCGGCCAATCCCACCCTGGACCTCGTCGACATCCGCGCCGTGGTCGCGGCCGCCGGCGACGTGCCGGTGGCGGTCGACTCGACCTTCGCAACGCCCATCCTGCAGCGTCCGTCCGAACTCGGCGCGACCTACGTCGTCCACAGCGCGACCAAGTTCCTCGGCGGCCACGGTGACGTCGTCGCCGGCATCGTGTGCTGCCCGGAGGCGGACGCGAAGGCCTTGCGCCAGGTGCGCGCCGCGACCGGCGGATTGCTGCACCCGCTCGCGGCCTATCTGCTGCATCGCGGCCTGCCGACGCTGGCGCTGCGGGTCGAACGCGCGCAGGCCAGCGCGATCGAACTCGCGCGTCGCCTCGCCCGGCATCCCGCCGTCGCCCGGGTGTGCTTCCCCGGCCTCGGCACCGTGCGCGGCGCGCACCTGCACACCACGCAGATGCGCGGACCGGGCACGCTGATCGCCTTCGAGGTGCGCGGCGGCCACGACGCGGCCGCCGCGGTGATGCGCCACGTCGCGCTGCTGACGCCGGCGGTGAGCCTGGGCTCGGTCGATACGCTGATCCAGCATCCGGCGGGGCTCACCCACCGCGTGCTCGACGACGCCACCCGCGAGCGCTGCGGCATCACCCCGGGCCTGTTGCGGCTGTCGGTCGGCATCGAACACGTCGAAGACCTCTGGGCGGACCTCGCCCAGGCGCTGGCGGCGACCGACGACGGCTCAGGCCGCCTGCGCGACGCCGCCTGAGCCGGCGCGCCGGCGACGCCGGCGACGCCGGTCAGGCGTCGGCGACGATCACGTCGAACTCGCCGGCCATCACCCGGTCGTAGCGGCCCGTGCGCCAGCCGCGGACGCTATCGCGTACCAGCGGCGAGGGCTCGGCGCGATAGCGCCGGGCGATGCGTGGATCGTCGTCGTGGCCGAGGCGGACCGGGCGCGCGCGACCGGGCGCGTCGGGAGCGACGCGCACGGCGACGGCGACGCGACGGGTAGCGCCATCGCTGCCGTCGAATTCGGACTGGTGCAGGCCCTGTTCGCCCTCGAGCAGCGCCAGCGCGCCGAATCCGCCGACCGCCAGCCGCGCGAAGCCGCGTTCGGCGTCCTGTTCGAGCACTTCGACGCGCATGTTGCGGCGCTCGGCCCAGGCCATGTACATCGCGAGCAGGCGCTGCCACCACAGCCGGGTCTGCGCGGGATCGCGCCTGAGGTCGGCCTCGCCGGCGACCAGCCACAGCAGGGCGTCCTGCGGGCGCTGCTGCGACACCGCGCCGATCGCCATCCGCAGCAGCCACAGCAACTGCGCGTGGCGGGCGACGAAACCGGCGTCGGCGCCGTCGCGGCCCAGGCGCTCGTCGAGCCGCTGCGCGCTTTCGAACGCGCCTTCGATGCGATGCCGGCGCTCGATCCGGTCCAGCACCTCGAACCGCTCCGGGCGGGTCCAGAAATCGCGCGCGTCCATCGCCGCGTAGTCGGCGTCGCGGGCCTGCGTCCACGCGTCGGCGGAGAGGGCGTCGGCCACCGCGTCGAACTCGGCGCGCAGGGTGGCGATCGCCGCCGGCGATGCGTCCGGGGCGTAGAGCAGGCTGCGGATGTCGACGGCGTCGCCCGCTGCGCTCGGCGTGGCGGCCGGCGCGGGCGGGTTCGGATCGACGAACTCGACCTCCAGTCGATCGCCGGCGCTGCGCACGAACAGGAACTGGTCGCCCTGCGGCGTGCGGTGTTCGACGATGCTGCGCGCCAGCGGCGCGAGCAGGTGCTGCTCGATCGCGCGCCGCAGCGGGCGCGCACCGAGGTCGGGGGTGAAGCCGCGGTCGAGCAGGAATTCGATCGCCGACGGCTCCCATTCCACCGCCCAGTCCCGGTTGCGCAGGCCGCGGCGGGTCATCGCGCGCTGCAGTTCCTTGTGCAGGATTTCCCGCATGAGGGTGCGGTCGAGCGGGTGGAACAGCACGATCCGGTCGAGCCGGTTGAGGAATTCGCGGCGGAAGGTCTCGAACAGCGCCTTCTCCACCGCGCCGCGCGACCAGCCGCCGGCGGCCGAGGTGAAGCCCGGCCCGGCGCCGCGCGACAGGGTCGAACCGACGTTGCTGGTGAGGATCACGATGCTGTGGCGGAAGTCGGCGACGTTGCCGCTGCGGTCGCCGAGGCGGCCGTCGTCGAACACCTGCAGGAACAGGTCCCAGACCTTCGGATGCGCCTTCTCGAACTCGTCCAGCAGCACCACCGAGAACGGCTGCTCGCGGATGCGCGCGACCAGCGAACGCGCGCTGCCGTCGCGCGAGACGTCGGTCAGCCGCCACGCGCTGTCCTCGGACTGGTATTCGCTCATGTCCAGCCGCAGCAGGCGCTCGGCGCTGCCGAACAGCAGTTCGCCCAGCGCCTTCGCCAGTTCGGTCTTGCCGGTGCCGGTGGGCCCGGCGAACAGGAACACGCCGATCGGCCGGCCCGGATCGACCAGGCCGGCCTTGAGCATCGCGATCCGGTCGACCAGGCATTCGACCGCCTCGTCCTGGCCGAGCACGCGCTTGCGGAAGAAACCGCGCAGGGCGTCGAGGTCGAGGCTCTGGCGATCGTCGATGACCTCCAGCGGCAGGCCGCTGCGCCGGGCGATGCCCTGCAGCAGCGCGTCGGCGGTCAGCGGCAGGCCGGGCGGCGCTTCGGCCAGCGCGGTGCGCAGGCTGTCGTCGAGCAGGCGCAGGCTGCGCCCGGGTTCGTGCTGGTCGGGGAAGAACTGCGCCGCCATGCGCCGGGCTTCGTCGAGGGTGCGCGCGTCGGCGACCGCGCCGCCGGTGGCGGCTTCGCGCGCGTCGCGCCAGCGCACCAGCAGGTCGCGCATTTCCTCGGCCGAGAGCGTCGGCAGCGCCAGCGCCTTGGTCAGGTGGCGCAGCGCCGGTCGCGCCAGCAGCAGTTGCGCGTGCTGCGCCGGGGTGAGTTCGCCGATCATGCGCAGCCGGCCGCGCTCCATCGCCGGCAGCAGCAGATCGAGCATGCCGCGCGGGTCCTGGTCGTGCGCGCCCTTGTGCAGCAGGTCGTGGAAATCCTGCACCCGCCACAGCGCCTTCGGCCGGTCGAGCGCGGCCAGCAGTTCGCGCATGCGCTCCTCGAGCTGGCCGATGTACTTCTGCCCGGCCAGCACGTCCGCAGCGGAGGCCTCGAACAGCAGCCAGCCCTCGTCTTGCAGCCGCGCGAACAGTCGATCGACCAGCGTCGTCTTGCCGGTGCCGCCGTCGCCGACCGCCAGCACCGATGCCGCCGGCGTCGCGTGGAGCAGCTCGTGCAGGCGCTCGACCTCGCGGGCCAGCACCGGGTAGTCGACGATGTCCGACGCGGCGTCGCCGGCCGCCGGCGTCCACAGCCGGCCGACGCCGCCGAGGGTGCGGTGCTCGTTGCGGCGCGCGGCCTCGGCCTCGACCTGGGCCACGTACGGGGCGAGGACCGGCGCCTGCAGCGATTTCAGGCCCTCGGACAACTGTTCGAGTTCGCGGTCGTCCAGGTCGGCCACCGCGATCGGCGCAGCGCCGGGCGCGTGCGTTTCCGCCCACGCCAGGACTTCCTGCATCCGCTTGCGCAGCGCGGGCGCGTCCCACCACCACTTGCGCACGTGGCGCAGGAAGCCGGGCAGGGCGGACGCGTCGTCGCGGCTGCGCAGGTAGTCGAGCATGTACCAGGCCGGGTAGCGGCCGACGTTGGCGCTGGCGGCGAACGCGGCCTGCGCCGGGATGTCGTCGCGCGCCGGCAGCGCGGCGTAGATCATGCTCGCCAGCACGTAGCCGTCGCCTTCGAGCAGTTCCAGCACTTCGCGCGGCGCCAGCGCCGGTCCCGACAGCAGCGCCACGGCTTCGCGGAACTGCGCGAACCCGGCCAGGTCTTGCGGCCGCTGGATGCGTTCGTCCTCGGCCTCGATCTCGCGGCGCAGGCGGTGCAGGCGATCCGCGGACGGCTCCTGCGGCGGCGTCGGTACGGCGTCCGTCGCGGCATCGACCGACGGAGCGTCCGTCGTCGGCGCGTCGAGCGCCGGCGTGTCGGAGGCTTCCTCCGCGGGCGGGTCCGCGGTCGTGGCGGTGGCGGCGCCGGCGCCGCCGGGCGGACGGCGCAGCCACAGGGTCAGTACGACGCCGAACAGCAGGCCGGCGATGAAGGGGACGAGACTCATGTCGGCAGGCGCTCGAATACCAGACTCACGCGGCGGGTCCTTGTCGGTGGCGACGGGCGGCACAGTGTAGGCGCAAGCCGGCGCGGGAGCCGCGACCGGCGCGCCGCCGGCCGAGGGGAAGAACCCCTGTCGAGGGCGTCCCCGCGCCGGGCCGCCGCCGCTGTCCTGCGCCGGCGTTCCGTCCCCGGGGCGGGACCTCACTCCAGTGCTTTCAGCCGGTACAGCGCCTCCAGCGCTTGCTTGGGCGTGAGCTCGTCCGGGTCGATGCCGGCGAGGGCGTCCAGCGCGGCCGACGACGGCGCGAACAGGCCGAACTGCTGCGGGCCGTCGAGCGCCTGCGCGGTGAGCACCGGCGCGGGATCGCTGCGGCGCTGTTCGAGTTCGGCCAGCCGGCCGCGGGCCTCGCGCACCACCGCCTTCGGCAGGCCGGCGAGGGCCGCCACCTGCAGGCCGAAGCTGCGGTCGGCGGGGCCGTCCTTGACCGCGTGCATGAACACCAGCGAATCCCCGTGCTCGACGGCGTCGAGGTGCACGTTGGCGATGCCGCTGCCGGGCTGCGCCAGCGCGGTCAGCTCGAAGTAGTGGGTGGCGAACAGGGTGTAGCAGCGGTTCGCGTTCGCCAGGTGCCGGGCGCAGGCCTCGGCCAGCGCGAGGCCGTCGTAGGTCGAGGTGCCGCGGCCGATCTCGTCCATCAGCACCAGCGACTGCGACGTGGCGTGGTGCAGGATGTAGCTGGTCTCGCTCATCTCGACCATGAAGGTCGACTGGCCGCGGGCGAGGTCGTCGCCGGCGCCGATGCGGGTGAGGATGCGGTCGATCGGGCCGAGCTCGGCCCGCGACGCGGGCACGAAGCTGCCGATGTGCGCGAGCAGCACGATCAGCGCGTTCTGGCGCATGTAGGTCGATTTGCCGCCCATGTTCGGGCCGGTGATCACCAGCATGCGGCGGTCGGCGTGCAGGTCGAGGTCGTTGGGCTCGAACGGATCGTCGCGCACCGCCTCCACCACCGGATGGCGCCCGCGCTCGATGCGCAGCACCGCGTCCTCGACCAGCCGCGGCCGCGACCAGTCGAGCTCGCGCGCGCGGTCGGCGAAGCACACCAGCACGTCGAGTTCGCTCAGCGCCGCGGCGCAGCGCTTCAGCGGTTCGAGGTGGACGTTGAGTTCGTCCAGGACCTGCTCGTACAGCAGCTTCTCGCGCGACAGCGCGCGCTCGCGCGCCGACAGCACCTTGTCCTCGAACGCCTTGAGCTCCTCGGTGATGTAGCGCTCGGCGCCGGTCAGCGTCTGCCGGCGGGTGTAGTGGACCGGCGCCTTGTCGGCCTGGCCCTTGCTGATCTCGATGTAGTAGCCGTGGACGCGGTTGTAGCCGACCTTCAGGGTCGCGATGCCGCTGCTTTCGCGCTCGCGGGCTTCGAGGTCGATCAGGAACTGGTCGGCGTTCGTGCTGAGCTGGCGCAGTTCGTCGAGTTCGGCGTCGTAACCTTCCGCGATCACGCCGCCGTCGCGGGCGAGCAGCGGCGGCTGCGGCACGATCGCGCGCTGCAGCCACGCGGCCTGCGCGTCGTGTTCCCCGAGTTCGGCGACCAGCGCCAGCAGCCGCGGCGAATCGATCCCGTCCAGCGCGGCGCGCACCTGCGGCAGCAGCGCCAGCGCGTCGCGCAAGGTCGACAGGTCGCGCGGGCGCGCGCTGCGCAGGGCCACGCGCGAAAGGATGCGTTCGACGTCGCCGAGGCCGCGGAACGCCTCGCGCACGTCACTGTCGGCGCGGGTGTCGAGCAGGCGCTCCACCGCGTCGTGGCGTTCGCCGACGACGCGGCGGTCGCGCAGCGGGCGGTGCAGCCAGCGCCGCAGCAGGCGGCCGCCCATCGGCGTGATCGTGGTGTCGAGCACGCCCAGCAGCGTGTGCCGGGTATCGCCGTCGATGCGGGTGTCGAGTTCGAGGTGGCGGCGGGTCGCGGCGTTCATCGCGATCGCGCCGTCGCTGGTCTCGACCCGGATCGAGGTCAGGTGCGGCAGCCGCTGCTTCTGGGTTTCCTCGACGTAGCCCAGCAGCGCGCCGGCGGCGGCGATCGCGAGCGGCTTGTCCTCGATGCCGAAGCCGGTGAGGTCGTGCAGGTCGAAGAAGCGCAGCAGCAGACGATGTCCGCTGTCGGGGTCGAACAGCCACGGCGCGCGCCGGCGGACGCCGCCGCGATCGACGACGAAGGCCGGCCAGCCGTCCTCGTCGGGCACCAGCAGTTCGGCCGGATCGAGGCGCGCCAGTTCGGCGTCGAGCTGGTCGTCGTTGGCGATCTCGTTGACCAGGAAGCGGCCGCCGGCGAGATCCGCCCACGCCAGGCCGTATCCCGACTTGCCGCGCGCGACCGCCATCAGCAGCGTGTCGCGTCGATCCTGCAGCAGCGCCTCGTCGGTGACCGTGCCCGGGGTGACGATCCGCACCACCTTGCGTTCGACCAGGCCCTTCGCCAGCGCCGGGTCGCCGATCTGTTCGCAGATCGCCACCGATTCGCCCAGCGCCACCAGCCGCGCGAGGTAGCCCTCGTAGGCATGCACCGGCACCCCGGCCATCGGGATCGGCTGGCCGGCGGACGCGCCGCGCTGGGTCAGGGTGATGTCGAGCAGCCGCGCGGCCTTGCGCGCGTCGTCGTAGAACAGTTCGTAGAAGTCGCCCATCCGGAAGAACAGCAGCACGTCCGGATGCTCCGCCTTGGCGGCGAAGAACTGACGCATCAACGGGGTGTGTTCCTGCGGGGACTGGGGCTTCATCGAGGCATCGTGGCGGCGGGGGAGGCGTCCGCGACGGCGGCGGGACGCGCCGCGGGCCGGGGCATCCCCGGCGCGTCCGCGGAGCCGCCCATGATAGGGAATCCTGCGCGGCGCCGGGCGCGCACCGCGCTCGCGGCCGCGCGCGACCTCATTCGTCGTGCATCTGCGCGAAGCGTTCGGCCAGGAAGTCGATCAGTGCGCGTACCGACGGCAGTTGCCCGCGGCGCGAGGGGAACACCGCGTGCACGATCTCCTCGCGCGGCGCCCAGCCGTCCAGCACGTGGACCAGCCGACCCTCGGCGACGAGGTCGTGGGTGACCATCATCGGCAGTTGCACGACGCCCACGCCGGCGACCGCGGCGTCGCGCAGGGCGAGCATGCCGCGGGTGACGAACCGCGGCTGGTGGTGGATCGCCACGTGCGCGCCGTCCGGGCCGTGCAGGTCCCAGACGTGCTGGTTCTGCGGCAGGCCGAGATCCATGCTGGGCCAGCCCATCAGCGCGGCCGGGGCGTCGGGGCGGCCGAGCCGGGCCAGCAGCGCGGGGCTGGCGACCAGGCACTGCTTGCGGGTCGCCAGGGTGCGCATGGCGAGGTCGGAATCGGCCAGCGGCGGCGGCCGTACCCGCAGCGCGAGGTCCAGCCCCTCGCCGAGCACGTCGACCCGGCGGTTGGTGGCGTCCAGGTGCAGTTCGATCTGCGGATGCTGGCGCAGGAAGTCGGCCAGCATCGGCCCGACGCGGACGTCGAGCAGGGTGGTCGGGCAGCTCATGCGCACGATCCCGCGCGGTTCGGCGCGGGTGCGCTGGATCGCTTCCTCGGCGGCCGCCGCCTCCACCAGCGCGGCACGGGCATGGCCGTAGTAGGTGCGGCCGAGATCGGTGACCACGAACTTCCGGGTCGAACGCTGGATCAGGCGTACACCCAGCCGCTCCTCCAGCAGCGCGATCCGCCGACTCAGCTTGGACTTGGGCATGCCCAGCGCGCGCCCGGCCGGGGCGAAGCCGCCGTGGTCCACCACCTGCACGAAATAGAAGAGGTCGTTGAGGTCCTGCATGTCGGCGCCCGGGTTCGGAGGTCATCGTTCATTCAATGGGACGATCATTCCACGAATCGGCGACTACCGGCGAGATCGTTCAAAAAATAAGGTGTGCACCCAGAAGGCAATTCCGCCTCCAGACACCGGAGCGACCCATGAGCGCCCGCACCAGCAAGCAGATCCTCGGCATCACCCAGGCGCCCGGCCGGCATTGGGTCGGCGACGGCTTCCCGGTCCACGGCATGTTCGGCTACAGCGGCCCGGGCGTGGCCCAGCGCAGCCCGTTCCTGATGCTCGACTACGCCGCGCCCACGACCTTCACCCCGAATCCCGGCGGCCGCCGCGGCGTCGGCCAGCACCCGCACCGCGGCTTCGAGACGGTCACGATCGTCTACGCCGGGGAGGTCGAGCACCGCGATTCGACCGGGCAGGGCGGGGTGATCGGCCCCGGCGACGTGCAGTGGATGACCGCCGGCAGCGGCATCCTCCACGAGGAGTTCCACTCCGAGGCCTACAGCCGCAGCGGCGGCCCGTTCGAAATGGTCCAGTTGTGGGTGAACCTGCCGGCCAAGGACAAGATGACCGCGCCCGGCTACCAGGCGGTGCTCGGCACGGCGATCCCCGAGGTGGCGCTGCCCGACGGCGCCGGCCGGGTGCGGATCATCGCCGGCGAATACGACGGCGCGCATGGCCCGGCCCGCACCTTCACCCCGATCAATGTCTGGGACCTGCGGCTGGTCGCGGGCGGCACCGCCGAGCTGCCGCAGCCCGACGGCTGGACGAGCCTGCTGGTGGTGCTCGAAGGCACCGTGCAGGTCAACGGCGAGGCGGTGCTGCGCCAGGCGGAGATGGCCACGCTGTCGACCGCGGGCGAGGGCATCGTCATCGAGGCGAACGCCGACGCCAAGGTGCTGCTGCTGGCCGGGGCGCCGATCGACGAGCCCGTGTTCGGCTACGGCCCGTTCGTGATGAACAGCCAGGCCGAGATCGCCGAGGCGATCCGCGATTTCAACGCCGGCCGATTCGGCCGGATGGGCTGATCCAGCGCCGGCCGCCCCGCGGCCGGCGTCGCGGGGCGGCACGTCGTCCGGCAGCGCGCCGGTCGGTGGCGCGCCGTCCCGTGGATCGCGCATCCTTCGGGCGTCCATCCTTTCATCCCCGAGTCCTTCCCAGGAGCATCACCATGACGCGCCTCGTCGCACTGTCCGGCAGTCTGCGCGCCGGTTCGTTCAACACCGCCCTGGCGCGCGCCGCGCAGCGCCAGGCTCCCGACGGCGTCGAGGTCGAGGTCGCGACCCTGCACGGCATCCCGCTGTACGACGGCGATCTCGAAGCCGCCTCCGGCATCCCGGAGGCGGTGCAGGCGCTGCGCGCGAAGGTCGTCGCCTGCGACGGCCTGCTGCTGGTCACGCCCGAGTACAACAACGGCATCCCCGGCGTGTTCAAGAACGCGGTGGACTGGCTGTCGCGCACCGGCGACGCGGTGTTCGCCGGCCGGCCGGTGGCGCTGGTCGGCGCCTCGCCCGGCGGTTTCGGCACGATCCTGTCCCAGGCGCACTGGCTGCCGGTGCTGCGCACCCTCAAGACCCGGTTCTGGACCGACGGCCGGCTGATGGTGTCGCGGGCGCACACATTGATGGACGCGGAAGGCGAACTGGCGGACGCCGCCACCCTGGCGCAGGTGCGCCAGTTCGTCGAGGGATTCGCCCGGTTCGCTGCCGAATCGCGCCCCCCGCACTGACCTCCACGCCGGGCGTTCCCCCCTGCCGGACCGGACTCGTGCCCGGCGCTCGGGCTGTGTTACCGTCGCGCGGCTGCGCCATTGTTCGTCGAAGGGTCGCCCGGTCGTTCGTTTCCCCCCACGCCCGCCGGGGCGGTATCCGTCCCCCTCGACGAACCGGCGCGGCCACGACAACGACGAGACACGGTCCACCAATCGCGACGAGGGGAACGATGATGCATCGCCATGTACCGCAGCGCACGCGACTGAGCCATGCGCTGCTGATCGCCATGATCGGTGTTTGCCAGGCGCCGCTCGCGCTGGCCGCCGAGCCTGCCGCAGACGACGAGCAGGCGGCCACGCTCGACCGGATCACGGTCACCGCGCAGAAGCGCGAAGAGGCGCTGCAGGACGTGCCGGTGGTGGTCACCGCACTGTCGCGGCGCGCCCTGGAGCAGAGCGGCGTCCACGACATCAAGGACCTGCAGACGCTGGTGCCGGGCCTGACCGTGACCAGTACCCAGAGCGAGTCGCAGACCGTGGCACGCATCCGCGGCATCGGCACGGTGGGCGACAACGCCGGCCTCGAATCCTCGGTCGGCATCGTCGTCGACGGCGTCTACCGCCCGCGCAACGGCGTCGGCTTCACCGACCTGGGCGAACTCGACCGGATCGAGGTGCTGAAGGGGCCGCAGGGCACGCTGTTCGGCAAGAACACCTCGGCGGGCGTGATCAACGTCGTCACCCGCCGCCCGACCTTCCAGCAGCATGCGGAGGCCGAGCTCACGGTCGGCAACTACGGCGCGCTCGGCGTGGCCGGCGCCTACAGCGACGGCCTCAACGACGTCGCGGCGTTCCGGGTGTACGCGGCGCAGCGCCAGCGCGACGGCTTCATGGACGTGCACGTCGGCGCCGGCCCGCGGACCGACCGCGAAGACCAGGACCAGAACTTCCACACCTTCCGCGGCCAGTTGCTGCTGCAGCCGACCGACACCCTCGAGATCCTCCTCACCGGCGACTTCACCAACCGCGACGAGCACTGCTGCACCAACGTCACCACGATCCGCGGCCCGACGGCGGCGATCATCGACGCGCTGGCGGCCGATTCCGGCGTCGCGCCGGTCGCCGACCCGTTCGCGCGGCAGTCCTGGGCCAACCGCGGCACCGAGCAGTACATCAAGGACCGTGGCATCTCCGCGCAGGTCGACTGGGAGACGCCGTGGTTCGGCGGCGCCAAGCTGACCTCGATCACCGCGCAGCGCGACTGGCAGTCGATCAACGGCATCGACTTCGACTACAGCTCGGCGGACGTGCTCTACCGCAACGCCCAGAAGGGCGACAACTACACCGCGTTCGACACCTTCAGCCAGGAAGTGCGCCTGACCGGCGGCGGCGACAGGGTCGATTGGCTGGTGGGCGCCTTCTACGCCGACGAGAAACTCTCTCGCAACGAGGCCTACCGCGTCGGTTCGGCCTACGAGCCGTACCTGTCGATCGCACTGCTGTCGCGGATCAACCCCGCGCTGGGCGCCAGCCCGACCGCGCCGCTGTTCCTGTCGCAGGCGTCGGGGCGTCCGTTCGGCACCGTGTTCGCCGGCCACGCCGCGGCCGACCGCTACAAGCAGGACGCGCGGAGCATGGCGCTGTTCACCAACAACACCTGGCACGCCACCGACGCGCTCGACCTCACCCTCGGCCTGCGCTACACGGTCGAGAAGAAGGACCTGTCGTCCCGTTACAGCAACCCGAACGGCGGCCTCGGCTGTGCGGCGATGCTCGCCAATCCCGCGCAGGTCGTGTCGGCGCTGGTCGCGCGCGGGCTCACGGTGGCGCAGGCTTCGGCCGCGGCGCCGACCGTGGTCGGCTTCTCCTGCCTGCCGTGGACCAACGTCCGCCACAACGGCCGCGCCACCGAGCAGAGCCGCGACGAGCGCGAATGGTCGGGCACCTTCAAGGCCGCCTACCGCTTCAACGAGCACGCGATGGCGTACTTCTCGGCCGCGCGCGGCTACAAGGCGGGCGGTTTCAACCTCGACCGCGTGCAGTCCAACACCGGCCTGTCCAGCGGCACCTCGGGCATCATCCCGGTGGACGACACCTCGTTCGCGGCGGAATTCGTCGACAGCTACGAACTCGGCGCCAAGACCACCTGGCTGGGCGGCAACCTGCTGCTCAACGCGACCCTGTTCCACCAGGAATACTCCGACTTCCAGCTCAACAGCTTCCTCGGCACCAGCTTCGTGGTCCGTTCGATCCCGAAGGTGACCTCGCAGGGCGTGGACGCGGAACTGCTGTGGAAGACCGGCGGCTGGATGGTGCAGGGCGGCCTGACCTACGCCGACACCCGCTACGGACACGATCCGCTGCCCGACACCGATCTCGCGCTGCTGCCCGGCAGCCGCCCGAGCTTCGCGCCGGAGTGGTCGGCCACGGCGTCGGTGGGCTACGACTGGCGGATCGGCACGCTCAAGGCCGGTGCGCACGTCGGCGCCAAGTACATGTCGTCCTACAACACCGGTTCCGATCTCGATCCGCAGAAGGTGCAGGACGCCTATACCCTCGCGAACGCGCGCTTCACCCTGGGGTCGGCCAACGACCGCTGGAGCGTCGACGTCTGGTCGCAGAACCTCACCGACGTCGAGTACTACCAGGTCGTGATCGATGCGCCGCTGCAGACCGGTTCGTGGAACGGCTACCTCGGCGCCCCGCGCACCTACGGCGTGACGTTCCGGCTGAAGTACTGAGCCGGGGACGGTCCGCGCCTTCCGCGCCACCGCGACGGCCCGCTTCGGCGGGCCGTTCGCGTTGCGGCCGGCATTTCCGGCGGGTCCCGGACGCGGCCGGCGCAGGCGGCGACTCGCTATCATGCCGGCATGCCCGGCCCCCGCCGGCGCCGGGAAGCCGCATGACCCTGCCCACCGATTCCGATCTTCGCATCCGCGCCGAGGCCCTGGGCGAACGGTTCCGCGCCCACCGCCTGAGCCTGGTCACCGCCGAGAGCTGCACCGGCGGCTGGATCGCCAAGACCGTCACCGACATCGCCGGCTCGTCCGACTGGTTCGACTGCGGCATGGTCGCCTACAGCTACGAAGCCAAGCAGGCGATGCTCGGCGTGCGCCCGGAGACGCTGGAGCAGCACGGCGCGGTCAGCCGCGAGACCGTGATCGAGATGGTCTCCGGCGCGCTCGTCCACTCCGGCGCGGGCGTGGCGGTCGCGGTCACCGGCATCGCCGGTCCCGGCGGCGGCGCGCCCGACAAGCCGGTCGGCACCGTGTGGATCGGCTGGAAACGCCGCGGCGGCTACGCCCGCGCGCAGGTTTTCCAGTTCGCCGGCGACCGCGAAGCGGTGCGGCGACAGACCGTGGCCGCGGCGCTGGAAGGGCTGGACGATCTGATCGGCAGGAAGTGATGGCGTCTTCCCCCGCGCGCAGCGGGCGCGTCAAGGTCTGGGCGATCGCCGCCGCCTGCGCCCTGTGGGTCGCGCTCTGGCCGCTGTCGCTGCTGGAAGGCACCCGCGGATCGCCCGGGCTGCTGGACCTGTCCCGCGATCGCGGCGCCTACGACTTCGTCGCCATCCTCTATCGCGGCCCGGACGTCGTGGTCCATCTGTCGCTGTTCCTCGTGGCGTGGCTTGCGTTCCGCGCGATGTTCGGACTGGCGCTGTGGCTGGACCGCGAGCGGCGCATGGTGGCCGCGGCGCGCTGGGCGCTGCGGGTGCACTCGGTGCGCTGGAGTTTCGCCCTGGTCGCGATCTGGGCCATCGTGGTCGGCGTCGCCCCGGCGACCTGGCGCGAGCCGCTGGGCCGCGTGGCGGCCGTCCTGGTGTTCCTGCCCATGCTCGCAGCCCACTTCATCACCGGACGTCCGCAGACGCTGTTGCAGGCGGGCGATGTGGGCGGCTGGCGGCCCTGGTGGCCCGGCTGGCGCGCCGCCGTGCTCGTCGTGGTGGGGCTGCCCCTGCTTTCGGACGGGGTCGAGGTCCTGGGGGCGATCGTCGCAGGCCCCGGGGGCTGGGCGGTCGAAGCCGTGAGCGCGTCCGCGGTGTTCCCGCTGCAGATCGCGATCGACCTGATGGCCGCGGCGGTGTGGTTCGGTTACGGCCGTACCCCCGCGTTCGCGCGGGCGTGGCGCGGCCTTTGCCGCCCGGACTTCCTGCGCAGCTACCTCGCGGGATACGTGTTCCTGGGCATCGCGACCTGCCTGGCCTTGGCCCCGATCCTGGTCCTGGGCGTCCTGCTCGTTTACATCGCCCCGCAATACGAGGACATGGCGCGCACGACGGGGTCGGAGCTGCCCGCCGTCCTGCAGGCCTTGCTGCGATTGGCCCATCGTTTCGACGGTCCAGCAGGACATCTCCTCCTGCTTCCGCTCCTGCTGGCGTTCGGGTTCGCCGAGCGCCGCCTGGTCTTCGTGAACGGCCTGGGTGGCGAGCTTGGCCCGGAGGCAGGATCGCGTTGACGACCGGGGTCGTTAGTAGTAATACTACTAACCATGGACCTGACCGATACCCAGCACGCCATCCTCGCCCTGATCGCCGAGCGCATCGCCGCCGACGGGGTGCCGCCCTCGCAGACCGAGATCGCCCATGCCATGGGCTTCAAGGGCGTGCGCGCCGCCCAGTACCACCTGGAGGCGCTGGAGCAGGCCGGGGTCATCCGCCGCGTGCCCGGACAGGCGCGCGGCATCCGCCTGGTCCACGAACCGGCCAACGACGCGCTCGACCAGCCGCCCGCGCCCGCGCTGCCGGACCACGCCCTGCACCTGCCGGTGCTGGGTCGCGTCGCCGCCGGCCTGCCGATCGGCGCCGACCTGCGCTCCGACGACTACGTCCTGCTCGATCGCGCGCTGTTCTCGCCCGCGCCCAACTACCTGCTGAAGGTGCAGGGCGACTCGATGATCGACGAAGGCATCTTCGACGGCGACCTGATCGGCGTGTACCGCACCCGCGAGGCGCGCGACGGCCAGATCGTGGTCGCCCGCATCGACGACGAGATCACCGTGAAACTGCTGAAGAAGGGCAAGGACCGCATCCGCCTGCTGCCGCGCAATCCGGACTACCGGCCGATCGAGGTGCTGCCGGACCAGGATTTCGCGATCGAGGGCCTGTACTGCGGCCTGGTGCGGCCCAACCGCTGAGCGCGATGCGGACTTTCCCGACCCCGCGAGCCGCCGTTCCCCGATCCCCGCAGCGCGCGCCGCGCACTAATTTTCCGGATGTCGCAGGTTTTGCGACGGGCGCTCCCTAACCTGACGCCACTCCGGATCCACCACATCCACTTTCCACATCCACTGACGAGGATTCCACGATGGACGAGAACAAGAAGCGCGCCCTGTCCGCGGCCCTGAGCCAGATCGACAAGCAGTTCGGCAAGGGCTCGGTCATGCGCATGGGCGACCGCCCGGTCGAGGCGGTCGAGGCGATCGGCACCGGCTCGCTGATGCTGGACATCGCGCTGGGCATCGGCGGCCTGCCCAAGGGCCGCGTCGTCGAGATCTACGGCCCGGAATCCTCGGGCAAGACCACGCTGACCCTGCAGGCGATCGCCGAATGCCAGAAGGCCGGCGGCACCGCCGCCTTCATCGACGCCGAGCACGCGCTCGACCCGATCTACGCGCAGAAGCTGGGCGTCAACATCGACGACCTGCTGCTGTCGCAGCCCGACACCGGCGAACAGGCGCTGGAAATCGCCGACATGCTCGTGCGTTCCAACGCCGTCGACGTGGTCGTGATCGACTCGGTCGCCGCGCTCACGCCGAAGGCCGAAATCGAAGGCGAAATGGGCGACCAGCTCCCCGGCCTGCAGGCCCGCCTGATGAGCCAGGCGCTGCGCAAGCTCACCGGCAACATCAAGCGCAGCAACTGCCTGGTGATCTTCATCAACCAGTTGCGCATGAAGATCGGCGTGATGATGCCCGGCCAGAGCCCCGAAGTGACCACCGGCGGCAACGCGCTGAAGTTCTACGCCTCGGTGCGCCTGGACATCCGCCGCATCGGCAGCATCAAGAAGGGCGACGAGATCATTGGCAACCAGACCAAGATCAAGGTCGTCAAGAACAAGCTCGCCCCGCCGTTCAAGCAGGTCGTGACCGAAATCCTCTACGGCGAAGGCATCAGCCGCGAGGGCGAACTGATCGACATGGGCGTCGACGCCAAGCTGGTCGACAAGTCCGGCGCCTGGTACGGCTACGGCGGCGAGCGCATCGGTCAGGGTAAGGAAAACGCCCGTCAGTACCTCAGGGAGAACCCGGCCGTCGCCGTGAAGCTGGAGGCCGAGCTGCGTTCCAAGTTCGGCGCCGCCGACGCCCCGCGCGGCGAGGAAGGGGACGACGACAAGGAAGACTGAGATTGCGGAGGGGGCGGGCCCGGAAACCTCGTCAGTGGACGGCCCGCCCCCGAAGCGCCCGCATGGACGAGCATGCGGACGCGCCCCAGCGACACGGTGCGCCAGGGAGGATGCACCGGCGTTCCGGCACCCCAAGGCCGGAACGCACCGCGACGCTGCTCGCCGGCGGCGTCGCACGCCGCGGAATCGTACGGAGACGATTCCGCGGTTTTTCCTGCGCGGCCTGCCGACATTCTCCGCCCGCACCGGGGGCGCCACCGCGGACTTCCGCGGCCGGGGCACCGCTGCCCCGACGCCTGACGTGGCCTGTCGCCGAGGCCGGCATCCGGCTAGGATGCCCGCACCTCACCGGCCGGAGCGCGCCATGCATCGTCTGTCCCTCGCGGGCCTCCTGCTGCTCGCCTGCGCGGGCGTTCGCGCCGGCGAGCCGCCGAAGGCGGAGATCCATCTCACGCCGGGCGCCGCACCGCCGTCGCCGGAGGTCGTCGCCGCCCTCGCCGAAAAGGACCGCCAACTGTTCGATGCGGTGTTCGGCTGCAAGCTCGACGTGCTCGCCACCCTGGTCGCGGACGACTTCGAGTTCATCCACGACAAGTGGGGGCGCAACGCGGATTCCGGCGCCGCGTTCATGCAGAGCATGCGCGACAACTGCAAGGCGCAGGAGACCGGCGAGAACTTCCGCGCCCGACGCGAACTGGTCGAAGGCAGCATGCGCGTCTACATGCTCAACGGTTTCGGCGCGATGCAGATGGGCGAACACCGTTTCTATGCGCTGCAGCCGGGCCAGCCCGATCGGCTGACCGAGGCCGGCAGGTTCATCGACGTGTGGCGCCAGATCGACGGCGACTGGAAGCTGGCGCGGGTGATCAGCTACGACCACCAGTTGGCCGAGTGAACCGGCGCCGCGTCCGGTGGCGGCTCAGACCGAGAACACCACCGTCCGCTGGCCGTTGAGCAGCAGGCGATCGTCCAGCCAGCAGCGCAGCGCCTGCGCCAGCACGCGGCGCTCGATGTCGCGGCCGATGCGGATCAGGTCGGCCGGCGTGTCGTGGTGGCTCACGCGCTGCGTGTCCTGCTCGATGATCGGCCCCTCGTCGAGGTCCGCGGTGACGAAGTGCGCGGTCGCGCCGATCAGCTTCACGCCGCGGGCGTGCGCGCTGTGGTAGGGCTTGGCGCCCTTGAAGCTGGGCAGGAACGAGTGGTGGATGTTGATGCAGCGGCCGGCGAGTTTCGCCGACAGGTCGTCCGACAGCACCTGCATGTAGCGCGCCAGCACCACCAGTTCGGCGCGGGTGTCCTCGACCAGCGCCCACAGCCGCGCTTCCTGCGCGGCCTTGCCGCCGGGCGGCAGCGGCAGGTGGTGGAAGGGGATGCCCTCGAAGTCGAGGTGCCGGTAGGTTTCGCGCGGATGGTTGGAGACGATCGCCACGATGTCCATCGCCAGTTCGCCGTTGCGCCAGCGGTAGAGCAGGTCGGCGAGGCAGTGGTCGAACTTCGAGGCCATCAGCAGCACCCGCCGGCGCTCACTGCGATCGCGCATGGTCCACTGCATGCCGAAGCGCCCGGCCGGCACCGCGAACGCTTCGCGCAGCGCCTCGAACGACGCGCCGGCCTCGACCAGCGCGAAGACGGTGCGCATGAAGAACCGGCCGCTGTCGGGGTCGCTGTACTGCTGCGATTCCAGGATGTTGGCGCCATGCCCGAACAGGTGGCCCGAGACCGCGTTGACGATGCCGGGCCGGTCCGGGCAGGAGAAGGTCAGGACGTACTGGCGCGGGGACATGCGGGCATCGCGGACGGTGGCGGGACCGTGACTGTACACGCTGGCGGCCGCCTCCTGCGGCTGGCGTCGTTTGCAGCCCGCGCCGCCGCGCCGGTCCGGCCGGTCAGCGCTCGGCATCCACGGCCCGGCGGCCGAGCGCCGGGTCGTCGGTGAAGAACGCGTCGATGCCCAGCGCCAGCGCATCGCGGATCTGCCGCATCGAACCCGCCTCGTCGCGCGCGGCCGGGCCACCGCCGCCGGCGTAGGTGCCGAGGAAGTGGTTCTCGGGCCGGAACGTGTAGACGATCACCTGCAGCCCGGCGTCGTGGGCCGCGTCCACCAGCGCGCTGCGGCCGTCGCGCGGGTCGAGGTCGCGGTGGGCCGGGCCGATGGCGTCGGCGTACGCCGCTGTCTCGCGCAGGCCGTCGGCCCGCATCAGCTCGCCATAGGTGCGTGGACGACCCGCGGCGACGGTGTCGTACGGCCGTTCGTGCGCGCCGCCGAACAACTGCAGCAGGCGCACGTTGCCGCCGCGCGCCAGCTTCGCCCGCAGTGCGCGCAGGTTCGCGGTCTCGAACGATTGCACGATCACTGGCGCGGTGCGCGTGTACGCATTCGCCCGCAGCGCGTCGAGCAGGCGGTCTTCCATCGCCAGGCCGGCCTGTGCGAAGTACGTCGGATGCTTGATTTCCGGCGCCAGCCCGACGACGCGGCCGCGGCGCGCGGACTCGGCGGCGACGAGGGCGACGATTTCGTCGAAGGTCGGAATCTCGTATTGCCCATCCCGTGAGGTGCCGCGCAGTTCGGGCAGGCGCTCGCGTGCGCGCAGCGTCTTCAGCTCGGCCAGCGTGAAGTCCTCGGTGAACCAGCCGCTGACGCGCTCGCCGTCGATGGTCTTCGTCGCCCTGCGCGCGGCGAATTCCGGATGCGCGGCCACGTCGGTGGTGCCGGAGATCTCGTTCTCGTGCCGCGCCACCAGCACGCCGTCGCGGGTGCTGACCAGGTCCGGCTCGACGATGTCCGCGCCGTCCTCGATCGCCTTGCGGTAGCTCTCCAGCGTGTGTTCCGGCCGCAGCGCGCTGGCGCCGCGGTGGCCGATGACGAGGGCGCGCGATGGGCGCATCGGGGCGGGTTCCGTCGGGGGAGTCGTGGCGCATCCCGCCAGTACGAGCAGCAGGCAGAGTGCGGGCGGCAGCAGTCGGGACATGCGGAGGCCGGGAGCGGGCGGGCGATGCCAGCATGCCGGCGGCGCGTTTCAGCGCGGTGTCCGCGATCCGCGCGCAGCGGCCGGGCGAAGCGTTCGCGGCCTGTTCGCGCCGGGCCGGGGACAGGATAAGCTTGCCCGGCGCGGGAACGCCAGCGCACCGCCGTCGAACGGATTTCGACGACCCAGGGAGATCGATGCATGTCGCAGTACGTGCCATGGAGCAGCCAGCCGCTCGAGGACTGGGCCGAACGCCATGCGGCCGGGGCCTTCATCGAGCTCGACGGCAGGAAGACCCATTACATCGAGCGCGGCGAAGGCGAACCGCTGATCCTGCTCCACGGGTTCTTCTACGACAGTTTCCTGTGGGCGCGGAACATCGATGCGCTGGCGAAGCGCTACAAGGTCCATGCGATCGACCTGTGGGGGTGCGGCTACAGCACGCGCGAACCGCTGGATTACGGCTATCCGCTGTTCGCACGGCAACTGCGCGCGTTCATGGACGCCAAGGGCATCGCGCGCGCCTCCCTGGTCGGGCAGTCCATGGGCGCGGGCACCGCGATCCGGTTCTGCGTCGAACATCGCGAACGCGTCGACAAGCTGCTGTTCGTCTCCGCGGCCGGCATGCCCAATCCGCTGCCGCCGATGGCGAAATTCTTCAACCTGCCGGTGATCGGCGAGTTCTTCCTGGGCCTGAAGACCGACGCCATCCGGAAAAAGGCGCTGACCGACGTCTTCATCCACGATGCGTCACTCGCCACTGACGCCTACTTCGAGCAGGTCACCCGGGCGCAGAAGATCCTCGGCAGCAACGAGTCGGGCCTGCGCATGCAGCGCAACGCGTTCTTCGACACGCTCGAACCGGAAATCCGCCGCCTCGGCGCGCTGCAGGTGCCGATCCAACTGGTCTGGGGACGCCAGGACAAGGCGATCCCGCTCGCCCGCGGCGAGGCCATGCAGGCGCTGCTGCCCGGCGCGCGCCTCGAAGTGCTCGACCCGGCCGGCCACGTCTCGAATTTCGAGCAGGCCGAACGCTTCAACGCACTGGCGCTGGCGTTCCTCGGCGAGTGAGGGCGGTCGCGGACCTCAGACGCCGTAGAACCCGCGATACCACTCGACGAATTTCTTCACGCCCACTTCCACCGGCGTCGTCGGCTGGTAGCCGGTGTCGCGGGTGAGGGCGGACACGTCGGCGTAGGTGTCGGGCACGTCGCCCGGCTGCAGCGGCAGCAGGTTCATCGTCGCCTTGCGGCCGAGGCAGTCTTCCAGGACTTCGATGTAGCGCAGCAACTGCACCGGGCGGTTGTTGCCGATGTTGTAGACGCGGTACGGCGCGGACGACGTGGCCGGACTCGGCACGAGCGGATCGTAGTCGGGGTCGGGGCCGGGCGCGCGATCGAGGGTGCGGATCACGCCCTCGACGATGTCGTCGATGTAGGTGAAGTCGCGGGTGTGCCGGCCGTGGTTGAACACGTCGATCGATTCGCCGGCGAGGATCTTCCGCGTGAACAGGAACAGCGCCATGTCCGGCCGGCCCCACGGGCCGTAGACGGTGAAGAAGCGCAGCCCGGTGGTCGGCAGGCCGAACAGATGGCTGTAGGTGTGCGCCATCAACTCGTTCGACTTCTTGCTGGCCGCGTAGAGGCTCACCGGATGGTCGACGCTGTCCTCGACCGCGAACGGCAGCTTGCGGTTGGCGCCGTAGACCGAACTGGACGAGGCGTAGACCAGGTGTTCGACGCCGCGATGGCGGCAGGCTTCGAGGATGTTGAGGAAGCCGACGATATTGCTGTCGATGTAGGCGCGCGGGTTCTCCAGCGAATAGCGCACGCCGGCCTGCGCGGCGAGGTTGACCACGCGGTCGGGCTTGAAGGCGTCGAACGCGGCTTCCAGCGTCGGGCGATCCTCCAGCGAGCCCTTCACGAACGCGAATCCGGGCAGCGGCAGCAGCCGCGCGAGGCGCGCGTCCTTCAGCGTCGGGTCGTAGTAGTCGTTGAGGTTGTCGTAGCCCAGCACCTCGTCGCCGCGGGCGAGCAGACGGTGGCTCAGGGTCGAACCGATGAAGCCGGCGGCGCCGGTGACGAGGATGCGCATGGGGCGTCCGGGAGGGGCGGATGCGGTAATTCTAGGCGCGAACGGGGCGGGTCGCGAGAACGCGCCGGGATGCGGTCGGGACATCGTGGTGGGGACTGCGGTTCTCGGAGCCGTCGTTCTCGAAGCTCCGCTTTCGGAGCCCCGCTCTCGCAGCCCTCGCCGTCGGGGTCACCGTTTTCGAAATCGCCGCTCTCGAAACCACCGTTCCCTAAACCACCGTCAATCCCGCGCAAGCGGGGACCCAAGCGTGATCGGAGGTGAGGGTTGGGTCCTCGCATTCGCGAGGATGACGGGGGGTGGGGGGATGACGGGACGAGGGGTGTGACGGGGGATGGGATGAAGGGCAGTGCGGTGCCGGCCCGTTTTTTTGCCGTCATCCCCGCGCAGGCGGGGACCCAAGCGTGATCGGCGGTGAGGGTTGGGTCCTCGCGTTCGCGAGGATCACGGGGTATTGGGGGATGACGGGACGAGGGGTGTGACGGGGGATGGGATGAAGGACGAATGCGATGCCGCCCTTTATTTGCCGTCATCCCCGCGCAGGCGGGGACCCAAGCGTGATCAGCGGTGATGGTTGGGTCCTCGCGTTCGCGAGGATGACGGGTGTTGTGGAGGAGGGGGCGGGTTAGAGTCGCCCGTCCACCCCATCCCGCGGCAGCACGCCTTTCACGTCGAACAGCACTGCGCCGGGTTTGCCGAAGCGGCGGATGCCGTCGGCGCCGAGGGCGACGAATTCGCGGTGGGCGACGGCCAGGATCACCGCGTCGTAGGCGCCTGCGGCCGGGGCGTCGGTCATCGCGAGGCCGTATTCCTCATGGGCGAGGTGCGCATCGACCCACGGGTCGTGCACGTCGACCTGCGCGTGGTAGCTGCCCAGTTCGGCGAGGATGTCGACCACCCGGGTGTTGCGCAGGTCCGGGCAGTTCTCCTTGAACGCCAGGCCCAGCACGAGGATGCGCGCGCCGGCGGTGGGCAGGCCGCGCCGGGTCATCTCCTTCACCGTGCACTGGGCGACGTGCGGGCCCATGCCGTCGTTGATGCGGCGGCCGGCGAGGATCACGTCCGGGTGGTAGCCGATCTGCTGCGCCTTGTGGGTCAGGTAGTACGGGTCGACGCCGATGCAGTGGCCGCCGACCAGTCCGGGCTTGAACGGCAGGAAGTTCCACTTGGTGCCCGATGCCGCCAGCACTTCGTGGGTGTCGATGCCGAGGCGATGGAAGATCAGCGCCAGTTCGTTGATCAGCGCGATGTTGACGTCGCGCTGGATGTTCTCGATGACCTTGGCGGCTTCCGCGACGCGGATGCTGCTGGCCTTGTGCGTGCCGGCGGTGATGATGTCGCCGTACAGCGCGTCGACGAAATCGGCGACCTCCGGCGTGGAGCCGGAGGTGACCTTCATGATCGTTTCCAGCCGGTGCTGGTGGTCGCCCGGGTTGATCCGCTCGGGGCTGTAGCCGGCGTAGAAATCGACGTTGAACGTCAGCCCGGACTCGCGCTCGACGATCGGCACGCAGGCTTCCTCGGTCGCGCCGGGATACACCGTCGATTCGTAGATCGCCACGCCGCCCCTGCGGATCGCGCGGCCGACGGTGCGGCTGGCCGATTCCAGCGGGCGCAGGTCGGGGCGCTTGTATTCGTCGATCGGGGTGGGCACGGTCACGATGAAGACGTTGCAGCCTTCGAGGTCCTTCGGGTCGCAACTGAAGCGCAGCCGCGTCGCGGCGCGCAGTTCGGCCTCGGTGGTCTCGAGGGTGCGGTCGTGGAAGCGTCCGAGCTCCTCGACGCGCTGGGCGTCGATGTCGAAACCGACCACCGTATGGCGCTTGCCGAACGCGGCGGCGAGCGGCAGGCCGACGTAGCCCAGGCCGATGATGGCGATGCGGATGTCGTCGCGGGCGGGAAGGCTGGCCTGCATCGTGCGGGTATCCGGGTCCGTGAAAGCGGGGAAGTCTACCAGCCGTGCAGGCCGGGGCCGGCGCGGCGTGGACGGGGCCGGCGGCGCAGGGAATGCGATAGCATGGCGCCCGCCGCCGCGGGTCCGGTCGCGCCTTCCCCCGGTCGGCGTCGGCAGTGAGGACGCGGAAAACGCGGCGTTCCGGACAGTCGCCGCGGTCGTGCGCGGCCGCTCGGGCCCGTCCACCGCGTTGTCGCACGGCGACCCGCCTCCTTCCCGCCCCCGACTCCCGCCCCGAGGTTCCATGCGCATCCTGGTTGCCGGCGGCGCCGGCTACATCGGCAGCCACACCTGCGTCGCCCTCGCCGAGCGCGGCCACCAGGCGGTGATCGTCGACAACCACTGCAACAGCGCGCCGACGGTGCTGGACCGCATCGCGCGCCTGACCGGCGGCGCGCCCGAGGCGCACCGCGTCGACCTGCGCGATGCCGCCGCCCTCGACCGGGTGTTCGCCGACGGCGGTTTCGACGCGGTCATCCACTTCGCCGCGCTCAAGTCGGTCGGCGAATCCTGCGTGCGGCCGCTGGATTATTTCGAGAACAACCTCGGCGGCACCGTCGGGCTGCTGCAGTCGATGCAGCGGCATGGCGTCGACCGCCTCGTCTTCAGCTCGTCGGCGACCGTCTACGGCGAGCCCGAGGCGCTGCCGCTGGACGAGTCGGCGCGGCTGTCGGTGACCAACCCCTACGGCCGCACCAAGCTGATCGCCGAGCAGATCATCGCCGACGCCTGCGCCGCGGACGTCCGCCTGTGCGCGATCAGCCTGCGCTACTTCAATCCGGTCGGCGCGCATCCCTCGGGCCTGATCGGCGAGGCGCCCAGCGGCGTCCCCAACAACCTGATGCCCTACATCTGCCAGGTCGCGGTCGGCCAGCGCGCGCGGCTGCAGGTGTTCGGCGGCGACTGGCCGACGATCGACGGCACCGGGGTGCGCGACTACATCCACGTGGTCGATCTCGCCCGCGCGCACGTGCATGCGATCGAGGCGCTGGCGGGCGAGGGCGGGTCGGCGCCGGCAGCGGGCCATCCGCTGCACGGCCACACCGCGATCAACCTCGGCGTCGGCCGCGGGATCAGCGTGCTGGAACTGGTGCGCGCGTTCGAGGCGGCGAGCGGCCGGTCGATTCCCTACGACATCGTCGCCCGCCGTCCCGGTGACGTGGCCGAGGTCTACGCCGATCCGCGCCTGGCCGAAGCGCTGCTCGGCTGGCGCGCCGCGCTCGACGTCGATGCGATGTGCCGCGACGCCTGGCGCTGGCAGTCGATGAACCCGGGCGGCTACGCCGGCTGAAGCCCAGCCGCGAGCGCGTCGGCGACCGCATCGGGCCGGCGCATCCAGGCGAAATGATCGGCGCGGACGCCGAGCCGCGCGGCGTCGAGCACGGTGTGGCGCACCGCGGTCGGCTGCAGCTTGCCGAGCAGCCAGTCCAGCGATCCCGGCGGCACCAGCCAGTCGTCGGCCATCCGCACCGCATCGACCGCGACCCGCACGCCGCGGAGGGCGGATTCCAGGTCGATCGCCATGCCCGCCGCCGCGTAGCGCCCGCTCAGGCCGCTGCGGGCCCAGTCGCGGATCACGCCGCGGGCCTCGCGTCCGCCGAAGCCGATCGTCCGTCCCGGCAGGTGGCCGCGGCGATCCGCCAGCCACGGCGCGAAGCGGTAGGCCAGCGGCAGCAGCCAGCCGCGCGGCCCCGGGAACGTGCGCCAGTACGGTGCGCCGCCGGCGACCAGCCACAGTCGCTGCGCGGCGTCCGGGGAGCGGGCGAGCAGGCACGTCGCCAGTTGCGATCCGAGACTGTGGCCGCCGACGATCCGCGGCAGGTCGGAGCAGGCGGCGCGCAGGGCCGCCAGCGCGGCCGGCAGGTCGTCTTCGAGCAGGCTGCGGTAGCCCCAGTCGCGATCGCGTCCGGCGCGCACGTCGCTGCTGCCGTGTCCGCGCCATTCGTGGACGAAGACCGCGACGCCGCGGGCCGACAGCGCCTCGGCGAGGGGCAGGTAGTGTTTCGCGGCCACGCCCAGCGCCGGCAGCCACAGCAGCGCCGCGACCGGGGCCGCCGGGCGGCGCACGAGCAGCCGGAAGCGGTGTCCGTCGGCAGAGACGACCGCCAGGCCGTCGTCGTCCGCCGGGGCGTCCGCATCGCCTGGCGCTGCGGTCACGCCGGGTCCGCGGCGCCGAAGTGGTCGAGCACCAGGACGTCGCCGCGTCCGGGCCGGATGCCGCTGCGCAGGGCGCGGTGGACGTAGTCCGAGGCGCCGCTGCAGGCGGTTTCGAGATCGTCGCCCAGCGCCAGCCGCGCGGCGATCGCCGCGGCGAGCGTGCAGCCGGTGCCGTGGGCGTTGAGCGACAGACGCGGGTGCGCGATCTCGCGATGCAGCCTGCCGCCGCTGTCGCGCCGCTGCGCGAACAGGTCGGTCACGGTGTCGCCGTGGTCCAGGTGCCCGCCCTTGAGCAGCACCGCGCCGGCGCCGAGATCGAGCAGGTCGTCGCAGGCGCTGCGCATCGCATCCAGATCCGGGATCGTGCGGCCGAGCAGCAGTTCGGCCTCGTGCAGGTTCGGGGTGATCACCGAGGCCATCGGCAGCAGGCGTTCGCGCAGCACTTCGATCGCGCTGTTGGCGAGCAGTTGCGCGCCCGAGGTGGCGACCATCACCGGATCGACCACGATGTGGTGCGGGTCGTGCTGGTCGAAGGCCTTGACCACCGCCTGCACGGTGTCGGCGTTGCCGAGCATGCCGGTCTTGACCGCACCGATCCTGAAATCGTCGAAACAGGCCGCGATCTGCGCGCGCAGGAACGGCAGCGGTGGCGATTCCACCGCGACGACCCCGCGCGTGTGCTGCGCGGTGAGCGCGGCGATCGCGCTCAGACCGTGGACCCGGTGCGCGGCGAAGGTCTTGAGGTCGGCCTGAATGCCGGCGCCGCCGCCGGAATCCGAGCCGGCGATGGTGAGGGCGGAAACGGGACGGGTCACGAGGGGGCATCCTCCGTTGCGGTGCCGGCCAGCAGCGCCTGGGCCAGGCTCAGGGCGGCATCGTAACCGGGAACGATGTGCAACATGCCGTGTCGCGGGTGCAGGCGCATCTGCGCGAACACCCGCCGCGGCTGCGCCTGCAGCCCCGAGACGATCAGCACGATGCCGCGCCGCTGGCAGCGCTCCAGCAGCGCCTCCAGGGCGTGCATGCCGCTGGCGTCGATCACCGGCACCAGGCGCATGCGCAGGATGAACACCCTGGGCGGCGTCCGGAACTGGTCGAGCAGGTCGTCCAGCCGGTTGGCCGCGCCGAAGAACAGCGGCCCGCTGATCTGGAACGCCTCCACCCCCGCCGGCAGGCGCTCGCGCTGGGTCGGGTCGGCGCCCCGGTCCTCGTCCGCATCCTCGTCGCCATCCGCGCTGCCCTGGATCTCCACCGCCTCGGCCATCCGGAACATGAAGACGAACGCGGCCATCACCACGCCGACCTCGATCGCCACGGTCAGGTCGAAGAACACCGTCAGCAGGAACGTCGACAGCAGCACCAGGCGATCGCCCTTCGGCGCCGAGAGGGTGTGGCGGAAGGCTTCGACCTCGCTGATGTTCCAGGCCACGATCAGCAGGATCGCCGCCAGCCCGGCCAGCGGCACGTAGCCCATCAGCGGCGCCAGCAGCAGCATGAACAGCAGCAGGAACGCCGCGTGCAGCATTCCGGCGAACGGGGTGCGGCCGCCGGCGCGGATGTTGGTGGCGGTGCGCGCGATCGCGCCGGTGGCGGGCAGGCCGCCGAACAGCGCGGACGCCGAATTCGCCACGCCCTGCGCGACCAGCTCCATGTTCGAGCGGTGGCGGCCGCCGGTCATGCCGTCGGCGACCACCGCCGACAGCAGCGACTCGACGCCGGCGAGGAAGGCGATGGTGAACGCGCTGGGCAGCAGTTCGCGGGTGCGCTCGAACGGGATGTGCGGGAAGTCGAAGCTCGGCAGCGCCGAGGGCAGGCCGCCGAACTTGCTGCCGATGGTCTCCACCGGCAGCGCGGCGCCGGCCGCCGCCAGCGTGCACAGCAGCAGCGCGATCAGGAACCCGGGCCACGCCGGGCGCCAGCGGCGCAGGCCGAGGATCGCGACCAGGCCGAGCACGGTCAGCGCGATCGCCGCCGGCTGCGCGCTGCCCAGATGCTCGGCATAGGCCTGCCAGCGCGGCAGGAAATCGGCCGGCACCTGGCCCATGCGCAGGCCGAGCGCGTCCTTCACCTGGCTGGAGAAGATGCTGACCGCGATGCCGGCGGTGAAGCCGGTGACCACCGGCTGCGGCATGTATTTCATCAGCGTGCCGAGCCGCAGCAGGCCGGCGGCGATCAGCATCAGCCCCGCCAGCAGCGTGCACAGGATCAGCCCGCCGTAGCCTTCCTTCTGGATGATCGCGAACACCACCGGGATGAAGGCCGCGGTCGGCCCGCCGATCTGCACCTTCGAGCCGCCGAGGAGGGAAATCAGGAAGCCGGCGATGATCGCCGTGTGCAGGCCCTTCTCCGGCGTGGTGCCGCTGGCGATCGCCAGCGCCATCGCCAGCGGCAGGGCGACGATCGCGACCGTCAGCCCGGCGACCGCATCGGCGCGCAGGTCGGCCAGCCGGTAGCCGTCGCGCAGCACCGTCAGCGTCTTCGGCGTGAAGCCGCGACGCCAGCTCGCGGCGCTCACGCCCCGGACTCCTTCAGGCGCACGCCCCGACCCTGGCCCTGTCCGGGCTGGCCGTTGCCGATCAGCTCGACGCCGGCGGCGTCCAGCGCTTCGACGATCTTGGTGAGGGTGCCGACCATGCCGCGCACGTGGCCGGGACTGGCCTCCATGCGCTGGATGGTCGGCAGCGAAACGCCCGAGAGTTCGGCCAGCCGGCGCTGGTCGATCCCGAGCAGGGCGCGCGCGGCGCGCATCTGGGCGGCAGTGATCATGCGGACTCCTTCGGAGGACCGCAGTATCCATGTCCCAGATCGCGCCGATCAAGTATCAGATGGTCTAAATGATGTATTGAACATCAATCGACCCGTCCCTCCCAAAGCGCAATGTCCGCCGGGATCAGCGAGTACACGATGGCCTCGGCCGGGCCATCGGGTGTCGCCAGGCCATTGCGGGCGATGCCTTCGCAGACCGCGCCGAGCTTCATCGCCACGTGCTGGCTGGCGTGGTTGTCCGGCGCCACCTGGATCGCGATCCGCTGCAGGCCCAGCGTCTGGAATCCATGGCGTGCGGCCTGGCGCGCGGCGGCGACGGCCACTCCGCGGCCGCGGGCGGTCTCAGCGACCCAGTAACCGAGGTTCGCGGCGCGATTCGCGCGGATCCGCTGATTGAGGCCGACGCTGCCCAGCAGCGCGCCCGACGCGTCGTCGAACACGCCGAAGTGATGCTCGTCGTCGGCCTCCTGCATGCGCATGCAGTGCGCGATCCACGCCTGCGCGCGCGCGAGGTCGTAGTCCGGCGTCGCCCACGGCAGCCAGCGCGACAGGGTGGACAGCGAATCGGCGACCGCGGCGAACAGCGCGGGCGCATCGTCGCTGCGCCAGTGGCGAATGCGTGGATGCAAGGCGATGTCGGTCATGCGGGATCCGGTGGGGGTGTCGCGCGATGGTAGCGCCCGCACGCGACGCCGTCGCGGATCGCGGGAACATGCGGCGATGAGCGCAGGGAAGAAGACGGGCGACCGCGCATCGCGACCCCGCTTCGCAGCCGCAGGCGACGGCCACCCCCGCTGGCCCGCGCCGCGATCCGGCGAAGCCGCCGCCGGCGGCGATCAGGGACCGGCTCGACGCGACCTTCTGCAGCGCAACGGGACGCGGATGCCCGTGCGCGCTTCGCTCATCTGGCGATCGACCGCATCAGTGCGGCCAGTTGCTCGCGCACGCGCCGGGGCATGCGGCGCAGGCAGCGCAGGCATTCGAGTTCGAGATCGTTCTCCGCATGCGCATCCGGATCGGTCGCCGCGGCCGTGGTCATGGCCTCGCTCCGCGGTGCGCCCAGGCCGAGCGCCAGCCATTCCACCTGGGTTCCGGTGCTGCGCGCGATCTCGATGAGGTGGCGCGTGCTCGGCGCGTTGCCGGCGGGATGTTCCCATCGCGTGACCGTGCCGCGGCCCACGCCCACGCGCGAGGCGAGTTCGCTCTGGCTCATGCCGCAGAGGCTGCGTGCGCGTCGAATCCGGTCGCTCAGCGTCGGCATCGGTTGCTCCTTGCGTCATGCAATGCGCCTCCGTCGCCAAACTTGTATCAAATCGCCCGCCTGCGCAAGCGCGAAGACAGTCGGACCTCATCGTCGATCCGTGTTCTCGATCATGCGCTTCCTCGTCGTGCGACGGAGCGCCACATGCGGCGATTCCGGCATCGACGCATCCTATCGTGCGCGGCGACGCATCCCGCGGGCCCGCCGCGCCGTGCGCGCATGTGCGCTGCTTGCGACATTGCCGTCGCGATGCGGTTTTTCCAGATTCGCCGTGCATCGCCTTCGATGCGACGAAAAGGAGCTTCGCCATGCGTTCGATCGTCCGGAAGTCGCTTCTCCTTGCCGCCGCGTGCATCGCGCCGGTGGCCGTGGCCGGTGTCTCGTGGTGGTCGGCGACGATCACCAGCGACGGACGCGCGCCGGAGTCGATGCGCGCCGAACTCGCCTCGGACATCGTCGGCACCTGGTCCGGCGCCGCCGCCGCGCGCCACGGCGTGTCGCCGCAGGCCTGGGCCGCGCGGATGGCGCCGACCCTGCGCCAAGTCGACATGGCCAATCTCGAGCGCGCCGCCGGCGAGCCCACCTTCGACGGCATGCAGGCCGCGCTGCTCGGCGCGTCCGCAGTGAGGCGCGCGGGTGCGCCGACCAAGCTGGGCGCGGCCGGCGCGGACCTGGTGTACACGCCGCTCACGCCGTGCCGGATCGCCGACACCCGCGTCGCCGGCGGGCCGATCGCGGCCACCGGTTCGCGCAGCTTCATCGCCTACAGCGCGTCGGGCTTCGCGTCGCAGGGCGGCGATCCCAGCAACTGCGGCATCCCGCAGAACGCGTCCGCGCTGCAGGTCAAACTGACCGCCTCGCGGCCCGCGCTCGACGGCTATTTCACGGCGTATGCCTCCGACGTGGCGCGGCCGCTGGTGTCCTCGCTGAACTACCTCGCCGGCAAGGACACGTCCAACGGCGAGATCGTCTCGCTCTGCCGTCCGGGCTGCGCCACCCAGTTCACGCTCTACACCTTCGCGCAGAGCGACGCGGTGATCGACGTCGTGGGCTACTACATGGAGCCGGTGGCCACCGCGCTGGACTGCACGGTGGCGCAGCAGACCGGCACCCTCGACCTCCTGGGCGGCGTGCAGATGCGCTCGGTGAGCTGCCCGGCCGGCTATGCCGCCGCGAGCGGCGGTTGCGGCGGGCCGCTGGGCATCGGCATCAGCAATTCGCAGCCGCTGGTCACCTCCGGGCAGCCCACCGGCTGGCGCTGCGACCTCGTCGGTTCGCTGCTGTCGGCGCTCAGCTACCAGGTCAGCGCGACCTGCTGCCGCACCGCGGGACGCTGAGTCGCCGCCCCGGCCGGCGGGCAAGGGCCGGCCGAAGGCTTCCGCGCAGGGACGCGCAGCGAAAACGCCCGCCGGTCGGCGGGCGTTTTCGTGGCCGACGCGGAGGCGGTCAGAGCACTTCCGACGCGTAGTCCGCGAGCCGCGAACGCTCGCCGCGGCGCAGGGTGATGTGCGCGCTGTGCGCCCAGCCCTTGAAGCGGTCGACGGCGTAGGTCAGGCCGGACGTGGTCTCGGTGAGGTAGGGCGTGTCGATCTGCTCGACGTTGCCCAGGCAGACGATCTTGGTGCCGGGGCCGGCGCGGGTGATCAGCGTCTTCATCTGCTTGGGCGTGAGGTTCTGGGCCTCGTCGAGGATCAGCCAGCGACTGAGGAAGGTGCGGCCGCGCATGAAGTTCAGCGAACGGATCTTGATCCGCGAGGCGAGCAGGTCGTTGGTCGCCGCGCGGCCCCAGCTACCGCCTTCGGCGTTGTTGGGCATCAGCACCTCGAGATTGTCGGTCAGCGCGCCCATCCACGGCGTCATCTTCTCCTCCTCGGTGCCGGGCAGGAAGCCGATGTCCTCGCCCACGCTCACCGTGGCGCGGGTCATGATGATCTCGCGGTAGCGCTGCGCGTCCATCGTCTGCGCCAGCCCCGCCGCCAGCGCGAGCAGGGTCTTGCCGGTGCCGGCGGTGCCGAGCAGGGTCACGAAGTCGATGTCCGGGTCCATCAGCGCGTTGAGCGCGAAGTTCTGCTCGCGGTTGCGCGCGGCGATGCCCCACACCGCGTGCTGGTGGCTGCGGTAGTCGTCGACGATCTGCACGGTGATGCGGTCGCCCTCGACCCGCGCCACGCGCATCTCCGCCTCCTCGTCGCCGGGCAGGTACAGGAACTGGTTCGGGAACCACTCCTCGTCGCCGTCGCGCGAGAATTCGTAGAACGTGCGGCCCTTCTCGGTCCACGACCGCAGGTCGTCGCCGTGGCGCTGCCAGAAATCCTCCGGCAGCGCGGAGACGCCGGTGTAGAGCAGGCTGAAGTCGTCCAGCGCACGGTCGTTCTCGTAGTCCTCCGAGGCGATCCCGGCGATCGAGGCCTTGATCCGCAGGTTGATGTCCTTGGAGACGAACACCACCGGCACCCCGGCCTCGGTCTCCTGCAGCACCAGGATCGCGCCGAGGATCTGGTTGTCCGGCATCACCGCGCCGAACTTCTTCGCCGAATCGAAGCTGCCGGTCTGGAAGCGCAGCCGGCCGATGCTTTCGGCCGCGCGCAGTTGCAGCCCCTTCGGCCGGGTCAGCGGGATGCCGGTGACCAGCTTGTCGGTGCCGTGGGCCTCGATCAGCTCGTTGATGAAGCGGCTGACCTGGCGCGCGTTGCGGCTGGCTTCGGAGGTGCCCTTCTTGGCGTTGTCCAGTTCCTCGATGACCTGCATCGGCAGGAAGACGTCGTGCTCCTCGAACTTGAACAGCGCCGTCGGGTCGTGCATCAGCACGTTGGTGTCGAGGACGTAGATGCGCTTGCCTTTGGTCATCATGCGGATGCGGGGCCTCGGTCGGGACTGGGTTGCGGGGAGGGGGGCGAAGTCGGAAGCGAAGTCGGAAGCGAAGTCGGAAGCGAAGTAGCGAGCGCGTGCCGCAGGCGCGACCGAACCGTCGCGACCCGCGGGGCGGGGCGACCGGACGGCGTCGCGGAAAGGGGGATCACTGGCCTTGGGCCGCCTTCAGCGCATCGAACACGGCCTGGGCGTGGCCCGGGACCTTCACCCCGCGCCATTCGGCCGCGAGTTTGCCGCCGGGGGCGATCAGGAACGTGCTGCGGACCACGCCGAGCACCTTCTTGCCGTACATGTTCTTCTCGCCGATCACGCCGAAGGCGTGGCACAGCGCCTCGTCGCCGTCGCTGACCAGCGGGAAGCGGAAGCCCTGCTTCGCGCAGAAGTTCTGGTGCGACTTGATCGAATCGCGCGACACCCCGAGCACGTCGGCGCCGAGCTTGCCGAACTTCGGCAGCAGCGCGTTGAAGTCCAGGCCCTCGGTGGTGCAGCCGGGCGTGGAATCCTTCGGGTAGAAGTACAGCACCAGCCAGCGGTCGGCGTAGTCCGACAGCGTCGCGGTCGAACCGTCCGACAGCGGGAGGGGCAGGGCGAGGGTGGATTTCGGAAGCGTCTTGCCGAGGACGGGGAGTTTCGCGTCGGTCATCGTCAGAACTTCATCGGGTCCATGATGGCGTCGAGGTTCAGGTGGTCGCAGAACTCGAGGAAATCGTCGCGCAGCGCCGCGATGTGCATGTCCGCCGGCACCCCGATCGTGACCTGCGCGGAGAACATGTCCGCGCCGGTCTGCATCGCGCGGTAGCGGGCGCAGTGCAGGCTTTCGATGGTGATGCCCTGGCGGTCGAAGAAGTCGGCGAGCTGGTAGAGGATGCCGGGCTTGTCGGCGGCCACCACCTCGACCACGTACGGCAGCAGGTTCGACTGCATCGGCTTGGGGCCGGTGCGGTACCAGTTGAGCTTGACGCCTTCCTCGCGCTCCAGCCGGGTCAGCATCGCCTCGAGCTTGGCGATCGCGTCCCACGGGCCGATCGCCAGCGCCGTGACCGAGACGTCGCGGCCGACGGTGGACAGGCGGGCGTCGACGAGATTGCAGCCGCTGTCCGAGATCCGCCGGGTCACCGACAGCAGCGGCGACTGCGGATGCGTCGTGTAGGCGTTGATCAGCAGGTAGTTCTCGTTCGGCGCTGGTCGGGCGGCGGTGGAAGGTTCGGTCAAGGCGGCGTCCGCGGCGGGAAAGTGTTGCGAATCGGGAATGGCGCGGTCCTGCCAACGCCATGCGCCGGGGACACTGCGCCAGCATACTGGTCCGCGGTTTCATGCCGCAAGGCGCGCACGCGGGACCGCCGCCGCCGCGACGGCGGCGATGCGCCGGCGACCGCCGCGGCAAGTGGTTGATTCCCATGGCGGCCGCCGGGACGGGCGCGTGCGGAGGATGGCCTGTTCAGACCTTCCCAAGTAACATCGCCGGGTCGTCGCCGCACCCGGCGCGATCCCCCTCCGGCCTCACACAGTTTCCAGGGCATCCGCGTGCATCCTTCCGGCAGCATCACCGCGCTGGCCACGCCGTTCACGGCGTCGGGCGCCCTCGATTTCGACGCCTGGGACCGTCTCCTCGCCGCGCAGATCGCCGCCGGCACCCAGGCGGTGGTGGTGGCCGGCTCGACCGGCGAGGCCAATGCGCTGGACGACGCCGAATACGATGCGCTGCTGCGCCGCGCGGTGGCCGTGGTCGCCGGCCGCCTCCCGGTGCTCGCCGGCACCGGCACCCCCAACACCGCCAAGACCATCGCGCTGACCCGGCGCGCCGCCGACTGCGGCGCCGACGCCGCGCTCGTGGTCACGCCGCCGTACGTGCGGCCGACCCAGCCCGGGCTGTTCGCCCACTTCAACGCCGTGGCCGGGGAGGGCGGGCTGCCGGTCGTCCTCTACAACGTCCCGGGCCGTACCGGCTGCGACCTGCTGCCGGAGACGGTGGCCGCGCTGGCGCCGCATCCGCGGATCGTCGGCATCAAGGAAGCGCGTCCGGAGCCGGAGCGGATGCAGGCGCTGCTCGCGCTGCGTTCGCCGGGGTTCGCGATCCTGTCCGGCGACGACCCGACCGCCGCCCGGGCGATGCTGGCCGGCGCCGACGGCCTCATCTCGGTCGCCTCCAACGCGGCGCCCGCGGCCATGCGCCGGCTCTGCGACCTCGCCCGCGACGGCCGCCGCGCCGAGGCCGAGGCGCTCGACGCCGCGCTGCAGCCGGTCTTCGACTTCATGGGCGTCGAGCCCAACCCGATCCCGGTCAAGGCGATCCTCGCGCGCCAGGGCATCGGCCACGGCCTGCGCCTGCCGCTGACCCCGCTGTCGTCGGCCCACGCCGCGGCGGCCGACGCCATGACCACCCGCATCGCCGGCCTCGAGCGCGACGCCGCCGACGCCGCCCACCGTTTCGCTGCCGCCGGCTGAGCCCGCGACCGCGCCGTTTCCCGTCAGGAGTCCGCATGTCCCCGATCCGCCAGAACGTCCGTCCCGCCCTGTCCCGCGCCGCGCGGTTCGCGACCTTCGCCGTGCTGGCCGTCGCGCTGCTGGGCGCGTCGGGCTGCCGCTGGTTCCACAAGAAGGACATGTATGCCGCCGAAGGCGACCAGCGGCCGCTGGAGTTCCCGCCGGCCTTCGACCAGGCGGCGGCCGATCGCGCCGCCGCGCCGACCGGGCCGGTGACCCGCTCTTCGCTGGCGGGCGACCCGGTGGTGCGTGCGTCCAGCTTCGCCGTCGCCGGCGACCGCGCGGCGGTGTTCGCGAAGGTCGGCGAGGCGCTGGCCAATGTCCAGGGCGCCAAGGTCGCCAACCGCGCCCAGTTGCTCGGCGCCTACGACATCGACTACGCCGGCGAGACCTTCCTGGTGCGCATCACCGATCTCGACGGCGGCCGCAGCCAGGTCGCCGCGGTCGATCCGCGCGGCCAGCCCGCCACCGGCGCCGGCGCGACCAAGCTGGTCGCGGCGCTGAAGACGGCGCTCGGCGGACAGTAAGTCCGCTCCCCGGGATCTGCCCCAGGGGGATCTGCCCCGGGGTGATCCGCGCCGGGACATCCCGTCCCGGACGTCCGGTCCGGGGGCGGAAACGAAACGGGCGCCGATGGCGCCCGTTCTTCGTTGCGGACCGCGGGCGCTCAGCGCTCCAGCATCGACAGCTTGCCGGGCTTGCCGTCCCACTCCTTGGCGTCGGCGAGCGGTTCCTTGCGGGTAGTGATCACCGGCCACTGCGCGGACAGCTCCTTGTTCAGGGCCACGAAGGCTTCCTGGCCGGCCGGCACGTCGTCTTCCGGATAGATCGCGTTGATCGGGCATTCCGGCTCGCACAGCGTGCAGTCGATGCACTCGTCCGGGTCGATGACCAGGAAATTCGGGCCTTCGTGGAAGCAGTCGACCGGGCAGACTTCGACACAGTCGGTGAATTTGCACTTGATGCAGTTTTCGGTGACGACGAAAGGCATGGGGCGGCCGGATCCTGGAACGCAGTGCGACTAGTGTAAGCCCGACGCGCCCCGGGGCGAAGCCGGACATGGCGTCGTGGCGGGTTCCGGGCCGCCGCGGGCAGGCCGGATCGCGCCAGGCGTCCCTGTCGGACCCGGAATCGGAACCCCCTGTCCGAACCCTGCGGTCGCGCAAAGAAAAACCCGCGCCTTGCGGCGCGGGTTTTCGGAATTGGCGCTCCCTGCGGGATGGATGCGGCGCGTCGTGCGCCGCACCCTGCGGGCGGCCTGCGGCCGTCCAGGGTCGCTCCGGGCGACCCTGTCGAACCCGTGTCCGAACCCTGCGGTCGCGCAAAGAAAAACCCGCGCCTTGCGGCGCGGGTTTTCGGAATTGGCGCTCCCTACGGGATTCGAACCCGTGTTTTAGCCTTGAGAGGGCCACGTCCTAGGCCTCTAGACGAAGGGAGCATTGAAACGGTTGCGGTCTCCGAGGGAATCCCGGCGCCCGGGCCACCCCCGGCGCGACGCGCCTGCGGGACCGGACGGTCGGAGCCGACAGGCCTGCTAGTATAGCGGGTCACCTGACGTTTTGACCAACTTCCCGTCCGAACCGAGTCCGCGATCACCGTTCCGATGACCGAGTCCACCACGCCCCCGACCGAGACACGGACGATCCCCCGCGATCGGCATGCGATTTCGCGCAAGGACATCAGCCCCAGCGCGCTCCGCGTCCTGTACCGATTGCACGAATCCGGCTATGCCGCCTACCTCGTCGGGGGGGCCGTCCGCGACCTGCTGCTCGGCGAGCATCCCAAGGATTTCGACGTCGCCACCGACGCCACCCCGGAGCAGGTCAAGCACCTGTTCCGCAACTGCCGCCTGATCGGTCGCCGGTTCCGCCTCGCGCATGTCGTCTACGGGCGCGAGATCATCGAAGTGGCGACCTTCCGCGCCAACAGCGACGACGGCAGCGGCGACCGCGAGACCGACGAGGACGGTCGCGTGCTGCGCGACAACGTCTACGGCACCATCGAGGACGACGCGGTCCGCCGCGACTTCACCGCCAACGCGCTGTACTACTCCATCGCCGATTTCTCGGTGCGCGACGACGTCGGCGGCTTCGAGGACGTCGGCAACCGGGTGCTGAAGCTGATCGGCGACCCGGAGACCCGCTACCGCGAAGACCCGGTGCGCATGCTGCGCGCGGTGCGCCTCGCCGCGAAGCTGAAATTCACCATCGATCCGGCGACCGCCGCGCCGCTGCCGGTGCTGGCGCCGCTGCTGCGCGAAGCCGCGGCGGCGCGCCTGTTCGAGGAGTGCCTCAAGCTGTTCCTGTCGGGCCATGCCGAGGCCAGCTTCCTCGGGCTGGAGGCGCATGGCCTGCTGTCGGCGCTGCTCCCGGAGACCGCGAAGGCGCTGGCCGCCAACCGCAGCGGCGCGCTGCGGCGGATGCTGCTCGAAGGCCTGCGCGCGACCGACGCGCGGGTGGCCGCGGACGAGCCGGTGTCGCCGGCGTTCCTGTTCGCGCTGCTGCTGTGGCCGGCCTACTGCCGCACCCTGGCGATGCTGCAGGCGCAGGGCGTGCATCCGGTCGAGGCCGAGCGCCGCGCCGCCGATCGCGTGACCCTGCACCAGGTCGAGACGGTCGCGCTGCCGCGCCGGTTCTCGCTGCCGATGCAGGAGATCTGGCTGCTGCAGTCGCGGTTCCCGCAGCGCCAGCGCAAGCGCGTCGTGCGCCTGCTGGCGCAGCCGCGGTTCCGCGCCGCCTTCGATTTCCTGCAGTTGCGGCAGGCGGCGTCGCCCGACCATGCGGCCGACATCGCGTTCTGGGCCGAGGCCCAGCGCGATCCCGACCACGCCCTGGCGGTGGCCGCGCTGCGGCCGGTCGCCGACGGCGACGAGGAAGGCGAGAGCGAAGGCGGCGAGGCGGCGCGCGGTTCGCGCCGACGCCGGCGCCGCCGCCCGGCCGCCGTCGGCCACTGAAGCGGATCCCGGAGGCTTCGCGTGGTGGCGCAGCGTCGCGACCCGGTGGTCGCCCATGTCGGTCTCGGCAGCAACGTCGGCGACAGCCCGGGCACGCTCCGCGCCGCGGTGCATCGGCTGATGACCGTGCCGCGCAGCCGCTATCTCGGGGTGTCGCGCCTGTATCGCACGCCGGCCTGGGGGCTGGAGGACCAGCCCGACTTCGTCAACGCCGTGGTGGCGCTGGAGACGATGCTGACCCCGCAGGCGCTGCTCGAGGAACTGCTGCGCATCGAGCGCGAGTTCGGCCGCCGGCGGGTGCCGGGGCGGCGCTGGGGACCGCGCACCCTCGATCTCGACCTGCTGCTGCACGGCGACGCGGTCGTGGACACGCCGGGCCTGCGGGTGCCGCATCCGCACCTGCACGAGCGCGCCTTCGCGCTGGTGCCGCTGCTCGACCTGGTCGAAGACATCGAGATTCCGGGGCAGGGCAGCGCGCGCGCCGCCGTGCAGCGCCTGGGGCGCGCCGGGATCGCACCGCTGCCGGAACGCTGAGGCGCGACGGCCGGACCGGACGACCTGCTACCCTTGGCGCCCCGCTGCCGTTCCGGCGGCGAATCCGCGATGCCATGGCCCTTTCCGACGACAAGCCCTGGACCGTCCCCGCGCTGGCCGAGGCCAAGCGCGCCGGCCGCCGGCTGGCGATGCTCACCGCGTACGACGCCGTGTTCGGTCGCGTGCTCGACCGCAGCGGGGTCGACCTGATCCTGGTCGGCGATTCGCTGGGCATGGTGGTGAAGGGCCACGATTCGACGCTGCCGGTGACGGTGGACGACATCGCCTACCACACCGCCGCGGTCGCATCGCACCTGCAGCGCGCGCTGCTGGTCGCCGACCTGCCGTTCCAGGCCGACGCCACCCCGGAGCGTGCGCTTGACGCCGCGACCCGGCTGCTCCAGGCCGGCGCGCAGATGGTCAAGCTCGAAGGCGCCGGCCCGCACAAGCTCGAGGTGATCCGGTTCCTGGTCGAACGCGAGATCCCGGTGTCCGCGCACCTCGGGCTCACCCCGCAGTCGGTGCTGCGCTTCGGCGGCTTCAAGGTCCAGGGACGCGAGGAGCGCGCGGCGGCGAAGCTGCGCGAGGACGCCCGCGCCGTCGCCGACGCCGGCGCCGCGCTGCTGGTGCTCGAATGCGTGCCGACCGCGCTGGCGCAGGCGATCACCGCGGCCAGCCCGATCCCGACCATCGGCATCGGCGCCGGCCCGCACTGCGACGGCCAGGTGCTGGTGCTGCACGACCTGCTCGGCCTCGACGGCGGCCATCGCCGGCCGAAGTTCGTGAAGGACTTCCTCGCCGAAGGCGGCTCGGTCGCGGGTGCGGTGCAGGCCTACTGCGCCGCGGTGCGCGACGGCGCATTCCCCGATGCGGAGCACGCCTACTTATAGGCGGTGAGTTAGTTATGGCCACAGAAAATCAAGTTGCAAAGGTTCATTGCAGTTCATGTGGCGGGTTGCGCAATCACTACGTCTTGTTAAACATTTCTCAGCCATGGGCTGAGGATATGCTGGAAGGCGGTTATCAAGTTCACGGATGTCGCACTTACATCATCTTCAAGTGCGCTGGATGCGATGATGTAAAAATGAAAATGGAGATATGGAATAGCGAAATAACCGATGTCGATAATAATCCCATCGTGACCGATTTTTTCTATCCGCCCTCTATTTACCGACCGAAACCGAAATGGTTTTGGTTGATTGACAGAAATTGGCATATCGCCAAGCTTTTTGATGAGGTTTACATGGCGATACACAATTCTGCAAATGCGTTGGCTTCGATGGGAATCAGGTCAATAATTGAATCTGTAATGATAGACAAGGTTTCCGACTCGGGAACCTTTGCCAAGAATCTAAAGAACTTTCAAGAGAAAGGTTATGTCTCTAGAATTCAGGTGGATGCGCTAACTGTTGCGCTTGAATTAGGGCATGCGAGTATTCATCGCGGCCATGTGCCGGAAGAGTATCAGGTTTCGATTGCACTCGATATAACAGAAGCTCTTGTCCATCAATTGTATGTGGTCCCAGAGACGGCGGAGTTTGCCCGTAAAAATATCCCTGCAAGAAATTCTGTTTAATTTTTGTCTAAATTAAAATTTATTTATAATCGGGGGGCAAATGATCGAAACCATCACCGACCTGTCGCGCCTGCGCGAACGCATCCTCGGCTGGCGCCGCGAAGGCCTGCGCATCGGTTTCGTGCCGACGATGGGCAACCTCCACGCCGGCCACTATTCGCTGGTGGCGCTGGCGCGGAGGCACGCGGACCGGATCATTTCCAGCGTGTTCGTCAACCCGACGCAGTTCGGCCCGAGCGAGGACTTCACCCGCTACCCGCGCACGCCGGAGGCCGACACCAGCGGCCTCGAAGCCGCCGGCTGCGACGCGCTGTGGCTGCCGACGGTGGAGTCGATGTATCCGTTCGGGGTCGACCTCGCGGTGCGGATGCGCGTGCCGGGCGTCGCCGACGTGCTGGAGGTCGCGCATCGCCCGGGGCATTTCGACGGCGTCTGCACGGTGGTCGCGCGCCTGTTCAACCAGGTGCAGCCGGACGTGGCCGCGTTCGGCAAGAAGGACTACCAGCAGCTCGCGGTGATCCAGCAGATGGTCACCGACCTGGCGTATCCGCTGGCCCTGCTGCGCGGCGACATCGTGCGCGAGGACGACGGGCTGGCGATGAGTTCGCGCAACCAGTACCTGTCGCCGGACGAACGCCGGACCGCCGCCGAGATCCACCGCACGCTGCAGTTCATGCGCGAGCGGCTGCAGGCCGGCGCGCCGCGCGCGGAGGTCGAGGCCGAGGCGTCGCTGCGGCTGGTGCGCGCCGGCTTCGCGGTCGATTACGCGGCCGTCCGCCTGCCGAGCCTCGACGAACCCGCCGACGCCGCCGGTCCGCGGGTGGCGCTGATCGCCGCGCGGCTCGGCCGCACCCGCCTGATCGACAACCTGGAATTCGTCGTCGGCTGACCTCCCACGCCGGCCTGGCCGGACGCACGCGCGCCCGATTCGCACGCCCGATTCTCATGCCGGATTCGCTCGCTGGATTCGTATGCAGCGACGGCACTTCGGTTCCGTCGCGATGCGTTCTGGCAAGATGACGGCCTGCGCACGTTTCCGAGGTCGTCATGTCCCTGCCGTCCGATGCCCTGTCCGCCGCGCTGCTGCCGCACGCCCGGCGTCTCGGCGAAACGCCCATCGCCCGGCTGATCGCGGACGACCCGGCGCGGCCGCGCGATTTCGCGCTGCGGGTCGGTCCGCTGTACGCGAACTTCGCCCGCCAGCACGTCGATCGCGCGGCGCTCGACGCGCTGTTCGATCTGGCCGAAACCGCCGACCTGGGCGACGCGATCCGGCGCCTGTTCGCGGGCGTGCAGGTCAACGCCACCGAAGGCCGCGCCGCGCTGCACACCGCATTGCGCAGCGACCTCGCCGACAGCGTGCAAGCGCGCGAGGCATCGGCGCAGGCGCGCGCGGCGCGGGAGCGGATGGCGGCGCTGGTCGATGCGGTGCGCGCGGCCGGCGTCACCGACGTGGTCAGCGTCGGCATCGGCGGTTCCGACCTCGGTCCGCGGCTCGTGGTCGATGCGCTGCACGACGCCTTCGCCGACGCCACCGGGCTGCGGGTGCATTTCGTCTCCAACGTCGACGGCAACGCGGTGCGCCGCGCGCTGGCGCCGCTGGACCCGGCGACGACCGCCGCGGTGCTGATCTCGAAGACCTTCGGCACCCAGGAGACGCTGCTCAACGGCGGCGTGGTCCGCGACTGGCTCGGCGACGACGCCCGCGTCTACGCGGTCAGCGCCAACGTCGATCGCGCCGCCGCCTTCGGCATCGACGCCGGCCGCATCCTGCCGATGTGGGACTGGGTCGGCGGACGCTATTCGCTGTGGTCGGCGGTGGGCTTCCCGATCGCGCTGGCGATCGGCATGGACGGCTTCGAGCGCCTGCTCGCCGGCGCCGCGCTGATGGACGCGCACGTCCACGCGGCGCCGCTGCGCGGCAACCTCGCGGCGTGGCACGCGCTCATCGCGGTCTGGAACCGCAACGCCGAACGCCTGGCCGCGCAGGCGGTCCTGCCCTACGACGAGCGTCTGCGCCTGTTGCCGAACTACCTGCAGCAACTGGTGATGGAAAGCCTCGGCAAGTCGGTGCGCCTCGACGGCGACCTCCTGACCACCGACACCGTGCCGGTGTGGTGGGGCGGGGCGGGCACCGACACCCAGCACAGCTTCTTCCAGGCGCTGCACCAGGGCACCCAGATCGTGCCGGCCGACTTCATCGGCGTGATCCGCGCGGACCACGCGCACGCGGCCAACCACACCGCGCTGCTCGCCAACCTGCTCGCGCAGACCGAGGCCTTCGCCAACGGCCGCGCCAGCGACGATCCACATCGTGCCTATGCCGGCGACCGCCCCAGCACGCTGTTCCTGCTCGACGCGCTCACGCCCGAATCGCTGGGCGCGCTGATCGCGCTGTACGAGCACAGCGTCTACCTGCAGTCGGTGCTGTGGGGCATCAACGCCTTCGACCAGTTCGGCGTCGAGCTGGGCAAGGAGGTCGCGAACGCGCTGCTGCCGGCGCTGCGCGGCGAGGGCGAGGCCGCGGACCCGGTGACGCAGGCGCTGTTGTCGGAAATCCGCGCCCGCGCCTGATCGCGGCCCGGTAGAGCGACCTGACCAGCCACTCGGCTGTTGAAGGCCAGGCCGCAGCGCCCGTATGCACGCCAATCGGTAGAGCGGCCTTCAGGCCGCTTGCCGTTGAAGACCAAGGCAAAGTGAAGCGGCCTGAAGGCCGCTCTACCGGGGGAAAAGCGCGGCGCGCGTCCCGCTCTATCCGGCGACGCCGTGCCGCGCCAGCGCCCACGCAACGTGCTCGCGCACCATCGCGCTGTCGAAGGACGGGGCGTCGAGGTCGCGGCGCGCCTGCAGCGCAGCGACCACGTCCGGCGTCGTTGGCGCATTGCCCAGCGCGATCGCGAGGTTGCGCAGCCAGCGCGCGTAGCCGCTGCGGCGGATCGGCGAGCCTTCGGTGCGCTGCAGGAATTCGTCTTCCGTCCACGCGAACAGATCGACCAGCGAGGCCTTGTCGAGATCGTTGCGGACCCGGAAATCGGGTTCGTCGGTGCGCTGCGCGAACTTGTTCCACGGGCACACGAGCTGGCAGTCGTCGCAGCCGAAGATGCGGTTGCCGATCAGCGGCCGCAGGTCCTCGTCGATCGCGCCCTCGTGCTCGATCGTCAGGTAGGCGATGCAGCGGCGCGCGTCGAGCCGGTACGGCGCGACGATCGCCTGCGTCGGGCACACGTCGATGCAGCGCGTGCAGGTGCCGCAGTGCGCGCTCGCCGGCGGGTCGACCGGCAGCGGCAGGTCGACGTAGAGTTCGCCGAGGAAGAACCACGAACCGCCGTCGCGATCGATCAGGCAGGTGTGCTTGCCGATCCAGCCGAGCCCGGCGTTGCGGGCGAGGGCGCGTTCGAGCACCGGCGCGGAATCGACGAACACGCGATGGCCGAACGGCCCGATCTCGGCGGCGACCCGGTCGGCCAGCTTCTGCAGGCGCATGCGCATCAGCTTGTGGTAGTCGCGGCCCAGCGCGTAGCGGGCGACGTAGGCGCGTTCGCCGTCGTCCAGCGTCGCCCAGGCCGCGTCGGGGTCGCGGCCGTAGTCGAGCGCGACCGACACCACCCGCAGCGTGCCCGGCACCAGTTCGGCCGGCCGGCTGCGCTTGTCGCCGTGTTCGGCCATCCAGCGCATCGAGCCGTGCAGCCCCTGCGCCAGCCAGTCGCGCAGGTGCGTCTCGTCCTCGCCGAGCGCGACGTCGGCGATGCCGCAGCGACGGAAGCCGAACTCGCCGGCCAGCGCCTTGATCCGCCCTGCGAGCGCGTTGAGATCGATGTCCGAGTCTGTGGTCACGATGCGGAGTATAGAATCCCGGCATGCGCACGCCGTCCCTGTCCGATCTGCCGAAGGTCTACCGCAGCGGCGCGGTGCGCGCCGCCGAGCAGGTGGCGATGGCGCGCTTCGGCCTCGACGAGGACGACCTGATGGCGCGCGCCGGGCTCGCCGCCTGGCGCCTGCTGCTCGACCGCTGGCCGCAGGCGCAGCGCATCGGCATCGTCTGCGGCCCCGGCAACAACGGCGGCGACGGCTACGTGCTGGCCGAACTGGCGCGCTCCTCGGGGCGCCACGTGTTCGTGCTGCGGCTCGGCGACACCGTGAAACCGGGCGCGTCGCAGCGCGCGGCCGAGGCCTACGCGCAGGCGGGCGGCGAGCTGGCGACCTTCACGCTCGACGAAGGCCTGCCGCGGGCCGATGTCTGGGTCGACGCCCTGTTCGGGATCGGCCTGCATCGCGGACTGGACGGCCTCGCCGCCGATGTCGTGGCCGCGCTGAACCACGGTCGCGCGACGCCGGTCCTCGCGCTCGACGTGCCCTCCGGCGTGGACGCCGACACCGGCGACGACCGCGGCCTGTCGGTGCGGGCGACGGTCACGCTGACCTTCATCGCCGGCAAGCCCGGGCTGTTCACCGGGCGGGGCCGCGCCGCCGCGGGCGAGGTGGTGGTCGATCCGCTGGGCCTGGCCGACCACATGTTCGACGATCTGGAGCCGGCGGCCTGCCTCGTGCGTGCGCCCGCGCTGGCGCGCTGGCTCGCGCCGCGCGACCGCGACGCGCACAAGGGCCGGTTCGGCACGGTGCTGTGCCTCGGCGGCGATCGCGGCACCGGCGGCGCGATCGCGCTGTGCGCCGAGGCCGCGCATCGCGTCGGCGCGGGCCTGGTGAGCGCGGCGACCCGCGCCGAGCACGTGCCGGTGCTGCTGGCGCGGCGGCCGGAAACGATGGTGCGCGCGGTCGATGACGCGCCCGGCGACGCGCCGGATCGCGCGGACGCGCTGCGATCGCTGCTCGAGCGCTGCACCGTGATCGCCGTCGGGCCGGGGCTCGGCGGCGGCGCGTGGAGCCGGTCGCTGCTCGACGCCGCCCTGGCCGCGGAACGGCCGACCGTGATCGATGCCGATGCGCTCAATCTGCTGGCCGCGATGCCCGGGACGGGGGCGGATTTCGCGGACGCCGTGCTCACTCCGCATCCGGGCGAAGCCGCGCGGCTGCTCGATCGTCCGATCGCCGAACTCGAAGCCGATCGCCTCGGCGCGGCGCGCACGCTGGCCGCGCGCTATGGCGGCACGGTGGTGTGGAAGGGCGCGGGCACCGTCGTTTCCGCGCCGGACGGCGTCCCGGTGATCGTCGATGCCGGCAATCCGGGGATGGCCGCTGGCGGCATGGGCGACGTGCTCACCGGCGCCATCGCCGGACTGCTCGCGCAGGGCTTGGCGCCGTTCGACGCGGCGGTCTGCGGCGCGCTGCTGCATGCCGCCGCCGGCGATGCGGCCGCGGCCGAGGGCGGCGAACGCGGCCTGCTGCCGTCGGACCTGTTCCCGCACCTGCGCCGGCTCGCCAACCCGGCGGTGCGGGCGTGAGCGCAGACGTCATGGGCGACGAAGTCATGGGCGACAAGGGCGTGGGCGACGAGGTCATCGAAGAAGCCGCCCGGCGCTTCCTCGCTGACGCCGATGCCACCGAGCAGTTCGCGCGGGCGCTCGCGCGCACCGCGCCGGTGCCGGCGGTGGTGCTGCTGCACGGCGATCTCGGCGCCGGCAAGTCCACGCTCGCGCGGGCCTGGCTGCGTGCGCTGGGCGTCGCCGGGGCGATCCGGAGCCCGACCTATACGCTGGTCGAGCGCTATCCACTGGCCGGCGGCGGCGAGGCGCTGCACCTGGACCTGTACCGGATCGGCGACGGCGCCGAGCTGGAATTCCTCGGCCTGGACGACGCCGACGCGACGCTGTGGCTGGTGGAATGGCCGGAGCGGGGCGCAGGCGCGCTGCCGCCGGCGGACCTGCGGATCGACCTTTCGATCCAGGGCGACGGGCGCGCCTGCGGCCTCACCCCGCTGAGCCCCGCCGGCCGGGATTGGCTGGCCGCGCTGACCACCGCGCAGTCGCTTGCGGCACCTACCTGACCCCAGCGCGAAGGAAGTTCGGGCAGGTTACGGATTATTAAGGGAAAAGTGCTTGAAAAATCCGCGCGTCGGTGGTTGACTACCGCCCATGCGTGTGAAGGCGATCACCATTCAGCAAATCGTGCTGGGGCTCATGCTCCTAGCCGCGCTGTGCTGGAATCTCGCTCACGCCAATGAAATCAGTCACTTGACGCTGAAGGAAGGCCCCACCGGCACCCGGGCCGAGCTCCAGCTCAAGGACGAGGCCGCGTTCCGCACCCTCAGCCTCGCCAATCCCGACCGTTTCGTCGTCGATCTCCCGGACACCGCCGCCGGCGCCCATCTGCAGCTCCCCGCGCCGGTCGGCGTGGTGCGCGCGGTGCGCCGCGGCCAGCCCGCGCCCGGGACCACCCGCATCGTGTTCGATCTGGCCCAGCCTGTGGTGCCGCTGAAGCCGCGCCTGGAGCGCGCGCCCGACGGCGCGGTGCGCCTGGTGCTGGAGTGGCCGGGCGATGGCGCGGTCGCGGCGGCGCTGCTCACCGGCCGGTCGCCGGCCGCGTCCGCGACGGCGACGCCGCCGACCGCTGCGCCCCCGACCATCGCGCCCGCGCCCTCCGCGGCTGTGACCGTTGCGCCTGCATCCACTGCGCCTGCGACCAGTGCGGGTGCTCCGACGGGCGCGGCGAAGCCGCTGGTGCCCGCGCCGACGCAGGCACCTGTGCAGGCGGCGACCACGTCGCCGTCGCCGACCCCTGCTGCCGCGCCGTCTCCGGCGTCCGCACCGGCGGTGGCTTCCTCTTCCGCCGCGCCTGCGGCGACGCCGCCGGCCGAGCCGCTGCCGGCGCCGGGCAAGCCCCTGCGCGAGATCCGTGCCGGTTCGCGTCCGCTGATCATCGCGATCGACGCCGGCCACGGCGGCCAGGACCCCGGCGCGCACGGCCCCAGCGGCAAGCGCGAGAAGGACGTCACCCTCGCCATCGCCCGCGAGCTGGCGCGGCAGATCAACGCCACGCCGGGCCTGAAGGCGTACCTGACCCGCGACACCGACGTGTTCCTGCCGCTGCCGCGCCGCACCCAGCTTGCGCGCCAGGCGAAGGCGGACATGTTCATCTCGATCCACGCCGACGCCGCGGAAAACCGCTCGGCGAAGGGCTCGTCGGTCTACGTGCTGTCGCTGCGCGGCGCGTCGTCGCAGCGCGCGCGCTGGCTGGCCGACAAGGAAAACGCCGCCGACATGATCGGTGGCGGCGCCCTGCCGCGCGCCGACGACACGCTCGCATCGGTGCTGATCGACCTGACCCAGAGCGGGCAGATGCGCGCGTCCGAGGACGCCGCCGGCCACGTCCTGTCCGGGCTCAAGGCGATCGGCAACAACCACAAGCCGGGCATCGAACGCGCCAACTTCGCGGTGCTGCGCACCTCCGACATGCCGGCGATGCTGGTCGAGACCGCCTTCATCTCGAACCCGGACGAGGAACGGCGGCTGACCGATCCGTCGTACCAGCGCACGATCGCCAAGGCGGTGCTGGAGGGCGTGGACGCCTATTTCACCCGCCAGCCGCCGCCGGGCACGCTGTACGCCAGCCGCGCGCGCGCCGCGGAGGCGACGGTGATCGCCAGCGCCGCCGCGACCGGGACGCTGACCGCGGGCGGCGGCAGTCCCTGAGCGGCGGCGTCCGTGTGCGCGCCGCGCGGCGCGCCTCGGGAGATCGGGTCACGGGCGGTATCATCGGCGGACGTCCCCCAACGCCCGTCCGGCGACCCGCCTCCACGTGACCATCCGCCCGCTGCCCGACACCCTCGTCAACCAGATCGCCGCCGGCGAAGTCATCGAACGCCCGGCGTCGGTGGTCAAGGAGCTGGTCGAGAACGCGATCGACGCCGGCGCGCGCCGGATCGACATCGACCTGGAAGAGGGCGGGGTGCGCCTGATCCGCATCCGCGACGACGGCGGCGGCATCGCCCCGGACGAACTGGCGCTGGCGGTGCAGCGCCACGCGACCAGCAAGATCGCTTCGCTCGACGATCTCGAAGCGGTGGCGACGCTGGGGTTCCGCGGCGAGGCGCTGCCGTCGATCGCATCGGTCAGCCGTTTCCTGATCGCCTCGCGTCGCGCCGACGACGACCGCGGCACCGCGCTCAACGTCGATGGCGGCAAGCTCGGCGATCCCGCGCCGAAGCAGCAGCCGACCGGCACCGTCGTCGAGGTCCGCGACCTGTTCTACAACGTGCCGGCGCGGCGCAAGTTCCTGCGCGCCGAGCGGACCGAGCTGGGCCATATCGAGGAATGGCTGCGGCAGCTCGCGCTGGCGCGGCCGGAGGTCGAACTGCGGGTAAGCCACAACGGCAAGCCGCTGCGCCGCTACAAGGGGGAGGGTGCCCGGGGCGACAGCGGCGCGCTGTTCTCCGGCGACCGTCTCGCCGAGACCTTGGGCGACGAGTTCCTCAAGCATGCGCTGCAGATCGACCACAGCGCGCCGCTCGCCACCGACAGCCGCAGCCGGTTGCGCCTGAGCGGCTGGATCGCGCAGCCGGCGTACTCGCGCGCCAGCGCCGACCAGCAGTACCTGTTCGTCAACGGCCGCGCAGTGCGCGACCGCAGCGTGGCGCACGCGGTGAAGCAGGCCTACGCCGACGTGCTGTTCCACGGCCGCCAGCCGGCCTACGTGCTGTTCCTGGAGGTCGATCCGCGCCGGGTCGACGTCAACGTCCATCCGGCCAAGCACGAAGTGCGCTTCCGCGACGCCCGCGCGATCCACGATTTCGTCTACCGCACGCTGCAGGCCGCGCTCGCGGAGACCCGCGCCGGCACGCCCGCGGGCGCGCTGCCCGGCGAGGCGGCGTCGGCGTTCGATCCGGGCATGGCCGGCCCCGTCGGGTCGCCGCCGCCGCCGATGGCGTGGAACCGGCCGATGCCGCAGACCGGGCTCGGCCTGCGCGTCGACGACGCGCGCGCCGCCTACGCCGCGCTGTACGCGGGGCCGCCGTCGTCCTCGCCGCAGCCGGCGGTGCGGCCGCTGCCGGAAACGGCGGACGGCGAGGTGCCGCCGCTGGGCTACGCGGTCGCGCAGTTGCACGGCATCTACGTCCTCAGCGAGACCGCGGACGGGATGATCGTGGTCGACATGCATGCCGCGCACGAGCGCATCGGCTACGAAAAGCTCAAGTCGGCGCACGACGGCGTCGGCGTGCGGGTGCAGCCGCTGCTGGTGCCGCAGTCGGTGGCGGTGTCCGAGCGCGAGGCCGAGACCGCCGAGCGCGAGGCGCAGACGCTCGCGGCGCTGGGGTTCGAGCTCAACCGCAGCGGGCCCCAGACGCTGGTGCTGCGCGGCGTGCCGGCGCTGCTGGCCGACGGCGACGTCGAGGCGCTGCTGCGCGACGTCATCGCCGACCTGGTCGAGCACGGCGAATCGCGCCGGGTGGCGTCGGCGCGCGACGAACTGCTCGCGACCATGGCCTGCCACGGCGCCGTGCGCGCGAACCGGCGGCTGACGCTGCCGGAGATGAACGCGCTGCTGCGCGAGATGGAGGCCACCGAGCGCTCCGGACAATGCAATCATGGCCGCCCGACCTGGGCGAAATTCACGCTGGGCGAGATCGATCGCTGGTTCCTGAGGGGGCGCTGATGGACGCAAGACACTGGACGTGGCCGTGCCTGCTCGGCCTGATCGTGGCGGCGGGCTGCGATCGCGCGACGCCGCCCGCTCATGCGACCGGGGCTTCGCCGGGCGCGGCCAAGACCGCGGCGCCCGCCGGCTACGTCGCCGGCGAGGAGGCGTGGCGCAAACAGCAGGACGCGGACCTGCGCGACCCGAAGGGCAGTTGGCTGACGGTGGTCGGCCTCCACTGGATCACGCCACAGACCCGCACCGTCGGCAGCGCCGAAGGACAGCAGCTCCGGCTCGCGCTGGGGCCGGCCCAGCTCGGCGTGATCGCGCTGGACGGCAAACAACTGCATTTCACGCCCGCGCCTGCGGCCGACGTGACCGTGGACGGCAAGCCGGTCGTCGGCCGCATCGCGCTGCAGGACGATCAGTCCGGGGCGCCGACGAAGCTGGCCTACGACGGCGGCAAGGGCGAGCTGTGGGCGATCGAACGTTCCGGCCGCTACGCGCTGCGCGAGCGCCACCAGGACGCGCCGGCGCTCAAGGCCGTGGTGCCGCAGGTGTACTGGCCGATCGATCCGTCGTGGCGGGTCGAGGCGACGCTCGATCCGCATCCGCCCGGGACCACGATCGAGATCGTCAACGTCCTCGGCGACCGCAACCAGGTGCCGAATCCGGGCGCGCTGGTGTTCGAGCGCGACGGCAAGCGTTTCCGGATGGAAGTGACCGGCGAGACGCTGTCCGAGCTGTCGGGCGTGTTCGCCGACCGCACCAACGGCCGCGAGAGCTACGGCGCCGGCCGCTTCATCGATCCGCAGGGCCCCGATGCGAAGGGCCGCTATGTGCTGGATTTCAATCGCGCCTACAACCCGCCGTGCGCGTTCACCGCGTTCGCGACCTGTCCGCTGCCGCCGCCGGAGAACCGGCTCGACCTCGCGGTCACGGCCGGCGAGAAGAAATATCCCGGCAGTCCGCACTGATCCGCCCCGTCCATCGCTTGCGCCCCGGAGAGCGCCGCATGATGTCCGTCCACCGTTCGCGTCCGTCATTCGTTCATCGGTCGTTCCTCCATCGCCTGTCGGCCGGTGCGCTGTTGCCGCCGGTGCTCGCCGTGGCCTTCGCGCTGGCCGGCTGCGGCGACAAGTCGTCGTCGACGCCGCATGCGCCCAGCGCGGAAGAACAGCGCTACAGCGAGGGCGAGGCGCTGTGGCGCGCGCAGCGTCGCGAAGCGCTGATCACGCCCGACGGTTGGACCACGCTGGTCGGCCTGCATCGCCTCACGCTCAAGTCGCACTACGTCGGCAGCAGCGAACGCAGCGGCATGCGCCTGGCCGTCGGTCCGGCGTCGCTGGGCATGTTCACGCGCAACGGCCGCGGCGTGATCTTCACCCCGGAGCGCGGGCTGGTGCTGACCCTCGACGGCCAGCCGCTGACCGAGTCCCGGGTCGCGCTGCGCTCGGACCTCGACGGTGCGCCCAGCGTCCTGGGCTTCGACGACGGACGCGGGCAGCTCACGGTGATCGACCGCGGCGGCGACCTGTTCCTGCGGGTGAAGCACGCCGATGCGCTGACCCGCACCCAGTTCAAGGAACTCGACTACTGGCCGCCGCAGCTCGACTGGCGGATCGAGGCGACGTTCGTCCCGCATCCGGCGGGGACCACGCTGCAGGCGGTGAACCTGCTCGGGCAGACCGAAACGCTGCCGAATCCCGGCGCGCTCGCGTTCCAGCGCGACGGCCGCGCGTGGCAACTGGAACTCATCGACGAAGGCAACGAGACGCTGACCGTGCTGTTCGCCGACGCCACCAGCGGCCACGAAACCTACGGACAGGGGCGCCGCATCGACGTGCTGCGCCCGGACGCCGGCGGCAAGGTCGTCCTCGATTTCAACCGCGCCTACAATCCGCCCGCGGCGTTCACCCTGTTCACGACCTGCACCACGCCGCCCGTGCAGAATCGGCTCGACATGCCGATCCGCGCCGGCGAGAAGATCTACGGCGGCCCGCCGCGCTGATCCGCCGCGCACCCATCCAAGGAGTCCCATGCTTCGTTCCCTCCGGTCATCCGCCCTCGCCGCGGCCCTGCTCGCCGCCCTGTTCGCCGTCGCCTCGTCGAGCGGCGCCGCGCCCAAAGCACCCGCGCCCGCGCCTGCGCCCGCCGCTGCGCCGTCGCCGCCGGTGCCGCTGCTGTGGAAAGTGTCCGATGCCGACAACGCGATCTACCTGCTCGGTTCGTTCCACCTGCTGAAGGCCGACGACTATCCGCTGTCGAAGGACGTCGATGCGGCGTTCGACGACGCCGAATCGGTGGCGTTCGAGGTCGCGCCGGCGGAAATGGCGTCGCCGCAACTGGCGATGTCGATGGTCCGCGCGGGGCTGCGCACCGACGGCAAGACCCTCGGCGAGACCCTGCCGCCGGAGACCGCGGCGAAGTTCGACGCCTGGCTGACGGCCAACGAGGCCGTGCTGGGCAAGATGGGACTGCCGCCGAGCGCGCTGCAGTCGTTCGAGCCGTGGTACGTCGGCCTCGTCGTCTCGCTGACCGAGATGGGCAAGCTCGGCCTCGACCCGGCGAACGGGCTCGACAACCGCATGGGCCAGCGCGCCGAAGCCAGCGGCAAGCAGACGCTCGGCCTGGAGCGCAGCGAGGACCAGATCGCGCTGCTCGACGGCATGACGCCGGAGGAACAGCTCCAGTTCCTGCGCGAGGCGCTCGGCGACGCCGAGAACGCGACCAGCGAGATCGGCAACATGCATGCCGCGTGGCGGCGCGGCGACGCCGATGCGCTGCTCGACGACATGGGCGCCCAGATGCGCCGCGAGTACCCGGCGCTCTACCAGCGGATCAACGTCGCCCGCAACGACGCCTGGGTGCCGAAGCTGCAGGGGATGCTCGACGACGCCCACGGACGCGACACGCTGGTCGTGGTCGGCAGCCTGCACCTGCTGGGCGAGGACGGCGTGGTCGAGAAGCTGCGCGCCAAGGGGTATCGGGTCGAACGCATCTGCTCGCTTTGCGATTCCGCGGCCGGCCGATCGAGGTAATCCGGCGGTGGCCCCGTTGCACGGTCCCTACGAGAGCGCCCTGGCCGCGTTCGATCGCGGGCAGTGGCCGCAGGCGCATGCCCTGGGCGAACAGCTCCTGGCGCGCGGGCGGGACGATGCCGAATTGCGGTTCGTCGTCGGCGCCAGCGCCCTGCAGCTCGGGAACGTGCCGGCGGCGATCCTGCACCTGCGGCGCGGCGTCGAACTGGCGCCGAAGCGGGCCGATCTCGCGTCCCAGCTCGCGCGTGCGCTGATCATGGCGGGGGCGTGGCAGGAGGCCGTCGCCGTCGCCGACGCCGGGATGGCGCTGGACGGGCTGGATTCGCAGTCGTGCGCGACGTTCGGCGTCGTCTATGTGCAGGCCAACCTCCACGACAGGGCCACCGCCGCGTTCGCGCGCGCGGTGGAGATGGCGCCGAACCATCCGGGCTATCGTTTCAACCTGGCGACGTCGCTGATGTTCGATGGCGAGTTCGAGGCCGCCGAGCGCGAATGCGCGCGCTGCATCGCGCTGAATCCGCGCAACTGGCGCGCCTTCCTGCTGCGCTCGCAACTGCGTCGCCAGCGGCCGGAACGCAACCACATCGACGAGCTGCAGGGCGTGCTTTCGCGCACGGCCGGCGATCCCGAAGCGGAACTGCACCTGCGCCTCGCGCTGTCGAAGGAGTACGAGGACGTCGGCCGCTACGACGAGGCGTTCGACCAGCTCGCGCGCGGGAAATCGGTGCATCGCCGCCATGTCGCCTACGACAGCGCGCGGGACGCGAAGGACATCCACGCGCTCATGCGCGGGTTCGACGGTTGCACGGGCGAGGGCGAGGGCTGCCCGAGCCGGGAGCCGATCTTCGTCCTGGGCATGCCGCGCAGCGGCACGACCCTGCTCGACCGGGTGCTGTCCGCCCATCCCCGGGTCCAGTCCGCCGGGGAGCTGGAGCATTTCGAGATGGCGCTTCGCCGCGAGGTCGGCCTCGCCAGGGGCGCCCACGAGGAACTCGCCGACGTCCTGATGGGCTCGCGCCTGGATTGGTCGCGACTCGGACAGCGCTACCTCGACAGCACCCGCCCGACCACCGGCGCACTGCCGCACTTCGTCGACAAGATGCCGCACAATTTCCTGTTCGCCGGATTCATCGCCAAGGCGCTGCCGAACGCCACGATCGTGCTGGTGAAACGCGACCCCATGGATGCGTGCCTGAGCAATTTCCGCCAGTTGTTCGCGCCCGGGATGCCGCGCTTCGATTATTCCTACGACCTGCTCGACGTGGGCCGCTACTACCTGCTGTTCGAGCGGATGGTCGCGTTCTGGCGCGCCCGGCTCCCGGGGCGGATCCACGAAGTCCAGTACGAGGATCTCGTGCGCGACCAGGCGCCGTTCACGCGCGCCTTGCTGGCGGCCTGCGGACTGGAGTGGGACGACGCGTGCCTCGCGCCGGAAAAGAGCCGCGCCAGCATCTCCACCGCCAGCGCCGTCCAGTTGCGCGCGCCGATCAACGATGCCTCGATCGGGCGCTGGCGGCGCTACGGCGCGCGGATGGACGCCTTGCGCCGCCTGCTCGCCGATGGCGGGATTGCGGTGCCCGCGGAAGACGCGGCGTGATCCGGCGCAGCGAAGGGGCCGGGCTCAGCCGCGGGCGCGCAGGTTGTCGAGGATGACCAGCTTCTGCCAGATCTTCGACGACAGGCCCGCGGTGAGCGTCTGGATGTCGTTGACCGCGGCCAGCACTTCGCGATCGTCGAGGTCCTGCGCGTAGAGCGCGGCGACCTTGCTCAGGATCGACAGCAGTTCGCTGCAGTAGTCGAGGTAGCGCGACAGCCCGAAGCGGTCCAGTTCGCGTCGCGGCGACGAGGCGGTGGCGGTCTCCGGCGACAGCAACTGGTCCGGATCCTTGGTCAACTGGTGCATGTCGATGACGTGTGCGAGGCTGCGCAACTGGTGCAGCGCGCGCAACGCGTCGCGACGCTGCTTGCGCGTTTCCAGCGACAGCAGGAACACCACCGCGATGCCGATGAAGACCACGTCGTTGACGGCGGACTCGATGATCTGCAGCAGCGGGAACAGCTCGAGTTCGCCCCTTGTCGCCGGCAGCGACGCCACCAGCGCCACGATCAGCGCGGCGCCGAGCGCGATCGTCGCCCACACCCACAGCCGGTTCGACGCGCGCGGGCGGCGGATGTCGGCGATGCGGTCGCCGGTTTCGCGGGTCACGGCCAGCACTTCCCGTGCCACTTTCGACAGCCCGGAATCCGGGAAGCGTTCGCCGATGCGCGCGGACAGCCGCTCGGCGGTCGAGACGATGGCGGCGGAGTCCAGCGCCCGATAGCTCATGCCGCGCTTTCCATCGCGGGGACCAGCACGATGCAGTCGACCGGACAGGCGGGCACGCACAGCGCGCAGCCGGTGCACAGCGGCTCGATCACCACGTGCATGTGCTTGGCCGCGCCGATGATCGCGTCCACCGGGCAGGCCTGGATGCATTTGGTGCAGCCGATGCAGTCGGCCTCCACGACGACCGCGACCGGCGGCGTCGGCGCATGCGTGCCGCGCGCCCGATCGTATGGACGCGCGGGGACTCCCAGCACGCGTGCGAGCGCGCGCGCGCCGGCGTCGCCGCCCGGCGGGCAGCGATCGACGTCGGCGTCGCCGCGCGCCATGGCCTCGGCATACGGCCGGCACCCGGCGTAGCCGCACTGCCCGCACTGGGTCTGCGGCAGCAGCCGGTCGAGGCGTTCGACGCGATCGACGGTCACGGCGTGGCCGGGGCGTCCTTCGCGTCGCACCAGGCGTCGTAGCCGGCGGGCGTGTTGTCGAAACCCTTGTCCTTGGCCAGTTCCCACGGGCGCACGCACTGCTGCACGCGCGCGCACCAGGCATAGCCGGCGGCCGGCAGGCAGCCGTGCGCATCGCGATCGCCGCCGATCGGGCGCGGCGCATCGGCGGACGCCGTGGAGGCGGAGGGCGCGTGCGACGTGCTCGCGCAGGCGGCGAGCAGTCCGGCGCAGGCAACGGTGGACAGCATGCGGATCGACTTCATGCAGATTGACGTCGTGCGGATCGACGTCATGCAGATCGACGTCATGCGAATCAAATTCACGTGGATCGACTTCATCGAAGCACCTCCTCGGTCAACGGACGGGCATGCCGGGCTGCGCGCCGGCGTCAGCATCCAGCAGCGCGAGCGCGCTACCGTCGAAGCCGGCGGACAGGATCATGCCTTCGCTGACGCCGAAGCGCATCTTGCGCGGCGCGAGGTTGGCGATGAACACGACATTGCGGCCGACCAGCTTTTCCGGCTCGCCGTAGCTGGCGCGGATGCCGGAGAAGATCTGGCGCTTGCCCAGTTCGCCGGCATCCAGCTCGAAGCGCAGCAGTTTGTCGGAACCGTCGACGAACTCGCAGGCGAGCACCTTGCCGATGCGCAGGTCGAGCTTCGCGAAACCGTCGATGCTGATGTAGGTCGGGGCGTCGGCCTTCGCCGGTTCCGCAGTCTTCTCCGCGGCTTTCGGTGCGTCGGGCTTCTTCGCAGGCGTGGCGGGAGCGGCGGGCTGCAGCGATTCCTTCGAGGCGTCGGTCATGGCGTCGATCTGTTTCGGGTCGATCCGGGTGAAGAGCGGGGTGTAGGGCTGGATGGCGTGGTCGAGCAGCGGCGCATCGAGATCCGACCAGCGGGCGACCGGCGCGGCGAGGAACGTCTCCGCCTGCGTCGCGATGTCCGGCAGCACCGGCTTGAGATACGCTGCGAGCAGGCGGAACAGGTTCAGCGCGGTCGTGCAGACGGCGTGCAGGCGTTCGCCGCTGCCGGCGACCTCGGTCTGCTTGGCGATCGCCCACGGCGCGCTGTCGGCGACGTAGGCGTTGGCCTCGTCGCAGGCTTCCATGATGATCCGCAGCGCGGCGGCGGCATTGTTCGCGGCATAGGCCTCGACGATGGCTTCGCGGCGCGCCAGCGTGGCGGCGTGGAGCGCCGCGCCGCGGTCGGCTTCGAGCGCCCTGCCGAGGCGTCCGTCGAACTGCTTCGCGATGAAGCCCGCGCAGCGGCTTGCGATGTTGACGAACTTGCCGACGAGGTCGCTGTTGATGCGCGCGACGAAATCGGCGAGGTTGAGGTCGAGGTCGTCGACGCCGCCGCTGGTCTTGGTCGCGTAGTAATACCGCAGCGCCTCCGGCGGCAGACCGGCATCGAGGTAGGTCTTCGCCATCACGAACGTGCCGCGCGACTTCGACATCTTGGCGCCGTCGACGGTCAGGTAGCCGTTGACGTGCAGCTTCGTTGGCGTCCGGAAGCCGCTGCCGTGCAGCACCGCCGGCCAGAACAGGCCGTGGAAGTTGACGATGTCCTTGCCGATGAAGTGGTGCATCTCGGCGCGGCTGCCGGCGCGGGTGAAGACGTCGAAGTCGTAGCCCTTGGCGTCGCACAGCGCCTGGAAGCTGCTGAGGTAGCCGATCGGCGCGTCCAGCCAGACGTAGAAGTACTTGCCGGGCTGGCCGGGGATCTCGAAGCCGAAGTAGGGCGCGTCGCGCGAGATGTCCCACGGGCGCAGGCCGCCTTCGGCGTCCAGCCATTCCTGCAGCTTGGCCTTCACGCCGGAAACGGCGACGTCGCCGGACAGCCACTCGCGCAGGAAGTCCTGGAACCGGCCCAGCTCGAAGAAGAAATGCTCCGAGGCGCGCAGCTCCGGCGTGGCCCCGCTGATGACCGAGCGCGGGTCCTTCAGGTCGGTCGGCGCGTAGGTGGCGCCGCAGACCTCGCAGTTGTCGCCGTACTGGTCGGCGCTGTTGCAGTTCGGGCAGATGCCCTTCACGTAGCGGTCGGGCAGGAACATGCCCTTGGCCGGGTCGTAGAACTGCTGCACCGACTTGCGGCCGATGTGGCCGTTGGCCTCCAGCCGCAGGTAGATCGCCTCGGTCAGCGCGCGGTTGCCGGCCGAGTTCGTGGAGTCGTAGTGGTCGAAGGCCACGCCGAACGCCGCGAAGTCGCGCTCGTGCGCGGCCTGCACGTCGGCGATGAAGGCTTCCGGCGTGACCCCGGCCTTTTCGGCCGCCAGCATGATCGGGGTGCCGTGGGTGTCGTCGGCGCAGACGAAGTGCACCGTGTCCCCGGACATTCGCCGCGCCCGCACCCAGATGTCGGCCTGGATGTAGCCCACCAGATGGCCCAGATGGATCTGGCCGTTGGCGTAGGGCAGGGCATTGGTGACGAGCACCTGCGGACGGTCGGACGCGGGAGACATGGGGGGAACGCACTCCGGAGGGAACGGTCGGCGATTATCGCACGCCCCTTGCGGCCCCCCGGCGGCTGGCGCGGGTCACTCGCGCTGCCAGACCTGGGTGCGGCCGAGCAGCGCGAAGCCGATGAAGCCGCGGACCTCCAGCGTCCGGCCGCCGGCGGCGGGCGTCATCTTCACCGCGTATTCCTTGCCGTTCTCCGGATCGAGGATGCGGCCGCCACCCCAGCTCCCGTCCTCGGGCTTCAGCCCCCAGGCGATGACCATGCCGACCATGGGCTGGCCGTGGCGCTGGCCCTTGCAGGCCTTGCAGACCGGGTTCGGGCCGTCCTTGAGGTCGAGCAGCTTCACGATCCGGGCCGACAGCGTGCCGTTGCCGGCGTCGGCGATCTCGATCACCGCCTTGGGCTTGCCGGTGGCGTCGTCGATGCTGCGCCAGCGGCCGAGCGGGCTGTCCTGGCCGAACGCCAGCGCCGGCAGCAGCGACAGCGCGATCAGGGCGAGGCGGAGACGGGCGTGCGGCATGGGCGTGCTTCCGGGGTGGATGTTCGGGCGCTGGAGAAGAAGGCGCTGGAGAAGAAACGGCCCGGACGCTCGCGCGTGCCGGGCCGTGGATCGGATCGATGCGCGGCCTGGATCAGGGCACGCGGACCCAGGTCGCCGTCTTGCAGAACACCATCACGCAGCCGGTGACTTCCATCTTGCTGCCGTCGGCGCTGAGCTTGACCGACTTGACCTTGAACTTGCGGTCCTCGGACGGCTTGTAGCCGTTGCCGCCGCCCCAGCCGCCATCCATCGGCTTGAGGTTCCACAGGGTCACGATGCCGACGAACGGCTTGCCCTTGTACTGGCCGCTGCAGTCGGTGCAGGTCGGCGGCAGGCCGAGGTTCTCGACGATCTTCGCGGACAGCATGCCGTTCTTGGCCATGAAAACCTCGGAAATCGTCATCGGCTTGCCGGTCTCGTCGTCGAGGGTCTTCCAGCGGCCGATCGGCGAGGCCTGCTCGGCCGACGCCGTGAAGGACGTGGCCAGCAGCGTCAGGGCGAGCGGCATGAGGACGGATTTGATGCGCATGGTACCCCTCCCAGGGCGGTGATCTTGTTGTCTAGTCGAATTGCCGGAGTTTGCCATCGGTTCGACCGGCCGGGCGAACCCGGCCGGGGCGGTTCTTTATACCGCATCCGGCGGGGTATGGAGAGGCGGCGAGGCGTCCTTGGACGCCTGGCCCGGATTGGTCTTCAGGCGGCCTTGATGAGCGTTGGCAGCGGTGCCTCGCCTTGTTGCGGGAGCGATCGTTCCGCGCCATGCACGGGGGCATTCAGGCAGCCGCTTGCATCCGTCGGCCTCGAAGCAGTTGCGGATGGCGCAGGAGCGAGACCTGCAGGCCAGCAGGCTGCGTGTTGTCGACCTGGTGGATCGCTTCGCCGAACCGTGTCTGCAAAACGTTTTCGCGCGGGGTGTCCAGGCGCGATCTCATGCCAAGCGCGGATGATCGGATCCCCACCGAGACGCGTCTGCATCAAGCACAGAACGTCACGCACATGATGTCGCCATCGCTGCGATCGAGCCGATGCGGAACTTCCTGTTCCGGCAGGTGTGTTATGGTCGGGCCTCACCCATCGTTCTCGCCGGGATCGTGCATCGGTTCCGGTGCGGAACCACGAGCGGGGAAGATGTTGAGACGAGTCGTTGCATTGCGAGCCCTGGCGATCGGCTGCCTCGGTCTGGTGTGCCATGAAGCGCAGGCGGTGCAGCCCTACCAGGAGTACCGCAAGCACATCGAGTCGGCGCAGACGCTGACGGCGCTGACCGACGGGTTGATGGGCGACAGCGTCAGCCTGTTCAACGGTGCGACCGAGTTCGCGATCACCGACATTTCGCTTCCGGGC
>JAEKKX010000002.1 GCA_019510125.1 Lysobacterales bacterium
TCACGGAGGAGTGGTTGCAACGCTACAACGACGAACGCCCGCACGAGTCGCTCGGGAACCTGCCGCCGAGCGTCTATCGCGCATCCCGCGAGCGGGAAAATTCTCCTTTTGCACTGTCCACTTGACGGGGAAGGCTACGATCGCACCAACGGCGCCCTGCGACGGCGCCCGCACCCCGCCCAGGCAGGCTCATTCGAGCAGGCCCAGTTCGCGGGCGCGGCGCACGGCGTCGGTCCGGCGTTTGGCGTCCAGCTTCTCGTACAGGCGGGCGATGTGGGTCTTCACCGTGTTGGGCGAGACCGTCAGTGCGCGGGCGATCTCCTTGTTCGACCGGCCCGCGGCCAGCTCGCGCAGGACCGTCAATTCGCGCGGGCTGATCCCGAGCGCCGCCACCACCTGCGGATTGCCGTCGAACGGTCTGGCCGCGGCGGGCTTGCGGAACGCACGCGCCCCCAGCCACGCGCCCAGCGCGAGGAACCCGGTCGCGATCAGCGACACGTACAGCGCCTCGGCGTGCCGTTGCACCAGGAGTCGATGGTCGAGCCACTGCAGCGCCAGCGTGCCGGCCGCGAGGAAGGCGCCGTAGCCCAGGATGCGGAGCCAGAGCGCCCGCCGCGCCATGCGACCCCCTGTCAGCCCGCCGACGGTCGGCGGGTGATGGCGCACCGCCGCACCGCCCCACCGGAGTCCGGCAAGGCCGACCGGCAGCGGTGCACGCGCAGGGCCCAGCGTGCAGGGACGTGGTCGCAGCCGCGGTCGATGTCGCTTCGGATCATCGGCGCATCCTAGCCTGCCGTGCCTAGCCGAGCCCCAGCCCGGCCCACAGCGGCAGGGTGGCCAGCGACAACAGCACGCCGTAGCCGACCATCGCCGCCGCCAGCCGCGGCGCCAGGCCGTGGGCGATCGCCAGCGCGCCGGCGGTGACCATCGACGGCATCGCCGATTCCAGCACCGTCGTCCGCGCCATCTCGCCGTGCAGGCCCAGCAGCCGCACCAGCGGCAGCGCCAGCGCCGGCAGCAGCGCGAGTTTCAGCAACAGGCCGGCGGCGAGCGGCTTGAGCTCGTCGCGCGGCAGCGCCAACTTCACCGACAGGCCGATGGTCAGCATCGCCAGCGGCAGCAGCGCCTCCGACAGCCGCTGCAGCCCGCCGGCGATCCACGTCGGCGGCTCGGCCGGCATCACCGTGAAACCCAGCACCAGCGCCCAGATCGGCGGGAAGCGCAGGATCCGCACCAGCACCTCGCGCGCGGTCGGGGTGCGGTCGCCGCCGTAGCGCGCCAGCACCCACAGCCCGAACGTCGAGAGGATCAGGAACGCGCCGAACTGGTCGTAGATCACCGCATACGGCAGCGCGTGCTCGCCGATCAGCGCCCGGGTCAGCGGATAGCCGAGGAAACTGGTGTTGCCCAGCGCCACGGTCAGCAGCAGCACCGCGCGCTCGTCGTCGCGCAGCCGCAGCCAGCGCGCGAGCAGCGTCACCAGCACGACCGTCGCCAGCAGCAGCGCCCACGGCACCACCGCCACGCCGAACAGCGCCGGCTCCAGGTGCAATCGCGGCGCATAGCGCAGCACCGCCGCCGGCAGGCAGACGTACAGCACGACGAGATTGAGCGTCTGCGCTGCGTTGTCGGGCAGCACCCGCAGGCGCTGGAACGCGTAGCCCAGCGCGAGCATGGCGAGGATGAGGGCGAAGGCGTCGAAGGCCATAATTTAGAAGTCTTAGAAAAATATTTCTGGCTATCTGCGCAACGCCAATTCTTCCGGAAAAATCATTTTTATCTCTGCAGATGACAAAGTCAGAGAATCATCATCCAATCCCTTCTTATGCCTGGAAAGCATTTTAGCTAAATCTTCGTTAGTTAATTTTATTCTGATACCGCAACCTGAAATTATATTTCTTAGATCGCTTATTCCAGATATGCCGTAATGGACATATATTTCCCTTGCGAAAACAAGGGCATCACTTTTCTTTATAATCTGTCTTACGGCTATGGAATCAATTGATTGTGCAATGCTAATTGCCAGAGAGAATACCCTGGAGACATCCTCATTCTTCAGATTGAACGCGTCACCCGCTGAAGGGTATTTTTGAGGCCACTTTTCAGAAAGCTCCATCGTGACCTTGCGAGCCGTATGAACAACACTATTTCTTACAAGCGCCCACTTACCCCACTCATCAATATCTGCTTCTTTCGATTTTGATATTCCAAGTTTTGATATTTTATCAAATTTCTTGATCATTTCAGCATGAGTCTTATTTCTTAAATATTTATCTGCGACCTTCCTTGATATCCACTTCTTTGGGTCTGATGATCTTATAGAAGAAACGATATCCCCTGCAGTCAAATTAATTTCAGAGTCAGAAATAGACCCTGGATTTAAATAAATAATTCTCTCCATTATTTCAAAGAGATATGATTCAAATATAGTTATAAAATTCACCAATGAGTTTTCTCTGACATGACCAGCAATTATTTTGCTCTCTTTTACGTAGTCGCGAGGGGCTATAGATATGGCTTTGAATGGATATCCGCTATTTCCAGGCTCTCCCGTAATTAAAGGCGACTTATATTTAATGACCTCTCTGTCAGATATTTCTAAAGCCGAAAGAAGATGCCAGAAAGATCGAATTTCAAGTTCTATCGTTTTTTTGAATTTTAAGAATGCGATTGAATGAGACATTTCTATTCCTTTTTTGAAATTTGGCGCATTCCATTGCGCTGCGCCAAGAATGCAATTTAAAAATCTTCATAACGACCGGAATAAAATCATCATCGCTTCCTTCAGACTCACAGGATAAGGTCACATCCGCTCAATACCCCGCCGCCATGCCGTCCTTGCGCGATTCGCTGGCGCCGATGTAACCCCCGCCCTGCGGATTGACCATGATCGCCTGGTAGCCGCCGTAGGGGCCGTCGGCGAAACGGACGCTGTGCCCCTTGCGCATCAGCGCGCGGATGGTCTCGATCGGGAAGCCGGTTTCGAGGTCGACCTCGCCGCCGTCGGTCATCGCGATGTTCCGGCCGGTGGGTTCGGTGCTGCCGTCGTGCTGGATGCGCGGGGCGTCGCCGGCTTCCTGCAGGTTCATGCCGAAGTCGATGAGGTTCATCAGGATCTGCGCGTGGCCCTGCGGCTGCATCGCACCGCCCATCACGCCGAAGCTCAGCCACGGCTTGCCGTCCTTGGTCACGAACGCGGGAATGATGGTGTGGAACGGCCGCTTGCCCGGGGCGTAGGTGTTGGGGTGGCCGCCGCCCTTGCCGGTATGTCCAAGCACGAACATCTCGCCGCGGTCCTGGAAGATGAAACCGAGCCCCGGCGGCGCCATGCCGCTGCCCATGCCGCGGTAGTTGGACTGGATCAGCGACACCATCATGCCGCTGGCGTCGGCGGTGGTGAGGTAGATGGTGTCGCCTTCGTTGACCTCGGGAATGATGCCCGGCTCGACGCTGCGCGCGGCCTTGTCCATCGAGATGAGCTTGCCGCGATCGGCCGCGTAACCCTTCGAGATCAGCCGCGCGACCGGCGTATCGTAGAACCTGGGATCGGCATACGACGCCGCGCGATCGGCGAACGCGAGCTTCTTGGCCTCGACGAACAGGTGCACGTGTTCGGGGCTGCCGAAACCGAAGGATTTGAGGTCGTAGGGTTCGAGCAGGTTGAGGATCTGCAGCGCGGCGATGCCCTGCCCGTTCGGCGGCAGTTCCCACACGTCGTAGCCGCGGTAATTGGTGCTGACCGGCTCGACCCATTCGCCACGGTGTTCGGCCAGGTCCTCGTAGCGCAGGAAGCCGCCGTTGGCCTTGAAGTAGGCGTCGATGGTGCGCGCGATCTCGCCCTTGTAGAACGCATCGCGGCCGCCGCGGGCGATCTGCTCCAGGGTGTTCGCGAGGTTGGGGTTGCGCCAGGTCTCGCCGGTGCGCGGGCCGCGCCTTTGACCGGGCGCGTCGCCGGCGAGGGTGAACTGCTCGGCGAACCCCGGCCACTTCGACAGCGCCGGCACGCTGCGGCCCCAGTAATAGGCGATGGTCTCGGCGACCGGATGGCCTTCGCGGGCGTAGCGGATGGTCGGCGCGAGATTCTCGGCCATCGGGCGCTTGCCGAAGCGGTCGTGCAGCGCGAACCAGCCGTCGACGCAGCCGGGCACGCTCACCGGCAGCGGCCCGTGCGCCGGGATGTCGGTCAGGCCGCGGCGCTGGAACTCGGCGAGCGTCAGCGCCTTCGGCGAGCGGCCGGAGCCGTTGTAGCCGTAGAGCTGCTTCGTCTTCGGGTCCCACACGATCGCGAACAGGTCGCCGCCGATGCCGCTGCCGGTGGGCTCCATCAGCCCCAGCGCCGCGTCGGCCGCGATCGCCGCGTCCACCGCGCTGCCGCCGGCGCGCATCGTCTCCAGCGCGATCTGGGTCGCCAGCGGATGCGAGGTCGCGGCCATCGCATGCGGCGCGTAGACCTCGCTGCGGGTGGCGAACGGCCTGCCGGTGACGCGATCGGCCGCGGCGGCGGGCGTGGCGCATGCGGCGAACACGACGGCGAGCGCGGTCGGCGCGAGCGCGGCCAGCGATGGACGACGGGACGGGGCGCGGGACATGGGAGACCTCGGTCGGACCGGAACCGCCGACAGGGTAGCGCGTCAGCCGGCGTCGCCGAACCCCGCGATCAGCGCGTCGTTGTCGATCGCCGGCGAGTACAGCCAGCCCTGCACCGCGAAGACGTTGCAGTCGCGCAGGCAGTCGGCCTGGGCGCGGGTTTCCACGCCTTCGCCGACGACGTCGATGCCGAGGGTGTGGGCCAGTTGCGCCACCGCCTGCACGATCGCCAGGTCGGCGCGGTTGCCGGGCAGGCCGGCGGTGAAGCCGCGATCGATCTTCAGGGTGTCGATGGGCAGGTGCTTGAGGTAGCCCAGCGAGCAGTAGCCGCTGCCGAAATCGTCCAGCGCCACGTGGATGCCGAGCGCGCGCAGGCGGCCGAGCGTGCGCGCGGCGCCGTCCTGGTCGCGCAGCAGCAGGGTTTCGGTGAGTTCCAGGCACAGCCGCTGCGGCGGCAGCCCGGAATCGGCCAGCGCGATCTGCACGTCGGCGACCAGGCCGGGCTGCTCGAACTGGCGCGCGGAGACGTTGACCCGCAGCATCGGCGCGACGCCGTCGCGGGCCGGCCAGCGGATCGCGGCATGGCAGGCCTCCAGCAGCACCCAGCGGCCGAGGCGGACGATCAGGCCGGAGCTTTCGGCGACGTCGATGAATTCGCCCGCCGGCACGATCCGGCCGTCGGGCTGCCGCCAGCGCAGCAGCGCCTCGGCCGCGCGCCAGCGACCGTCGCGCAGGTCGATCTCCGGCATGTAGTACAGCAGCAGTTCGCCGCTGGCGAACGCCTCGCGCAGCGCCTGCTCGGTGCGCAGGCGGTCGAGCAGGCCGCGGTGGCGCTCGGCGTCGAACACTTCGCAGCGGTTGAAGCCGGCGTGGCGCGCGCGCAGGCTGGCGTTCTCGGCGTTGCGCAGCAGGATGTCCGCGGACGGCGCCGCCAGATCGCGCGAGAACGCGATGCCCGCGGAAATCGTCGCCGGCTGCGGCGCCACGCCGCCGTGGTCGAAGCCGGCCTGGACCAGGTCGATGCAGCGCTCGGCCAGCGCCAGCGCCTCGACTTCCGGCAGGTGCCGGTGCGGGATCACCGCGAACGCGTCCTCGCGCACGCGGGCCAGCGTGGCGGTCTCGCCGACCGCTTCGCGCAGGCGCGCGGCGACCGCGCCCAGCAGGCGCTGCCGGGCCTCGTCGTCGGGCAGCGCCTCCAGCGGCAGTTCGACCTGCAGGTGCACCGCCACCAGGCCGCCGTCGTGTTCGTGCATCGGCCGCAGCGCGCTGTGCGCGACTTCGAGCAGGTGGTCGCGGTTGGGCAGGTCGGTCTGCGGATCGTGGCGTTCGATGTAGCGCAGGCGGCTTTCGGCCTCGCGCCGTCGACTGATCTCGTAGGCCATGGCCACGTAGTCGCCGATGCTGCCGGCGAAGGCCTGGTCCTCGGGGGTCCACACCCGGGCGCAACCGACCTGTTCGTGGCACACCACGCCCAGCAGTTCGCCCTGGCTGCGGATCGGCGCGTCCAGCAGCGACTGCACCCGATGGCGCGCGAAATAGGCCTGCAGGCTGTCGTCGTCGGCGACGGTGCCGTCGGTGCGGACGTCGGCGATGTCGATCACGCGCACGTCCTCGAGCTGCTCGGCGTATTCGCGGTCGATGACCAGGGTTTCGTCGAAACCGGGCGGATCGTGCCGGTCCTCGCCGCGCAGGTAGCTGTGGACGCAGTGCAGGCGGGCGCCGGCGGCCTCGAGCCGCCACACGTTCACGCGCTCGACTTCGAGGGTGTCCGCGGCCACCCGGCAGATCAGCCCGATCGCGGTCTGCAAAGTGCAGTCGTCGCTCCACACCTGCCTGGCCAGCGCGACCAGGGCGTGGTTGTGGCGCAGCGCGCGCGCGCTGCGCTCGGCATGCTTCGGATTCCCTGCATTCGCGGTCATCGCCCCCCCGTTCCCCGAACAAGGTCGCGACCCGTCCGGGGTCGCGGCGCAGGGGCCGAGCATACTCCAGCCGGGCGACGGGGGCTCAGTTCACGGTGCAGGTCAGCGTGACCGTCACCGTCCCGTTGAGCGGCAGCGCCGGGATGGTGGCGCCCGCCCCCTGCAGGGCCGTCACCAGGGCCGCGCCGGTCGGCGCCGGACAGGTCGCGCCGCCGGTCGCGGTGCAGCTCGCGGTGGTGCAGGTCGCGCCGGTAGGCGCGGGGTCGGCCAGCACCGCGCCGTCCGCCGCGTCGGGGCCCAGGTTGGTCACGGTCAGGGTGTAGATGGTGGTGGTCCCGGAGACCACCGTGTCGGCCGCCTGGTCGACCTCGCCGTTGACCCCGGGCGTATTGGTCTTGGTCAGGCGCAGGTCGGCCTGGTTCTTGCGCGTGTTGGTGAACCGGCAGGTCAGATCGTCGCCGGTGACGGCGGTGAGGGCGAAGCTGGTGCCGCTGCCGCTGGGCGCCTGGCCGCCGGCCAGCGCGTTGGTGCAACTGTAGGTGGTGGTGTAGTTGCTCAGCAGCGCGCCGGCGGCGCCGGTCTCGCTGAAGGTGTAGCTCGCGCCCACCGCGCCCGGATTGAGCGTCGCGGTGCCGGTCGCGGTGGTGCCGGTGCCGGTGGTGGTGGCGGTGGCCGGCCCACCGGTGCCGGCGATGGTCAGGGTGAACTGGTCGGTGGCGACGAAACGACCGTTCGGCAGCGTCTTCTGCAGCCGCAGGATCGGCAGGCGGTCGTTGGTGAAGGTGCAGGTGAAGCCGGTGCTGGCCGCGATCTCGGCGCCGGTGATGGTGTAGGTGCTGCCGGCGAGGCTGCCGACGGTGGCGCTGGCCGCGTTGACGCAGGTGGCGGTCTTGAACGACCAGCCGGCCGGCAGCGTGCTTTCGTTGATCGTGACCGCGGTGGTCGGCGAAGCGATCGCGAACACCTGGGTGCCGGCCGTGCCGGTGTCGCCGTCGACCTGGGTCGCGGTGTTCGCCGCGGCGGTGGTGACCGTGCCGGTGGTCTGCCCGGTGTTGGTGAGGGTGAAACCGAACGGGCCGCCGGCGATGCCGGTAGTGATCTTGTTGAGGACCAGCTTGCGCGACACCTGGAACTGGTAATCCTCGACCTCGCCGCTCTGGACGGTGCCGACCGGCGTGTTGCAGTTGTCGGTGGCGGTGTTGTTGGTGCAGACCCGGAAGCGGGCGAACGTCGGACCGATGATCGCGGTCGCGGGCACGGCGATGTTGAGGTTGACCGTGCCGACGGCCACCGCCTGGTCGGTGACCATCTGTTCGCCGGCATCGTTGAAGTCGCCGTCGGCGTTCCAGTCGAACCAGGCGTTGAGGAAGCCGCTGGCGTTCTGGATGCTGACCGGCACGACCGTGACCTCGCCCACCGGCAGCAGCGGGGTCAGGGTGACGCCGTCCTCGTCGTCGGTGTTGTTGGTGTCGTCGCCGGTGGCGTTGGCGCTGTTGAGCAGGCCGGAGTCGGCATCCACGGTCGCGCCCAGGCGGATCCCGGCCAGGGTGTGGGAGGGGTTGCCGTAGGAAATCGGCGCATCGCCGACGTCGGCGTTGTCCGACTCCAGCAGGAACGAGGCGTTGGTGGCGCCGTAGATCAGGGTCGTCGCGTTGCCGCCCAGTTGCAGGCTGTACAGACTGCCGGGGGTGGCGCCGCCGTTGCCGAAATAGGCGCCGCCGGTCATGCCGTTCGGCTCGTTGTTGATGTCGCCGTTGGGCGTGTCGTAGGTGCCGTTGCCGTTGCTGGTCACCAGCGAACCGCTGAGCGAGGCGTAGCCGCTGGGCGTGGCGGCGAAGCCCTGGGTGCTGCTGCTGGTGGCGATCACCAGCTTGCCGTCGTCGGCCTCGTTCGGGACCTGGCCGGCATCGTAGGCCGCGGGCGCGAGCGTCGAGTTGCCCGGCGTGCCGGTGGTCACCTGCGCGGTGGCGGTGGCGTTGCGCACGAAACCGTTGGGGGTCTGCTCGACGTTCTGGTAGACCGAGGCCAGCAGCAGCGCATCGTCGCCGGCGTTGGTCGGCGTGTTGACGTCCGGGAAGGTGATCGACACGGTGCCCGAGGCGGCGCCGCCGAGCAGCGTGTTGATGTCGTTCTCGAACAGCACGATGTGGAAGTTGCTGACGCTGAAGAACGCGGTGCCGGCAGGCGAGCCGGTCGGCGAGGTGCTGATGGAGATGAAGCGGGTGTCGCCGCTGGGCGTGCCGCCGATCACCAGCGCGTTCTGCTTGTCGACAGTGCCGCCGGGCCCGGTGACGCGCGCGGTGATCTGGTTGTTGGTCGTGGTGGCCGGGGGCGTGCCGGTGCGCGGTTCGGGCCAGTTGTCGCCCAGGCCGGTGCCGGCGGTGTTGGCGGTGCTGCACAGGCCGCCGGTCGCATCGGCCGGCGAGCAATGGTCGCGCTCGAACGCCGCCCAGATGAACAGCGCGCGGTTCTTGCCGCTGGGGATGTTGAAGCTGGCGATGGTCGGGGTGCCGCCGGCGCCGGCGCCGGTCGCGGTGGAGGTCTGGGTGCCGAGGTGCTGCACCGTCGCGGCGAACGCGGCCGGCGTCAGCGCGAGCGCGATCAAGCACGCAACTGCGCGGCACGCGCGCACTGCGCGCGAAGTCATCCCCATTCCGATCATCGCCACACCCCTGCCCTGCGTTGTTGCGTCCTTGATCACCGCGCGGCTGAACGCTCTCGTGCGCACCCGCCCCGTCCTCGACGGAACGGATTCTCCGGGCTCGATTCACGTACAGCAGGGCGTGCGCAGATCACGCCTGCACACGATAAGCGCGGCGACCTCCCCCCTCACGCTGTCACATCTGACAGGCTAATCGGGCTTCGGACGCGGAAACGCAGAGGGCGTCACGCTTTGCGGGAAGACTTTTCCCGCAGGCGTCGTTTCGATAACGGCGCTCTATTGCACGGTGCAGGTCAATACCAAACTCACACTGCCGCCGACCGGCAGCAGGGGGATCGTGGCGCCGCTGCCCTGCAGCGCACTGACCAGGGCCGCGCCGCTGGCGGCGGGGCAGCTCGCCCCGCCGGCCGCGGTGCAGGTGGCGGTGGCGCAGGTCAGGCCGGAGGGCGCGGGATCGGCGATCAAGGCGTTGTTCGCCTGCTTCGGTCCGTCGTTGTTGACGACGATGGTGTAGGCCGTCGTCGTTCCCGACGCCACGGTGTCGCCGCTCTGGTCGACCTCGCCGTTGACGCCCGGCGTGTTGGTCTTGGTGATGCGCAACTCCGACTTGCAGGTGCGGCCGACATCGGTGCCCGGGGTATCGGCGCCCGGCGCGACGACCGCGCTGGTGCCGTTGCCGCCGGTCTGCGCGCCGTGGGTGGCGCCGCCCGGCTGGCCCTGCGCGGTGTTGGTGATGCCCGGGGCGCCGCCGTTGGCGGTGACCGTGGCCGCGCCGGTGGTGATCGCGACACCGCCCGCACCGCCGCCGCCGCCGCCGTGCGCGGCGCTGCCCGGGACCCAGGCGTCGCCGCCGCGGCCGCCGCTGACGTCGATCGTCAGCGCGGCGCTCCAGGTGGTCGCGACCACCGCCACGCTGCCGCCCGCACCGCCGCCGCCGGCGGCGTCGTTCGAGGGATTGTCGGCGGCGCGCCCGCCGCGGCTGCGGATCGTGCCGTTGCCGGTCACGGTGACCGCGCGCACCATCACGATGCCGCCGCCGGCCGCACCGCTGGACAGCTCGGCCTGGCTGTTGCCGTTGTTGTCGCCGCCGCCGCCGCCGCCGCCCATCACCAGCCGGGCGATGCCGGCCTGCGCGAAGGCGGCGCCGCCGAAGCCCCACTTCTTGTCGGGCAGGTTGCTGTAGTCGGCGAGGATGCCGGCGTAGCCGGCCGACCGCCAGCCGACGCCGCCGCGGCCGCCCGCGGTGGCGTTGCCGCCGCCGCCACCGCCGCCGTTGTCGCTGGCGCCGTCCCAGAAAGCGCCGCCGCCGCCGGCGTTGCCCGGCGCGCCGCGGGCCCAGTCGCCGGTGCTGGCGGTGCCGGTCGGGTACCCGCCCCAGGTCGCGCCGAGGTCGGTGATGGTGGCGAGGTTGCCGTTGTCGGGGCTGCGCTTCTCGCTGACGAAGCGCGGCGTGCCGGCGATGCCTTCGCCCTTGCCGCCGTGGCGGGTGTCCGCGTCCCAGCGGAAGCGTTCGACCGGATCGTTGGCGTCGCGGCTGCGGCCGCCGGCGCCGCGGAAGCCGGCGCCATCGGCATCGATGGTCTGGCCGTTGAAGTTCAGCGTGAACGCCGCGTCGATCGCGACCACGCCGCCGCTGTTGCCGTCCCACGCCGGCGCGGTGACCGTGCCGCCGAGGGTGGCGTTGGCGTACTGCGGCACGCGGATCACCTGGAAGGTGCGGCGGCCGTTGGTGTTGGTGGCGACGGCCTGCTGGTAGGTCGCGGTCAGCGGCGAGCCGGTGAGCACCAGGCTGCCGTTGTTGCTGCCGGCGCCGGCGCGCACGAACTGGTAGCGGCCCGCCGCGCAGCCCGGCGCCGAGCTGGTGTAGCCCGCGGCGGGCTCGGTCGCGCCGCCGTCGCCGTAGGCGAGCGTGTCGGTGCTGTTGAGGGTCGCGCACTGCATCTGGATCACCAGCACCAGATCGCCCTCGGCGAGGGTCGCGGCGGCGCCGCGCTGGCCGCTGAGCGCGATCGTGGTGCTGCCCGCGTTGTAGCTGCCGGTCGCGGGCGTCCAGTAGGTGTTGATGACCCCGGAGACGCTGGACACGTCGCCCGCGCCGCCGGGCGTGGCGCAGACCTGGGCGTGCGCGGTCGGCAGCGACAGCCCGCCGAACGCGGACACCACCCCGAACCAGAAGCCGAAGCGCCGGGAAAGGACGGAGATCCGGAGCTGACGGTCTACGGTCATCGCTAGGGCACCTGGCAGGAAAGGAGGAAGGTGACGCTGCCGCCGGCGGGCAGGGTGGGCACGGTCGCGCCCGCACCCTGCAGCGCCGCGACCAGCGCCGCGCCGGTCTGCGCCGGGCAGGCCGCGCCGCCCGTGGCCGAGCAGGTGGCGGTGGCGCAGGTCAGGCTGGCGGTGGCCGGGTCGTTGACCACGGTGCCGTTCGCGGCGGACGGACCGGCGTTGCTGACCACGATGCTGTAACTCGTGCCGGCGCCGGAGACCACGGTGTCGCCGGCCTGGTCGACCTCGCCGTTGACGCCCGGCGTGTTGGTCTTGGTGATACGGACGTCGGCGATCTTCTGGTCGTCGTTGTTGATCGTGCAGACCACATTCACGCCCGCGGCCAGCGTCAGGTTCGCGCCGGACAGGGTGCCGGCGGTGCAGCTCCAGGCGCTCGCGTCGTAGGTCGCCGGGCCACCGGATTCGGCCAGCGCGTAGGTGCCGACCGGTACCGCCACGGCGGTGACCGCGGGCGATCCGGTGGCGCCGGAAAGCGTCGTCGGGCCGGTCGCGGACAGGGTCCACGCGGTCGGGAGCGCGGTGCCGCCGTCGTTGTTGGTCACGGTCTTGACCAGCGTCAGCCGCGGCAGGTTGGTGTTGCTGAAGGTGCAGGCGATGTCCGCGCCGCGCACCATCGCCGCGGCGTTGAACGTCACCGTGCGCGCGACCAGATCGACCGTGGTGGTGCCGCCGGCGGGAAGGTTGCTGCAGGTCAGCGCGGTAAGAGCATAGCCGGCGGGCATCGCGCTTTCGGTGATGGTGGTGGTCACGCCCGTCGCCGCGAACGTCTGCGTCGCCCCGCTGACGCCGACGCCGACGGCGGTCGTGGTGATGCTCTGCGGCGTCCAGCCGTTGCCGCCGGTGAAGGTGAACGGGCCGCCGAAGCCGCCCAGCGTCACCTTGGTGAGCGTGAGCCGCGGATTGGGCACCGGCGTCTGCACCAGCGGCGAGGGCGCGGTCTGCGTGGTGCTGGTGCCGGCGCTCACCGTGAAGTACGACGCCGTCGCCTGGTTGTCGATCGTCGCCGGCAGCGGCGCCGCGCCCACGGTCACCCGGAAGCGCACCACCGCGGCGCCGGCAGCGCCGCCCGCGAGCACCTCGCCGGCGGGACGACCGGTCGAATGGACTTCGCGGGTGCCGCTGCTGGCCGGCGAGTACGGCATGGTGCCCGCCGGGGCATCCGCCACCGCGGTGCCGTTGAGCGTGGTCGAACCGGCGACGTACGTGGTGTTCGCCGGGATCGCGTCGCTGAGCGTCACCAGCTCCGCGGGCAGGTTGCCGGTGTTGCTGATGGTGACGGTGTACTCGAGCACGTCGCCCGGCAGCGCGAACGTCGCCGGGGTCTGCGACCGGGTGATGTTGACGACCGACTTGGTGGTGGTCAGCGCCGGGTTGAGCGTGGGCGCGTTGCACGACGCCAAATCGAGCGCGGCGCCGTTGTTGGAATAGCCGGTGGCGTTGCCGAGCACGGTGCCGCCGGTGTTGGGGCTGCCGAGGTCGATGGTGAACACCGAGGTGGTGTTGCCGGTGATGATCGTGCTGACCAGCAGGCCGGCGGTGTTGAACGCCAGGCCGGTGGCGCCGGAAGCGCCGTAGACGCCGAGGTTGTAGGCCTGCAGGGTGGCGCGGTCGATCCGGAACAGGTACGAACTGCTGCCGCTGCTGCCGAGCCAGTAGAGGCGGCCATTGGCGTCGGAGGCGAGATCGCCCGCGCTCATGTTCGCCCAGATGGTGGCGTCCGCGGCCGCGGCGGCGCTCACCAGTCCGAGGTCGGTGTTCACGCCTGCCGTGCTGACCCGGTACAGGTGCCGGTCGCTGCCGACGTAGTAGACGTTGCCGTCGGCGCCGCCGCCCTGGCCGGACGAGCCGGGGTTGCCGCCGAAGCTGGTCCAGTTGGTGGCGAACGCGGTGGTCGCGGCGCCGGTGAAGCGACGGATGGTCGTGTTCGCGCCGTTGTCGAAATAGATGTTGGTGTCGGTGGCCTGGCCGATGCCGTCGAGATTCTGGCCGGCGGTCGAATCCAGCGTGGCGACGGTGCCGTTGAGCTGGTACAGCCGCGGCGAGAAGGTGCCGCCGTTGATGATCTGCGAGCTGTAGACCGGCCCGCAGGTGAGCGCCGCGGCGCTGCCGGAGGTCACCAGCGCGATGACGCCCAGCGCGCCCGCGAGCAGTGCGCCGCGACGCAGGGGGGCCGGATTCGACGACGACGGGAAGCCTTTCATTGCAACCGAACTCCAGAGCGAATCAGGGATGACGCGGATCCGGACCGGTGGACGGCGCCGGATCCTCTGGTGCGATCGCGGCGCATTCCGTGGGCCGCCTATCGTTTGGGCCGCGGCGATCGAATCGTTCGATGGCCGGCGCCCGGACGCGCGAAACCGCCGCGTCCTTCCCGCAGACACGGCGTTCCGTCGCCGTCAGTCGTACATGTCAGTCGCGCAGGTCAGTACCAGCCGACGAAGTTGACGAACCAGCCGCGCTGGTCGTAGTCGAAGTTCGTCAGATCGTCGTTGAACTGCGTGAAGTTGTAGCCCACGCCCAGGCGCAGGTTCTTGCCGAGGTCGCGGTCGATGCCCAGCAGCGCGCCCTGGCGCGCGCCGCCGTCCTTCACGCCGAGCCAGCGATACTCCGCCAGCGCGTGCCAGTCGTCGGCGAAGGCGTAGCGCGCCTGCGCCGCGACGAAGGTCGCGCCGGAATCGGCCCACTGCCCCGCCAGCCGGCCGTAACGCACCTCGCCCTCGCGCCGCATCAGCTTGCCGGCGAACTCCCAGTCGGTGTTCGGCCGGTAGATGCCCTCGAGCGAGAGCACCTGGCTGCGCTGGTCGTAGTTGGCCACGTTGGTGCCGATCTGCGGCAGCGCCGACAGGTCGTACAGGTACGTGTACTTGCCCAGCAGCGACCACTTGCCCGAATCGAACGGCCGCCAGGCGAAGCCGAAGTTGCCTTCGATGAACTTGGCGCCCGCGCTCGCCTGCAGGTCGTCGGTCGTCTTCGAGTAGTTGAAGCGCGCCGCGATCCGGAAGCTCTCGTTGACCTTGTGGGTGAAGGTGTTGGTGGTCACCCACTGGGTGCGCTGCTCGGCGCCGGTGTCCTCGCGCCATTCCAGCTTGCTGTTCCACTGGGTGGCGCTGGAGGTGCGGCCGGCGCTGACGCTCACCGCGTTGCGGTCGACGTTGCCGGTGCCGCGGTCGAGGTTCGCGGTCTGCAAGGTGAAGCCCAGGGTCCAGCCCACGCCCGGATAGAAGTCCATGCCGAAGGTGTGCGCCAGCCCGCTCTCGTTCGGAGCCTTGAGGTACTGGCTCTCGTTGTAGAGATTGGTCTGGTTCGACAGCCGCCAGCGCTGGCCCAGCGTCCAGCCGGTGCTCTGGCGGTCGTTGAACAGCGGGTCGTAGTCGGTGCGGTCGGTGGACCAGGTGTAGGCGCCGTAGAACGTGTGCTCGGGGCTGAGTCGGTACTCGGCGTTGACCTGGGCGGAATCGCCGCGGTCGCCGGTGGTGACTTCCGCGCCGATGCTCGACAGGTCGCCGAACAGGTACTTGCCGCCCACGGTGTAGGCGTCGTTGTCGGCGTAGCGGCCGCCGTCGTCGTCGACCGTGAACTGCGCGGTGCCGTAGACGTCGAGGCTGCTGCCGAAGCGGTGCTTGTACTGCAGCGCGGCCAGCGTGCCGGCGGCGTTGCCGGAAATACGCTTTTCCTCGATGCGGCGCAGTTCCGCGGCGAGGCTGTCGTGGTCGTCGATGCGCCATTCGCCGGTGATCTGGGACTGGGTCAGCGACTCCGCGTCGCGTTCGGCGCGGCTGTAGCGGGCATGCACGTTCACGTTCGGCGAGAACTGGCCCAGCACTTCGGCGCCCTGCTCGCGCACGCGCGCGCCGATGTCGAAGCGGCTGACCGAGAAGCCCGAATCCACGTCGCGCCACCAGGCACCGGCGGACCAGTCCAGCGCGGTCCAGCCCAGCTCCTTGAAATTGGCGCGGGCCTCGACCGCCTTCGCTTCGCCGTCGCGGGCGTCGGTGACCGGGTTGATCTGGCCGAAGCTCAGGCCGCCGTTGTCCGAGAAGAAGATCGGCGCACTGGTGGCGCTGGTGCGGCTCTGCTCCAGCTTCAGGTAGGTGCCGCGACCGGCCTGCAGGGTCAGGTCCGCGCCCTTGAGCGAATAGTCGTCGCCGCCGCGGTTCTCGTCGATGTACGTGGCGCCGAGCGCGACGTGGTCGCCGAACCAGTGCTTGCCGCGCAGGCCCGCCGTGAACGACCCCGGATCGAAACCGTCGGGGATGTACTCGTAGTCCACCTGCAGCACCTGCGTGAAGCCGTCCAGCGGCGTGTCGCGGGTGAGCGTGGGGATGTTCTCGCGGGTGATCTGCGCCAGCGGCCGGGTCAGCAGCAGCCGGCCCTGGAACGCGTCGATCTCGTAGTCCGCGCCGCGGGCGAGGTCGACCCGCTTCTCCACGCGGCCGGTGGTGTGGTCGCGCACTTCCAGCACCACCCGGTCGGAACCGGGCAGCACGTCGGTGTGCTTGAGGTAGTACAGGCTGCCGCCGGTGCCGAGGAATTCGCTGTGGCCGGGCGCGCTCTGCGCCTCGGACCCGAACACCTTGAGCTGCGAGGCGGCTTCGCCCAGGTCGGTCGCCCGGCGCGAGCGCCAGCTCAGCGCGCCGCCGTACAGCGCGCGCGAGTACTGGCCGTATTCGGTGCCGGTGATGCCGGTGTCGAAATTGCCCCACAGCGCCTGGCTCTTGTCCCAGTCGACGCGGACGTAGAGCTTGCCCTGGGTGTCGACGTCGCGGTACGTGGTCGAATCGTCGCCGTAGACCGGGTAGTACTGGTCCGGATCGAGGCGCCGGAACACGTCCTGCGCGTTGGCCTTTCCGAAGCCGTGGAACAGCTCGCTGATCTCGCGTTCCTGGGTGTCGGCCTGGGCGGTGACCAGGTATTTGCCCTTGATCTTGCCCTTCAGGTAGAACGCGAGGCGGCCTTCGAGCAGGAAGCGGTCGTCGTAACGGTCGTCGCCGCTGAGCGGCTCCACCGACCCCGACACGCTGCTGCCGGACGCCGTGAAGTCGGCGATCGCGACCGCGAACATGTACTTGCCGGTGACGTCGATGTCGAGGCGCTTGTCCAGCGTCTGCTGGTCCTGGCCGCGCAGTTCGATGTCGAACGCATGGCGGCCGACCGGCACCAGGTATTCGGCCACCAGCTTGCGCTGCAGGTCGATCGGCTGGCTCTGGCCGTTGATCCTGACCGAATAGCCCTCGGGGATGTCGCGCCCCTGGATGCGGATGCGCGAACCGTAGATCGCGATGTTCTGCCGGTGCAGGGCGTTCTCGCCGAAGATGCCGTCGACGAGGCTGCGCTGCTCCGCGTCCTCGGCGCTCAGCGCGAGGCCGTTGCTGCGCTCGACCGACTGGCGCAGCAGTTGCGCGCCGCGTTCGGCCTCTTCCGGACGGACCAGTTGCATGCGCCGCGGCCAGGTCTCGTCGAAGCTGCCGTCGGCGCCGTAGGCGCGGACCAGGTACACCAGCTCGTCGCCGGCGCGGGCCTCGAAGCCCGCCGGCAGCGCGCCGTCCCACTCGACGTCGGTGACCGCGCCGACCGGCATCGGCACCGTCGCCAGCGGGGTCACCAGATCGACGTCGCTGGCGCGGTAGACCAGCACTTCGGCGCGCTTGATGAAGTCCGGATAGTTGCTGTAGGCGTAGAAGCGCACCGGCTTGGTGATGCGGCCGCCGTCGAAGGCGACCATCGACGGCGCCGAGACGCTGTACTGCGGCTGGCCGAGGTTGGGGTCCTCGGTGGCCCAGATCACGCCGCCGCCGGGCAGGTCGGTGGACCACTTGCCGATCGCCAGCGCTTCGCCGGTCTTCAGGTCGTGGTTCCAGCTCGATTCGACGCGTTCGGCCTCAACCGTCACCCGACGGTCGGGCTGCAGCGCGTTGGCATCGGACCCGTCGGACGTGCCCTTGGTGACCGGCCGCTGTTCGCCGCGGGTGCGGATGGTGAACACCATGCCTTCGTCGGACGTGCAGCCGCTGCCGTCGCAGCGGGTCGCGTCCTGCGGCGCCGGCGCCGCTTCCTGCGCGGAAGCGGAACCGGCGAGGCCGGCAAGGATGCCGATCAGGGTGTAGTCGAGCAGTTTCATCTTCATCTTGGCGACCCTCACTGCCCGTTCATTCCGGCAGGGGCAGCCGGATCCTCGTTGATGTCGACACGCAATCCTCCGCGGACATTCGCCGGGAGCGCCTCCGCGATCGCGTCGTAGACGGCCTTCGCACGACGCATGCCAAGTGCCACGTTGTAGTCGTCCGCACCGCGCTTGTCGGCATGGCCGACCACCGCCACGCGGGTGGTGCCGATCGCCACCAGGTAGTCCGCGATCCGGCGCACCAGCGGCCGGTATTCCGGCTTGATCTCGGCGCGGTCGGTCTCGAACAGGAACGTGCCGATCAGCGGCCACTCCATCACTCCGACCACGGTCGAATCCGGGTCGTGCGGGTTGGCGCGGACGCTGATCCGCAGGCCCGCCGCGGTCTCGGGCGAGAGCTTCGCGACCAGCGCGTCGCGCACCGCGATCGCGCGCTCGAAGGCGAGCAGGTCGCTGCCGCCCTCGGCGCCGATCACGATCTCGCCGCCGGCGTGGCCCTGGGACGCGTCGGCGATCTTGTCGATCGCCGCGCGGTACTGCGGCCGGATCTCCGCGCTGTCGGGCGCGAACATCACCGAGCCCAGCTCCATCTCGACCGCCTGGGTGGCGCCTTCCAGCACCGACACCGGCAGCTTGACGCCGAAGTCGAAGCGGGTCGGCACGCCCGGGGTCACGCGCTTGACCAGCGGGTTGTCCGTGGTGAACACGGTGCCCGGCGGCAGCGTGGCCGGATCGACCTTCAGGATCAGGTTGCGCCCGCGCTCCGAGCGGCCGCCGTCGACGCCGGCCAGGTGGTAGCGACCGTACTGATCGGTCTCGACCAGCAGGCCTTCCACCGTCGCCAGGCGCACGCCCGGGATGCCGCGCTCGTCGATGCCGGCGTTGGCGATCACGTAGTCGACCACGTAGCCGTCGGCCACCTGGCTGACCCGACGCTCCACCGTCGGCTCGGCCGCGTTCAGGCCCTTGGCCGCGTCGCCGCTCTTCTCGACGCGGGTGCTGCCGTCGGCGGCCATGCGCACGGTCACGCCCTGCGCGGAGGTCAGCACGAAGTCGTCGGTGAAGCGCAGCTCGCGCAGCTTCTGGCGGACGACGACGGTGTGGTTCGCCACCGCATCGCCTTCCGACTGCCGCGCCGTGAGGTCGCCTACCGCGATGCCGTGGAGCATCGGCGAGCTGTGGTCGGCTTCCGGCTTCGGACCGGCGCCGCGATCGACCGTGGTCGAGTTCGGCACGTAGGCTTCCGCCGCGAAACCGCCCTGGACGCGCACGTCGCCCAGGCCCGCCGGATCCTGCCAGCCGTCGCCGTCGCGGTCGTTGAACACCGTGCCGAGGATCAGCGAGTCGTCGAGCATCGGATCGGCGACCAGTTGCACGTCCGCGGTCGCGGTGTTCGACACCACGTCGCCGTTGTCCTCGACCAGCGCGCTGTTGGTGTGGATGCCGGCGCGCACGCCCGCGCCCACGCGCAGCAGGTAGGTGACGGTGGCGCGATCGCCGCCGGCGATGTCGATCTGGTCGACCCGGATCGGGTTGGTCCCGACCAGGCGACCGGCGTTGTCGGCATCGACCACCTGCAGCGAGCCGTCGACGTAGACGAACCCGGCCGGCGGCGTATCGACCAGCGTGCCGTCGGTCATCGTCGTCTGGCTGGTGTTCTCCATCGTCACCGTGTAGCGGACCAGGTCGCCCACGTGCACGTCGCGCGGGCTGGCGGTCTTGGTGACGCGGATCGTCGCCGGGGCGCCGTTGACCGCGACCACGGCGGTGCTCGTCGAGGTCACCGTCTGGGCCGAGGTCGAGGACAGCGCACGCGCGGTCGCCACGTTGTCGAGCGTGCCGCCCGCCAGCGCCTCGGCCGCCGTCACCGTGTGCGTGTAGCTCGCGCAGGTGGCGGTGGCGCCCGGGACCAGCGTGGTCGGCGTGCAGGTCAGCGTCGTCGGCGTGCCGCCTTCGAAGCTGTCGCTCACCACCAGGTTGTTCAGCGTCACGTTGCCGGTGTTGGTCACCGACACCGCGTACGTGATCACGTCGCCCTCGTCGGCCAGCGCCGGCACGCCGTTGTCGGTGGTCAGCGTGGCCGTCTTGGTCGCGCTGATCGCCGGGGTCTGCGCGATCGGGGTGCTGGTGCTGTCGGGCGGCGACACCGTGGTGCCGCCGTTGCCCGGCAGGGTGCCGGTCGCGGTCGCGGTGTTGTCCACCGTGCCCGCATCGACTTCCGCCTGGGTGATGGTGTGCGTGCCCGTGCAGGTCGTCGAGGCGCCCGGCGCCAGGGTCGTGGCCGGACAGACCGCCGCCGCATCCAGCTTCGCGTCGTTGATCGCCAGGCCCGTCACCGTCACGTTGCCGGTGTTGGTCACCACGAAGCTGTACGCGATCGTCGCGCCGGCCACGTTGGCGGTCGGCGTCCCGGCGATCTTGTCCAGGGTCAGGCCCGGCTGCGCCGACACGATCACCGTCGCCACCGCCGTGTCGCAGTTCGCCGGGTTCAGCGCTTCGCAGATCGTGTACGGATACGTGTAGGTCCCCGCTTCGGTCCCCGCCGCGATCGTGATCGTGCCGTCCGGGTTCATCGTGATGCTGCCCGTCGCCGGGGTCGGCGCGACGCCCGGGGTCAGGGTGATGTCGGCCGGGGTCACCGCCACGCCGTTGAGCGTGTCGTTGCCCAGCACCGAGCCGGTCGTGCCGCCACCCACGCCGCTGACCGGCGGGAAGGTGTCGTCCACCGCGTCGATCACCGCCGCACCCACGGTCACCGTGACGGTCGCCGTGTCGCAGTTGGTCGGGTTGAGCTGCTCGCAGATCTGGTACACGAGGGTGAACGTGCCCGCCGGCGTGCCCGGGGCCACGTTCACCGCACCCGTCGCCGGGTTGATCGTGACGTTCGGGTTGCTCGTCGAGACCTGGCTGATCGTCACCGTCGCCAGCGTCGCCGGCGCACCGTTCAGCGTGTCGTTGACCAGCACGTTCGGCACCGCCGTACCACCGGCCGCACCGTTCGCCACCGTCCCGGTGTCGTCCACCGCATCGATGACCGCCGCGCCCACGGTCACCGTGACGGTCGCCGTGTCGCAGTTCGACGGGTTGAGCTGCTCGCAGATCTGGTACACGAGGGTGTACGTGCCCGCCGGCGTGCCCGGGGCCACGTTCACCGCACCCGTCGCCGGGTTGATCGTGACGTTCGGGTTGCTCGTCGAGACCTGGCTGATCGTCACCGTCGCCAGCGTCGCCGGCGCGCCGTTCAGCGTGTCGTTGACCAGCACGTTCGGCACCGCCGTACCGCCGGCCGCGCCGTTCGCCACCGTGCCGGTGTCGTCCACCGCGTCGATCACCGCCGCGCCCACGGTCACCGTGACGGTCGCCGTGTCGCAGTTGGTCGGGTTGAGCTGCTCGCAGATCTGGTACACGAGGGTGTACGTGCCCGCCGGCGTACCCGGGGCCACGTTCACCGCACCCGTCGCCGGGTTGATCGTGACGTTCGGGTTGCTCGTCGAGACCTGGCTGATCGTCACCGTCGCCAGCGTCGCCGGCGCACCGTTCAGCGTGTCGTT
>JAEKKX010000007.1 GCA_019510125.1 Lysobacterales bacterium
GGAAGGTTAATTGATGGGGTCAGCCGCAAGGCGAAGCTCTTGATCGAAGCCCCAGTAAACGGCGGCCGTAACTATAACGGTCCTAAGGTAGCGAAATTCCTTGTCGGGTAAGTTCCGACCTGCACGAATGGCGTAACGAGAGCGGCGCTGTCTCCACCCGAGACTCAGTGAAATTGAAATCGCTGTGAAGATACAGCGTTCCCGCGGCAAGACGGAAAGACCCCGTGAACCTTTACTATAGCTTTACACTGAACGTTGAGTTCTTCTGTGTAGGATAGGTGGGAGGCTATGAAACCAGGACGCTAGTTCTGGTGGAGCCATCCTTGAAATACCACCCTGAAGTGCTTGACGTTCTAACCTAGGTCCGTAATCCGGATCGGGGACCGTGTATGGTGGGTAGTTTGACTGGGGCGGTCTCCTCCCAAAGAGTAACGGAGGAGCACGAAGGTACGCTCAGCGCGGTCGGACATCGCGCACTGTGTGCAAAGGCATAAGCGTGCTTGACTGCGAGATCGACGGATCAAGCAGGTACGAAAGTAGGTCTTAGTGATCCGGTGGTTCTGTATGGAAGGGCCATCGCTCAACGGATAAAAGGTACGCCGGGGATAACAGGCTGATACTGCCCAAGAGTTCATATCGACGGCAGTGTTTGGCACCTCGATGTCGGCTCATCACATCCTGGGGCTGTAGTCGGTCCCAAGGGTATGGCTGTTCGCCATTTAAAGTGGTACGCGAGCTGGGTTCAGAACGTCGTGAGACAGTTCGGTCCCTATCTGTCGTGGGCGTTGGAGATTTGAGAGGGGCTGCTCCTAGTACGAGAGGACCGGAGTGGACGAACCTCTGGTGTTCCGGTTGTCACGCCAGTGGCACTGCCGGGTAGCTATGTTCGGAAGCGATAACCGCTGAAAGCATCTAAGCGGGAAGCGCGCCTCAAGATGAGATCTCCCGGGGCACAAGCCCCCTGAAGGAACCATCAAGACTAGGTGGTTGATAGGCAGGGTGTGTAAGCGCAGCAATGCGTTGAGCTAACCTGTACTAATGATCCGTGTGGCTTGACCATATAACCTCAAGTCGCCTTACCTCGACCGACACGTCGACGTTCGGCACAACCTCGTTACGTCCCGAGACCCAATGAGAGCGTGAGCGCTGCTTCGCAAGAAGCCGGCGACCCTCCACCCTCTCCCTGGTGACAATAGCTGCGTGGAACCACCCGATCCCATCCCGAACTCGGAAGTGAAACGCGCACGCGCCGATGGTAGTGTGCACTCAGCATGCGAGAGTAGGTCATCGCCAGGGTCTTTTCCGGAACCCCCGCAGCTCAGGCTGCGGGGGTTCTTCTTTTGCGTTCGAATTTCCGGTTTTGGCGTGGTTTTGCTTGACTTCGCGACGCCCTTCGAGAAACCTTGGCGGACGATCGACGCTCCCGATGGGGAGCCATGGAGATGGGCATGCCCGACCCGAAGAACGATCCCGCCACCGACGCCTCCGCGTCGCCCGCGCCCCAGGCGCCCGCGTCGCAGGATCCGCCGTTCGGTTTCCAGACCCGGCTGTGGGGCGGAATGCTGACGGGCCGTGCGACCGAACCGTCCCCGGGCCTCTATCAGGGCAACGCCGATTACCTGTTCCGCAATGGCGATCTGCTCGGTGCGCAGTTGCGGCTGCAGACCGATCCCCGATTCGCACTCGACCAGTACGGCCTCAACGGGCGCTTCGGCCTGGGCGATGGCGGAAACCTGCGCTTCGGTGCAACCGCATCGCCGCCGACGGACACCTATCGCATCGGCAGCCAGCTCCAGTTCTCCAACGGGAACCTGTTCAATCTCGACTGGAATCGCACCCTGCAGGGTCAGAACTACGGTGGCGACGGCAGTTTCAAGCTCGGAGGCACGGGCAATGGCACCGCCGCGTTCCGCGTGGACGAGCCGAACGGCACCGCGCAGGCCAATACCGCGCTGAATTTCGATCCGAACACGCGGCTCAACGCCGATTGGCTGCGCAATCGCGACGGCCAGATCTACGGCGCCGACGCGGCGTTCAAGCTCGGCCAGACCGGCAATGGCACCGCCGCGTTCCGCGTGGACGAGCCGAACGGTACCGCGCAGGCCAACACAGCGCTGAATTTCGATGCGAATACCCGGCTCAACGCCGATTGGCTGCGCAATCGCGACGGCCAGGTCTACGGCGCCGACGCCGCATTCAAGCTCGGGCAGACCGGCAACGGCACGGCCGCGTTCCGCGTGGACGAGCCTGCCGGTACCGCGCAGGCCAACACCGCGCTGAATTTCGATCCGAACATGCGGCTCAACGCCGATTGGCTGCGCAATCGCGACGGCCAGATCTACGGCGCCGACGCCGCATTCAAACTCGGGCAGAGCGGCAACGGCACGGCCGCGTTCCGCGTGGACGAGCCGAACGGCACGGCCAAGGCCAACACCGCGCTCAACTTCGACGCCAACACGCACCTCAACGCCGATTGGCTGCGCAATCGCGACGGCCAGATCTACGGCGCCGACGCCGCATTCAAGCTCGGGCAGACCGGCAACGGCACGGCCGCGTTCCGCGTGGACGAACCGAACGGCACGGCCAAGGCCAACACCGCGCTGAACTTCGACGCCAACACGCACCTCAACGCCGATTGGCTGCGCAATCGTGACGGCCAGGTCTACGGCGCCGACGCCGCGTTCAAGCTCGGCCAGAGCGGCAACGGCACCGCGGCGTTCCGGGTCGATGAGCCGGCCGGCACCGCGCAGGCCAACACCGCGCTGAATTTCGACGCCAACACCCGCCTCAACGCCGATTGGTTGCGTAACCGCGACGGCCAGGTCTACGGCGCCGACGCAGCGTTCAAGCTCGGCCAGAGCGGCAACGGCACCGCCGCGTTCCGCGTGGACGAGCCGAACGGAACGGCCAAGGCCAACACCGCGCTGAACTTCGACGCCAATACGCACCTCAATGCCGATTGGCTGCGCAATCGCGACGGCCAGATCTACGGCGCCGATGCCGCGTTCAAGCTTGGCCAGAGCGGCAACGGCACCGCGGCGTTCCGGGTCGACGAACCCGCCGGCACCTCGATGTTCAACACCCGGCTCAAGTTGAACGACGATTTTTCGCTCAACGCCGACTACAACAACACCAAGGCCGGGCGCATCTACGGCGCGGACACCGCGTTCAAGCTCGGCAAGGACGGCGACGGCACGGCCGCCTTCCGGATCGACGAGCCGGCCGGAACGTCGATGTTCAACACCAAGCTCAAGTGGAACGACGGTTTCGGCCTGGGCGCGGACTACACCAACACCAAGGCGGGCGCGATCTACGGCGCCGACGCGACCTTCCGGCTCGGCCAGAACGGCTCGGGCACGGGCGGGTTCCGCGTGGACGAGCCGGCGCAGACCTCGTCGCTGAACTCCAAACTGCTGTTCGGCAATGGCGATCGCCTGGATTTCGACCTGTCGAAGTCGCCGGCGGGCCACGTCTACGGCGCCGAGGCCGCGTTCGGCGTCGGCCGCGACGGCAAGGGGCTGGCGGGCTTCCGGATCGACGAGCCCAACGGCACCTCCAACTACAAGCTCGGCGCGAGCTTCCCCAACGGCAACGAACTCAACGCGACCTTGATGAAGGATCGCGTCGGCACCTCGTTCGGCGTCGGCGCCAAGGTCGGCTTCAACGACGGCGCAGGCTCCCTGGGCGTCGACGGCAAGTTCGGGCCGTTCACCGACGTCGGCGGTTCGATCAATTTCCGCAACAAGGATCTCGAATACAGCGGCGTCGTCCGCGCCGACAATCGCGACGGCCCGTTCCGCGTCTCGGAGTTCGGCGCGAAGCTCACGACCAAGGGCAGCGACCGCTACCAGTTCACGGCGGAAGCGGGCTATCGGCCCGAAACCCACGAAACCTACGGTCGGGTGGGTCTCACCATCCACTTCGGCGGTGGCTCCAGCAGGCCGTCGCGGCCGATCACGCACGCGCCGGATCCGGTGCCGCTGCCCGAGCCGGTGCGGCCGATCGCGGCCCGCGAACCGCGGGCGACGGTGTCGCCGGAACATCAGGGCCTGTACGAGCAGGCGGTCTCCGGGGTGCAGCGCCTCAACGGCAGCGGCGCGCGGCTGCCGGTCGAGGAAACCGCGGCGAGTCTGACGGTGCTGGCGAAGCAGAACGGCATCCGCCACATCGAATACGTGTCGCTGGGCAATCCGACCTCCGACGGCAAGCAGAACCTGTTCATCGGCGACGGCGCCCCCGGCTCGCCGACCGCGCGCCAGGCGCACATCGATCGCACCCAGGCCGCCGGCACCCCGCTCGCCGAGAGCCTGCAGAAGCTGGACGCCGCGCCCGTCGCGCAGACCGGCGCGCAGCAGCCGACGATGTCCCCGGGCCACGAGCCGGGCACGACGGCGCGCCGCGCCGCGATGTGACGCCGGCGGCGCATCGCCGATCGACAGAAAGCGAAAACGCCCGGGAATCCGGGCGTTTTTGCGTGTCCGCGCGACCGTCGCCGACCCGTCAGAGGTTCTGGTAATTCGGCCCGGAGCCGCCTTCGGGCGTGACCCAGTCGATGATCTGGTACGGGTCCTTGATGTCGCAGGTCTTGCAGTGGACGCAGTTGGCGGCGTTGATCTGCAGGCGCTTGCCCGCCTCGTCGGACACGATCTCGTAGACGCCCGCGGGGCAGAACCGCGTGCACGGGTTGTCGTATTCCTCGGCGCACCGGGTCACGCAGACCGAGGTGTCGTGGACGCGCAGGTGCACCGGCTGGTCCTCGTCGTGCTCGGTCGCCGCGAAGTAGACCGCGGCGAGCCGATCGCGCGGCGCCAGCGTGCGTTCCACGTACTGCGCTTCGACCGCTGCGCGCTTCGGTTGTTCGTGCGCGTCGACCTTGTCCAGCGACGACCAGTCGGCCTTGTTCTTCAGCGTCCACGGCGAAGCGCCGCCGGTCAGCGTTTCCCAGGCCGCATTGAGCATGCCGAACCACAGTCCGCGCTTGAAGCCGGGTTTCACGTTGCGGACCTTCTTCAGCTCGGCCATCGCATCGGAGGCGCGCAGCTTCGCATCGAAGCCTTCCGGCGCCAGTTGCGAGGCGACCAGGTGTTCGGCCGCGAGCATGCCCGAGCGGATCGCCTGGTGGGTACCCTTGATCTTCGGCACGTTGAGCAGGCCGGCGGTGTCGCCGATCAGCAGCGCGCCGGGCATCTCGACCTTCGGCAGCGACTGCCAGCCGCCGGTGACGATCGCGCGGGCGCCGGCCGAGACGATGCTGCCGCCTTCCAGCAGCGGCTTCACCATCGGATGGTTCTTCCACTGCTGGAAGGCTTCCCACGGCTTGTATTCGGGATCGCGGTAGTCCAGCCCGCTGACGTAGCCCAGCGCGATCCGGCCCTTGTCCAGGTGGTACAGGAAGCTGCCGCCGTAGGTGTGGCTGTCGGCCGGCCAGCCGAAGCTGTGCACGATCTTGCCGGGCGTGACCCGATCTTCCGGCACCTGCCAGAGCTCCTTGATGCCGATCGAATACCCCTGAGGGTCGCTGTCGGCATCGAGCTTGAACCGCTTGATCAGGCGCTTGGTGAGATGGCCGCGCGCACCCTCGGCCAGCACCGTGACCTTGGCGCGGATGTCGATGCCGGCGGTGAAGCCGGGCTTGTGCGAACCGTCCCTGGCCACGCCCATGTCGCCGATGCGCACGCCGACGACGGCGCCGTCCTCGGCGTGCAGGGTCTCGGCGGCGGCGAAGCCGGGGTAGATCTCCACGCCCAGCGCCTCGGCCTGCGGCGCCAGCCAGGCGCACATCGCGCCGAGGCTGACGATCACGTTGCCGTGGTTGTTCATGCCCGGCGGTACCGGCAGCTTGCGGCCGCCGGTCCTGGTGAGCAGCCAGAACTCGTCTTCGGTGGCGGGCACGCAGATCGGCGGCGGATGGTCGCGCCAGCCCGGCAGCAGCGCGTCGAGCGGGCCGGTCTCGATCACCGCGCCGGACAGGATCTGCGCGCCGACGGTCGAGGCCTTCTCGATCACGCAGACGCTGAGTTCGGGGTTGAGCTGCTTCAGCCGGATCGCGAACGACAGTCCGGCCGGGCCGGCGCCGACGGTGACCACGTCGTACTCCATCACGTCGCGTTCGATCTCGGGCGTTGGCGCGGTCTCGCTCATGTCGGACTCCGGAAGAATCCGGCGATTTTCGCGGTTTGCGCCGGGCGGGGCAAATCGGCAGCATGCCGCGATGCGCGATCCGAGCCTCCTGTCGCCGATCCCCCTGCCCGGCGCCGACCTGCGCTTCGCGCCGGCGTGGCTGCCGGCGGGCGAGGCCGACGCCCTGTTCGCCGCCCTCCGGGACGGCATCGCCTGGGAGACGCACCGCATCCGCCTGTTCGGCCGCGAGGTCGATTCGCCGCGGCTGAGCTGCTGGATCGGCGATCCCGGCGCGGCCTACACCTATTCACGGACCCGGTTCGAGCCGCGGCCGTGGCCGGCGGCGCTGGCACCGGTGCGGGCGCGCCTGCGCGAGGCGCTGGGAGTCGGGTTCGACAGCGTCCTGGCGAACCGCTACCGCGACGGCCGCGACCGCATGGGCTGGCACAGCGACGACGAGCCCGAGCTCGGCCCGCGGCCGGTGATCGCCTCGCTGAGCCTGGGCGCGACCCGGCGCTTCGCGCTCAAGCCGCGCGACGGCGGGCCGGCGCGGCGCCTGGACCTGCCGCACGGCAGCCTGCTGGTGATTGCCGGGGAGACCCAGGCGCGCTGGCGCCACGCCCTGCCGGGCACGGCGCGGCCGATCGGGGAGCGGATCAACCTGACTTTCCGCCGGATTCTCGCCCGGGAGTGAGACTTGACCCTGCGGCGGGCCGGGCCCGGACTTGTCCACAACCCCCTGAAAACGCTAGAATCGCCGGTTCCCACACATTGACGGACGGCCTCGTGCCGCCGGGAGCCCCATGGCCCGCATCACCGTTGAAGATTGCCTGCAAGTCGTCGACAACCGTTTCGAACTGGTCATGATGGCCGCCAAGCGCGCCCGCCAGCTCGCCAACGGCGTCGATCCCCAGATCGACAACAGCGAAGCCAACGACAAGCCGACCGTGCTGGCGCTGCGCGAAATCGCCGCCCGCCGCATCGACAACGGCTACATCGACGCGGTCGAGAAGGCCGAGCGCGAGCGCAAGGAGCGCGAGGCGCTGGAGTGGGCCGCCGCCGAAGTCGTGGCCGACGACGACCTGTCGAAGGGCGACGATCTCTGAGCGAAGCGCCTGCGCGCTTCCGCCGGTCCGCGGCAGACATCGGACCACTTGCGAAACCCCGCTCCGGCGGGGTTTCGCCGTTTCCGGAGCGGCGTCCGCGCGTCGCGCCGCGGCGCCGGGACGCGACCCATTCCCAATCTCGGGGCTTTGCGCTTAGGCTTCGGGCATGAGCCAACTCGAGCCGATCCAGTCCGGCCCCACGCCCGCGCCCGACGCGGAACTGCCGGACTACGTCCGCACGCTGGAGGCGGCGGCGGCGTACCTGCCGGCGGACCAGCGTGAGACGCTGATCCGCGCCTGGCGGGTGGGCGCGGCGGCGCATGCGGGCCAGACCCGCAAGTCGGGCGAGCCCTACATCACCCATCCGGTCGCGGCGGCCACGGTGCTGGCCGAGCAGGGCGTGGACGTCGAGACGCTGGTCGCGGCGATCCTCCACGACACCATCGAGGACACGCCGCTGACCCGCGAGGAGATCGCGGCGGAGTTCGGCGCGACCGTGGCGGAACTGGTCGAAGGCGTCACCAAGCTCGACAAGCTGCAGTTCCGCGACCGCCAGGAGGCGGCGGCGGAGAGCTTCCGCAAGATGATGCTGGCGATGGCGCGCGACCTGCGCGTGATCCTGATCAAGCTGGCCGATCGCCTGCACAACATGCGCACCCTCGGCGCGCAGAATTCCGAGGCGCGCGCGCGGATCGCGCGCGAGACCCTGGAGATCTACGCGCCGATCGCACAGCGCCTGGGCATGAACCGGATCAAGGCCGAACTGCAGGACCTCGGTTTCCGCGCGCTGCATCCGTGGCGCCACGCGGTGCTGGCGCGGCGCATCCGCACCCAGCCGCTGGTGCGGCGCGAGGCGATGGCGAAGATCGAGGCCCAGTTCGCGCAGCGCCTGGGCAAGGAAGGCTTCCAGTTCCGGCTGGTCGGCCGGGTGAAATCGCCGTGGAGCATCTACACCAAGATGCGCGCCGAGGGCAAAACCTTCGACCAGGTGATGGACGTGTTCGGCTTCCGCCTGGTCGTGCGCACGGTGCCGGAGTGCTACCACGCGCTGGGCGTGGTGCATTCGGTGTTCAAGCCGCTGGACGGCCGCTTCCGCGATTTCGTCGCCATTCCCAAGGCCAACGGCTACCAGTCGCTGCACACGGTGCTGTTCGGGCCCTACGGCTCGCCGATCGAAGTGCAGATCCGTACCGAGGAGATGGACCTCATCGCCGAACGCGGGATCGCCGCGCACTGGTCGTACAAGCACGGCGGCGGCATGCCCAGCAGCGCGCAGAACCGCGCCCAGCTCTGGGTGGAGAATCTGATCGAGTCCCAGCGCGGCACCGGCTCGTCGCTGGAATTCCTCGAGAACGTGAAGATCGACCTGTTCCCGGACGAGGTCTATCTGTTCACGCCCAAGGGCGACATCATGGCCCTGCCGCGCAATTCGACCACGCTGGATTTCGCCTACGCGGTGCATACCGACGTCGGCAACCACGCGGTGGCCGCGCGCGTCGACCGCAAGCTGGTGCCGCTGCGCACCAAGCTCGCCAGCGGCCAGAGCGTGGAGATCATCACCGCGAAGTCGGCCTCGCCCAAGCCGCAATGGCTGGAGTTCGTGGTCACCGGCAAGGCCCGCACCGCGATCCGCCACCAGCTCAAGCAGCTCGAGCACGAGGACGCGGTGCAGCTCGGCCATCGCATGCTCGACCGCGCGCTGGAGGAGATGGACACCTCGCTCGATCGGGTGCCGGCGACGCGGCTGGAGGCGTTCCTGTCCGACCACCGCTATCCGCGGCTGGAGGCGCTGCTGGCCGACATCGCGCTGGGCAACCGCATGCCGACCCAGGTCGCGCAGGTGCTGGCGCATCGCCTGCCCGACAAGCGCGACGGATTCGACCTCGCCCCGGCGCCGGGACACGGCGAGAAGATCCTGATCACCGGCGCCGAGCGCGGCGTGGTGACGTTCGCGCAGTGCTGCATGCCGATCCCCGGCGACGACGTGATGGGCTACCACACCGCCGGCCGCGGCATCGTCGTCCATCGCATGGACTGCGCGAACGTCGCCGAATACCGCAAGTCGCCCGAACGCTGGGTGGCGATCGGCTGGGATCGCGAGGTCAGCGGCGACTACCAGGTCGCGCTGCGCATCGAGGTCGAGAACCGCCCCGGCGTGCTCGCCCAGGTCGCCGCCGCGATCGCCCAGGCCGACTCCAACATCGACGCGGTCGAATACCTCGATCGCGACCGCAACATCGCGGTGATCCGCTTCGGCATCGAGGTGGGCGACCGCACCCACCTCGCCGAGGTCATCCGCCGGGTGCGCCGGCTGGGCGTGGTCCACGGCGTGCAGCGGATGTAGGGCGGGCTTCAGCCCGACATCGCGCGCGTCCGATCGTTTCGCACGTCCCCGGTACCGTTTCGATCATCGTGACTGGCACTGGGCGCATGGATTCGATCATCGGGCAGTGCGATCGGTGGTTTCACGATGTCGGGCCGAAGCCCGACCTACCACGTAAACTACGGACGCCCCTTCCACAGCCGAGCCGCCCATGCCCCGCGAACCCATCCATACGCCGCACGCCCCCGCCGCCATCGGTCCCTACTCGCAGGCCACCCGCGCCGGCGACCTGGTGTTCCTCTCGGGCCAGATCCCGCTGGATCCGGCGTCCGGCCTGATCGTCGAGGGCGACATCGCCGCGCAGGCGCGGCAGGCGTTCGCGAACCTGCGCGCGGTGTGCGAAGCCGCCGGCGGTTCGTTCGCCGACATCGTGCGCGTCGGCCTGTACCTGACCGACCTGTCCGAGTTCGCCGCGGTCAACGAGGTGATGGCGCAGGTGTTCGATGCGCCGTTCCCGGCGCGGTCGACGATCGAAGTGTCGGCGCTGCCGCGCGGCGCGAAGTTCGAGGTCGACGCGATCCTCGTCCTGCGCTGAGCGCATGCCCCGCGCGCCGTCCCGTCCCGCCCCGCAGCTCGATTCCGCCGCACAGCCGCTGACGGCGCTCGGCGGGGTGGGCGACAAGGTCGCGGAGAAACTGGCCGCGCGCGGGTTGATGACGCTGCAGGACCTGTGGTTCCACCTGCCGCGGCAGTACGAGGACCGCACCGAGCTCACGCCGATCCGGATGCTGCAGCCGGGGCGGCCGGCGCAGGTCGAGGGCCGGGTCGAAGCGGTCGAGCGCGGCTTCCGCTGGCGGCCGATGCTGCGGGTCGCGATCGGCGACGATTCCGGCGCGAGCCTGGTGCTGCGCTTCTTCCATTTCCGCGCGCAGCAGGTGTCGCAGTTCGGCGCCGGCGCGCGGGTCCGGGCCTACGGCACGCCGCGGCCGGGGCAGCACGGGCTGGAGATCGTGCATCCGAGCTATCGGGTGCTCGGCGACGACGACGCGCCCGGACTGAGCGACCGGCTCGACCCCGTCTATCCGCTGGTCGAAGGCATCGGCCCGGCCGCGCTGCGCAAGCTCATCGGCCAGGCGCTGCAGCGGCTGCCGGACGAGGCCGCGCTGGAGCTGCTGCCGGCGGCGATGCTCGCCCGCGAGCCGCTGTGCGCGGGCCTGCCTTCGCTGCGCGAGGCGCTGCTGACCCTGCACCGGCCGCCGCAGGGCAGCGACGTGCAGGCGCTGCTCGCCGGGACCCATCCGGCGCAGCGCCGGCTGGCGCTGGAGGAACTGCTCGCCCACCACCTGACCCTGCGTCGCCAGCGCATCGCCGTGCAGGCGCACCGGGCGACGCCGCTGGCCGACGCCGCGCTCGCCGAACGCCTGCGCAAGGCGCTGCCGTTCGCGCTGACCGCGGCGCAGCGGCGGGTGTTCGACGAGATCCGCGCCGACCTGGCGCGGCCGCTGCCGATGCTGCGCCTGGTGCAGGGCGACGTCGGCAGCGGCAAGACCGTGGTCGCCGCGCTGGCGGCGATGATGGCGGTGTGCGAGGGCCGCCAGGCGGCGCTGATGGCGCCGACCGAACTGCTGGCCGAGCAGCACCTGGTCAACCTGCGGACCTGGCTCGAACCGCTGGGCGTGCGCGTGGCCTGGCTGGCCGGCAAGGTCGGCGGCAAGGCGCGCGCGGCGGTGCTGGCCGACATCGCGGGCGGCGCCGCGCAGATGGTGGTCGGCACCCATGCGCTGATGCAGGAGGGCGTGGCTTTCCACGACCTGGCGCTGGCCATCGTCGACGAGCAGCACCGGTTCGGCGTCCACCAGCGCCTCGCGCTGCGCGAGAAGGGCAATCGCGGCGAGCGCGTGCCGCACCAGTTGGTGATGACCGCAACCCCTATCCCGCGCACGCTGGCGATGGCCGCCTATGCCGACCTCGACGTGTCCGCGATCGACGAACTGCCGCCCGGGCGCACCCCGGTGCAGACCGTGGTGCTGAGCGCGGAGCGGCGGCCGGCGCTGATCGAGCGCATCCGCGACGCCTGCCGCGAGGGCCGCCAGGCGTACTGGGTCTGCACCCTGATCGACGACAGCGACGAGGTCGTCGCGCAGGCCGCGCAGAGCACGTTCGAGACGCTGACGCAGCAGTTGGCCGGGCTGCGCGTGGGCCTGGTGCACGGGCGGATGAAGCCGGCCGAGAAGCAGAAGACGATGGCGGCGTTCAAGGCCGGCGAACTGCAGTTGCTGGTCGCGACGACGGTGATCGAGGTCGGCGTCGACGTGCCCAACGCCTCGCTGATGATCGTCGAGAACGCCGAACGTCTCGGCCTGGCGCAGTTGCACCAGTTGCGCGGCCGGGTCGGGCGCGGCAGCGCGGCGTCGAGCTGCGTGCTGCTGTACCAGTCGCCGCTGTCGCGGATGGCGAAGCAGCGGCTGGAGACGATGCGCGAGACCAACGACGGCTTCGTGATCGCCGAGAAGGATCTGGAACTGCGCGGGCCGGGCGAACTGCTGGGCACGCGCCAGACCGGGCTGGCCGCGTTCCGCATCGCCGATCTCGGCCGCGACGCCGCGCTGCTGCCCACCGTGCAGCGCATCGGCGAAACCTTGCTCGGCGCGGATCCGGAGGCGGCCGACCGGATCGCCCGGCGCTGGGTCGGCGGCGCCGCGCGCTACGCCGGCGCCTGAGGCGCCGGCGGCCGGGGATCAGCAGAGGCCTGCGCCGTCGTCCTCGGGCGTCGGGCAGTAGATGTCGTGCAGGGTGCGGATCAACTGCTGCACGGGACCGGCCGCGACCGAGTAGTACACGCTTTGCGATTCGCGCCGCGTCTGCACCAGCCCGCCTTCGCGCAGCACCGCGAGGTGCTGCGACAGCGCCGACTGGCTGAGATCGACCTCGGCGTTGATCTCGCCGACGGTCTTCTCGCCGTCGATCAGCAGGCACATCACCCGCAGCCGCTGCGGGTTGGACAGCGCCTTGAGCAGCTCGGCGGCCTGCTCGGCCTGGGCCTGCATCTGCGCGCCGATCGACACCGCATCGGCGCCGCGGCGACGGGCGGCGTTCATCGCGCCGCGCCCTCGACCTCGCCGCCGCTTTCCAGCCAGTGCTGCCAGCCGCCGGCGAGCGAGAGCGGGCGATCGAAGCCCAGACGCTTCAGCGCCTCGGCCGCCAGCGCCGAACGGCCGCCGCTGCGGCAGTAGAGGATCACCGGCGCGCGCCGGTGGGCCAGATGCGGATCGGCCTGGCCGGCCACGGCCGGATGGCCGTCGACCTGGAATTCGAGGACGCCGCGCGGAATGTTGAACGCGCCGGGGAGATGGCCCTCGGCGAATTCGGCCGGCTCGCGCACGTCGATCACGGCGACGCCTTCGGCCTGCAGCGCGCGCAGCCGGTCCGGTTCGATTTCCTCGATCACGGCGCGGGCCTGGGCGACGAGATCCTGGGCGGTGTAGGGCATGGGGGGCTCCGGGAGGGTGATTGACAGTCTAGCAAACACTAATTAAGATATATCTAAATTAGAAATCAATCAATTCACCCGGCGGGAGGGGCCATGAGCAGCATCATCGTGATCGGAGCGGGGCTGAGCGGCATGAGCGCGGCCTACGAATTGCGGGACATCCTCGGCAAGGGCCACCGGATCACCGTCGTCGGCGACGGCGAGCGGTTCAGCTTCACGCCCTCCAATCCCTGGGTGGCGGTGGGCTGGCGCAAGCCCGAAGACATCACCCTCAAGGCCGGCGACTACCTGACGAAGAAGGGCGTCGAGTTCCGCGCCGACGGCGTCGCGAAGATCGAGGCCGAGCACGACCGCATCGTCACCGGCGACGGCAGCGTGCTCGATTACGACTACCTGCTGGTCTGCACCGGCCCGAAGCTGGCCTTCGAGGAAGTGCCGGGCAGCGGTCCCGAGGGCGGCTTCACCCAGTCGATCTGCACCACGCCGCACGCGCAGCGCGCCTGGGCCGCCTACGAGGCCTTCCTCGAGCGTCCGGGCCCGATCGTCGTCGGCGCGATGGCCGGCGCCAGTTGCTTCGGCCCCGCCTACGAATTCGCGATGATCCTCGACGCCGACCTGCGCAAGCGCAAACTGCGCGACAAGGTGCCGATGACCTTCGTCTCCAGCGAGCCGTACATCGGCCACATGGGGCTGGGTGGCGTCGGCGATTCCAAGGGGCTGATGGAATCGGAGATGCGCCAGCGCCACATCAAGTGGGTCGTCAACGCCCGCGTGCAGGCGGTCCGCGACGGCGAGATGACCGTGGCCGAGTGCGACGACCAGGGCCAGCCGGCGAAGGAGCACGTGCTGCCGTTCGCGTATTCGATGCTGCTGCCGGCGTTCCGCGGCGTGGACGCGGTGGCGGCGGTCGAGGGCCTGTGCAACCCGCGCGGGTTCGTGATCGTCGACAAGCACCAGCGCAGCCCGAAATACCCGCGCATCTTCGCCGCCGGCGTGTGCGTCGCGATCCCGCCGGTCGAAGCCACCCCGGTGCCCACCGGCGCGCCGAAGACCGGTTTCATGATCGAGTCGATGGTGACCACGATCGTGCGCAACATCCGCGCCGAACTGGCGAACGAGCCGGCCGAGTTCGAGGGCACGTGGAACGCGGTCTGCCTGGCCGACATGGGCGACACCGGCGCGGCGTTCGTGGCGCTGCCGCAGATCCCGCCGCGCAACGTGACCTGGACCAGGATCGGGAAATGGGTGCACCTGGCCAAGATCGCGTTCGAGAAGTACTTCCTCTACAAGATGCGCAACGGCACCAGCGAGCCGATCTACGAAAAGTACGTGCTCGGCGCGCTGGGCATCGAACGGCTGAAGTGACCGTCCCGCCGCCGTTGTCCCTCCCCCCGTTCTGACAGTGGTTTCCCGGAGTTCCGACATGAATCTCGATCGTGCCGTCCTCGCGTTCGCCGGCGTGATGATCCTGCTCAGCCTTGCGCTGACCCGTTACGTCTCGCCGTGGTTCTGGCTGTTCACCGCCTTCATCGGCCTGAACCTGCTGCAGTCCAGCCTCACCGGGTTCTGCCCGGCGGCCATCGTCTTCAGGAAACTCGGGATCGCCAGCGGATGCGCCTTCAAGTGACCCGTCTTCCCGTGAACCCTTCCGAAGTGGGTGCTCTCCTGCGCACGCTCGCGGCGCCCGCCATGCTGGCGACGCTTTCGGCGGTGCTGCTGAGCGCCTGCGGCGGCGGCGACACCGCGGCCGACGCAGCGCCGCTGCCGAAGCTCGACGGCTTCGTCGTGGCCGCCGACGCCGCCGGCGGCGGGCAGTCCTGGGACGGCACCGTCGAGGCCGTGCGCGAGGCCGTGCTGTCGGCGCAGACCGGCGGCCGCGTCGCCGCGGTGGACGTCGACGTCAACGACCGCGTCGCCGCGGGGCAGACGCTGCTGCGCCTGACCGTGGTCGAACAGCAGGCGGGCGTCGACACCGCGCGCGCCCAGCTCCGCGCCGCCGAGGCGTCCGCGGCCGAGGCCGAGCGCCAGTACCAGCGCTTCGCCGCGCTGTCGAAGGGCGATTACGTCTCGCGCGCGCAGCTCGACCAGGCCCGCGCCGCGCGCGACGCCGCGAACGCCGCGCGCGACGCCGCGCGTGCGCAGTTGTCCTCAGCCGGCCAGAACGCCGACTACACCACGGTGCGCGCCCCATACGAGGGGATCGTGTCCTCGCGCGACGTCGAACCGGGCGAGACCGTCGGGCCCGGACAGCGCCTGCTGACCGTGTACGCGCCGGACGAACTGCGCATCGAGGTCGCGGTGGCGCAATCCGCCGCCGAGGCCATCCGCGACAACCCAGGCGCGAAGGTGGTGTTCGACGGCGGCAGGACCGTCGATGCGCGCGAAGTCGTGGTGTTCCCGGCCGCCGACCCCGCCAGCCACAGCGTGCGGGTGCGCGTGCTGCTGCCGCATCTGGGCGCGCCGCCGGCGCCGGGCGCGGCCGCCAAGGTGGTGTTCCCGATCCGCACCGAGGCGCGCGCGCTGCGCGTGCCGGCTTCCGCCGTGTACCGTCGCGGCGAATTGACCGCGGTCTACGTGCTCGCGGACGGGCGCGCGCTGCTGCGCCAGGTGCGGCTGGGCGCGCAGCAGGGCGACAGCCTCGAGGTACTCGCCGGGCTGCGTCCGGGCGAGACCGTCGCCCGCGATCCCGAAGCCGCGCTGCAGGCGGTGGCCGCGCAGCGCGCATCGGCGGGAGCGGCGCAGCATGAGTGACCCCGTGTCCCGCACGCCGGACGCCGCCGCGCCACCGCGGCTCGGCGTGTCCGGTCGCATCGCGCGTGCGTTCCAGGCCAATCCGCTGACGCCTATCCTCGCCCTGATGGGGCTGATGCTGGGCCTCGTCGCGGTGCTGATCACGCCGCGCGAGGAAGAGCCGCAGATCGACGTGACCATGGCCAACGTGTTCGTGCCGTTCCCCGGCGCGACCGCGCGCGACGTTGAACAACTGGTGAGCTACCCGCTCGAACAGAAGCTCTCCGAGATCGAGGGCGTGAAGCACGTCTACTCGATCAGCCGCCCCGGGATGGCGGTGCTGACCGTCGAATACACCGTCGGGGTCGAACGCCAGCCGGCGATCGTGCGCCTGTACAACCAGGTGTTCTCCAACGCCGACTGGCTGCCGCCGGGCACCGGCGTCGGCCAGCCGCTGATCAAGCCCAAGGGCATCGACGACGTGCCGGTGATGGCGCTGACCCTGTGGTCGGACGATCCGGGCACCGGCGTCGAGCAACTGTCGGCGGTCGCGCGCACGCTGGAAACCGAACTCAAGCGCGTGCCCGGCACCCGCGACGTCTACACCATCGGCGCGCCGGATCGCGTGGTGGCGGTGACCCTCGACCCGACCCGCCTCGCCGCGTTCGGGCTGAGCGTCGGCGAGGTCGCGCAGGCGCTGCAGGCGGCGAACGTGGTCCGCCAGGTCGGCGAACGCGTCGGCGGCGACCGCGCGGTGCCGGTGACCGCCGGCCGCTTCCTCGCCGACCGCGGCGATGTCGCCACCCTGGTGCTCGGCGTGCAGGGCGGCAAGCCGGTGACCCTCGCCGACGTCGCCGACGTGCGCGCCGGCATCGACGTCCCGGCCAGTTACGTCTGGCACGGCACGCCGGCGGGCAAGGGCGGGCCGCAGGCCGGCACCGCGCCGGCGCTGACCATCGCGATCGCCAAGAAGCCGGGCAGCAACGCGTCCGACATCACTTCGGCGATCGCGACCCGCCTCGACGCGCTGCACGGCGAACTGATCCCCGAAGGCGTCCACGTCGAGATCGTGCGCGACTACGGCCAGACCGCGACCGACAAGGCGAAGAAGCTGATCCAGAAGCTGCTGTTCGCGACGCTGTCGGTGGTGCTGCTGGTGCTGTTCGCGCTGGGCCGCCGCGAGGCGGTCGTGGTCGGCGCGGCGGTGGTGCTGACGCTGGCGCTGACCCTGTTCGCGTCGTGGGCGATGGGCTTCACGCTCAACCGGGTGTCGCTGTTCGCGCTGATCTTCTCGATCGGCATCCTGGTCGACGACGCGATCGTCGTGGTCGAGAACATCCACCGGCACATGGCGCGCGGCGGCAAGTCGCTGATGGAGGCGATCCCGCCGGCGGTGGACGAGGTCGGCGGCCCGACCATCCTCGCCACCTTCACGGTGATCGCGGCGCTGCTGCCGATGGCGTTCGTCAGCGGGCTGATGGGGCCGTACATGCGGCCGATCCCGATCAACGCCTCGGCCGGCATGGTGCTGTCGCTGGCGGTGGCGCTGGTGGTGACGCCGTGGCTGTCGCTGAAGTTGCTGAAGCCGCATCCCGCCCATGGCGAGGCCCACGGCGACGGCGCGCAGGCGCCGGGCCGCCTGCACCGGCTGTTCGCGAAGGTGATGCGTCCGTTCCTGTCCGGCGACCGCGCGCCGCGCCGGCGACGGCTGCTGTTCGGCGGCATGGTCGCGCTGGTGCTGCTGGCGGCGAGCCTCGCGGTGGTGCAACTGGTCGTGCTGAAGATGCTGCCGTTCGACAACAAGTCCGAGCTGCAGGTGGTCGTGGACATGCCCGAAGGCAGCACCCTGGAAACCACCAACGCGCTGCTGACCGAACTCGCCGCCAGGGTCGCGACCGTGCCCGAGGTGCAGAGCTTCGAGGGCTACGCCGGGACCTCCGCGCCGATCAATTTCAACGGTCTGGTGCGCCAGTATTTCCTGCGCAGCGGCGCGAACGTCGCCGACCTGCAGGTCAACCTGGTCGACAAGCACCGGCGCAAGCGCAAGAGCCACGACATCGCGCTCGCGGTGCGTCCGGCGCTGGACGCCATCGGCCGCCGCTACGGCGCCTCGGTCAAGGTGGTGGAAGTGCCGCCGGGCCCGCCGGTGCTGGCGCCGCTGGTGGCGGAGGTCTACGGCCCCGACTACGCCGGCGGCCGCCGGGTCGCGCTGGCGCTGGAGAAGCGCCTGCACGCCACCGAGGGCCTGGTCGACATCGACACCACGGTCGAGACCGCGGCGCCGCGCGAAGTGCTGGTGGTCGATCGCGAACGCGCGACGAAGCTGGGCGTGGACCAGGCCACGATCGCGAACACGCTCGCGGCGGCGGTCGGCGGCTACGACGCGACGTTCGTCCAGGACGGCGCTTCGCGCTACCCCAGGCCGGTGCGCCTGCGCGTGCCGATCGCCGACCAGGCCGGGCTCGACCGCCTGCTCGCGCTGACCGTGAAGGGCGGGCAGGGCCAGTCGGTGCCGCTGTCGGAAGTGACGAAGACCCTGCGCACGACCTGGGACGGCGCGATCCACCACAAGGACCTGCTGCCGGTGGTCTACGTGACCGGCGACGAGGCCGGCGCGCTCGACAGCCCGCTGTACGGCATGTTCGACGTCGTCGGGCAGGTGTCGGACCACGCCGTCGACGGCCGCAAGCTGGACCAGTTCTTCATCCGCCAGCCGGCGGACACCGCGACCTACGCGATCAAGTGGGACGGCGAGTGGCAGATCACCTACGAGACCTTCCGCGACATGGGCATCGCCTACGCCGCCGGCCTGGTGCTGATCTACCTGCTGATCGTCGCCCAGTTCCGCAGCTATCTGGTGCCGCTGGTGATCATGGCGCCGATCCCGATGACCGTGATCGGGGTGATGCCCGGCCACGCGCTGCTCGGCGCCCAGTTCACCGCGACCTCGATGATCGGCATGATCGCGCTCGCCGGCATCATCGTGCGCAACTCCATCCTGCTGGTGGACTTCATCAACCAGTCGGTGGCCGAGGGCAAGGCGCCCGCCGACGCGGTGATCGAGGCCTGCGCGGTCCGCGCGCAGCCGATCGTGCTGACCGCGGTGGCGGCGATGCTGGGCGCGTTCTTCATCCTCGACGACCCGATCTTCAACGGCCTTGCGGTCTCGCTGATCTTCGGCATCCTGGTCAGCACCGCGCTGACCCTGGTGGTCATCCCCCTGCTTTATTACGTATTGTTGTCGGCGAAGCAGGCCCGCAACGCACCCACCGGAGAACGGACGACATGAGCCAAGACGACGGCATCCGCATCGTGCTGGAACAGGAAGGCCCCTATGCCTTCAAGGTGAACTTCGAGGGCACGGCGCTCGAAGCGCTGCATACCGACGAGCCCGCGCCGCTGGGCGGCGGCGGCGGTCCCAATCCGTCGGCGATGCTGCTGACCGCCATCGCCAACTGCCTGAGCGCCAGCCTGCTGTTCGCGCTGCGCAAGTACAAGAACGCGCCGGCGCCGATCCGCGCCGAGATCGTCGGCCACAAGGCGCGCAACGCTGAGGGCCGCCTGCGCATCCCGCACGCGGACGTGACCATCCGTCTCGCCGACAAGGCCGCGGACCTCGAGCATTTCGACCGGGTGCTGGCGCAGTTCGAGCAGTTCTGCGTCGTCACCCAGAGCGTGCGCGAAGGCGTGTCGGTGGACGTGAAGATCGTCGACGCCGACGGCGCGGTCCACGTGCCGGGCGCGGCGGCCGCCTGAACGTCCGGCCGCCTGAACGTCCGCTCCGGACCCGGCTGGTCGCGCGGCGTCCGGGGTTGATGGGCGCAGCGGCGGCCACCATCGTCTCCGGCATGCCGGCCACGGCCATCGCCGGACGGAGTCCTCCATGACCGACGCGCCCCTGCTCATCGCCTGTCCCGCCTGCCACGGCCTCAACCGCGTGCCGGCCGCGCGCCTGGTCGACGCGCCGAACTGCGGACGCTGCCATCGGCCGCTGTTCGATGCGCATCCGCTGGCGCTCGACGCCGCGGGGTTCGAGCGCCACGTGGTCCAGTCCGACCTGCCGGTGCTGGTCGATTTCTGGGCGCCTTGGTGCGGCCCGTGCCGTTCGATGGCGCCGCAGTTCGAGGCCGCGGCGCGCACGCTGGAGCCGCACGTCCGCCTCGCCAAGATCGACACCGAGGCGCATCCGGCGCTGGGCGCGCGCTTCGGCATCCGCAGCATCCCCACGCTGGTCCTGTTCCGCCAAGGCCGCGAACTCGCCCGCCAGTCCGGCGCGATCGGCGCGGCCGAGATCGTGCGCTGGGCCCGCGGCCACGCAGGGTGAGCGCCGCCGGCCGGTGCAGGGCGTCATCGCGCGACCTGCGCCGATCGGCCGCTTCCGTATTCCGTCTCCACCGCGCCACCGGAGTCCGTCCATGATCGCCCGTCTCCCGCGTCCCCTCGTCGTCGTCGCCGTGCTGGTGTTCGCCATACCGCTGGTCGCCTGCACCGGCCTGCGCGCGCATCGCGCGGAGGCCCCGGCACCCGCCGCACCCGCGGCGATGCCCGCCGCGACGCCGTCCGGCGTGGCCCTGCACCACCCGCAGCCGCGGCTCTACACCGCCGGCCAGCCCGCGAGCGGCGACTGGGCCGCGATCGCCGGCGGCGGCGTGGACACCGTGATCGATCTGCGCGCGCCTGGCGAGCGCAAGGACCGCGACGAACGTGCCGAAGTCGAGGCCGCGGGCCTGCGCTACGTCGCGCTGCCGATCGCCGGCCACGAGGGCGTGACCGAGGACAACGCGAAGGCGCTGGCCGATCTGATCGCCGCCGCGCAGGGGCCGGTGCTGGTCCACTGCGCCAGCGGCAACCGCGCCGGCGGCCTGCTCGCGCTGGCGCTGGCCGCGCAGGGCGTGCCCGCGGCGCAGGCGCTGGAGACCGGCCGCGCCGCCGGCATGACGTCCACCGAGACGCAGGTGCGCCAGGTGCTCGATGCGCAGGCGAAGGCCGCGTGCGCCGCCGAGGGCCGCGACGCGGCGGCGTGCGGCGCGGGCGGCTGAGCGCCCGGGCGTCGCTGGAACCGGCGCTCGGAACCGACGCTCAGAACCGGTCGAGCGGCAGCTTCAGGTAGCGCACGCCGTTGTCTTCCGGCTCGGGCAACCGCCCGGCACGGATGTTGACCTGCACCGACGGCAGCAGCAGCGCCGGCATCGCCAGCGTGGCGTCGCGGGCGGTGCGGACGGCGACGAACGCCGCTTCGTCCACGCCGTCGCGGACATGGATGTTGTCCGCCTTCTGCGCGGCGATCGTGGTCTCGCACGCGTAGGCGCGCCCGCCCGGGCCGTAGTCGTGGCAGACGAACACGCGGGTCTCGCCGGGCAGCGCGAACAGGCGCTGGATCGAGCGGAACAGCATGCCCGCGTCGCCGCCCGGGAAATCGCAGCGCGCGGTGCCGCCGTCGGGCATGAAGATCGAATCGCCCACGAACAGCGCGTCGCCGATGCGATACGCCACGCTGTCGTTGGTGTGGCCCGGCACCGCGATGACCTCCGCGTCGATGGCGCCGACCGCGAAGCGCTCGTTGTCGGCGAACAGGTGGTCGAACTGCGAGCCGTCCACCGGGAAATGCTCGCCGAGGTTGAAGATCGGCCGGAACGCCTTCTGCACCGTGCGGATGCCTTCGCCGATGGCGAGCCGCGCCTGCGGGCACTGCGACTTCAGCCAGTGGCCGGCGCTCAGGTGGTCGGCGTGGGCGTGGGTCTCGAGGATCCAGCGCACGTCCAGCCCGAGGGCGCGGACGTGATCGACGACCTGCTGCGCGGAGGTGGTCGCGGTGCGCCCCGACTTCGCGTCGAAGTCCAGCACCGGATCCACGATCGCCGCCTGCTTCGTGGCGTCGTCGGCGACCACGTAGGTCCAGGTGCAACTCTCGGCGTGGAAGAACGGGGCGACGATGGGGCGCATGGCGGACTCCGGAACGGCGGACCAAGGCATCTTATGACGCCCGGTTCCGGTGCGGGGCCGGGCATGCCGGCGCGGTCGACCGCCGTTGCGGGTTCCGCTAGAGTCCGTCGATGAACGACAAACTTCCCCTGCTGATCGACACCGACCCGGGCGTGGACGACGCGCTCGCCCTGCTGATGGCCTTCGACGCGCCGCGTCACGAGGTCGTCGCGCTGACCATCGCCGCCGGCAACGTCGGCCTCGGACACACCGTCGCCAACGCGCTGAAGCTGTGCGAAGTCGCCGGGGTCGAAGTGCCGGTGTTCGCCGGCTGCGACGCGCCGCTGCTGCATCCCGCGCCCGACGCCTCGTACGTCCACGGCCGCGACGGTTTCGGCGACATCGGCTACGCGCCGGCCGCCAGGCAGGCCGAGGCCGAACACGCCGCGCTCGCGATCCTCCGCCTGTCGCACGCGCATGCCGGCCGGCTGGTGGTTTGCATGCTCGGGCCGCTGACCAACCTCGCGGTGGCGCTCAAGCTCGATCCGACCCTGCCGCAGCGCGTCGGCCGGATCGTGGTCATGGGCGGCGCGGTGACCGGGCAGGGCAACACCACGCCGACCGCCGAGTTCAACATCGGCTTCGACCCCGAGGCGGCCTGGGTGGTGTTCGAGGCCTTCGCCGCGGCCGGGAAGGTCGTCGAGGTGGCCGACTGGGAAGCGGTGATCCGCCACGGCTTCCTGCACACCGACGTCGAGGCCTGGCTGCGCGCCGACCATCCCCGCGCCCGGTTCTACGAGGCGATCTCGCGCAGGACCCGCGAGTGGTCGGCGGGCCTGCGCGGCGAGCGCTGGCACGCCGCGGACGCGCTGGCGATGGCGCTGGTGGTGGCCCCGGAGCACGCCCTGACCCTGGAGCGCCGGCCGCTGCGGGTCGAACTGAACGGGGCCGAGACCCGGGGCGCCACCGTGGTCGACTGGGGCCGCCGCAGCGGCCGGGCCGACCACGCCGAGCTGCTGATGGCCTACGACCAGGCCGCCTTCGAGGGCCTGATCCGGCAGGCGCTGCGGGCCGGTTGAGGCGGGGCTTCGCGGCAGGGCTTCGCGGAAGGGCTTGGGGCCAGACCGGCCCCGGCCGACGGCCGGTTGCCGGCAGGCTTGAGCCGAGGACCGGGCTGCCGGTATAATGCCCGGCTTTCCGCTCAACTCTGGTATCCGCCATGAAGGCCGACATCCATCCCGAATACCGTCAGGTCGTGTTTCAGGACGTGACCTCGGACTTCAAGATCCTCACCCGTTCGACCCTCTCCAGCAAGGAAACGGTCAAGTGGGACGACGGCAACGAGTACCCGCTGATCAAGGTCGAAATCTCCTCGTCCTCGCATCCGTTCTACACCGGTCAGCATCGCGTCGTCGACACCGCGGGCCGCGTCGACAAGTTCCGCAAGCGCTACGGCAAGTAATCCCGCGCACGCGCGGCGGGTCGGCGACGCCGGCCCTGCGCCCGCGTCGCGACCCGTAAGCTGCTGCAGCGCGCATGCGCCGCGACGGCCGCCCCCCGGGCGGCCGTTTTCGCGTGCGCGTCCGCGCGTGGCTGCGTCCGGTCGCATTGCAGTTCGCCCGTCTCCGACCAAAGTCCGGCGGCGGCTCCGGGGCGATATGCGATAATCGAGCGCTGCCGCGATCGCGTATCGCGGCACCCTTCCCCCGAGTGCCGGGGCCGTTCCGCGGTCCCGCGATCCACGTTCATCCAAAGCTTCCGGGAGTGCGCCGTGTCACAACAGGATTCCAACATCCCCACCCAGGTCACCGTCGGTGTCGGCGACAAGTCGGTCGTGCTGCCGGTGCATGCGCCGACCCTCGGCAACGGCTGCATCGACATCGCGAAACTGCCGAAGGAAACCGGCCTGTTCACGTACGACTCGGGCTTCACCGCCACCGCGGCGTGTCGTTCGGCGATCACCTACATCGACGGCGACGCCGGCGTGCTGCTGTACCGCGGCTACCCGATCGAGCAGCTCGCCGAGAAGTCGTCCTTCCTCGAAGTCGCCTATCTGCTGATGAACGGCGAACTGCCCAACGCGAAGGAATTCTCCGCGTTCGAGCACGAGGTCACGCATCACACGATGATGCACGAGGCCTTCCGCACCTTCCTGTTCGGCTTCCGCCACGACGCCCATCCGATGGCGATGCTGGTCGGCATGCTCGGCTCGATGGCGAGCTTCTACCACAACACCCTGGACCTGGACGACGCCGAGCAGCGCCGCCTCGCCGCGATCCGCCTGATCGCGAAGGTGCCGACCATCGCCGCCGCCTGTCATCGCTATTCGATCGGCTGGCCCAGCCGCTATCCGAAGAACAACCTCGAGTACGTCACCCGCTTCCTGCACATGATGAAGGAAGTGCCGAGCGAGCCGCTGGAACTCAATCCGGTCGCGGCGAAGGCGCTGGACCTGCTGTTCATCCTGCACGCCGACCACGAGCAGAACGCCTCGACCTCGACGGTGCGCCTGGTCGGTTCCACCGGCGCCAACCCGTATGCGTGCGTCGCCGCCGGCGTCGCCGCGCTGTGGGGCCCGGCGCACGGCGGCGCGAACGAGGCGGTGCTGAAGATGCTCGAAGAGATCGGCCGCCCGGACAACGTGCAGTCGGCGGTCGACAAGGCGAAGGACAAGAACTCGGGCTTCCGCCTGATGGGCTTCGGCCATCGCGTCTACAAGAACTTCGACCCGCGCGCCAAGATCATCCGCGAGATGTGCTACAAGGTGCTGAACGAGCTGGGCGTGAACGACCCGCTGCTCGAAGTGGCGATGAAGCTCGAGGAAGCGGCGCTGAAGGACGAGTACTTCGTGCAGCGCAAGCTCTATCCGAACGTCGACTTCTACTCCGGCATCATCTACAAGGCGCTGGGCATCCCGACCGAGATGTTCACGGTGATGTTCGCCATCGCCCGCACCGCCGGCTGGGTCTCGCACTGGCTGGAACAGCAGAACGATCCGGAAGCGAAGATCGGGCGTCCGCGCCAGATCTACACCGGCCACGCCGGCCGCGACTACGTGCCCGCCGACAAGCGCTGATCGCCGCCGACCGCGACCCCGCGCAACGCAACGACGAAGGCCCCGCACTGCGGGGCCTTCGCGTTCATGCCGCGGCGAGCGCGGCCGTGCCTGCGGATCAGGCCAGCAGCGAGCGCAGCATCCAGGCGTTCTTCTCGTGGATGTTCAGGCGCTGGGTCATCAGGTCCACGGTCGGGTCGTCGCCGGCGTGGTCGGCGGTCTTCAGCACCTTGCGCGCGGTGCGGCACACGGCCTCGTTGCCGACGACGAGCTGGCGTACCATTTCGCGCCAGTCGCCGGCGTCGACCTCGCTTTCCTCCGCGATCGAGCCGAGCTTCACGAACGCGCCGTAGCTGCCCGGCGCGCGGTAGCCGAGGGCGCGGATGCGCTCGGCGACGGCGTCCAGCGCGGTCCATTCCTCGGTGTACTGGCCCTCGAACATCAGGTGCAGGGTGTTGAACATCGGGCCGGTGACGTTCCAGTGGAAGTCGTGGGTCTTCAGGTACAGGGTGAAGCTGTCGGCCAGGAAGTGCGACAGGCCCTCGGCGATCTTCCTGCGGTCGCCGGTGGTGAGGCCGATGTCGATCTGCGGCGCGCCGTCGGCGGCGGGCTTCTTGGCCGGCGCCGGTTTGCGGGGCTTGGTCTTGGCCATGCGGAACTCCAGGTGCGGGTGGAAGGGTCGGGTCAGCGTACTCCTCGCGGCCCGACGGATGGCCCAGACTATCCGGGGAGCGACGCGATAGAAAGTCGATTGATTGGATTTATTTGATTGATGAAAGCTATTGAAAAGGCGCAGGACGCGGCGCTTCGCCGGGCCCGCGCCGCCATCGACGGTGCGCTGAGCCGCGACCGGGGCCGCCTCCACGGCCTCTGGTCGCGCTGGCGCGGGCGGCCCGCGGACGCGGCCGCCGAAGCCGCATTCGCCGAGGCGCTGGCGACGTCGGTCGCGGCGCACGAAGCCCGCGCGGCGGCGCTGCCGACGACCGTCGCGGTCGATCCCGCGCTGCCGATCGCCGCCGAGGCCGAGCGCCTGGTCGCGCTGATCCGCGACCACCAGGTCGTGGTCATCGCCGGCGAGACCGGTTCGGGCAAGACCACCCAGTTGCCGAAGCTGTGCCTGGCCGCCGGCCGCGGCGCCGCCGGGATGATCGGCTGCACCCAGCCGCGCCGGATCGCCGCGCGCGCGGTCGCCCGCCGCGTGGCGGAGGAACTGGGCACCGGCCTTGGCGATCTCGTCGGCTACCAGGTGCGCTTCAACGACCACGTCGGCGAGCGCACCGCGGTCAAGTTCATGACCGACGGCATCCTGCTGGCCGAGATCCAGTCCGACCGCTGGCTGTCGGCGTACGACACGCTCATCGTCGACGAGGCGCACGAGCGCAGCCTCAACATCGACTTCCTGCTCGGCTATCTCAAGCAGTTGTTGCACAAGCGCCGCGACCTGAAGGTCATCGTCACCTCGGCGACGATCGACACCGAGCGCTTCTCGAAGCACTTCGACGATGCGCCGGTGGTCAGCGTCGAAGGCCGCGGCTATCCGGTCGAGGTGCGCTGGCGGCCGCTCGAGGGCGAGGGGCGCGAGGAGGACGGCGACGAGGCGTCGTCCGAAGGCGGTCGCAGCGTGCTCGACGGCATCGTCGCCGCCTGCGACGAGATCGCGCGCGGCGGCGCCGGCGGCGGCCTGGGCGACACCCTGATCTTCCTGCCCGGCGAACGCGAGATCCGCGACGCGCACCAGGCGCTGGAGAAGCGCAAGTACCGCCACACCGAAGTGCTGCCGCTGTATGCGCGGCTGTCGGCGCGCGACCAGGACCGCGTGTTCAACCCGGGCCCGCAGCGGCGCATCGTGCTGGCGACCAACGTCGCCGAAACCTCGCTGACCGTGCCGCGCATCCATTACGTGGTCGATCCGGGCCTGGCGCGGGTCAAGCGCTACAGTCCGCGGCAGAAGCTCGACCGCCTGCACATCGAGCCGATCTCGCAGGCCAGCGCCGACCAGCGCAAGGGCCGCTGCGGGCGCATCGCGCCGGGCACCTGCTTCCGGTTGTACTCGGAAGCCGATTTCCTCGCCCGCGATCCGTTCACCGACCCGGAGATCCGTCGCGCCGCGCTGGCGGGCGTGATCCTGCGCATGCTGTCGCTGGGGCTGGGACGGATCGAAGACTTCCCGTTCCTCGAACCGCCCGATCCGCGCGCGATCGCCGACGGCTGGCAGCAGCTCGCCGAACTCGGCGCGATCGACGCCGAGCGTAAACTCACCGCGATCGGTCGCACGATGGCGCGGCTGCCGGTGGACGTGAAGCTCGCGCGCATGCTCATCGCCGCGCGCGCGCACGGCTGCCTGCGCGCGATGCTGGTGATCGCCAGCTTCCTCGGCATCCAGGACCCGCGCGAGCGTCCGGCCGACCAGCGCGGCGCCGCCGACGCCGCGCACGCGCAGTTCGCCGACCCGAAGTCGGAATTCGTCGGCATCCTCAAGCTGTGGGAGGCGTTCCGCGGCGCCCACGAGGAGATGACCCAGTCGCAACTGCGCAAATGGGCCGACAGGCACTTCCTCGGGTTCCTGCGCCTGCGCGAGTGGCGCGAACTGCACCGGCAACTGAAGCTGCTGTGCGACGAGCTCGACTGGGGCGATGCGCCGGTCGGCCGCGCGGATCGCAACGTCCGAGCCCCCGGTAGAGCGGCCTTCGGGCCGGTGCAACGTGATGCGGAAAAGCAGCGGCCTGAAGGCCGCTCTACCGAACCCGTTGCGCCGGACGCCGCTTCGGCCGAAGACGCCGTCGCCGTCGACTACGCCAAGCTGCATCGCGCGTTGATCGCCGGGCTGCCGACGCAGCTCGGCAACCGCGGCGATCGCGGGCTGTACGACGGCCCGCGCGGGCGCAAGTTCATGCTGTTCCCGGGCTCGACGCTGGCGAAGAAGCCCCCGCCGTGGGTGCTGTCGGCGACCCTGCTCGACACCGAGAAGGTGTGGTCGATCACCAACGCCGCGATCGAGCCGGACTGGGCGATCGACGAACTGCCGCACCTGCTCGCGCGTCGCCACCACGACCCGCACTGGGCGCGGTCGCAGGGGCGAGTGGTCGGCAGCGAGCAGATCAGCCTGTTCGGGCTGGTGCTGGCGCCGAAGAAACCCGTTCACTACGGCGCGCTGTTCCCGGAGGAATCGCGGCAGATCTTCGCACGCGACGCGCTGGTGACCGGCGAGATCAACACCCGCGCCGCGTTCCTGGCGCGCAACCTCGCCACCCTGGCGAAGGCGAAGGAAGAGGAAGCCAAGCAGCGGCGCGCGGGCCTCGTCGTCGACGAGGACTGGCAGGCGCAGTGGTACCTCGACCGCCTGCCCCCGCACGTCCACAACGCCCAGGCGCTGGACGCGTGGTACGCGAAGCTGCCGCCGGCGGAGAAGGCGAAGCTGGAATGGACGTTCGACGACCTGATGGTCGGCGGCGCCAGCGACGCCGAGCGCTTCCCGAAGGTGCTGCCGCTGGGCGACGCGCGCCTTGCGGTGTCGTACCGCTTCGAGCCCGGCGCGCCGGACGACGGCATGACCGTGGTGGTGCCGCTGCACCTGCTCAACGCGCTCGACCCGGCGCGGCTGTCGTGGCTGGCGCCGGGCTTCGTGCAGGACAAGGCGGCGGCGCTGATCAAGTCGCTGCCGAAGGCGCTGCGTCGCAACTTCGTGCCGGCGCCGGATTTCGCGCGCGCCTTCGCCGAGGCGTTCCCGCAGCCCGATGCCGACAGCCTGGAAGGCGCGCTCGCGCGGTTCCTGAAGAAACTGGGCGGCGTCGAGCTGTCCGCGCTCGATTTCGACGTCGCGTCGATCGATCCGCACCTGCGCGCCAACCTGCGCCTGCTCGACGCGCCCGGGACCCGTGGCGACGCCCGCCACGTGCTGGCCGAGTCGCGCGATCTGGACGACCTGCGCGCACGCTTCGGCAAGCGCGCGGCGGACGCGTTCTCGGCGCGCGCCGCGGAAGGCCTCGCGCAGGCGGGCCTGACCGCGTTCCCGGCGACGCCGATCCCCGGATCGGTGCCCGGCGCCGGCGGCGTGCCGGCGTACCCGGCGCTGCACGACGACGGCGACAGCGTGTCGGTGGCGGTCCATGCCGACCGTCGCGAAGCCGAGCGCCACCACCCGCAGGGCGTGCGCCGGCTGCTGCGGATCGCGCTGGCGGAGCGGATGAAACAGGCGCGCAAGCAGTTGCCGGTGCAGCCGAAGATCGCGCTGCTGTACGCGGCGATCGAATCGCAGGCGCCGCGCCGCGACGGCCTCAAGGAAGGCGACCGCCTGCGCGAGGACCTGGTCGAAGGCGCGTTCGCCGCGCTCGCCGCCGACGGGCTCGATGCGATCCGCGACGAGGGCGCGTTCGCGCGCCGGGTCGAGGGCGCGGGCAAGGCGCTGTTCGGCGAGGCGATGGACCGGCTGCGGCAGGCCGAGGTCATCCTCGCCCGCGTCGCCGAGGTCCGCGCGGCGCTGGATTCGACACTCATGGGCTGGGCGCGCGCCAACCTCGACGACCTGCAGGCGCAGCTCGCCGCACTGGCCGCGCCGGGCTTCCTGCGCGATACGCCGGCCGACGCGCTGGCCGAGTATCCGCGCTGGCTGAAGGCGATGGCCCTGCGCGCCGAGCGCGCGCTGCGCGATCCGGTGCGCGACCAGGCGCGCATGCTCGAGCTCAAGCCGTTCGCCGACGCGCTGGCGGACGCCCGCGCGCGCGGCGTGGATGCGCTGCCGGGCTGGCGGACGCTGCGCTGGGAACTGGAGGAGTTCCGGGTGTCGCTGTTCGCGCAGGAACTGGGCGCCAAGGGCGGGGCGTCGGCCAAGAAGCTCGCGTCGCGACTGTCGCAATTGCGCTGAGCGTCGCCTCCGCGGAGACGCGTCCCGGTTACGCTGGGGCCGTCGCCCGCGCATGCGCCGCCGGGCCCGGGCGACGGCGGCGGCGCCCGTGCGCCCGTCGCAGGAGACCGGCGGCTTCCCGAACGCAAGGACACACCCATGCACAAGCACATGATCCGCGGGGCCGCGATCGCCCTGTTCTCCGCCGCGATGGGCATCGGCGGCAGCGCCGCGGCGCTGCCCGGCGGGCCGACCACGCCCTGCACCGAGGCCAACGCGGGCGAGATCGCCACGGTCGAGAGCTACAGCCCGCGGACCGGCTACACCCAGCGCATCTACGAATGCTCGCCGCCCTACGGCTGGTCCCTCGTCGCGGTCTGCGACGCGTACGGCTGCGTCTACTACTGAGCCGCCGCGACCGCACCAGGCGCGCCCCGGCATCGACCGGGGCGCGTCCTCTCCGGGGAGGGCCGCCGCCGCGGGCCGGCGCGGACCCAGCGTTCGGCACATGCCTTCGCCGCCGGGGCGTTCACACTTCGCCCGGCGCGACGCGGTGGCCCGGCATGGCGCCGCCGCCGACCTGGATGTGACCTCCGGCGCCCGCCCGCGAATCACGCCCATGTCACAAGTCGCGCCCGCCATCGTCCTGATCGCGAGCCCGGCGTGCGACGCCGCCCTCCCTCCCGCGCCAAGGAGCGCCCCGTGTCCACGCTGATCGATATCTTCCTGCAGCCCGGCAAGGCTTTCGCCGAGCTCAGGGAACGCCCCTCCTTCCTGCTGCCGCTGGCGCTCTCGCTGGTGCTGAGCGGGGCGATGACCTTCCTGTACTTCAAGCACGTCGACTACGACTGGTACCTGGGACACATGTTCTCGGCGAAGCCCGACCTGACGGCCAAGGAAATCGCCACGGCGAAGACCACCATGCCGCCCGCCGCGTTCATGTCGTGGCTGTCGCTGGCCGGGGTGCTGATCGGCGGCGTGCTGCTGACCCTGCTGATGGGCGTCTACTACCTGCTCGCGGGCAAGGTGGCGGGCAAGGCGGTGTCGTTCCGCCACGCGCTGGCGCTGTCGACCTGGCCGCAGATGCCCACCCTGCTGGGCGTGATCGTCGCGCTGGTCGGGGTGCTGACCATGACCCCGCGGACGCCGCTGGAATCGCTGACCCTGCTCAACCTCGATCCGCTGCTGTTCCAGTTGCCGATGGACGACCGCTGGAGCAGCCTCGCCAAGGGCTTCAGCCTGCTCACGCCGTGGACCTGGTTCCTGACCGCGCTGGGCTGGAAGACCTGGGGCCGGACCGGATGGGGCCAAGCGGCGACCGTGGCGCTGCTGCCGTGGGTCGTGGTCTACGCCGGCATGACCGCCTGGGCGCTGGCGCAGTGATCACGGGACAGGACTGCATCCGATGAAATTCGATCGCAAGTGGCTCATCGGCGCGCTCATCGTCGCCGTGGTCGTCGTGCCCCTCGTCGTCAAGAAGAACCGCGCCGCCTCGGCGACCGGCGTGGACCTGGTCGAGGTCGCGCTGCAGGACGTGCAGCCGTCGATCCTCACCTCGGGGACGCTGGCGTTCCGCAACGAGGTCAACCTGACCTCCGAGGTCACCGGCAAGGTCAGCAGCCTGCTGGTGAAGGAGGGCGACACGGTCGAGGCCGGACAGGTGCTGCTGCGCCTCGACCCGGAGCTGTACGACAACGCGATCGAGCGCGAGTCCGCCGGCCTGCGCCAGGCGCGGATCGCGATCGACCGGCAGCGCGCGCAGGTGGCGCTCAAGCGCACCCAGTTCGAGCGCAGCCGCGCGCTGGTCGCCGACAAGCTGATCGACCGCAACCGCTTCGACGAGGATCGCAACCAGTTGCAGTTGGCGGAGGCCGACCTGCGGTCCAACGAGGAGGCGCTGCGCCGCGCCGAATCGGTGGTCAGCGACGCCCGCGAGCAGCGCGCGCGCACCGAGGTCCACGCGCCGATCTCCGGGCGCATCGTGTCGCTGCCGATCAAGGTCGGCGAGACCGCGGTGCCGTCGACCTCTGCGTTCGCCGGCGCGCAGTTGATGAAGATCGCCGACATCTCCGAGATCATCGCCGAGCTGAAGGTCGACGAGGCCGACATCGCGCAGGTCGCGGTCGGCCAGCGGGTGGAGGTGTTCGCGGCGTCGTATCCGGACACCGCGCTGAAGGGCCGGGTCGAGCAGATCGCGCTCGCGCCGACGATCGAGGGCCAGGGCCGCGCGTACAAGGTGACCGTGCGCATCGCGCCGGACCCGAAGCTCGCGCTGCGCTCGGGGATGAGCGTGCGCGCCAACGTGTTCCTCGGCGACGGCCGGCGCCGGCTCGCGGTGCCGGTCGAGGCGGTGGTCACCGACACCGAGGAGAAGGGCGCGGCGAAGCACGCCGTGTGGGTGGCGAAGGACGGCAAGGCGCACCGGGTCGAGGTCGCGGTCGGCGAATCCGACGATCGCTGGCAGGTCGTCGAGAAGGGCCTCACCGCAGGCGACCAGGCGATCGCCGGCCCCTCGCGCGAACTGCGCGCCCTGGTCGAGGGCCAGGCCGTCGAGCGCCGCGATCCGGCCGAGGCGCGGGCCGACGAGGCCGCCGGCGAAGACGGCGACGGCGACGCGAAGGACGCCGGATGATCGCCCTGCGCGGCATCGTCAAGCGCTACGCGATGGGCGAGGAGATCGTCCTCGCGCTCGACGGCGTGGACCTGGACATCGGCCGCAACGAATACGTTGCGCTGACCGGGCCCTCGGGATCGGGCAAGTCGACGCTGATGAACCTGATCGGCTGCCTCGACAGCCCCAGCGCGGGCAGCTACACCCTCAACGGCCGCGACGTGTCGGGCATGGACGACGTCGAACTGGCGCACGTGCGCAACCGCGAGATCGGCTTCGTGTTCCAGAGCTTCCACCTGCTGCCACGGATGACCGTGCTGCAGAACGTGATGCAGCCGCTGGTCTACCGCGGGCTCCCGGTCGAGGCGCGCCGTGCCCGCGCGGCGGCCGCGCTGGCCAAGGTCGGCCTGGCCGATCGCCTGGGGCACCGCCCGAACCAGTTGTCCGGCGGCCAGCGCCAGCGCGTGGCGATCGCGCGCGCACTGGTGGGCGAGCCGTCGATCCTGCTGGCCGACGAGCCGACCGGCAACCTCGACACCCGCACTTCGGCGGACATCATGGCCCTGTTCGACACCCTGCACGCGCAGGGACAGACGGTGGTGATGGTGACCCACGAGCCGGACATCGCCGCGCACAGCCATCGCGTGCTGCGGGTGAGCGACGGCCGCATCGTCGAGGACACCCGTCGTCCTCCGTCGGCGACGCCGCAGCGGCCGGCCGCCGCGGGAGCCGCCTGATGCAGGCCCTGCTCGAAGCCTTCCGCGCGGCGCTGGCCAGCCTGGCCGCGCACCGCATGCGCAGCTTCCTGACCACGTTGGGCATCCTCATCGGCACCGGCTCGGTGATCGCGGTGGTCGCGCTGGTGCAGGGCTTTTCCGACTCGATCAAGGGCCAGTTGTCGGATCTCGGCGGCAGCACGCTGACCCTGCGCGCGGTCAACGACAACGAGAACTTCCGCACCGGCAAGCTCAACACGATCAGCTTCGACGACATCCGCGTGCTGCGCTATCGCGTCGCCGGGGTGAAGGACGTCGCGCCGCTGATGGTGGTCCAGGCCGCCGGCGCCAGCTACAAGGGGCGCACCAGCAGCCCGCAGGTGCAGGCGACGACCGCGGACTACGCGCTGGTCAACGGCCGCTTCCCGGCGTTCGGGCGCTTCATCGTGGACAGCGACGACCGCGGCCACCGCCGGGTCGCGATCATCGGCGCCGACCTGCGCGACGAACTGAAGATGCCGAAGAATCCGGTCGGCGAGTATTTCCAGATCGGCAGCGAGTGGTTCAAGGTCGTCGGGGTGATGGAGAAGGAAGGCGAACTGTTCGGCTTCAGCCGCGACAACTACGCGATCATCCCGTTCGACGTCGGCCGCGCGATGATGGGCAACAGCAACGACCCGATGATCATGGCCTCGTTCACCGTCGCCAACCTGGCGGAGGTCGAAACCGTGCGCGAACGGGTCAAGCGCGCCGTTCGCGCCTCGCGCCGGCTGGCCACCGAGGACGACGACGACTTCAAGGTCGAGGCCGCTGATTCGGTGCTCAAGCAGTTCGAGAAGATCACCGGCACCGCGACCCTGGTCGTCGCCGGCGTGGTCGGCATCTCGCTGCTGGTCGGCGGCATCGGGATCATGAACATCATGCTGGTGTCGGTGACCGAGCGCACCCGCGAGATCGGCATCCTCAAGGCGCTGGGCGCGACCCGTCGCGACATCCTCGTGCAGTTCCTGCTCGAGGCGGGCCTGCTGGCGCTGCTGGGCGGGGTGATCGGCATCGCCCTGGGCTACGGGCTGGCGCTGCTGATCGCCACCCTGGTGCCGGGGTTCCCACCGGCGCACGTGCCGGTGTGGGTGGTGGTCGCCGCGGCCGGTTTCTCGGCGCTGGTCGGCGTGCTGTTCGGGATCATGCCGGCCTCGAAGGCGGCGGGGCTCGACCCGATCGAGGCGCTGCGCTACGAGTGATCCGACGAATGATGCGACGAACCCCGGCCGGGGCCGGGGTTCGTCGTGCCGTGCGGTCTTCGCGCGCGCCGATCCTACGGCGTGGCGATGATCGCGGCCTGGGCGTTGATGATGCCCGTGCCCAGCGGGCCGGGCGACGGGGTGCTGCCGAACGGCTTGACGTTCGCCTTGATGATGCTTTCGCAGGCCGCCGGCGTGCAGTCGGTGCTCGGCTTGGAGCGCATCATCGCGACCAGCGCGGCCACGTGCGGCGACGCCATCGAGGTGCCGCTGTAGTACACGTAGTTGTCCGCGCCCGGCGTGGTGGTGCCGGCGTTGAGCGTGGAGGCGATGCTCACGCCCGGCGCCGAGACGTCCACGCCCGCGCCGTAGTTGGAGAAGCTGGCCTTGTTCGCGGACGAGTCGGTCGCGCCGACCACGATCAGGCCCGCGCCGGTGCAGCCGGCCGGGGTGAAGCCGGAGACGTTGGCGTTGCTGTTGCCGGCCGCGACCACCACCGGCACGCCACGGCTCAGCGCACCGTTGATCGCGAGCTGCATCGCCGAGGTCGAGGTGCAGGTGCCGCCGCCGCCGAGGCTCATGTTGATGACGCTGGCCTTGTTGGCGCCGACCGCCGGCACGCCGGAGACCGTGCCGCCCGAAGCCCAGGTGATCGCGTCGGCGATGTCGGCGAGGGTGCCGCCGCAGCGGCCGAGCGCGCGCACCGCCAGCACCTTGGCCTGGTAGGCCATGCCGGCCACGCCGGCGGCGTTGTTGGTCACCGCGGCCACGGTGCCGGCGACGTGGGTGCCATGCCAGCTCGAGTTGGTGGCCGGGGAGCCGGCGTAGCACTGGTTGGCGGTGGTCCAGTCGCCCGGATCCAGCGCGCTGCTGTCGCGGCCGTTGCCGTCGTTGGCGGTGCTGGTGTTCGAGATGAAGTCGTAGCCGTTGATGATGTTGGCGTTCAGGTCGACGTGCGGCCGGTAGCCGGTGTCGATGACCGCGACGATCTTGCCCGCGCCGATGAAGCCGAGGTCCCAGGCGAGATTGGCGTTGCTGCCGCCGACGCCGTTCTGCAGGCCGTACTGCAGGGAGTAGTAGGTGTCGTTCGGGGTCAGCGTGGGCTGCAGCATGATGTTCGGTTCGACGAACACGACGTCGGGATCGGCGGCGATGTCGCGCATCAGCGTCTCGGCATCGACGCGGTCGAGCGGGCGATCGGTGCGGATGAGGTCGGCGCCGATGCCGAGCGTGCGCTCGTGGCGGACGGTGGTCGCCTTGGCGCGACCGAAGGCGCGGCCGGCGGCGGCGTCGATGCGGGTCACCAACTGGGCCTTGTTGCGCTGCGCCGCGCTGCCGTCGCGATAGGTGACGATGAAACCGTCGACCGGACCGTTGCCGGTTAGGCCGGAGGCGTCGTAGCGCTCGGCGGCGAAGGCCGAACCGGTGAGCAGGGCGCCGGACACGGCGACGGACAGCGCCAGCAGGCGCAGATCATTGCGATGGTTGGACATGATCGTGACTCTCCATGTGCTTGTGCGTGATGGGCCGCACGCTGCGGCCCGGGTCCATGGCGTCCGGGGCCGCCCCTGCGGTTTCGTGATCCGTGAAACCGGGCGACCGGGACGCGTAGGGGCGCATTCCGCGCCCCCGCCTCAAGCTTATGGAACCGTCGAGACGCCGTGTCAAAGCCGTTCGTCGGGAATGCGCGCGCATTTCGTGACGCCGGTCGTCGGGATCACGCTTTTTTCACGCCGTTGCCGATGGATGGTTGCGTCGGCGCAAGCATCGCGACCGATCTGCTTGCGATCGATGTGCTAGGGTCGATCCGGGATGCCGGCAGGATGCCGCCGACTGTCGGAAGCGTTTCCTGCGACGGTGGCGCTCGATCCGACAAGAGAAGGAGTTCTCGATGAAACTCGCGACCACGATGGGCCTGGCGCTCTCGATGCTGGCCGGCGCCATGTGCGCAGGCGACGCCCAGGCGATCGGCCTGTGGCCGACACCGACGGCCGCATGCACGTCGGCCAACGCCTGGCAGACCGAGGACGTGTACTACGCCACCCGCTACCAGAACCTGCGCATCACCTACATGTGCGATCCGGATGCCGGCTGGACGCTGTGGGAGGTGTGCGACCTGAACCCGGGCGGGATCTGCGTCGCCTACTGAAGCGGCCTACTGAACCCGGCTGCTGAAGTCGCCTACTGAACCCGCCTATTGAAGCGGGGAGCCTCCCGGCGCACGGCGTCGGGAGGCCTGCGCGGCGCGCGGCGCGCGCCTGCGGACGATCACTTCACCCGTTCGACCTTGGCGCGGGTGTTGAAGCCCTTGACCGCCAGGTACCAGTTGTTGCCCATCACGCTCGGGGTGATCCGCACTTCGAGATTCTCGCCGCGTGCGCCGACCAGCTCGGCGTTGTCGGTCTGGCGCCAGACCTGGCCGTTGTCGAGGGTGTACTCGCGATTCCTGGCGAACCCGCGGAACGCGCCGACGACGTGCGCGACGATCGGTTCGTCGGAGCCGAAGTGCAGGAAGCCGCGGTTCTCGTCCTCGACCTTGTCCTTGGCCTGCGCCGCGGCCTCGGTGGCGACGGTGTCGATCTTGCGTCCGAGCCAGGTGTTGAGCTTCGCCAGCTCCTCCGGCGTCAGCTTGTCCAGACCGGCGGCGCGGAACTCCTGCGGCGTCATGTCCTGTTCGATGGGTTTCTTCTCGGCGTGGGCGGCGAGCGGCGCGAGCGCGAGCGCGGCGACGAGCGCGAGGGACGGCAGGGAGCGATGCAGCGGCATGACGGGACCTCTGGGGATTTCGCCGGCGGCGGGACGGGGCTAGTGTAGGGACTCCCCCCGTCGTTGGAACCATCGGGTCTCCGCGCGTGTCCGCCGTCGCCGCCGATCTGCCGTCCGCCCTCGCAGCGCTGCCGTCCGTGGCGACGCTGGCCGCGCCGTGGCGGCAGGCGCTGGCCGAGGCCGCCGGCGCGGCGCCGGGCGAGGCGGGGCCGGGTGGAGCGGGGCCGGGCGAGCCGGCACGCAGCCCGCCGGCGCCGATCGACCCGACCGTGCTCGCGCGCCTGCAGGACACGCTCGATGCGCTGACCCGGCTGAACGCCGACGGCGAGGCCGTGCTGGCGACGATCCTCCACGACCTGCCCGAGTGGGAGGCCCGGCTCGGGCCGCGGCTGGCGAAGGCGTGGCCGGGCGTGGCGACCCTGCTCGAGGGCCAGCGCGCCGCGGCGCAGGTGTGGACGCTGCACGCCGCCGACGCAGGCGGGCGCAACGCCGAGGGCCTGCGCCGGCTGCTGCTGGTGATGGTGAAGGACCTGCGGGTGGTGCCGATCCTGCTGGCCCGGCAGCTCGCGATGATGCGCGCGGCGGCCGCGCTGCCGGAGGACGAACGCCGCGCGCTGGCCCGGCTCACCCGCGACATCCACGCGCCGCTGGCCAACCGGCTGGGCATCTGGCAGCTCAAATGGGAGCTGGAAGACCTCGCTCTGCGCCACCTCGAGCCGCAGACCTACAAGCGCATCGCGCGGGCGCTGGACGAGAAGCGCGGCGACCGCGAGCGCTACATCGAGACGGTCAAGCGCCTGCTCGGCGACGCGCTGGCGGCGCAGGGCGTGGACGCCGAGGTTGCTGGCCGGCCCAAGCACATCACCAGCATCTGGAAGAAGATGCAGAAGAAGGGCCTGTCGATCGACGGCCTGTACGACCTGCGCGCGGTGCGGGTGATGGTCCAGGACCTGCCCGCCTGCTACGCCGCGCTGGGCGTGGTCCACGCGCTGTGGACGCCGATCCCGAGCGAGTTCGACGACTACATCGCGCGGCCCAAGGCCAACGACTACCGCTCGCTGCACACCGCCGTGGTCGGGCCCGAGGGCAAGACCCTGGAGGTGCAGATCCGCACCCACGAGATGCATGCGCAGGCCGAACTGGGCGTCGCCGCGCACTGGCGCTACAAGGAAGGCCGCAGCGCGCCCGCGGACGCCGGGCTGGACCGCAAGATCGAGTGGATGCGGCGGCTGCTCGACGCCGGTCGCGACGGCGGCGAGGCCGAGGGCCTGGCCGGCGCGTTCGACAGCGAACTGATCGAGGACCGCATCTACACCCTCACCCCGCAGGGCGACGTGATCGACCTGCCCGCCGGCGCGACCCCGCTGGACTTCGCGTACCACGTGCACACGATGGTCGGCCACCGCTGCCGCGGCGCCAAGGTCGACGGCCGGATCGTGCCGCTGGATTACCGGTTGCGCAGCGGCGAGCGCGTGGAGATCCTCACCGCGAAGACCGCCGAGCCGCGCCGCGACTGGCTGGTGGCGGCGAACGGCTTCCTCGCCAGCGGGCGCTCGCGCGACAAGGTGCGGGCGTGGTTCCACAAGCTCGATCGCGCGCGCAACGTGCAGGCCGGCAAGGAGCTGCTGGAGAAGGAACTGCGCCGGCTGTCGCTGCTGCAGAGCGACCTCGCGCCGATCCTGGCGAAGTTCAACGCGCCCACGCTGGACGACCTGTACGTGCTGGTGGCGCTGGGCGATGTCGGCCCGCACCAGGTCGGCCGCGCGCTGCTCGACCAGGAGCGCGCCGCACAGGCGCCGGCCGTCGATCCGGTCGAACTGGCGCCCAAGCCCCCGCCGAGGCCGCGCGCGGGCGCCGGCAGCTCGGCGTTCACCGTGGTCGGCGTCGACAACCTGCTGGTGCAGATCGCGCGCTGCTGCCAGCCGCTGCCGGGCGAGCCGATCGCCGGCTACCTCACCCGCGGCCGCGGGGTCAGCGTGCATCGCGCCGACTGCGCGGCGTTCCTGCGGCTGACCGCGAGCCAGCCGCAGCGGGCGCTGGCGGTGGAGTGGGGCCGCAGCGGCGGCGGCCACGCCGCCTCGATCGCGGTGGAGGCGGTCGACCGGCGCTGGCTGCTGAAGGACCTGACCAACCTCATCGCCCAGGACGACGCCCACGTCCAGTCGATCCACAGCGACCGGCTCGAAGGCAACCGCGTGCGCCTGCGCCTGCACCTGCGGGTGCGCGACCACGATCATTTCACCCGCCTGCTCGGCCGCATCGACAGCCTGCCCGGGGTGGAGACGGTGCGACGGGTGTGAGCGGGTCCCGCCGCAGTGGCCGCGCTATGCTCGGCCGGTGAAGCCCGGCCGCATCGCAACGACCCGCGCCTGGCGCGCCGCCCGGCGCGCGCGCTGGCCCGTGGTCGCCGGTGCGGTGCTGGCGGCAGGCGTGCTGCTGGCATCCCTGCTGAGCGGCGTGCTGGGCAACCGGCTGTGGCCCAGGGCAGAGGCCGAGGCCGAACGATTGCGCCGCGAGGCCGACGCCGCGCTGCAGGCCGGACGCCTCACCGCCGCCGACGGCAGCGGCGCCCGCGAACGCTACGAAGCCGCGATCGCGATCGACCCCGATCGCGCCGAACTGCGCGCCGGCCTCGGCCGGGTGGCGCAGGCTGCGCTCGCGCGCGCCGCGGATGCGGCGGCGGACGGCCGCTTCGTCGACGCCCACCGCGACCTCGCGCTCGCACGGTCGCTGTCGGCGCCGCGGGCGCGGATCGACGCGGTGGCCGAGGACTTGCGCCGGCGCGAGGCCGCGGGGGCCGGGCTCGACGCGCTGCTGGCCGAGGCCGACGCCGCGCGCGCGGCCGGTCGCCTGCACGGCGGCGACGACGCGGCGCTGCCGCGCTACGCCCGCATCCTCGCGCTGCAGCCGCGCCACCGGCAGGCGCTGGAGGGCCGCGACGATGCGCTGTCGACGCTGCTGCAGCAGGCACAGGCGAAGCTCGCGCGCGGCGACCTCGTCGCCGGCGCGGCGCTGGTGAACGCCGCCGCGGGTTACGACGCCGGCCATTCGGACCTGCCGGACGCGCGCGCCGCGCTGTCGCGGGCGGTCGAGGCCGTGCGTCGCCGCGCCGACGCCGATCTGCGCGGCGGTCGCCTGGCGCGCGCCGCCGACGGCTACCGCGTGCTGCGCGATAGCGGCGCGGCGAACGCCGCCGCCGAGGCCGGCCTGCGCGCGGTGGCCGCCGCGCACGCGCAACGCGCGGCGCGGGCCGCCCACGACTTCGCGTTCGACCGCGCCCGCACCGAACTCGCGTCGGCGAAGGCGCTCGCCGCCGATGCGCCCGAGGTGCGCCAGGCCGAAGCCGACCTGGCGCGCGCACAGCGCACCCGCGCCGACCTCGGCCCGAAACCGCCGTCCGCCGATACGCTGCGCCGGGTGGGCCGGCTGCTGCTGGAATACGAGGTCGCGGGCGCCCGCGGCGACTGGCTCACGCCGCCGGGCGACAGCGCGTTCGACAAGCTCCGCGCGGCCCGCGCCCTCGCCCCGGACGACGCCGGCGTGCGCCATGCCAGCGAACGCATGCGGCCGCGGGTGGAGGCCTGCTTCGAGACCGCGCTGCGCGACAACGCGCTGCAGCGCGCCCGGGTCTGCCTCGACGCGCGCATCGTGCTGGAGGGCGAGCATCGCGGCATCGCCACCGCGCGCACGCGCCTGGCCGAGCGCTGGGTGGCGATGGGCGAACAGCGCCTGCGCGACGGCGACATCGACGGCGCCGCCGCCGCCCGCGACGCCGCCCGCGCGCTCGACGCAAAGACCGATGGCCTCGCCGACCTCTCCGAACGCCTCCACGCCGCGGCATCGGCGGAGCGCTGACGCCCGCATGCCCGGTAGAGCGGCCTTCAGGCCGCTGCCCCCGCCGTGTTTTTCCGCCGTGCGCTTCGCCGCCCCGAGCGCCGCTCCGCCGCCCGCCTGTCCGGAATGGGTCGGATTCTGCCTGCGGCAGCGACATCCGACGACGTTCCGCCAGGCAGCGGCCTGAAGGCCGCGCTACCGGGGGCGACGCGGGGCGGTGGCGCTGCGTTTCGCGTTCCGAGGTCGGGTGGATCGGCGAAAGAGGGAGGCGGATCGGCGTGAGCAATGCCGGGTAGCGCGGCCTTCAGGCCGCTGCCCCGCCGTGTCCTTCCGCCGTGTGCTTCGCCGCCCCGAGCGCCGCTCCGTCGCCGGCCTGTCCGGAATGGGCCGGATTCTGCCTGCGGCAGCGACATCCGACGACGTTCCGCCACGGCAGTGGCCTGAAGGCCGCGCTACCGGGCGACGCGGTGTGGCGGCGCTGTGTCGCGGGCTACGGGGCCGGGCGCGCCGGCGTGAGGAACACGTCGCGCACGGTGGCGCGGGCGGCATCGAGCGAGAAATGCGCGGCGACATTCTCCAGCCCGTTGCCGGCCAGCGTGGTCCACAGCGCCGCGTCCTCGTGCAGGCGGACGACGGCCTCGGCGAAGGCCTGCGGGTCGTCGGCGACCAGCACGTCCTCGCCATCGCGCAGGTGCATGCCTTCGACCGCACAGGCGGTGGCGACCACCGGCTGGCCGTGGGCCATGCTGAGGTTGACCTTGCCCTTCACCCCGGCGCCGAAGCGCAGCGGCGCCACCGCGACGCGGGCGCCGGCCATGTGCGGGTCGAGGTCGGCGACATGGCCGTGGACGACCACGCCGGGCGTCGACGCCAGCGCTTCGATCTCCGGCGTGACGTGACTGCCGATGCAGTGGAAGCGCAGGCCGGGCAGCCGTGCGCGCACGCGCGGCCAGACCTCGGCGACGAACCAGCGCACCGCGTCGACGTTCGGCGGATGGCGGAAGCCGCCGACGAACACCACGTCGCGGCGCTCGGCGAACGGCCGTCCCGCGCCGGCGACGCGGTGCAGGTTGGAGACGATCTCGACTCGCGCGCCGGGCGCGTCCTCGCGCAGCAGCGTGCGTTCGACCTCGCTGACCACCAGGGTGACGTCGCTGTCGGCGATGATCGCCAGTTCCTGCGCGCGGGTGCGCGCGGCGGCGCGCGCCAGCGCGGGATCGCCGGAGACCTCGGCGCCGCGGCGCTCGCGCAGGTAGTGCAGATCGACCGTGTCGAACACGATCCGCGCCTGCGGCGCGTGCGCGCGCAGCAGCGGCAGGAACTCGGCGGCGACGTAGTGGCGGCTGACCAGGATCGTCGTGAAGCGCCTGCCGTGTTCGCGCAGCCAGCCGGCGAAGCCGTCGAAATACGGTCGGTACCAGGCTTCCACCCCCAACCGCTGCAACTGTGCGGTGTACGGGGCCACGGCGTGGCCGTCGGCCGGCAGGAACACGACGTGCGCGCCTTCCTCGCGCAGCAGGCGCATCAGATTGACCAGCCGCAGCGAACCGGAGTCGTGGTCCGGGCGCGGCGTCATCGCGTCGATCAGCAGCACCTGCGGCCGATCGCGATGCAGCAGCGCCGGAGTCGGCACGGTGTCCGCTGGCAGCATCGCCGCCAGCGCGGCGGCGCGATGCGCGGCGAAAGTGCCGCGGTTGCGCACCTGGTGGGCCTTCATGCCGCTGCCGGTGTCGGTGCCGGCGGTCGCGCCCTCGGCGTGGATCACCCGCGCCGCCGGCTGGTAGACCACGCGTCGCCCGGCCGCGCGCACCGCGAACGCGAGGTCGGTGTCCTCGTAGTAGGCCGGGGCGTAGCGGGTGTCGAAGCCGCCGACGGCGGCGAACAGCGCGCGCGGGATCGCGATCGCCGCGCCGCTGGCGTAGTCGCAGTCGCGCAGGTAGGCGAAGCGCGGGTCGTCGGGCGACGCGAAGCGCCCGTAGTTCCAGGCGCCGCCGTCGTCGAAGACCACGCCGCCGGCCTCCTGCAGGCGGCCGTCGGGATACAGCAGTTGCGCGCCGACCAGCCCGGCGCCCGGTTCCTCGTCGAAGGTCGCCAGCAGCGCCTCCAGCCAGCCCGGCTGCGGGATGGTGTCGTTGTTCAGGAACACCAGCACGTCGCCGCGCGCCAGCGACGCGCCGTCGTTGCAGGCGGCGATGAAGCCGCCGTTCGCCGCGCGCCGGTGGTAGCGCAGGCCGGCGACCTGCGGCAGCGCGTCGGGGGTCTCGTCGGCGCTGCCGTCGTCGACCACGATCGCCTCGAACGCGGTCGCGGGCGGATGCGCGGCCAGCGCGCGCAGGCAGGCGAGGGTGTGCGCGAACTGGCCGTACACCGGGATCACCAGGCTCGCCACCGGCGCGTCGGAGGTGGGCAGGGTGAACGGGGCGAACGGCGCCGGCGCCGGCAGGTACAGCGCCCCGGGCGGCAGCGGCCGGACGCGGCGGAACTGCGCGCGGGTGCGCGCCCAGGTCGCGCGCCAGCCGCGGCTGCGCAGACTGGCCCAGCCGCGGCGCAGCAGGCCCAGCCCGCGGCGCCACAGGAAGCCCAGGTCGGCGGGGGACAGCGGCATCTGAACGGACTCCTGCGGGCGGGGACGGGCGTGGCGATCGTGCGCGGCGTGCCCTTCCGGGCACCCTGTTAGACTCGCGACGGCCGATTTTCGCATCCCCCGCACCGAACGAGGCGCCAACGAGCCCGCATGGCCCGACAGCACGATATCGACGACGATCCGGACGACGACGACCTGGACGATGGCATCGACGACACGGACGACGACGACACCGACGGTGGCGGGGACGGCCCGGGCTGGCGCCGGCGGCTGCTGGGCTGGGGCCTGACCGCCACCGCGATCGGCCTGGGCTTCCTGATTCCCTACGTCCTGTACCTGAACCACCAGGTCAGCGTCCGCTTCGGGCAACTGCGCTGGCAGGTCCCGACCCGCGTCTACGCCCGGCCGCTGGTGCTCGCGCCGGGGCTGGCGATGGACGCCAACACCCTCAAGACCGAGCTCGACGCCGCCTCGTACCACGAGGACGCGACGGGCGCGCATCCCGGCCGCTACGTCCGCGACGGCGGCCGCTGGCGGATTTCCAGCCGCGGCTACCAGGACGTGGACGGCGCGGTCGGCCCGAGCCGGATCGAGGTCACGCTGTCCGGCGGCCGGGTGGCGGCGGTGCGCGATCTGGTCGGCAAGCGCGCGGTGAAATCGGTGCGCCTGGACCCCGCGCGGATCGCCACGCTGTACGGCCAGAAGCAGGAAGAACGCCGGCTGGTGCGCATCGACGAAGTGCCGCAGCAGCTCACCGACACCCTGCAGGCGGTCGAGGACCGCGACTTCGCACACCACATCGGCATCGATTTCACCGGCATCGCCCGCGCCGTGTGGGTCTGGGTCAAGACCGGCGGCAAGGTGATGCAGGGCGCCAGCACCCTGACCCAGCAGCTCGCGCGCTCGGGGCTGCTCGGCATCGGCAAGGAGCAGACCCCGACCCGCAAGTTCAACGAGGTGCTGTACGCGCTGATCATCGACGCCCGCTACGACAAGGGCGTGATCCTCGAGGCCTACCTCAACCAGGTCGACATCGGCCAGAACGGTTCGCAGGCGATCCACGGCTTCGCCGCCGGCGCCGAGTACTACTTCGGCCGCCAGCTCGACGAACTGAGCACCGAGCAGATCGCGCTGCTGGTCGGACTGGTGAAGGGCCCGTCCTGGTACAACCCGCGGCGCAATCCCGAGCGCGCGCTGGCCCGGCGCAACTTGGTCATCGACAAGATGCTGGAGACCGGGATCATCGACCGTGCCGAGCACGATCGCGCGGTCAAGACCCCGCTGGGCGTGCCCGCGGTCCCCGGCAGCATGGTCGCGAACCGCTTCCCGGCCTACGTCGACCTCGTCCGCCGCCAGCTCGCCCGCGACTACGCCGGCGAGGAACTGCAGGGCGCGGGCCTGACCGTGCTCACCGCGATGTCGCCGTCGGCGCAGGCCTACGCCGAAGGCGCGGTGACGAAGACGATGAAGGCGATCTCCAACCCGCGCCGCCCGCCGCTGCAGGCCGGCGCGGTCGTCACCGACACCCACACCGGCGAAGTGGTGGCGGTGATCGGCAGCCGCAGCTTCGAGGAGCACGGCTTCAACCGCGCGGTGCAGGCGCAGCGGCCGGTGGGCTCGCTGCTCAAACCGTTCGTCTACCTGCTGGCGCTGGCCCAGCCGGACAAGTTCTCGCTGGCGACCTGGGTCGACGACGGCCCGGTGACGGTGACCCTGGACAACGGCAAGCGCTGGACGCCGGGCAACTCCGACGGCCGCAGCCACGGCACGGTGCGGCTGAACGACGCGCTGGCGCGCTCCTACAACCAGTCGACGGTCCGCGTCGGCATGGACGTCGGCCCCAAGCGGCTGACCGACCTGCTGCGCACGCTCGGCGGGATCGAGGCGCCGCCGAACCCCTCGCTGATCCTGGGCGCGATGGACCAGAGTCCGTACGCGATGGCCCAGCTCTACCAGTTCCTGGCCTCCGGCGGTGAGATCCAGCCGCTGCACGCGGTGCGCGGCGTGCTCGACGCCAACGGCCGCGCGCTGAAGCGCTACGACGTGAAGCCGCAGCCGGCGCAGTCCGGCGATGCGGTCGCCGCGCGGCTGGTCACCACCGCGCTGCAGGACGCGGTCAGCGAAGGCACCGGCCGCCAGTTGATCGCCGACGGCCTCGGCCGGCTGCAGCCGGCCGGCAAGACCGGCACCAGCAACGACAGCCGCGACAGTTGGTTCGCCGGCTGGACCGGCGACCACCTCGCGGTGATCTGGGTCGGCAACGACCAGAACGCGCCGACCGGGCTGTACGGCGCCACCGGCGCGATGCGGGTCTGGTCGGGCCTGTTCTCACGCCTGCCCAGCGCGCCGCTGCAGGTCGGCGGCAAGGGCCTGGACTGGCAGTGGGTGGCGGGCAGCGAGAGCACCGACGCCGGCTGTCCGGGCGCACGCCGGTTCGCCTTCGTCGCCGGGTTCGCGCCGCCCTACCGGGCCTGCGCGCTGGCCGAACCCGAGGCCGGCGACGGCAGCGGCGACGGCACCGGCGATGGCGACCAGCCGGGCTTCTGGCGCCGCCTGTTCGGGATCGGCGACCGCGGCGGCGACGCCGAGCAGCAGCGTCGCGACGAGCAGCAGCGCGAGGAGCGCGAACGCCAGGAGCGCGAGCGCCAGCAACAGGAAGACCAGCGCCGCCGCGACGAACAGACCCGCGAGGACGCGCGCCATCGCGACGAGGCCGAGCGCCGGTTCGCCGAACTGCGCGCCCGCGACGACGCCTGGCGCCAGGCGCGCGAGGACGAGGCGCGCGAACGTCGCGAACGCGAGGAGGCCTGGCGGCGCGAACAGGAGCGCCGCGACCAGGAATACCGCGATCGCCAGCCGCGCGGCATGCTCACCGTTTCCATCCCGACCGAGGTACGCACCGCATGATCTTCCAGCGAGCCGCCGCATGATCCGCCTGCCGTCGCCGCGCGCGTCGATCGCGGGCGCCGCCGCCGCCATGCTGGCCGCGCTGCTCGCCGCCTGCGGCAGCACCCCGGTGGCCTCGACCTGGATCGGGCCGTCGCCGGAGCAGCTCGTGTCGGAGATCCGCGCCGCCGGCGCCGCGATGCCGGGCGAACTCGACGTGCAGCCGCTGCGCGACCCGATGGTCGAGGACCTGCGGGTCCGCGCGGCGCGCGCCGAACGCACCCAGCGCTACGCCGAGGCCGCGGCCGACCTGGACAAGGCGCTGGCGCTGTCGCCGGACGATCCCGGCCTGCTGCAGGAGCGCGCCGAGGCCGCGGTGCTGGAGAAGGACCTGGCGAAGGCCGAGGCGCTGGCGCGCCGCGCCTTCGGCCTGGGCGGGAAGGTCGGCCCGCTGTGCCGCCGCCACTGGATGACCATCCGCCAGTCGCTGGCGCAGCACCAGAGCCGGCTGATGCAGCAGCAGGCCGCCGGCCACATGAAGGGCGAGGTCCTCGATCGCTGGGAACAGGACATGGCGAAGGTCGCGACCGATCTGGAACTCGCGCGCCGCGACCAGGACGCCTGCACCGTCAGCCCGCCGCCGCGCTACTGATGGCGATGTCCGGAGAGACCGTCCGCGACGCCGCCGCCGCGGACCGGGAGCCGCGCGCGTCCGCGCTCGCCCGCGCCAGCCGCGAGGCCCTGAGCGACGGCGGCGCGCTGGCCGTGGCGATCCCGGGATTCGCGCCGCGCGAGGCGCAGCAGCGGCTGGCCGGCGAGATCGCGCTGGCGGTCGAGGATCGCGCGGTGCTGCTGGCCGAGGCCGGCACCGGCACCGGCAAGACCTTCGCCTACCTCGTGCCGGCGCTGCTGTCGGGGCTGAAGACGATCGTCTCCACCGGCACCCGCGCGCTGCAGGACCAGCTCTACCACCGCGATCTGCCGCGGGTGCGCGACGCGCTCGGCCGCGGCGTGAAGACCGCGCTGCTCAAGGGCCGCGCCAACTACCTGTGCCGCTACCGGCTGGAGAAGAGCAAGGGCGAGTCGCTGCCGTCCAGGGGCACGTTCTCCGCCAAGGAACAGATCACCCAGTTCCAGCGCATCGTCGCCTGGAGCGGGCGCACGCGGCTGGGCGACCTCGCCGAGCTCGACGCGCTGCCCGAGGATTCGCCGCTGATCGCGATGGTCACCTCGACCGCGGACAACTGCCTCGGCAGCGAGTGCCCGTTCTGGGACGAGTGCTTCGTCGTGCAGGCGCGGCAGCGCGCGCAGGCCGCCGACGTGGTCGTGGTCAACCACCACCTGCTGCTGGCCGACCTCGCGCTGAAGCAGGAAGGCTTCGGCGAGATCCTGCCCGGCGCGCAGGTGTTCGTGGTCGACGAGGCGCACCAGTTGCCCGAGCTCGCCGCGCAGTTCTTCGGCGAGGGCCTGAGCGCGCGGCCGCTGGTCGAACTGGCGCGCGACGCGCTGGCCGAGTGCAAGACCGTCACCGGCGCGCTGGCGACGGTGCAGGGCCCGGCGCGGGCGCTGGAGGACGCGACCCGCGCGTTCCGGGCGGCGATGGAGCCGCTGCCGCCGCGCGGCACCCGCCAGCGCGCGCTGGAGGAACCGGGCGTGGCCGAAGCGCTGGAAGCGCTCGACGACATCCTGGTCGCGATCGCCGACGCGCTGGCGCCGCTGCGCGAGGCCTCGCCCGGGTTCGACGGTTGCCACGCCCGTGCGATCGAACAGCGTTCGCGGCTGCTGCGCTGGGCGCCGCCCGGGTTCGCGCAGCGGCACCGGGCGGGCGAGGGCGATGGTTTCGATCTGCCGGTGGAGGATGCGGAGGACGGTTTCGACGAGGTCGCGGATGGCCCGGCCCGCTCCCTCGGCCCGTCTCCCGCGGGGGCAGGGGAGGAAGACGAAGGTCCGGACGACCCGAAGAAACGCTGGGACGTGCGCTGGTACGAACTCTCGCCGCGCGGGTTCCGGCTGCAGCGCACGCCGCTGGACGTGTCCGGGCCGCTGCGCGCGCACCGCGAGGCGTCGCGGGCGGCGTGGGTATTCACCTCGGCGACGCTGGCGGTGGATGGACACTTCACGCACGTGTCGAAGCGGCTGGGCCTGGACGCGCCGCGCGAACTGATCGCGCCCAGTCCGTTCGACTGGCCGCGGCAGGCGCTGTGCTGGCTGCCGCCGCGCATGCCCGAACCGAATTCGCGCGACTACACCGCCGCGGTGGTCGACGCCGTGCTGCCGGTGCTGGAGGCGTCCAGCGGCCGCGCCTTCGTGCTGTTCGCCTCGCTGCGCGCGCTGCGCGAGGCCGCGGCGCTGCTGCGCGACGCCGACCTGCCGTGGCCGCTGTTCGTGCAGGGCGAAGCGCCGCGTTCGGTGCTGCTGCAGCAGTTCCGCGCCTCCGGCCACGGCGTGCTGCTGGGCGCGGCCAGCTTCCGCGAGGGCGTGGACGTCGCCGGCGACGCGCTCAGCGTGGTGGTGATCGACAAGCTGCCGTTCGCCGCGCCCGACGACCCGGTGTTCGAGGCGCGGCTGGACGCGATCCGCCGCGAGGGCGGCAATCCCTTTCGCGACGAGCAGTTGCCGCAGGCGGTGATCGCGCTCAAGCAGGGCGTCGGCCGGCTGATCCGCACCGAGACCGACCGCGGCGTGCTGGTGCTGTGCGACCCGCGGCTCATCGGCAAGTCCTACGGCCGCACCTTCCTCGACTCGCTGCCGCCGTTCGCGCGGACGCGGTCGATCGAGGACGTGCGCGGGTTCTTCGCCGTCCCGGCGACGGAGACCGATCCGGAGCCCGCATCGTAGGTCGGGCCCTGGCCCGACATTGCGAGGCGTCCGGTCGTTGCGCACGATGATCGAGACCGTTTCGATCCTTCGACGGTGCGAACGGGGACGCCGCAATGTCGGGCCAGGGCCCGACCTACGACACTGCGCCGTCCCGGATCGCGTCGGGACGGGATCGGGATCGCTTCGATGATTCGGCGGTGCGACTGGGCCCGTTGCGATGTCGGGCTGAAGCCCGACCTACAATGGCCGCCATGAACGTCCTCGCCTTCGAATTGTCCACCGAAGCCTGCTCGGTCGCCGTCCTCGCCGGCGGCGAGGTGCGCGAGCGCCACGCGATCGCGCCGCGCAAGCACGCCGAGTACGCCTTGCCGTGGGCCGAGGCGCTGCTGGCGGAGGCGGGCCTCGCCAAGTCGCAGCTCGACGCCGTCGCCGTCGGCCGCGGCCCGGGCGCGTTCACCGGCGTGCGGCTGGGCATCTCGATCGCGCAGGGCATCGCGCTGGCGCTCGACCTGCCGACAGTGCCGGTGTCGACGCTGCGGGCGCTGGCGCTGCGGGCGCTGCCGCTGGGCGCGGGCGACGGCGCCCGCGTGCTGGCCGCGATCGATGCGCGGATGCGCGAGGTGTACGTCGCCCGCTTCCGTCTCGCGGTCGAAGGCGACGGCGGCGCGGCCGATGCCGTCCTCGACGGCGACGAGGCGGTGATGCCGCCCGATGCGGTGCCGGCGCCCGACGGCGACGGCCCGTGGCATGGCGTCGGCACCGGCTTCGGCGCGCTCGACGGCGCGCTGCGGCAGCGGTTCGCCGATCGGCTGGTCGCGGTCGACGCCGAGGCCCTGCCGCACGCGGCCGATGTCGCCCGGCTCGCGGCGGCGGCGCTGCGCCGCGGCGAGGGCGTCGCGCCCGAACGGCTGGAACCGGCCTACCTGCGCAACGACGTCGCCCTGACCCTCGCCCAGCAGCAGGCGCTGCGCGCCGCGCGCGGCTGAGCCGCCCCTGCCATCGGTCACGGGGCCGCGGCGGGAACCGGCCGCCCTCGCCGGCGGTCCATCCCGGACCGATCATCCGAGGGGACCGCCATGACCGACACCGCCGCCGCGCCCGCCCGGCGCCGCTTCCTGCGCAACGACTGGGTCCAGTTCGCCGGCGTCCTGCTGCTGCTCGCGGTCACCCGCACCTCGCTGGCCAACCACTACCAGGTGCCCAGCGGCTCGATGCAGCCGACCCTGGAGCCCGGCGACCGGGTGGTCGTCGACATGCGCGCCTACGGCCTGCGCATCCCGTACACCGACATCGAACTGTTCGACAACGGCGACCCGCGCCCGGGCGACGTGGTGGTGTTCAAGTCGCCGGCCGATGGCGAGCGCCTGATCAAGCGCGTGGTCGCGGTCGGCGGCCAGACCGTGTCGCTGTCGGCCGGGCATCTGCGGATCGACGGCCGGCCGCTGTCGGCCGACATCGCCGGCGACATCGAGCGCTTCGGCGCCCGCGAGGTGCATCTGGACCTCACCGACGGCGGCGGTCCGGACATCGATCGCCTCACCATCCCCGCCGGCATGGCGCTGGTGCTGGGCGACCACCGCGGCAACAGCGCCGACGGCCGCTATTTCGGCCTGGTGCCGATGCAGGCGCTGTACGGCCGCGCGGTCGCGGTCTACTGGCGCAGCGGCGAAGGCTTCGCCTGGAAGCGCCTGTGATCGCGTCGGTCGGGCCAACGGCCCGACCGACACGCCCGGCAACGCCTCCGGGCCCGGTAGAGCGGCCTTCAGGCCGCTGCGCCGATGTCGTCGCCGGAAACAAGACAGCGGCCTGAAGGCCGCTCTACCAAGCATGGGTCATGGTAGGTCGGGCTTCAGCCCGACATTGCGACCCATCGGATCGCGCCGTCGAACGATCGGAACGGTTCCGATCATCGTGCGGGACGGTCGGAAGCGCCGCGATGCCGGGCCAGGGCCGCGGCCTACTCGTCCACCAGTTCGCCGCCGGGCAGGAAGCGCCAGGTGCGGACGACGTTGAGGATGTCCGGGTTCTCCTGGGTCTTCGGCAGCGGCGGGTAGGGCTCGGCCAGCTTGGCGATGCGCAGCGCGGATTCGTCGAGCAGCGGTATGCCGCTGGACTGGACGATGTCGACGCGTTCGACCGAGCCGTTGCGGCGGATGCCGATGTTCAGCACGACCACCCCCGCGAGCCGGCGGCGGCGGGCTTCGTCGGGGTAGTTCAGGTTGCCGACCCGTTCGGCGCGGTCGACCCAGGCGCGCAGGTAGGTGGCCCAGGCGTATTCCTGGGTGCTGGCCGAGACGAACTTGCGCGACGGGCGCTTGGCGTAGCGGGCCGAGCGCAGGTGGATCTCGGCCGCCAGCCGGGCCATGGCCATGTCGTGCTCGATCTTGCGCTCGCCGATGCGGGTGGGGTCGGGCAGCGGCTGCGGCTTGCGGTTGGGCAGCGGCAGCCGGTCCTCGCCGTTGCTGGCGGTCACCACCCGCGCCTCCGGCGGCGGCGACGGCGCCGGCGACTGCGCCCGCACCGTCTGCGGCGCGGTCCCGGTCTCGGTCTGCGGCACGGTGCCCGGCTGCGGGTCGCGCGGCCGGCGCGCCTTGTCGTCCTCGCCGCCGCCCTGGTTGTTGGCCTGGGCCAGGAAATCGGCCTGCTTGGGGGTCAGCGGGGTACGGGTCTGGGTCAGGATGACGTCCAGCATCGGCACCACCGGCGCCGCCCGCTCCAGCGCGAAGCCGACCCCGAGGATCAGCAGCGCGTGCAGCAGCAGCGACAGCACCAGGGTCGCGGTCAGGCGCTGCTCCTCGCCGATCGCCGGCGGCGGGGGCAGGGCGGCCGCCTGCGCGTCGTCCATCCCGTTCAGGCGGACGCCTCCAGCGCGTCGAACAGCAGCCCGGCGATGTTCAGCCCGAACTGCTTGTCCAGCTCGCGGATGCAGGTCGGGCTGGTGACGTTGACCTCGGTCAGGTAGTCGCCGATCACGTCCAGGCCGACGAAGCGCATGCCGCGGCGCTTCATCTCCGGGCCCACCCGCGAGGCGATCCAGCGGTCGCGCTCGCTCAGCGGGCGGCCCTCGCCGCGGCCGCCGGCGGCGAGGTTGCCGCGGAATTCGTCGCCCTGGGGGATCCGTGCCAGGCAGTAGTCCACAGGCACGCCGTCGATCAGCAGGATGCGCTTGTCGCCGTCGACGATCTCCGGCAGGTAGCGCTGCGCCATCGCCAGGTGGCGGCCGCCGTCGGTCAGCGTCTCCAGGATCACGTTGAGGTTGGGCTCGCCGGCCCGCGCCCGGAAGATCGAGCGCCCGCCCATGCCGTCCAGCGGCTTGAGCACCGCATCGCCGTGTTCGGCGACGAACGCCTTGATTTCGCTCGCATTCCTGCTGACCACCGTCGGCGGGCAGCAGTCCGGGAATTCCAGCGCCGCCAGTTTCTCGTTGTGGTCGCGCAGCCCGGCCGGATCGTTCACCACCAGCGCGCCCGCCCGTTTCGCGGCGGACAGGATCTGGGTGTCGTGGATGAACTCCGGGTCGACCGGCGGGTCCTTGCGCATCAGGATCAGGTCCGCCGGTCCCAGCGCGCGTTGTGACGTCGGTCCGGTTTCGAACCAGCCGGCCGGATCGTCGCGCACGGTCAGCGGCGCGACCTCCGCGGTGGCGACGCCGCCGCGCATGCCGAGGCCGCCCGGGGTGACGTAGAACAGCCGATAGTGACGCTGCTGGGCCTCCAGCAGCATCGCGAATGTGGAGTCCTTCGCAATTTTGATCGACCCGATCGGGTCCATCACCACCAGAACGTCGCGCGCCGGTTTTGGCATGCCTTGTGCACCTGCTGGATACGAGCGGACGGGATGGTAACAAGCCGGCGTGCGCCGGGCCCGCAATTCGTGTTCACGGCCCGGAAATCGCGTGCCGAACCTTGACAGTCCAGCTTCAGACTGGGATATAGATAGCTGATAATGATGGCAAACCTGCTGTACGGCCATCGGACGCCGGCGCTTGGGGAGAGACGATGACGCAAGACGAGAATGCAGCCGGCGGCCTCCAGGGGTTGCGGGTGATGGTGATCGACGATTCGAAGACGATCCGGCGCACCGCCGAAACCCTGCTCAAGCGCGAGGGGGCGGAGGTCGTGACCGCGACGGACGGCTTCGAGGCGCTCGCCAAGATCGCCGACCAGCGGCCGCAGATCATCTTCGTCGACATCATGATGCCGCGCCTGGACGGCTACCAGACCTGCGCGCTGATCAAGAACAACCAGGTGTTCAAGCACACACCGGTGATCATGCTGTCCTCCAAGGACGGCCTGTTCGACAAGGCCCGGGGCCGGATCGTCGGCTCCGAGCAGTACCTGACCAAACCGTTCACGCGCGAAGAACTGCTCGACGCCATCCGCAAGCACGTGAACGCCTGACCGGGGGGCAGGCAACCATGGCCCGTATTCTGCTGATCGAAGATTCGCCGACCGACACCGCGGTCCTGACCCGGCTTCTGGAGAAGCACGGCCACCGCGTGCTCGCCTCCGCCAGCGCCGAGGAGGGCATCGAGGTCTGCAAGCGCGAACTGCCCGACATGGTGCTCATGGACGTGGTGCTGCCCGGCATGAACGGCTTCCAGGCGACCCGCGCGATCACGCGCGAACCGACCACCCGGCACATCCCGGTGCTGATCGTCAGCACCAAGGGGATGGAGACCGACCGCGCCTGGGGCATGCGCCAGGGCGCGCGCGACTACATCGTCAAACCGCCGAGCGAGGATGCGCTGCTCGCCCGCATCGACCAGTTGCTGGGAGGCAGCGCATGAGCCACGACGATCCGGACCGGATCGCCCCCGACGCCTTCGAGCTGCTCGCCGACTACGAGCGGCGCAGCCTCGCGCACGTCGCCGGCCTGCCCGAGCAGTTGCAGGCCGCCGGCCTGTGGCGCGGCATCGGCTTCCGGATCGGCCAGCGCCGGCTGGTGTCGTCCTACGAGTCGGTGGCGGAAATCCTCACCGTGCCGCAGATCACCCCGGTCCCGGGCGCCCACGGCTGGATGCTGGGCGTGGCCAACGTGCGCAGCAGCCTGCTGCCGGTGGTCGACCTCAAGCTGTTCCTCGAAGGCGCGCGCAGCGTGCTCCACGAGGGCCACCAGAAGGTGATGGTGCTGCGCCAGCCCGGCGGCGACGTCGCGGTCACCATCGACGAACTCTACGGACAGCGTTCCTTCATGGACGAACAGGAGACCGACGCGGGCGCGCTCGCCGCGGGTCGTTATGCCGGTTTCATCGACCGCGCCTACCGCACGGACGACGACGTCTGGGGCGTCTTCAGTCTGGATCGCCTGGTCCGCACCCCCGAATTCAGGCAAGCCGCCGTCTGACGGCGCGCCTTTTCCCTTCACGGTCACCGTTGCCGCAACACATCTGATATCGAGGCGAGACATGAGCACTCCTTTGGACAACATCGCAGGCAAGGGCCGCGGCCAGAACACCACCCTCTGGCTGTGGGTGCTGGCGCTGTCGCTGTTGGTCTTCGTGGGCAACACCGGCTACGCGCTGGTGAAGACCGCGCGCTTCGGCGGCGCCAACACCGCGGCGTCGAACCTGCAGGTGAACTCGCAGAAGCTCGCCAACCTCGGCCGCGAGGCGGTCAACGGCGACGCGCCCGCGTTCAAGGCCTTCAAGGCCACCAAGGACCAGGTCGAGAGCGACGTCAAGCTGCTGAACGCCAACTTCGGCACGGCGCCCGACGTCTCCGGCGCGATCGCCACGGTCACGTCGACCTGGACGCCGATGGGCAAGAACGCCGACCAGATCATCGCCTCCGAGGCCGCGGTGCTCGCGCTGTCCGACGACGCCAAGCGCTTCACCGACCGCGTGCCGCAACTGCAGGCGCAGCTCGACGAACTGGGCCGCGCGATGTCCGCGACCGGTTCGGCGCCGCCGCAGGTGTACCTCGCGGTGCGCCAGTCGGTGCTCGCCGCGTCGATGGCCCGCCGGGTCGCCGAAATCCGCGCCGGCGGTCCCGGCGCCGCGCTCGCCGGCGACTCCATGCGCCGCGAGGTCGGCGTGTTCACCCAGGTGCTCAACGGCCTGCGCAACGGCGACGAGCCGATGAAGGTGCAGAAGCTCGCCAACGCCAGCGCGCTGGCGTCGCTGAACCAGGCGACGACCCAGTGGAACGAGATGAAGAAGGACGTCGACGCCATCCTCGGCTCGGCCGACGCCCTGCTGCGCGCGCAGACCGCCGCCACCGAACTCACCGGCAAGTCCAACCAGTTGCTGTCCGACAGCGAGAGCCTGTTCCGCGCGTTCACCGCCTTCGGCTCGCTGCGCGACACCAGCATCCTCGGCAACATCTGGGTCAGCATCGTCTCCGGCCTGCTCGCGCTGGCCTCGATCATCTTCCTGGTGGTCTCGCTGAACCGCGCCCAGCGCGTCCGCTACGAAAGCTCGATGGAGCTGAACAACCGCAACCAGGAGGCGATCATGCGCCTGCTGGACGAAATGGGTTCGCTCGCGGAAGGCGACCTCACCGTGAAGGCGACCGTGACCGAGGACATGACCGGCGCGATCGCGGACTCGATCAACTTCGCGGTCGAACAGTTGCGCAGCCTGGTGCAGACGATCAACGACACCTCGGTGCAGGTGGCTTCCAGCGCCCAGGAGACCCAGGCGACCGCGATGCACCTGGCCGAAGCGGCCGAACACCAGGCGCAGCAGATCAACACCGCCACCGACCGCATCAACGAAATCGCGAACAGCATCAACCAGGTGTCGCGCAACTCCTCCGAGTCCGCCGAGGTGGCGCAGCGCTCGGTGCAGATCGCGACCAAGGGCGCCGGCGTCGTGCGCCAGACGATCCAGGGCATGGACTCGATCCGCGGCCAGATCCAGGAAACCTCGAAGCGAATCAAGCGCCTCGGCGAAAGCTCGCAGGAAATCGGCTCGATCGTGGAACTCATCAACGACATTTCCGAACAGACCAACATCCTCGCGCTGAACGCGGCCATCCAGGCGGCGTCGGCGGGCGAGGCGGGCCGCGGCTTCGCGGTGGTGGCGGACGAAGTGCAGCGACTCGCCGAACGCACCTCGAACGCGACCAAGCGAATCGAAGCGCTGGTCCAGACCATTCAGTCCGACACCAACGAAGCGGTCAGCTCGATGGAGCAGACGACCTCCGAAGTGGTCGCCGGCGCACGACTCGCCGAGGACGCGGGTACCGCGCTGGGCGAGATCGAAACGGTGTCGAACACCCTCGCGGGCCTCATCCAGGGCATCTCCACCGCCGCGCAGCAGCAGTCCGCGGCGGCGACCGACATCACCCAGACGATGACCACGATTCAGTCGATCACCGCGCAGACCTCGCAGGGCGCGAACCAGACCGCCGAGTCGATCGGCAACCTCGCGCAACTGGCGGCGGACCTCCGTCGTTCGGTCGCCGACTTCAAGCTGCCGGCCTGACCGCGCGCGTTGCCAGCCTCGGCGGAGCGATTTGCAGATGATCCCAACCACTACCCATCGTGAATGCGGGTGCGGTCGCGCCCGGAAGGGCGTGCGATGACCGCGCTTCGCGATGCGATCGAATACAGCGCGCTGGGTTGGATCAAACCCGAGCTCGACGAGACCCTGCGCCTGGTCCGCGTCGAGGTCGAGGGGTTCGCCGACGAGCCCGCCGACACCAGCCGCATGCGGGTCAGCGCCGACCTGCTGCACCAGGTGCAGGGCACCCTGCGCATGGTCGAGCTGTACGCCCCGGCGATGGTCGCCGAGGAAATGGAACAACTGTCCGTCGCCCTGCGCGACGGCAAGGTCGAGGACCGCGACGCCGCCTGTTCGGCGCTGATGCGCGGCGTGGTGCTGCTGCCGGACTATCTCGAACGCCTGCAGAGCGGCCACAAGGAAATCTCGATCGTCCTGCTGCCGATGCTCAACGAGCTGCGCGCCGCGCGCGGCGAGGTCGGGCTCAGCGAGAGCGTGCTGTTCAACCCGGACCTCGATCGTCCGCTGCCGCCGACGCTGCCGCGGGCGACCCCGCTGTCGCCGGCGGCCCGCGCCCACGAGGTCGCGCCCTACTTGGCCCGGCTGCGCGATGCGCTGGACGCCTGGCCTGAGAACGGCGCGCCCGGCGACGCCGACGGCCTGCAGTTCGCCGCCGAGGCGCTGCTGGCGCGGACCACCGACGAAAGCCAGCGGCGGATGCTGTGGGTCGCGTCGCTGGTCGCCGGTGCGCTGCGCGACCGCGCGCTGCCGGGCAACGCCGGCCTGCGCCAGGCGTTCGCCAGCGTCGATCGCGAGAGCCGCGGCCTGTTCCAGCAGGGCGGTTTCGGCAGCCCGCGCGCGGACGCCGCGCTGGAGCCGACCCGCCAGTTGCTGTTCCACGTCGCCCAGTCCGAATCCGACCATCCGTCGCTGCTCAAGCTGCGCCAGGTGTTCGAGCTGGACGCGCTCAAGCCGACCGAATCCGAACTCGACCACGCCCGCGGCAGCGTCGCCGGGCGCAACCGTTCGCTGCTGGACACCGTGTCCGCGGCGATCAAGGAAGACCTGCTGCGGGTCAAGGACGAACTCGACCTCTACCTGCGCACCGGCAAGCGCGATCCCGCCGAACTGCGCCCGCAGGCCGAACGCCTGCAGAGCGTGTCCGACACCCTCGGCATGCTCGGCCTCGGCCTCGCGCGCAGTCTCGTGGAGCAGCAGCGCGACGCGATGCAGGACATCGTCGAAGGCAAGCGCCAGGCCGACGAGACCGCGTTGCTGGAAGTCGCCGGCGCGCTGCTCTACGTCGATGCGTCGCTGGACGACCAGGTCGCGCGACTGGCCTCCGGCGACGGCACCGACACCGAGGAGGACCTCGCCAACGCCGAGGCCCGCAAGGTGCTCGACGTGCTGGTGCGCGAGGCGATCGGCAACTTCGCCGCCGCCCGCCAGGCCTTCGTCGCCTTCGTCGAGACCGCGTGGAACCACGCCGAACTCGAACCCGTGCCGCAACTGCTGCGCGAGGTCAGCGGCGCGCTGAACATCCTCGAACTGCCGCTGCCGGCGCAGTACCTCGACGGTGTGCGCCTGTACACCGAGTACGAACTGCTCGGCCGCCGCCGCATCCCCAACGGCCGCCAGCTCGACACCTTCGCCGACGCGCTGGCCAGCGTCGAGTACTACCTGGAAGCGCTGCGCGAGCAGCGCGCCAACCGCGACGACATCCTCGACATCACCCGCAACAGCCTGGAAGCGCTGGGCTACTGGCCGCTGCCGGCCGAGCGCCCGGTCGCGACCGCCGCCGTCGCCGTCGCGACGCCGGAAGCGGCGCAGCCGCCGGCCGCCGCGACGCCGTCGATCGAGACGCTGGCCGAAGCGCCCGTCGAAGCGACGCCGGTCGAACCCGTCGCCGCCGCGCCGGTCCCGGCCGAGCCCGCTGCGGCCGACCTCCCGGCCGAGCCCGCCGCCGCCGAGCGCGCGCCGTTCACGTTCGAGCCGATCGAGATCGAAGCGGTCGATCTGACTCCGGTCGATCTCGCTCCGGTCGCCCCGGAGCCGCCGGCCGTCGATCGCGCGCCGGCCGAGCCCGCGGAGGCCGCGCCGCCCCCGGCCGCGCCGGCGCCCGCGCCGTACGTCACCCTGTTCGTGCCGCCGCGCGAGCCGGTCGCGCCGCCCGTGGCCGCGCCCGCACCGGCGCCCGCGCCCGCGGTCGCCGCCGCTCCGGTGGATGCCGGCTTCGACGCCGCCAGCGACGACATCGACGACGAAATCCGCGAAATCTTCCTCGAGGAATTCGAGGAGGAGATCGGCAACCTCGCCCAGTTACTGCCGGCGTGGAAGGCCGATCCGAACAACATCGAACTGCTGCAGCCGGTGCGCCGCGTCTTCCACACGCTGAAGGGCAGTGGCCGCCTCGTCGGCGCCAGGACCCTCGGCGAGTTCAGTTGGAAGATCGAGAACATGCTGAACAAGGTGCGCGACGGCCTGCGGCCGGCGACGCCCCCGGTCGTGGCGATGGTCGATCAGGCCTACGGCGTGCTGCCGCAGCTCCACGCCGCGCTGCGCGGCGACGGTCCGGTCACGGTCGATCTGCGCGCGATGGAAGCTTTCGCCGAGCGCATCGCCGGCGGCGAGGACGTGATGCCCGTGCTCGCGGCCGCCGCGCCCGTGGCCGCCGCCGCGGCCGTGTCGTCCGAAGCGGCGCCGGCCGACCTCGCGCCGGTCGAACCCGCGGCGGTCGATGCCGCACCGGCCGAAGCGGCGACCGCCGTGCCGGCGACGGACGCGCCCGGCATCGCGGTCAGCGTCGACCCGGTGCTGTTCGAGATCCTGCAGACCGAAGTCGGCGGCCATCTCACCCGGATCGACGCCTGGCTGGCGCGCGCCCGCAGTGCGCCGACCGAGGCCGACGATCCGCTGCTGCGTGCGATCCACACCATGAACGGCGCGTTCGCGATGACCGAAGTGCCGGCCATCACCGATGCGCTGACCCCGGCCGAAGCCTACGTCCGCCGCCAGCTCTCGCTCGGCGGCCCGGTGCCGGCCGAAGGCGTCGCCGCCATCGGCGAACTCGCCGACCGCGTGCGCGACACCGTCGCCGCGATCGCCGTGTCCGGCGGCCGCGTGGCGCCTTGCGACGCGTTGGCCGAACGCCTCGCCGCGCTCCGCGACAGCCTGCCCGAAGCCGGGCCGGTGCAGGTCGTCGATCTGCATCCCGAAGCGCCGGTCGCGATGCCCGACGCACCGGTGGAGCTCACCGAACTCGACCTCAGCGCCTACGGCCGTTTCGACGCCGTGCCGCCGGCCGCCCCGCCCGCCGACGCGCCGGTTGTCGCGCCGTCCGACCACGACTTCGAGGCCGAGCTGCTGAGCCTGCTCGGGGCCGCGGCCGAAACGCCCGCAGCGCCGACGCCCGCCGAAGCGCCCGCCGCGCCGGCCCCGGCCGACGCCCTCGCGCCCAGCCAGGAAGACGCCGCGCGCCTGCTGGCGCTGATGGAGTCCTACGAAGCGGAGCGGGTGGAGGCCGAGCGCGCCGAGCGCGAGCGTCTCGACGCCGAGCGAGCCGAAGCCGAGCGTGCCGAAGCCGAGCGTGCGGAGGCCGAACGCCTCGACGCCGAGCGTGCAGAGGCCGAGCGTGCAGAGGCCGAGCGGCTCGCCGCGCTGCGTCGCGCCGAGCACGAGGATTTCCTGCGGTTCGAGAACCAGCGCCTCGAAGCCGAACGCCTCGAAGCCGAACGTCTCGAAGCCGAACGTCTCGAAGCCGAACGCCTCGAAGCCGAACGTCTCGAAGCCGAACGCCTCGAAGCCGAACGCCTCGAAGCCGAACGCCTCGAAGCCGAGCGTCTCGAAGCCGAGCGTCTCGAAGCCGAACGTCTCGAAGCCGAACGTCTCGAAGCCGAACGTCTCGAAGCCGAACGCCTCGAAGCCGAACGCCTCGAAGCCGAACGCCTCGAAGCCGAACGCCTCGAAGCCGAACGCCTCGAAGCCGAGCGCGCGGAGGCCCAACGTCTCGAAGCCGAACGCGCGGAAGCCGCGTTCCGCGAGCAGGAGCTGCAGGACCTCATCCGGATCGAGGACGAGCGCCTGGAAGCGGAACGGCAGGAAGCGGTGCGACGCGAGGCCGAACTGCTCGAAGCCGAGCGCCTGCTCGCGGAGGGCGACGAAACCGCGCCGGACGCGCACGTCGAACTCCCGGCCTTCGCCGATTTCGACCTCCCGGCCGACCCAGAATCCGTGTCCGAATCCGCGTCCGAACCTACGATCGCCGACGCTGCGCCTGTCGCGGCCGCGGCGGGCGCGGGCTCGGTGGTGTCGCTGCTGCTGGCGAACTCCGCGGTCTCCGACCCGGACGAAGCGCTGGACATGAGCGACCTGGACGCCGACCTGATCGACATCTTCGTCGAGGAAGGCCGCGACCTGCTGGATCATTCCGACCAGTTGCTGGTGCGTCTGCGCGAAACCCCGGAGGACCGCGAGGTCATCGCCGGCCTCCAGCGCGACCTGCACACGCTCAAGGGCGGTGCGCGCATGGCCGGCGTGATGCCGATCGGCGAGCTCGGCCACGCCATGGAGTCGCTGCTCGAAGCCGCGGCCGAACACCGGCTGTCGCTGGGCCGCCAGGACATTCCGCTGCTGGAAACCGGCTTCGATCGCCTGCACACGATGGTCACCCGCGTCGGCGACCGCCGCGCGGTCGCGATCCCCGAGGCCCTGGTCGCCGCGTTCGACACGCGCGCCCTCGGCCACGCGCTGGAACTGCCGGCCGCCGCGTCGACGCCGTCGATCCCGTCGGTCGAAGCGCCCGCGTTCGCGGACTTCGTCCCGGCCGATGCCGCGACGCCCGCCGAGGCCGTCGAGGAGCCCGCCGCGTTCGCGGACTTCGAGATCGAGGAGATCGCGCTGGATGCGGCGCCGCTCGACGCGACGCCGGTCGAGGCCGCCGCGCCGGCCCCGGTCGAGGACACCGTCGAAGCGCCGTCCGCCGGGGAGCGCGCTTTCGAGCCGGTGGCCGACACCGCGTTCGTCGATGCGTCCGCGCTCGCCCCCGCCGACGAGGTCGCCCCGGTCGAGGAGGCCACGCTCGATCAGGCCACGCTCGATCAGGTCATGCTCGAGCAGGCCACGCTCGATCAAGTCGTGGAAGCGCCCGCCGCCGTCGAGTTCGCGCCGCTGCCGGGGATGCGCCCGCTGTCCGCGCCGATGGCCTTCGGCGTCGCCGAGGACGAGGACGCCAGCCTGCGCGGCAACCAGGAGCAGGTGCGCGTCCGCGCCGAACTGCTCGACCGGCTCGTCAACTACGCCGGCGAGGTCGCGATCTACCGGTCGCGCCTCGAACAGCAGCTCGGCGCGTTCCGCGGCGCGACCTCGGAAATGGAGCAGACCACCGCACGTCTTCGCGACCAGCTCCGCCGCCTCGAGATCGAGACCGAAGCGCAGATCATCGCGCGCTACCAGCGCGAGGGCGAGCAGGTGGACGCCGGGTTCGATCCGCTCGAACTCGACCGCTTCTCGACCGTGCAGCAGCTCTCGCGCGCGCTGTCCGAAACCGCGGCCGACCTCGGCAGCCTCCACACCACGCTCGACGACCTGACCCAGCAGTACGAAACCCTGCTGCTGCAGCAGTCGCGCGTGAGCTCGGAGCTGCAGGAAGGCCTGATGCGCACCCGCATGGTGCCGTTCGACACCGTCGTGCCGCGCCTGCGCCGCGTGCTGCGCCAGGCCGCCGCCGACACCGGCCGCCAGGTGCAGCTCAAGGTCGAAGGCGCGCAGGGCGAACTCGACCGCAACGTGCTGGAGCGCATGACCGCGCCGCTGGAGCACATGCTCCGCAACTCGGTCGCGCACGGCATGGAGTCCGCCGAACAGCGCCGCGCCGCCGGCAAGATCCCCGAGGGCACGGTCACCATCGCCGTGCGCAAGGAAGGTTCGGAAGTCGTGCTGCAGGTGTCCGACGACGGTCGCGGCCTCGACCGCGCCGCCATCCGCGAACGCGGCGAGGCCCGCGGCCTGGTCCGTCCGGGCATGGCGCTGTCGAACGCCCAGCTCGACGCGCTGATCTTCGAGCCCGGCTTTTCCACCGCCGAAGCCGTCACCCGGCTCGCCGGCCGCGGCGTCGGCATGGACGTCGTGTCCAGCGAAGTGCGGCAGCTCGGCGGCACCATCGACATCCAGTCCGATCCGGGCAAGGGCACCGCGTTCCTGCTGCGCCTGCCGCAGACGCTGGCGGTCACCCAGGCCGCGTTCGTGCGCATCGGCGAGACCACCTTCGCGGTGCCGATCGCCTCGGTTCGCGGCGTCGGCCGCATCCCGCGCGAGGAACTGGCCAAGGGCGCCGCGACCTACCGCTACGGCAACGAGGAATACGTGCTGCACGACCTCGGCAAGCTGATCGGCCACGCGCCGGCCAGGGCCGAAGGCCAGTTGCAGATGCCGCTGCTGCTCACCCGCTCGGGCGACCTGCACGTGGCGGTGACCGTGGACCAGATCGTCGGCAACCGCGAAATCGTGGTGAAGCCGATCGGCCCGCAGGTCGCGTCGATCCCCGGCATCTTCGGCGCGACGATCATGGGCGACGGCAGCGTCGTGGTGATCCTCGACGTCGCGCCGCTGGTGCGCCGCCTCGCGGCGCAGCCGGAGGTCGTCGAGGACGTGCCGGCCGCCGAACAGCGCGCGGTGCCGCTGGTCATGGTGGTCGACGACTCGATCACCATGCGCAAGGTCACCGGCCGCGTGCTGGAGCGCCACAACTTCGAGGTGCTGACCGCGAAGGACGGCCTCGACGCGCTCGAACGCATGATCGACGTCGTCCCGGACCTGATGCTGCTCGACATCGAGATGCCGCGCATGGACGGCTACGAGCTGGCCACGGCGATGAAGGCCGATCCGCGGCTGGCGAAGGTGCCGATCATCATGATCACCTCGCGCACCGGCGACAAACACCGCCAGCGCGCGATGGACATCGGCGTCGACCGCTACCTCGGCAAGCCGTACCAGGAGAACGAACTCATGCGCAACGTCTTCTCGCTGCTGGAGCCGGTGAGGTCCGATGCCTGAGTTCGCCGCCGCCGCTCCCCGCGTGGCCCTGCTGGCGCGCGCCGGCAAGGCCGCCGACAGCCTCGCCGACGCGCTGCGCCAGTCCGGCGCCGAACTGCTCGTCGTGGTCGACCCGGCCGACACCGACGAAGCCGCACTGCGCGCGCTGGGCCCGCAGGCGGTGCTGGTCGCGCTGGAGCCGAGCATCGAACCGGCGCTGGACCGGCTCGACGCGCTGCTGACCGATCCCGACCTGACCGTGATCTTCGACGAGGCCGAACTCGCCGCGCACCGCGCCGGCTGGGACGCGGCCCGCTGGGTGCGCCACCTGTCGGCCAAGCTGCGCCGCGACGACAACGTGCTGCCGCCCGGCGGCGAGCCCGAACAGGAAGACCTGCATCCCTCGCCCGGCGCGGTGCCGAAGCCGGCGACCGCCTTCACCGAACTCGATTTCGATGCGTTCGCCCGCGAGGCCGCGCAACTGGCCGGAAACGTCCCCGTCGACGGTCTCCCCGCGGATGCGACCCCGGCCGCGCCCGCGACGCCGCCCGCGCAGGCCTTCGCACCCGCCCCCGTCGCACCGCCCGCGCCGCCGGAGTCGGTCGCGTTCGCCGGCCTGTCGCTCGAACCGATCGAGCCTGCGCCCAAGGCGGAGCCCGCGCCGCCGCCGCCGCTGCCGTCGTTCGATCGTGAAGCGACCGAACTGTCGCTGGACAGCATCGACCTGGAGGCGGTCTCCTTCGATGCCGACGCGTTCGATGGTCGCGCCGTGGAGGATGTCGGGCTGGAGAGCGTCGAGCTGGACAGCGCCGACCTCGACGCCGGCGCCTTCGACGCCAACACGTTCGATGCCAACACGTTTGAAAGCCTGCGGATCGAAGCGGGCGCACTCGATGCAGGCACGCTCGATGCGGGCAAGTTCGATGCGGGCACGCTTGAGCAGGGCGCGCTCGCGGAAGCCGCGCCGGCGCCCAGCCCGGACGCCTCGTCCAGCGGCGTCGCGCCGATCAGTTTCGACGACGATGCGTTCTTCCTCGAAGAACTCTCGATGTCCTCGACCGCCGCCGATGCGCCGCCGCGCGTCGAGCTCGACGACCCGGGGTTCGACCTGACGTTCGACGCGCCGTCGCCCGCGCCCGCCGCACCGTCGCCGGCCGAGGACGTGATGTCGCTGGAAGCGCTGTTCGCCAGCAGCATCGAAGCCGCGCGCGAAGTGCCCGAGGCGACCCAGCGCACCACGCTGCCCGCGGCGGACGCGCCCGCCGCGCCCCCGCCGGCCGCGCCGTCGTTCTCGTTCGAAGGCCTGTCGCTGGCGTCCGACGACGCGCCCGCCGCGCCGATCGAGGCGCCGCGCGCCGCGCCGCGCAGCCACGACCTGTCCGCGCTGGAGGCCCGGATCTCCGGCCTCTCGCTGGTGGATCTCGATGCCGGCCCCGCGTCCGGCGGCGGCCTCGACGCCGACGCCGGCGGTCACGGCGCGGTGGTCATCGAGGCCGGCCTCGGCGGGCCCGATCCGACCCGCCAGTTGCTCGCCGCGCTGCCGTCCGAGTTCCCCGCCGTGGTGCTGGTGCGGCTGCACCTGCAGGGCGGCCGCTACGACCGCCTGGTCGCGCAGATGCAGCGCGCGGCCGCGATGCCGGTCGCGCTCGCCGAAGCCGGCGCGATCGCCTCGCCCGGCACCATCTACTTCCTGCCCGAAGGCATCGACGTCCATGCCGGCAGCGACGACCTCGCTTTCATCGCCGATCCCGCGCCGGGCGCGCAGTTGTTCGCCACCCTGGCGCCGGGGCGCACAGCGCTGATCTTCCTCAGCGGCGGCGACGCGCAACTGGTCGACGCCGCGATGGCGGCGTCCGCGGCCGGCGCGCTGGTCCTCGCGCAGGCCCCCGAGGACTGCTACGACGGCGAAACCTGCGCCGAACTGCGCCGTCGCGGCGCCGGCGCGGGCCTGCCGGCCGAACTCGCCGCCAAACTCGCCGCGCGCTGGCCCAGCCGCTCGCAGGCGTGATCGCCCTCTTTCCGGATCGAGCCCACCCGTGAACACCGCCCACGTCAACGACATCCGAGGCGTCCTCATCCAGATCGCCGGCGCGCAGTTGCTGCTGCCGAACGCGGCGACGGTGGAAGTGCTGTCCTACGCCGATCCCGATCCGGTCGAACACGCCCCGGAATGGCTGCTCGGCCAGATCCGCTGGCGCGGCTGGCGCCTGCCGCTGGTGTCCTACGCCCGCATCGCCGGCACCCACACGCCGGGCTCGCCGGTCGGCACCAAGGTCATCGTGCTCAAGGCCCTCGGTGGCGACCCGCGCATGCCGTACTTCGCGCTGGTGGCGCAGGGCTTCCCGCGCCTGGTCACGATCACCCGCGAGAACATGATCATCGCCACCGCCCACGACGAGACCCTGCCCGACGGCATCCGCCTGCGCGTCATGTTCAACGACGACGTCGCCCTGGTGCCCGACCTCGACGGCACCGAGCGCATGCTCGCCGACGCCCTGCGTCCTGCGGCCGCGGCCTGACGCCTCCTCCTGTCCCTTCGGCGCGACCGCCGCGCTGCGTTTCGTAGGAGCGACGTCAGTCGCGACGAATCCCGGCAAGCCCTTCCGCGTCCTGTCGCGACTCACGTCGCTCCTACAGGAAACCCGTCGCCTGGTGCTGTGTCCGTCGCTCTCGCGCAACGCCCGCACCGCACGATCCTGCGCACGCCCCCGCCCGAACGTTTGCAGGAGCGACGTCAGTCGCGATGAATCCTGGCAATCCCTTCCGCGTCCCGTCGCGACTCACGTCGCTCCTACAGGAAACGCTGTCGTCCGGTGCCGCGTCCGCCGCGCCCGCGCAACGCCCGCACCGTACGATCCTGCGCACGCCCCCGCCCGAACGTTTGTAGGAGCGACGTCAGTCGCGATGAATCCTGGCAATCCATTCCGCGTCCCGTCGCGACTGACGTCGCTCCTACAGAAAAAAGCCGTCGCCGGCTTCGACGCAACGCGCACCTTGAATGGAGCCTGCGCTTCGGCGATCGCGATGCCCAACCGCAGCGCCCGCAGGCGCTCATGCGTCCTCTTGCGGCACGGCGACCAGCAGGTTCGCATCCCGCGCCAATCGCCATTCGCCGTCGACGCGCCGGAAGATCGTGAGCGTGTGGCCCGCGCGCTCGATCGGCGGGTCCGCACCGGGCGGCGTCACGCGCACCGACAGTCGGCTCCACAGATAGGCCAGGTCGCCCGACACCTGCACCTCCATGATCTCGGACGCGCTCTCGAACGTCGGACGCGGTGCGCCGGGCGGCACGCGGGACAGCTTCGCGAATTCGGCCTTGTCCATCGGCGGACGGCCGGGGACGAGGAAGACCGCGTCGTCGGTCATCAGATCGAGCACGGTGTCGACATCGCCGGCCTGCGTCGCGGCCTGCCAGATATCGACAAGGGTGCGGATCTGGGCTTCGTCGCTGGTCATGTCATGTACTCGAAAGAGAATTCCATCTCGCCTTGTCTGGCCGGCTACCACCGTGCTGGATTCAGGGCGTTGCCAGAAACTTGAGTCAGTTCCCACGCGATGGATTGGAAGTCCACCGTCCCGCCGTCGGTTTGTCTCGGATGCAGGCCATGCGCTCGGCACACGAACGATTCCGGGATGGTGAATCCGGCCGCGGCCCAGTCTTTGATGGTCTTTCCGAACGCGTGGCGATGCTCGACCATGGAGGGGTCGAGCGTGAGCCTCTTCTCGGCGCCTGAGGCTGCGATTCCCGTATTGCGTTTGCCGGAACTCTTGAAGGGCATGTCTCGCAGGCGGCTGGAGAGTTCTCGGTGGGGGCCCGCAAGGATGAAAATGCAGATCGTGTCCGGGTCTGCGCGCTTGATTTCCGCAAGGCGAAGCAAATCCTGGAAGATGGACTCGCATGTGCAGTGCGAGGAGTCGGCCCATTTTGCCTCCACCACGATCCGGGCGTTGCGCTTGGGGATGCCTTTGCCTGCGAGTGCCAGGGCGAAGTCCACTTCGCGCTTTCTGCCGCGCTTCGCCATCGGATTCAGCGCTTCATGCGCGAAGTCCGCGTACACGCGAGCGCCCTTGGTCGAGGTCGGAAAGGTGCTGAGGACGCTTCCCACCGCAGCCTTCAGCGAGCTTTCGGAAAAAAGGCCGGCGCGATGGCAGCAGAATTCAAAGTGGAGCCAGCTTCCGATCGCCTCGGAGAGGCGTCTGGCGACGTGCATCTGCATATGTGCTCCATGTGATGGCTGGCGCTTGGGTCGGGAGGGGTATTTGCAGGAAAAGGAGCGACTTGCTCGCAGCGCTGTCGAAATCTCGGCAAGGGGGCAGGCGTGGTTGAGTCTTGGCCGACATGGAATATCGATCCCCCCGGTGGGCCGGGACCCACCCTACAAATCCCCGAACCGCGCCTGCAACGCCGCGATCGCCGCCAGTCCCGCCGTCTCGGTGCGCAACACCCGCGGTCCGAGCCGCAATCCGGTGAAGCCGTGGTCGCGGAGGATGGTGCGGTCCTTCTCGGACCAGCCGCCTTCGGGGCCGATGCCGATCACGATCGTCATCGCAGCCGGGGGCGTCATCGATTCGGAGCGGTGCTCGCCCTGCGGGTCGAGGGTGAGTTTGAGCGCGTCCGCCGGCAGCGCCGCGGCGGCTTCGGCGAGGCCGCGTGCGGCGAGCAGTTCGGGGATGCGCGCGCGGCCGCTCTGTTCGCAGGCGGAGACGACGACGCTGCGCCAGTGCGCGGTGCGCTTGTCGAGGCGGTCGCCGTCGAGGCGCACTTCGGTGCGGTCGGCGAAGACCGGGGCGATCGCGGCGACACCCAGTTCGGTCGCCTTCTGCAGGATCAGGTCCATCTTCTCGCCGCGGGCGATGCCCTGCAGCAGCACGATCCGCAGCGGGGATTCGTTGTCGATCGCGCGCACGCCGGTCACGTCGGCGTCGACGCCGCGCTTGTTCGCCGCCAGCAGCCGGGCGTCGTAGTCGTGGCCGTCGCCGTTGAACAGCACGCAGGCCTCGCCTTCGCGCAGGCGCAGCACGCGCACGAGGTGGGCGGCCGCATCCTCGGGCAGGCTCACGCGCGCGCCGGGCGCGAGCGGCAGGTCGACGAAGACACGGGTCAGGCGCATCGGGCGGCTTCCTCCAGCACGGCGGCGGTGGTCTCGGCGAGCAGCGACAACTGCGCGTCGTCGATGCAGTAGGGCGGCATCCAGTACAGCACGTCGCCGAGCGGGCGCAGCAGCACGCCGCGATCCAGCGCGGCGCGGTACATGCGCAGGCCGCGGCGGCCGGCGATCTCGACCGCGTGGCCGTCTTCGGCGTTGTCCGGTTCGGGATGCAGTTCGATCGCGAGGATCATCCCGGTCTGCCGCACTTCGGCGACCGCCGGATGCGCGGCGAACGGCGCCGCCAGTGCGGCCATCCGTGCGGCAGTGCCGCGGTTGCGCGCCAGCACATCGTCGGTTTCGAGGATGTCCAGCGACGCCAGCGCGGCGGCGCAGGCCAGCGGGTTGCCGCTGTAGCTGTGCGAATGCAGGAAGGCGCGCTCGCGCGAATCGTCGAGGAAGCCGTCGTAGATGGTCTGGGTCGCCAGCACCGCGCACAGCGGCAGGAAGCCGCCGGTGAGGCCCTTCGACAGGCACATCAGGTCGGGTTGCACGCCGGCCTGGTCGAAGGCGAACAAGGTCCCCGTGCGCCCGAACCCGACCGCGATCTCGTCCGCGATCAGGAACACGCCGTGCGCGTCGCACAGCGCGCGCACCCGGCGCAGGTAGGCGGGGTGGTGCATGCGCATGCCGCCGGCGCACTGCACCAGCGGTTCGAGGATCAGCGCGCAGACTTCGTCCGGGTGCGCATCGAGCAGCGCCGAGAGGGCGTCGGCGGCGGCTTCAGCCCGGCGTTCGGCGTCCGCGGCGTCGGTCGCGCCGAAGGCGTCGGGCGAGGGGGTGAACAGCGCCTCCAGCAGCAGCGGGGCGTAGACCCGGCGGTACAGCGGGATGTCGCCGACCGACAGCGCCCCCACGGTCTCGCCGTGGTAGCTGTTGGTCAGTGCGACGAACTTGGTGCGCCGGGGCGCGTCGCCGCGGTTGCGGAACCAGTGGAACGCCATCTTCAGCGCCACTTCGACCCCGGACGAACCGTTGTCGGCGTAGAACACCTTGGCCAGCGGCGCGCGCCCGGGCTCGCGCGGGGCGCGGGCGAGCAGGCGTTCCGCCAGTTCCACCGCAGGGGGGTGGGAGAAGCCGGCCAGGATCACCTGCTCCAGGGTCCGCGCCTGGCGGGCGATGGCCTCGGCGATGCGCGGCTCGGCGTGCCCGTGCAGGTTGGTCCACCAACTGCTGACCCCGTCCAGCACCCGGCGGCCGTCGTGGCCGACCAGCCAGGCGCCGTCGCCGCGGGCGACCGGGAACAGCGGCAGCGCGTGCGGGTGCTCGCGCATCTGCGTGCAGGGGTGCCAGAGCACGGCCAGGTCGCGCGACCGCCAGGCGTCGGCGTCGTTTATCATCGGCGGATGCGTCGTCATCCCCACATTATCGCCCGCGGCGCGGGTGCGTCGTGAGCCGCCGGCTGCCGGTCGTCCACGACGTGCGTCGCCGCCACGGCGACCCCGAGCGCGTGGTCGAGGACCTGGACCTGGAGTTCAGCAACGGCGAGCGCCGGCGCTACCACCGGGTGCCGGCCCTCGGCCATGGCGCGGTGATCGTGGTGCCGATGCGCGACCCCGACACCGCGCTGCTGATCCGCGAATACGCCGCCGGCACCCATCGCTACGAGCTGGGCCTGGTCAAGGGCAAGATCGACCCGGGCGAGACGCCGGAGGAAGCGGCGAACCGCGAGCTGAAGGAGGAGATCGGCTACGGTGCGCGCGACGTGCGCGTGGTGCGGCGGATCAGCCTCGCGCCGACCTACATGGGCCACGAGACCGTGCTGGTGCTGGCCCGCGATCTGTACGAGGAGCGCCTGCCGGGCGACGAGCCGGAGCCGCTGGAAGTGGTGCCGTGGCGGCTGGACGCGCTGCACGAGCTCGCCCTCGAACCCGATTTTTCAGAGGGCCGGTCGATCGCCGCCCTGTTCCTGGTGAGGGAGTTGCTGCGGCATGGCCGAATTGATTGACGAAACCGTGCGCGAAAGCGTGATCGCGCTGGCGCAGGCGGCCGCGGCCGACATCCTCGAGGTCTACGACCGCGGCTTCGAGGTCGAGACCAAGGCCGACGACAGTCCGCTGACCGCCGCCGACCTCGCGTCGCACCGGCGCATCGTCGCCGGCCTGCAGCGGCTCACCCCGGACATCCCGGTGCTGTCGGAGGAGTCGGCCGAACTGCCGGTCGCGACGCGACGCGCGTGGACCCGGCTGTGGCTGGTCGATCCGCTCGACGGCACCCGCGAGTTCATCAAGCGCAACGGCGAATTCACGGTCAACATCGCGCTGATCGAGGACGGCGTCGCAACCTTCGGCGTGATCCAGGCGCCGGTGCAGGGCACGCTGTGGTGGGGCGACCGCGCGCACGGCGCCTACGTGCGCCGCGACGGCGGCGAGACCGCGCTGGAAACCCGCGTCCCGGCGATCGCGCCGCTGCGCGTCGCCGCCAGCCGTTCGCATCGCGACGCGCGCACCGAGGCGTTCATGGCGCGGATGACCGCCGACACCGGCGAGATCGAGACGATCGGCGTCGGCTCGTCGCTGAAGTTCTGCCGCGTCGCCGAGGGCGCGATCGACCTCTATCCCCGCTTCGGCCCGACCAGCGAGTGGGACACCGCCGCGGGGCAGGCCATCGTCGAGGCCGCCGGCGGCCGCGTGCTCGACCCGCAGGGTCGTCCGTTCCGCTACAACCAGCGCGACACCCTGCTCAACGGCGACTTCATCGCGCTCGGTGATGCACGGCTGCCGTGGGCGAGCTGGTGCGGGTGAACGGCATGAGGGCCCCCGGTAGAGCGGCCTTCAGGCCGCTGCTCTTCTGCTGTTCTTCCGCTGCGATCGGGCAGCGGCCTGAAGGCCGCTCTACCAACAGCATGCGCTGCCGATGACCGATGCCATCCACCGCCTCCTCGCCATCATGGCCCGCCTGCGCGATCCGCAGACGGGTTGTCCGTGGGACGTGAAGCAGACCTTCGAGACGATCGCGCCGTACACGGTCGAGGAGGCCTACGAAGTCGCCGACGCGATCGACCGCGGCGATCTCGACGACCTGAAGGACGAACTCGGCGACCTGCTGTTCCAGGTCGTGTTCCACGCGCGCATGGCCGAGGAGCAGGGTGCGTTCGCGTTCGCCGACGTGGCCGCCGCGATCTGCGACAAGATGGAGCGCCGGCATCCGCACGTGTTCGCCGGGATGAGCATCGCCGACAGCGATGCGCTCAACGCGATGTGGGACGCCGAGAAGAAGAAGGAACGGCTTGCGAAGCATGGCGACGCGCATGACGCTTCGGCGCTGGCCGGCGTCGCCCGCGGCCTGCCCGAGTGGCAGCGCGCGGTGAAGCTGCAGAAGAAGGCGGCGACGGTCGGCTTCGACTGGCCCGGGCCGGCGCCGGTCATCGACAAGCTGCGCGAGGAACTGGAGGAAGTGCGGGTCGAGTTCGACGCGCTGGCCGCGTCGCCCGGCGACGCCGCGGTGCGCGACCGGCTGGAGGACGAACTGGGCGACCTGCTGTTCGTCGCGGCCAACCTGGCGCGGCATGCGAAGGTCGATCCCGGCGCCGCGCTGCGCCGGGCCAACCACAAGTTCGAGCGCCGCTTCCGCGCCATGGAGGCGATGGCCGCCGAAGACGGCGTGTCGCTCGCCGACCTGCCGCTGGAGGCCCAGGACGGCTACTGGCATCGCGCCAAGGCCGCCGAGCGCGACGCGGGATGAACTGCTACCGCCACCGCGATCGCGTCGCCGTCGGGGTCTGCGCCGCCTGCGGCAAGGCGCTGTGCGGCGACGAATGCGCACACGATGGAGCGCACGGGCTGCATTGCGACGCATCGTGCGCGCGCCGCCTGCGCCGGCGCGAGGCGCGGGGCGACGCGCCGGTGTCGCCGGTGTGGTCGCTGCTGCTGGTGGCGCTGGGCGTCGCGCTGCTGGTCTACGGGTATCGTTATTCCGAGTGGACGATGAGCGTGCCCAACCTGCTCGGCATGCTGTTCGTCTGGTACGGTGCGGTGCTGCTGCTGCAGCGCATGGCCCGCCGCGGCGCCGACGACGCGCCGCCGCCCTGATCCGGGAGAGCGTCCGATGGCCGGTTATTCGAGTTTCCGCGAGTTCTACCCGTTCTACCTCGGCGAGCACGCCAACCGCGTCTGTCGCCGGCTGCATTTCGTCGGCAGTCTCGGTGCGCTCGGCTGCCTTGCCGTCGCCCTCGTCCAGCGCAACCCGTGGTGGCTGCTCGCCGCGCTCGTCTGCGGCTACGCCTTCGCCTGGATCGGGCACTTCTTCTTCGAGAAGAACCGCCCGGCGACGTTCAAGTACCCGTTCTATTCGTTCGCCGGGGATTGGGTGATGTTCAAGGACATCCTGACCGGAAAGATCCGGTTCTGAGCGTTACGCCGGCGTTTCACCGGCGCAGGCCGTGGGCACGGCCCGGACGTCGTCGCGCTTCGCCGACGGCCATGGCCGGTGATGTTCAAGGACATCCTGACCGGGCGAATCCCGTTCTGATCGAGGTGGGGCGCGCTCCACGGTAGAGCGGCCTTCAGGCCGCTGCTTCTTCGCGCGCTACTCGATGTCTACGACCGGGAACCCTTGCGGCGATGCGCTCTCGAAACGCAGCGGCCTGAAGGCCGCTCTACCGGGTGGGGTCATTCCTTGAAGATGAGCAGCGCCGCGAGGAAGATCAGGGCGAACCCGGCCCAGTGGTTCCACTTCAGCGGCTGGCCCAGGAACCACGCCGAGAACGCCGCGAACACCACCAGCGTGATCGCCTCCTGCATGCCCTTGAGCTGCGGCGCGGAGTAGACCGCGCTGCCCATCCGGTTGGCCGGCACCATCAGCAGGTATTCGAAGAAGGCGATGCCCCAACTGGCCAGGATCACCAGCGGCAGCGAGACCGACTTGTACTTCAGGTGGCCGTACCAGGCGAAGGTCATGAAGACGTTCGAGCACAGCAGCAGGATGATCGGGGCGAAGCGTTCTGTGACCAATGGCATGGGGGCGGCGTCCGGGGAGGTCGTGCGATGATGCGGTTCCGCTTCGCGGACGCCAAGCCGCGCGTGAACCCCGTGGATCCCGCGGGGAACCGTCGTGCATTTCGCCTGTCAACGGCGGGTGTCCGGATGCGTTCACCCCTTTCGACCCCGCGATCGACGCCCCCATGCCCGCACCCCGTTCCTCCGGCTTCCGCCTCGCCCGCCTGATCCCCGTCGCCGTCGTCATCGCCCTGCTGGCCGCCGCGGCCTGGTGGTGGCAGGGGCGCGACCAGGCCGGCGAGCAGCGCTACCGCACCGCCGCCGTGGAAAGCGGCGACATCCGCGTCGCGATCTCGGCCACCGGCACCCTCAGCGCCCTGTCCACGGTGGACGTGGGCAGCGAGGTGTCCGGCAAGGTCACCGAGGTGCTGGTCGACTACAACGACCACGTCCGCAAGGGCCAGGTGATCGCGCGGATCGATCCGGACACCTTCACCACCCAGATCGCCCAGGGCGACGCCGCCATCGCCAGCGCCCGCGCCGCGCTCGCCAACGCCCAGGCCACCCTGCGCAACGCCGAGGCGGACTACGCCCGCAAGCGCGACCTGGCCCAGCGCAAGCTGGTGGCGAAGAGCGACCTCGACCTCGCCCAGGCGCAGCGCGACCAGGCGCGGGCCCAGGTCGCCCAGAACGAGGCGCAGATCCGCCAGCAGCAGGCGTCCACCGAGAATGCCCACCTCAACCTCGCCCGCAGCGTGATCCGCTCGCCGGTCGACGGGGTGGTGCTGACCCGCGCGGTCGAGCCGGGCCAGACCGTCGCCGCCAGCCTGCAGGCGCCGGTGCTGTTCAAGATCGCCGAGGACCTGTCGCGGATGGAAATCCTGCTGGCGGTCGACGAATCCGACATCGGCCAGGTCCGCCCGGGGCTGCCGGTGAGCTTCACCGTCGACGCCTTCCCGGACCGCCGCTTCCGCGGCGAGGTCCGCCAGGTGCGGCTGTCGGCGACCAACACCAACAACGTCGTCACCTACCCGGTGGTGGTCTCGGTGGACAACGCCGACCAGTCGCTGCTGCCGGGGCTGACCGCGAACGCCGAGATCGAGGTCAGCCGCCGCGACGACGTGCTGAAGGTGCCGAACGCGGCGCTGCGCTACAAGCCGACCGGCGAGGCCGCCGCCGCGGCCGCGACGCCCGACGCCGCGGCCGGCCAGCGCAGCGGCGGCATGAACGACGAACTGCCGAAGATCGCGGCGTCGCTCAAGCTCGATCCGGCCCAGCAGGCGGCGTTCGACGACGCGCTGGCGAAGCTGCGCGAGCGCATGGCCGCGCGGATGGCGGCCGTGGCCCAGCAGCAGGGCCAGAACGGCGGCGGCAGCGCGCTGTTCGGGCGTCCGCCCGGCGGCGGCGGCCCGGGTGGCGGCGCGTCGCAGGCCAACGGCAACGACCCGGCCGCGCGCCAGCGCCGGCTGGAGCGCATCAACCAGCAGTTCGGCGCCTTCCGCGACGGCCTGCGCGACGACCAGCGCAAGGTCTGGGACGACGGCCTGAACGCGCTGGTCAGCGCGCGCCGCGCCCCGCTCTACGTGCTGGCCGACGGCAAGCCGAAGCAGGTGATGGTGCGGGTCGGCGCGTCCGACGACACCAGCACCGAGATCGACGGCGGCCTCAAGGCCGGCGACCAGGTCATCGTCGGCGTGCAGACCGGGGAGGCGCCCAAGTGAGCGCCGCCGCCGACGCCGCATCGCGGCCGGCGCAGCCCGTCGTCGAGACCCGCGGCCTGGGCAAGGTCTACTCGGCGGGGACCCAGGCCGAAGTGGTCGCGCTGCGCAACGTCGACCTGCGCATCGCGCGCGGCGAGTTCATCGCGATCATGGGCCCGTCCGGCTCCGGCAAGTCGACGCTGATGAACCTCATCGGCTGCCTCGACACGCCCAGCAGCGGCACCTACCTGTGCGACGGCGTCGACGTCGCCACGCTCGACGCCGAGGAGCGCGCGGTGCTGCGCCGGGACAAGATCGGCTTCGTGTTCCAGGGCTTCAACCTGCTGGCGCGGATGAGCGCGCTGGACAACGTGGCGATGCCGCTGAGCTACACCCGGGTGTCCCCGGCCGAGCGCCGGCGCCGCGCGGCCGATGCGCTGGCGGCGGTCGGCCTGGGCGAGCGCATGCACCATCGCCCGAACGAACTCTCCGGCGGCCAGCAGCAGCGCGTGGCGATCGCCCGCGCGCTGATCCAGGACCCGCCGATCCTGATGGCCGACGAACCGACCGGCGCGCTCGACTCGCGCACCGGGCAGGAGATCCTGGCGCTGTTCGAGCGCCTGCGCGACGCCGGCCGCACCGTGATCCTGATCACCCACGACGCCGAGGTCGCCGCGCACGCGGGCCGCATGTGCGTGATGCGCGACGGCGAGCTGCACGAAGAGCCTGCGCATCCGGACGCCCCCGCGGGAGCCCGCGCATGAGCGCGGCGGCGGGCATGGGCTTCGTCGAGGTGCTGCGCACCGCGACCTATGCGTTGCGCGGCAACTGGCTGCGCAGCGCGCTGACCTCGCTGGGCGTGATCATCGGCATCGCCGCGGTCATCGTGATGGTGTCGGTCGGGCAGGGCACCCAGGCGGAGATCGAGAAACTGGTCTCCGGCCTCGGCTCGCAGCGGCTGGACATCAACCCGGGCAACAACCGCGGTTTCGGCGGCGTGCGCATGAGCGCCAGCAGCTTCTTCACCCTCAACGAGGGCGACGCCGAGGCGATCCGCCGCGAGGTCGACGGCGTGCAGTACGTCAGCGGCGTGCTGCGCGGCAGCACCCAGGCGGTGTACGCGGACAACAACGTGCCCACGAGCTGGTACGGCGTCGAGCCGGACTGGTTCGGGGTCAACGGCTGGGAGATGGCCTCGGGCGATTTCACCGGCGCCGACAAGACCGTCATCCTCGGCGAGACCGTGCGCCGCGAACTGTTCGGCGACGAGGAGGCGATCGGCCAGTCGATCCGCCTCGGCCGGGTGCCGTTCACCGTGGTCGGCGTGCTCAAGTCGAAGGGCCAGGGCGGCTTCGGCCAGGACCAGGACGACCTGGTCGTGGTGCCGCTGGACACCGCGCGGCGGCGCCTGTCCAGCAACGCCTCGCTGCCGCCGGGCGCGGTGATGCAGATCAGCGTCGGCGTCGGCGATCCGCAGGCGCTGTCGAACGCGCAGAGCGAGATCGAGGGCCTGCTGCGCCAGCGCCACAAGATCCAGCCCGGCGACGACGACGACTTCAACGTGCGCAACCTCGCCGAGATCGTCGCGGCGCGCACCCAGACCACGCGACTGATGTCGTGGCTGCTCGGCGCGGTCGCGGGCATCTCGCTGATCGTCGGCGGCATCGGCATCATGAACATCATGCTGGTGTCGGTGACCGAGCGCATCCGCGAGATCGGCCTGCGCATGGCGGTCGGCGCCGGCCCGCGCGACATCCGCCTGCAGTTCCTCGCCGAGGCGATGCTGATCTCGGTGATCGGCGGCGTCATCGGCATCGCGCTGGGCGTGGTCGGCGCGCTGATCGTCGGCAAGACCGGCAGCCTGCCGGTGGCGCTCAACGCGAAGGTGATCGGCCTGGCCGCCGGTTTCTCGATCGCGACCGGCCTGTTCTTCGGCTACTACCCGGCGCGCAAGGCGTCGCTGCTGGATCCGATCGAGGCGCTGCGTTCGCAGTGAACCGCCGGCGGGTCGATCCGTCGGCGTCGCTCGCCGTCGTGTCGCTTGCCGCAGTGTCGCCTGCCGTCGCGTGGCGGGGCGTCAGCGCTGCGCGGCGCCGATCGGCCGCACCTCGAAGCGCACCGTGCGTTCGCCGCCGCGCTCGAAGCGCAGGGTCGCGGTGACGGTTTCGCCGGCCACGAACGGATGCTTCGGGCCGATGAACATCAGGTGGAAGCCGCCGGGCGCGAGGGTCAGCGTGCCGCCCGGCGCGATCGCCAGTCCGCCGTCGATGCGGCGCATGCGCATCACGCCGGCGTCCATCCGCATCTCGTGGAGTTCCACCTTGTCCGCGTCCGGGCTGGTCGCCGACAGCAGGCGATCTTCGGTCGCGCCGGCGTTGCGCACGTCGAGGAATCCGCCGGCGACCGGCGAGCCCGGCGGCGTGGCGCGCGCCCACGGCCGTTCGATCACGAGCGGGTCGGGCGTCGGGGCGGGCCTGGGTTTCGCGGCGAGCGCGGCGCCGGCGAGGAGGACGCCGCAGGCGGCGAGGAGCGAACAGCGGGCGATGGCGTTCATGGGGCGATCTCGATGTCGTCGAACAGGGTGTGGGTGCGGATGCGGCGACCGTCGCGCTCGGCCAGCGCCGAGAGCAGGAACACGGTCCAGGCCAGCAACCACAGCAGGCTGATCAGGAAAAAGGCGTGCATGGGCGATCCTCGGGGAAGGTCGTTGCCGGTGCGTGCGGAGACGGAACGTCGCGACGCGCAGCGGGGGCGACCGCAGGAAACGGGAGCGATGGCCCGACGGCGGAAGCGCCGCGGAGCCGGATCGGAAGGTTCAGGCCGGGTCGGGCCCGGGGCGGGCCCGGATCAGCCGCGAAGCGGCGGTCCGCGTGCGCCGGGCGCGCCCGGCGGGCGTTGGCCGAAGGACGCGGCGACCGGCAATGCGGGCGGCGCGATCGCGGGCAGGATCGGCGTGGCGACCGCGAGGATCGGCACCGTGGGCGCGAGTCTGCCGAGCAGCGGGCAGTAGGCGCAGTCGTCGTCGTGCGGCGACGGCGCGGAAGGCGCGGGACGATCTGGCGACCGCGTGGCGCGGAGCTGCGCGATCCGCTTCGCCGCCGGCGAGTCCGCGCCCAGTCTGCTCGGCGAACACAGCGCGGCGAGGCCGAGCGGCTCGATCGCGCCGTCGCCGCGCAGCGCGCCGGCGATGCGTCCTGCCGACGGCAGCAGCGCCAGCGCCAGCATCGCCAGCAGGGCGAGGTGGGCGAGGTGGGCGAACGGGCGCTGGGCGCGTGGGCGGGCCATCGCCGCGGAGTATAGCGGCGGCGCCGAAGCCGCCTTTGCGGCAGATCAAGTGTGCGGACGCGTGCGCGGACCGGTGCGCGCACGTGTGTGCTGACGCATGCCCTGATCGGTTTGCGCCGATCCATGGCGGCGCGAGGGGACGCGGCGAACGACGACCCGATCGCGTCGGCGCGATCCGTTGTTCGCGACGGACGCGCCGACGGCGGACGCGATGCCGCGCCCGCCGTCGGAATGGAGCGGTGCGACGCCGTCAGGGACGGCAGTCGACGACGTTGCCGTTGGCGTCGTGGCAGGTCGCGGTGCGGCTGTAGCCGTCGTCCTTGTTGCCGGTGACGGTGGCGTCGTAGCTGTTGCCGTTGCGGCCGGTGGCGTCGACGCTGCGGTCGATCTGGCCGTCGACCAGCTTCGTGTCGGCGTCGTACTGGCCGCCCTGCGCGCCGGTGGCGTGGGTGCTGCGGCTGGCGTCGATGCTGCCGTCCGCGCCGCGGGTGGCGTTGCCCTGGGTGCTGCCGCTGCTGCGCGCGCTGTTCCACTGCGCGCCGGACTGGTGCTGCGCGCTGCCGTCGGCGTTCCAGGTGGTGCTGCCGGCGCGGCCGGCGGTGCCGCCGTTCGGGCCGCGCACCACCGCGCCGCTGGCGGCCTGGCCGTTGCCCTGGCCGTCGGTCTTCACGCCGCGGGCGCGGGCGATGCCGCCGCCGTTCGGGCCGCGCGCGCCGGAGGCGCGGCCGGCGGTGACGCCGCCTTCGGCGTTGTGGACCGCGCCGCGGGCCTTGACGCGGCCGGCGGCGTCGGCGTCGTGGGGCGCCAGCGCGAACGCGGCGGCGAGGGTGAACAGGGCGAGGAAGATGTTGTTCGGGGTCATGGCGAGGGTTTCCGGAAGAAAGGGACGGGGAGGCGGGGTTGGGGGAGCGGGTCGGGGTGGAAGAACGGTCAGGACTGCGCCGCGAACAGCGACACCAGGCGTTCGCGCAGTTGCGCGACGCGGTCGAGGCGCGCGGCCATCGCCTTGCGCACCCGGGCCTGCTCGTCCGGGGTCAGCGATTCGTAGAGATCGAGCTGGCGTTCGCGCAGCGCGCGGGCTTCGGCCAGGTGCGCGTCGAACCGGCGCTGGGCGTCGTCGGAGAACGCGCGCAGGTCGGGCGCGGGCTGGTCGAGCAGGGTGCGGAATTCGGTGACGCCGCTGCGCAGGTCCTCGCGGCCGACCGCGCGCATCGCCAGCGCTTCGCTGCGCAGGGCGTCCCACTGTTTCGCGTGCGCCGGGGCGAGCTTCAGCTCGGCCGCCGACGGCGGCAGGAAGCCGTCGCCGCGACCGGCGAGGCGCGGAGCGGAAAGGGCGGAGGTCGCGGCCAGCGAGGCGGTCAGCGCGGCGGCCAGGTAGAGCATGTGGCGGGTCTTCATCGGGCGGCTCCGGGAGGCGCGGGGGTGTGGCGACAGCGTGCCGTCCGCGACGCCTGGAGGCGTGTCGCGATTGCCCCGGGATGCGACCGAAGGTGTCCGCGGCGCGATCCGGACACATTCGTTTACATGTCGGCGGCGCCGGGCCGCCGCCGCGCCGCCGCCGCGGCTTGTCCGGGGCCCGCCGGCGGCGACAATGGCCGCATGAACGCCTCCACCGATCCCCGCCACGCGCCCCACGCCGGACAGGGTCCTGATCGCCCCGCCGATCGCACTCCCGACCAGGAGGCGTCGCCGGCCGCCGCGCCCGCGCCGCGGGTGCTGGTGGTCGACGACGACCTGCGCCTGCGCGACCTGCTGCTGCGCTATCTCGGCCAGCAGGGCTTCGAGACCCTGTCCGCCGGCGACGGACGCGAACTCGACCGCCAGCTCTCGCGCCACCACGTCGACCTGATCGTGCTCGACGTGATGCTGCCGGGCGAGGACGGGCTGTCGATCTGCCGCCGCCTGCGCGGCCAGGGCGTGGAGACGCCGATCGTCATGCTCACCGCGAAGGGCGACGACATCGACCGCATCGTCGGCCTGGAGATCGGCGCCGACGACTACATGCCCAAGCCGGGCAATCCGCGCGAACTGGTCGCGCGCATCCGCGCCGTGCTGCGCCGGGGCCGCGGCGTGCCCGGCGCGCCGCGGGCGGCGGGCGGCAAGGTCGCGTTCGGCGCCTGCGAACTGGACCTCGGTGCGCGCACGCTGCACCGCGACGGCCGCGAAGTGCGCATGACCACCGGCGAATTCGCGGTGCTCGCGGCGCTGGTGCAGCGCCCGCGGCAGGCGCTGACCCGCGACCAGTTGATGAGCGCCGCGCGCGGGCGCGAGCACGACGCCTTCGACCGCAGCATGGACGTGATGGTCAGCCGCCTGCGCAAGCTGGTCGAGGACGATCCGAAGCATCCGCGCTGGCTGCAGACAGTGTGGGGCACCGGCTACGTGTTCGTGCCCGAAGGCGCGCCGTGACCCCGCGGACGCTGCAGGCGCGGCTGGTGCTGCTGCTGGCCGGCGTGGTGGTGGCCGCGCTGGCCGCCGCCACCGCGGCGTTCGGGCTGTCCACCCGCCAGCCCGGCGGCGAACGGCTGGTGCGCACGCTGCACGCGCAGGCGCTGGCGGCCGATGCGCTGCTCGCGCAGGGCGATGTCGCGGCGACCCGCGACGGCCTGCGCGCGCTGGCGATCGACTGGCGCGCGACGCCGCCGGCCGACGAAGGCGCGCGCATGCCGTTCCTCGAACGCACCGGCGCACGGGTCGCCGCGCGCCTGCCCGGGCGCGCGCTGCGCTGGTCGGGCTCGCCGGCGCGGCTGTGGGTGCAGGCGCGGCCGCCGGCGCAGGGGTGGTTCGGGATTCCGGTGGCCGGCGCGCGCGAACCGCTGCGCCGCGGGCTGCTGCTGTCGCTGCTGGCGATCGGCGCGCTGGTGCTGGCCGCGTCGGCGTGGTTCGCGCGCGGGCTGGCGCGGCCGCTGCAGCGACTGGCCGCGGCCGCGCCGGGGATCGTCGCCGGCGACCCGCCGCCGCCGCTGCCGGCCGGCGCCAGCGCCGAGATCGGCGAACTGCGCGACGCGCTCGCCGACGCGGCCGAGCGCACCCGCGCCGCCGCGCGCGACCGCGAACTGATGCTGGCCGGCATTTCCCACGACATGCGCACCCCGCTGGCGCGGCTGCGTTACGCGCTGGCCCTGGCGCCGGAGGTGGGCGACGACGATCGCGCGGGCATGGAGCGCGACATCGACGAACTGGACGCCATCGTCGGCCAGTTCATCGACTTCGTCCGCGACGGCCGCGACGAGCTCGCGGAGCCGGTCGACCTGGTCGCCCTGCTGCATGCTGTCGCCGACGACCAGGGCCGCCACGGTCGCGCGTGGACGCTCCGCCTGCCGCCGGAGGCGACGGCGCCGGCCCGGCCGCTGGCGCTGCGCCGGGCGCTGGCCAACCTGCTCGACAACGCCGCGCGCCACGGCGCCGCGCCGTTCGAGATCGAACTGGACACGGTCGACGCCGGCTGGCGGGTCCGCGTGATGGATCGCGGCCCCGGCGTGCCCGAGGCGGCGATGGCCGGGCTGGGGCGGCCGTTCCACCGGGTCGACGCCGCCCGCGGGACGCCGGGCAGCGGCCTGGGGTTGGCGAGCGTGGCGCGGGTCGCGGCGGTCCACGGCGGCGGGCTGGTCCTCCACAACCGCATCGGGGGCGGTCTGATCGTCGAGCTGACCCTGGCGGCGGACCGGCCGCGGGGCGCCGACTGAGCGCCCCGCGGCCGGTCCGCCGGACCCTTTATGGCAGAATGCCGGGCCGCCTCCGCCGAATCGCGCCCGATGCCGGTTTCCGTCCCGACCCGTCCCGCTGTCCCGCACCGTCGGCGAGCCCGCTGACATGGCCGACCAGACCGGACACCTGCCGCGCACGCCGGCACGCATTTTCAAGGCCGCGAAATGGTCCTGGCAGGGGCTGCGCGCGGCCTGGCTGCACGAGTCGTCGTTCCGGCTGGAGGTCTACCTGCTGGTCGCGCTGGCGCCGCTGGCCTGGTGGCTGGGCGGCAACGCGATCGAGCGCGCGCTGCTGATCGGCAGTTGCCTGCTGGTGCTCAGCGCCGAGCTGCTGAACTCCGCGGTCGAGGCGGTGATCGAGCGCTACGGCCCGGAGTTCCACGAACTGGCCGGGCGCGCCAAGGACATGGGCTCGGCGGCCGTGTTCGTGCTGATGATGAACGTCCTGCTGGTCTGGGGCCTGATCCTCGGCGAGCGCTACCTCTGAGCGGTCGCCGCCCTCAACGGCGGCCACCTCCGACCTTCCGGCCGCGCCGACGCGCGGTCCCCACGGAACCGAACCCAAGACGATGCTGGCATTGCTTTCCGATCCGCAGGCGTGGATCACCCTCTTCACCCTCAGCGCGATCGAGATCGTGCTGGGCATCGACAACCTGGTGTTCATCTCGATCGCGGTGTCCAAGCTGCCGTACGAGCGACGCGAGAAGGCGCGCAAGTTCGGCATCGCGGTGGCCTGCATCACCCGCATCTGCCTGCTGCTCACGCTGGCGTGGCTGGCCGGGCTGACCCAGGACCTGTTCTCGGTCTTCGGGCAGGGAATCTCCATCCGCGATCTGGTGCTGATCCTCGGCGGCGTGTTCCTGCTGGTGAAGGGCTACGGCGAGATCCGCGACATCATCGCCGGCGAGGGCGAAGCCGAGGACATCGACACCCGGCCCAAGAGCGCGTTCTGGGCGGTGATCGCGCAGATCGCGGTGATCGACATCGTGTTTTCGCTGGACTCGGTGATCGCCGCGGTCGGCATGGCCAACCAGAAGCCGGTGATGGTCGGCGCGATCCTGCTGGCGGTGGCGGTGATGCTGTGGGCGGCGACGCCGATCGGCCGCTTCATCGACAACAACCCGACGATCAAGATGCTGGCGCTGGCCTTCATCATGCTGGTCGGCGGGTTCCTGGTCGCCGAGGGCCTCGGGGCGCACGTGCCCAAGGGCTACATCTACTTCGCGATGGGCTTCTCCGCGGCGGTCGAATCGCTGAACCTGTGGGCGAAGAAGCGCGCCCGCGAGCGCGGCGTGCCGGAATGACCGCGCTGCGCGGGCTGCGTGCGATGCTGCTGCCGGGCCTGATCGCCTCGGTCGCCGCCTGCGCGCCCGAAGCGCCGTCCACGCCGGCCGCGCCCGCGTCCGCGCCCGCGCCCGCCCCTGCATCGGCGCCGCCGCCGGCATCGCCTGCGCCGGTGCTCCTCCCGCCGCCGGGCCTGCCGCAGCGGCCGTTCGCGCCCGCCGCGCAGCCGGTGGAACAGCCGGTGCCGCCGGTGGTTCCGCCGGGCGGCCTGCCGGTGCCGCTTCCGCCGGGCCCGGGCGCGCCGCCGCCGCCGCAGCCGGTCCCGGTGACCGGCCCGGGGGTGGGGCCGCCGCACCCGCCGGGCGGCTGACGCCGGCCGATCCGCGATCGCGCGTTGCGTCGCGCGGGGGCGGGTGCTGGAATGGCGGCTCAGCTCATCGGAGACCGACCATGCGCGCCATGCGATTCCTGCTCGCCATGCTGCTCGCCGCCAGCCTGTCCGGCTGCGGCTACAACGAGATCCAGCGCCAGGACGAAGCGGTGAAGGCGTCGTGGTCGCAGGTGCTCAACGTCTACAAGCGCCGCGCCGACCTCATCCCAAATCTGGTGGCGACGGTGAAGGGCTACGCCCAGCAGGAGCAGACCGTGCTGCTCGGCGTCACCGAGGCCCGCGCCAAGGTCGGCCAGATCCAGGTGAACCCCGAGGACGCCGACTCTCTCAAGCGGTTCCAGCAGGCCCAGGGCGAACTGTCCGGCGCGCTGTCGCGGCTGCTGGTGGTCAGCGAGAACTATCCGCAACTGAAGTCCGACCAGGTGTTCATCGGCCTGCAGACCCAGCTCGAAGGCACCGAGAACCGGATCACGGTCGAACGCCAGCGCTACATCGAGGCGGTGCAGACCTACAACACGACGATCCGCGAGTTCCCGGTGAACCTCACCGCCAAGATGTTCGGCTACAAGCCCAAGCCGAACTTCACGGTCGAGGACGAGGCGAAGATCCAGGACGCGCCGACCGTCGATTTCGGCGCGCCCAAGCCCGCGGGCGGCTGACCGCGGCGCCGACGCCCCGGTGATCGCGATGCCGCAGGTCCTGCGCACGGCCGTCGCCGCGCTGCTCGCATGCGCGTTCGCGCTGTGCGCGTGGCAGGCGCGGGCGGTGGCGCTGGCGCCGATCCCGGCGCTCGACGCGCCGGTGGTCGACACCACCGGCACGCTGTCGGCGGCGGAGGTCTCGCGGCTGCAGGCGCAGGCGCTGGACCTGCAGCGGCGCAAGGGCAGCCAGTTGCAGGTGCTGATCGTGCCGACCACCGCGCCGGAGAGCATCGAACAGTACGCCCAGCGCGTGTACGACCAGTGGAAGCTCGGCCGCAGGGAAGTCGACGACGGCGTGCTGCTGCTGGTCGCCAAGGACGACCACCTCGCGCGGATCCAGACCGGCTACGGCCTGGAGGGCGCGATCCCCGACATCGCCGCCGGCCGCATCATCCAGGAATACCTGGTGCCGAAATTCCGCGCCGGCGACTTCGCCGGCGGTCTCGACGACGCCACCGCGCAACTGGTGCGGCTGATCGACGGCGAATCGCTGCCCCCGCCGATGGCGCCGAGCGCATCGAACGGCGGCGGTGGCGACGACTTCGGTGCGCTGTTCCTGCCGATCTTCCTGCTGCTGGTCTTCCGCAGCGTGTTCGGCGGGCTGCCGCGCGTCGTGCGGATGCCGCTGTTCGCGGGCGGCGCGGGGCTGGTGACCTGGCTGCTGACGTCCTCGTTGCCGATGACCGCGATCGCCGCGGTCATCGGCCTGCTGATCGGCGCGATCGGCGTCAGCTCGCGGCGCTACGCGCGGGATTCCGGCTGGGGCAACTGGGGCGGCGGATCGTCGGGCGGCGGTTGGTCCGGCGGCGGTGGCGGCTGGTCCGGCGGCGGCGGCGGCAGCGGGGGCGGCGGCGCCTCCGGAAGCTGGTAGACGGCCCGATGCGACTCTTGCGCCATCTCTTCGCCCGCTCCGCGCATCGCCTGTTCCCGCAGGACCGGCTCGAACGCATCGCCGCGGCCATCGCCGCCGACGAGGCGCGGCATCGCGGCGAACTGTGCTTCGCGGTGGAAGCGGCGCTGCCATGGCCCGCGCTGCGCCGGGGCCTGCCGGCGCGGGCGCGGGCGGAACAGGCGTTCGCCGACCTGCGGGTGTGGGACACCCGCGAGAACAACGGCCTGCTGATCTTCCTGCTGCTGGCCGACCGCCGGATCGAGATCGTCGCCGATCGTGGCCTCGCCGCGGTCAGCGCCGAACAGTGGCGCGGGGTCTGCCTGGCGATGGAGGAGCGGATGGCCGCCGGCGATCCCGAAACCGCGGTGCTGCGCGGGGTGGCCGCCGCCGGCGACCTGCTGGCGGCGCACTTCCCGCGCATCGACGGCACGGCCGACGTCAACGAACTGCCCGACCTGCCGCGGATCCTCGATTAGCGCGCCCTCGATTAGCGCGCCCCCGATTGGCGCGCCCCCGGCCGGCGCGACGCCGGCGGGCAGCCTCCGGCCGGGTCCGGCACAATAGGGACTTCCGCCGCTGCCCGTGCCCCGATGACGTTCCTGCACCAGCTCGACCCGATCATGGTCCAGTTCCCCGAGTTCTCGCTGTTCGGGAACACGTTCCATCCCGCGGTCCACTGGTACGGCGTGATGTACCTGCTGGGCTTCACCGCGGCCTGGCTGCTCGGCCGCAGCCGGGTGCGCGCCGGGCGCCTGCCGGGCGTGGACGAACAGGCGTACGGCGACCTGCTGTTCTACAGCATGCTCGGGGTGATCTTCGGCGCCCGCATCGGCTACATCCTGGTCTACGACCTGCAGGCCTACGTCGCCGACCCGATGCAGGTCTTCCGCATCTGGGAAGGCGGCATGAGCTTCCACGGCGGCCTGGTCGGGGTGCTGCTCGCCTCGCTGTGGTGGGCGCGCAAGCACCGCATGCACTATTTCGACGTCGTCGATTTTGTCGCGCCGCTGGTGCCGCCGGGGCTGGGCTTCGGCCGGCTCGGCAACTTCATCAACGGCGAGCTGTGGGGCAAGTACACCCACGGCGGCTGGGGGGTGATCTTCCCGCGCGCCGAGCCCGACCTGCAGGGCTACGACGCCGCCACGCTGCAGGCGATGCACGCCAGCGGCGCGCTGGACGCGGTGGCCCGGCACCCCTCGCAGCTCTACCAGTTCGCGCTGGAGGGCGTGACCCTGTTCTGCGTGCTGTGGTGGTTCTCGCGCAAGCCGCGCCCGCGCTACGCCGTCGCCGGGCTGTTCGCGCTGCTGTACGGCTGCTTCCGCTTCCTGGTCGAATTCGTGCGCCTGCCCGACGCGCAGATCGGCTACCTCGCCTTCGGCTGGCTGACGATGGGCCAGGTGCTGAGCCTGCCGCTGGTGGCGCTCGGGCTGGTGCTGCTGTGGCTGTCGCGGCGCGCGCCGGTGCTGCAGCCGCAGCCGCCGGTCGCCGCCGCGCGGGAGGCCACGGCATGAAGGTCTATCTGGATCTGCTCCGCGACGTGATCGACCACGGCACGGACAAGGCCGACCGCACCGGCACCGGCACGCGCAGCGTGTTCGGGCGGCAGATGCGGTTCGACCTGGGCGACGGCTTTCCGCTGGTCACCACCAAGAAACTGCACCTGCGCTCGATCGTCCACGAACTGCTGTGGTTCCTGAAGGGCGAGACCAACATCGCCTACCTCAAGGCCAACAAGGTCGGCATCTGGGACGAATGGGCCGACGCCAACGGCGAACTCGGCCCGGTCTACGGCAAGCAGTGGCGGCGCTGGGCGACCGCCGACGGCCGCGAGATCGACCAGATCCGCTGGGTCGTCGACGAGATCCGGCGCAATCCGGATTCGCGCCGGCTGATCGTCAGCGCCTGGAACGTCGCCGACCTGCCGGACATGGCGCTGATGCCGTGCCACACGATGTTCCAGTTCTACGTCACCGACCGGAAACTGAGCTGCCAGCTCTACCAGCGCAGCGGCGATCTGTTCCTGGGCGTGCCGTTCAACATCGCCAGCTACGCGCTGCTCACGCACATGGTCGCGCAGGTGTGCGACCTCGGCGTCGGCGATTTCGTGCACACGCTCGGCGACGCGCACATCTACGCGAACCACTTCGACCAGGTGCGCGAGCAACTGTCCCGCGACCCGCGCCCGCTGCCGACGCTGCGCCTGAACCCGGACGTGAAGGACCTGTTCGGCTTCGCCTACGGGGACATCGCCATCGACGGTTACGACCCGCACCCGGCGATCAAGGCGCCGGTGGCGGTTTGAACGTCGATCTCGTCCTCGTCGCCGCGCTCGACCGGCGCAACGCCATCGGCCGCGGCAACGAGCTGCCGTGGCGCCTGCCGGACGACCTGAAGCGCTTCAAGGCGCTGACCCTCGGCAAGCCGGTGCTGATGGGCCGCAAGACCGCCGATTCGCTGGGACGCGCGCTGCCGAAGCGGCGCAATCTGGTGCTGACGCGCGGCGGGCGCGTGCCGTTCGACGGCATGGAAGCGGTGGCGTCGCTCGACGAGGCCCTCGCGCTCGCCACGCAGGACGACGCATCCGAACTGTGCGTCATCGGCGGCGGCGAGGTCTACGCGCTGACGCTGCCGCTGGCGACCCGCCTGCATCTGACCCACGTCGAGACGGTGGTCGAGCACGCCGACGCGTTCTTCCCGGCGTTCGATCCGGCGCGATGGCGCACGGTCGCGCGGCAGGCGCATGCGGCGGACGCGGACCATGCGTTCGCCTTCGAATTCGTCGACTACGAACGCGCCTGACCCGCGGCCCGGCCGGCCGCCCGGCAGAGCGCCCCGGTAGAGCGCCCCGGTAGAGCGCCCCGGTAGAGCAGCCCGGTAGAGCGGCCTTCAGGCCGCTGCCACGTTTCCAAAGCGGGAGCAGCGGCCTGAAGGCCGCTCTACCGGATTACAGGTCCGGCTGGAGCTGCGGCCGGTAATGCCCGGTGATCGGATACGCGAACAGGATGTCGTCCTCGCGCGTGCCGTGGCCGATGTTGTGCAGGATCAGCGGCGTGCGCGTGAACGGCGAGCGGCGATCGCCGACGATGCCGATGTGGTCGAGGTTGCCCGGCAGCGTCCAGGTGACGAGGTCGCCGACGAGGTAGTCCTGCGCGCGGTCGGTGACCGGCACCGACCAGCCCTGGCGGTCGAACCAGACCTGCAGGTTCGGCACGCGGCGGTGGTCGATGTTCGCGTCCGGTGCGCGCAGGCCCCATTTCTTCGGGTAGGCGTCGAAATGCGCCAGCATGTCCTCGTGCACGCGCTGCTGCAGGTCGAGTTCCTTCGCGCGCAGCGCCCGGATCACGACGTCGGTGCACACGCCGCGGTCCTGCGGCACGTCGCCGCCGGGGTAGGGCAGCACGACGTAGGCGGGGTCATAGCGCACGGTGACGCCGATCTGCCGGCGCGCGGCGGCCACCAGGGGCGGCGAAGGCGGGGGTGGTGGCGGTGGCGGTTCGACGATCGCGGGACGTGCGGCGGCCTGCGTTGCCGTGCTCGCGCCATGGCCGTCTTCGCAGCCGGTGGCGATGGCGCCGAGCAGCGCGACGCACAGCCACGCGCCGGCGCCGGGGCGTGCCATCAGTCCTGCTCCACGCCCGGGTTGGCCACTGCTCGTCCCGGCACCTGCACCAGGCACAGGTCCTCGCTGTCGAGCCGCAGCGCGGTGAGCCTGCCGCCCCAGACCGCGCCGGTGTCGATGGCATGGACGCCGTGGCCGATGAACAGACCCAGCGTCGACCAGTGGCCGCAGACGATCTTCAGCTCGCGCTCGGTGCGGCCGGGGACCTCGTACCAGGGGTACAGTCCGGCCGCCTGGGTGCCCGGCGCGCCCTTCTCGTTGAACGCGATGCGGCCGCGCGGCGAGCAGTAGCGCAGGCGGGTGAAGATGTTGATGATCGCGCGCTCGCGCTCCACGCCGCGCAGCGCCGGCGACCACGGCGGGTAGTCGCCGTACATGTTGCGCAGCAGCTTGCGGCGGCTGTCGCTGCGCAGGCGACGCTCCACCTCGCGGGCGTGCTTCTCGGCGTGCGCGAGGCTCCACTTGGGCGCGAGGCCGGCGTGCAGCATCGCCCAGCCGAGCTCGCGATCGACGTGCAGCAGCGGGCGTTCGCGCAGCCAGCCGATCAGCGCGTCGCGGTCCTCGGCGAACAGCACGCGCTGCAGGTCGGGGTTGACCTTGCGCTGGTCTTCGGGACTGCGCTCGGAGATCGCCAGCAGCGACAGGTCGTGGTTGCCCAGCACCACCGTGCACTGGTCGCGCAGCGCGTGGACCAGGCGCAGCGTCTCCAGCGATTCGCCGCCGCGGTTGACCAGGTCGCCGCAGAACCACAGCCGGTCCTGCGCCGGGTCGAAGCGGATCTTCTCCAGCAGGCGCTGGGTGGGGCCGTAGCAGCCCTGCAGGTCGCCGATCGCCCAGACCGCCATCAGTGCAGCGTCCGCGGGATGCAGAGCACGAACGGCGGGATCGGCGCCTCGAACTCGGTGCCGTCGTCGGCGCGCAGCACATAGGCGCCTTCCATCGTGCCGCAGGGGGTGCTAAAGGACGTGGTCGAGGTGTACTCGAAGCGTTCGCCCGGGCGCAGCCGCGGCTGTTCGCCGACCACGCCCTCGCCCTCGACCTCGCGCAGCCCGCCGGTTGCGTCCACCACGCGCCAGCGCCGCGAGATCAGTTGCGCCGCGCGCGCGCCGGTGTTGCGGATGCCGATGGTGTACGCGAAATAGTAGAGGTCCTCGCCGGGGCGGGATTGCTCGTTGAGATAGCGGGTCGCGACGTCGATCGCGATGGCGAATTCCGGGGTGTCCTGCATGCCGACAGTGTAGTGCCTGCGGCGATTCCGTGGCGCTCTGCTCAGTCCGCGGACGGGGCCAGGTTGGCGAGGCGCACGAAGTCGGCGACGTCCAGGCGCTCGGCGCGGATCTGCGGGTCGATGCCGGCGGCCGCGATCTGCTCCACCGTGCAGGTGCCGCCGAGCGCGTTGCGCAGGGTCTTGCGGCGCTGGCCGAAGGCGGCGCGCACGATGTCCGCGAAGCGTTTCGGGTCGGCGATGTCCACCTCGGCCGGGGCCTTCGGCACCAGCCGCACCACCGCGGAATCGACCTTCGGCGGCGGCCGGAAGGCGCCCGGCGGCACCTTGAACAGCGAGGTCACCGTGCAATACGCCTGAAGCATCACGCTGAGCCGGCCGTACACCTTGCTGCCCGACGCGGCGGCCATGCGATCGACCACTTCCTTCTGCAGCATGAAGTGCATGTCGCGGATCGCCGCGGCGTGGTCCAGCGCATGGAACAGGATCGGCGAGGACAGGTTGTAGGGCAGGTTGCCCACCAGGCGGATGCGATCGTCGCCGGCGACCTCGCGGGCGAGCGCGGTCAGGTCGACGTCCATCACGTCCGAATGGACCAGGCGCAGTTCGCCGTGGGCGCGCGCCTGCGCGGTCAGCGGCGCGAGCAGATCGCGGTCGAACTCGATCGCGGTCAGCGCGCCGTGGCGCGCCAGCAGCGGGAAGGTCAGCGCGCCCTGGCCGGGACCGATCTCGACGAAGCGGTCGCCCGGGCGCGGATCGATCGCCAGCAGCATCTTGTCGATGACGCCGCGCTCGTGCAGGAAGTGCTGGCCCAGCGACTTCTTGGCCGGGCGGACGAAGCTGGCGTCGTCGTCGTGGCGATCGTTCATGCGTCCCCCGCGCGCATCAGCCGCGCCCTGGCGAGTCGGGTGCAGGTGTCGATCGCGGCGAACAGGCTGGACGGGTCGGCCTCGCCGCGCCCGGCGAGGTCCAACGCGGTGCCGTGATCGACCGCCACCCGCGGGTAGGGCAGGCCCAGGGTGAGGTTCACCGCGCGCTCGAACCCGCTGTACTTCAGCACCGGCAGCCCCTGGTCGTGGTACATCGCCAGCACCGCGTCGAAGCCGGCGAGCTTCGCCGGCAGGAACGCGGTGTCCGCAGGCAGCGGGCCGATCAGGGTCCAGCCCTCGTCGCGCAGGGCGTCGAGCAGCGGGATGACCACGTCCAGTTCCTCGCGGCCCAGATGCCCGTCCTCGCCGGCGTGCGGGTTCAGCCCGAGCACCGCGATCCGCGGCGCGGCGATGCCGAAGTCCTCGCGCAGGGAGGCGTGCAGGATGCGCAGGGTGCGTTCGAGCCCCTCGCGCGTGATCGCGTCGGGAACCGCCCGCAGCGGCAGGTGGGTGGTCGCCAGCGCGACCCGGACGATGTCGTTCGCCAGCATCATCACCACCTCGCGCCCGGCCTGTGCGGCCAGCAGCTCGGTGGTGCCGGAGTAGGGAATGCCGCCGGCGTTGATCGCCGCCTTGTGCACCGGGCCGGTGACCACGCCGTCGCACAGATTCTGCAGGCAGGCGCCGGCGGCGGTCTCCAGCGCGGCGATCACCGCGCGGGCGTTGCGCGGCTCGGGCCGGCCGAAGGCGGCGGCGACGGCGTTGGGGATTTCGACGTGCGCCAGCCGGCCGGGGCCGGCGGCAGAGTCGTCGTTGGGGGAGATCAGCCGCAGCGGCAGGCCGATGGCGTCGGCGGCGCGCAGCAGGCAGTCGCGGTCCCCGTAGCACACGAGGCGAGCTTCCCAGTCGCGCTGGGCCGCACGGACGACCAGTTCGGGGCCGACCCCGGCGGGCTCGCCGGGCACCAGCGCGAGCCGCGGGCGTCGCGCCATGGCTCAGCCGCCGGCCGGCGTACCGCCGCTGCGGATGTCGATGAAGGCCTCGCCGCGCATCTCGCGCAGGAAGCGGTTCCACTCGTCCTCCAGCTTGCGCTGGCCGATGCTCTCGCGGAGCTGGGCGCGGCGGTTGTCGTCGCTGGCCTTGCCCTGGCGGGTTTCGAGGCGCTGAACGATGTGCCAGCCGGCCTGGGTCCTGAACGGCGCCGAGACCTGGCCGTCGGCCAGCCCGGCGACCTGGGCGCCGAATTCGGGGCCGAAATCGTCCTGCGCGAACCAGCCGAGATCGCCGCCCTTGGCCTTGCTCGCGTTGTCCTGCGAGTTCTCCGAGGCCAACTGCGCGAAATCGGCGCCGCCGGCGATACGCGCGCGCAGGGTCTCGAGCTTGGCCTTGGCCGCGGTGTCTTCCTTGCCGTCCTCGCTGCGCAGCAGGATGTGGCGGGCGTGGTACTGGGTGACCGTGCCCGCGGCGCCGGCGTCGCTGTTGCGCACTTCTTCGAGCTTGATCAACTGGAAGCCGCTGGGGCCGCGGATCGGGCCGATGATCTGGCCGGGCTGCATGCTGCGGATGGTGCTGGCGAAGCTGGTCGGGATCTGGTCGAGGCTGCGCCAGCCGAGATCGCCGCCTTCCAGCGCGTTCGGGCTGTCGGAATAGCGCACGGCGGCGGCGCTGAACTCCATGTCGCCGCGGTCGAGCAGGGCCTTGATGCCTTCGATCTTCTTCTCGCCGGTGGCGATCTGCTCGGCGGTCGCGCCTTCGGGCAGGCCGACCAGGATGTGGGCGAGGCGGTACTGGGTGTTGCCGCCGGCCTGCGCGGCCATGGCCGCATCCACCTCGCCGTCGCTGACGCTGATCTTGCTCTGGGCGAAGCGCTGGCGCAGGCGCTGGACCAGCAGTTCCTCGCGCAGCGAGTTGCGGAAATCGCCCATGGTCATGCCGTCGTGCGCCAGTTGCTGGCGCATCTGCTCGGGCGTGAGGTTGTTCTGGCGGGCGATCCCGGCGACCGCGTTGTCGACTTCCTCGTCGGCGACCCGGATGCCGGTGGCGGCGGCGCGCGCGGTCTGCAGGCGCATCAGGATCAGGCGCTCCAGCACCTGCCGCTGCAGCACGTCGGCCGGCGGGAGCTGGGCCTCGCGGCCGGCGTACTGGCCGCGGATGTTGGCGACGGCGCGATCCAGTTCGCTCTGCAGGATGATGTCCTCGTCGACCACCGCCGCGATGCGGTCCAGGGGCTGTTGCTGGGCGAGGGCGGTGACGCTGCCGGCCAGGAAGAGGACGGCGAGGAGAGCGCGAAGCGGTCGGATCATGGGATGGCGTCGGAAGAGGGGAGTTCGCCGCTGCGCGTCTGGGGCGGCGGCACGAGGGACAGGTCCTCGCGGTAATAGCCGAGGATAGCACGGCGCAACCGGCCTTCCGTGTCCGGGCCCGCGGAGCCTAACCCCTTCAGTTCGATCTCGAGCTGAATGGCGTTGTTGAGCTCCTCGCCGCGGTAGCGCAGGTAGCGGCGGCCGACCAGGCGGACCGCGATGCAGCAGCTTTCCCACTGCACGCCGGCGATGCCTTCCAGCAGCTTGTGGTCGCGCAGCGAGTAGTAGTAGCGGCCGACCACGCTCCAGCTCGGATTGATCGGGTACAGGAACGACAGGTCGGCCTGTTCGAGCAGGTCTCGGCGGTAGCGGTAGCTGAGGTTGACGATGCCGTCCTCGCCGATCAGGTAGCGGGTGCGGACGCTGGTCAGGTCGCGGCGGCCGGCCTTCGGGTCCCACTGGTAGGACGCGCCGATGGTCCAGCGGTCGTTCGGGGCGTAGGTGGTGTCGACGATCCAGGCCGACTTGCCCTGCTCGACCGGGCTCTCGCCGGGCACCGTGACCCGGGAGTCCTCGAAGTAGCGGATCTGGCCGAGGCTGGCCGACAGCTTCTCGCGGCCGTCGCGCTCGCGGATGAACCGGGTCGAGACCGCGAGGGTCAACTGGTTGCCGTCGGCCTGGCGGTCGGCCCCGGAATAGCGGTTGTCGCGGAACAACTGGCCCCAGCCGAAGGTCAGCGGCCGGGTGTCGAACAGCGGGATGCCGCCCTGGTCGCGGTAGGGGGCGTTGAAGTAGAAGATCCGCGGTTCCAGTGTGTGCAGGTAGTGCTCGCCGCCCCAGTTGGCGGCGCGGTCGAAGTACAGCCCGGCGTCCAGCGTGGTGACCGGCAGGCTGCGGGAGGGGTTGTCGTCGCGGCCCGGCAGCGCGGGGTCCTTCTCGAGGTTGTAGCCGGTGTAGCGCCAGGCGAAGGTCGGCTTGACGAACCAGCTCGCGCCTTCCAGCGGCAGGCTGAGGTAGGGCTGCAGGTCGATGCGGTTGCCGCCGGCGAACTCGGCGTGGTCGAAGCGCACGGCCTCGGCGGCGACGCCGGCCTCGAGCATCGGCAGGAAGCGCTTGCGCCAGTGGACCTGCGCCCGCGGCAGGCGGTTGAACGGCAGGTTGGCGTCGGTCAGCGTGTAGTCGGCCAGTTGCCAGTGGTCGGCCATGATCGCCGCGTCCCAGTCGCGGCCGCGGCCGTACAGGCCGATGTCGCTGAGCACGAACGAGTTGGCGCCGCTGTTCAGGTTGTTGCTGGCGTCGTCGAGATAGCGGGGGTCGCTGATCCAGCCGAGGTTGGCGCGGGCCTGCCAGTGCGGGCCGAAATCCTGGCTGCCGGCGAAATGGACGAAACCGCGGTCCGACTTGCGCCGGTTGGCCACCGGCACGCCGTCGGCGATCTCGAGGTCGCGCTCGCGGTCGGCCAGCTTGTCCGAGGGCAGGAATGCGCCTTCGAACACGCCGCGGCTGGTCGGCGTGAGGAAGCGGAACTCGCCGCCGAGCTGCAGGCCGCGCTTGCTCATGTAGCGCGGGTTGAGGGTGGCGTCGTAGTTCGGCGCCAGGTTCAGGTAGATCGGCTGGCGCCAGTCGAAGCCGTTGCGCCCGGACTGCGAGATCGCCGGGTAGAGCAGGCCGGTGCGGCGCTGGTCGTCGATCGGGAAGCGGAACCAGGGCAGGTACAGCACCGGCACCTTGCCCACACGCAGGGTGGCGTTGCGTGCGGTGCCCATGCCGGCCGCGGTATCGACGTCGATCCGCTGCGCGCGCAGTTCCCAGCGGCGCGCGTCGGGCGGGCAGGTCGAGTAGGTCGAGCCGTACAGCGAGCCGATGTCGCCGTGCATCTCGATGCGCTTGGCGCCGCCGTTGCCGCGGCGGGCGACGAGCTGGTAGCGGATGTCTTCCAGTTCGTGCGTGTCCTTGGCCTGGTCGCCGCGGGCGCGGGCCGCGATCAGGCGCATGCCGCCGTCCTGGTAGCGGACGCTGCCTTCGGCGGTGTAGGTCTCGGTGTCCTGGTCGAAGCTGAGGTGATCGGTCGCCAGGGTCTGGTCGCCACGGCGCAGCAGCACGTTGCCGCTGAAGTTCACCACCTCGCCTTCGGTGCCTTCCAGCGTGTCGCTGCCGATGTCGGTGTTCTGCTGCGTGCGGTCGGCGCCGGTCGCCGCGCCGGCGCGCGGCGCGGGCAGGTCGGTGAAGGCCGGGACGGCGTCCTCCACCGGGCACTGGCCCCAGTCCTCCGGCGGGTCGTCGGCCGCCTGCGCGGACAGCGACAGGGCGATGCAGAAGGGCAACGGCAGCAGGCGGAGGTGTTTGCGCACGCGGTGGACCCGGTCGGGAAACGAATCGGGTTAGCTTGACGCATCCGCCCCGGGGCGGCAACGCGGCCGGGCATGCCGCGGACCGGCGCTCAGGCGCGCCGGAGCGTTCAGGGATTTCCCAGCAGGGCGCCGACGTGCGCCGCGCTCGCCTCGCGCAGCGCGGCCAGGTCGTAGCCGCCTTCGAGGCTGGAGACCACGCGACCGTCGGCGTGCCGGTCCGCGATCGCGACCAGCTCGCGGGTGATCCACGCGAAATCGGCGGCCTCCAGTTCGAGCTGCGCCAGCGGGTCGCGGCGATGCGCGTCGAAGCCGGCGGAGATCATCACCAGTTGCGGCCGGAACGCGTCGATCTGCGGCAGCAGGCGGTCGCCCCAGGCGGCGCGGAACGCCTCGCCGCCGGCGCCCGGCGGCAGCGGCGCGTTGAAGATGTTGTTGACGCCGCGGTCGCTGGCGTGGCCGCTGTCGGGATACAGCGGCATCTGGTGGCTGCTCGCGAACACCACCCGCGACTCGAGGTCGAAGATCGCCTGGGTGCCGTTGCCGTGGTGCACGTCGAAATCGGCGACCGCCACCCGCGACAGGCCGTACTTGTCGAGCGCATGCGCGGCGCCGACCGCGATCGCGTTGAACAGGCAGAAGCCCATCGGCGCGCAGCTCGTGGCGTGGTGGCCCGGCGGACGCACCGCGCAGAAGGCGCGCTTCGCTTCCCCGTTCATCACGCACTCGACCGCGGCGACCGCGGCGCCGGCGGCGCGCAGCGCGGCCTCGGCCGAGCCCGGCGACAGCACCGTGTCCGGATCCAGCCACATCCGCTGGCCGGGACGGGTTTCGAGCACCGCGTGCAGCAGCGGGGCGGTATGCACGCGCAGCAACTGGCCGCGGGTCGCGCGCGGCGCCTCGCACCAGGCCAGGTCGTCGGCGAATGCGGCGCGCAGGGCGTCGGTGACGGCGGCCAGTCGTTCCGCGCATTCCGCGTGCCCCGGACCGGTGTCGTGGTCGAGGCAGGAGGGATGCGTGAAGACCGGCAGCCGGCTCATCCCGGATTGCGCCGCGCGTGCTGCCAGAGGACTTCGCCCTGGCCGTCGTGGCGCGCCAGCACCCGGGCCAGCACGAACAGCAGGTCGGACAGGCGGTTGAGATAGCGGATCGCCTGCGGCCGCACCGCGTCGTGGTGCGAGAGGGTCACGCACTCGCGTTCGGCGCGGCGCACGATCGTGCGCGCCAGGTGGCAGCGCGCCGCGCCCTCGCCGCCGCCGGGCAGGATGAAGTCCTTCAGCGCCGGCAGCGGGTCGTTGTAGTGGTCCAGGCGCTGTTCGAGGCGTTCGACGTCGGCGTCCTGGATGGCCGCGTGGCCGGGGATGCACAGCTCGCCGCCGAGGTCGAACAACTGGTGCTGGATGGTGGTCAGCAGCTCGCGGACGTCGTCGGGCAGGGCGACCGCGAGCAGCACGCCGATCGCGGAATTGGCCTCGTCGACGGTGCCGTAGGCCGACACCCGCGCCGAATCCTTCGCCACCCGGCTGCCGTCGCCGAGCCCGGTCGTGCCGTCGTCCCCGGTCCTGGTGTAGATCTTGGAAAGGCGATTGCCCATCGATCAGTCCTCGCGATCGTCATTCGAGGTCGCGGTCATCCTCGCGAACGCGAGGACCCATCGCCACCCGTGGCCGGGCGCCGGAATCCCGCCTGCGCGGGGAGGATGCGTGCGGGGTTCGGTGGCAAGGCACTTCGACAAGCGACGCCGCCCCCGGCGTCACACCGTCTGCGCGCGCAGCGCCGGCACCCGGGTGCGCAGCAGCGCGAAGCCGCCGAACAGCAGCGCCGAATAGAACAGCGTGCCGAGCAGGGTGTTCTGGAAGAACGGGATGCCGGCGACGTAGGCGGCGACCAGGCCGGCGCCGGTCTGCGGATACATCGCACTGCCGTACCAGGCGAAGAAGTTGGTCACGACGAAGAACAGCACCGAGCCGGCCAGCGAGGCGCCGAGCACGCGGGCGCCGCCGGCGCGGCCGCGCAGGGGGAAGCCCAGCAGCGTGCACAGCGCGATCGCGGCGTAGACCGACCAGAACGACAGGCTGGCGACGTAGCTCCAGTAGATGCCGCCGCCGATCACGCCGAGCAGCAGGTCGGAGGCGAACATCGCCAGCAGCGGCACCGCCAGCGCCAGGCTGCGGCGGGCGAAGAACGCGCCGCCGAACAGGCCGATGGCCTCGACCGGGGAGAAGTTCTGCGGATGCGGCAGCAGCCGGCTGAGCGCCGCCAGGACGATCATGCCGGCCAGCAGCAGCGGACCCGGGGCGAGCAGGCCGCGGGTGTCGGAGGCGGGGGCGGAGGTGTCGGCGGGCATGGTCATCGGCGGCAGCGGGCAGCGGGCGGTGGCGAGCGGAGAGCGCGGAGGCGGTAGCATAACGCAATGTCCTCCCACGCCCCCGCGCCGCCGTCCCCGTCGTCCGCCGACGGGCCCGTCCACGATGTGCTGATCGTCGGCGGCGGCCTGGTCGGCGCCAGTCTCGCGATCGCGCTGGACGGCCTCGGCCTGGACGTGGCGCTGCTCGAAGCCGCGCCGGCCGGGGCGCTGCCGGCGGTGTTCGACCAGCGCAATCTCAGCCTCGCCGAGGCCAGCGTCCGCGCCCTGCGCGCGCTGGACGTGCTGCCCCGGCTGCGCGCGCCGGCCGGCGCCATCGCCCGCATCCACATCAGCCGCAGCGGAGACTTCGGCCGGGTCGTGCTGGACGCCGCCGAGTACGGCCGCGAGGCCTTCGGCCAGGTCGTGGTCGCGCGCGATTTCGGCGAGGCGCTGGAGGCGAAGCTGAGCGATCTGCCGCGGTTGCGGCGCCATCGCCCGGCGCGTTTCGTCGGTTTCGCGGACGGGGCGGGCGGCGACGGGGCCGGCGACGGGGCGGACGGGCTGCGCCGGGTGCGGATCGCCGACGCCGACGGCGAGCGCCTCCTCGCTGCCCGGCTGGTGGTCGCCGCCGACGGCACCGCCAGCGCGGTGCGCGAGGCGCTGGGCATCGCGACCGCGCGCCACGACTACGGCCAGACCCTGTTCGTCGCCCGCGTGTGCGGCGACCGCGCGCCCGACGGCACCGCCTGGGAACGGCTGACCGACCACGGCCCGACCGCGGTGCTGCCGCGCGGCGACGGCCACTACGGCACGATCCACGGGGTCGCCGCCGACGCGGCCGATGCGGTCGCTGCGCTCGACGACGACGCCTACCTCGCCCGCCTGCAGCGCGCGTTCGGCTGGCGCGCGGGGCGGTTCCTGTCGGTCGGGCCGCGCAGCGCGTACCCGATCGTCCGGGTGCTCGCCGAGCGCCTGACCGCGCCGCGCGCGGTCGTCGTCGGCAACGCCGCGCAGACCCTGCACCCGATCGGCGCGCAGGGCTTCAACCTCGGCCTGCGCGACGCCCTGACCCTGGTCGAATGCATCGCCGCGGGGCGTGCCCGCGGCGAGGACGCCGGTGCCGCCGCGGTGCTGGCCGACTACGCGGCGCGCCGTCGCGAGGACCGCGCCCGCACCCTCGATTTCTCCGACGGCCTCGCCCGCCTCACCGCCAACCCGTCGCCGCTGCTGTCGCCGCTGCGCGGGCTCGGGCTGCTGGCGCTCGATCACGACGCCGCGCTGCGCGCGCAACTGGTCGGCAGCGCGATGGGCTACCGCGGCGACGTGCCGCGGCTGTGCCGGGAGGCCGCCGCATGAGCCGCCGCATCGCCCCGGGCCGGCGCATCGACGCCGCCGTCGTCGGCGGCGGCATCGTCGGCGCCGCCTGCGCGCTCGCGCTGGCCCGCGAGGGCCTGCAGGTCACGCTGATCGAACGCGCCGAACCCGCGCCGTGGTCGGTCGATGCGCCCGATCGGCGTGACCCGCGGGTCTACGCCTTCGCCCCCGACAGCGCCGCGCTGCTCGACGCCGTCGGGGTCTGGGACACGGTCGCCGCCGCACGCGCGCAGCCGTACCGGCGCATGTGCGTGTGGGACGCCGGCGGCGGCGAGGCGCTGCGGTTCGACGCGGATGCGCTCGCGGTGAAGCAGCTCGGCTGGATCGTCGAGAACGCGCTGCTGCAGGACCGCCTCTGGGCGGCGCTGCGCGCCTCGACCGTGACCGTGCGCTGCCCGGCGGCGGTGGTTGCGCTGGAACGACGCGACGAAGGATCGGGCGAGGCCGGCGCGACGCTGGAACTCGACGACGGCCTGCGCATCGAGGCGCGCGTCGCGATCGCCGCGGACGGCGCGCGTTCCACCCTGCGCGACCTCGCCGGCATCGCGACCACCACCGAGGATTACGCGCAGCGCGGCGTGGTCGCCTACGTCGCCACCGAGCGGCCGCACGAGGACACCGCGTGGCAGCGGTTCCTGCCCACCGGGCCGCTGGCGTTCCTGCCGTGCGCGCCGTGGGCAGCCGCGCCGCACGTCAGTTCGATCGTGTGGACGCTGCCGGAGGCCGAGGCCGTGCGCGTGCTGGCGCTCGACGACGCGCGGTTCGCGGAGGAACTCGCTCGCGCCTTCACGTCGCGGCTCGGCGCGTGCCGGCCGCTGACGCCGCGGATCGGCTTCCCGCTGCGCCGCCAGCTCGCCGAGGCCTACGCCGCCGGACCGGTGCTGGTGATGGGCGACGCCGCCCACGTCGTGCATCCGCTCGCGGGGCAGGGCGTGAACCTCGGGCTGCGCGACGCGTCGGCGCTGCGCGCGCTGGTCGCCGACGCCCGCGCCAGGCGCGCCGACTGGGCCGCGCCGCATCGCCTCGCGCGCTGGGCGCGCGCGCGCCGCAGCGACGCCACCGCGTCCGCGCAGTCCTTCAGCCTGATCAACCGCGTGTTCTCCAGCGACGACGTCGCCGCGACCCTGCTGCGCGGCCACGCGCTGGGGCTCGCCGGCGCCCTCCCGCCGCTGAACCGCGCGCTGTGGCGGCATGCGGCGGGGGTCTAGGCCGCGCGTCGGCGGCTATCATGCCGGCCGATGCGCCGTCGTCGCGATGGCGGACCCACGACGGACCCACGATGCAATGGAGACGAACATGATGTCCGACGCAACGCCGAAGGCGGTGGCCTCGCTCTGCCTGCTGCTCTCGATCGCCGCCGTCGGCGCCGTGCGCGCCGAGGGGCGCTGCCCGGACGGCATGTTTCCCGTCGGCGGCGGCGGCGCCGGCTGGGAAGGCTGCGCCCCGATGGGTCCCGGCGAAGGCGGCGGCGAGGAATGGAATGCGGCGCCGGCCTGGCGGCGGATGACTCCGCAGGAACAGGCCGAATACGACCAGTACATCAAGGAGGGCGGCGAAGCCTACGATCGGCTGCACAACGGCGGCTGGGAGTATCGGCGCTTCGCCGACCCCCAGGGCGGCACCCTGTGCGAGGCGCGGTTCTCGAAGATGGGCGAGTCGGTCGCGCTGCGCGCCACGCCCCGCAACGGCGGCGCCGCGATGCTCACGTTCCGGGGCAAGAAGGTGCCGAACCCGCGCAAGCCCAAGCCGCTGAAGATCACGCTCGCGCAGGGCGCGGACGGCGGCCGGCCGGTCGAGGCCTACAGCTACCGGCAGCGCGACCTCGGCGGCTACTACGACGGCGCGCTGTCGCTGACCGTGCCGAGCGTCGAGGCGATGCTCGCGAGCATGCAGGACACCCAGCCGTTCAAGGTCGTGTCCCGCGGCAGGACGCTGATCGACCTGCAGTGGCACCACGGACGCGAGGCGCGCGAGGCGCTGTCGCAGTGCCTGCGCGGCCGATGACCCGCTGCGGACGAGCGGCCACGCGATGATCCTGCACTGGCGCTTCGACCCGATCCTGTTCCAGCTCGGCCCGCTCGCGGTGCGCTGGTACGGGCTGCTGTTCGTCGGCGGCTTCTACGCCGGGCTGATGATGATCCAGCGCATCTTCCGCGCCGAGGGGCGGGATCCGGCGCAGGCCGAACGGTTGTTCATGTACGCGCTGCTGGGCACCGTCGTCGGCGCCCGCCTGGCGCACTGCCTGTTCTACGAGCCTGCGTACTATCTCGCCCATCCGCTGGCGATCCTGCGCATCTGGGAAGGCGGACTCGCCAGCCACGGCGGCGTGGCCGGGCTGGTGCTCGGGGTGTGGTGGGGCTGGCGCCGGCTCGATCCGCGCCCGCCGTTCCTGTGGCTGCTCGACCGGGTCGCGATCCCCGGCGCGTTCGTCGCGATCTGCATCCGGGTCGCGAACTTCCTCAACTCCGAGATCGTCGGCCTGCCGACTTCCGGCGGCTGGGGCGTGGTGTTCGAATCGGTCGACGCGGTGCCGCGGCATCCGGCGCAGTTGTACGAAGCCGCCGCCTACCTGCTGATCTTCGGCATCCTCGTCGCGCTCTACCGCCGGTTCGGCCGCGGCACCCCGCACGGGCTGCTCACCGGCGTACTGCTCGCGCTGGTGTTCGCCGCGCGGATCGCGGTCGAATTCGTGAAGACCCCGCAGGCGGCCTACGAGGCCGGACAGGCCTTCACCGTCGGCCAGTGGCTGAGCGTGCCGTTCGTGCTGCTGGGCGTGGCGATCGCGGTGCGGGCCTTGCGCGCGCCGCGGCCGGCGACGGAGACTGCAGCGGCCGCAGGACCGCCCTGAACCGCGCTCGTCGCGGCCTCGCCCCAACCCTTGAAGAAGCCGCCACGCATGGACGATCGCAATCCCTACGCGCCGCCCCGGGCCGAGGTCGCCGATGCCGGCGCCGGCGAACGCGCGCCGCCGCTGTGGAATCCGAACGCCACCGCGCTGTGGGGGCTGCTGCTGACGCCGACTTTCAGCGCGATCCTGCAGGCGAAGAACTGGCGCGCGCTGGGCGACGCCGCGCGCGCCGCTTCCGCCCAGCGCTGGGCGATCGGCACCGCGGTGTTCACGCTCGTCTCTGCCGCACTGGCGATGGTGCTGCCCGAATCGCCCGCGCTGGACACGCTGTTCCGGTTCTCCGGCCTCGGCATCCTGCTGGTCTGGTACTACGGCAACGGCAAGGCGCAGGTCGAACACGTCAAGGAGCGCTTCGGCAGCGCGTACCCGCGCCGCGGCTGGGCGGTGCCGCTGCTGGTCGGATTCGCGGTGCTGATCGCGTTCCTGCTGGTGGTGTTCATGCTCGCGCTCCTCTCGGCGATCGCCGACGCGCCGCCCTGACGCGGCTCACGCGCTCCTGGCGAGATCGCCCCAGTCCTCGTGCAGGCCGCATTCGCGCTTGAGGCCGAAGAAACGCGTGTCCTCCGGGTTCATCCCGTCTTCCAGCCGGCGGGTGGTGTGCACGTCGCCGATCGACACGTAGCCTTCGTGCCACAGCGGGTGGTACGGCAGGTCGTGCGCCTGCAGGTAGTTCCAGACGTCGCGGTCGGTCCAGTCGGCGATCGGATGGACCTTCCAGCGGCCGTCGCGCAGTTCCAGGAAGTCGATGCCGGCGCGGCTGCTGGACTGGCCGCGACGCAGCCCGGCGATCCACGTGCGCACGTCGAGTTCGCGCAGCGCGCGCTGCATCGGCTCGACCTTGCGCAACTGGTTGTAGCGGGTCAGGCCCTCGACGCCGCCTTCCCACAGCTTGCCGTGGCGGGCCTCCATCCAGGCGATCCCGACCTGCGGCCGGTAGACCTTGAGGTTGAGCGAAAGCCGCTCCGAGAGTTCGTCGACGAAGCGGTAGGTCTCCGGGAACAGGTAGCCGGTGTCGATCAGGATCACCGGGATGTCCGGGCGCTGCCGGGTGGTCATGTGCAGGGCCACCGCGGCCTGCGCGCCGAAACTCGAGGACAGCGCGTGTTCGCCGGCGAGGTGTTCCAGCGCCCACGCGGTGCGCTGCTCCGCGCTGCGCGTGGCCAGCCAGGCGTTGAGTTCGGCCAGCGCCTGCGGCGATTCGGCGGCGGTGACGGGGTCGGGGAGGTTCATGCGACCAGCTCCAGTGGCAGCGTCCTGCGGCCGGTGTCGTCGACGGCGACGATGCGCGTGCGGACCAGGAAATCGCCGAAGCGCTCGCCTGCCGTGCGCTCGGCGGCGTAGCGGGCGAACAGCGGGTCCAGCGTGTCGAGGATCGCGGCTTCGTCGATGTTCTCGCGGTACAGCGTGTTGAGGCGGTCGCCGCGGTGGCCGGCGCCGAGCATCAGGTTGTAGCGGCCGGGCGCCTTGCCGACCAGCGCGATCTCGCCCAGGTACGGTCGGGAACAGCCGTTGGGGCAGCCGCTGAGGCGGATGTGCAGGTCGGCGTCGGCCAGACCGTGCGTCGCCAGCAGCGCGTCGATGCGGTCGATGAACGCCGGCAGGTAGCGCTCGGCCTCGGCCATCGCCAGGCCGCAGGTCGGCAGCGCGACGCAGGCCAGCGCGGCGCGGCGCACCGGCGAGGCGGCGACGTGGGTGTCGAGGCCGTAGTCGCGCACCAGCGCATCGACCGCTTCGCGCTGCGCGTCGTCGAGGTTCGCGATCAGCAGGTTCTGGTTCGCGGTGAGCCGGAATTCGGCGCGGCCGCCTTCGACGTCGAGCGCGGTGGCGATCGCGCGCAGGCCGCTGAGATGGCGCAGGCCGCCCCGGTCCCAGATGCGGCCCGCGATGATGCGCAGGGTCAGGTGCGACAGGCCGTCGTCGCCGCGGTGCCAGCCGAAGCGGTCGGCGTTGTGGTCGAAGGCGAACGCCGGCGCCGGCGCGAACGCGAGGCCGGCGCGCTTCTCGACTTCGGCGCGGAAGGCGTCCAGGCCGCGGTCGTCGATGGTGTACTTGAGGCGGGCGCGCTTGCGCACCGCGCGGTTGCCCCAGTCGCGCTGGGTGGTGACCACGGCCTCGGCGACGCGGATCACGTCGGTCGGCGCGATGAAGCCGAGCACGTCGGCGAGCCGCGGGTAGGTCTCCGGATCGCCGTGGGTCGCGCCCATGCCGCCGCCGGCGGTGACGACGTAGCCGGCCAGCGCGCCATCGGCCACCACCGCGATGAAGCCGAGGTCCTGCGCGAACACGTCGATATCGTTGTCCGGCGGCACCGCGAAGCCGATCTTGAACTTGCGCGGCAGGTAGGTGGCGCCGTAGATCGGCTCCTGCTCCTCGCCGCTGCCGGCGACCTTCTCCTCGTCCAGCCAGATCTCGTAGTAGGCGCGGCTGTTCGGCAGCAGGTGGCGCGACAGCGCCTCGGCCTGCGCCTGCACGTCGGCATGCACCTGCGACAGGTACGGATTCGCGGCCACGGCGATGTTGCGGTTGACGTCGCCGCAGGCGGCGAGGGTGTCGATCATCGCGGCGTTGATCGCCTGCATCGTCCGCTTCAGGTCGCGCTTGATCACGCCGTGGAACTGGAACGCCTGGCGCGTGGTCACGCGCAGGCCGCGCTCGGCGAACGTGGTCGCGATCGCGTCCAGCTTCCGCCACTGCGCCGGCGACACCACGCCGCCGGGCGTGCGGGTGCGGATCATGAAGGAATGGTCGGGCTCGAGCTTCTGCCGGCGGCGCTCGTCGCGCACGTCGCGGTCGTCCTGCTGGTAGCTGCCGTGGTACTTGATCAGCGTCTGGTCGTCCTCGGCCAGCGCGCCGGTGATCTGGTTCGACAGCGATTCCACCAGCGTGCCGCGGAGGCGGCCGCTCTGGCGCTTGATGTCTTCGACCGAATGCGTGCTCATTTCAATCCTGCGCCCATCAGTACACGTCCCGCGCGTAGCGGCCCTGCGCCTGCAGCGCGTTGAGGTAATCGGCGGCGTCCTCGGCGGATTTGCCGCCGTGGGTGGCGATCGCGTCCAGCAGCGCCGCGTGGACGTCCTTCGCCATGCGCGTGGCGTCGCCGCAGACGTACAGGTGCGCGCCGTCCTCCAGCCACGCGAACAGGTCGCGGCCGTGCTCGCGCAGGCGATGCTGCACGTAGACCTTCTGCGCCTGGTCGCGCGAGAACGCCAGGTCGAGGCGGTGCAGGTGGCCGCGCCTGAGCGCGTCCTGCCATTCGATCTGGTAGAGGAAATCGCTGCGCGCGTGCGGGTTGCCGAACAGCAGCCACTGGCGGCCGGTCGCGCCGGTCGCCTCGCGCTCCTGCACGAAGCCGCGGAACGGCGCCACGCCGGTGCCGGGGCCGATCATGATCACGTCGCGCGACGCGTCGGCGGGCAGCCGGAAGCGCTCGTTGCGCTCGACGAACACCGACACCGTCGCGCCGTCCTCGCGGTCGGCGAGGAAATGCGAACCCGCGCCCCAGCGCAGGTCGCCGTCGTGGGCGTATTCGACGTGGGCGACGGTGAGATGCGCCTCGTCGCCGACGGCCTTGCGGCTGGAGGCGATGGAATACAGCCGCGGCTGCAGCGGGCGCAGCGCGTCCACCAGCGCCTCGGCGGTCCACGCCGCCGGATGCGCGCGCAGCAGGTCGAGGGTCTGGTCGCGGGCCATCCGCGCGGCCAGCGCCTCGCGGCCCTCCGGCGCCAGCAGGCCTTCCAGCGCCGCGTCGCCGGCCAGCGCCGCATGCGCGGCCACGAACGGCCGGCTCAGTCGGGTGATCTCGCGCTTGCGCGACAGCCACGCGCGCAGCGGCAGCGCGTCGTCGCCGCGGACGATCGTGGTCTCGGGGTCGAGCCCGAGCGTATCGACGATGGCGTCCACCAGCGCCGGCGGGTTCTCGATCCACACTCCCAGCGCGTCGCCGGGCTCGTAGCCCAGGCCGCCTTCGGGCAGGGCCAGTTCGAGGTGGCGGATGTCGCGATCCGAGCCGCGGCCGGTGATCCGCACGTTCGCCAGCACCTCGGCCGCGTGCGGGCGCTCGCGGGTGCCCGCCACCGGCGCATGCGGGCGCAGCGGGGTGACGCTCGCGCGCGGGGTCGCGGGCGACTTCGCTTCCAGCGCGGTCTTCGCCTCGGCGAACAGGCGCTCGGACCACGGGCCGGCGACGGTGTCGATGTCGAGGTCGGCGTCGCCGCGGGCCAGCCAGCGCTGGGCGCCGAGGGCTTCGAGCCGGGCGTCGAGGCGCTGGCCGATCGCGCAGAACTGCGGGTAGCTGGAGTCGCCGAGGCCGAGCACCGCGAAGCGCAGTTGCGGCAGTTGCGGGGCGCGCTTGCCGTCGATGAATTCGACCAGCGCGCGGGCGTCGTCCGGCGGATCGCCGTCGCCCTGGGTGCTGATGACCACGGCCAGGAAGCGCTCGTCCTTCAGTTCGCGCACCGGGTAGGCGTCGGCGCGCAGCAGGCGCACCGCCAGCCCGTCGGCCTCGCAGCGGGCGGCCAGGGCCTCGGCCACGCGCCGGGCGTTGCCGGTCTGGCTGCCGTAGACGACGGTCAGGCGCTCGCGGGCGACGGCGACGGGCGCCACCGCGGGCGCGGCGCTGCCGGCGCGGCCGCGCGCCAGCCCCGCGGCGTAGCCGGAGAGCCACCACAGGCCGCCGGCGTCGAGCCCGTCGAGGAGCGGAGCCAGCGCGGCCTGGGCCTCCGCCGGCAGCGGGGCGGGCGGCAGGTCGGCCAGGGCGATGGCGGAGGAAGCGGGAGACATGGGCGGCGATCCGCGCGGGAGCGAACGGGCGTCCAGCCTAGGCCCGGCCCCCTCGGCGGCGGAAAGGCGCGGTGGTTATGCGCTCATGCCTTTGCGGCCTTCCTGCGGCCGGGGCGGTCGCGGATACTGGAGCGCCCTTCGTTCCCGGGTGTCGATGGACCTGCCGCCGGATCTCCTGCTCCACATCGCCATCGGTTTCGCCGCGCAGTTGATCGACGGCGCGCTGGGCATGGCCTACGGCGTGACCGCGTCCAGCCTGCTGCTGGGCATGGGCGTGTCGCCGGTGGTGAGCAGCGCCACCGTGCACGCCGCCGAATGCTTCACCACCGGGGTGTCGGCGGCGTCTCACCACGCCTTCGGCAACATCGACCGCAAGCTGTTCCGCCGCCTGCTGCTGCCGGGCATGCTCGGCGCCGGCGTCGGCGCCTATCTGCTCAGCGCGATCGACGGCGCCGTGCTCAAGCCGTGGATCGCCGGCTACCTGCTGCTCATGGGCGTGGTGATCCTGTTCAAGTCGTTCCGCGAGCTGGTCCCGCGCGAGGTCTCCGCGCACGTGTCCACGCTCGGGTTCTTCGGCGCGCTGTTCGACGCCGTCGGCGGCGGCGGCTGGGGCCCGATCGTCACCAGCAACCTGCTGGCGCGGGGCCACGCGCTGCATCTGACCGTCGGCAGCGTGAGCGCGGTCGAATTCTTCGTGACCATGACCGCGTCGGCGGTGTTCCTGGCGACGCTCGGCACGGACCACCTCGGGATCGTGCTCGGGCTGGCGCTCGGCGGCGTGGTCGCCGCGCCGCTGGGCGCCTGGCTGGTGCGGTTCGTGAAGCCGCGCGTGCTGATGCCGATCGTCGGCCTGCTGGTGATCGTCGTCAGCGTCCGCACGCTGCACCTGAGTTTCGCCGGGTGAGGCGTCCGATGACGCGCGTCCGTGCCGATCGTCGCGCTGCGTTACCCTTGCCCGTCGCGCGTGCGCGGCCGTCGTCGTCCTTTCGCTGACTTGCCATGCCTCCTTCCGCCATGCCTGCCCCCGTCATGCCCGCTCCCGCACTGAACCATCTCGATCGCCTCGAAGCCGAGAGCCTCCACATCCTCCGCGAGGTCGCGGCCGAGTTCCGCAATCCGGTCATGCTGTATTCGATCGGCAAGGACAGCTCGGTGCTGCTGCACCTGCTGCAGAAGGCGTTCGCCCCGGCGCGCTCGCCGATCCCGCTGCTGCACGTCGACACCGGCTGGAAGTTCCGCGAGATGATCGCCTTCCGCGATCGTCGCGCGCAGGAGACCGGCATCGCGCTGACCGTGCACACCAACCCCGAAGGCCGGGCGCAGGGCATCAATCCGATCACCCACGGCGCGACCGTCCACACCGACGTGATGAAGACCCAGGCGCTGAAGCAGGCGCTGGACGCCGGCGGCTTCGACGCCGCGATCGGCGGCGCGCGCCGCGACGAGGAGAAGTCGCGCGCGAAGGAGCGGATCTTCTCGTTCCGCACCGCGCAGCACCGCTGGGATCCGAAGAGCCAGCGTCCCGAGCTGTGGAACCTCTACAACACCCGCATCCACAAGGGCGAATCGGTGCGCGTGTTCCCGTTGTCGAACTGGACCGAGCTGGACGTGTGGCTGTACATCTTCCGCGAGAAGATCCCGGTGCCGGGTCTGTATTTCGCCGCCGAGCGCCCGGTGGTCGAGCGCGACGGCGCGCTGATCATGGTCGACGACGAGCGGCTGCCGCTGCGCGCCGGCGAGACGCCGGCGCTGCGCAAGGTGCGGTTCCGCACGCTGGGCTGCTATCCGCTGACCGGGGCGATCGAATCCGGCGCCGACACGCTGGAGAAGATCATCGCCGAGATGCTGGTCGCGACCACCTCCGAACGCCAGGGCCGGGTGATCGACCACGATCCGTCCGCGTCGATGGAAAAGAAGAAGCAGGAGGGCTATTTCTGATGAGCGACACCCTTTCCTTGCCGGGTATGCCCGCGCAGGACGCCGCCGAGGCGGTCGCCGCCTACCTGCACCAGCACGAGCGCAAGCAACTGCTGCGCTTCATCACCTGCGGCAGCGTCGACGACGGCAAGAGCACGCTGATCGGCCGCCTGCTGCACGACACCAAACGGCTGCTGGACGACCAGCTCGCCTCGCTCGAGGCCGACAGCCGCCGCCACGGCACCCAGGGCGAGCGGATCGACTTCGCGCTGCTGGTCGACGGCCTGCAGGCCGAGCGCGAGCAGGGCATCACCATCGACGTCGCCTACCGCTTCTTCGACACCGAGCGGCGCAAGTTCATCGTCGCCGACTGCCCGGGCCACGAGCAGTACACCCGCAACATGGCGACCGGCGCGTCCACCGCGCAGCTCGCCATCGTGCTGGTCGACGCGCGCAAGGGCCTGCTGACCCAGACCCGCCGCCACAGCTACATCGTCTCGCTGCTGGGCATCCGCCACGTCGTGCTGGCGGTGAACAAGATGGACCTGGTCGATTTCGACGAGGCCGTGTTCGCGGGCATCGCCGCGGAGTACCGCGCGCTGGCGGCGAAGCTCGGCATCGCCGAGGTGACCTGCATCCCGCTGTCGGCGCTGGACGGCGACAACATGCTCGGGCCGTCGCCGCGCACGCCGTGGTACGGCGGGCCGTCGCTGCTCGAACACCTGGAGACCGTCGACGTCTCCGAGGCCGGGGCCGACGACGCGCTGCGCCTGCCGGTGCAGTGGGTCTGCCGGCCGGACCAGCATTTCCGCGGCTTCGCCGGCACGCTCGCCGCCGGCAGCGTCGCCCCCGGCGACGCGGTGGTCGCGCTGCCCTCGGGCCGGCGCTCGCGGGTGGTGCGGGTGCTCGGCGGCGACGGCGACCTCCCGCGCGCCGGGCGCGGGCAGGCGGTCACGCTGACCCTCGAGGACGAGATCGACATCAGCCGCGGCGACGTGATCGCCGCCGCCGATGCGCCGCCGCAGGTCGCCGACCAATTCGCCGCGCACGTGCTGTGGATGGGCGACCGCACGCTGCTGCCGGGGCGGCCGTACTGGCTGAAGATCGGCGCGCGCACGGTCGCCGCCACCGTCACCGAGATCAAGCACCGGATCGACGTGAACACCCAGGAGCACCTCGCCGCCAAGCACCTCGAGCTCAACGAGGTCGGCTGGTGCAACCTGCACCTGGACCAGCCGATCGCGTTCGAGCGCTACGCCGACAACCGCGAACTCGGCGGCTTCATCCTGATCGATCGCCAGACCCACGCCACCGTCGCCGCCGGCGCGCTCGATTTCGCGCTGCGCCGCGCCGGGAACATCCACTGGCAGCACCTCGAAGTGGACAAGGCCGCGCGCGCGCGCAGCCTCGGCCAGGCGCCGCGCTGCCTGTGGTTCACCGGCCTGTCGGGTTCGGGCAAGTCGACGATCGCCAACCTCGTCGAGAAGCGGCTCACCGCGCTGGGCCTGCACACCTACGTGCTCGACGGCGACAACATCCGCCACGGCCTCAACAAGGACCTCGGCTTCAGCGACGAGGACCGGGTCGAGAACATTCGCCGGGTGGCCGAAGTGGCGAAGCTGATGGTCGACGCCGGCCTGATCGTGCTGGTCAGCTTCATCTCGCCGTTCCGCGCCGAGCGGCGCATGGCGCGCGAACTGTTCGAGGGCGACGAGTTCGTCGAGGTCTTCGTCGACACCCCGCTGGAAGAGGCCGAGCGCCGCGACGTGAAGGGCCTGTACGCGAAGGCCCGCGCCGGCAGGCTGCCGAACTTCACCGGGATTTCCTCGCCCTACGAAGCGCCGGAGGCGCCAGAGCTGCACCTGCGCACGCTCGAGGAAGCGCCGGAGGCGCTGGCGCAGCGGGTGGTCGGGCGGCTGCTGGGCGACACCGGCGGATTGCCCTGAGACGCAGGCGGTCTCCCGTCCGCAGACGGCAGGGTGGTCGGCCATTTGGCAGTCGAACGCCGGGCCGCTGCGATTCAGGACGGTCGGTTCAGCGGCCTGAAGGCCGCTCTACCGGCACCGAGGGGTCGGCAGGCCGCAAACGCGAACGCCCGGCCGGAGCCGGGCGTTCATGCGACGGCGGCGTCGGGCGTCAGCGCTTCCTGCGCAGCGCCTCGTAGACGAACAGCAGGACGATCGCGGCGAGGATCGCGACCGCCCAGGTCATCCAGCCGTGTCCGGGATAGAGGTAGCCGCCGATGGCCGCGCCGGCGATGCCGAGCAGGATCGTCATGATCCAGCCCAGCGGGTCCGCGCCGGGTTTGATCAGGCGGGCCAGCAGGCCGATGACCGCGCCGCCGATGATGTAGCCGAGAAAGCCGTCGAACATGGGAATGCCTCCGGAAACCGGGCGCCGGAATGGCGCCCGGGCATCCTCGCACCCCGCGGGGATGCGCTCAACCGCGGGGGAGGGGGAGGCGGCCCGGACGGGGCGGCAGGGCTCGACGGCGGGCCTGGCGCGGCAGCGGCCGCGCCGGGCAGGAGCCGACCTCAGCAGCAGCCGTGCTCGCCGTGGTGTTCGCCGCCGGCGACCGCGGCCACGCCGGCGGTCTCGCCGCGCAGGCTGGCGTCGCGGTGTTCGGCGATCACCCGCGCCACGCAGGCGGTGACCCGCTTGCCCATCGGGATATGCAGGAACTCGTTGGGGCCGTGCGCGTTGGAGTGCGGGCCGAGCACGCCGGTGATCATGAACTGCGCGCCCGGGAACTTCTCGCCGAGCATGCCCATGAACGGGATCGTCCCGCCTTCGCCCATGTACATCGCCGGCTGGCCGAAGGCCTCGCGGCTGGCGGCGTCGATCGCCTTGTCCAGCCACGGCGTCATCGTCGGCGCGTTCCAGCCGGTGGATGCCTTCTCCAGTTCCAGCGTGACCCTGGCGCCGTACGGCGGATCCTTGAGCAGCGCTTCCTGCAGCAGTTCGCCGGCGCGCTTGCCGTCCAGCGTCGGCGGCAGGCGCAGGCTCAGCTTCACAGCGGTGAACGGACGCAGCACGTTGCCGGCGGACGACAGCGGCGGCATGCCGTCCACGCCGGTGATCGACAGCGCCGGGCGCCAGGTGCGGTTGAGCACCAGCTCGGTCAGGTCGCCGCGCATCGGCGACATCCCGGGCAGGAACGGGAACTTGTCGTAGACCGCGTTGCCGAGCACCTGCGCGCACTTGCGCGCCTGCGCGTAGCGGTCGGCCGGCACTTCGACCTGCATGCCGTCGATCAGGATGCGGCCGCTGTTCTGGTCCTCGATCCGCGCCAGCAACTGGCGCAGGATGCGGAAGCTCGACGGCACGATGCCGGACGCGTCTCCCGAATGCACGCCTTCCTCCAGCACCTTCACGACGAGGTTGCCGCCGGCGAGGCCACGCAGCGAGGTGGTGCACCACAACTGGTCGTAGTTGCCGCAGCCGGAGTCGAGGCAGACCACCAGCGAGGGCTTGCCGATGCGCGCGGCGAGATGGTCGACGTAGGCGGGGAGGTCGTAGCTGCCGGACTCCTCGCAGGCCTCGATCATCACCACGCAGCGCGCGTGCGGCACGCCCTGCGCCTGCAGCGCCTGGATCGCGGCGATCGAGCCGAACAGCGCGTAGCCGTCGTCGGCGCCGCCGCGGCCGTAGAGGCGATCGCCCTTGATCACCGGGGTCCACGGGCCGAGGCCGTCGTCCCAGCCGGTCATCTCCGGCTGCTTGTCGAGGTGGCCGTAGAGCAGCACGCAGTCCTCGCCGGTGCCGGCGTCGGCGCTCGCGGGGATGTCAATGAAGATCAGCGGCGTGCGGCCTTCCAGGCGCACCACCTCGACCTGCATGCCGGGCACCGACTGGGCGCGGGCCCAGCGCTCCATGAGCGCGACCGCATCGTCCATGTAGCCGTGCGCGACCCAGTCGGCGTCGAACATCGGCGATTTGTTGGGGATGCGGATGTAGTCGACGAGCTGGGGAACGATGTCGTCATCCCATTTGCCGCCGACGAAGGTCTGCAGCGCGGTCGGCTCGATGCGGGAATCGTCCATTGGAAACGGTACCGGTTCGGAAACAGGCGGACATTGTACGCCGCGCGCCCTGAAGGGTCGGCAAGGGTCGGCAAGGGTCGGCATTCTCCGACCCCCGCATGCGGCGTTCCCCGGTGCGCCGGCGGGCGGTCCGGCGATGGGGCCGGCCCCCGCGCGTGCGGAGACTGTCCCTGTCGACGCAGCGCGGCCCACCGGCCTCCGGCAGCGACGACGCGGGACCCGCGGCGCCGCCGCACCGGCCCGCATCCGACTTCGACCTTTCCGTCCACCTTCATCGAGGAACCAGACCATGTTCGCCAGCAAGACCCTGAACGCCGCCATCGCCGCCACCGCCCTGTCGATCGCCCTGATGGGCAGCGCCTTCGCCGCCGAGCGGGTCAACATCAACGTCGCCGACGCCGCCACGCTCGATCGCGTGCTGGTCAACGTCGGCCCGGCCAAGGCCGAGGCGATCGTCGCCTACCGCAAGGCCAACGGCCCGTTCCGCAGCGCCGAACAGCTCGCCCTGGTGCAGGGCATCGGCCTGAAGACGGTCGAGAAGAACCGCGAGACGATCCTCGTCGGCGGCGCGCCCGCCGCGACCGCGAAGCCGCCGGTGAAGGCCGCGGCCACCGCGGCGCGGGGCCGCTGATCCGCCGGTCCCCTGCACGGCAAGCCCTCAGTGCGCGGGATCCCGCCGGCCGCGCCTCGTGCGCGGTCGGCGGGCGTGCGGGCGACGACCTCCGCTACACTGCGGCGGTCCCCGCCGCGACCGGCCCGCCAGAGACCACGATGTCCCCTTGCCTGCGGCCCCTGCCCGCGCACGAGTACCGCCGCGAGCGATGGCGCAACGGCCACGGCTGGACCCGCGAAGTGCTGCGCATGCCCGAAGCCGCCGAGGACTGGGACTGGCGCCTGTCGATCGCCGAGATCGAACGCGACGCGCCGTTCTCGGCGTTCCCCGGCGTCGAGCGCGAACTGGTGCTGCTGCGCGGCGCCGGCGTGCGCCTGCGGTTCGAGGACGGCGAGGTGCGCGAGGTGGCGCCGCCGCACGGGCGCGTGCGCTTCGCCGGCGAGCGCGCGCTCACCGGCGAGCTGATCGACGGCCCGACCCACGACCTCAACCTGATGTGGCGCCGCGACCGGATCGACGCCGACTGCTGGCATCGGCCGCTGGTGGGCTCGATGGTGCTGTTCGTCGAGCCCGGGGAACAGTGGCTGCTGCACCTGCTGTCCGGCCACGCCCACTGCGTCGACGCCGGGGGCGAGGCTCGCATCGACATGGGCGATAGCCTGCTGTTATCGACCGACGGCGCACGCCGTCGATTCGCGATCGATGGCGGCGGCGAGGCCCTGATCGCCAGGCTGCGGCCGCGCGCTGAAATGTGACTGCGGGCGTTTCGCATTCGCGACGGTGCACGAGGATCGCGCTGCCCGCCCGGGCCCGGAGCCGGGCGCGCCGCGGATGTTGAGCATGATCAAAATGGTCCCCGGTCCGGGTCACTACCCTGCGCGCACTTCATTCGTGCAGGGGCGATCCACATGGGTTTCGTGCTTTTCGACGCGGACGGGCACCGGTGCGTCGCCTACAACGACCTCGTCCGCGGCGAAGACGGCGTACAGGCCAACCAGTTCCTGATCAAGCACGGCGAGCGTTCCGCGCTGATCGACCCGGGCGGCGCGCTGCTCTACAACCCGCTGGTGCTGGCGCTGGGCCGCGACGTGCGGCCGCACCAGATCGACCTGGTGCTGTGCTCGCACCAGGACCCGGACATCATCGGCTCGGTGGACAAGTGGCTGCTGTACACCCAGGCCACCGTGGTGTGCTCGAAGCTCTGGGGCCGGTTCGTGCCGCACCTGGTGCCGCACTACATGGAAAACGCCGGCCGCGAACGCTACCTGCTGGTGGACGACGAGGGCGCCCGCGTGCCACTGGGCGATACCGAGCTGATCGCGCTGCCGGCGCATTTCCTGCATTCGGTGGGCAACCTGTCGTTCTTCGATCCGGTCAGCCGGATCCTGTTCTCCGGCGACGTGTGCTCGGGCCTGGTGGCGAGCGGCGAGGCCTATGGCTTCGTCGAGGATTTCGACAGCTACCGGCCGTGCATGGAGGCGTTCCACCGCCGCTACATGGCCAGCAACCGCGTGCTGCGGCTGTGGGTGGACATGGTCCGCGAACTCGACCCGGAGATGATCGTGCCCCAGCACGGCATGCCGTTCCGCGGGGCCGCGCAGCGCGCGCTGCTGGGCTGGCTGTCCGGCCTGCAGTGCGGCGTGGATCTGGTCGGGCCGATGAACTACCGGCCCAAGGTCACCCGGTTCGCCACGCCGGCGCAGTACTGAGCGCCGGCGGCCGCGGTCACAGCAGGTTCGGGATCAGCACCAGCAGGGTCGCGAACAGCGATGCCCCGAACACGCTCACCAGCATCTGTTTGGGCGTGCGACCGCGCGCCCACAGCAGCAGGCCCGACAGGCCCAGCAGGATCATCCCGATCGCGAAGCTGTCGCCGAGCAGGCGCCAGCCGTCGCCGCCGGCCACCGCCTTGTGCAGGCGGGTGAACGCGGCCAGCGGGCTGTGGCGGGTGCGCTTGAGCTCGGCGGTGTCCGCGCCGGGCGCGTAGTCGAGCGACCAGCTCGCGCTGGCGGTGCCGCCGCTCAGCGACCAGCCCGACGGGCCGCGGCCTTCGCTCCTGCGCGGGCCGCCTTCGCCGCCCGGCTTGGGCTTGCGGATCGTCTGCGCGTCCAGGCCGTGGGCCTCGCGCAGCCACAGCGACAGCGCTTCGGCGCTGGTCCGCGCCGTGGCGGGCACGGCCAGCGTCGTGCGCCCGGTTTCGGCGCTGTCGCCCTGGGGCCAGGCGTTGTCGCCGAAGCGATGGCTCATGATCAGGCCGGTGGTGCCGTAGAGCACGGCGGCGAGCGCGCCCCAGGCGCCGATCCACAGGTGGATCCGGCGGATCCAGCGATGCAGCGCTGCGCGCGGGCGGGGGGCGGGACGATTCGGGGCGATGGCGGACATGGCGGGCGGGTCGTGGAAGGCCAAAGGTGGAATGAACGCGGACGGGGGCGGACGGTTGACGCTCAGGTCTCGGCCCACTGCCGCAGCAGGTTGTGGTAGACGCCGGTGAGCCGCACCAGCGCGTCGTGGTCGTGCAGTTCGGCGGTGAGCTGGCGGATCGACAGGTCCAGTTCGAACAGCATCCGCCGCCGCGCGTCGTCGCGGACCATGCTCTGGATCCAGAAGAACGACGCCACCCGCGCGCCGCGCGCGACCGGCAGCACCCGGTGCAGGCTGGTGCCCGGATACAGCACCATGTGCCCGGCCGGCAGCTTCACCCGCTGCGTGCCGTAGGCGTCCTCGATCTCCAGTTCGCCGCCGTCGTAATCCTCCGGATCGGCCAGGAACAGGGTCGCCGACAGGTCGGTGCGCACGGGCTCGACGCCGCCGAGGCTGCGGTCGTAGCGCACGGCGTTGTCCACGTGCCAGCCGAAGGACTGGCCGCCGGCATAGCGGTTGAACAGCGGCGGGTAGATCCGCTTCGGCAGCGCCGCGGCGAAGAACGTGCTGTTGCGCGACAGCGCTTCGACGATGCGTGCGCCCAGCGCTCGCGCCGCCGGGTCGCCCTCCGGCAACTGCGCGTTGTCCTTGGCCATCGCCGACTGGTGGCCGGCGGTGATCCGGCCGTCGGCCCAGTCGGCGCCGTCCAGCGTCGCGCGGAACTCGGCGACCTGCGCGGCGTCGAGCACGTCGGGGATGGCGAGCAGCATGCGGCGTCTCCGGTCGGGTTCAGAAGCGCCAGGTGGCGGTGAGCACGGCCGAACGGGCCTCGCCCGGCGTCGCCCAGCCGTTGCCGCCGGTCACGGTGGCGCCGGTGAACGCGATGTTGTTGCGGATGCGGGTGTAGTACTCGGCGTCGAGCAGGTTGTTGAGGTTGAGCTGGAGATCGAGGCGGTCGTTGACGGCGTAGCCCACCATCGCCCGATGCACCCAGTAGGCGTCGGTCGGGAACAGCGGGCGGCCGTCGAGGGTGTTGTTCTGGACCACGAACCGCCCCTGGTAGGTCGCGCCGTAGCCGAAGGTCCAGTCGCCGGTCGTATACGTGGTCCAGAGGCTGCCGGAATGCTTCGGCGTGTTGGTCAGCGGATTGCCGGCGAACGGATCGCGATCAGTCGCGCTGTTGCCGCAGGCGGCGCCGGGGTTGGCGAAGCAGAACGCGGAGACCCCGCGCAGCACTTCGCTGTCGAGCCAGGTGTAGTTCGCGAACACCTGCCAGCCCGGCAGCAGCGTGCCGGCGACGCCGAAGACCGCGCCGTCGACGCGGGCGCGGCCGTCGAGCTGCTGCTCGCCCGCGGGATTGTCCGGGTTGCCCGGGTCGGCGACCCGGTAGTTGCGCCGTTCGTTGCGGAACACCGCTGCGGTCAGGGTCAGGTTGCGGTCCGGGATCTCCCACTTCGCGCCGAGTTCGAGGTTGATCGCGGTCTCGGCGCCGACATCGCAGTTGGCGGTGCCGGTGGTGCTGGTCGCGATGCAACTGCCGTTGACCGAGGCCTTCGACGGCGTCTTGCTGTCGGACCACGCCAGGTAGACCGCGCCGTGCTCGCTCGGCTTGAACACCAGCCCGGCGCGGTAGGACAGGAGGTTCTCGTCGTTGCGGGCAATCGGGTTCACGCCCAGCAGCCGGCCGCGGGTGGCGTTGTCGGTGGAGACGATCCAGGTCTTCGTCGCGCCGCGGTTGCGGTCGTGGCGCGCGCCGAGGTTCAGCATCCAGCGCTCGCCGAACTTCAGGGTGTCGAACAGGTAGGCCGAAACGGTGTCGAGGTCGCCCTCGGTCCTGCCGCTGCGGAAGTAATTGAGCGGGCCGCGCCACACGTTGGCCGGATTGCGGAAGGTCTGCAGCGGATACCCCGCGCCGGTGTTCGGCAGCGGGCTGCCGTCGGCGTTGAAGAACATGCCGCCGGTGTCCAGCTCGAACGATTCGGTGGAGAAGGACAGGCCGCCGACCAGCGCATGCCGGACCGCGCCGGTCGAGAACCGCGCGGTCAGGTCGGTCTGGCCGATCGCCAGCGTGTTGCGGGTGTCGCGCACGTAGCCGCGCGGCCCGGCGACCGGCGACCAGGTGCCGGCCGGCTGCCCGCCCGCGCAGGCCTGGCCGGTGTAGGGATTGGTGCCGTCGAACAGGCACCAGTTGCCCTGCAGCGCGGTCACGTTCGACACCTGGTCCACGCGCTGCAGCCGGCCGAGGCTGCGCAGGGTCACCGCGTCGCCGAAGTCGCGCTCGAACACCGCGGTCAGCATGTCCACGTCGATCGTCTGCTTCGACACGTTGCGGTAGCCGAAGTAGGTCCGCGGATCGATCCCCGGCAGCGGGCCGTCGTGGTAGCCGTTCAGCGCGTAGGGCACGCCGTACTGCGGCAGGTTGTCGTCGGACTGGTGCAGGTAGTTCACGGTCAGGCGCGTGTCCGACCCCAGCCCGATCGCCAGCGACGGCGCGAAGCCCCAGCGCCGGAAGCGCTCTTCGTCGCGGCCGGGCACGTCGTTGTGGTGCGCCATCGCGTTGAGCCGCAGGGCGACGCCGTTGTCGAAGTCGACGTTGGCGTCGGCGGTGGCGCGGGCGTAGCCGTCGGTGCCGGCGCCGAGCGCGAACGCGCTGGCGTCGCCGGCGTGCGCGGACTTGCTCACCAGGTTGATGTTGCCGCCGACCGATCCCGCGCCGGACATCGCCGAATTCGCGCCGTTCACCAGCTCGATCGATTCGAGGTTGAAGGTGTCGCTGCGGGTGTACTGCGCGCTGTCGCGCACGCCGTCGGTGGTGATGTCGCTGCTGGCGGTGTAGCCGCGCAGGGTGATGCTGTCGCCGTAGCCCCCGCCGCCCTCGCCGGCGCCGAAGGTGATGCCCGGCAGGGTGCCGAGCACGTCGCGCAGGCCCAGCAGGTTCTGCTGCTCGATTACCGCGCGATCGACCACGGTGATCGTCTGCGGGGTGTCGAGGACCGGTTCGGTGTACTTCGGCGACTCGGCCTTGCGCAGCGTGCTGCCGACGACCTGGACGGTGTCGATCTCGCTCGCGCCCGCGGAGGCGTCGGCGGCGGGGCCGGCCAGCGCAGGGCCGGTGACGAGGGCGATGAGGGCCATCAGCGGGGAAGGCGGGATCGTGGACATGGCGCTCCTTCGTGGGGAAAGACGGGGAGGGAGGTCCGACGGGCGGACGCAACGTGCGGGGCGCAACGTGCTGGCGCATCACGGCGCGCCGACGCTTGGGCGGCGCCGGAGGCCTGCCGCGACCGCCCGGGTGGAGGCGGCCGCGGCGCTGCGCTTCGGAGGGCTTCGCGCCGGGACGGTGGAGACGGGGCGGCGGTCGCGGGCCGCCGCGCCGGATCAGAACGTGAAGTTCACGCTCAGATAGGCGCCGCGCGGAGCGCCGCGGGTGATGTTGCTGTCGCTGTGCGCGGTCGGGAAATAGTCCGTGTCGAACAGGTTTTCGACGTTGAGCTGGGCGCGCAGATTGTCGTTGATGCGGTAGAACACGGCGGCGTCGAACCGGGTGTAGCCCTCGAGCGTGACCGCGTTGCTGATGCTGGCGTACGAATCGCTGCGATGGATCGCGCCGAGGCCCGCGCCCCACTTCGGCGAGAAGTCGTAGCGGTTCCAGACGCTGAGGCTGTGCTCGGGCGATTGCGCGAGCGTGCGACCCGCGGGCGTCGTGCCGACCGCGCGCACGGTGCGCGCGTCCTGGTACGCGTAGCTGGCGATGATCTGCCACTGCCGGGTCAGGTTGCCCGCGAGCGAGAGCTCGGCGCCCTCGATCCGCTGGCTGTCGCCGTCGAGCAGGACCAGGCGGGCAGGATCCGCCGGATCGACCACCGATGCGTTGCTGCGATCCAGCCGGTACACCGCCACCGACGCGCTCAGGTCCGGGCGCAGGTCCCACTTGGCGCCGATCTCGTAGTTGCGGAATTCCTCCGGATCGAGCGACTGCGCGTTCGGCGTCAGTGAGGACAACTGCTCGCCGGAACGCGGCAGGTAGGTGATGCCGTAGCTGGCGTAGATCGAGGCATTCTCCACCGGCTTCCAGATCAGGCCCGCGCGCGGCGACAGCAGGTCGTCCGACGAGGACAGGTGGCGGTTGGCCGGCGCGGTCGCCGCGCGGCGATCGGTGAAATCCACGTCGAAACGGTCGTAGCGCAGGCCGATCACGGCCTGCCAATGCTCGGAGAACTCGATCTGGTCCTGCGCATACACCGCGGCGAACTTGTTGACTCCCGAGTTGAACGCGTCGCTGGTGCCGTTGTTGGCGAACGTCACCGGCACCGAGATTGTCGGCGCGGCCAGGTCGACGATGCACGAGGTCGCGCTGCTGCCGGCGAGGCAGGTCGGGTCCGGCAGCGTGAACCGGCCGGTCTTGCGCAGGTTGTCGGTGTCCTGGCGGCCGAACTCGGCGCCGACGAGGATCTTGTGGGCGATGTCGCCGGTGTCCGCCGAGAACACGAAGTCGGTCTGGTTGAACAGGTTCCTGCGCTGGGTGGCGTTGTTGTAGGCGGCGATGGCCACGGTCGTGCCGGCCGCATTGACGCTGCCCGGGAACACGTTCTGGTAGAACTTGTCGTAATCGGCGTAGCGCGTGCGGTTGCGCAGCACCTTGCCGTCGCCGAAATCGTGTTCCACCAGCGCGTTGAAGGCGTTGACCTCGGCCCAGGTCGGACTGCGGTCCGGGTCGCCGAAGAAGGTGGCGGCGTCGGTCGCCACCGGATGGCGGGTGCCGCCGGAGGCGACGCTGTCGCTCGGCACGCCGCGGTCGGCGGTGCGCGCGTCCTTGAAGTATTCGTACCCGAGGGTGATGCGGGTGGCGTCGCCGATGCGGATCGCGAACGTCGGGTTGACGCCCTTGCGCTCCAGGGTCACGCCGTCGCGGTAGCTGTCGGAATCCTCGTACACGCCGGTGACGCGGAAGGCGGTGCCGTCGCCGATCGCCTGGCCCACGTCCGCGGTCAGGCGGCGCTTGTCCCACGAACCGGCCTGCAGCCCGAGTTCGCGCCGGGTCGTCCAGTCGGCCACCTTGGTCACGCGGTTGAGCAGGCCGCCGGGGCTGCCGCGCCCGAAGATCATCGCGTTCGGGCCCTTGAAGGCCTCGATGCGCTCGATGTTGTAGGTGTCGCGGTAGTACTGGACGTCGTCGCGCATGCCGTCGATGAACAGATCGGCGGTGGAGCTGTTGCCGCGGAACACCAGGCCGTCGCGGTTGCCTTCGCCCTGGGTGGCGCCGATGCCGGGGACGTAGCGCACCGCGTCGGCCATGCTCTGGATCGCCTGGTCGCGGATCTGCCCCTGGCTGACCACCGACACCGCCTGCGGCACGTCCACGAGCGGGGTGTCCGTCCGGGTGCCGGTCGAACTGCGCTCGGCGCCGTAGCCGCGCTCGCGCTTGCCGTCGACGCGGATGGTGTCGAGGTCGTGGTAGACGCGTTCGCGGTCCGCGCCGTCGGGCTGGACCGTCGCCGCGGCGGCGTCGGCCAGCGGTTCGGCGAGGGCGGGGCCGGCGATCGCGAGGCAAAGGGCGATGGCGAGCGGGGTCCGGGACAGCAGGTGGCAAGACATGGTCGTGGGCTCGGGAGAAGTTCGCGGAGGGAAAGGGCGGCAGCGCACTGCGCGATGACCATATCTTAATGATAATCATTCTCAAGTAAAGCCGTTCAGGCAAAAAAGTGCCCGCCGGCGTGGCTTAGCATGTGGCGACCCCTCTCCCCGGACGCCCGACGCGATGCCCCGACGCCCCCGTTTCCCGCGTTGCACACTACCGGCGCGCCGGCCGTGAGCCTGCTGCTGGTCCGCCACGGCCAGGCGAGCTTCGGCGCCGACGACTACGACCGCCTGTCCGAACGCGGCTGGGACCAGTGCCGCCGGCTGGGCGACTGGCTGGTCCGCGGCGGGCACCGCTTCCGCACCGTCGTGGTCGGCGGCATGCGCCGGCACCGCGAGACCGCCGAAGCCGTCGCGGAGGCGTTCGCCGCGCAGGGCGCGCCACTGCCCACGCCGGTCGTCGACGCGGGCTTCGCCGAGTTCGACCACCAGGCGGTGTTCCAGGCCTATCTCGATCGCGATCCGGACGATCCGATCGCCGTCGCCAGCCGCAGCGGCGACCCGCGCGACGTCGGCGCGATGCTGCGCGCCGCGCTGCTGGCGTGGGCGCGCGACGAACTGTCCGGCGTGCCCGAGTCGTGGGCGGCGTTCGGCCAGCGCGTGCAGGCCGCGGGCGAGCGCCTGGAAGCGCTGGCGGGCGACGACGAGGCGCTGGTGCTGACCTCCGGCGGCGTGATCTCGCGGCTGGCGCAGCATGCGCTGGAGGTGCCGATCGAGCGCGCGGTGGAGCTCAACCTGTCGCTGCGCAACAGCGCGCTGTCGGAGTTCCATCCGCACGGCGGACGCCTGCGCATGGGCTCGTGGAACGCGCTGCCGCACCTGCACGGCGAACGTGCGCTGTGGACGTACTATTGAAGCCCCATGCCGATGAGGCCCGCGCCCCTGAAGCGCGCGCCGCGCTCCCGCCGATGACGCCCGACGCCCCCGCCACGCTGTTTCCGTTTTCCGATCGCTCGCGCCGGCTGCAGGCCGAGGTGCGGCGTTTCCTCGACGAGAAGATCCTGCCGGCCGAGGCCGCGCTGCAGGCGCACGCCGCCGATCCGGCGACGCGCTGGACGATCCCGCCGCTGCTCGAAGCGCTGAAGGACGACGCCAGGGCGCAGGGGCTGTGGAACCTGTTCCTGCCCGACGACACCCACGGTGCCGGCCTGTCCAACCTCGAGTACGCGCCGATCGCCGAGATCACCGGCCGCAGCCTGTTCGCGCCGGAAGTCTTCAACTGCAGCGCGCCGGACACCGGCAACATGGAAGTGCTGCTGCAGTTCGCGACGCCCGCGCAGCAGGCGCCCTGGCTGCCGGGCCTGCTCGACGGCCGCATCCGCTCCGCGTTCGCGATGACCGAGCCGGCGGTCGCCAGTTCCGACGCCACCAACATCGCGCTGCCGATCGTGCGCGACGGCGACCAGCTCGTCATCGACGGCCGCAAGTGGTGGAACACCGGCGCCGCCGATCCGCGCTGCAAGCTGCTGATCGTGATGGGCGTGACCGACCCCGACGCGCCGGTGCATCGCCGCCAGTCGATGGTGCTGGTGCCGATGGACGCCCCCGGCGTGCGCGTGCTGCGGCCGCTGACCGTGTTCGGCTACGACGACGCGCCGCACGGCCACGTCGAGATCGAATTCACCGACGTGCGCGTGCCGGTCGCGAACCTGCTGGGCGCGTCCGGCAGCGGGTTCGAGATCGCCCAGGCGCGGCTCGGTCCCGGCCGCATCCACCACTGCATGCGCCTGATCGGCCTCGCCCAGCGCGCGCTGGAGGCGATGGTCGCGCGGGCGCGCACCCGCGAGGCGTTCGGCCGGCCGCTCGGCGGCCACGGCATGGCGCAGGAAGCGATCGCGCTGTCGCGCTGCGAGATCGAACAGGCGCGGCTGCTCACGCTGCAGGCCGCGGCCGCGCTCGACGCGCACGGCAACAAGGGCGCCAAGGACCTGATCGGCATGATCAAGATCGTCGCGCCGCGCATGGCCTGCGCGGTGATCGATCGCGCGATCCAGCTCCACGGCGCGGGCGGCCTGTCGCAGGACCACTTCCTCGCCCAGGCCTACGCCGGCGCGCGCTCGCTGCGTCTGGCCGACGGCCCGGACGAGGTGCACATTGCCGCGCTCGCGCGGTCGATGCTCAAGGGATGAGGCCATGACCCACCCGCTGGACCTGCCGGCAGACGCGCTGGCGACGTATCTCGAGGCGCACGTCGACGGCTTCCGCGGGCCGCTGACGGCGATCAAGTTCAAGGGCGGGCAGTCGAACCCGACCTACCGGATCGACGCCGCCAGCGGCACGTACGTGCTGCGGCGCAAGCCGCCGGGCGCGTTGCTGCCGTCGGCGCACGCGGTCGATCGCGAATTCCGCGTGCTGCAGGCGCTGCACGGCGGCCCGGTGCCGGTGGCGCGGCCGCTGCACCTGTGCGAGGACACGTCGGTCATCGGCGCGATGTTCTACCTGATGGCGCACGTCGACGGCCGCATCTTCTGGGATCCCTCGTTGCCGGATTGCGATCCCGACGCGCGCGGCGCGCACTACGACGCCATCGTCGATACGCTGGCCGCGCTGCACGCGATCGATCCCGCGGCGGTCGGGCTCGCCGACTTCGGCAAGCCGGGCAACTACTTCGCGCGGCAACTGCGGCGCTGGACCGAACAGTACCGCGCCAGCGAGACCCGCCCGATCGCGGCGATGGACGCCCTGATCGACGCGCTGCCGCCGCGCTGTCCTGCCGACGACGGCGCGGTCGCGCTGGTCCACGGCGACTTCCGCATCGACAACCTGATCTTCGCGCCGGCCGCGGCGGGCGCGCCGCGCGTCGCCGCGATCGTGGACTGGGAGCTGTCCACCCTCGGCCATCCGCTCGCCGACCTCGGCTATTTCTGCATGGCCCTGCGCCTGCCGCGCAACCCGGCGCTGCCGGGCCTGGCCGGGCTGGACCGCGCCGCGCTGGGCATCCCCGACGAACCGGCGCTGCTCGCCCGCTACGCGGAACGCAGCGGCCGCGCGATTCCCGGCGACTGGCCGTTCGTGCTGGCCTTCAGCTTCTTCCGCCTCGCGGCCATTGCCCAGGGCGTCGCCAAGCGCGCCGAGCAGGGGAACGCGTCCAGCGAACAGGCCGCGCAGGCGGGGCGGATGGTGGATTTGCTGGCGGGGATGGGGCTCGACGCGCTGGTGTGATCGTTGCCGGCGTGCGCCGCGCTTTCCCGTGGGAGCGACGGAAGTCGCGACGGGCTGTGGGAAGATTTTCTTCGATTCGTCGCGACTTCCGTCGCTCCCACGGGAAACGACTGCGGCTCGTGCCAGCGTGTCGATCCCGATGCCACGCTACCCGCAAGTCGTTCGTGGGTTCACTCGCGGTCGTCGCGGGTCCACACGCCGCCGTGTTCGATCTTCACCGGGAACTTCGCGACCGGCTCGTAGGCGGGGGCGCACAGGGCGCGGCCGTCGCGGAGGTCGAAGCGGGCGCCGTGGAGGACGCAGGTGATGCTGCCCTCGGTCGGGTCGACGTCGCCGGAGGACAGCTCGAATTCGTCGTGGGTGCATTTGTCCTCGACCGCGTACAGCTCGCCGTCGAGGTTGACCACGAGGATCGGGGTGTCGTCGGCCCATACCGTGGCCTTCTCGCCGGGCAGGAGCTGTTCCGTCGGACACACGAACACCCAGTCGCTCATGCGGCGGTCTCCATCGGGGAGGCGTCGAGCGCCTTGTCGAGCACCTCGAAGCGCAGGCCCGCGCGCGTGGGGATGCCGTAGCGCGGGTCGTCGTAGGGGAAGGGCTTGAACACGCCGGTGCGGACGTAGCCGCGGCGCTCGTACCAGGCGAGCAGCTCGTCGCGGCAATCGATCACGGTCATGCGCATGCGCGCGCACCCGAGCGTGTCGCGGGCGACGCGCTCGGCCTCGGCCAGCAGCATCCGGCCGAGGCCGCCGCCCTGCAGGTCCGGGCGGATCGAGAACATGCCGAATTCAGCGGTCGCCACGCCGTCGTCGGCGGCTACGACGGCGATCCGCGCGCAGCCGATCGGGTGGCCGCTCGCGTCGTCCTCGCGCTCGGCGTCCCCGGCGATCAGGATCACGCTGCCGGGCGCGTCCAGGTCGGCGCGCAGCATGTCGGCGTCGATACGCTGGCCGCCCAGCAGGTCGGCCTCGGTGGTCCAGCCCTGGCGGCTGGCGTCGCCGCGGTAGGCCGAGGTGACCAGCGCGATCAGCGCGGGGATGTCGCCGTGGGTGGCGAAACGGTAGATCGGCGTCATCGCGGTGGGCTCAGGCCAGCAGTCGACGGACCTTGCGGATCGCCTCGGCGAAGCGCTCGATCTCGTCGTGGGTGTTGTAGAACGCGAACGACGCGCGGCAGGTCGCCGGCACGCCGTAGAACTGGAGCAGCGGGTGGGCGCAGTGCTGGCCGCTGCGCACCGCCACGCCCTCGAGGTCGAGCAGCGTCGCGAGGTCGTGCGCATGGGCGCCGTCGAGCAGGAAGCTGATCACGGCGGCCTTCTCGGGCGCGGTGCCGAGGATGCGCAACCCGTCGATCGCGGTCAGCGCCTCGGTGGCGTGCGCCAGCAGTTCGGCCTCGCGCGCCTCGATCGCGTCCATGCCGATCGCCGAGAGGTAGTCCGTCGCGACGCCCAGGCCGACGTGGCCGGCGATGTTCGGGGTGCCGGCCTCGAAGTGGTGCGGCGGGTCGTTGAACACCGAGCCCTCGAAACGCACTTCCTTGATCATCTCGCCGCCGCCGAGGAACGGCGGCATCTGCGCCAGCAGTTCGCGTCGCGCCCACAGGGCGCCGGTGCCGGTGGGGCCGCACATCTTGTGGCCGGTGAGCGCGTAGAAATCGCAGCCGAGCGCAGGCACGTCCACCGCGCGATGCGGCACGGCCTGCGAGCCGTCGACCACGGTGACTATGCCGCGCCGCCGCGCTTCGCGGCAGATCTCGCGCACCGGGTTGACCGTGCCCAGCACGTTGCTGACGTGGGCGAGGCCGAGCAGCTTCACCTCGCCGGTCATCGCCGCGTACAGCGCGTCGAGGTCGAGCGATCCGTCGGGCAGGAGTTCGGCGACGCGGATCGTCGCGCCGGTGCGTTCGGCGACGAGCTGCCACGGCACGATGTTGGCGTGGTGCTCCATCCGCGTGAGCAGGACGACGTCGCCGGGCCCGAGCCGCGGCAGCGCCCACGAATACGCGACGAGATTGAGCGCAAAAGTAGTGCCGCTGCACAGCACCAGCTCGTCGCGATGGACCTTGAGGAAGCCGGCGAGCTTCGCCCGCGCGCCTTCGTAGGCCTCGGTGGCCTCGGTGCCCAGCGCGTGGACCGCGCGGCTGACGTTGGCGTTGTGGCGGCGGAAGAAGTCGTCGACGGCGTCGATCACCGCGGCCGGCTTCTGCCCGGTGTTGGCCGAATCGAGGTAGACCAGCGGCTTGCCGTGGACCTCTCGTTGCAGCAGCGGGAAATCGGCGCGGATCGCGGTCCAGTCGGGTGGGGTCGGATCGGGGCGGGGCGTGGTCATGCGGGGTCGCTCCCGAGGCGGGCCAGCGCGGCGTCGAGCATGCCTTCCAGCGTCGCGCGCAGCGCCGCGTCGTCGATCCGCGAGAGGGTCTCGCGGCAGAACGCGGCGGTCAGCAGCGCGCGCGCCTGCGCTTCGGGGATGCCGCGCGAGCGCAGGTAGAACAGGGCGGTCGGGTCGAGCTGGCCGACGGTCGCGCCGTGCGCGGCCTTGACCTCGTCGGCGTGGATGACCAGCACCGGCTGGGTGTCGATCTCGGCGTTCGCCGACAGCAGCAGGTTGCGGTTGGACAGGTCGGCGTCGCTGCCGTCCGCACCTTCGCGGATGGTGATGCCGCCGTGGAACACCGCGCGGCCGCGTCCCGCGCCGAGTCCGCGCCAGCGCAGCGCGCAGGCGGTGTCGCGGGCGATGTGCTCGATGCCCAGGCGGGTGTCGAGATGGCGCTTGCCGTCGGCCAGCAGCACGCCGTCGGCGGCGAGTCGTGCGCCGACGCCTTCGAGGCGCACGTTCAACTCGTGCCGCGACAGCGCCGCGCCGAGTTCGAGATCGAGCCGGGCGTAGTCGGCCTCGCGCGCGAGCACCGCGTCGCAGCGCGCGAACGTGGTGGCGCCGGCGGCTTCGTGCTGAACCCGCGCGTGCGCGAGCCGCGCGCGCTGGCCGAGGTGGACGTGGGCGACATGGTTGCGCAGGCCGCGGTGTTCGCCCAGCGCGAGGTGGTGCTCGACCAGCCGCAGCGCGGCGCCGTTGCGCAGGTCGACGAAGTGGCGCAGGTGCGCAGCGGTTTCGCCGCCGGCGGTCGAGACGAAGACCAGGTGCAGGGTCGCGCCTTCGCCGGCGTCGTGATCGACGCGCAGGACCACGCCTTCCTCGGCCAGCGCGGCGTTGGCGACCGCGAACACCGCGTCCGCGCCGGCATAGCGGTACTGCAGGAAATTCGCGTCGCGCGGCTCCTGTTCGCGCAGCACGCGCGACAGCGGCATCGCGTCGACGCCGGCGGGCAGCGCCGCGATGTCGCTGCGCGCGGCGTCGAAACGGCCGTCGACGAAGACCATGCGTGGCGCGGGCATCGGCGCGAGCAGCGCGTCGAGCGCGCCGGCATCGACCGGCGCTTCGCCGGCCGGCGCGAAGGCGCGCCGCTCCAGCGCGCGCAGCGAGGTGTATTTCCAGGCCTCGCTGCGCGGCCCGGGCAGGCCCTCGCGCAGGGCCGCGTCCAGCGCTTCCCGGCGGAATGGACCGAGCGCGGCGGCGTCGGGCTGGGCGAGGCCCGCGAAGGCCGTCGCGAACGAATCGAGCAGGGCGCTCATCGGTTGGCCTGCTCCCGGGCGGCCTGCTGCTCGGCGGGACGATCCGTGGCAGGACGATCCGGCGCGATCCGGTCCTTCAGCCAGGCGTAGCCGTGCTGTTCGAGCTCCAGCGCCAGTTCCGGGCCGCCGGTCTGGGCGATGCGGCCGTCGGCGAGCACGTGGACCACGTCCGGCCGGATGTAGTCGAGCAGGCGCTGGTAGTGGGTGATCACGAGGAACGCGCGTCCCGCGTCGCGCAGCGCGTTGACGCCGTCGGCGACGGCCTTGAGCGCGTCGATGTCGAGTCCGGAGTCGGTCTCGTCGAGGATCGCGAGCCTGGGTTCGAGCACCGCGAGCTGGAAGATCTCGTTGCGCTTTTTCTCGCCGCCGCTGAAGCCTTCGTTGACGCCGCGGTGCAGCAGTTCGTCCTTCAGGTGCAGGATCGCCAGCTTCTCGCGGACGAGCTTCAGGAACTGCATCGAATCCAGCTCCGGCTCGCCGCGCGCCTTGCGCTGGGCGTTGAGCGCGGTGCGCAGGAAGTAGGTGTTGTTCACGCCCGGGATCTCGACCGGGTACTGGAACGCGAGGAACACCCCCGCCGCGGCGCGCTCCTCCGGTTCGAGCGCGAGCAGGTCGCGGCCTTCGAAGGCGACGCTGCCTCCGGTCACCTCGTAGCCGTCGCGGCCGGCGAGGATGTTGCCCAGGGTGGACTTGCCGGCGCCGTTGGGGCCCATGATCGCGTGGACCTCGCCGGCCTTCACGTCGAGCGTGAGGCCCTTGAGGATGTCCTTGCCGGCGACGCGGGCGTGGAGGTCGGTGATGGTCAGCATGGGGAGGTCTTCGGAAGTCTCGGGCGGCGTCGCGCCGGGCGCGGCGCCGGTCGGTGGAGGGAAGTCAGGTCCGGGGCTGCGGCCGCCAGCGCAGCAGGCCCCAGGCGGAGACCGCGGCCCAGACGCCCTCCAGCACCACGAACGGCATGAACCGCACCAGCCATGCGGACCAGCCGCAGAGCAGGGCGCCGGTCATGTTCATCGCGAGGAAGGTGCGGGAGCGCTCGGAGAGCAGGCCGCGCTGGTTGAGCACGAAGGCGACCAGCAGCGTGCTCACGCCGAGGGTGCCGATGAGGTCGCTGGCGGTCATGCGGTGCTCCCGGCAGCGAGCGCGCGCAGGGCGGTCATCGCCGCTTCGCGTCGCGCCCACGGCACGAACAGGTGGTCGTGGTGGTAGGCGGAGACGACGTTGCACGGGATCTCCGCCGCGGCGAGCGCGGTGGAGATCGCGGCCATCATGCCCACGGCTTCGAGGCTGGAATGGATGCGCAGGGTGATCTGCGCCCACAGCGGCGCGTCGTCGCCCTCGTCCGCGGCGACGACGACGGTGGCGCCCTCATCCTCGCGGAACAGCAGGATCGCGTCTGCAGGCGCCTGCGCGTCGTGCGCCTGGGTGCGGATCGCGCGCGGGCGCGACGCCAGCGCCGGCGCGAGGCCGGCGAGCAGGCGCGCGAGGTCGGTTTCCCCGGTGGCCGGAGCGGCGTTCGCCGCGGTCGCGTTCATCCGACCGAGCCTTCGAGCGAGACTTCGAGCAGCTTCTTCGCTTCCACCGCGAATTCCATCGGCAGTTCGCGGAACACCGAGCGGCAGAAGCCGTCGACGATCATCGACACCGCGTCCTCCTCGGCGATCCCGCGGCTGCGGCAGTAGAACAACTGGTCGTCGCTGATCTTCGAGGTGGTGGCCTCGTGCTCGACGGTGGCGCCGGGGTTCTTCACTTCCACGTAGGGGAAGGTGTGCGCGCCGCACTGCTTGCCGATCAGCAGGCTGTCGCACTGGGTGTGGTTGCGCGCGCCGTCGGCGCCGCGCTCGACCTTCACCAGGCCGCGATAGCTGTTCTGGCCCCGGCCTGCGCTGATGCCCTTGCTGACGATCTTCGACTTGGTGCGCTTGCCGATGTGGATCATCTTGGTGCCGGTGTCGGCCTGCTGGCGATGGTGGGTCAGCGCGACCGAGTGGAATTCGCCGACCGAATCGTCGCCGATCAGCACGCAGCTCGGGTATTTCCAGGTGATCGCCGAGCCGGTCTCGACCTGGGTCCAGGTGACCTTGCTGCGCGCGCCGCGGCATTCGGCGCGCTTGGTGACGAAGTTGTAGATGCCGCCGATGCCGTTCTCGTCGCCCGGGTACCAGTTCTGGACCGTCGAATACTTGATCTCGGCGTCTTCCAGCGCGACCAGCTCGACCACCGCCGCGTGCAACTGGTTCTCGTCGCGCTGCGGCGCGGTGCAGCCTTCGAGGTAGCTGACGTAGGCCTGGTCCTCGCACACGATCAGCGTGCGCTCGAACTGGCCGGTGTTCATCGCGTTGATCCGGAAGTAGGTGCTCAGCTCCATCGGGCAGCGCACGCCCTTCGGGATGAACACGAAGCTGCCGTCGGAGAACACCGCCGAATTGAGCGCGGCGAAGTAGTTGTCGCCGACCGGGACCACGCTGCCGAGGTAGCGGCGCACGAGGTCGGGATGTTCCCGGATCGCCTCCGACATCGAGCAGAACACGATGCCCTTGTCGGCCAGTTCCTTGCGGAAGGTGGTGCCGACGCTGACCGAGTCGAACACCGCGTCCACCGCGACCCCGGCCAGCTTCGCGCGCTCGTGCAGCGGCACGCCGAGCTTGTCGTAGGTGTCGAGCAGTTCCTGCGGGACTTCATCCAGCGACTTGTACTTCGGGCCCTTGGGCGCGGCGTAGTAGCTGATCGCCTGGAAGTCGATCGCGTCGATTTCGAGCTTGGCCCAGTGCGGCGGGGTCATCGTCAGCCAGTGCCGGTAGGCGGCGAGCCGCCACTCGGTCATCCACTCGGGCTCTTCCTTCTTCGCCGACAGGAAGCGGATCACGTCCTCGTCCAGCCCCGGCGGCAGGGTGTCGGTCTCGATGTCGGTGACGAAGCCGGCGGCATAGCGGCGGCCGAGCTGTTCGAGGATCTCGGCGTTCTGCGGCGCCGGGGTGTCGGAGGTGTCGATGGCGGTCGTGGCGGTCATGGCGATGCTCAGCCGGCGCTCAGGGCAAGGGGGATGGCGCGACGCGGGGCGCCGCCGTCGGCGGCGGGGGGCAGCGCCATTTCGGCCAGGCTCACCCGGCGCAGGGCGTCGGCGACGACGTCGTTGACCCGGCGCCAGTTGGCGCGCGCGCCGCAGGAATGGGCGATGCCGCACTGGCCCTCGTGGTCGCTGCATTCGGTCATCGCCAGCGGGCCTTCCATCGCCTCGACGATCTCGACCAGGGTGATCTCGGTCGCCGGGCGCGCCAGCCGGTAGCCGCCGGCCGCGCCGCGGAAGGCCTGGACCAGGCCGGCCGCCGCCAGCGGCTTGAGCACCTTGGCCACGGTCGGCGCCTCCAGCCCGGCGCGCTCGGCCAGGCCGGCGGCGCTGAGCACGGCCCCGGCCTCGGCGGCCAGGACGGTCAGCACCACGGTGGCGTAGTCGGTGAGTTTGGTGACGCGGAGCATCGGCGGGGGCGGGACGGCGGCGGTGCGAAAGAGGACCGAAATTGTACGCTTTCGATCGACGGCGCTCAAACGGGCGTTCCCACGGCCCCCGGGTGACGGCTGTCACCGGCGATGGCTGACGGCCATGCCTGGTCCGCCCGCGCCCGCCGCGGACAATGGGCCGCGTCCACTCCCGGACGCAGGAGCCCGCCATGAACACCCGCACCGCCGCCCCTTCCCCGATCGAAACCACGCTGCACGCCGCCGTCGGCGAGCTGGTGGCGCGCGCGACCGCCGCGCCGGCCGAGGCCGCCGGCGCCCGCACGCCCTGGCTGCGCTGGCTGCTCGCGCTGGCGGCGCTGTTCGTGGCCTGGAAGGCCTGGCGCGGGTTCCGGTCGTTGTTCTGGACCGTCTTCGGCCTGGCCATGGCGGTGTTCTGGAGCGGCGCCTGGCACCGGATGTTCTGAAGCCCCGTCTTCCGGCGCGACCCGGTGCGCGCCGCGCCGGGCGGATCGGCCATAATCGCCGACTCCGCCCGCCGTTCCGGATCCACACCCCATGCCGAAGAAGAAGATCGTCGCCCGCCTGTCCAGCATCCACGGCAACGGCGTGTTCGCCGACGAACCGATCCGCAAGGGCGAGCGCATCGTCCGCTACAAGGGCAAGGTCCGCAGCCACGAGGACGTCGATCGCCTCTACGGCGAGCAGCAGGAGAACGGCCACACCTTCCTGTTCACGCTGAACGACGACTACGTGATCGACGCCAACGAGGACGGCAACATCGCGCGCTGGATCAACCACAGTTGCGAGCCGAACTGCGAGGCGGTGCAGGAAGAGAACGCCAAGGGCAAGACCCACAAGGACAAGGTGTTCATCGAGGCGATCCGCGACATCGCCCAGGGCGAGGAACTGACCTACAACTACGGCATCGTGCTCGACGAACCGCACACCGCGAAGCTCAAGAAACTCTGGGCCTGCCGCTGCGGGTCGAAGCGCTGCACCGGCACGATGCTGCAGCCGAAATCGGGCAAGCGCGGCGGCTGAGGCCGCTCCGCGAACGCATTCCGCGGGCGGGTGCGGACAGCGCCTGCGGCGCACGCCGCCGGCGCGGTGCCCGCACGACGCACGCACGCTTCCCGCCAAGCTCCGCACATCGCCGGTGACGCCGGATACGCCTCCGCGTGACTTGCGGCAGGCGTCCATCGCGTCCGGCGCATGCACCATGCGCGCTTCCGAACGCGAGAGACTCCCGATGCGTGCCTGGCTGTTGTCCGCGGCGCTCTGCCTTCCCCTGCCGGCGCTGGCGGTCGACATCGACGGCAGGATCGATCCGGACGAATGGGCCGGCGCCCGCCACATCGTCGATTTCCGCCAGACCCAGCCGCTGACCCGCGCGCCCGGCAGCGAACCGACCGAGGCCTGGGTGCTGTCCACGCCCGAAGGGCTGGCGGTGGCGTTCCGCAACCTGCAGCGCGCCGACGTCCCGCGCACCCGCCAGCGCTTCCAGCGCGACAACAACGGCAGCGTCGACCGGGTCAACGTCTACGTCGATTTCGACGGCGACGGCCGCACCGGTTACAACTTCATGCTGGCGCTGTCCGACGGCATCGGCGACGGCACGATCGCCAACGAAAACCAGTTCAACGCCGACTGGGACGGCGCCTGGCGGCATGCGGTGTCCGAGGACGAGGCCGGCTGGAGCGCCGAGCTGCTGATCCCCTGGCACATCGCGCCGATGCGCGAAGCCGCCGATGGCAAGCGCGTCATCGGGCTGTCGCTGGACCGCGTGATCGGCGACAGCGGCGAACGCATGTCGTGGCCGGCGGTGAGCTTCGCCGAGCAGCGCTTCCTCGGCGTGCTCGAGAAGGTCGAGGTGCCGAGCTACAGCCAGTCGCTGCTGGCGGTCACGCCCTACGTCGCCGCGCTGCAGGACAACGTCCGCCACGCCGGCGACTACGACGCCGGCGTCGACGTGTTCTGGAAGCCGAACGGCCGCTTCCAGCTCAGCGGCACGCTCAATCCGGATTTCGGCCAGGTCGAGAGCGACAGCATCGTCGTCAACTTCAGCGCGATCGAGACCTTCTTCGGCGACAAGCGCCCGTTCTTCACCGAGAACCAGAGCTATTTCGAGGTCCCGTTCGGTTCGCTCGGCAACGCCCAGCAGTTGATCTACACCCGGCGCGTCGGCGCCCCGGCCGACGACGGCGACGGCGCGGGCGACGTCGCCGCGGCCGTCAAGATCAACGGCAGCGCCGGCGGCTTCGGCTACGGCGCGTTCGCCGCCAGCGAGCGCGGCGACGCGGGGCGCGATTTCTACGCGCTGCGCGCCACCCGCGACTTCGCGCGCCAGGGTTTCGGCGCGACCGTGACCCGGGTCGAACGGCCGTTCCTGGACCGCGAGGCCACGGTCGCCGCGATCGACCACCGCTGGTCGCCGGGCGACGCCTGGAACGTGCGCACGACCCTGGTCGGCTCGGCGATCGACCAGTCCGGCGAACGCACGCGCGACACCGGCGGCCAGATCCGGATCGACCACCGGATCGACGCCGCGTGGCGACAGCAACTGTTCGTGCTGCACACCGGCGGCGCGCTGCAGCTCAACGACTTCGGCTTCCTCGACCGCAACAATTTCAACTACGCCCGCTACGAGCTGGCGCGCAGGATCACCGACCTGCCGGCCGGGTCGCCGTTCTCCTCGCACCAGTGGCGCTACGCCGTCTCCCGCCGCACCAACGACGACGGCGTCCACATCGCCGACGCGTTCGCGATCAATCGCGCCAGCGAACGCCGCGACGGCGGCAACCAGTTTTTCGAGATCGCCGGCTGGCCCCGGGGCCACGACGACCTGATCACCCGCGGCCACGGCGTGGTCGAAATGCCGGCCCGGCTCTATGTCTCCGCCGAGCGCTTCTTCCCGAAGAAGCGGCACTGGTCGTTCTACGGCAACGTCAATTTCGACTCGCTGGGGCTGGAGGGCGTGCGCGGCGGGCGCTGGTCGGTCGATCTCGAGCCCAGTTACGCGGTGAACGACGACCTCAGCGTGTTCGCCGGCCTGCAGTTGCAGCACGACGCCGACTGGCTGCTGTGGCGCGGCGACAACCTGCTGGGCACCTACGCCTCGCGGCAGATCTTCCTGAGCGCCGGTTCGGTCTGGCTGATCGGCGATCGCCAGGAACTGCGGCTGCGGCTGGAAGCGCTGGGGCTGGATGCGCGCGCGAAGCGCGCCTGGCGGGTCGCCGCCGACGGCACGCCGGTGCGCAGCGACGAGGCGCTCGACGATTTCGCGCTGCGCAACCTGGGGTTCCAGGTGCGCTACCGCTACGAGTTCGCGCCGCTGTCGTACCTCTACGTCGCCTACGTGCGAGGGGGCGGGCGCTTCGGCGCCGGCGCGGGGCCGTACTCGGCGCGCGAGGAGTTCGCCGACGCCTTCGACCTGCGCGACAGCGAACAGTTGCTGGTGAAGCTGTCGTACCGCTTCGAGATCTGAGCGGACGCCGTCAGCGGTCGAGCTTGATCACCACGCGCCCGTCCTGGACCAGGGTTCCGGCGATCCGGCGTTCGCCGAGCTTGCCCTTGATGTCGGGATCGAGCCGATAGACCGGTTCGCTGCGGGCGTAGTCGCGCAGCCAGCCGTTGATGAACTCGCGCCCGGTGGCGTTCATGCGGTTGCCCAGCACCGGCAGTTCGGCCGATTCCAGTTCCGGCTCGTCGAGGTACAGCGCGCTGGCGCGGGCGTCGTAGCGCAGCCCGCTGGTGACCGCGAAGTGACCGGCGGGGCGGTCGCCCTTGAGGCCGAAGCCGTCGATGCCGACGTCGAAATCCAGGTGCAGCCGGGTGTCGTCCCGGGGGATCGCCACCCGCGGGTTCATCACGACCAGCGTCGCCAGTCCGCCGAGCTGCGGGTAGTCCCGCGGGTACTGGCGATCGAGGTAACCCTGGAGCTGCGGCGCGGTGAAACTCACCTGGTTGCCGAGCAGCGCCTGGGCGGTCTGCAGCGCCGAACACCCGGCGACGGACGCGACCAGCGAGACCGCGGCGCAGCGCAGCAGGAAACGACGGGAAACGCCTCTGGAACCAGGCATGGACGACCTCCGGAACTGGATGGCCAGCATCGTGTCGCCGGGGTGAACGCCGGATGATCGGCGTATGCGATCGGCGGACACGCTCGACGAGCACGCTCGACGGGCATGCTCGACGAGCACGATCGATGGGAACGATCGCGGCTCAGCCGCCCGCCAGCAGCGCCTTGCGTTCGCCGGTGTAGCGCCACCAGGGCCGGGCCGGCGCGCCGCGCATGAAGTCCACCGCCGACAGGAACACGTCGATCACGCACGGGTCGTGGCGCACGCCGTCGATGTCGCACAGGCGGCGGTACAGCGCCAGGCCATCGCAGCGGGCCAGTTCGGCCGGCGCGCGCAGGCCCAGCCGCTCGAAATCGGAAGCGGTGGCCGGACCGACGTTGGGAATGTCGGTGAAACGGCGGACGTCGTCGGCGCAGCGGGCCTTGGGCATGGGAACGGGAGCGGCGGGCAGGGATGGGGTGTCGAACAAACGAAAAGGCCGGCATCCGCGGGCGGATCCGGCCTTTCGTCGATGTCCGCCGCGGCAGCCGCGGCGGAGGACGCTGCGGCGATCAGGCCGTGGCGGCGTCCTTGAGCTTCTTCATCGGACGGACCTTGACCTTCACGGTGGCCGGCTTGGCGGCGAACGTGGTTTCCTGGCCGGTGAAGGGGTTGATGCCCTTGCGCTTCGGCTTGGCCGGGACGTTCACGGAGGTGATCTTGAGCACGCCCGGGAGCACGAACTGGCCGGCGCCCTTCTTGCCGATGGAGGCGTGGATGGCGCCCTCGAGCGCGGCCATGACGGCGCGGACGTCCTTCGCGGCGACTTCGGTCGCACCGGCGATGTGGGCGACCAGCGCGGACTTGCTCATCACGTCCTTGATCGGCTTCGGAGCAGCCGGCTTGGCCGGCGTTTTCTTGGCGGCAGCTTTTTTCTTGGTTGCCATGAGAATTCGTTTTCCTCGTCGGATGGTTGATCTGTATTCGGGCCGGTGGACCGGCATGCGCACTGTAGGCCAAGCCTTCGCCGTCGCCAAGCCCTTCCACGCATTTTTCTGCTGTTTTCAGGGGTGTTTCGCGGGGCGGGGGCGATTTTCTCCGGGACGCCGGCCATTTCCCCCGCCGGAACGCGGCGCACACGCTGCAAAACGCGTTCCGATCGGCGCGGGGGACAGGATCGACGGCGGCTTACTGGCCGTTCTCCAGGGCCTGCGCGGCCGCGCCCACGATCAGCGGATCGGCGTGGCGGGCGACCCGGGCGTCCTTCCCCGGGTAGGGCAGGCTGCTCAGGAAATGGCGCATGCAGTCCAGCCGCGCGCGCTTCTTGTCGTCGGACTTGACCACCACCCACGGCGCGTCGGCGGTGTCGGTGTGGAAGAACATCGCGGTCTTGGCGTCGGTGTACTCCGGCCACTTGTCCAGCGACTGCAGGTCGATCGGCGAGAGTTTCCAGTGCTTCAGCGGATCGTTGCGCCGCGACTTGAACCGGCGCAACTGCTCTTCGCGGCTGACCGAGAACCAGAACTTGTAGAGGCGGATGCCGCTGCGCACCAGCATCCGCTCGAACTCCGGCGCCTCGCGCAGGAATTCGAGGTACTCCGCGGGCGTGCAGAAGCCCATCACCCGTTCGACCCCGGCGCGGTTGTACCAGCTACGGTCGAAGAACACGATTTCGCCGGTGGTCGGCAGGTGTTCGATGTAGCGCTGGAAATACCACTGCCCGCGCTCCTGGTCGTTGGGCTTTTCCAGCGCGACCACGCGCGCGCCGCGCGGGTTGAGGTGTTCGGTGTAGCGCTTGATGGTGCCGCCCTTGCCGGCGGCGTCGCGGCCCTCGAACAGGATGACGATGCGCTGGCCGGTCTCCTTGACCCAGCTCTGCACCTTGAGCAGTTCGATCTGCAGTTTCTTCTTCTCCGCCTCGTAGTCGCGGCGGCGCATGCGGCTGCGGTACGGGTAGTCGGCCGGCAGCGGCGCGCTGGTGCTGTCCTCGTCGGTCAGCGGCACGGCGTCCATGCGCTGGGCGGATTCGGGCGACAGGCCCGGCTCCAGCGACGGGGCCGGTTCCCGCGCCGGCGGCGGCACGGCGACGGCGGCAACCGGCGCATCCTCCGGCGCCGACGTCGACGGCGGCTGGCTGCCGTTGCCGGCGCCGGCGCCAGTGGCGGCGTTGCGGCGCCCGCGGGCGGGGGCGGGCGGGGCGGCGGGGCGCTTGCGCGTGCGCGATGTGGTCATGGGGCTCTCCGGGCAGTCGGTGGAACGGTCGTGCGCGGCGCGGGCCGCGGCCATCGTTCCATCCTCTGCCCGCCGCCTGCGGGGCGCTTGCGCTCGGTCAAGTTTTTGGCGGCGGCCGGCGCCGTCGCTCAGGCCGCTTCGTAGGCGCCGTAGCCGCGCAGGCGGCGATAGCGGCGATCCAGCAGTTCCTCGACCGGCAGCGCCTCGAGCGCGTCCAGTTCGTTGATCAGCACCGCCTTGAGGCGACGCGCCATCTGCACCGGATTGCGGTGCGCGCCGCCGGTCGGCTCGCGCACGATCTTGTCGATCAGGCCCAGCTCCTTCAGGCGCGGCGCGGTGATCGCCATGGCCTCGGCCGCGTCCTGCTTGCGGTCGGCGGTCTTCCACAGGATCGAGGCGCAGCCTTCGGGCGAGATCACCGAGTAGGTGCTGTACTGCAACATCACGGTGCGGTCGCCGACGCCGATCGCCAGCGCGCCGCCGGAACCGCCTTCGCCGATCACGGTGCAGACGATCGGCACCTTCAGCTCGGCCATTTCCATCAGGTTGCGGGCGATCGCCTCGGACTGGCCGCGCTCCTCGGCGTCGATGCCGGGCCACGCGCCCGCGGTGTCGATGAAGGTCAGCACCGGCAGCCGGAAGCGTTCGGCCATCTTCATCAGCCGCAGCGCCTTGCGGTAGCCCTCGGGGCGCGGCATGCCGAAGTTGCGGCGGACCTTGGCCTTGGTGTCGCGGCCCTTCTCGTGGCCGATCACCATCAGGCTGCGGCCGTCGATGCGGGCGAGGCCGCCGACGATCGCGCAGTCGTTGGCGAAGGCGCGATCGCCGGCCAGCTCCTGGAACTGGTCGCAGATCACCCGCAGGTAGTCGAGCGTGTACGGCCGCGCCGGGTGGCGGGCGAGCTGCGAGACCTGCCAGGCGCTGAGGTCGCGGAAGATCTGGGCGGTGCGCAGGCGCAGCTTGTCCTCCAGCGCGCGCACCTCGGCGTCGATGTTCACCGAATGGCCGGCGCTGGCCTGGCGCAGCTCGCGGATCCGGGTTTCCAGATCGGCGATCGGCTGTTCGAAATCGAGGTAGTTCGGGTTCATGCGGAGGGAGCGTTCCGTGGCTCGGGAAGCGGAAGTCTAGCCGAGGAACCCCGGAAACCGCCGTACCGTCCGGTATGCGTCGCCGGGCATGCGCCGCGCCGGTTCACTGCGCCCAGGGCTTGCCCAGCGCGACCTTGACCGTGCGCACGCCGGGCAGGGCGCGCAGCGCCCCGGGCAGGTCGGCCTCTACCCGCACCGACTGGCCGCCGTTCAGGTCCAGCGTGCCGGCGGCGCCCTGCGGCAGCAGCAGGTCGAAGCGCAGCGGCGTGCGCCCGGGGCGGTGCCGGGCGAGCAGGTCCTCGACCGAGCGCATCAGGCCGGGCGTGCGCAGGTCCAGCCGCAGCGACAGCCGCTGCGCGTGCTGGGCGCAGATCGCGTGGTAGTCCCAGCAGCGGCGCGCGCGCAGCGAGAAGCCGCCGCTGAATTCGTCCTCGCGCAGGCCGCCCTCGATGACCAGGATGCGGTCGCGGGTGAGCATCGCCTGGTGCTCGAAATAGGCCTCGGCGAAGAACGCGCATTCGAGCCGGCCGCGCCCGTCCTCGATCTGCACGAACGCCTGCGAATCGCCGCGCTTGCGCATCGTCGTGACCTGGCCGGCGACGATCACCGTGGTTTCCGCGCGCCAGCTCCGGCCGCCGCCGTCCTCGCCGCCGCCGCGCCCGCGCGAGGACTGCCCGGCCTCGTACAGCGCGTCGAGGCGGCCCAGGTCGGTGCCGACCAGCGCCGCCAGTTCGTCGCGGTACGGGTCCAGCGGATGCCCGCTGAGGTAGTGGCCGAGCGTCTCGCGCTCGCCCTGCAGCTTCTGCGACAGCGGCCATTCGGCGCAGGTCGGCAGGTCGATGGCGATGTCCGGCGCGCCGGCGGCGTTGCCGAACATGTCGACCATGCCGGCGTCGCGGTTCTTCGCGATCTGGTCGGTCGCCTTCAGCACCTCGGGCAACTGCAGCATCAGCGACGCGCGATTGCCCGCGAGGCCGTCCAGCGCGCCGGCGTGGATCAGCGCCTCGAGGGTGCGCCGGTTGAGCTTGGTCGAATCCACCCGCTTGCAGAAATCGAGCAGGTCGGCGAACGGCCCGTTGGCGCGGCGCTCGTCGGCGATCGATTCGCAGGCACCGCGGCCCACGCCCTTCACCGCGCCCAGGCCGTAGCGGATGGTCTTCGGGTCGGTGGCCTCGAACATGTATGCCGACGCGTTGACGTCCGGCGGCAGCACGGCGAGCCCGATCGCCCGGGCCTCGTCGAGGAAGCCGACCACCTTGTCGGTGTTGTCCATGTCCGAGGACATCACCGCGGCCATGAATTCGGCCGGGTAGTGCACCTTCAGCCACGCGGTCTGGTAGGCGACCAGCGCGTAGGCCGCGGAGTGCGACTTGTTGAAGCCGTACTCCGCGAACTTCTCCATCAGGTCGAAGATCTGGGTCGCGGTCTTCGGGTCGACGCCGCGCTCGGCCGAACCGGCCTCGAACTTGGCGCGCTCCTTCGCCATCTCCTCGGGCTTCTTCTTGCCCATCGCGCGGCGCAGCAGGTCGGCGCCGCCCAGCGAATAGCCGGCCAGGACCTGGGCGATCTGCATCACCTGTTCCTGGTACACGATCACGCCGTAGGTCGGCTTGAGCACCGGCTCCAGCGCCGGGTGCGGATAGGTCACCTCGGTGCGGCCGTGCTTGCGGTCGACCCACTCGCGATCCATCCCCGAGCCCAGCGGGCCGGGGCGGAACAGCGCGGCGAGCGCGATGATGTCCTCGAACGTGTCCGGCTGCGCGCGCTTGAGCAGTTCGCGCATGCCGCGCGATTCGAACTGGAACACCGCGACCGTGTCGCCGCGCGCGAACAACTGGTAGCTCGGCTTGTCGTCCAGCGGCAGCGCGCCGATGTCCAGCGGCGGCTGGCCCTCGCGCGCGCGGCGGACGTTGATCGCCTTCACCGCCCAGTCGATGATCGTCAGCGTGCGCAGGCCGAGGAAGTCGAACTTCACCAGGCCGACCGCCTCGACGTCGTCCTTGTCGAACTGGGTGACCGGGTTGCGGCCGCGGCCGTTGCCGTCGTGTTCGGCGAACAGCGGGCAGAACTCGGACAGCGGCTGCGGCGCGATCACCACGCCGCCGGCGTGCTTGCCGGCGTTGCGGGTGAGGTCCTCGAGCTGCAGCGCGAGGTCGATCAGGTCGCGGACCTCGTCCTCGCTGTTGTAGCGCTCGATGATCTCGCCGATGGCGCGGTCCGGGTCCTTCTGCGCGCGCGGGCTGCGGCCGAGCACGTCCTCCAGCGACAGCGGGTCGGCCGGCTGCAGCGGGATGAGCTTGGAGATGCTGTCGACGAAGCCGTACGGCAGCCCCAGCACGCGGCCGGCGTCGCGCACCACCGCCTTCGCCGACATCGTGCCGTAGGTGATGATCTGGCTGACCCGGTCGCGGCCGTACTTGGCGGCGACGTAGTCGATCACCTCGTCGCGGCGGTCCATGCAGAAGTCGATGTCGAAGTCGGGCATCGACACGCGTTCGGGGTTCAGGAAGCGCTCGAACAGCAGGTCGTACGGCAGCGGGTCGAGGTCGGTGATGCCCAGCGCCCACGCCACCAGCGAACCCGCGCCCGAGCCGCGGCCGGGACCGACCGGGATGCCGTTCTGCTTGCCCCAGTTGATGAAGTCCGCGACGATCAGGAAGTAGCCGGGGAAGCCCATCTTCACGATCACGTCGAGCTCGATGTCGAGCCGCGCCTCGTAGCTGGCGCGGTCGTGGCCCGGCGCCAGCGGAGACTTCTCCAGCCGCGCCTTGAGGCCGTCGTGCGCTTCCCTGCGGATCCAACTGTCGAGCGTGTGGTCCTCGGGCACCGGGAACGCCGGCAGGTAGTACGTGCCCAGCGACAGCTCCAGGTTGCAGCGCATCGCCAGGTCGAGCGTGTTCTCCAGCGCGTCCGGCGCGTCCGCGGCGAACAGCGCCGCCATCTCCTCGCTGGTCTTCAGGTATTGCTGCGCGGTGTACTCGCGCGGGCGCTTGGGGTCGTCCAGCACCCGGCCGGTGGCGATGCACACGCGCGCCTCGTGCGCCTCGAAGCCGTCGGCGTCGAGGAAGCGCACGTCGTTGCTGGCGACCACCGGGATCCCGCGCTCGCCGGCGGCGTGCAGCGCGAAGGCGTTGAACGCCTCTTCGCCGTCGAAGCCGCAGCGGGTGATTTCGAGGTGGAAGCGGTCGTCGAAATGGCGCTGCCAGTCGTGCAGCCACTGCGAAGCGAGGTCGTGGCGGTTGCCCGCGGCCAGCAGCCCGGCCTGGCTGTGGCGGCCGGCGAGGGCGAACAGGCCCTCGTTGGCCTCCGCCAGCCACTGCGGGCGCACCACCACGCCGTCGTGGCGCTGGCCTTCCATCCACGCCCGCGTCAGCAGCCGCGACAGCGCGAGGTAGCCCGAGCGGTCGCGGCAGAGCAGGGTCAGCTTCCAGGGCGCCTCGTCGCCGTCGGCGAGCTGGATGTCGGCGCCGGCGATCGGCTTGACCCCCTCCTTTTCGGCCGCCTTCCAGAACTTGACCAGCGCGAACAGGTTGTTGCGGTCGGTCATCGCGACCGCGGGCTGGCCCTGCGCTGCGCAGCGGGCGACGAGTTCCGGGATGCGGATCGTCGAATCGGCCAGCGAATACTCGCTGTGCAGGTGGAGATGGACGAAGCGGGAGGACATCGGCGGGCCGGCGGGGCAGACCGGCAGGGTAGGGCCCGGGGCGGGTGGGGACAAGGCTTGACGCCGGGATTTCCTCGCGCCAGCGCCCCCGGGGCGCGACGCGGGCGGGTGGCGGCCGCTTCCGGGGCGTTTCCTGCGCGGGATCCCTTGAACAGGGAGCGCTCCCCTGGCGCGCGCTGGACCTGGAAAGCCGCGCGGGAAAGCGGGGCTTCTTGTTCGCCGCCCGGCGGCGGAACGCGTCCGCCGCCGGGTCCGGCCCTGCCGATCAGAGGATGACCGGCCCGCCGTTGCACTTGAAGGTCCGCGAGCGCGAGGCCGAGCCCGAGGCGTTGGTCACCGTCACGGTCACGGTGATGGTGCTGCCGATGCTGCAGTTGCCGTAGAAGTCGCTGTGGCCGCTGTCGTTGACGACCGTGCCGCCGCCGGACCAGCCGACCGTGGTGGTGCCGTCGGAGGTGTAGTCGATGAAGCAGTAGAAGCGGCCGCCGCCGTTGTCGAGCGGGCAGGCGAAGGTGGTGATGGCCGGGACCGCGGCGCGGGCGGTCGCCGGCGCCAGCAGGCCGCCGGACCCGGCGACGGCGAGTGCGGCGGCGAGGCCGAGGCCGCGAAGCGGGTCGAAGCGCGCGATGGATGGGTGCATGGTCTCCTCCTGAGGGTTCCGTTGCGTCGGTGCGGCGCCGCCGCGAACGCCGCGGGCCGGTCGCGTTCCCGCGACCCGGTGAGCATGGCCGGGGAGGGCGTCGGGGGATGTGACCGGGGTCGCGTCGCGAACCCCCGGCGGGGCGGTTCAGCCGCCGAGGCGGGCCAGCGCGTCCCGCACCGGGGCGTAGCTGCGCCGATGCTCCGGGCAGGGGCCGTGCGCCGCGAGCGCGGCCAGGTGCGCGGGACTGGGGTAGCCCTTGTGGCGATCGAAGCCGTACTGCGGCCACTGCGCGTGCAGGGCGCGCATGCGTGCGTCGCGCGCGACCTTGGCGAGGATCGACGCGGCCATGATCGCCGGCTCGCGGGCATCGCCGCCGACCAGCGCCTCGCCGGGGCAGGGCAGGTCCTTCGGCAGCCGGTTGCCGTCGATCCGCGCCAGGTCCGCGGCCGGCGCCAGCCCGCGCAGGGCGCGCGACATGCCGGCCAGGGTCGCCTGCAGGATGTTGAGGCGGTCGATCTCCTCGCGCTCCACGAACTCGATGCGCCAGGCCAGCGCGCGTTCGCGGATCAGCGGGTCCAGCGCCTCGCGCGCCGCCTCCGACAACTGCTTGGAGTCGTTGAGGCCGTCGATCGGCCGCTCGGGATCGAGGATCACCGCCGCCACCGACACCGGGCCGGCCAGCGGGCCGCGACCGGCCTCGTCCACGCCGGCGATCCGCAGCGGCCGGGTGCGGGCGAGGGCGGCGAGCGGGTCCTCGAACAGCCCGCCGGCAGCGGCGGGCGGCGCGGCGCGGCGCCGGGTCATCGCGTCGCCGCCGTCATGGCGTCAGCGCGACCGGCGCCGGCGCGGCGGCCAGTTCGTCCACGACCTCCGCCGCGCGCGCCGAGGCGTCGCGGCGCAGGGTCTCGTGCAGTTCGACGAAGCGCGGCAGCAGCGCCTCCACCGCCTGCGGCTGGCCCAGCCAGCGCAGGCAGGCGGCGGCGAGCTTCTCGGGCACGCAGTCGTCCTGCAGCAGCTCCGGGACCAGCGGCGCGCCGGCCAGCACGTTCGGCAGGCTGACATGGCGGGTCTTGAGCAGGCCGAGCCTGGTGACGATGCGGTAGGTGGTCGGCGAGATGCGGTGCCCGACCACCATCGGCCGCTTGCACAGCATCGCTTCCAGCGCTGCGGTGCCGGAGGCCAGCAGCACCAGGTCGGAGGCGATCATCGCGCGCTGGGCGTCGCCGTGCAGCACCCGCACCCGCGCCGCGACGCCCGGCTTCGTCGCCAGCAGCGTGCGGATGGCGTGCTCGCAGGCCTCGTTCGCGGCCGGCAGCGCGATCCGCAGCGCCGGCACGCGCTGGGCGACCAGTTCGGCCGCGTCGAGGAACACCGGCAGCATCCGCGCGATCTCGCCCAGCCGGCTGCCCGGCAGCAGCGCCAGCACCGGCGAGGTCGGGTCCAGGCCCAGCGCGGCGCGCGCGGCGGCGCGGTCCGGCTGCAGCGGGATGGCGTCGGCCAGCGGATGGCCGACGAAGCGTGCGTCGACGGCGTGGCGGGCGTAGATCGGCGGTTCCATCGGGAACAGGCACAGCACCCGGTCGGCGCTGCGGCCGATCTTCTCCGCGCGGCCCTCGCGCCAGGCCCAGACCGAAGGGCTGACGTAATGGACGGTGCGGACGCCGCGGCGCTTGAGCCACTTCTCGACGCCGAGGTTGAAGTCCGGCGCGTCGATGCCGACGAACACGTCGGGCCGCCACGCCAGCACGCGCCGGCGCAGGTCCGCGCGCAGGCGCAGCAGCCGCGGCAGGTGCGACAGCACTTCGGCCAGGCCCATCACCGCCAGCGCCTGGCTGTCGTGCCACGCGTCGAGCCCGGCCGCGCGCATCGCCGGGCCGCCGATCCCGGCGAATGCGGCGTCCGGGTGGCGCGCTTTCAGCGCGGCGATCAGCCCGGCGCCGAGCTGGTCGCCGGAGGCTTCGCCGGCGACCAGCGCGATCCGCAGCGGGCGCGGGGCGGGGGTCATGCCGGGCTCACGGCTCGTGCCCGTAGCGGGCGGTGTACTGCTGGGCGAGCATGTCGCAGGGCATCTGCGCCAGTTTCCGCGCCGGCGGATCGAACACCGGATCGTTCGCCTGTGCGCGGCAGCGCCGGATCGCGTCCAGCGCCTTCGCCTCCTGCGGGTCCAGCCGCGGCCACAGCAACTGGGCGACGGTGAGCGCGATGGCGACCGCGAGCGAGCCGACCACGAAGATCCGCTTCGCCAGGCGCCACGGCCCGCGGTCGACGCCGGCGGCGCAGCGTGCGCAGCGGGCGTCGGCGCCCGTAAGCGACGCGCCGCAGGCGGGGCAGGACGCGGTCATCGTGCGGGGGTTCCCTGGCGCGGCGCCATCGACGAGGCCCTCATCGCAGCAGCGGACGTTCGCCGCGTTCGATGAAGTCGAGGAAGGCGCGCACGTCGTCGCTGTCGGCCGCGATCGCCGCGAGCTGCCGCTTCGCTTCCTCCAGCGGCACGCCGGACACGTACAGCGCGCGGTAGGCGCGCTTGATCGCCGCCACCCGCGCCGCGTCGAAACCGCGGCGCTTGAGCCCTTCTCCGTTGATCCCGCGCGGCCGGCCGTAGTCTTCCTGCGCCACCATCAGGAACGGCGGCACGTCGCCGTTGACCAGCGCGCCCATGCCGATGAAGGCGTGGTCGCCGATCCGGCAGAACTGGTGGATGCCGGCGAATCCGCTGAGGATCACCTGGTTGCCGACCTCGACGTGGCCGGCGAGGGTGGCGTTGTTGGAGAACACGCAGTCGTCGCCGACCCGGCAGTCGTGGGCGACGTGGGTGTAGGCGAGGAACCAGTTGCGGTCGCCGATCCGGGTGATCCCGCCGCCGCCGCCGGTGCCGCGGTGCACGGTGACGAATTCGCGGAACACGTTGCCGTCGCCGATCGCCAGCTCGGTGCGTTCGCCGGCGTACTTCTTGTCCTGCGGATCGCCGCCGATCGCGGCGTGGCCGTGGAAGCGGTTGTCGCGGCCGATGCGGGTCGGCCCGGCGATGCTGCAGTGCGGGCCGACGTGGGTGCCGTCGCCGATCTCGACCTCGGGGCCGATCGACGCGAACGGCGCGATCACCACGCCGTCGCCGAGCTTCGCGGACGGATCGACGTGCGCCAGCGGACTGATCGAGGCTGCGCTCATGCCGGCCGCCTCAGTCCCGCGCTTCCGCGCACAGGATGTCGGCGCTCGCCGCCTCCTCGCCGTCGACGCGGGCGACGCCGCAGTACAGCGCCATGTTGCGGATCCGACGCTTGATGGTGACGTCCAGCTCCAGCCGGTCCCCGGGCACGATCATGCGGCTGAAGCGCGCGTTCTCGATCTTCACCAGGTAGAACAGCTTGTCCTCGACCTGCACGCCGTTCATGCGGCTGGTGAGCTGGTAGAGCACGCCGCCGGCCTGCGCCAGCGCCTCGACCACCAGCACCCCGGGCATCACCGGGTGGCCGGGGAAGTGGCCCTGGAAGAACGGCTCGTTGATGGTGAGGTTCTTGAACGCCAGGATCCGCGAACCGGCCTCGAACTCGACCACGCGGTCGATCAGCAGGAACGGGTAGCGGTGCGGCAGCAGCGACTGGATTTCGCTCGCGCCGAGCGGCAGGACGGGCGGCGAGGCGGGCATCTCGGACGAGGTCATCGGGGTTCCTGGTTGCGCCCGCCGACCTGTCGGGCCAGGGCGTCGAGCTGTTTGAAACGGGCGGCGCTCTTGCGCCAACTGCGGTTGTCCATCAGCGGCGTGCCGGAGGAATACTCGCCGGGTTCGCGGATGCTGCCGGTCACCAGGCTCATCGCGGTCACGACCACGCGGTCGCAGACCTCGAGGTGGCCGAGGACGCCGGCGCCGCCGCCGATCAGGCAGTAGCGGCCGATCGTGGCGCTGCCGGCCACAGCCGAGCAGCCGGCCATGGCCGAATGCGCGCCGATGCGGACGTTGTGGCCGATCTGGATCTGGTTGTCGAGGCGCACGTCCTCCTCGAGCACGGTGTCGTCCAGCGCCCCGCGGTCGATGGTGGTGTTGGCGCCGATCTCGCAGTCGTCGCCGATCGACACGCCGCCGAGCTGCGGGATCTTCAGCCAGCGGCCGTGCTCCATCGCGAGGCCGAAGCCGTCGGCGCCGAGCACCGCGCCGGGATGGATCAGCACGCGCCGGCCCAGGCGCACGCGGCGCACCAGGGTGACCCGCGCGACCAGCTCGCAGCCCTCGCCGACCACGCAGTCCTCGCCGATGACGCAGCCGGGGCCGACGACCGCGCCGGCGTCCACGTGCGTGCGCGGGCCGATGCAGACGAACGGACCGATGCTGGCCCCGGGCGAGACCGTCGCGGTCGGGTCGATGACCGCGGACGGGTGCGCGCCCGGCGTCGCGGTCGGACGATGGTCGAACAGCGCCGCGATCTTGGCGAAGGCGGCGTAGGGATCGGCCGCCACCAGCGCGGTGCCGGGGTGGTCCGCGGCGTCTTCCTCGCGCATGACCACGGCGCCCGCGCCGCTGGCGGCGAGCTGGCCGCGGTAGCGCGGGTTGGCGAGGAACGCCAACTGCGAGGCGCCGGCCCGGGCCAGGGTGGCGACGCCGTCGATGCGGCGGCCGCCATCGCCGCGCACCGCCAGCCCGAAGCGTTCGGCCAGCGTCTCGACGGTGAAGGAGACAGGATCGGGCACGGCAAGGTCGGGCACGGCAGGATCGGGCAAGGGCGACCTCGACGGGACGGGAATCGGGATTATAGGTGCGTCGCGCCGGGCTTCGGGGCGTCCCGGGCCGGCGCCGCGCGGCCGGGTGCAGGCGCCGGCCGGTGCGCCCGCCCTGAAACGACGAGGCCCCGGCCGGTGGGCCGGGGCCTCGCGGTCGCGCGGGGCGATGCGGTCAGAACGCGCCGCCGAAGGTGAACTGCAGGCGCTCCAGTTCGTCGTCCGGCTGGTTGCGGAACGGGAAGGCGTAGCTGATCGAGATCGGGCCCACCGGGGCGCGCCACAGCAGCGCCACGCCCGCCGAGGCGCGCAGCTCCGAGGTGTTGTAGCTGTGGACGTCCTTGAACACGTTGCCCACGTCGACGAACGCCGACACGCGCGCCGACGGCGTGTCCAGCAGGGTCGGGAAGAACATTTCCAGCGAGCCCACCGTCTTGAACGAACCGCCGATCGGCTGGCGCAGGGTGCTGTACGCCGCGAAATCGACCGGGCCCAGGGTGTTGTCGCGGTAGCCGCGCACCGAACGCACGCCGCCGGCGTAGAAGTTCTCGAAGAACGGCAGGCCGGTGCCGACCAGGGTGCGCTCGTAGGTGCTGCCCGGGCCGCAGTCGGCGTCGCTCGCCTTCGGGATCGGCGGCTGCTGGCCCTGCAGGGTGCAGGTGATGCGGATCGCGTCCTTGCCGTAGCTGTCGCCATAGCCGAGCTGGAAGCGGGTGTTGAGCACCAGCGCGCGGTTGAGCGGCCAGTACTTGGAGAACTCGTAGTTGAGCTTGTAGTACTCGGCGGTCGAACCCGGCAGGGTGATTTCCGCCGACACCCGCTGGTAGGTGCCGTAGCTGGGCGCGTAGAAGTCGTTGCGGGTGTCGCGGGCCCAGCCCAGTTCGGTGCGCCAGGAGTGGAACGTGCTCTTGCCGAACGCGTCGATGTAGTCGACCACGGACTTCGGCGACGCGGTCGGGCTGGTCAGGAGCTGGTTGCGGTCGATGCCGAACACCACCGAGACGCTGTCGTTCTCGGTCAGCGGCACGCCGAACACCACCTGGCCGGCGGCGCTGGTCGAGGAGTACTGCGCGGTGTTGAAGTCGGAGTTGTCGAACTCGCGCCACCACAGGTTGTAGCCCAGCGACATGCCCTCGTCGGTGAAGTACGGGTTCAGGAACGAGAACGAATAGCGCTGTAGGTAGACGTTGCGCTGGATCTCGGTGCTGATCTGGTTGCCGGTGCCGAGGAAGTTGTTCTGCGACAACTGCAGGGTGGTGGTCAGGCCCGAGAGCTGCGAATAGCCGAAGCCGAAGGTGAAGCTGCCGGAGGTGGTTTCCTTGACGTTGAAGACCACGTCGACCTGGTCGTTGCTGCCGGGCACCGGCACGGTCTCGGCCTCGATCGAACCGCTCTCGAAGAAGCCCAGGCGCTGCAGGCGCACCTTGGAACGGTCGATCGCCGCCTGCGAGTACCACGAGCCCTCGAACTGGCGCATCTCGCGGCGCAGCACTTCGTCGGTGGTGCGGGTGTTGCCCTTGAAGCGGATCTGGCGGACGGTCACGCGCGGGCCGGGCACGACCTGCAGGTTGATGCCGACGGTGCGCTTCTCGCGGTCGATGGTCGGAACCGGGTTCACCGAGGCGAACGCGTAGCCGATGTTGCCCAGGGTGTTGGTGATCGCGTCGGAGGTCAGTTCCAGCAGCGCGCGCGAGAAGGTCTGGCCCTTGCGGATGAACACGTAGCGCTGGATCTGGTCCTGCGACAGCACGGTGTCGCCGGTGACCTGCACGTCCTCGACGGTGTACTGCTCGCCCTCGGTCATGCTGGCGGTGACGAACATGTCGCGCTTGTCGGGGCTGATCGCGACCTGGGTGTTGTCGACGCTGAAATCGACGTAGCCGCGGTCGAGGTAGTACTCGTTGAGCTTCTCGAGGTCGCCGCTGAGCTTCTCGCGCGAGTACTGGTCGTCGCGACGGTACCAGCTCAGCCAGTTGCTCTCGTTGGACTCCCAGTTCTCGCGCAGGGTCTCCTCGTCGAACTTCTCGTTGCCGATGAGGTTGATGTGGCGGATCTTCGCCGCCTTGCCCTCGTTGACGTTGATCGTCACGTCGACGCGGTTGCGGTCGAGGCGGGTGATCGTCGGGGTGATCTGGACGTTGTACTTGCCGCGGTTGTTGTAGGCGCGGTTGAGCTCGAGGGTCACGCGGTCCAGCGCCAGGCGGTCGTAGGTCTCGCCCTCGGCGATGCCGATCTCCTTGAGGTTGGACGTCAGGTCTTCGGTCTTGATGTCCTTGTTGCCGGTGATCTTGAGGGTGTTGATCGCCGGGCGCTCGGTCACCGAGATCACCAGGATGCTGCCCTCGCGGTCGAAGCGGATGTCCTCGAAGAACCCGGTCTTGTACAGCGCGCGCATCGCCTCGCCGATGCGGGTCGAGTCGACCGTGTCGCCACGCTCGATCGGCAGGTAGGTGAAGACGGTGCCGGCGCCGATCCGCTGCAGGCCGTCGACCCGGATGTCGGACACGGTGAAGGCGGAAGCGGAGGCCGGGGACGCGCTTTGCGCCTGGGTCGGCGCGGCGTGGAGCGAAGCCAGGCTCGTGGCGAGGGCGAGTGCGAGCAGGCGGCGATGGGGCGTGCGCGTCATCAGGACATCCGGTAGAGGTGCGGTGGTGCGGAAGTGGAGCGAAGGGGGCGGGTGCGGCGGGCGGCCGGGAACGTCAGCGGGACGGCCCGGCGCCGGCAGGCGGCGGGCGACGTTCCGGGTTGGCGGGTGTCATCGGATCAGCCCCTGCAGGTCGTTGAAGAACGCCAGGCCCATGAGCCCCAGCAACAGGGCGAGCCCGACATATTGCCCGGCGGCCATCGCACGGTCGCTTAACGGTCGGCCCTTGAGCAACTCGATAAGGTAATACAGCAGGTGCCCGCCATCCAAGACCGGGACCGGCAGCAGGTTGAGCACGCCCAGGCTCAGGCTGAGCAGGGCGAGCAGGCTGAGGTACCAGGCCAGGCCGTTCTTGGCGTAGGCATTGGCCGCCCGGGCGATGCCGATCGGGCCGGACACGGTGTCCTTGACCGCCAGCCGGCCGTCGAAGGCGCGCTTGAACATGCCGCCCAGCTCGCCGAGCTGGTACCTGGTCTCGCGGAAGGCCGCCGGCACCGCCTCCAGCGGGCCGTAGCGCAGCAGGGCGTCCTTCGGCGCCTTGGCGACCTCGCGGGGCGCGGCGATGCCCAGCAGCCAGGCCTCGCCGCCGCCGGACTGCTTCGGCCGTGCGCCGAGGCGCGGGACGAGGGTCACCGTCCGGCGGGCGCCGTCGCGCTCGATCTCGACCGGCCCGCCGCCCACCTCGCCCAGCCGGGCCACCAGCGGCGGCAGTTCGTCCCAGTAGGCCAGCGGCGTGCCGCCCACGGCGAGGATCCGGTCGCCCGGGCGCAGCACGCCGTCGGCGGCCGAGCCCGGCGCCACGGTCTCGACCACCGGCACCTGCAACTGGTGGCGGGGCACGATCCCGATGTGCTCGATGGCGTTGCCGAGGTCGTTGCCGGCCGGCAGCCGCGAGAAGTCCAGGGTGCGCCGGGTCTCGAGGCCGCCGGCGGTGCGGACCTCCACCGGCACCCGGCCGCGGTCGATCGCCGAGGTGAGCAGGGCCATGCTGGCCTCGGTCCAGGTCGGCGTGGCGCGGTCGCCGATCGACAGCAGGGTGTCGCCGCGCTGCAGGCCGCCGGCCGCGGCGATGCCCTGGGCTTCGCCGACCACCGGCGCGTAGTCCGGGCGGCCGATGACGAACATCAGCCACAGCAGGGCCACGCACAGGACCAGGTTGGCGAACGGGCCGGCGAAGCTGATCAGCATGCGCTGGCCGACCGGCTTGTGGTCGTGCGACTGCGCGCGCTCGGCCTCGGACACCTCGGTCTTGCGGTCGACCAGGTCGTGCTCGCCGAGCATCCGCACGTAGCCGCCCAGCGGCAGCATGGCGATCGCCCATTCGGTGCCGTGGCGGTCCTTGCGCATCCACAGCGGCCGGCCGAAGCCGACCGAGAACCGCAGCACCTTGACCCCGCACCAGCGCGCGGCGAGGTAGTGGCCGAGTTCGTGGATGGTGACCAGCACGCCGAGGGCGACGATCAGCCACCAGGCGGACTTCAGGCCTTCGGCGATCATCATGTGCGCGCCTCGCGATGGGTGACCGTGCCGGAGACCGCCGCGCGGGCGATCGCCGCGCGGGTCGAGGCGCGTGCGGCGGCGTCGGCGGCGAGCAGGGCGTCGAGCGATCCGGCAGCGGCGTCGGGCATGCGTTGCAGGGCGTCTTCGACCAGGTCGGGAATGGACAGGAAACCGATTTCGCCCTGAAGAAAGGCTGAAACCGCCTCTTCGTTGGCGGCGTTGAGCGCGGCCGGCGCGGCCCCGCCCGCGGCCAGCGCGGCGTAGGCCAGGCGCAGGCAGGGGAAGGCGTCGGTGTCGGGCGCTTCGAAGTCGAGCCGGCCCTGCGCCAGCAGGTCCAGCGACGCCACGCCCGAGTCGATCCGCTCCGGCCAGGCGAAGCCCACCGCCAGCGCGGTGCGCATGTCCGGCAGGCCGAGCTGGGCGAGGGTGGAACCGTCGATGAACTCGACCAGCGAGTGGACCAGGCTCTGCGGATGGACCAGCACCCCGATGCGCTCGCCGGGCAGGCCGAACAGGTGGTGGGCCTCGATGACCTCCAGGCCCTTGTTCATCAGCGTCGCCGAATCGACCGAGATCTTCGGGCCCATCGACCACTTCGGATGGGCTACCGCCTGCGCCGGGGTCACGCCCGCCAGCTCGGCGCGGGTGCGCCCGCGGAACGGCCCGCCGGAAGCGGTGAGCCGGATCCGCGCCAGCCCGGCGCGGGCCTCGGCGTCGGGCAGGCACTGGAAGATCGCGTTGTGCTCGCTGTCGATCGGCACGATGCGCGCGCCGTGTTCGCGGACCGCGGCCATCAGCAGTTCCCCGGCCAGCACCAGCGACTCCTTGTTCGCCAGCAGCAGGCGCTTGCCGGCGCGGGCGGCGGCGAGGGTCGAGGACAGCCCGGCGGCGCCGACGATCGCCGCCACCACGGTGTCGCTGGCGGCGTCGGCGGCGAGCGCGTCGATCGCCCCGGCGCCGGCGTGGGCCTCGGTGGCGAGACCGGCGGCGCGCAGGCCGTCGCGCAGGGCCGGGTAGGCGGCCGGATCGGCCACCGCGGCGTGCGCCGGACGGTGCCGGCGGCACAGCTCGACCAGCGCGGCGGCATTGCCGCCGGCGACCAGCGCCTCCGCCCGGAGGCGGTCGGGGTGGCGGGCGATCACGTCCAGCGCCGACGTGCCGATCGAGCCGGTGGCGCCGAAGACCGCGACCCGCCTCACGGGCGTGTCCCCGAAGCTCGGCGGATAAGGCGGGCGGGCGGTGCGATGGGACGCATGGGGCGGATGGACCGGGGCGCGGGCGGCGAAGTTCAGAAGCCGAACAGCAGCTTGCCGAGCGCGAACACCGGCAGCGCCGCGAGCTGGCTGTCGATGCGGTCGAGCACGCCGCCGTGGCCGGGGATGAGCTGGCTGGAGTCCTTGGCGCCGACGTGGCGCTTGAGCAGGCTCTCGAACAGATCGCCGACCACCGAGGCCAGGATGGTCCACAGCGCGACGATCGCCACGTACGGCAACTGGCCCAGGGTGGCACCGGCGAACGGCGCGGCGGCGAGGGCCAGCGCCATGCCCGCGGCGAGGCCGCCGAACAGGCCCTCGATGGTCTTGTTGGGGCTGATCCGCGGGGCCAGCTTGTTGCGCCCGAACGCGCGGCCGGCGAAGTACGCGCCGGTGTCGGCCGCCCAGACGATGGCCAGCGCCAGCAGCAGCCAGCGGTGGCCGCCGGGGATGCCGGTCTTCACCGGCTCCGCGCCGAGCTGGCCGGCGTGGATCAGCACCAGCGCGCACCAGGCCGGGATGATGCTGAGCGTCGCCGCAGCCAGCTTGAACACCCGGGCGTGGGTGTTGTGGTCGGACGCGAAGCTGTAGTGGCGCAGCCACAGCAGGGCCAGCAGCCACCAGATCACGCCCAGCAGCACCGCGATCTTGAACAGCACCAGCGAGGCGCCGCCGTCGGAGCGCGAGGCCCAGACCAGCGCGACCATCACCAGCAGGTTGACCACCAGCAGCACGCCGCGGGCGATCGGGTCCTCGATGTCGGTCAGCCGCAGCCATTCCCACAGGCCGATCAGGAAGGCGGCGGCGCTGACCGCGGCCATCCACGGCGTGGGCAGCAGCAATACGGCGGCGATCGCCAGCGGGGCCATGACCAGAGCGGCCAGCAAACGCGTCCGGGTCATGCGTCGGTCCTGTCGAGGGTGGGGAGGGGCGGCGGGACCGCGCCGGCGGGCGCGACCTGTGCGCTGGTGAGGCCGAACCGGCGTTCGCGGCCGGCGAAATCGGCCAGCGCGCGCTCGAGGGTGGGTTCGTCGAGATCGGGCCAGAGCAGTTCGGTGAACCACAGCTCGGTGTAGGCCAGTTGCCACAGCAGGAAGTTGCTGATGCGGTGGTCGCCGCCGGTGCGGATGAACAGGTCCGGCGGCGGCAGCTCGGCCAGCGCCATGCGCCGCCCGATCGCGGCTTCGTCGATGTCGGCCGGGGACAGCCGCCCGGCGGCGACGTCCTCGGCCACCGCGCGCGCGGCGCGGGCGATGTCCTGGCGGCCGCCGTAGCTGGCGGCGATGGTCAGGTGCAGCGCGGCGTTGCCGGCGGTGCGGGTTTCCGCCTCGGCCATCCGCGCCAGGATCTCGGGCGGGAAGCGCTCGCGCTCGCCGATGAAGCGCAGGCGCACGCCGCGCCGGTGCAGTTCGTCGACCTCGCGCTCCAGCGCGTTGAGGAACAGCTTCATCAGCGCGCCGACCTCGTCCTCGGGCCGGCCCCAGTTCTCGCTGGAGAACGCGAACAGGGTCAACGCCGCGATCCCGCGGCGCAGGCACCAGTCGATGCACAGGTTGACCGCGCGGGCGCCGGCGCGGTGGCCCAGCGCGCGCGGGCGATGGCGGCGTTCGGCCCAGCGGCCGTTGCCGTCCATGATCACGGCGAGATGGCGCGGGACTCCGGGCTGCGGCGGCGCGGACATGCCGATGCGGCCTCAGACGGCCATCAGTTCCTGCTCTTTCGCCCTGGCCACCTCATCGACGTCCTTGATCGCCTTGTCGGTGAGCTTCTGGATCTCTTCCTCGGCGCGACGCTCCTCGTCCTCGGTGATCTTCTTTTCCTTCAGCAGTTCCTTGACGTGCTGGTTGGCGTCGCGGCGGACGTTGCGGATCGCGACCTTCGCGTCCTCGCCCTCGCCGTGGACGACCTTGGCCAGCTCGCGGCGGCGCTCCTCGGTCAGCGGCGGCAGGTTGATGCGGATCACGGTGCCGGCGGTGTTCGGGGTGAGGCCGAGGTCGGAGGCGTAGATCGCCTTCTCGATCGGGGCCACCATGGTCTTTTCCCAGGGCGTGATCGTCAGCGAGCGGGCGTCGACGACGGCGATCGCGGCGACCTGCGACAACGGCATGTCGGAGCCGTAGTAGCTGACCTTCAGGTGGTCCACCAGCGAGGGCGTGGCGCGGCCGGTGCGCAGCTTGGTCAGGTTGTGGCGCAGGGACTCCACGCATTTCGCCATGCGGGTCTGCGCGTCTTTCTTGATGTCGTTGAGCATGCCGGTTCCTGTATCGGTCTGGAGGCGGCCGCGCGCGGGGAGCGTGCGCGGCCGGAGCGCCATGACCGGCGATTATACGACGCCGCCCCGGCCGCGGCCCGTCCCGGGCGGGCCGGCTCAGTCCGCCGCGACCTGGCCGTGCGGCGCCCGGTCGTGGCGGTCATGGCCGCAGCCGGCGCCGTGCTCGATCTGCAGCGTCGCGTGGTTGATCCCGAAGCGTTCGTCCAGCGCGTGGTGCAGCGCGTCGAGGAAGCCGTCGTGGTCCTCGCCGCCGGGGCGCACCAAGTGCGCGGTCATCGCGACCTCGCCCGCGCCCAGCGACCAGATGTGCATGTGGTGCACCGCCTGCACGCCCGGCTGCCCGGCGAGGAAGGCCTCGACCTCGCTCTGGTCCAGCCCGCGCGGCACGGCGTCCATCGCCGCGTCGAAGGCGTCGCGCAGCAGCCGGAACGAGCCGACCGCCACCACCACCGCGACCAGCGCCGCGGTCGCCGGGTCCAGCCAGCGCCAGCCCAGCCACTGCATGCCCGCGCCGGCCAGCACCGCCGCCAGCGACACCGCGGCGTCGGCCATGAGGTGGAGGAAGGCGCCGCGGCGATTGAGGTCCTTGCCGTGGTCGTGGCCGCCGTGGACGAACCAGGCCGCGCCGAGGTTGACCACGATCCCGATGGCGGCCACCACCATCACCGGCACCGCCGGGATCTCCGGCGGCGCGGCGAAGCGGCGCAGCGCCTCCCACCCCAGCGCGCCGCTGAACCCGACCAGCAGCAGCGCGTTGCCCAGCGGCGAGAGCAGGGTGGCGCGCCGCCAGCCGTAGGTGTGGCGTCCGGTCGGCGGCCGCCGGGCCATCGCCGCCGCGCCCCAGGCCAGCGCCAGGCCGAGCACATCGCCGAAGTTGTGGACGGCGTCGGAGAGCAGCGCCAGCGAGTCGGTGGCGAAGCCGTAGCCGGCCTCCAGCGCCGTGTACGCGAGGTTGATCAGGGTCGCGATCGCGAACGCGCGCGTGCCGCTCGCGAGGACGCGCGCGTGGTCGTGGGCGTGGCCGTCGCCGTGATCGTGGGAGTGACCATCGCCGTGACCGTGATCGTGACCGTGATCGTTCGCGCCAGCCTGCGTGCGGTCGCGCGCGGGAGCGTCGCGGCTGTGGTCGTGGTCGTGCGGTGCGGTCATCGCGGAATCGTGTCACGGCCGCGGGGCCGGACACTATTGCAAGGTGCGGGATTGCAGGCTGCGGGCGCCGTGGCGGCGTCCGGATCGACCGCGGTCGGCAGGGGGGCGTCTCAACGCACCCCGTGCATCATCCGGCGCAGGATCGGCGAGGCGATGAACGCGACCACCGCGCAGCCGATCCCCATCCACATCAGCAGCCAGAACAGGTGCGCGTACTTGGCGCCGGCCTCGGCCATGTTCACCGCCTCGCCCTCGGGGATCTCCAGCGCGGCGAGCTTGCCGAGCAGCGCGGCCAGGGTTTCCGAGAACGCGGTCGCCAGGAACCAGGTGCCCATCATCATGCTGACCACGCGCGGCACCGACAGTTGGGTGACCGCCGACAGCCCGACCGGCTGCAGGCACATCTCGCCGATCTCCAGGATCAGGTAGGCCAGCACCAGCCACCAGACGCTGGCCATCTCGCCGCTGGCCCCGGCCTGCTGCGCCGCCAGCGCCAGCGGGATGAAGCTCAGGCCGCCGAACAGCAGGCCGTAGGCGGACTTGGTCGGCTTCGACGGGTCGAGCCCGCGCTTGTCCAGCCACGTCCAGACCACCGAGAACAGCGGCGCCAGCAGCACGATGAACAGCGCGCCGAGGTAGGTCAGCGAGCCGGCGGTCTGCGGCAGCACCAGCGCGTCGCGCAGCAGGAACACCAGCATCAGCAGCATCGACACGCCGAACAGCCACTTCGGCGCCTGCGAATGCGCGTCGCGGTCGGACAGCGACGCCGACGCCACGAACGCCAGCGGCGCCAGCAGCAGCGAGACGATCGACCACGGCGCGCTGCCGGCGAAGGTGGCGAGGTCGCTGCCGAAGCCGCCGCTCCAGTCGAGCGTCGGCGTGGGCTGCACCATCGACGGCACGATGTCCTTGGTCAGCATGCGCTCGGTGAAGGTCACCCACGAGCCGTAGGTCTGTTCGTACAGGGTGTAGAACACCAGCGCGGCGAAGATCAGCGCCATGGTCACGCCCATCCGCTGCGCCTCCACCCGCGAGCACTGGCGGGTGACGAAGCCGACGTACCAGAACCCGACCAGCAGGAACACCACCGACATCAGGATCAGCGCCAGGGTCGACTCCTCGACGAAGAACTGCAGCACGCCGACGTTCGCCGACAGCCAGATCGTGGCCAGGCCGAGCAGCGCGAACACCGCCATCGACGGCGCGTAGGTCAGCACCGGCTTCGGCGCGGCGTCGTCGCGGCGCGCGGAATGCCACATCGACCAGACGATGCCGGCCAGCGCCATCACCACGATGCCGAAGGTCCAGCGCACCAGGTCGGGGCCGAGCTTGATCACGGTGACCGCCTGCATCAGCCAGGCGACCGCGAACACCGCCGCCAGCGCGACCGCGTAGATGCCGAACTCGCGGCCCTTCGCCAGTGGCGCCGGCGGTTCGCCGATCCCGCGCAGGTACTTGCGGCCCCACAGGAACTGGATCAGGCCGAGCACCATGCCGATGCCGGCGGCGCCGAAGCCGTACTTCCAGCCGAAGGTCTGGCCAAGGTAGCCGCAGACGATCGACGCGAACAGCGCGCCGAGGTTGATGCCGGCGACGAACAGCGAGAAGCCCGAGTCGCGGCGCGGGTCGTCCTCGCGGTACAGGCGGCCGACGATCGTCGACACGTTCGGCTTGAGGAAGCCCACGCCCATGATGATCAGCGCCAGCGACAGGTACATCGCGCGCAGCGCGCCCTCGTCGCGGACGACCTGGCCGTTGACGGTGGTGGCGGCGGCGCCCTCGATGCTCATGCCGGCGTGGCCCAGCACCAGCAGCAGGCCGCCGAAGATCACCGCCTTGCGCATGCCCAGGAAGCGGTCGGCGAGCAGGCCGCCGAACACCGGCACGCAGTAGACCAGGCCGCCGTAGGCGCCGAGCAGGTCGAGCCCGGACTTGTCGCCGAACTTGTGGTGCTGCAGCAGGAACAGCAGCAGCAGCGCCTTCATGCCGTAGAACGAGAAGCGCTCCCACATCTCGGTGAAGAAGCAGACGTAGACGCCCTTGGGATGCCCGAACAGTTCGTCGGAGGACGGCGCGGCGGTGGCGACTGCGGTGGACGACAAGGCGGACTCCGGGACGTGCGGGCGACGGGGGAGTATAGCCCCGGGCCCTCGGCGTCCCGGCCGTGCGCCCTGCACGATGGCTGGCGTGGCTGCCGACCGTGGCGACCGGCCGCGGCGCGCCGCGCCCGGCCGCCCGTGCCTTTCGGGCTATGCCCGCCGGGGGCGTCGGGCCTACCATCGAGCGTTTCCCCAACCACAGGACGCCCCGATGTCCCCGACCCGCCTTTCCCTGTGCCTGGCGTTGGCGCTGGCGCCCGTCGCCGCCGATGCCGCGGACGCGCCGCACGGCCTGCAGCCGCGCGAACTGGCCACGCTCGACCGCTACTCCTCGCCGACGCTGTCGCCGGACGGCCGCCTGCTGGTGTTCGCCAAGCGCACGGTCGACTTCGACGCCAACAAGGGCAGCACCGGGCTGTGGATCGAGAACCTGGTCGCGCGCGACGCCGCGCCGCCGAAGCGGCTGACCCCGGAAGGCTGGAACGTGAACTCGCCAGCGTTCTCGCGCGACGGCAGGACCGTCTACTTCCTCAGCGCCAAGTCCGGCAGCCAGCAGTTGTACGCGATCCCCGCCGGCGGCGGCGCGCCGAAGCAACTGACCGAACTGCCGGTGGACGTCGGCGTCTACAAGTTCTCGCCCGACGGCGCGCAGGTCGCGCTGGGCGTGGAAACCTACCCGGACTGCGCCTCCGACCTCGACTGCGCGAAGCAGAAGGCCGACGCCGCCGGCAAGCGCAAGACCACCGGCGTGGTGTTCGACCGCATGTTCATCCGCCACTGGGACGCCTGGAACGAGGGCAAGCTCAACCGGATCTTCGTCGCCCCGGTCGGCGACGCCGCCACCGGGGCGCCGATCAAGGCCGCGACCCTGGTCGGTGCCGACGTCATCGGCGACGTGCCGTCGCGGCCGTTCGGCGGCGACGACGAATTCACCTGGTCGCCCGACGGCAGGTCGCTGGTGCTGTCGGCGCGCAAGGCCGACCGCACCGAGCCGTGGAGCACCAACTTCGACCTGTACCTGGTCTCGGCCGACGGCAAGGGCGCCGCGCGCAACCTGACCGCGGCGAACAAGGCCTGGGACACCGGCCCGGTATTCTCCGCCGACGGCAAGACCCTGTACTACCGCGCGATGGCGCGCCCCGGCTTCGAGGCCGACCGCTTCGCCCTGATCGCGATGGACCTCGCCTCGGGCAAGACCCGCGAGATCGCCTCGAAGTGGGATGCGTCCGCCGACGGCATCGTCCTCTCGCCCGACGGCAAGTCGATCTACACGACCGCGCAGGAGCTCGGCCGCCATCCGCTGTTCTCGGTGTCGCTGCAGAACGGCGAAGTGACCTCGATCTGGAAGGACGGCTCGGTGTCGTCGTTCGTGCTGGCCGGCGACACCCTGGCGATCGCCGCGAATTCGATGAAGAGCGGCGACGCGATCAGCGTCACCAGCGCCGACGGCCGCCGCAAGCCGCGCGCGATCACCCCGACCGCCGGGGAGATGCTGCCGGCGGTGCGCTTCGGCGAGTACGAGCAGTTCGCCTTCCCGGGCTGGAACGACGAGACCGTCCACGGCTACGTGGTCAAGCCGTGGAACTACCAGGCCGGCAAGCGCTACCCGGTCGCCTTCCTCATCCACGGTGGCCCGCAGGGCAGCTTCGGCGACGGCTGGAGCTACCGCTGGAACCCGCAGACCTACGCCGGCCAGGGCTACGCGGTGGTGATGATCGACTTCCACGGCTCGACCGGCTACGGCCAGAAGTTCACCGACGCGATCAGCCAGCACTGGGGCGATCGCCCGCTGGAAGACCTGCAGAAGGGCTGGGCGGCGGCGCTGAAGAAATACCCGTTCCTCGACGGCGACCGCGCCTGCGCGCTCGGCGCCAGCTACGGCGGCTTCATGGTCAACTGGATCGCCGGCAACTGGAATGAACCATGGAAGTGCCTGGTCAGCCACGACGGCGTGTTCGACCAGCGGATGATGGGCTACGCCACCGAGGAGCTGTGGTTCACCGAATGGGAGCAGGGCGGCACGCCGTACGAGGTCCCGCAGAACTACGAGAAGTTCAACCCGGTCGACCTCGTCGCCAAGTGGAAGGTGCCGATGCTGGTCATCCACGGCCAGCAGGATTTCCGGATCCCGGTCGAGCAGGGCATCGGCGTGTTCACCGCGCTGCAGCGCCAGGGCATCGAGTCGAAGTTCCTGTACTTCCCCGACGAGAACCACTGGGTGCTGAAGCCGCAGAACAGCGTGCAGTGGCACGAGACGGTCAACGGCTGGCTGAAGCAGCACATCGGCGACTGAGGCCGTCGCCCCGCATCGACGCGAAGCCCCGGCCACGCCGGGGCTTCGTCGTTTCAGGCGTCGCGCATGTTGTTCACTCCGGCGGTCGCCGGTATGCCGAGCGCCGCACCATCCACTCCGACAGCAGCAGCGCGCCGAACGCCAGCGCCAGCGACACCGCGGCCAGCCGCAGCATGCCGTCGCCGCCGTCGGGGCGTTCGATCAGCGTGTACATCGCCAGCGCGATCGTCCGGGTTTCGCCGGGGATGTTCGACACGAAGCTGATCGTCGCGCCGAACTCGCCCAGCGCCTTCGCGAACGCCAGGCTCATGCCGGCGACGATGCCGGGCAGGCTCAGCGGCAGCGTCACCTGGCGGAACGCCGCCCAAGGCCGCGCGCCGAGCCCCGCCGCGGCTTCGTCCACTTCGCGCGGGATCGCCTCCATCGACAGCCGGATCGCGCGCACGAACAGCGGGAACGCCATCACCGCCGCGGCGACGACCGCGCCGGTCCAGCGGAACGCGAAGCTGAGGCCGAACCACGCGTCGAGCCAGCGCCCGATCGCGCCCTGCCGGCCCAGCAGGACCAGCAGCACGTAGCCGGTCAGCACCGGTGGCATCAGCAGCGGCAGGTGGATCATCGCGTCCAGCAGCGCCTTGCCGCGGAAGCGGCCGCGCGCCAGCACGTGCGCCGCGAGCAGCGCGAACGGCAGCGACACCGCCACCGCCAGCGCCGCCACGCGCAGGCTGAGCAGGATCGCCGAGGTTTCCTCCGGCGCGAACACGTCAGGGCGCGGCGAAGCCGGCGCGCGCGAACGCGCGCTGCGCCTCGCGCCCGCGCAGCCAGGCGAGGAAGCCCGCGCTGCGGCCCGGGTCGGCGGTGCGCACCCGCGCGGCCGGGTAGACGATCCGCGGATGGGTGCGCGCCGGGAACGTCGCGACCACCCGCACGCGCGGCTCTGCCTGCGCGTCGGTGGCGTAGACGATCCCCAGCGGCGCTTCGCCGCGGGCGACGAAGGCCAGCGCGCCGCGCACGTTGTCGCTTTCGGCCAGGTGCGCGGAGACCGTCGGCCACAGGCCGAGCGCGGTCAGCGCCGCGCGGCCGTAGCGGCCGGCCGGGACTGCGGTCGTTTCCGCCATCGCCAGGCGGCCGTCGCCGAGCGCCTGCGCCAGCCCGCGCCTGTCGAGCGCCACCGCGCGCGGGCCGCCGTCCGCCGGCGCGACCAGCACCAACCGGTTGCCGACGAGGTCGAAACGCGTCGCCGGGTCGATCGCGCCCTGCGCCTGCAGCGTGTCCATCCACTGCGCGTCGGCGGAGACGAACACGTCCGCCGGCGCGCCCTGCACGATCTGCCTCGCCAGCGCGGAACTGCCGGCGTAGCTGATCTTCACCGCCTGTCCGCTGCGCCGGGTCCACGCCGCGGCGACCTGGTCGAGGCTGCCCTGCAGGCTGGCGGCGGCGAACACGAGGATCGGTTCGGGCGCGGGTTTCGCCGGGGCCGCGGCGGACAGCGCGGCGCCGGGCAGCGCGGCAGCGAGCAGCACGAGGAACGACAGCAGGACGGCGATCGGGCGATGCATGCGGACCGGCGGCGGGGCGGGCGCTCCAGCCTACACCACCGGCGCGACCGCCCGCGCGTCAGCAGCAGCGCGAGGACCCGCGGCCGTAGCGCGCCTGCAGCCGGTCGGCGAAGAACGCCTCGCGCGTCATCGGCGCGCGCTGCGGATGCCGGCGGCGCATGTGCGCGAGGTAGAGATCGTAGTCGGGCACGCCGACGATCAGCCGGCCGGTCTGCGCCAGCCAGCGCCAGGCCGCGCGCACGCGCTCAACGAACGAGGTCGAGCGCGACATGCGGCGTCTCCAGCGCGGTCGGCTGCGCCTGCCGGCGGGCGGCGAGCGCGGCGCGCAGGCCCAGCACCGCCATCAGCGTCACCACGCTCATGAACAGCAGGCACAGGCCGGCGTCGAGCTGGTTGTTGAACACGATCCGCTGCATGTCCTGCACGCTCTTCGCCGGTGCCACCAGGTCGCCGGCGGCGAGCGCATCGCCGTACTTGCGGGCGTTGGCGAGGAAGCCGATCTTCGGGTCGTCGCTGAACAGCTTCTGCCAGCCCGCGGTCATGGTGCAGATCAGCAGCCACGCGGTCGGCAGCAGCGCCACCCACAGGAATTTCTCGCGCTTCATCTTCACCAGCGCGACGCAGACGAAGATCATCGCCATGCCGGCGAGCATCTGGTTGGCGATGCCGAACAGCGGCCACAGGGTGTTGATCCCGCCCAGCGGATCGACCACGCCCTGGTACAGGAACCAGCCCCAGCCGGCGACCGCCAGCGCGGTGCAGACCAGGTTCGCGGTCCAGCTCTCGGTGCGGCGGAAGGGCGGGTAGGCCACGCCGATCACTTCCTGGATCATGAACCGGGCGACGCGGGTGCCGGCGTCGATCGTGGTCAGGATGAACAGCGCCTCGAACAGGATCGCGTAGTGGTACCAGAACGCCATCATCCCGGCGCCGCCGAACAGGCCGTGCAGGATCTGGGCCATGCCCACCGCCAGCGTCGGCGCGCCGCCGGCGCGCGAGAGCACGGTGGTCTCGCCGATCTCCCGCGCGGTGGCGGTCAGCATGTCCGGGGTGATCGTGAAACCCCAGCCGGAGATCGCCTGCGCCGCCGATTCGGGCGTGGTGCCGATCAGCGCCGCCGGCGCGTTCAGCGCGAAGTACAGGCCCGGGTCGAGCACGCAGGCCGCGATCAGCGCCATCACCGCCACGAACGCCTCCATCAGCATGCCGCCGTAGCCGATCAGGCGCGCGTCGCGCTCGTTCTCGAGCATCTTCGGCGTGGTGCCGCTGCTGATCAACGCGTGGAAGCCGGAGATCGCGCCGCAGGCGATGGTGATGAACAGGAACGGGAACAGCTTGCCGGCGAACACCGGGCCGCTGCCGTCGGCGAATCGGGTGATCGCCGGCATCTTCAGGTCGGGCAGGGCGACGCAGATCGCCAGCGCCAGCAGCACGACGGTGCCGATCTTCAGGAACGTGCTCAGGTAGTCGCGCGGCGCCAGCAGCAGCCAGACCGGGAGCACGGCAGCGACGAAACCGTAGCCGATCAGCATCCACGCCAGCGCCTTGCCGTCGAAGGTGAAGCGCGCGGCCCACTCCGGCGACGCCGCGACCTGACCGCCCAGCCAGATCGACAGCAGCAACAGCACCAGGCCGAGCAGCGAGACTTCGAGGATCCGCCCCGGCCGCAGCCAGCGCAGCCATGCGCCCATCAGCAGCGCGATCGGAATCGTCGCCGCCACCGTGAACGTGCCCCACGGACTGACCGCCAGCGCCTTGACCACCACCAGCGCCAGCACCGCCAGCAGGATCACCATGATCGCGAGGATGCCGACCATCGCCACCAGCCCGGCGGCATGGCCCAGTTCGCTGCGGATCATGTCGCCCAGCGAGCGGCCGTCGCGGCGCACCGACAGGAACAGCACCAGGAAGTCCTGCACCGCGCCGGCCAGCACCACCCCGAACAGGATCCACAGCATCCCCGGCAGGTAGCCCATCTGCGCCGCCAGCACCGGCCCCACCAGCGGGCCCGCGCCGGCGATCGCGGCGAAATGGTGGCCGAACAGCACGCGCCGGTCGGTCGGCACATAGTCGAGGCCGTCGTTGCGCCGCCACGCCGGCGTCGCCCGGGTCGGATCCAGCCGCAGCACATGGTCGGCGATGTATTTCGAGTAGAAGCGGTAGCCGATCGCGAAGATCGACAGCGATGCGGCCAGGATCCAGAACGCGCTGATCGTCTCGCCCCGCGACAGCGCCACCGTGCCCAGCGCGAACGCGCCCAGCAGCGACACCACTCCCCAGCCCGCCGTCTTCATCGCCGTCATCGTTGCGTCCCCGCTCGTGCCGCATGCCCGGTCGCCGCGACCGTGCGCGCAGCGTGTCGCCGAACCGGCCCGCGGTCAATGCGCGCTGCGGCATGCCCCCGCGGCGCGACCTTCGGTCGCCATCGGGTCTTTGCTCCTCACCGCATCCCTGCCCTCACTGCATCCCGGCCTGTCGTCGCATCCCGGCCCCTCATCCGGCCTTCGGCCGCCTTCTCCCCGCCTGCGGGGAGAAGGAAAGGGCCATGCGGGAAGTAAGGGACTTCGGCAACCTTCCACGAGCGCCGGATCGGTGTCCGCTGTTCCCTCTCCCCGCAGGCGGGGAGAAGGAAACGCCGGCGGCGGGGACTAAGCGACTTCGGGAGCGTTCCACGAACGCCGGATCGGCGCCTGCTTTCCCTCTCCCCGCGTGCGGGGAGAGGGTGCCCGAAGGGCGGGTGAGGGGCGAACGGAGCGGTGGATGCGGAAGTGGCGACGCCGTCGCCGAAGCTGGCCATGCACGTTTGCCCAGTGCGTGTGATGCGCGGGTCGCATCGGCGCTTGCGCGCAGCTCCTCGCATTCGTCGAGTAACAGCATCCGCGGTCGGTCTTGCCGCATCCCGGCCCCTCATCCGGACTTCGGCCACCTTCTCCCCGCAGGCGGGGAGAAGGAAACGGAGGGGCGGGGAGTAAGCGACTCCGGGAGCGTTCCACGAACGCTGGATCGGCGCCTGCCTTTCCCTCTCCCCGCGTGCGGGGAGAGGGTGCCCGAAGGGCGGGTGAGGGGCGAGCGGAGCGGTGGATGCGGAAGTGGCGACGCCGTCGCCGAAGCGGGCCATGCACGTTTCGTTTGCCCAACGCGGGCGGCGCGCGGGCCGCATCGGCGCTTGCGCGCAGCTCCTCGCATTCGGCAAGCAGCAGCATCCGAGGTCGGTCTTGCCGCATCCCGGCCCCTCATCCGGCCTTCGGCCACCTTCTCCCCGCTTGCGGGGAGAAGGAAACGGAGGGGCGGGGAGAAGGAAACGCCGGGACGGGGAGTAAGCGACTTCGGGAGCGTTCCACGAGCGCCTGATCGGCGCCCGCCTTTCCCTCTCCCCGCGTGCGGGGAGAGGGTGCCCGAAGGGCGGGTGAGGGGCGGGCGGAGCGGTGGGGCGTCGAGAAGCAAACGACGGGGGAGGAAACCCGGCGGCGTGCCGTGGATGCCGGGTCGGCGCGTTCTCGCTCAACCTTCTCCTTCACTTTCCCCGCGAGCGGGAAGCGTGGGTCCGGAAGGCAGGCGAGGGGCGGTCAGCGCCGTCGCGATGGCGGCCAGGACATCGTCGATCCGGAGCAGGACGTCGTCGTTCCAGAAGCGGATCACGCGGTATCCCTGCGTCTCCAGCCAGCGCGTGCGGGCGGCATCGTGCGCTTCGCGGTCGAGGTGCTGGCTGCCGTCGAGTTCGATGATCAGCCCGGCCTCCAGGCAGACGAAATCCGCGACGAAGCGGCCGATGCGGTGCTGTCGGCGGAACTTGCGGTCGAGCAGGCGTCTGTCTCGTACGTGTCGCCACAGCGCGTGTTCCGCCTCGGTCCGGCGCCGGCGCAGGGTGCGTTCGCGATCACGGGGGCGGGGTCCGCGCATGGGCAGCGTCCGAAGGCGATCCCGGAAGGATGCCGTCGCCGAAGAGGCGGGTCTGTCGGAAGTGTCCGAACGCGATGTCGGCGAATGCGGTCGCGTGCCGTGGCGTCGTTGCGATCGGGATGGGGCGGCGTCAGGGGGCGCGTCGCGCTACAGCCACTTCACCTTCTTCAGGTAGCGGTACAGCACGATGCAGACGACGGCGACGACGACGATCATCACCGCATAGCCGTGGCGGGTGTGGATTTCGGGCATGAATTCGAAGTTCATGCCGTACCAGCTCGCGAGCAGGGTCGGGACCGCGAGCAGTCCGGCCCAGCCGGCGAGTTTCTTGACCACTTCGCCCTGGTGGATGGTCACCATCGACAGGTTGACGCCCATCGCGGCGCTGAGCATTTCGCGCTGGGTGTCGATCACGTCGTTGACGCGGACGACGTGGTCGAGCACGTCGCGGAAGTAGAGCTTGGCCTCGTCCGTGACCTGGGTCATCTGGGTGCGGGTGAGCTGGGCGAGGATGTCCTGCAGGGGCGCCACCGCCAGCCGCAACTGGGTGAGTTCCTTCTTCAGTTCGTAGAGCTTGACGATCGTGTCCTTGCGCCAGGTCTCGGCGAAGATCTCGTGTTCCAGCGCGTTCAGTTCGTCGCGGAAGTCGTTGACGATCGGCTGGTAGTTGTCGACGATGAAATCGAGGATGCCGTACAGCGCGAACGCCGGCCCCTGCGCCAGCAGTTCGGGTTCGCGCTCGAAGCGGTCGCGCACCTGGCGATACGACAGCGACGCGCCGTGGCGGACGGTGATCAGGAACCGCGGGCCGATGAACACGTGGGTCTCGCCGAAGCGCACGTGGCCCTCGATCAGTTGCGCGGTATGCACGGCGAGGAACAGCGACTTGCCGTAGGCCTCGATCTTCGGGCGCTGGTGGGCGTGGTGGGCGTCCTCGATCGCGAGGTCGTGCAGGCCGAACTCCTCCTGCAGCTTGTCCAGCAGCGCCTCTTCCGGCTCGTACAGACCGACCCAGATGAAGCTGCCGTCGTCGACCGCGAGGACGTCGCTGATCGCGTCCAGGCCGATGTCTTCGCGGGTGCCGTCGCGGTACACCGCGCAGTTGACGACGCAGGCCGGCAGCGGGCGCGCGGGCGAGGCGGGGGAAGCCGAAGCGGGAGCGGCGGGCGAGGGCGACGGCGTCTGCATGCGCGGCATCGTGCCGCGATCGGCCGGTGGCGGCAACCCGCGGCCGCTCAGGCCGGCGCGTCGCCGCGGCGGCCCGCGGCCAGCAGCGCGAGGTGCAGCGGCAGCAGCAGGGCGATCCAGTGCGCGTTCGCCTGCGGCAGCAGCGACAGCCAGTGGACGAACAGCGCGGCGACGGCCGCCGCCGCCTGCGTCCCGAGCACGACGCGGAACACCGTGCCCGGCGCGCGGCCGCGCAGGCCGCGCCAGGCGCCCGGCAGCAGCAGCCAGGCGGTCGGCGGCAGCAGCAGCAGGTTGCGGTTGGCCCAGGCGAAGCGGTGCTCGGTGCCCAGCCACAGGAACAGCATGGTCGCGCCGAGCGCGCCGGCGACCAGCCAGAACAGTCCGGCGACCGCCATCGCCGTGCGCGGCCGCCGTGCGCGCAGCAGCAGCCAGGCGATCGCCAGGCCCGCACCGCCCAGCGCCCACGGCCACACCGGCAGCGCCTGCTCCCGCGGTTCCGGCGCGATCCGCTGCGGCGCGACCGTCTCCTCGGCGGCGACCAGCGGGCGGCCGTCGGGCAGCCGCGCCTCGCGCAGGCCCTCGGCCAGGCGCATCGGCACGTAGGCCTCTTCCCAGCGCGACATCGGCGCGTCGGCGGCGGGGCCGAGGCCGACGTCGAAGCCCCAGCGCATCCACCAGGCCGGCCGCGCCAGCCGCACCGCCTCGCTGCGGTAGGTGTTGCCGCGCGAGCGCGCCGACAACTGCGTGCGCAGTGCGCCGCCGAGGGCGCGATCGACCGCGTCGCGCACCCGCGTGGCGCAGTTGTCGGTGAAATAGTCGTAGCGGTAGCGCGCGTTCTGCGGCTGCGCGTTCTCGGCCAGCGCCCGCGCCATGTCCGCGGCCTGCGCGGGGGTGAGGTCCAGCCACTGGATGCGCACGCCGCGGCCGGTCTGCAGGTAGTAGCCGAGGTCCTCGCGCCACGGCAGCTCGGCCAGCCGGTAGACCATGTCGCCGCGCACGAAGCGGCCGACGAAGTCCGGTTCGCCCGGGTCGAAGATGCCGAAGTTGTACGAGACCGGTTCGGCACCCGGATATTCGACGACGATGGCGTTGTGGCCGAAGCGCTCGAAGAAGATCTCGCCCGGCAGCATCGTCGCCACGCCGATCCGCGGCGCGACGGCCGCGGCCGGCTCCGCGGCGCGCACCGACAGGCTGCAGAGCAGGGCGAGCGCGGCCGCGAACAGCGCGACCGCGACCGCGACCGCGTGCAGGCGGCTATGCGGCATGCACGCTCACGTGCAGCGTGTGCAGGCGGCGGGCGTCGGCATGCGCGACCCGGAAGCCGAAGCGGTCGAGCGTCAGTTCCTCGCCGGCCTCGGGCAGGTGGCCGATCGCCGCGGTGATCAGGCCGCCGATGGTGTCGTACTCGTCGTCGGCGAAGTCGGCGCCGAAGCGCGCGTTGAAATCGGAGATCGGGGTCAGCGCATCGACCAGGTACTGGCCGTCGGCCTGGGCCGCGATCAGCGCGTCGGGGTCCTCGGCGTCGTCGTGTTCGTCGTCGATCTCGCCGACGATCTGTTCGAGCACGTCCTCGATCGTCACCAGCCCGGCGACGCCGCCGTACTCGTCGATCACGATCGCCATGTGGTTGCGCGACTGCCGGAATTCGCGCAGCAGGATGTCCAGGCGCTTGCTTTCGGGCACCAGCACCGCCGGGCGCAGCAGTTCGCGCACGGTGCCGGGGCCGTCGTCGGCGACCACGCCGCGCAGCAGGTCCTTGGCCAGCAGGATGCCGAGGATCTCGTCCTTGTCCTCGCCGTGGACCGGGAAGCGCGAATGGCCGGATTCGACCACCTGCTTCATCAGCGGCACGAACTTGCCGTCGACCGGCAGCGCGACCATCTGCGCGCGGGGAATCATGATGTCGCCGACGCTGAGGTCGGAGATGGCCACGGCGCCTTCCATGATCCGCAGCGTGTCGGCGTCGATCACGCCGTCGGCCTGCACGTCGCGCAGCAGTTCGACCAGATCGTCCTGATTGTCGGGCTCGCCGGAGATCGCGGCGGTCAGGCGGGAGAACCAGGAGCGCCGCTTCTCGGGGGCCTTCTCCTGCGGTTTCGCGGCGCCTTCCGGCGCGCGGGTACTGTCGTCCTCGGACATCGTCGTCTTGGGGGCGGCCTTGGAGGCCGGATGGATCAGTGTAGCGCGTCCCGCACCGGTCAGGCGGCGGGCGGCCTCAGTCGCGGACCCGGTAGGGGTCGTCGATGCCGAGCGCGGCCAGGATCTCGCGTTCCAGCCGCTCCATGCACTCGGCTTCGCGCTCGTCCTGATGGTCCATGCCCAGCAGGTGCAGCATGCCGTGGACGGTCAGGTGGGCGTAGTGGTGCCGCGCCGGCTTGGCCTGCTCCGCGGCCTCGCGCGCCACCACCGGGGCGCACAGCACGACGTCGCCCATCAGCGGCAGGGTCACGCCCTTGGGCAGCTTCACGCCCTCGGGCAGTTCGCCCGGGAAGCTGAGCACGTTGGTCGCGTAGTCCTTGCCGCGGTAGTGGCGGTTGAGCGCGCGGCCCTCGTCCTCGCCGACGATGCGGATGGCGATGTCCGCTTCGCGGATGCGGCCCTCCAGCGCCGCCGCGACCCAGCGCCGGAAACTCGCCGCCGCGGGCACGCCGGTTCGTGCGGTGGCGTAGCCGACGGCGACGTCCAGGCGCACGGGGCCCTGGGTCACGACGGGTCGCCTTCGCCGCGCGCGGCCTTCGCCGCCTGCGCGTCGTACGCGCGCACGATCTTCGCCACCAGCGGGTGGCGCACGACGTCCCGGGCCTCGAAGAAGGTGAAACTGACGCCGTCGACGTCGCGCAGCACTTCGATCGCGTCGCGCAGGCCGGACTTCACGCTCTTCGGCAGGTCGATCTGGCTGATGTCGCCGGTGACCACCGCGGTGCTGCCGAAGCCCAGCCGGGTGAGGAACATCTTCATCTGCTCGACGGTGGTGTTCTGCGCCTCGTCGAGGATCACGAACGCATCGTTGAGCGTGCGCCCGCGCATGTACGCCAGCGGCGCGATCTCGATGACGTTCTTCTCCAGCAGCCGCGCCACCTTCTCCACGCCGAGCATCTCGTACAGCGCGTCGTACAGCGGACGCAGGTAGGGATCGACCTTCTGCGACAGGTCGCCGGGCAGGAAGCCGAGCTTCTCGCCGGCCTCCACCGCCGGGCGTACCAGCACGATTCGCTGGATGCGCGAAGTGTTCAGCGCCTCGACCGCCATCGCGACCGCGAGGAAGGTCTTGCCGGTGCCGGCCGGGCCGACGCCGAAATTGATGTCGTGGGTGGCGATCGCGTGCAGGTACTTCTGCTGGTTCGCGCCGCGGCCGCGCACGGTGCCGCGCTTGACCTTCACCGCGACGTCCTGCGGCGCGTAACCGGCATTGGCGTCGCCGGCGTCGGCGTCGGCCTCGTCGGCGCCGAGGCGCAGGTGGATCGCCGGTGCGTCGAACACGGTGTCGGCGGCTTCGGCATAGAGCGCGCGCAGCAGCTTCTCGACGGCGGCCACGGCGGCCGCGTCGTCGCCGCTGACGCGGAACAGGTTGCCGCGGTTCGCGATTTCCACGCCGCGGCGCAGTTCGATCTGGCGCAGGTGGGCGTCGAAGGGGCCGACGAGGTTGGCGAGACGTTCGGGGTCGGCCGGGTCCAGCGCGAAATCGCGGTGGTGACTGTGGAGCGCTTGGGTCTGCATAGGCCGCGCAGGGTAGCGCGGGCCGGGGGCGAGCGCCATGCGGGGGCGCCGTTCGTCGGCCGGTCATCGACATTAATTAATCGGTCAATTAATTTTTTCCGCATGCCCGCCGTCCCGCCATCGCCCCAGCGCCCGCCCCGCCGTCCCCGGCGACGGTCCCCCGGCCGTCCCGCCGGGGACGCCGGCGACCTCCGTGCCCGGCTGCTCGACGCCGCGGTCACCGGGTTCGCCCGCCGGGGCATCGCCGGCAGCACGCTGCGCGACATCGCCCGCGACGCCGGCACCACCCCGGCGCTGGTCCACTACTACTTCGGCAACCGCGATGCGCTGCTGGAGGCGGTGATCGAGGAGCGCCTGATGCCGGTGATGCAGGCGCTGCGCGCGCCGCTGCTGGCCGCCGGCGACGACCTGCGCGCGCTGGTCCGCGGATTCGTGCGCGGGGTGCTGGACATCGCCATGGCGCACCCGTGGCTGCCGCAGTTGTGGGTGCGCGAAGTGCTGCACGAAGGCGGCGGCCTGCGCGGGCTCATGTTCGACCGGATCGGCCCGCTGCTGCCGCGGATGCTCGCCGTGCGCTTCGCGCAGGCGCAGGCCGACGGGCAGCTCAACCCGCGCCTCGATCCGCGCCTGCTGGTGCCCTCGCTGGTGGGCCAGACGATGTTCCTCGCCGCCAGCGCGCCGATCTGGCGCGGCGTCTTCGGCGCCGACGACATCGACGCCGATGCGCTGTGCGGCCACGTCCTCGCCCTGCTCGAATCCGGTCTGGAGCTGTCCGAATGAACGACCATCCCTCCTCCCGCGTCCTGCGCATCGCCGGCCCGCGACCGTTCGTCGCGATGGCCCTCGCGGTGTCCGTTGCGGTGTCGGTCGCGCTGCTCGGCGGCTGCCGCGAGTCCGCCGACCAGGCGCTCGGCACCCTGGAGTACGACCGCATCACGCTGCCCGCGCCCGCCGCTGAGCGGATCGTGGCGATCGCCGTGCGCGAGGGCGACCGGGTGAAGGCCGGCGCCGAAGTGATGACCCTGGAGGCCACCCGCACCGCCGCGCAGACCGACGCCGCGCGCGCCCAGGCCGAGCAGCAGCGCGACGCGCTGGCGGAACTCGAGGCGGGCACCCGCAGCGAGCAGCTCGTGCAGGCGCGGGCGCAGCTCGCGGGCGCGCAGGCGCAGGCGCGCGACGCGCAGGCCTACCTCGCACGGGTGACCCCGCTCGGCAGCCGCCAACTGGTGGCGAAGGCCGACATCGATCGCGCCCGCGCCACGGCGCAGAGCGCCGACGCCCAGGTCCGCGCCGCGCAGGCCGCGCTGTCCGAACTCGAACACGGCGCGCGCCGCGAACGCATCGCCCAGGCGCAGGCGGCCGCGCGCGCGGCCGAGGCCCAGGTCGCGGCGCAGGCGGTCGCGCTCGACAAGCTGCGCATCGTCGCGCCGCGCGACGCCCGGATCGACAGCCTGCCGTACAAGCTCGGCGACCAGGCGCCGGTCGGGTCGGCGCTGGCGATCCTGCTGGTCGGCGACGCGCCGTATGCGCGGGTCTACGTGCCCGAACCGATGCGCGCCTCGGTGAAGGTCGGCGACGCCGCCACGGTCCACGTCGACGGCGTCGCGACCGCGCTCCGCGGCCGCGTGCGCGCGATCCGCAGCGACCCTGCGTTCACCCCGTACTACGCGCTGAGCGGCAAGGACGCGGCGCGGCTGAGCTACCTCGCCGAGATCGCGCTCGACGGCGCCGCCGACCTGCCGGCCGGGCTGCCGGTGCAGGTCGAATTCGCGGCCGGGGCGAAGTGAACGCATGGACGCCGACCTCGCCATCCGCGCCAACGGGCTGAGCAAGCGCTTCGGCGCGCTGCTCGCGGTCGACGACGTCGACCTGCGCGTGCCGCGGGCGCACGTCTACGGCTTCCTCGGGCCGAACGGCTCCGGCAAGTCGACGACCATCCGCATGCTCTGCGGCCTGCTCACGCCGACCGCCGGCGACATCGAGGTGCTCGGCCTGCGCATCCCGGAACAGGCCGAGGCGCTGCGTCGCCGGATCGGCTACATGACCCAGAAATTCTCGCTGTACGAGGACCTGTCGGTGCGCGAGAACCTGGAGTTCCTCGCCGACGTGCAGGGCGTGCCGCGCGGCGAACGCCGGCAGCGGATCGACGCGCTGATCGACACCTACGGTTTCGCCGACCGCCAGGCGCAGCTCGCCGGCACCCTCAGCGGCGGCCAGAAGCAGCGCCTCGCGCTCGCCGGCGCGACCGTGCATCGTCCCGAACTGCTGTTCCTCGACGAGCCGACCAGCGCGGTCGATCCGGAATCGCGCCGCGACTTCTGGGAAAAACTCTTCGACCTCGCCGACGCCGGCACCACCATCCTGGTGTCCACGCACTACATGGACGAGGCCGAGCGCTGCCACCGCATCGCCATCCTCGACACCGGCCGGCTGGTGGCCGACGGCACCCCCGCGGCGCTGACCCGGGCGCTGGCCGGCCGCACGTTCGGCGTGCGCACCGCGCAGACCCGCCGCGCGCAGGCCGCGCTGCACGGCGCGCCCGGCGTGCTCAGCGTCGCCCAGATCGGCGCGATGCTGCGGGTCCTGGGCGCGGCGGGGCTCGACGCCGCCGCGGTCGCCGGCCGCCTGCGCGACGCCGGCCTCGACGCCGAGGTCGAGCCGATCGAACCGAACCTCGAGGACGTGTTCGTTTCCGCCACCAAGCATCGCGATCGCGCGGAGGCGGCATGAAGCTGCGCCACATCCTCGCCGTGGTGCTGAAGGAAATCCGCCAGATGCGGCGCGACCGCATGACCCTGGCGATGATGATCGGCATCCCCACGCTGCAACTGGCGCTGTTCGGGTTCGCGATCAACCTCGACGTGCGCAACCTGCCGGCGGCGGTCGCGGACATGGCGGGCACCGCCGGCTCGCGCATCCTGGTGCAGGACCTCTACGCCGCCGGGGTGGTGCGTCGCGCCGGCGAGGCGCGGACGCCGCAGGAGATCCGGGCCCTGCTCGACCGCGGCGAGATCAAGATCGGCGTGGTGATCCCGCCGGACTTCGAGCGTCGCCGGCTCGACGGCCGCGAGGCGGTGCAGGTGATCGTCGACGGCAGCGACCTGACGGTGCAGTCGGCGGCGCGCCAGCTCGCGGCGCTGCCGCTGGACGGTCGCGCGGCGTCGTCCGCGTCGCAGATCGCGATGCTGCCGCTGTACAACCCGGAGCGCCGTTCGGCGGTGAACGTGGTGCCCGGGCTGATCGGCGTGATCCTGACCATGACGATGGTGATGTTCACCGCGATGGCGATCGTCCGCGAACGCGAGCGCGGCAATCTCGAACTGCTGATCACCACGCCGGTGTCCAGCGCGGAACTGATGATCGGCAAGGTGCTGCCGTACATCGCGGTCGGCCTGGTGCAGACCACGGTGGTGCTGCTGCTGGGCATCGGCGTGTTCGCGGTGCCGGTGCGCGGGCACCTGATCGACGTCTACTGCGCGGCGATGCTGCTGATCGTCGCCAACCTCGCCCTGGGCCTGCTGGTCTCGACCCGGGCGCAGACCCAGTTCCAGGCGATGCAGATGGCGTTCTTCCTGTTCCTGCCGTCGATCCTGCTGTCGGGCTTCATGTTCCCGTTCGACGGCATGCCGCGGCCCGCGCAGTGGATCGCCGAGGGACTGCCGCTGACCCATTTCGTGCGCCTGATCCGCGGGGTGATGCTGCGCGGCGCATCGCTGGCGTCGCTGTGGCCGGATGCGCTGGCGCTGGTGGCGTTCGCCGCGATCACGATGACGGTGGCGATTTCGCGGTTCCGCAAGCGGCTGGATTGACGGCGGGGCCGGGGCCCGGCCTACAGCGATTCGAGGAATTCGCGCACCGCGGGGCCGAAGCGGGCGATGTCGACCAGGAAGGCGTCGTGGCCCTGCGGCGAGGGCAGGGCGAGGCAGCGGGCGTCGGCGCCGCCGGCGAGCAGGCCGTCGGCGATTTCCTGCTGCTGCTGGATCGGGAACAGGATGTCGGTGTGCACGCCGATGGCGAGCGCGCGGTCCACGCGCAGGTGCGACAGGCCCTGCGCGCAGGTGCCCGGGCCGCGCTCGGACGACCAGGCCTCGCCGAGGTCGAACCAGTCCATCGAGCGGCTGAGGTAGAGGTAGCAGTTCGGGTCGAAGCGGCGGATGAAGCGGCGCGCATGGCCCTCGAGGTAGCTTTCGACCTCGAATTCGAGGCCGAACGGATCGTCGTCGCGGCGTTCGGAGTCCAGGCGCACGCGGCCGAAGCGGCCGTCCCACTCCAGCGCCGAGCGGTAGGTGATCACGCCGAGCTTGCGCGCCATGCGCATGCCCGATTCCGGATAGGCGGCCTCGCTGTAGTCGCCCTCGTTCCACATCGGGTCGAGCCGGATCGCTTCGCGCTGCAGCGAGCGGATCGCGATCGAGAACGGCAGCGCGCGCGCGGCGCCGGAGATGTTGATGTGGGCGTGGGCGATGCCCGGGTGCCGCTGCAGCAGGGCCAGCGCGACCATGCCGCCCATCGAATTGCCGATCACGCAGGCCAGGCGCGCGATGCCGAGGCTGCGGACCACGTGGGCGGCGGCGTCGGCGCCATCCTCCACCGACAGTTCCGGGAACGACAGCCTGTACGGCGCGCCGGTGGCGGGATCGATCGACGCCGGTCCGGTCGAGCCCTTGCAACTGCCCAGCGAGTTGACGCACACCACGAACCAGCGGTCGGTGTCGATCGGCTTGCCCGGGCCGAGCATCGCTTCCCACCAGCCGGGCTCGGGGTTGTCGTCGTGGCGCGCGGCGTGCGCGTCGGGCGACAGGCCGGTGAGGATCAGCAGTGCGTTGTCGGCCGCGGGCGACAGCCGCCCCCAGGTCTCGTAGGCCATGCGCGCGCCGAACAGCGCGCCGCCGCGCTTCATCGCGAACGGCGAAGGCAGGTCGAGGAAGCGGGTGCCGGCGGGTATGAATTCGGTCATCCGTGGTATCCGGAAACGGTACGGCGCCGGGCAGCTTACGCGATGGCGCCGTCGTTTACCGACGCTGTCCGCGGGACGCTCAGTCGCCCGCGGCCCGATCCGGGTCGGTGTCGAGCGCCAGCGTCGCCCGGATCGGCCGATGATCCGAGCCGATGTCGGGCCCGCGCACGCAATCGAGCCGGCGCCAGCCGGCGCCGGCGAGGACATGATCGATCGGAATGCCGAAATGCCCGGACGGCCAGGTCGGGGCCAGGCCGCAGGCGCGGCGCAGCCCGGGGGCGATCCGCGTGAGCGCGGTCGACCACGGCGTGGCGTTGAGGTCGCCCGCGACGACCGTCGGCCGCGTGCCCGCCGCGTCGGCCAGCGTGCGCAGCAAGCTGTCGCGCGCCGTTTGCCAGTGCGGGCCCAGCGGCGGCATCGGATGCGCGGCGACGACGCGCACCGGGCCGCGCGCGGTATCGAGGGTCGCGGCGAGCGCGGGAATGCCGTCGGCGCTGTCGCGGCGCTCGCGCTGCGACAGCGGATGGCGCGAGAGCAGGCCGATGCCGAACGGCGAGTCCATCGGTGCGAACTCGCGATACGGATAGACGTCGGCCAGCGCGTCCTGCAGGCGGTCCGCGTAGTCCGGCGTGAGTTCGACCAGCACGACGACATCGGCCGGCTGCGCGCGCAGCCAGGCGGCGAGCGGGGCGGGATCGGGATTGCCGGCGCGCACGTTGGCGCTGGCGATGGTCAGCGTCGGCGCGGCGGCGGGCCCCGCCGCGGACGGCAGCGGCGCGCTCGCCGACCACAGCGGCAGCAGCGCCAGCGGCAGCGCGACCAGCCAGCGCCGGTCGCGCGCGCTCAGCAGCGCGATCGCGACCAGCCACAGCGCGGCGTGCGCCGGCTGCCAGTGCGCGATCAGGTCCAGGCCCCAGCCGAACAGGCCGGCCGACGCCGGCAGCGCCCGCATCAGCCACGGCAGCAGCAGCGCGAGCAGCACCGCGCAGGCGAACAGCCGCAGCGGCAGCGGCTGCCTGCGCCTGCGTGAGGCGGGTGCGCGTGGCATGCCTGGCTCGGTGCGCATGGGTCGGTCTGCGTGGGGGCGTGCGCGCTGATCAGTGAGCGCGGATCAGTGGGCGCGGATCAGTGCGCGCGCGTCGCCGGACGCTGCGGCAGGCGCCACACCAGCAGCGCGATCGCGGCGACGAGCACCGCGGTGGCGGCGTAACGGTCGAGCGCGAGGCCGCCGTGGTCCAGCGGTTTGTCGAGGAAGTCGCCGACCACCGCGCCCAGTGGCCGGGTCAGCACGAAGGCGGCCCAGAACAGCGCCGTGCGCGACAGCCGGGTGAACTTCGCGGCGAGCGCGATCAGCACGATCGCGCCGCCGAAGACCAGCGCGCCGCCGAGGTAGCCGAGGCCGGCGTCGTCCGCGGTCCAGTCGCCGAGCGCGGTGCCCAGCGTCTGCGAGAACATGATCGTCAGCCAGTAGAAGCCTTCGGACTTCGGGCTGGCGACGCTGGCGATGTCCAGCGACCCGACCGAGCGATGCCAGGCGAAGAACGACGCGGCGAGCGCGGCGGCCAGCAGCGCCGAACCGCCGGCGTAGCCGATGCCCAGCGAGCGGTCGGCGTAGTCGGCGAGGGTGGTGCCGACCGTGGTCGAGGCGATGATCGTCGCCCAGTACAGCCACGGCCGGAAGCGGTCGGCGCGGATCTGCGCGAGCACCGCGACCACGAACAGCGCGAAGAAGATCGCGGTGCCGACCAGGTAGCCGAGGTCCATCGACATCGACACCGCGTCGCCGCCGGTCTCGCCGAGGGTGGTGGCGAGGATCTTGATGACCCAGAAGCCGAGGGTGACCTCGGGGACCTTGGCGATGGCGTCGCAGGCGGTGGGCGTCGAGGTCATCGCGGGCTCCGTGGGCGGGGCGGTGGTCGGCGTCAGTCGCCGCCGAGGGTGAGCGCGATCGGCCCCTTCGCCGGCAGCGCGGTGCGCACCGGCTTCGATTCGATGTCGCCGGGCTGGCGCATCGGCGTGCCGCTCTCGGAAATGCGGGCGACGACTTCGACCTCGCGCAGCGACGAGAGTTTCGCGGTCGGCATCGGGCCGTCGGCGTCGTCGAGCACGATCTTGAGCGGCAGTTCGGCGACGGTGTGCTTCTCCACCGCGATCGGCATCGGCGGACCGTCCGGCTGGCGCGCGATCACGAACACGGTGGCGTCTGCGCGCAGGCGCACGCGCGCGGCGAACGCCGGATCGAGGGCGACGGTCACGGTCAGCGCATTCGCGCCCGGTTCCGGCGGCTTCGGCGCGGGCAGCGGCGGCAGGCCGGCGTCCTTGCGCGCGGCGTCGACTTCGGCGCGCAGGGTCGCGCCCTCGTCGGCGCCGAGTGCGGCCAGCAGCGGCTCCCAAGTCCGCGCGGCCTCGGCGGCCTTGCCCTGCTGGCGCAGCGCGATGCCGAGATAGAAGCGGGCGCGCTGGTGGTCCGGGGCCTGTTTCAGCGCGCGCTGCAGGTATTCCACCGCGCGCGCATCGAAGCGGTGTTCGGCATCGGCCTGCGCGCGCGCCTCGGCGGCGGCGGCGAGGTAGTCGGCTTCGTCCGGCGCGCGCTGGAGCACGGCCTCCCACGCGTCGCGGGCCTCGGCGTGCCGGCCGGCGCGGGCGTAGGCGCTGGCGAGCATGACCCAGCCTTCCTGGTCGGGGAAACGGTCGCGGTTGACTTCGAGCTGGGCGATCGCCTGATCGAGCGAGGCCGGGCGCTCGATCATCGCGGTGTCCAGCGCAACGGGTGTTCCGACCAGCCGGTACAGGCCGCCGGCGAGCACGGTGAACGCGGCGATCAGCACCAGCGCCGAGCCGCGGCGCGCGCGCCACAGCGGATGCAGCACGACGCCGAACGCGCCGAGCGCGAGCGCGGCGGCGAGCAGGGCGAACACGGTGGCGGAGGCGGAAGCGGACATCACCATTCCTGGGCATCGTCGTCGGCGACGGGGGGCGCGGCCGCGCGGTCGCGGCGCAGCAGGCGCCGGATCACCAGGCCGCCGGCGAGCACGAACAGCAGCGGCCCGAACCACAGCAGCCAGGTGGTCGGGCTCACCCGCGGCCGGTACAGCACGAACTCGCCGTAGCGCGCGACCAGGAAGTCGCGGATCTGCTGGTCGCTGCGGCCCGCGCGCATCAGGTCGAGGACTTCGCGGCGCAGATCCACGGCGATCTGGGCGTTGGAATCGGCCAGCGACTGGTTCTGGCACATCACGCAGCGCAGTTCGGCGACGAGGTCGTGGAAGCGGGTCGCCTCGGCGGTGTCGCGGAACTGCAGCGGCGCGGGGTCCGCGGCCTTCTGCGCCCCGGCGACGCCGGCGACCGCGAGCAGCAGCGCGCACAGCAGCGCGCGCCACCCGGCCATGCGGGTCGCGGCCGGGCTCACCGGCGGCGCTCCGCGGCGGCCAGCGCCGGCAGCAGCTCGTTGTGCACGATCTCGTCGCTGAGCGGGCCGACGTGCTTCCAGCGCACGATGCCGTCGGCGTCGACCAGGAAGGTCTCGGGCGCGCCGTACACGCCGAAGTCGATCGCGGTGCGCCCGACCTCGTCGGCCAGCACCAGCCAGTACGGATTGTTGAACTTCTCCAGCCACGCCAGCGCGTCGGCCGGCTCGTCCTTCCAGTTGTAGCCGATCACGCGCACCCGCTTGGTTTCGGCGAAGCGGGTGATCACCGGATGCTCGACCCGGCATTCCACGCACCAGCTTCCCCAGACGTTGAGCACGTAGGGCTGGCCGCGCAGCTCGCGGCCGGTGACGACGCGGGTCGGTTCGTGCAGCACCGGCAGCGCGAAGTCGGGCGCGGGCTTGCCGATCAGCGCCGAGGGCAGCGCCTCGCGGTCGGGATCGCGGCTCAGCCACACGCCCGCGGCGAGCAGCGCGGCGACCAGCAGGAAGGCGAGGAAGGGAAGCCAGCGTTTCATTCGGGACATTTCCATGAAGGCCGCTGCATCAGGCCGTGGCCCTGGCGGCGTCGCGTTTGCGGAAGCGTCGGTCGGCCGCGGTCACGAAGCCGCCCAGCGCCATCAGCACCGCGCCGATCCAGATCCAGCGCACGAACGGCTTGACGTGGACGCGCACCGCCCATGCGCCGCCGCCGAGCGGCTCGCCGAGGGCGACGAACAGGTCGCGGGTCACCCCGGGCAGGATCGCCGCCTCGGTCATCACCTGGCCGCCGAGGTACTGGCGCTTCTCCGGATGCATGACCAGCACCGGGCGGTCGTCGCGCAGCAGTTGCACGGTGCCGATGCTGGCGCGGTAGTTCGGGCCCTGCGCGTCGCGCACGCCGTCGAAGCGGAACGCGTCGCGGCCGATCTCCAGGGTCTGGCCGGGACGCAGCGCGACCTCGCGCTGCTGCGCCTGCGCCTCGACCAGCAGCGCGCCGACCAGGAACACGGCGACGCCGGTGTGGGCGAGGGTCATGCCGAGCATCTCCGGCGTGAACCGGCCGTTGGCATGGCGCACGCGCTGCCACACGAAGCGCGCGGTGCCGAACGCGATCCAGACCGCGCCGGCGACGCCCGCGGCGGTCTTCAGCGGCCCCTGCGGCGCCTGGAAATACGCGATCGCGCCGGCGACCAGCGCCAGCGCCAGCCACGGCAGCAGCAGCTTCAGCGGCCGCGAGACCTGGTCGCGCTGCCAGTGGATCAGCGGCCCCAGCGGCAGCAGGGCGACCACCGGGGTCATCAGCACGATGAACAGCAGCGCGAAGTACGGCGGGCCGACCGAGAGCTTGTGCTCGCTGCCGATCGCGTCCAGCAGCAGCGGGAACAGGGTGCCGAGGAACACCATCGCCGCCGCCGCGGTCAGCAGCAGGTTGTTGACCAGCAGCAGCGCCTCGCGCGAGGCGCCGGTGAACGGCTGGCCGGCGTCGGTCTGCGGTGCGCGCAGCGCGTACAGCACCAGCGAGCCGCCGACGACGCAGCCCAGGAACACGAGGATGAACACGCCGCGCCCGGGGTCGGCTGCGAATGCGTGGACGCTGGTCAGTACGCCCGAGCGCACCAGGAAGGTGCCCAGCAGCGACAGCGAGAACGCGGCGATCGCCAGCAGCAGCGTCCAGCTCCGGAAGCTGCCGCGCTTCTCGGTCGTCGCCTGCGAGTGCAGCAGCGCGGCGCCGGCCAGCCACGGCATGAAGCTGGCGTTCTCGACCGGGTCCCAGAACCACCAGCCGCCCCAGCCCAGTTCGTAGTACGCCCACCAACTGCCCAGCGCGATGCCGAGGGTCAGGAAGCCCCAGGCGACGTTGGTCCACGGCCGGGTCCAGCGCAGCCAGTCGCGGACCATCTCCGGCGACGACGCGTTGCGGTCGAGCATCGCCGCGATCGCGAACGCGAACGGCACCGCGAAGCCGACGTAGCCCATGTACAGCATCGGCGGATGGAAGATCAGGCCGGGGTCCTGCAGCAGCGGATTGAGGTCGCGGCCTTCCTCGGCCGCCGGCAGCAGCCGCGCGAACGGGTTGCTGGTGAACAGCAGGAAGGCGAGGAACCCGGTGGCGATCGCGCCCATCGTGCCCAGCACGCGGGCCACCACCGGCGCCGGCAGGCCGCGCGAGAACAGCGCGACCGCGCCGGTCCACACCGCCAGGATCAGCGCCCACAGCAGCAGCGAGCCCTCGTGCGCGCCCCACACCGCCGAGAAGCGGTACATCATCGGCAGCAGCGAATTGGAGTTCTCGGCGACGTAGCGCACCGAGAAATCCTGGACCACGAAGGCGTGGGTGAGGATCGCGAAGGCCAGCGCCACCAGCGCCAACTGCACGAAGGCCGCCGGACGCGCCACCGCCATCCACGGCGCCAGGCCGCGCTGTGCGCCCAGCAGCGGCAGCACCGCCTGCAGGGCGGCGACCAGCATCGCGAGGACGAGGGTGATCTGGCCGAGCTCCGGAAGCAGATGCATGTGGACTCAGCGCTGCGGCGCGGGCATGTCGGCGGCCGCGTCGGCGGCGGGCGGCGCATCGGCGCGCACGTTGTGCTTCTGGTGCGCCAGGCCCATCTTGTCGGCCACTTCCTTGGGCACGTAGGTTTCGTCGTGCTTGGCCAGCACCTGCTCGGCGACGAACACCTGGCCATGCATGCGCCCGGTCGCGACCACCGCCTGCTTCTCGCGGAACAGGTCGGGCAGGATGCCGGTGTAGACCACCGGGAGTTCGGCGTCGCCGTCGGTGACCCGGAAATGCGCCTCCATCGAGCCCTGCGCGCGCTGGAACGAGTTCGCGGACACCATGCCGCCCAGCCGGAACACCGTGTCGCCCGCGACCACCTTGGCGCCGGCGTCGCCGCGCAGCACTTCGCTGGGGGTGTAGAGATAGGCCACGTTGCGCTTGAGCGCGAGGGTCACCAGCGACACCGCGGCGCCCGCGGCCACCAGCAGCGCCAGCACCAGCCACAGCCGGCGTTTGCGGGAGGGATTCATCGTTGCAGCTCCGTGGGAAGGGGGGCGGTGCGGGCCGGGGCGCGGCGCGCGAGCAGGCGCACGCGGCGCAGGGTGCGGCGGATGCGCATCAGCGGCGCGATCAGGTCCCACAGCAGGACCACCGCGAACAGCGCGTAGGCGGCGGCGACGTAGCCGGCGTAGCTCACGGGGTCGCCTCCTGCGCCGCGGCGCGTTCGCGCACCCACTCCTTGCCGGCCTCGCGGTCGAGGTTGTCGGCGCGGGCGCGCAGCAGCAGCGAACCGATGAACCAGAACTTGGTGCCGATCACCATCGCGATCAGCGGCGGGAACATGCTCGGATCCATGCTCGACTGGCCGAACATGCGGATGGTCTGGCCCTGGTGCAGCGAGTTCCACCAGACCACCGAGTAGCGGATCACCGGCAGCAGGGCGACGCCGACGATCGCCAGCAGGCCCGCCGCGCGGGCGGCGTTGCGGCGGTCGTCGATGGCCTGGTACAGGCCGATGACGCCGAGGTAGAGGAACAGCAGGATCAGCTCGGTGGTCAGGCGCGGGTCCCATTCCCACCAGGTGCCCCACATCGGCTTGCCCCAGATCGAGCCGGTGGCGAGCGTGATCACGGTGAACGCCGCACCGATCGGCGCGCAGGCCATCGCCAGGATCTCGCACAGCTTGATCCGCCAGACCAGCGCGATCGCGGCGTAGACGGCCATCAGCCCGAAGATGAACATGCTCATCCACGCCGCGGGGACGTGGATGTAGAGGATCCGGAAACTGTCGCCCTGCTGGTAGTCCGACGGCACGAAGAACCACGCGCCGACGCCCGGCAGCGCCGCCAGCAGGTTCAGCGCCCAGGCCACGCCGATCGCCATGACCAGCGCGCCGGCGCCGAAACTCCACGGCGCCCAGCGCGCGGCGAAGCGGTCGAAGTAGGGCGGCGAGCCGAGTTGGTGGAACCAGCGGACGAGTGGGTTCATGCCGGGAGATGCTTGCAGTGGGCGGACGATGGCACCGGAAGGTTAGGGGAAGCTGAAGGCGGGCCGGGCGCATTGTCCGGTCCGGCGCGCCCTGCGGTCGTTGACCTGGCGCAAGCGCGGACGTTCCGTTGCGCCGGGCCGGTCGCCGCCGGCACGGGTCGAGCGCCCGGTCTGCGGGCCCTCGAATCGCCGAGCCCTCAACTCGTCGAAATCCTGATCGCGGCCGCCGCGGTCAGCGGCGCGACGACCAGCGCCACCGCCAGCCCCGCGCCGAGCAGCAGCAGGGCGCCGACCGGGTCGAGGCCTTGCGCGCTGGCCGCGACGCTGCCGGCGCCGAACACCAGCACCGGCACGTACAGTGGCAGCGCGAGCAGGCCGACAAGGATACCGGACCGGCGCATGCCGACGGTGAGCGCGGCGATCACCGCGCCGATCAGGCTCAGCAGCGGCGTGCCCAGCGCCAGCCCCGCCAACAGCACCGGCAACTGCGCGCGCGGCAGGTGCAGCAGTTCGGCCAGGAACGGGGTCGCCAGCAGCAGCGGCAGCGAGGTCGTCGCCCAGTGGATGCCGGTGCGCACTGCCACCAGCCAGGCCAGCGGCACCGGCGCCAGCATCCACTGCTCCAGCGAGCCGTCCTCGGCGTCGCCGCGGAACAGCGTGTCCAGCGCCAGCAGGCCGGCGAGCAGCGCCGCCACCCACAGCACGCCGGCGGCCACGCGGGCCTGCAGCTCGGGTTCGTTGCCCAGCGCCAGCGCGAACAACACCACCACGATCAGCGCGAACAGCGCCGGCTGGAAGGCGTCGCCCCGGCGCCGCCAGAGCAGGCGCAGGTCGCGGACCAGCAGCGCCCGCGCCGCGCCGGGCATCGAGGGCGGCTGGCCGGCGACGGCCATGCGCACCGGGCGCGCGGTGTCGTTCATGCGGCCCGCTCCAGCACCAGTTCGCGGGTGCGCACCGGCGGCGCGGCGTAGGCGCCGTGGGTGGTGACCAGCGCCGCGCCGCCCTCGCGCAGGTGCGCCTGGACCATCCGGTTGACCAACTGGATGCCGTCGAGGTCGAGGTTGGCGTAGGGCTCGTCCAGCAGCCACACCGGCGCCGGCGACAGCCACATCCGCGCCAGCGACAGGCGCTTCTTCTGGCCGGCCGACAATTGCCGGGCCAGCGCGTCCTGGTAGCCGTCGAGGCCGACGATGCGCATCGCCGACTCCGGAGTCTGGCTGGCGCGGCGGCCGTGCAGGCCGCAGAGGAAGTCGAGGTTCTCCAGCGCGCCGAGATCGGCCTTCAGCGCCGGCAGGTGGCCGAGGTAGGCCAGCGCGCGGGTGCGCTCGGGGGTGTTGGTGGGGTGGCCGTCGATTTCGATCCGGCCGGACTCGGGCCGCAGCAGGCCGGCCAGCACCCGCAGCAGGGTGGTCTTGCCGGCGCCGTTGTCGCCGCGGATCAGCAGCGCCTCGCCGGCGTCCACCGACAGGTCCACCGGCCCGAACACGGGCAGATCGTTGCGCGAGAAGCACAGATCGCGTGCAGCGAGCAGGGGCGGTGTGGGATGGGCGGGGTCGGTCATCGCGATGGGCTGGCCGGAAGCGGCCATGCCCGCCCGGACCCGTGATTCTACGGGCTGGGCGTCGGGATTGCCGTAACGCCCCCGTCGGCCGACGGCGACGGGTCGATCCAGTCGATCGCGGCATGCGGCGGCGCCTCGGCCGGGCGGGGACCGGACATCCGCAGCCGCACCGCCTGGCCGCGCGCCCAGAGCAGGGCCCCGGCCTGGCCGAAGCCGCGGGTCAGGCGGTCGAAGGCGGTGGTTTCCGGGTCCAGCACCAGCCAGCCGTAGAGCTTCCAGGTGCGATTGTCCGAAATCGCGCAGGCCGGCCGGTACCGGATGCCGAGTCCGTCGAGCGTGCGCTGGAGCGCGCGGTCGCCATCCGTCGCCGGCGCGTGTCCGCCCGCCTGCGCCCAGCCCGGCTTGGCAGCCGACAGCAGGCCGAAGCGGCGGGCCTCGGGGAAGGCGTCCTCGAGGTCCGGGGCCGGCGCGCCGATGCGCAGCACGCGCCAATGCCCCTCCAGCTCCCACCGGTAATCGGCGTGGAGCAGGCGGTCGGGCAGGTGCGTGGCACAGCCGGGAGCGGGAGACGGGGTCAATTCGATTCACCGGGGCGATCGACGGGCGCGGCATGGTAGGGCCCGCCCGTTGGAGCCCCGGCTCGGTTTCGGCCCGGCGCGGCGGGTCCCGTTCAGACCCCTGAGCGGCCGTTCAGCTTCGCAGCCAGTCGAGATCCGCGTGGTCGGCGAACCCGGGCGGCGGCTGCGCGTCGATCCGCATCCGGATGGGGGCGTCGGTGCGCCAGTACAGCGTGCCCAACTGGCCGAAACGCCGCGACAGCGCGTCGAACGCGCCGACCGCCATGTCGATCACCAGCCAGCTCGGTTCGCGCCAACTGCGATTGGCGGACGAGGAGAACGCGGGGCGGAAGGCGCAGCCGCTGGCGACGAGATCGGCCTGCAGCCGTTCGTCCTCGGCGCGGTTCTCGGCGTCGGGGCGTACCACCGAATGCGGGTTCCAGGCCGACAGCAGTCCGGCGGTGCGCGCCGCCGGATAGCGCGCCGACACCGCGGGCGCGGGCGCGCCGATGTGGAGGTCGAGCCAGTCGCCGTCGCATTCCCAGCGGTATTCGGCGGCGAGATAGGCGTGGACGAGGGCGGCGATACGACCGCCGCCGGGGGACGCGTGAGGCACGTGCATGCCGCAAGGTGTAACCCGGGGGCGGCTGCCCGTAAACTCTGGCGCCCCCCGGCGGGAAATGTTATGGCGCGCCGCGCCGAGGCCTCCCGCGCACGCTTCCGGAACCGAGCATGCCCCTGACCAAGCTGCAGACCAAACTGCCCCGCGTGGGCACCACCATCTTCACCGTGATGTCGCAGCTCGCCGCCGAGCACGGCGCGATCAACCTCGGCCAGGGGTTCCCGGACTTCCCGGCGCCGCAGCGGCTGGTCGACGAGCTCGACAAGGCCATGCGCGCCGGCCACAACCAGTATTCGATGATGACCGGTATCCCGGCGTTGCGCCGGGCGATCGCCGACAAGACCGAGCGCGTCTACGGCGTGCGCCCCGACGAGAACAGCGAGATCACCGTCACCAGCGGCGCCACCGAGGCGATCTTCAACGCCATCCACGCCGTCGTGCGCGCCGGCGAGGAGGTCATCGTGCTCGACCCGTGCTACGACTGCTACGAGCCGGCGATCGACCTCGCCGGCGCGCGCGCGGTCCACGTGGCGCTGGATCCGCAGACCTTCGCGCCCGACTGGGCGCAGGTCCGCGCGGCGATCACCCCGAAGACGCGGATGCTGATGATCAACAGCCCGCACAACCCGTCAGGCGCGATGCTGGGCGAGGCCGACATGCGCGCGGTCGCCGACCTGCTGCGCGAGACCGGCATCTGGCTGCTCTCGGACGAGGTCTACGAGCACATCGTGTTCGACGGCGCCCGCCACGAGTCCGCGCTGCGCTACCCGGAGCTGCGCGAGCGCGCGTTCGTGATCTCCAGCTTCGGCAAGACCTACCACTGCACCGGCTGGAAGGTCGGCTACTGCATCGCGCCGCCGGCGCTGAGCGCCGAATTCCGCAAGGTGCACCAGTACAACGTGTTCTGCACCTTCCACCCGGCGCAGCACGCGTTCGCGGCGATGATCGACGCCGAACCCGAGCACTACGAGCAGCTCGGCGCGTTCTACCAGGCCAAGCGCGACCGCTTCCGCGCGCAACTGCTGGGCACCAAGCTGAAGCCGCTGCCGGTGCCGGGCGGCTATTTCCAGTTGGTCGACTACTCGGCGGTCAGCGACCTGGGCGACCTCGACTTCTGCCGCTGGCTCACCGTCGAGAAGGGCGTGACCGCGATCCCGCTGTCGCCGTTCTACGAGACGCCGCCGGCCGGGCAGCGCCTGGCGCGGCTGTGCTTCGCCAAGAACGAGGCCACGCTGGACGCGGCGATCGAACGCCTGGGGAGGCTGTGACATGGACGATCTGCGCGTCACCCTGGTGCAGGGCGACACCCGCTGGCACGACCCCGAGGGCAATCGCGACCATTACGGCGAACTGATCGCCGGCCTGCGCGGCAAGACCGACCTCGTGCTGCTGCCGGAGACCTTCACCAGCGGCTTCTCCAACGACGCCATCGACCGCGCCGAAACGATGGACGGCCCGACCGTCGCCTGGCTGCGCGCGCAGGCACGGGCGCTGGACGCCGCGGTGTGCGGCAGCGTGCAGTTGCGCGTCGACGATGGCGTCGGCGGTCCTCAGGTCTTCAATCGCCTGCTGTTCGCCACGCCCGACGGCGCGCTGCGCACCTACGACAAGCGCCACCTGTTCCGCTACGCCAACGAGCACAAGCGCTACGCCGCCGGCCGCGACCGGCTCACGGTCGAATGGAAGGGCTGGCGGATCTGTCCGCAGGTCTGCTACGACCTGCGCTTCCCTGTGTTCTCGCGCAACCGCTACGACGTCGAGCGTCCTGGCGCGCTCGACTACGACCTGCTGCTGTACGTCGCCAACTGGCCGGCGGCGCGGGCGTATCCGTGGAAGACGCTGCTGCGCGCCCGCGCGATCGAGAACCTGTGCTACGTCGCCGGCCTCAACCGCGTCGGCACCGACGGCAACGGCCTGCACTACAGCGGCGAGAGCGCGGTGATCGACTTCCTCGGCCATCCGGTGAGCGAATGCGGCGAGGAGGTCGTGGTCGTCACCACCACGCTGCAGGCGGCCGAACTGGCCGCGCATCGCGAGCGGTTCCCGGCGATGCTCGACGGGGATCGGTTCACGCTGGATTGAGGGCCGCCGCTGTCCGGGAATCGCCGTCTCCGCCGTTGTCGGCAACCGGGCGGGCATGTCGCCCGACTCGACCCGAATGCCTGGAGGAAGCGCCGATGTCCGGAAAGCCGTTGCCCGTCGCCCTGCAACTGGGCGCCACGCTGGAGTTCTATCGCGACAAGGGGGTCGTCACCGGCGGGCTCAAGCCGGGCGAGGTCGCCGGCAGCGCGATGCTCAATCTGTCGCTGGTGAAGCCCAACGGCACCGTCTTCGCCGGACTGGCCGCGGAGGCGGTGACGCTGGCGCCGATCTCGTTCGCTTCGCCGCAGCCCTCGGTGCCGGCGCTCAAGGTCGACACGCCGCAGCCGGTCGGCGACGGCTTCTTCCTCGTCCCCTGCCTGCGCACCGACACTTCGCTGCACCAGTGGATCGTCGGCAATTACGCGTTCGGGCTGCGCGTGCGCATCCTCGACGCCGGCAATCTGTTCTTCGCGCAGACCGTGCTGCGGCTGCAGGTCGCCTGAGCGCCCGCGGCGGCGCGGCGGATCAGCGTCGCGCCGCTTCGCCGCGGCACTGCGCGATCGCGTCCTCGGCGCCCGACCACGCCGGCGCCGGCTCGAAGCGCAGCGTGCGGTAGCTCCACAGCGACACCGCGTCGCCGCGCACGCGCCAGGCGTGCGGACGGCGGTCGCCGAATTCGTCGAAGCCATCGAATCCGTAGCGCTGGCGCAGCGAGGCCATCAGCGACCGGGCCCCGTGGCAGGCCGGCGCGTCGCCCGTCAACTGCGTTTCCATCAGCGCCGCGCGCACGCCTTCGCCGACGCCGACCACCGCCCACAGCGACAGGCTGGCCACCAGCATCCAGCGCAGCGGCCGCGGCAGCCGCGCCCGCATCGGCTGCGAAGCCGCCCACAGCGCCCAGGCCAGCATCGCGCCGCCGGCATAGACCATCAGCGCGAACAGCGGCGCCCGCGTCGCGAGGTCGATCGGGAGGTACGCGCCGATGGGCGGGAAGAGCGCATGCAGGAACGCCATCGGCCCGATGACCGGGATCAACTGCAACGACAGCGCCGCGTGGGTCGCCCCGAGCGCGAACAGCAGCGACAGACCGCGGCGCAGTCGCGGCGGGATGCGTGCGGCAAAGCCTGCCAGCGCGAAGCTCACGCGACCTCCCGGCGGCCGAAGTAGACGCGTTCCGCCGCCCAGCGCATCGGCGCGGCGCCGAGCATCAGGTCGAACGGCCAGTCCATCTGCAGGTGGTCGAACGCCCAGCGCAGCGCGCGCTTCACCCGGTAGCGCGGCGCGGCGCGCTCGGCCACGCCCTCGGGCGCGGGCCCGCCCTCGCGCAGGTGGCGCGCGATCGCCTCGCCGGTGGTCCAGCCGTGCTGCCAGGCGGCGTGGATGCCGCCGGCGGTGACCGGCGAGACGATGCCCGCCGCGTCGCCGGTGAGGATGACGCCCGGCCTGGACATCGCCGACACCGGGCCGCCGCAGGGGATCAGCCCGGCGCGGATCGCGTCCGCCGGCAGCCCGTCGGGGATGCCCAGCGCCGGGCCGACCCGCGCACGCAGGCTGTCGATGTCCGGGGTGCCGGTGCGCGAGGCGCGATGCCGGAACGCCAGGCCGAGCTGCACGCCGGTCGGGTTCTGCGCCGCCCAGCCGATGTAGCCCGGCGCCAGCGTGCGGCTGACGTAGCAGTGCAGGGCGTCGGGCTCGGCCAGCGCGAGGCCGGCGAATTCGTACTCGATGCCGTAGAGGAAGTCGCGCACGCCGCCGAGGCCGAAGCGCTGCGCGACCCGCGACTTCGCGCCGTCGGCGCCGACGATCCAGCGTGCATGGCCGACGCCGGGCACGTGCCAGCGGCCGCGGCGCGGGTCGGCGGCGGCCGAGGCGTGGACGAACGACTGCGACAGGCGCACGTCCACGCCCTGCGCGCGCAGTTCGTCGACCAGCCAGCGCATCAGGTTCGGGGTGTCGGTGGTGAGGAAGTAGTAGTCCGGCACCTGCAGCGCGACGTTGCGCAGGTTCGGCGCGTACAGGCGCACCCGTTCGATGCGTCGCAGCAGGTCGGGCGGCGCCCGGTTGAGCCAGGTGCGTTCGGCCGCTTCCTTCACGATGATGCCGGTGGTGTGCAGCTTCAGGCCGGGGTCGCGCTTGCGCTCCAGCACGCACACGCGCAGGCCGTACTGCGCGGCGGCGAGCGCGCACGCGGCGCCGGCGAAACTGGCGCCGACGACGATCAGGTCGACATCGCGTTCGGGGGTGGCGGCCATGCGGGCTCCTGCAGCGGGGACGGCGGCAGTCTCGCCGCGCCGCGCGGGCGATGCGTGGGGCTTGCGTGAAGTCGCGCTTCACACGGGCGCGGGCCCGGCGTCGGTCGCGGCGTGGGACGGTGACACGCGGCTGACATGCGGCCCTGCTGCAATCGCGGTCCTTTCCGCGGACAGGGTGTCCCATGCGAAGCACGTTCCAATCGCTCCTCGCGCCGCTGGCCGCGGCCCTGCTCGCCATGACCGCGTCTGCGCCCGCCGCCTTGGCCGCGACCGCCCGCCCGGCGTGGGTCGTGTCCGAGATCCGCGCCTGGAACCAGCCCTACGCCGCCACCGCCGCCGGCGAACTCGACACCAAGCTGGCGAAGATGGCGCTGGACCCGTACACGTTCTATCGCGGCACCGCGCACCTGTTCCAGCGCGACATGGCGACCTGGCCGGCGTCGGCGTACGCCACCGCGCAGACCGGGCAGACCTGGATCGGCGGCGACGCGCACCTGGGCAATTTCGACGCCGCCCGCGACAGCAGCGGCGCCGCGGTGTTCCGCGTGTCCGATTTCGACGAAGGCTATCTCGGCCAGTACGTCTGGGACCTGCGCCGGCTGGCGACCAGCCTGGTGCTGGCCGGCCGCGCGAACGGCCTCGCCGACGCCGACATCCGCGTCGCGATCGGCACCCTGGTCGGCGCCTACGCCGACAAGATGGCCGACTTCAAGGGCAGCGGCGCCGAGGCCTCGTTCCGGCTGACCAAGAGCACCACCACCGGCGTGGTCGACGACCTGATCGCCGCCGCCGACGCGAAGACGCGCGGGGCGCTGCTGGGCAAATACACGCAGGTGTCCGGCGGCGTGCGCACGTTCCAGAACACGACCGAACTGGTCGCGGTGCCGGCGGCCACGCGCAGCGCGCTGGTCGCGGCGATGACCGGCTACGTGGCTTCGATCGCGGCGTCCAAGCGCCACGCCGCCAGCTTCTACGCGGTCAAGGACGTGCGCCGGAAACTGGGCTCCGGCGTGGGTAGCCTCGGCCGGCTGCGCTACTACGTGCTGGTCGAAGGCGGGTCGTCGTCGACCTCGGACGACGTGATCCTCGAGTTCAAGCAGGAAGCCGCCAGCGCCGTGGCGCAGACCGTGCCCGGCCGCCTCCCGACGTCCGCCTACGGCGGGCACGAGGGCCAGCGCGTCGCGCGCACGGCCAAGGCGCAGGTGCTCGATGCCGACGTGCTGATCGGCTGGGCCACGGTCGCCGGGCTGCCGTACTGGGTCCACGAGAAATCGCCGTACCAGCAGGACGTGGACGCGGCCGCGTTCGACAGCGCGGGCAGGCTCGACACCGCGGCGTCCTATTTCGGCCAGGCGCTGGCCTCGGCGCACGCGCTCGCCGACCAGGACTACGACGTCGCGGTCGTTCCTTACAGCATCGACAAGCAGGTGAGCGACGCGATCACCAGCAAGAGCGGCCTGAAGGCCGAGATCGCCGACTTCGCCTTCGCCTACGCCGACCAGGTCGCGCTGGACTGGGCGGCGTTCGTGGATGCGTACGAGGCGGGGACGCCGCTGTACTGAGCCGGCCCCGGGGCCGGCTCAGCCGGCCAGCCGCCCGCGCAGCGAGTTGCTCATCGCGTCGGTGATCACGACGTCGACGAAGCGGCCGCGCAGGTCGGCGCCGGCCGGGGCCGGGAAGTTCACGAAGCGCATGTTCTCGGTGCGGCCGGTGAGTTCGCCCGGATCCTTCTTCGACGGGCCTTCGACCAGCACCGTCTGGGTGGTGCCGACCATCGCCTGGGCGATGCGCCTGGCGTTGTCGTTGATCGCGGCCTGCAGGCGCGAGAGGCGGGCGTGCTTCTCGTCGTCGTCCACGGTGTCCTCGATGTCCGCGGCGGGCGTGCCCGGGCGGCGCGAGTAGATGAAGGAGAAGCTCTGGTCGAAGCCGACCTCCTCGATCAGCTTCATCGTCTTCCCGAAGTCGGCGTCGGTCTCGCCGGGGAAGCCGACGATGAAGTCCGAGCTGATCGAGATGTCCGGGCGCACCGCGCGCAGCTTGCGCACCTTCTGCTTGAACTCCAGCGCGGTGTAGCCGCGCTTCATCGCCGAGAGGATGCGGTCGCTGCCCGACTGCACCGGCAGGTGCAGGAAGTTCGCCAGTTGCGGCACGTCGCGATAGGCCTCGATCAGCGAGTCCGAGAACTCCAGCGGATGCGAGGTGGTGAAGCGGATGCGGCCGATGCCCTCGATCCCGGCCACGGCACGGATCAGCAGGCCGAGGTCGGCGACCTCGCCGTCGTCACCGCCTTCGACCGGGGCGATCGGGCCGCGGTAGGCGTTGACGTTCTGGCCCAGCAGGGTGACCTCGCGCACGCCCTGGGCGGCGAGCTGCGCGACCTCGACCAGCACGTCCTCGAACGGCCGGCTGACCTCTTCGCCGCGGGTGTAGGGCACCACGCAGAACGAGCAGTACTTCGAGCAGCCCTCCATGATCGAGACGAAGGCGGTCGGGCCCTCGGCGCGGGGTTCGGGCAGGCGGTCGAACTTCTCGATCTCCGGGAAGCTGATGTCCACCTGCGGCCGGCCGGTCTCGCGCCGGCTGCGGATCAGTTCGGGCAGGCGGTGCAGGGTCTGCGGGCCGAACACCAGGTCCACGAACGGCGCGCGCTTGAGCAGCGCCTCGCCTTCCTGGCTGGCGACGCAGCCGCCGACGCCGATGACCACCGGCCGGTCGGCGTCGCGCTTGAGCCCGCGCCAGCGGCCGAGCTGGCTGAACACCTTCTCCTGCGCTTTTTCGCGGATCGAGCAGGTATTGAGCAGGATCACGTCGGCTTCTTCGGCGTTCTCCGTCAGCACCATGCCCTCTTCGGCGCCGAGCACCTCGGCCATCTTGGCCGAGTCGTACTCGTTCATCTGGCACCCGTGGGTCTGGATGTAGAGCTTCTTCGGCGCGGCGCCGGGCAGGGTGGCGGGCGCGGACGGGACGGCGTCGAGGACGCGGGGAGCGGCAGGGTCGGTCATGGGCATGTCCGGGGGCGCGGCGGTGATTCCGGGCCGGCAGCGGGAGGAAGGGGCGGATCCAGCGGGCGCGTATTCTGGCACGCGCGTTCCGCCATGCGCCGGATCGCGCGATGCGACGGGCTTGGCATGTTCACAATCAAGGACTTGGCAAACCTTTCTCGGGCGGCCAGACTGTGCGCCATGCGTGCTGCCCGGACCGCCATCGCGATAGGCCTGCTGCTGGCCGCCGTGCCGTGCGCCCACGCGGGCACGGTGTACCGCTGCGATGCCCCCGATGGCACCCGCACCTACGGCAGCAAGCGGGTCAAGGGCGCGCAGTGCAGCGTCGTCGCCAGCTACATCCCGGCGCAGGGCCGGCGCGCCGCGCCGACGCCCGCGCCCGCCACGATCGTCGTGTCCCCGCCTGCGTCGTCCTCGGTCACGGCCGCTGCGCCCGAACCGGCGCCGGCGGGCGCCGCGCCACCGGGCGTTCCCGCGGCCGCCGCCGCCGCGCCGGCCGCGCCGCCGCCGGCGGGTGTGACCCGGCGGGTCCAGGGGCAGGTCTATTCCTACATCAAGGACGGCGTCCGCAACTACACCAGCAAGCCGCCGCGCGGCGTGGCCGGGGCGACCGCGATCCGCACGATCCGCTACAGCTTCCTCGAGACCTGCTACGCCTGCGCGCCGCTGCCGGGCGTCAACTTCGGCACCCTGCGCCTCAACACCGACGCCTACGCTGCCGAAATCCGCGCCGCCGCCGCCACCCACGGGGTCGAAGAGGCGGTGGTCCGGGCAATCATCCACGCCGAATCGGCCTACAACCCGAACGCCATGTCGCGGGTGGGCGCGCAGGGCCTGATGCAGTTGATGCCGGCCACCGCCCGCCGGTTCGGGGTCGCCAACGCCTTCGACGCCGGCCAGAACATCCGCGGCGGCGTGCAGTACCTGGCCTGGCTGCTCAAGCGCTACAACGGCGACCTGGCCCTCGCCGCCGCCGGCTACAACGCCGGCGAGGGCGCCGTGGACAAGTACCGCGGGGTGCCGCCGTACAGCGAGACCCGGCGCTACGTCGAGCGGGTGCGGCTCCTCGCCGAGCGCTACCGGGGCGCGCTGGCCGGTCGCGGCTGAGGCCCTCGCGGGGGCCTCTGCGGGACCGCCGGGGCGGTCCCGGCGCCCCGGGAACCGGCCCGGGAGAGGCCAAACATTGTCGGCCGATTCAGCGTTCCGTTACACTTCGTCGTCTTTGCCGGCCGGCCTTCGGGGACGGGAGCGGGCCGGCGATCCAAGTTTGCCCATTGTTTTGCGGAGTGCCGGATGGCAACAAAAGTCGTAGGCGGGTCGGACCAGTCGCATGGTGACGGCGCGCAACCGGTCGACGCGGGTCGTCGCCGCTTCCTCACCGCATCCACCGCCGTGGTCGGCGCCATCGGCGTCGCCGGCGCCGCGGTCCCGTTCATCAGGTCCTGGAGCCCGAGCGCGCGCGCCAAGCTCGCCGGTGCGCCGGTCAGCGCCGACATCGCCGGCCTCAAGGAAGGCCAGCAGTTGACGATCGCCTGGCGCGGCCAGCCGGTCTTCATCTCGCACCGCTCCAAGGCGATGCTGGACGTGCTGCCGACGATGGACCCGCTGCTGGCCGATCCGAAGTCGGACAACGCCGACCAGCAGCCGGCGTACGCGAAGAACCCGACCCGTTCGATCCGCCCGGAGATCATGGTGCTGGTCGGCGTCTGCACCCACCTGGGCTGCGCGCCGGAGTTCAAGCCCGAGATCCGGCCGGAGCCGTTCGATCCGGACTGGAAGGGTGGTTACTTCTGCCCCTGCCACAAGTCGCGCTACGACTCGGCCGGCCGCGTCTACAAGAACATGCCGGCCCCGGCGAACCTGCCGGTGCCGCCGTACCACTTCGAGAACGACGCGACCCTGGTGATCGGCGTCGATCCGAAAGGAGCCGCGTAAGTCATGGCGAACATCCTCACCCGAACCGCCGACAACGTGATGGACTGGGTCAACGAGCGGGCGCCCGGCTTGATGCCGTTCTACCGCAAGCACATGACCGAGTACTACGCGCCGAAGAACTTCAACCTCTGGTACATCTTCGGCATCCTGGCGACGGTGGTCCTGGCCAACCAGATCGTCACCGGCATCTTCCTGACCATGCAGTACAAGCCGAGCGCCGCCGAGGCGTTCTCCTCGGTCGAGTACTGCATGCGCGACGTCGACGGCTGCAACATCATCCGGTACATGCACAGCACCGGCGCGTCGCTGTTCTTCATCGTGGTCTACCTGCACATGTTCCGCGGCCTGATGTACGGCTCGTACCGCAAGCCGCGCGAGCTGGTGTGGATCCTCGGCATGCTGATCTACCTGGTGCTGATGGCCGAGGCCTTCATGGGCTACGTGCTGCCGTGGGGCCAGATGTCCTACTGGGGCGCGAAGGTGATCATCTCGCTGTTCGGCGCGATCCCCTACATCGGCCAGGGCCTCACCGAGTGGATCATGGGCGACTACAACCCGTCCGACGCCACCCTGAACCGCTTCTTCGCGCTGCACGTGATCGCGTTCCCGCTGGTGCTGCTGCTGCTGGTGGTGCTGCACCTGGGCGCGCTGCACGAAGTCGGCTCGAACAACCCCGACGGCGTCGAGATCAAGAAGGGCCCGAAGGGCAACCGCTGGTCGCCGACCGCGCCGGCCGACGGCGTCCCCTTCCATCCGTACTACACGGTGAAGGACACGTTCTTCGTCGGCTTCTTCATGATCATCGCGGCGTTCATCATCTTCTACGCCCCGACCTTCGGCGGCCTGTTCCTGGAACACGACAACTTCACCGAGGCCAACCCGCTGGTGACGCCGTCGCACATCAAGCCGGTGTGGTACTTCACCCCGTACTACGCGATGCTGCGCGTGGTGCCCTCGTTCTTCGGCATCAAGCTGTGGGGCGTGCTGGTGATGTTCGGCGCGATCGTGATGCTGTTCCTGGTGCCGTGGCTGGACAAGAGCCCGGTCAAGTCCTACCGCTACCGCGGCAAGCTGTCGTGGGCGATGCTGCTGATGTTCGCGGTGTCCTTCGTGTGGCTGGCCAAGATCGGCGGCGGCCCGGGCACGGACCCGACCGAAGCGATCATCGGCCGCGTGCTGACGGTGCTGTACTTCCTGTTCTTCCTCACCATGCCGGTGTGGACGAAGCTCGACAAGACCAAGCCGGTCCCGGATCGGGTGACGATGCATGACTAAGTTCTCCTCCATGAAGACCACGATGCTCAAGCGCGGCGCGATCGTCCTCTTCGGCCTGCTGGCCTCGTTCTCCGCGGTCGCTTCCGAGGATGCCGCCCTGCAGCACGCCGGCGCCGACCTTGAGGACCAGGCCTCGCTGCAGCGCGGCGCGCAGTTGTTCGTGAACAACTGCTCCGGCTGCCACTCGCTGCAGTACCTGCGCTACTCGCGGATGGCCGAGGACCTCGGCCTGAGCGAGGACCAGGTGATGGCCAACCTCAACTTCACCGGCGCGAAGATCGGCGACCACATGATGTCGACGATGCCGGCGGCCAAGGCCGAGAAGTGGTTCGGCAAGGCGCCGCCGGACCTCAGCCTGACCGCGCGCGTCCGCGGCACGGACTGGATCTACACCTACCTCAAGTCGTTCTACCTCGACGAGAGCCGTCCGCTGGGCTGGAACAACACCCTGTTCCCGAACGCGTCGATGCCCAACCCGCTGTGGCACCTGCAGGGCAGCCAGCGCCCGGTGTTCACCGCGAAGGAAGTCACCGACAAGAAGGACGAGAAGGGCAACCCGATCAAGGCCTGCCCGCACGGCACGACCGAGATCGACGACGCCTGCGTCAAGCAGCTCGTGCTGGCACAGGCCGGCAGCCAGAATGCCGACGAGTTCGACCGCACGGCGCGCGACATCTCCGCGTTCCTCGAGTACGCCGGCGAGCCCGGTGCGCTCAAGCGCCAGCAGACCGGCGTCTGGGTGATCCTGTTCCTCGCGTTCTTCACGTTGATGGCCTGGCTGCTCAAGAAGGAATACTGGCGCGACGTGCATTGATGGCCGGGGATACCCACCGCTCGACGACTTACACCCGCGGGGCGGTCGGCATGGCCGGCCGCCCCGCGTCTTTCTGAAGGATGGCGAGTCCGCGTATGCGCAATGCACTGACCCTGTTTTCCTCCGTGGACGACGTCCTGTGCCACCGCGTCCGTCTCGTGCTGGCCGCGAAGGGCGTGACCTACGACCTGGTTCCGGTCGACCCGCAGAACCCGCCCGAAGATCTCATCGATCTCAATCCCTACCACTCGGTGCCGACCCTGGTCGAGCGCGACCTGGTGCTGTACGCCGCCTCGGTGGTCAGCGAATACCTCGACGAACGCTATCCGCATCCGCCGCTGATGCCGATCGACCCGCTGTCGCGCGCGCGCCTGCGCCTGGCGATGCTGCGGATCGAGCACGACTGGGTGCCGCAGGTGCAGGCGGTGCAGTTCGGCAACCGCCAGCAGGCCGAGGCCGGCCGCAAGCGCCTGAAGGAACTGCTGACCGCCGCGGTGCCGCTGTTCAAGGCCAGCAAGTTCTTCCTGAACAACGAAATGAGCCTGGCCGACTGCGCCATGGCGCCGATCGTCTGGCGCCTGAAGGCGCTCGACGTGCCGCTGCCCAGCGACGGCCGGGTGATAGAGGATTACGGCAACCGGATCTTCCGCAACCCCGGCTTCGTCCGCAGCCTCACCCCGCAGGAAAAGAGCCTGCGCGACCTGCCGTCCTGAACCGCCGTCCCCGGCCCGCCTGCGGAGGTAAACTCCGGCCATGACCGCCGAATCCCCGCCCCGCATGACCAGCCAGCGCCCCTACCTGTTGCGCGCGATCCACGCGTGGATCGCCGACAACGGCATGACCCCGCACCTGCTGGTCGACGCCACCCGTCCCGGCGTGCTGGTGCCCAGGCATGCGGTGACCGACGGCAAGATCGTGCTCAACGTCGCCGATCGCGCCGTGGCCGGGCTCGACATGGGCAACGAATGGATCACCTTCACCGCCCGTTTCCAGGGCGTGAGCCATCACGTGCAGGTGCCGGTGGACGCCGTGCTGTTGATCTACGCCCGCGAAACCGGGCAGGGCATGGGCCTGCAGGAGCCGCCGGCCGACGACGAGGCCGACGCGCAGGCGCCCGCCACGGCCGAGGGCCAGGCGCAGGGCGGCGACGACGACGCCCCGCCGCCGAAACGCGGCCATCATCTGCGCGTCGTGAAATAGCGCGGACCGATCGCGGGGGGGCGATGAGGAAAGCGACCAGCGGGGCGACCGGGGAGGCCGCGGCGATCCGGCGATGGGCAGGGCCTGTCGACGGCACGGCTGCCGACGGCGTGCGGATGCCCGCCTGCGCGGCGACCGCCGCGCCTCACTCCATCGAGACGATGGCGTTGCTCGCGGCCGCCGGCCCGGTGAACGCCACCAGCCGCTCGCCGTGGAGCACGATCCGCGCGATGTGCCGGTCGGTGCCGTCCTGCGAGTACTCGAAGCGGAAGCTACGCTCCAGCCCCAGCCGGCCGTCCTCGTGGCGACGCAGGCGCAGGCCGGTGGCGTGCACGGTCTGGTCGATCAACTGCACCCCGGCCGCGCGGCAGGCGTCGCCGCCGATGCGGATCGCGCGCTCGGCGGCGGCCCGCGAAGCGCTCCAGAATGCGAACGTGATCGCAACGGCGATCATCAGGATCAGTAAAGTTGGCATTTCGTTAATTTGCGGCCGCCGCGACGCGGATGCAATCCCGACCCCGGAGTCAGATCGCCCATGAAGCTCGTGTTCGCCGCCGGCGAATTCCCGCCCACCCTGCTGCAGCAGGGCGTCAAACGCATCGGTTCGGCGCGCGATGCCGACATCGGCCTGCGCGGGCCCGACATCCTGCCGAACCACTGCGAGCTCCAGGTCGGAGGGCAGGGCGTGATGCTGAAGATCGCCCCCGGCGCCGCCGTGTCGGTCAACGACCGCCCGGTGGACGGCCTGATCGCGCTGCGCGCCGGCGACCGCATCGCCTTCGGCGGCGTGCAGGCCCAGCTCGTCGCGCTGGATGCGTCACGCGCCGCGGCCGGCCCGGCGCCGGGCCCGGCGGCCGACGACGTCGGCACCACGACGGTCCGCGCGGCGCTGCCGAAGTATGCGCTGCGCGCCCAGACCGGCCGCCACCTCGGCCGGGTCTACCCGCTGACCGGCGCCACCATCGTCGGTCGCGCGCCCGACTGCCAGTTGCGGCTGGAGGACACCAGCCTGTCGCGCAAGCACGCCAAGCTGATCCCGACCAACGAAGGCGTCGTCATCGAGGACCTCGGGTCCACCAACGGCAGTTTCCACAACGGCAAGCGCGCGCAGCGCGCGGTGGCCCAGCCCGGCGACGAGATCGGCTTCGACACGGTGCGTTTCTCGCTGTTCGAGCTGGGCAAGGAGGGCGCGGCCCCGGCGGCCGCGGCCGGCAAGGGCGTGCCGGCCTGGGTCTGGGTCGCCGTGGCGGTCGCCGTGGCGGCAGTGGCCTTCCTGGCGCTGCGCTGAGCCGGCCGATGCCGCACCACGACCCGCAACTGCTGGCCGCGCACGCGAGATCCAGCGAGCATCGCGCGGAAATCGAGGCCAGCACGATCTGCGGCTGCTTCTACTGCCTCGCCACGTTCGAGCCGTCGGACATCGGCGAGTGGGTCGACGCGCCGAAGGATCCGGACACCGGCGCGCCGACCGGCGAAGGCGAGACCGCGCTGTGCCCGCACTGCGGCATCGACGCGGTGCTCGGCTCGCAGTCGGGATTCCCGATCACGCCGGAATTCCTCACCGCGATGCACGGGCACTGGTTTGGCTGACGCGTGATTGGTGCCTGGTTGATGTCTGGCTGACGTCCGGACGACGCCGGTCGCGCCTCAGCCGCCCGGCGGCGGCCCCAGCTTCAGCGACAGGTCGATCGCGCGCACGTGCTTGGTCAGCGCGCCGATCGAGATGCAGTCGACGCCGTCCTCGGCGATCCCGCGCAGGGTGGCCATGTCCACGCCGCCGGAGACTTCCAGCGGGATGCGGCCGTCGTACGGCGCCGCGCGCGCGATCCGCACCGCCTCGCGGCGGGTCGCGGCGTCGAAGTCGTCGATCAGGATGCGGGTGCAGCCGGCGTCCAGCGCCTCGCGCAGTTGCGCCAGGGTTTCCACCTCGACGATCAGCGGCAGCTCCGGCGATCGCGCGCGCGCGGCGGCGACCGCGCCGGCCAGCGAGCCGTAGGCGCGGATGTGGTTTTCCTTGAGCATCACCGCGTCGTAGAGGCCGATCCGGTGGTTCTCGCCGCCGCCGATCCGCACCGCGTATTTCTGGGCGATGCGCAGGCCGGGCAGGGTCTTGCGGGTGTCGAGGATCTTCGCGCCGGTGCCGCGCACCGCCTCGACGTACTGCGCGACGACGGTGGCGGTGCCGCTGAGGGTCTGCAGGAAATTCAGCGAGGCGCGCTCGGCGCTGACCAGCGCCCGGCTGCGGCCGGCGAGGGTCGCCAGCACCGTGCCCTTCGCGGCGCGGTCGCCCTCGGCCACGCGCCAGTCGATGCGGACCCCGGGGTCGAGCGCGCGGTGGCAGGCGTCGAACCACGGCCGCCCGCAGACCACGGCGTCTTCCTTGCACAGCAGGTACGCGATGTCCGGGCCGTCCGGCAGCAGTGCGGCGGTGACGTCGCCGCCGCCCAGGTCCTCGGCCAGCGCCGCGGCGACGTTCGCCGCGACCGCGTCCGGCGGCGGTGGCGCGAAGCGCTCGCTCACAGGCCCGGCGCCGAGGCGGCGACGATGCCTTCCTCGACCAGCAGCACCGGGATGCCGTCGTCGACGCGGTAGACGGTGCGACGGTCGCGGGTGACCAGCGCCTCGCGCAGCGGCGCGGTCTGCGGCGCATCGTCGGCGCGCTTGACCCCGCCCGCGGCGATCGCCGCGTTCAGCGCCTCCAGGCCGGCGCGGTCGAGCACGGCCAGCGGCTGGCGGGTGGCGGGGCAGACGAGCAGATCGAGCAGCTTGCGGTCCATTCGGTTCGATGAAGCCGGGAGTGGGATGCCGCTAGAATACCGCTTTGCAGCAGGCGCGACGCCGCGGGGTGGACCATGGCAGCAACGAATGCGAGCGCGGGGCCGCGGGCCGGTGGCGCGCCGGTGGGGGACGCACTGGTCGGGATCGTGATGGGATCGCGCTCCGACTGGGAGACGATGCAGCACGCCGCGGCCAAGCTCGACGCACTGGGCGTGCCGCACGAGGTCCGCGTGGTGTCCGCGCACCGCACCCCCGACGTGCTGTTCGAGTACGCCGCGACCGCGCAGGCGCGCGGCCTGCACGCGATCATCGCCGGCGCCGGCGGCGCGGCGCACCTGCCGGGCATGCTGGCGGCGAAGACCGCGGTGCCGGTGCTCGGCGTGCCGGTGCAGAGCAAGGCACTGAGCGGCCTCGATTCGCTGCTGTCGATCGTGCAGATGCCCGCGGGCGTCCCGGTCGCCACGTTCGCCATCGGCAACGCCGGCGCGGCCAACGCCGCGCTGTTCGCCGCGGCGATGCTGGCGCCCGCGTTCCCGGCGATCGGTGAGGCGCTGGGGGCGTTCCGCGCGCAGCAGACGCAGGACGTGATGGACCACGACGACCCGAGGACGTGACCCGCGCATGACCACTGTCGGCATCCTCGGCGGCGGCCAACTGGCCCGCATGCTCGCCCTTTCCGGCGCCCCGCTCGGGCTGCGCTTCCGCGTGCTCGACACCGTCGCCGACGCCTGCGCCGGCCAGTTCGCGCCGCTGATCGTCGGCGATTACCGCGACACCGCCGCGCTGGCCGCGTTCTCGGCGCAGGTCGACGTCGCCACCTTCGATTTCGAGAACGTGCCGGCCGAATCCGCGCAGTGGCTGAGCGAGCGGGCGCCGGTGTTCCCGAGCCCGCGCGCGCTCGCCGTCGCCCAGGACCGGCTGGCGGAGAAGACCCTGTTCCGCGAACTGGGCATCCCGGTGCCGCCGTTCGCCGACGTCCCCGATCGCGCCGCGCTCGACGCCGCGGTCGCCGCGATCGGCACGCCGTGCATCCTCAAGACCCGCCGCCTCGGCTACGACGGCAAGGGCCAGTTCCGGATCAAGTCGCCGGCCGACGTCGCCGCCGCCTGGGACGCGCTGGGCGCGCAGGCCGCGACCGTCGGCCTGATCCTCGAGGGCTTCGTCGCGTTCGAGCGTGAGCTGAGCGTGGTCGCCGTGCGTGGCCGCGACGGCGCGTTCCGCACCTGGCCGCTGACCGAGAACTGGCACGTCGACGGCGTGCTTTCCGCCAGCCTCGCGCCCGCGCGCACGGATGCGGACCTGCAGGCGCGCGCGATCGCGCACGCGCGGGCGCTGGCCGAGGCGCTGGACTACGTCGGCGTGTTCGCGCTGGAGCTGTTCTGCCGCGACGGCACGCTGCTGGCCAACGAACTGGCGCCGCGGGTCCACAACTCCGGGCACTGGACGATCGAAGGCAGCGAGACCTCGCAGTTCGAGAACCACCTGCGCGCCGTGCTCGGCCTGCCGCTGGGCGACACCCGCATGGTCGGCCACGCCTGCATGCTCAACTGGATCGGCGCGATGCCCGCCGCGGACGCCGTGCTGCGCGAACCCGGCGGCCACTGGCACGACTACGGCAAGGAGCCGCGCGAGGGGCGCAAGGTCGGCCACGCCACGCTGCGTGCGGACGACACCGCGGCGCTGGTCGATGCGCTCGCCCGCGTCGGCGCCGCGCTCGGGCGCGAGGCGCAGGTGGCGCCGGTGATCGCGGCGCTGCGCTGAGGCTCAGGTCGCGGGGGCGTCGTCGGACGCCGGCTGCAGGCGCTTCATCTGCACGATCAGGCCGATCGCGTACACCAGCGAATAGGCGATCAGCGCCATCGCGATGCCGAAGGTGATGCCGCTGGGCGCGGCCTGCGCGCCGGCGAGACCGCCGCCGCTGGTCATCCGCCAGGCCAGCCGGCCCACCAGCAGGACCGAGAGGAGGCCGCCGATCCACGGGTTCGGCGTGTAGCTGCGCTTGCCGTCGGTCCAGTGCACGTGGGTGTGCCTGAGGCCGAAATACGCCAGCACCAGCCCGCCCGCGAGGCCGATGCCCATCGCCGGCAGCGTCTGCGGCGCGAACGCGCCGGCCGCCAGCAGCATCAGCGCCACGACCGACAGCAGCGCCACCCGGATCCACACCCGGGTGGGGCTCCAGAACTGCACACCGAAGTTGCGCCGGATGCGGCGATACATCACGAACGCGACGAACAGCGGGAAGAGATAGGGCGTGAAGGTGGCGGGGGCGAGGGCGGCCATCGGTCGGGAACCTGTGCAGGGACCGGGCGGGTTCGAGCCGGTCGGGGTCCGCGCAGTGTCGAACCTCCGACGGCCGGTCGCCAGTGAGGAATGTCACCGCGTGCCGGGCAACGGCCGGCACGCGGTGCGGATCGGCGGGCGGGCGTCAGCGGCAGCGGCCGTAGCGATCCGGCGAGGCCCCGGGACCGCCGCGCCAGCCGGGCGGGTTCTCCCAGTTGGTGCCGGGGCCGCCGACCGGGCCCGGCGGGTTGCGGTCGTTGTCGTACCAGCAGCGCCGGGCTTGGTTCCAGAACCCGTAGCGCGGGTGCCAGTAGCCGAACCGCGGGTTGAAGTAGTAACCGCCGCTGCGGATCGCGAAGGTGTAGCGCGCGCCGCGGTGGTGGTAGTAGCGCTTGTCGGGCGAGGCGCCGGGACCGCCGCGCCAGCCGGGCGGATTCTCCCAGTTGGTGCCGGGACCGCCGGCGGGGCCGGGCGGATTGTCGTCGCGGTCGTGCGGGCGATCGCGGGCGGAGACGCCGCCGGCGACGGCGAGGGCGAGGGCGGCGATGGACAGCAGGGAGGCGAGGCGACGCATGGTGGACTCCTGTTGCGGGAAGGCCACCGGGAAATGTCCGCAAGGGCGCGATCGTTGACGCCGTGCGGTGTCGTGTTCACGACGCAGCCGGGTTGCGGTACGCGCGATGAAGCGCCGCGTGGCGTCGTTGTCCGGCAACGAAAACGGCCGGGTTTCCCCGGCCGTTTCGCGCGTGCCGCCTGGTCCGCGGCGTGCGTGGAAATCACTTCATCCGCGAGCCCACGAAGTCCCAGTTGACGAGGTTCCAGAACGCCTCGACGTACTTCGGGCGGGCGTTGCGGTAGTCGACGTAGTAGGCGTGCTCCCACACGTCGCAGGTCAGCAGCGCGGTGTCCTCGCCGGTCAGCGGGGTGGCGGCGTTGGCGGTGCTGACCAGCGCCAGCGAGCCGTCGGGACGCTGCACCAGCCAGGCCCAGCCGGAGCCGAAGGTGCCGATGGCGGTCTTGGTGAACTCTTCCTTGAACTTCGCGAAGTCGCCGAAGGCCTTGGCGATCGCCTCGCCGACCTTGCCGGACGGCTCGCCGCCGCCGTTGGGGCTCAGGCAGTTCCAGTAGAAGGTGTGGTTCCAGACCTGGGCGGCGTTGTTGAACATGCCGCCCTGCGACTTGCGGACGATGTCCTCCAGCGGCATGTCCGCGAACTCGGTGCCCGCGATCATGTTGTTGAGGTTGGTCACATAGGCTTGGTGGTGCTTGCCGTAGTGGAAGTCGATGGTCTCGGCCGAGATGTGCGGCTGCAGGGCGGTGCGGTCGTAGGGCAGGGGGGGCAGTTCGATGGCCATGGGCAAGTCCTTGGGTACGGGAGGGCGCCCGTTCCGGGCTGGGCGGGCGCCCCGGGGGAATGCGGGCGGACCGGGGGCGGAACAAGCCCGGGACCGCGCGAAGGATTACAATGGCGGATTCTAACCCCACCTCGCCGCATCGGTTTTTTTGCACGGTGCCGCACCCCGCAGGAGACTCCCCATGCCGGTGTTGGAACGCATCCAGTCCGAGATCGAATCCCATCCGATCGTGCTCTTCATGAAGGGCACGCCGCAGTTCCCGATGTGCGGTTTCTCCAGTCGCACGTCCCAGGCGCTGAAGGCCGCCGGCGCCACCGGCTTCCACAGCATCAACGTGCTGGAAGATCCCGAGGTCCGCGCCAACCTGCCGCGCTACTCGAACTGGCCGACCTTCCCGCAGTTGTTCATCAACGGCGAACTGATCGGCGGCTGCGACATCACGCTCGAGCTGTACGAGTCCGGCGAACTGGCGCGGATGATCGCCGAGGCGCAGAAGGCCTGATGACGCCGTCGCAGACCGTCGCGACCGGCGCACCGCCGGGCCCTGCGCTTCAAGGCCCGGCGCTCCAGGGGCGCGTCGTGCTGGTCGCCGGCGCGCACGGCGGGCTGGGGCAGGCCGCCTCGCTCGCCGCCGCGCGCGCGGGCGCGACCGTGGTCCTGCTCGGTCGCAAGGTGCCCAAGCTCAACCGCGTGCACGACGCCATCGTCCGCGACGGCGGCGAGGCGCTGCTGTATCCGCTGGATCTCGAAGGCGCGACGCCCGACGACTACCTGGAGCTCGCGCAGCGCATCGCCGAGGGGCCGGGCCGCCTGGACGGCCTGCTCCACTGCGCCGCCGACTTCCGCGGCCTGACCCCGCTGGAGCACGTCGACCCGGCGGATTTCGCGCGCACCCTGCACGTCGATGTCACCGCGCGCTGGTGGCTGACCCAGGCCTGCCTGCCGCTGCTGCGCGCCGCGCCGGACGCCGCGCTGGTGTTCGCGGTCGACGCCGAGGCCGCCGGCGGCGGTCCGTACTGGGGCGCCTACGGGCTGGCCCAGGCGGCGCTGACCGCGCTGGTCTCGACCCTGCACGAGGAACTGCGCAATTCCGCCGTCCGCGTCTGCGGGCTGGCGCCCGGACCGCTGCGCACGCCGCTGCGCGCGAAGGCCTACGTCCAGGAAGAGGACGTCCTCGCCCGCGAGCCCGACGCGCTGGCGCCGGCCTGCGTCCACCTGCTGTCCGCCGCCGGCGCCGACCAGCGCGGCCGGGTGTGGTCGCCGCCGGCGTGAGCGTCGCCTCGGCCGCGCTGCTGCTGTTCCTGATCCTCGATCCGCTGGGGAACATCCCGGTGTTCCTGAGCCTGCTCCGCGGCCTGCCGCCGCGCCGGCAGCGGGTGGTCCTGGGCCGCGAACTGTTGATCGCGCTGGTCGTGCTGATGCTGTTCCTGTGGTGCGGCAAGTACGCCCTCGACCTGATGCACCTGCGCCAGGAGTCGGTGTCGATCGCCGGCGGCATCGTCCTGTTCCTGATCGGCATCCGCATGATCTTCCCGCCGCCGGAAGGCCTGATGGGCGAGATCCCGGACGGCGAGCCGTTCATCGTGCCGATGGCCATCCCGCTGGTGGCCGGCCCCTCGGGCATGGCCGCGGTGATCCTGATGGGCAGCAACGATCCCTCGCGGCTGGTCGACTGGAGCGTCGCCCTGCTGGTCGCCTGGGCGGCCACGGCGACGATCCTGTTCTCCGCGACCTACCTCTACCGCTGGCTCGGCCAGCGGGTGCTGACCGCGGTCGAGCGGCTGATGGGCATGCTGCTGGTCGCGATCTCGGTGCAGATGCTGATGGACGGCATCGCCACTTATCTGAAAGTGCAGGGTGGGGGCGTGGGCGGTTGACCCGCCCGCGGCGGAAGCGGTGCCCTGTCGCTGAATCGCTTGGGGTGACACATTCAAGTGATTTGTGAAGAGTATTCATTCAATTCTTTCAATCACTTAGCGCTTCCGGGACGGTCATCGCACTGTCATGTCGGCGTTCTATCGTGTTAACCTATGGTTAACCCGGCCCGCCACGCTGCACATGGCGGGCCCGTCATTTCCCCCATCCCGTGGATCGTGGTGCCCGTCGCCGCGGTCCTCTCGCACGCTAACGCATCGTTTCTCCACCGAGGCCTAGAGCAATGAACCACAGCAACCGTCTCCGACTTTCGAAATTGTCGATCGGACTCATCGTCGCGCTCGCCGCGGCGCCCGCGTTCGCCCAGAGCACCTCCGCCGGCGTCGGCGGCCAGGTGATGGGCACCGACGGCAAGCCGCTGTCCGGCGCCGAAGTCACGATCGTCCACACCCAGTCGGGCACGGTCAGCCGCGTCACCACCGACGCCAACGGCCGCTACAACGCCCGCGGCCTGCGCGTCGGCGGCCCGTACACGATCACCGTCAACAAGGACGGCGAGACCACCTCGCAGAACGACGTCTACCTCGCCCTCGACGAAGTGTCGCAGGTCGACATGTCGGTCGGCGCGCAGGAACTGGAAGCCATCCAGGTCACCGGTAGCGGCGTGAGCCAGGTGTTCACCTCCGACAAGATGGGCTCGGGCAGCAACATCGACAGCCAGAAGCTCGAAGCCTTCGCGTCGGTCAACCGCAACCTGCAGGACTACGCCCGCCTCGATCCGCGCGTGTCGCAGACCGACAAGTCGCGCAACGAGATCTCGGTCGGCGGCCAGAACCCGCGCTACAACGCCATCCGCGTCGACGGCATCAGCACCAACGACGCCTTCGGCCTCGAATCCAACAGCCTGCCGACCCCGCGCCAGCCGTTCTCGATGGACACCATCGACGAACTGTCGGTCGACGTGGCCAACTACGACGTCACCATTTCCGGCGGCACCGGCGGCGTGATCAACGCGGTCACCAAGTCGGGCACCAACGACTTCCACGGCTCGGTCTACGGCGTGTACCGCGACAACGACTGGTCGGGCAAGAACGCCAACAACCAGCGCCCGGTGCTGTTCGACAACGAGCAGACCTACGGCTTCACCCTCGGCGGCCCGATCGTCAAGGACAAGCTGTTCTTCTTCGCCAACTACGAGAAGTACACCGGCAAGGACCTGTACGTCGGCACCGGCGTCGACACCGGCCCGGTCGGCTCCGGCGCGGCCAACATCGTCAACATCACCCAGGCCCAGATCGACGAAGTCATCCGCATCGCCAACCAGACCTGGGGCTTCAACCCGGGCACGCTGGCGCTGCCGTCGCTCGACACCGAGTCCGAGGAATACGGCGTCAAGCTCGACTGGAACATCACCGACAAGCACCGCGCCAGCTTCCGCTATGGCAAGTCGACCCAGAGCCAGGCGAACATCAACGGCTTCGGTTCCACCAGCCTCGCGCTGAGCTCCTACCAGTACGTCCGCGACTTCGACCTCGAGAGCTACACCGCCTCGCTGTTCAGCGACTGGACCGAGAACTTCTCGACCGAAGCCAAGGTCTCGTACCGCGACTACTCGGCGGTCCGCAACCCGCTGGCCGACCTGCCGTCGATCGCCGTGCGCATCGGCAGCGCGACCCTGAACCTGGGCACCGAGGAGAACACCCACGCCAACGTCCTCGAGACCCAGACCTGGAACGCGTTCTTCGCCGGCAACCTGTTCGTGGGCGACCACGCGCTGAAGTTCGGCTTCGACTACGAAGACAACGACATTTACAACCTGTTCGGCCGCCGCACCAACGGCGTCTACACCTTCAATTGCATCCGCACCGCCACCACCCCGCAGTTCGGCACCGGCTGCGCGCAGTCGTTCGAGTCGGGCAACTCCAGCCGCTACCAGCTCTTCTATCCGCAGGGCGGCAACCTCAACAACATGGCCGCCAAGTGGGGCCTGCGCAACCTCGGCCTGTTCGTCCAGGACACCTGGACGGTCAACGACAACCTGACCCTGACCTTCGGCCTGCGCTACGACGAGCCGATGGTGAAGGACAAGCCGCTGTACAACGCGACCGCGTCGAACTTCTTCGGCTACCGCAACGATGCCACCATCGACGGCAACGGCCTGTGGGAGCCGCGCTTCGGCTTCAACTACCGCTTCGACGGCGACCTGCAGACGCAGGTCCGCGGCGGTGTGGGCCTGTTCCAGGGTGCGGCGGCGACGGTGTGGCTGTCCAACCCGTACTCGAACAACGGCCTGTCGTACATCGACTACTTCGATTCCAACGGCACCAACGTGTTCTCGGCCGACCCGCGCAACCAGCTCCCGGTCGCCCTGACCGGTGGCGTCCCGGGCACCCAGTCGGTCGACTTCATCGATCCTGACCTCGGCCAGCCGTCGGTGTGGAAGGCCAACCTGGCGTTCGATCGCGAACTGCCGTGGTGGGGCATGGTCGCCAGCGTCGAAGGCGTCGTCACCCGCGTCGAGGAAGGCATCTACTACCAGCAGCTCAACCTGGGCAGCGCGACCGCGGTCGGCCAGGACGGTCGTCTGATCTACTGGAACGCCAACGGTCTGAATCCGGCGCGCTGGAACCAGCAGGGCGTGGGCACCAGCGTCACTGCTCGCCAGAACCGCAATACCGCCTTCAACGACGCGATCATCGCCCGTTCGACCGGCCGCGGCGGCAGCGAGCAGTTGACCGTTTCGCTCGAGAAGCCCTTCAGCAAGGCGAGCGACTGGTCCTGGACGCTGGCCTACACCTACACCAACGCCGATGAAGTCAGCACGCTGACCAGCTCGACCTCCAGCTCGCAGCTCGGCAACACGGCGGTCTTCCAGGCGAACGAAGACTCGGTCGCGCGCTCCAGCTACGAGATCCGCAACCGCTTCACCGCCGCCCTGAACTGGAAGCACGACTTCTTCGGCGACAACACGACCTCGGTCGGCCTGTTCTACGAAGGCCGCAGCGGCCGTCCGTACAGCTACGTGTTCGATAACGACGCCAACGGCGACGGCCGTCTGAACGACCTGCTGTACATCCCGAAGGGCCCCGGCGACGTGCTGTTCGGCTCCGCCGCCGAAGAATCCGCCTTCTGGCAGTACGTCTACGGCAACGAGTACCTCAACAGCCACCGTGGCCAGGTCGCCGCCCGCAACGATGCGCGCGGTCCCTGGGTCAACCAGTTCGATCTGCGCATTTCTCAGGAGCTGCCGGGCTTCATGGAAGGCCCGGCGATGTGGGCAAGTACGTCTACCGCTTCAACACTCCGGACACGCTGAGCATCTACGACTCCCGCGGCATTTCGCGCTGGGCCGCCCAGATCAGCTTCCGCTACAAGTTCTGATCGGCAAGCATCAAGGCAATATCGAAACGGCCGGGGAACCCCGGCCGTTTCCTTTTGAGATACCAACCGTTGCGACGCGCGATAGCCATGGATACACTCAAGGCCATGTATCGGCTGCAGTGTTCATGAATAGGGGAATAGACAGCCCTGCGGGACGTATGGACACGATTCCACAGACTTGTTGGATCGCAGTCAGGAACTTTCGATCGATGATGCTCAGCTAAGTGCGGTAGGTGCCACCAGTCTGCCTTTCCTGATATCCGGCGCATTGTCATTTCGGGATGGTCGATTTGACCCGCGTCAATCGGCAATTTTGGTCGATATCGCGCTAGGAAACGTGCGTCTGGAATCAGTGCAGGACCTGCTTGCGATCGGTCGTGCGCTAGGCGTTCGTTCGCCGGAAATGAGATCCGAGATGGTCTATGCGGACGCGCCAATAGCGTCGCTGGCATCCGTCATCTTCGCTCACCACGAAGCCGTTCCTGCCTTGATGAATGAGCTCGCCGTTGGAATAAATCATGCAGGAGTAGAGGTTCACCCGTATCTTCAGGCGATTGTCACAGGCTTCTATTGTGTCCATGTGCATCCTTTTCTGGATGGACGCTCTTCATGTGCGCATGTAAGGATGAACTTGCGCGGACAGGATGGGGCCGTGCTCGTACGAATGGCCTCCGGGAATACATTGAACGTGCATTGCGCTTTCGAAAATTATTTATTGAAGAGGTCGCTGAGTGCCTCGTTGGCGATACGGAGAGAGTCTTTTCATTGATTTCTGAATTTTCTAAGACGAGAAGCTGCCGAAATGCGCTGCTGACGTCCATCTACTCGAAAGGCGAGGTCGGTGCGGAGTCGATCAGGATGGCCTGCAATGTTTCGAGAAAAGTAGCTGATGGACGAATTTCCGCTATGCAGATGCAGGCGGAGAGTTACCGTGGCGAAAATTCCCGCGCTTCCATTCGGCCGCCTTGGAAAATCTTGCTGCGAGCCAGTGACCACGCGAGGCGTGTTGCAATGGGTGATGCAAATTGATCTGAGAAAGGTGGGAAAGAATATGAAAGAACTTGGGTGTGAAATATCGGGACGTGTGCTTGGAAACCTTCGTGCGGCCGTTGCAGCAGTTCTTGCGATAACGACTATTGCAAGTGCGATGACCGCATCGGCTGGTGGCATTA
>JAEKKX010000008.1 GCA_019510125.1 Lysobacterales bacterium
CGTCGAACCACCTGCCGACGACGCAGTCGTGCGACACGTGCCACCGCACGACGGCGTGGATCCCGGCGACGTTCAACCACAGCGGCGTGACCGCCGGTTCCTGCGCGACCTGCCACAACGGCACGACCGCGACGGGGAAGCCGTCGAACCACCTGCCGACGACGCAGTCGTGCGACACGTGCCACCGCACGACGGCGTGGATCCCGGCGACGTTCAACCACAGCGGCGTGACTGCCGGTTCCTGCGCGACCTGCCACAACGGCACGACCGCGACAGGGAAGCCGTCGAACCACCTGCCGACGACGCAGTCGTGCGATGCCTGCCACCGCACGACGGCGTGGATCCCGGCGACGTTCAGTCACAGCGGTGTCACCGCAGGGAGCTGCGCGACCTGCCACAACGGCACGACGGCCACCGGCAAGTCGGCCAGCCATTTCGTCACCACCAGGTCCTGCGACGCCTGCCATCGGACCACCGCGTGGACGCCGACGACGAGCTATTCGCACATCTCCATCGCCTACCGTCCGCACCAGGCAGGGCTGAGCTGCACGTCGTGCCACACGACCAACAACGAAGTGATCGCGTGGAAGTTCGCCAGCTACAAGCCGAACTGCGCCGGCTGCCATGCGAATCGGTTCAAGCCCGACGCGCACAAGAAGGTCGACTCGCCGGCCATTTTCTACACCGTGCAGGAGCTGCAGGACTGCTCGGGTGCATGCCACCAGTACACCGATGCGACGTTCTCCACGATCCGGCGCACAAGAACAGGGCAACACCGGTCCACCGACGGCGAATTCTGATCGGGCCGGCAACAGGAACAGACTGCAGATGATCCGACGTCGCAACACCTCCCGTCTCGCGGGCCTGTGCCTCGCGCTGGCGCTCGCCGCGGTGTCCCCCGCGGCCATGGCGCAGATCTTCGACGATCTCGCCGTGCGCGCGCAGGACGGCGCCACGAACGTCTCGGTGCGCTTCAACGCGGACGTGCGCTTCAAGCGCGCCGCGGTGTCCCCGGACGACACCCTGATCACGATCTACTTCGAGATCACCGGGCTGAACAGCGACGGTCGTTCGGTGTTCGAGGAATCGCGGGCCTGGAACGGTTCCGATCTCGCGCCGCCGTTCAAGATGCGCTACTTCAGCGGCGCCAACCAGCCGACCGAAAAGCGCCTCGAGGTGACCTTCAGCGCACCGGTGCGGGGCCTGAAGGCGGGCCCCGGGGAGGACGAGCAGAGCTTCCTGCTGACGTTCCAAACGCCGCCGGCCGGCGCCGGCGGACCGCCGCGCGGCGCGCCCGCCATCGCGGAAGCGCCGTTGCCTCCGGCGACACCGGTGAGCGGGCCATTGAACGAAGCCGACCAGGCCCAGGCCCAGATCCTGCGCAAGGCGCGCGAAGCCGCCGGCCGGGGCGATTACGAGACCGCGGTGGCGGAACTCAATCGCGTGCTCAACATGCCGCCCGGCCTGTTCACGCAGGAGGCGCAGGAGCTCATCGGCTTCGCGCGCGAACGCCTCGGCGAGATCGCCCGGGCGAAGGCCGAGTACGACCTCTACCTGAAGCTGTACCCCGACGGCCCCGGCGCCGAACGCGTGAAAGTGCGCATCGCCGCGCTCGCGTCCGCGCAGGCCGCGCCGTCGACCGCGGGCACGGGCGGCGCGCGTGCCCGCAAGCCGGTGACCACGCAGTGGGGCGGGGTGTCGCAGTACTACTACGGCGGCAAGTCGAAGATCCGCGACGAGTTCACCACCACCGACCCGGTGACCGGCGCCACCCAGATCGACAGCCAGTCGCTGAGCTCCACCGACCAGTCGGCCGTGGTCACCGACGTCAACTACAACCTGCGCCATCGCGCCGGCGCGTGGGACACGCGCGTCACCCTGCGCGACACCTACCGCCACAGCTTCATCCAGGACCAGCCCGCGCGGAACCGCCTCTCGTCCGCGTACGTCGATGTGCGCCACGAGACCAGCCGTTTCGCCACGCGCCTCGGTCGCCAGACCGCCGTCAGCGGCGGCGTGCTCGGCCGCTTCGACGGCGGCATCGCCAGCATCGGCCTGGGCACGGACAAGGTGCGTGCGGGCATCGAGGCCGGGCAACTGGTCGAACCGGGCCTCGGCGGCGACAAGCGCTTCTACGGCGCCACCCTGGATGCCGACCGCATCCACGACAGCATCGGCATCGGCGTGTTCGGCATCGAGCAGCAGGCCGGCGGCCAGGTCGATCGGCGCGCGGTCGGCGCGGAGTTCCGCTACTTCACCGCCAATCGTTCGGTGTTCGGGCTGATCGACTACGACGTGATGTTCGACAAACTCAACATCGGGTCGGTGCAGGGCAACTTCGGCTGGAGCGGCAAGTTCGCGGTCAACTTCCTGTACGACTACCGGCGCGCGCCCAGTCTCCAACTGAGCAACGCGCTGCTCGGCCAGCCGCAGGCCAACGTCCAGCAACTGCTGCAGACCATGACCCGCGACCAGGTCATCGTCCAGTCGATCGGCCTGACACCGATCGCCCGCGCGTCGTCGCTCGGCGTGACCGTCACCTTCTCGCCGAAGTGGCAGGCGTCGGCCGACTACCGCATCTCCAGCGTCACCGGCACCATCGCCACGCCGACGCTGCCGGCCAGCGACGCCACCGGCAACATCCGCACCGTCAGCGCGCAGGTGATCGGCACCGGCGTGTTCTCGCCGACCGACGTGTTCGTGCTGAACGCCAGCCGCCTGACCAGCCGTGCCTACAACGCCTGGATGTTCGGCCTGTCCACGCGCCTGAAGTTCGGCGACGCCTGGGTGATCGAACCGGGCCTCAAGTACTACGCGCAGGACAACGCCAGCGGCTCCACCTCGACCCGCCTGTCCCCGGTCGGCCGCTTCGCCTACCACCGCACCGAACACCTCACCTTCGAGGCCGAATTCAACCTCGAACGCACCCGCACCGAGGCCCAGGCCAGCAACGAGGACCTGCTGTCGCTGTTCTACTACGCGGGGTATCGGTACGATTTCTGAGGTGTCGATCTCCGCAGGCACATCAAAAAGCCCGGGAAACCCCGGGCTTTTTCGTGGCAGCCAGGCAGGTGAAGCGAATACGCGGGGACGGCTCGCGACGAAAGTGGACCATCACGGCCGGAACCCGCACGGTCTCCACCCCAACGCCGTCATCCCGGCGAACGCCGGGACCCGGCTTTGAATGCTCCCGCCCGTCCGGGGCCTTCACCCACCGCCGCGACCGGATCACCTCCCGGCCCGCATCCCGCCCAGCGGCACAGCCCCTGCACCGCATGCCGCGGCAGCGACACCCGCCGGGGCACACGCCGGCATCAGGCCGGTTCGATCACGATGCGACCGTCCTGCACCTGCAGGCGGACCAGCCCGCCAATGGGGAGCCCGCCTGTTGCAGCCAGACGCCGGACAGATGCAGGTACGGCACCTTGCGCGTGCAGGCCCAGAAGCCGTCCCGTCGCGGGTCGCGGGTGTGATAGCCGGTGGTGAGACGGCGCGAGGACGGGGTGCCGGGGGAGTCGGGAGAATGAGCAGTCATGGTGACCCCCTGGTGGCTTCGTTGAGCGTGCCACTGTTGATAGGGCGACCGATTACTTCAACACTGACACTCGACGGCCCCAGCTTTCCCCGGCGAACCGGGTCTTGTATGACTGGGCGCTGCTCGGCCATAGGAGAAACCTATGGACGCAAAAAAACCGCGATGTCAGCCGCGGGCACTGCTGGTGGGAGGTGTGTTGAGCACAGGTGAGATAACTAAGGCTTCATCCGGGCAAGCGTCAAGACGGATGCGTCGCTTCGACACTCATCCCATGGTCGATTGCATTCCCGGAGAAGTTTCGTCGAAAATCGAGTTCTGCTCTGCAGCGCAACCCGCTAGAGCAAAGTTGGCGGCATTGACGATTGGATTGTCTTCCCGGGGCAGCATCGGGGATCTACAGGGGGAGTTTGATTGTGGCTCACTGGCAGTTTCGCAAGTTGAATCCGAACGAGACATCGGGTTCAAGCATATCTGACGACAATTTTGCCGACGAAGAACGCACGAACGTTGAAATATTGGTTCGTGAAACGATCCAGAATCCGCTTGATGCACGTAGCAGAGACGATTTCGTTCGCGTGGAGTACAAGCTTGTCACGGTGGATGTTAAATCCAGCACTTTTGCGAAGTCAATTTTTTCGGACGACTGGCTCACGCATTTCCGCGCAGGTGATCTGGTAGAAGGTGACGCGCTTCAGACGCAAATGAAGTTCCTGGTAATCGAAGATTTCGGGACGACCGGTCTAGAGGGACATTACACAAATTCTTCGTGTGATGGACCAGACGAGAACTGGAACGCCTTCTGGTTTCGCGAAGGTGAGGGTGCGAAAGCGACAAGATCAAACGGCGGGGCAGGACAGGGAAAGATCACGCTCTTTCTTGCAAGTCATTTGCGAAGTGTCTTCGCCTTGACCAAGAGGAAGTCCGACGGTATGGATCTCCTCTTCGGTTGCTGTCGTTTCAGGCGGAATTACAGACTTCCTGGCAGTGAAGACCGCTGGGCCAAGGAGGCGAAGTGGGGGGCAACCAGCGATCCCAATCAATTGGCGACGCCGATCGTCGAGAGCGCCATGCTCCGTGCAGTGCGCAATGAACTTGGTCTGGCTCGTGCCATGGAGCCAGGTACGAGTTTCATCGTGCCGATGCCGAATGAATCCATTACGGAATTGGCTCTCCGCAATGCGGTTGTCAATGAATTTTTTTTCGCCATCAGTCGCGGCCGCTTGGTCGTGAAGGTCGGCGACGTCACTCTGGATGCATCAGGCATCGAGGCGGTGGCCGATGCAATGGGAAATGATTGTCGATTGGCGAAAGGGTATCGGCAGTTCCTTGCGGCGACGGCCAGGAAGACCAGTGATGAAGCGACCGCCACTGCCAAGGAGTCATGGGTCAAGGAAACGAAGTTGTCCCCGGATTATTTCGATGAAAAGGAGCTGGTATCGCTTAAGGAGAGATTCGAAAAATCCGATCTTGTCTCCGTCGATTTCCCCATCAAGATCAGCAAAAGGCAACCCAAAGAAGTTTCGGTCGCCAAGTTCCGCGTCTATCTCAAACAGGATGAGAACGCCGAACAAAGCAGTGAGCTGTTCGTCCGTCAAGACCTAGGGATTGACGGAGAACGCAGACTGAAGGCGGCACGTACGATTGCTCCGGTCATGGCTTTGACTTTCATCCAAGAACCAAAGTTATCCGACTTTCTCGTGGCTGCCGAGGAGCCGACCCATCGCAACTGGAACGCGAAGCGCCCAAAGGTCGAGGCCCTCTACTTTTCGCCAAACAATGTCCTTAATGCGGTTCGCAATGCGGCACTGCGGCTGGTGCAATTGATCTCGCCGGAGGGAAAGAAGGATGAGACCGCTCTGGCCATCTATTTTGCGGATCCGACTTCTGATGCGGTAAAGCGATATAGCGGTGTTGGTCCAGATCCCGTCAGGCCGCCAGAGAGCCCGCCAACGCCGAGCGACATACCGAAGCCGAAAGCAAAGCCGATCGTGCTGAAGCCACTGGAGGATGGTTTCGAGGTTCGCGCAGCGATGGTCGATGGTTTCAGGTTCCCGATAGATTGCAAGGTCTTCCTCGCCTATGCAACTGCCGTCGGCGATGCTTTCAAGCTCTGGGATGCTGCGGATTTCTGGGTCGCCGATGAAAAAACGCACTCGCGCTCATGCATCGACGTGTCCGATGTGAAAGCGGATCTCAATTTCGTCAGCTTCCGCCTGAACAGCGAAATCTCCCGCATTTCGATTTCGGGTTTCGACCCGAAGCGCAGGCTCGAAGTAAAAGTCAGATATCAGGAGGTCTCCGATGGGGCAGATATCGAGGACAACTAATCCCACCGGTCTGAAGCAGATCGACAGGAAGCACTTCGTCGCAAGGGTGAAAGATGACGGTCCGAATGGCCGTGTCTTCTGGCTCGAAAGCTTTGATTTCGAGTCGGCCAGGATTGACCCCGGAGTGCGGATGGGATGTGTCGCTCATGCAGGAGCCACGGAAGAGTACTTCGATCTCGGTCCGGTATCGGATTTCAACAAGTCGCCGTTGAGTCTGGAAGGCATCGCCACTGACAAACCGTTGAAGTTCAGGTTCATGTTCAACGAGCCCGGCGAGTCGCTCTTGGTGGGTTACGCAGACGGAGTTCGCGCGATCGATGAGGCCGGAAATCTCGGTTCCAGCCTGGTGGATATCGAGCCAAGAAAGCTGGACGGTGTTGCGTGGAAGTTGGTTCTGCCGGAGGGATCGGGGACGGGAGACAAGCCCAACGTGCTGGTCGAGATGTCCCTCTTTCCGACTGCCGCTATAGCAGTCAGTAATCCTTGGTTTGGCGTTCTCGTCATGCCCGAGGTCATGCGCCAGATCGCCATGGCCATTGCCCATGATCCTGATGCGCTGGATGACCCGGAATCCTGGATCGAGCCATGGAGTGCTTTCATCTCCGCAATAGGTGTCGACGCACCTGTGGCATCCGATGAGGACGATGTTGCGGCCAGACAGGATTGGGCGGATCGGGTCGTCGAGAGGTTCGCGGCGAAAGGCATATACAAGCATCACCTTGCTAAAGCCATGGCGGAAATGGACGGGGCAAAATCATGATCATCCCGGTCAGAGCATTGAATGATCTCGGCATTGCCAGATTCGCCAGTTGGCTGGACATCCCCGAAGGCGACCCTCCGAAGGAATTGCTGATTGATGGTTCGGTCACCGATGTGGTCGATGGGGGCTCCATGATCGACACCTCCCGGGAGTTCGCGACCAGCTACGATCTCGGGCTGTATCTGGCCCGGGAAGTATTCAATGTTCCCGGCGACAGACTTGCGCTGTTGGCGAATGCAGGCATGTGGGCCTGGATTTCCCTGCTCTTCATCGAGAGTTTGCTGGCCAAAAAGAAGAAGCCGGGAAAGCCTCTTGCCAAACCGCACTACATCATGCAATCACCGCGACTGGCCTACCGTCTCATTGCGCGGACTGCATGGGATCTGGTCAGCCTGCACGGAGAATCTGCCAAGGTGGCGCTCGGATCATCCAGATCGCCTTGGGGCGACATGGCCGAGCAGATGACTTCGCGTCAGGAAATCTATTCCCACCGGAGCTTCTGGCCCGTGGCTTGCGCGCTGTATGCCATGCCGGACGGGTCGATAAAGAGGGGCACGACGACTAAGCGGCACAAAGACGCACGCCGAGACCCCGAAAGCAGGGTCGGGCTCGGAAGCGTGCAACGTCTGCCTTTCACCTTCCGGCAGTTCGAGCGCACCTACAACCTGCGTCAGATGACCGGGGATCAGATCGTTGCCTTGTTGCCCGACGAGTACCGGAAGTGGCGTCAGGCCTGAAGTCGGCGACGCCTTCGATGGGTGGCGGTTCTCGTCCAGTGAGACGGAAATCGGACATACTGTCCGCACTCCGTCCCCCCGCCAAGGTTGCCATGCAAGACGTCCGCCAGCTCCTGACCACCCTCCGTGGCCGCTACAACCAGCGGGAGCTGGCCGAGGCGATCGGCATCAACGTCCGCACCCTGCGGCGCTGGGAGGTCGGGGAGACGGAGCCTCCGCCGTACGCCGCCGACGCCATCCGCCAGCGGCTGCTGCCGCTGTCGGATCTGATCGGCCGGGACGACGGTGACTTCCGTTTCATCGACCTGTTCGCCGGGATCGGCGGTATCCGGATGGCCTTCGAGGCCCACGGCGGGCACTGCGTCTTCACCAGCGAGTGGAACCCCTACGCCCAGAAGACCTACCTGGCCAATTTTCCGGAGTCGGCCCACGCACTGGAAGGCGACATCACCAAGGTAGACGAGCGGGACATCCCCGATCACGACGTGCTGCTTGCCGGGTTCCCCTGCCAACCGTTCAGCATCGCCGGCGTGTCCAAGAAGAACGCCCTAGGCCGGGCACACGGTTTCGCGGACGAGACGCAGGGCACGCTCTTCTTCGACGTGGCCCGCATCATCGCGGCCAAGCGGCCAGCCGCGTTCCTGCTGGAGAACGTCAAGAACCTCGTCAGTCACGACAAGGGGAACACCTTCCGGGTCATCAAGCGGGTCCTGGAAGAGGAACTGGGCTATCACATCGACTGCAGGGTCGTGGACGGCGCGCACTTCGTACCCCAGCACCGCGAGCGCATCCTGATCGTCGGCTTCCGCGAGAAGACCGACTTCACCTTCGACGACATGCAGCTTCCCGAGAGCAAGCCGAAGCTGTCCAGCATCCTGCACCCGCAGGACGGTACCGAGGAGCCTGAAGCGCACTACACGATCGGCCCCAAGGCGAAGGTCGATGACCGCTATACGCTCACTCCTAATCTGTGGGCCTATCTGCAAGCCTATGCGGAGAAGCACCGTGCCGCGGGCAACGGCTTCGGCTTCGGGCTGGTCAACGGCGAGAGCGTCACTCGCACGCTCTCGGCTCGCTACTACAAGGACGGGTCGGAAATCCTGGTGTCGCAAGGCGCACGCAAACGACCGCGTCGACTCACGCCGCGCGAGTGCGCCCGCCTGATGGGCTTTCCGGATGACTTCGTCATTCCGGTCAGCGACACGCAGGCCTACAAGCAGTTCGGCAACAGCGTCGTCATGCCGGTCATGCGTGAAGTCGCGCGCGTGATGAAGCCCCGGATCATGGGATTGGTCGATCCCGAACTGGCCCGGCAGAAGTCCTTGATGGCTGCGTGAAGTGACGGACGTCGTCGATCGGGCAACGCGCAGCCGGATGATGTCCGGCATCCGCGGCAAGAACACCAGGCCCGAGCGCATCGTGCGCAGCTTCCTGCATCGTGCAGGGCTCCGTTTCCGGCTCCATGCGAAACTGCCGGGCAAGCCCGATCTGGTCCTGCCCAAATATCGAACCGTCGTGCTGGTGCATGGTTGCTTCTGGCATCGGCACGAGGGCTGCTGCTATGCAACGAACCCGGCCAGCAATCCCGGGTTCTGGCAGGAGAAGTTCGCCGCCAACGTCCTTCGTGACAGGAAAGTGGAAGCGAAACTGGAAGCGGCAGGTTGGCGGGTATGCGTGATCTGGTCCTGCCAGTTGGACGATTCCAGCCTTCAGCGGCTTGTTGAGACAATCAGGAATGGGGGCGACGATGGGCTTTCACCCGGAATGGAATGATCTTTCGGCCTGGATCAAGCGCAGCCAGCGGCTCTTCATCAAGAAGCTGTCGCGGAACGATGTCTCGTGGGCCGACGGGGCAGAAAACGGCCACCAGAACGGCTTCTTCATCCCCCGGGAAATTCTCGAGTCCGGTTTCTTTCCTGCGCTGAAGAACTCCAATCCCGCAAAGCCGCACATCTTCGATGTCGAGTACCCGGTCTTCTGGCCTGCATCAGGCGAGGTGAGAGCTTCGACCATCAAGTATTTTTCGCTGCGCTATCCCGGAACGCCGAAGGAGAAGCCACGATACGAGTGTCAGCACACCGGCATGCCCAAAGATCAGTTCCAGTCGCTTCCGCCCGCGTCGTTGCTGCTGGTCGGGAAACTGGAGGAACCGCTCTCCGGTGCCGACTACTGGTTTGCCGTCGTCAGTTCCGTGAGCGAAGAAGCCGAGATCATCGAGACATCCTTCGACCTCGATGCGGATTTCCACTTCGGACTGTTCGATCCGGCTTCCCTGGCGGCTCCCTCGTCCTCGGTCGATCAATTGATCGAGGAGCTGTCCCGGGCGATCCGTGATGGAAAGGTGGAGGAATTCATCAGGCAGCAGACGCTTCCTTCGCCGGGAACTCTGGCCGGGCAGGCGCAGGACAGATGGTTGTCCGAGCATCGCATGCGTGACATGAACCCGTTTGCCATCCGCGAGCCCGGCGATGCGGTGATGCGGATCAGCCGGGACATCGAATACGCGCTCTACAAGGACGCCGAGCTTCGATTCCGTGCCGCACAGGTGGCTCGAATCCTGATCCAGGGGAGCGGCGATCCCGTGTCCAATCTCGTTCGGGGCTTTCCCGAACTGGACGCCATCTTCCTCAGCGCCGCGCAGACGAGGAAAAGCCGCGCCGGCCTGTCCTTCGAACATCACGTCGAGCGCCTCCTCCGGGATGGCCGCATTCGCCATGAAGCACAGGCCGTGTTCGGGGGGCGCCGTCCGGACTTCGTCCTTCCCGACGTGAAAGCACTCAACGACAAGGGCGACGTGGTGATCGTCTCCCTGAAGACCACCCTGCGCGAGCGCTGGAAGCAATTGGCCATGGAAAAACCTTTCGGGGCCATCTTCCTGGCAACGGTCGACGATCGTGTTTCCGGTGAGGCCATCGGTGAAATGCACCGCAACTCGATTGTGCTGGTCGTGCCGGAGTCGTTGAAGAAGTCTGATGAGTCCGTCTACAAGCCTCACGGGAACGTGATCACATTCAGGCAGTTTTTCGACGAAGAAGTGAAATCGAAGCGTCCTTTCCTGATCTTGGGCCTGTAGTCGCATGCTTTTCCTGCAGCGAGAACTGTCGGCCGACGTCTTGGTTTGCACCGAGATCGAAGCTGTCTCAATCGGGTGTGATACGACCTGAGTGATTCCAGTCGATCACCCAACAAAAAAGCCGACCCGTGAAGGTCGGCTTCTTGTTTGGTGGAGCCAGGGAGGATCGAACTCCCGACCTCGTCATTGCGAACGACGCGCTCTCCCAGCTGAGCTATGGCCCCGTGAACTCGGGTGGATCGACGCCGGGGGTGCCGGCGCTGCGGGGGAGTGCTTGGGCTCCCGCGCGGGGTGGCAAGTATAAGCGGGCCGGTCAGCCGTTGCCAATCGGGGTGGGCGGGGAACCGAGCAACGGGGCGAGGACGGGTTCGAGTTCGGTCCGGCGCCAGCCGGCGAGGGCGCCGGGCCAGTCCTCGCCGTCCTGCAGGGCCTCGATCCACCGGCGCGAGGCCAGCACGCCGTCGGGCAGGCCCAGCTCGGCGCTGCGGGCGGCGACCGCCTGCTGCAGGCGCTTGTAGGCGTTGCGGTCGCGGTCGTCGCCGCGGGCGGGGGGCAGGGCGTCTTCGTCGGGCAGCGGCGTGGTCAGGGCGTCGAACACCTCGGCCGCCAGCTTCTTCGGGGCCTTGGGCTGGCCGTCGAACAGCCGCTGCAGGGCGCCGAGGTCGCGCGGCGGGGTGCGGGCGAGCGCCTGCGCCAGTTCGTTGTCGAGCAGCCAACTGCGCGGGCGGTCCGAACTGCGGGCGCGGGCCTCGCGCCAGCGCAGCAGGCGCAGCAGGCGGATCTGGCCGTCGCGGTCGAGGAACTGCGCCGAGCGCATCCCCAGGTGCGGCCAGCGCTCCGGGGTGTCGTCGGCGGCGTTGGCGAGCATCCGCGCGCAGTCTTCCTCCAGCCACGGCAGGCGGCCGGCGGTGTCGAGGCGGTCGCGGAGCAGACGCCAGGCGGCGTCGAGGTGGCGCACGTCGTCGGCGGCGTAGTGCAGTTGCGACGGCGACAGCGGCCGGCGCAGCCAGTCGGAGCGGGTCTCGCCCTTGTCGACCTCCACGCCCAGCAGCTCGGCCATCAGGCGCTGGTAGCCAAGCCCCGCGCCGACGCCGCACAGTGCGGCGGCGATCTGGGTGTCGAACAGCGGCGCGGGCAGGGCGCCGCAGGCGTGGCGGAAGGCGATCAGGTCCTCGCCGGCACTGTGCATCAGCTTGAGCGAGCGCGGGTCGGCGAGCACCTGCGCCAGCGCCTCGGGCATGCCGGGAACCAGCGGATCGACCAGCAGGATGCCGTCGTCCGCACCGCCGTCGTCGGCGTCGCCGGTCGCGATCTGCACCAGCGCCAGTTGCGGCCAGTAGGTGCGTTCGCGGACGAACTCGGTGTCCAGCGCGAGCCGCTCCGGCGGCGCGGCGATCAGGGGCGAGAGGGCGGCGGGGTCGTCGATCCAGCGGGGCAAAGGGCGGGTCCTGCGGCGGAAAGTCCTCATGCTACCGGAGTGCGGGATCGGTCATGCCCGATGGGGTAAGGTGCGGGCGTGAATCGGTGGGCGGCGACGACGATGACGGGCAGGGCGGCGACGGGCGCGATGGCGCTGGCGTTCGCGTGCCTGGCGCCGGCCGGCTGCGACCGCGCGCCGCCGCCGCCGCCGCCGCCGAAACCCGTGCCCGCGACCGTGGCCGGGGCGCCGGTGGAAGGGCTGGTGACGGTCAGCGGCGACGACAGCGTGGTCGCGCGGCTGACCTGGCAGCGGCCGGCGGTGACCCTGGATCCGGCCGACCTGCCCGCGGTGCGCCGCCGCGCCGCCGACGCGCTGGCCGAGGACCGCCTGTACGAGAACGCCGACGCCGCGCTGCCGCTGCTGCTGGCGCTGCTCGCGCGCGACCCTGCGGACGCGCAGGCGCAGGCGCTGCTCGCGCGCGCGCTGGCGAAGCTGCGCGCGGACGGCGACGCCGCGCTGGCCGACGCCGGCGACGATCCGGAGGCGCTGCGCCGGGCCGAAGCCGTGGCCGCGGTGCTGCGCAGCGTCGGCACCGACGAAGCGCCCGATGGCGTGGCCTACCTGCAGCGGGTGGACGTCGCCGAGCGCCTGTGGGAACTGAACGAGAGCGCCGAGGCCGCGCTGGCGGCCGGCAAGCTCGGCATGGAGGACGAACAGGCGCTGGCGCTGTTCCGGCAGGCGCTGTCGCTGTCGCCGGGCCAGCCGCGGGCGACCCAGGGCGTGGCCGCGGTCGAGAGCGCGATGCTGCGCCGGGCCGAGGACGCCGCGACCCGCATGGATTTCGACGAGGCCGAGCGCTGGCTGGCGCTGGCGAAGACGGTGCGCCCGGAGATGCACACCGCGGAGGCGAGCCGGGCGATCGTCGAGGACATCCGCCGCATCCACATCGCCCGACTGCGCGACGAAGGCCTGGCGCTGCTGGCCGAGCCCCACGTGCCGGGCCATCTGGAGGGCGCGCGCGAACGGCTGGCGGAACTGCTGCGCATCGCCCGCCCCGGCGACCCCGCCGCGGCGGAACTGCGCAATCGCATCGACCTGGCCGCGCACTACGGGCTGATGCGCCCCGGGCAGCGCTTCACCGACGCGCTGCAGGGCGGCGGGCGCGGGCCGGAGATGGTGGTCGTGCCGCACGGCGGCTTCCGCATGGGCGCGCGCGCCACCGAGCCCGACGCCACCGACGCCGAACGCCCGCAGCGCTACGTGCGCTTCGAGCGCGGCTTCGGCATCGCCCGCACCGAGGTCACGGTCGGCCAGTTCCGGCGCTTCGTCGAGGCCAGCGGCTACCGGCCGCGGGCGGTCCGCCGCGGCCACTCGCTGGTCTACGACGACCGCGGTGGCAACTTCGTGCGCCGCAGCGGCGTGGACTGGCGGTTCGACTACCGCGGGCGGCCCGCCGCCGACGACATGCCGGTGGTCCACGTCAGCGCGAAGGACGCCGAGGCCTACGCGCGCTGGCTGTCGGACCGCAGCGGACAGCGCTACCGGCTGCCGAGCGAGGCGGAGTTCGAATACGCGCTGCGCGCCGGCCAGCCGGGGCGCTATCCGTGGGGCGACCGGCCGCCGACGCCGGGCACCGGCAACCTCACCGGCGGCGACGACCGTTCGCCGGGGGGGCGCAGTTGGGGCAACGCCTTCGCCGGCTACGGCGACGGCTGGTGGGGCCCGGCGCCGGTGGCGCGGTTCCGGGCGAACGCCTTCGGCATCCACGATCTCGAGGGCAACGTCAGCGAGTGGGTGGCCGACTGCTGGCACGAGGGCTATCGCCGCGCGCCGACCCAGGGCGAGGCCTGGATCAACCCCGGCTGCCGCACCCGGGTGATCCGCGGCGGCGCCTGGGGCAACGCGCCGGCCCAGACCCGCGCCGCGTGGCGGCGGTCGGCGCAGTCGGACGCGACCAACGCCCTGACCGGCTTCCGGGTGGTGCGCGACCTGTAGCGGCGATCGGCGGGGCCTCCGCAGCCGGCACGACCGGCGTGCGGAATGCCCGCGGGAAGAAAAAGCCGTCGCCCGGCTTCGGATGCGACGGCGATCTCACTTATAGTCGTCGCGCAGACCGGCCGGGCCGGGAGGAGACGACCATGCAGCAAGACCCCTTCGGCAACGCGCAGTACGGCAACGGCCGCCCGCGCGGTCGCGGCATCAACCCGCGTTTCATCATCCTGCTGTTGTTCGCCGGCTACGCGGCGTACTACTGGTTCTCCAATCGCAGCACCGACCCGCTGACCGGCGAGAAGGTCGTCATCGACAAGAGCATCTCGCCCGACGACGAAAAGGCGATGGGCCTGCAGGCGTACCAGGAAATCATGGCGCAGGAGCGCCCGGTCGATCCGAATTCGCAGGTCGCGCGGCAGATCCGCGGCATCGCCCAGCGGCTGATCGCGAAGATCCCGCAGGTGTCCGACGCGCTGGCCGCCGAGCACGGCCTGCAGGCGCAGCACATCGAGAACAGCTTCGACTGGGACGTCAACGTGCTGCAGTCCGACCAGGTCAACGCCTTCTGCCTCCCCGGCGGCAAGATGGCCGTCTACACCGGCCTGGTGCCGGTCGCGCAGAACGCCGACGCGATGGCGGTGGTGATGGGTCACGAGATCACCCACGCCCTGCTGCGCCACGGCGCGCAGCGCATGACCGAGCAGAAGCTCACCCAGATGGGCCAGATGGCCGGCGCGATGAGCGGCATGGACCAGCAGTCGATGCAGGCGGTGATGGCGGTGTACGGCTACGGCCGCTCGCTGCCCTACGCGCGCAAGCAGGAGAGCCAGGCCGACGAGATGGGCCTGCTGCTCGCCGCCGCGGCCTGCTTCAACCCGGAGGAAGCGATCCCGCTTTGGGAACGCATGGACCAGGCCAGCGGCGGCCGCGCACAGCCCGAGTTCGCCTCGACCCACCCCAATCCCGGCACCCGCATCGCCAACCTGCAGGCGCTGATGCCCAAGGCGATGGAGTACCGCAAGAAGTTCTGCGAGGAAGGCGCTTCGCGCTGAGGACCGCGGCATGGACGCTGGATCGCGCTGGAAGCGCCGCATCGCCGCCGGGCTGGACAGCCCGGTCGCGGGGTTCCTGCGCGATGTGGTGGGCGCTGGCGACGGTGACCACCGTCGGCTACGGCGACATCTATCCGGTCACCGACGGCGGCCGGCTCTTCACCTTCGTGCTGCTGGTCGCCAGCCTCGGCATCGTGGCCGCGCCGGCGGGCATCTTCGCCTCGGCGCTACTGGCGGTGCGCAATCGCGAACGGCCCTCGGCCGCGTTCGACGACGAGGGCTGATACGGGCTCAGAGATCCTTGAACAGCGTTGACAGCAGCAGCAGCGCGAACGCGGTGGTCAGCAACCAGAACGCATTGGGCGCGGCGATCGGGAAATATCCGAGCCGCCCGGCGATGCCGGCGCCACCGAGCAGCAGCGAGATCAGGAAGGCGGGCGTACTGGGCGGGGTAAGTCGGATCATCGTGGCGTTCTGGGTGGCGTGACGGAGGACGGGGAAGGTAGAGCGGGCGTCGGCCGGCTGCAATGGGGCCGTGGCTGATGGCCAATCCAGGCGGCCGCCCGCACCCGATTCGTCCTGACACCGCGGCAGGATCCATGTCCCTTCCCGCGCCCGGAGACCCGGGGGGCGGCGGACACGATGTCCGCCGTTTTTCGACGAGCCAGGACGCCTCGTCGAAAAATCCCGGCCACGGTTCCGTCGGCACATTTGCCTCGGCCCTGAAGCGTTTTCTTTCGCCCCTTTCTTTTTGAAAGGAAAGGGGCCCGCGCGCCAGCGCGGAAAAGGATTCCGGGCTTTCGCGGAAGGAAAGCAGATCCCTCGCCTGCGGCTCGGGATGACAACGGAAACGATCGAATGGATCCCGGCGTTCGCCGGGATGACGGCGGATGAGAGGCCGGATGAGGCGAATCAGCCCGCCCCACTGCAGATGCAGGCCACAAAGGCGGTGAAGCCGCCTCAGAAACTCATGAACAACCCGCCGTTCACCGGGATGTTCGCCCCGGTGATGAACCCGGCCTCGTCGTCGACCAGGAAGGCGACCGTGCGCGCGATTTCCGACGGCTTGCCGAGCCGGCCCACCGGCACCTTGTCGACGATGCCGGCGCGGATCTCGTCGGACATCGCCATCACCAGCGCGGTCTCGCAGTAGCCCGGCGACACCGAATTGACGGTCACGCCCTTGCGCGCGACCTCGCGCGCCAGCGCCATCGTGAAGCCGTGCATGCCGGCCTTGGCGGCGGCGTAGTTGGTCTGGCCGAACTGGCCGGTCTGGCCGTTGACCGAACTGATGTTGACGATCCGGCCGAAGCCGCGCGCGGTCATGCCTTCGACCGCGTGGCGGCAGAGGTTGAACACGCTGTCGAGGTTGACCGTCAGGACCGCGTCCCACTGCGGCCTGTCCATCTTGCGCAGGGTGCCGTCGCGGGTGATGCCTGCGGCATTGACCAGGATGTCGAGGCGGCCGTGATCGGCTTCCACCTGGCGCACCAGCGCGCCGCAGGCGTCGAAATCGGTCACGTCCAGCGGCGCGAAACGGATGTCCAGGCCCTCGACTTCGCGCTCGAATTCGGCGATGCGCTCGGCGCGGGCGCCGAGGTCGGCGGCGATCACCCGGCATCCGCCGCGGGCGAGGGTCGTGCAGATCTCGGTGCCGAGTCCGCCGATGCCGCCGGTCACGACGGCCACACGTTGCTGCATGGTGCAATTCCCCTGTATTCGTGGAGTCTGGCGCATGTGCGCGACCGCGCTGTCGGCGGGTCTGCGCCGGCGCGGTGCGTGCGATGCGAGGCGATCAGTCGTCGCGCGTCTTGCCGCCGGCGGCGGCCTTGTCCTTCGGCTTGGCCGCGGTGGGCCGGCCCATGGCGCCGATCAGGTTGTGCTGGAACTCGCGCCACATCTCGAGGTTGCGCTCGGTGAGCTGGTTCATCATCGTCCACGGCGTCTGCCCGATCAGCCCGCCCATCTGCTGGCGGAACTGCTGCTGCTGGTCGAGGAAGATCTGCATCGAGCGTTCGAGGTAGTTGCCCATGAAGCCCTGCAGCGAATCCCCGTAGAAACGGATGATCTGGCTCAGCAACTGGGTGGACAGCACCGGCTCGCCGTCCTGTTCGTGCTCGGCGATGATCTGCAGCAGCACCTGGCGCGTCAGGTCCTCGCCGGACTTGGCGTCGCGCACCTCGAAGTCCTCGCCGTCCACGATGAGCTGGCGGACGTCCTCGATCGTGATGTAGCTGGAGATCTTGGTGTCGTAGAGGCGGCGGTTCGGGTACTTCTTGATGATCCGCGTGACGGGCATGGAGCCTTTACTCTAACGGGGAGCCGGTTCCCGAGCATGGCGCAGCCCGGCCCGCGTTGCAACTCGTCGGCGAAAAGGCCCCGCCCGGCGGGGCGCGGCCCCGGGCCGGGGCGCGACCCGGCCCGGGGCCCCGGTCTGGAGGTTCCGGGCGCGATGGCCCGGGCGCTCTGGACGGTTCGCTCCGGGCGGTTCGCTCCGGGCGGGGCATGCAGGGCGGATCCCGCAGGGCGGGGCGTGCGGCGCCCGCGCGGTGCGTCACCAGCCCATGTGGTGGCCGCCGTTGATGTCGAGGTTGGAGCCGGTGATCCAGCCGGCGCGTTCGTCGGCCAGGAAGGCCACGCCGTAGGCGATCTCGTCCGGCGTGCCGAGGCGGCCGGTCGGGATGTCGGCGACGATCTTGGCGCGCACTTCCTCCGGCACCGCCATCACCATGTCGGTGGCGATGTAGCCGGGGGAGATCGTGTTCACGGTGATGCCCAGCTTCGCGTTTTCGCGCGCCAGCGAGATGGTGAAACCGTGCATGCCGGCCTTGGCCGCGGCGTAGTTGGCCTGGCCGTACTGGCCCTTGAGGCCGTTGATCGAGCTGATCTGGATGATCCGGCCCCACTTGCGGTCGCGCATGCCCTCGATCACCGGGCGGGTGACGTTGAACACCGAGTTGAGGTTGGTGTTGATGACGTCGGTCCACTGCTGCGCGGTCATCCGGTGGAAGGTGCCGTCGCGGGTGATGCCGGCGTTGTTGACCAGGATGTCGATCGGCCCCAGCCGGTCCTCGACCGCCTTCACCATCGCCGCGGCCTCGTCCGGCGAGGTCACGTCGCCCTTCGCGATGGCGACGTCGTAACCGTCCGCCTTCATCTGCGCCTGCCAGGCCAGGGCCTTCTCTTCGTTGCGGTAGTTGGTGGCGACCTTGTGGCCCATGTCGGCCAAGCGCTTGCAGATGGCGCTGCCGATGCCGCCGGTGCCGCCGGTCACGAGTGCGACGCGTGTGGTCATGCTGGATACCCTCCGATGTGAAAGTCCTGTGCGGGGCGTCCCGGCAGGAGCGGCGCGTTGCGGCGATCCGTTCCCGCGGTGTCCCGATCGATTCTAGGGGTCGTCGGTGACCGGGCCATTGTGCACCGCGGCGAGCGGGACCGGCTTGCGTGGAATCAAGCCCGGGTCGAACGCGGCCGAGGCCCGGGCGAGGCCGCGCTCGACGCGTCCCGGCGCGTCGAACGGCCCCGGGCGCTGGCCGAGCGCGCGCCAGGCCACGCGCAGCGCCGGCAGCGGGTCGTCGCCGTCGACGGGGACGGCGGCCAGCGATTTCGACAGCTTGCGGCCGTCGCCGTCGACGATCAGCGGCAGGTGGGCGTAGCGCGGCGTCGGCAGGCCCAGCGCACGCTGCAGCAGGATCTGGCGCGGGGTCGAATCCAGCAGGTCGGCGCCGCGGACCACGTCGGTGACGCCCTGCGCGGCGTCGTCCACCACCACCGCGAGCTGGTAGGCCCAGCAGCCGTCGGCGCGCAGCAGCACGACGTCGCCCACGTCCGTCGCCACGTCCTGCGCGAAATGGCCGCACAGGGCGTCCTCGAACCCGACCACGCTGCCGTCGGGGACGCGCAGGCGCACCGCCGCCTGCGCCCGCGCCGGCCCGGGCGCGCACGCGCGATGCACGCCGCCGCCCGCCGCCAGCGCGCTGCGGCTGCAGGCGCAGGCGAAGGCGAGATCGGCGGCGAGCAGGCGATCGAGCGCGGCGCGGTACAGGGCGTGGCGCTCGCTCTGGCGCACGACCGGCGCGTCCGATACCAGCCCGAACGCGGCCAGCGTCCGCAACTGCGCCTCGGCCGCGCCCGGGACCTCGCGCGGCGGGTCCAGGTCCTCGACCCGCACCCACCACTCGCCGCCGGCATGGCGCGCCATCAGCCAGCTTCCGAGCGCGGCGACCAGCGAACCGGCGTGCAGCGGGCCGGTGGGCGAGGGCGCGAAGCGGCCGCGGTAGGCGGGGGCGGGGGCGGGCGGCACGGAAAGCTGTCCGGTGGCTGTCTGCGGGCGTGGGCGACGGCGCGCGGACGATTGGACCGTCGCCGGGGAGCCCCAACTCTACACGCGACCCGACTTTTCCCGTCGAGACCACGAGTCCCCCGCCATGTTCAAGCGCGTCGCCCTCTTCCTCGCCACCAACCTCGCCGTCCTGCTGGTGTTCAGCGTCGTGATGGCGGTCTTCGGACTGGATCCCCGCAGCAATGCCGGGCTGCTGATCATGGCCGCGCTGTTCGGCTTCGGCGGTTCGATCGTTTCGCTGCTGACCTCCAAGTGGATCGCCAAGAAGACCACCGGCGCCTACGTCATCGAGCAGCCCCGCAACGAACCGGAGCGCTGGCTGGTCGAGACCGTCCGCCGCCAGGCCCAGGCCGCCGGCATCGGCATGCCCGAGGTCGCGATCTACGACGCGCCCGAGATCAACGCCTTCGCCACCGGCGCCAACCGCAACCACGCGCTGGTCGCGGTCTCCACCGGCCTTCTGCGGGCGATGAACCGCGACGAGGCCGAGGCCGTGCTGGCCCACGAGGTCAGCCACGTCGCCAACGGCGACATGGTGACGATGGCGCTGCTGCAGGGCGTGCTCAACACCTTCGTGATCGTCGCCGCGCGCATCGTCGGCCGGATCGTCGACGGCTTCCTCGGCGGCAACCGCGACGACGGCCGGGTCGGCCCCGGCTACTTCCTGACCGTGTTCGTGCTGGACATGGTGTTCGGCGTCGTCGCCAGCGTCATCGCGATGTGGTTCTCGCGCTGGCGCGAGTTCCGCGCCGACGCCGGCGGCGCGCAGTTGGCCGGTCGCGACAAGATGATCGCCGCGCTGGAGCGGCTGGCGCAGACCTACGGCGAGAGCACCCTGCCCAAGCAGGTCCAGGCGTTCGGCATCTCCGGCGGCGTCCGCGGCCTGTTCCGCAGCCACCCGCCGCTGGAACAGCGCATCGCCGCGCTGCGCAACGCCCAGTCGACGGCCGCCGCCTCGGGCCTGCGCGTGGTGTCCTGACCACCACCGGAGCCGGTAGAGCGGCCTTCAGGCCGCTCACCCTGCCCGCGAAACAAAACGAGCCCGCCGTGATGGCGGGCTCGTTGTTTGGAGCCGGGGAGAGCGGCGCGGAGGTCGATCAGCCGGGCGGGCGGACCCCGCCGCGGCGTCACTCGAAGTCGTAGTTCATCTCCGGCCCGGCGGCGGCGAGGAAGTGGCCTTCCACGTAGTCCACGCCGGCCGAGAACAGGATCGACATGCTCGCCGCGTCCTGCACGAACTCGGCGATGGTGAGGATGTCCAGGTCGCGCGCTTTCTGGGCGATGTCGCGCACCCGCTGCTGGCTGTCGGCGTTCTTGGGCAGGTCCTCGATGAAGCTGCGGTCGATCTTCAGCAACTGCGGCTGGACGTGGGTGAGCAACTGGAACGAATCCAGGCCGGCGCCGAACTGCTCAAGGCCGATGCGGCAGCCGAAGGCGTTGACCGCCGCGGCGAACTGCTGCACGGCGTGCAGGTGGGTGAAGACCTTGGCCTCCTGCAACTGCAGCGCCAGGTATTCGCCGGACGCGCCGCGGGCCGCGAGCTGTTCGCCGATCAGCGTGACCAGCCCGTCGCCGGCCAGCGACTCCTGCGAAATCTTCACCAGCAGCGTCACCGGCTTGCCGGCGTGCGCGCGCTGCGCGATCAGTTCGATGGCCTGCTCGACCACGCAGCGGTCGATCGCCTCCAGCAGGCCGTGCTCCGCGGCGATCTGCAGGAAGGTCCCGGGCGAGATCAGTTCGCCGTCGCCGGCGTCCAGGCGCATGAAGGTGTCGTACACCGGGTGGTTGTCGCCCTGCAGGTTGATCACCGGCTGGAAGTGCAGGACGAAGCGCTTGTGTTCGATCGCGTCCTGCAGGCGCTGCACCCAGGCCGCGATGCGTTCGGCCTCGGCGCGGTCCATCGCGTTCGGGTCGAACAGGTCCACCTGGTTGCCGCCGGTGCCGACCGCGGACTGCACGCCCTGCGAAGCCTTGGCCAGGATCTGGCTGAGGTTGGCGTACTTCTGCGAGATCTGCACGCCGCCGATGCTGGCGGTGATCACGCTCGAGCGCTGGCCGATCGCGAACACCTCCGCGGCGAAGGTGTTGCAGATGCGGGTGGCGAGGGTCTGGGTCGCGGCGTGGTCGCCGCCGCGCAACAGCACCGCCAGGGTGTTCTCGGCGAAGCGCGCGGCCACCGCGCGGTCGTCCAGCTCGCTGCGCAGGCGCTCGGCGATCGCGGCCATGACCGCGTCGGCCGAATCCAGCCCGATCTCCTGCAGCAGGCGCTGGTAGTGGTCGGGTTCGATCAGCAGCAGGCCGTGCTGGCTGCCGTTCTGGGCGGCGTCGCCGACGGCGTCTTCCAGCGCCAGCAGGAAGGTCGCGCGGTTGAGCAGGCCGGTGGCCTGGTCGCGCTGGCGCAGGTCCTCCATCTTGCGCGCCAGGTCCGGGTCCACCGCGGGCTCCTGGCGGCGGAAGATCACCTGCTGGCAGGGCTCGCCCTCGTACTGCGCCTGGGCGAACTCCATCACCGCCGGGAACGCGTTGCCCTCGATGTCGACCGCCTCCAGCTCGTAGCGCGGCGGCGGCGATTCGCCCTTGCTCAGCGACTTCAGCAACTGTTTGAACTCGGCGACGTGCTTCGGCGCCACCAGGTCCAGCAGCGACATGCCCTCGATGTCCTCGAACGAGTCGTAGCCGAACATCTCGAGATAGGCGCCGTTGGCGCGGATGTGCATGCCCTCGTGGACGTAGGCGATCGGGTCGCGCGAGGACTCGATCAGCGCGTCGCAGCGGCGCTCGGTCTCGCGTACCCGGGTCTCCAGCCGGCGCTGCGCGCGGCGGGCCTCGAGGTCGTCCCATTCGCGGCGCACCGTGGCCAGCAGTTGCGGCGGCTTGTGGCGCAGGGCCAGCGCGCGGGTGCCGCCGGCCAGGCGCTCGGCGAAGCCGTCGGTGTCGACCTCCGCGACCACCGCGATCAGCGGGATGTCCTTGCCGCAGGTCGAGACCCGCTGTTCGACCTCGGCGAACGGCACCGAGCGGCACGGATCGGCGGCCAGCACCAGGTCGACCGGCTGCTCGACCAGCATCGTGGTCAGTTCGACCGCCGTGGTCGGCCGCAGCGGGCGGACCGCGATCCCGGCGTTGCGCAGCCCCGTGACGATGCCCTCGGCCTCCTCGACACTGTCATCCACCAGCATGAGACGCAGTGCGGGGTCTTGGCGTTTGGACATGCGTGGGCTCCGGGGGGAGGACGGGGGGAAATCTCATGGTACGACGGGAACGTGTCCGCGTCCGCCCCGTTGTCCCGGTTCGTGACGCTACCCCCGCGAATGCGGCGCCGGCGCCGACAGCGGGCGCTTCGCCGGGTCGCCGGCCACCTCGCGCACCAGCTTCGGCACCAGGTAGCCCGGCAGCCGGGCGACCAGCGCGGCGTGCAGGGCGAGGGCGCGGGCGTCGTCGACCTCGAAATGGGCCGCGCCCGCGACCCGGTCCAACTGGTGCAGGTAGTAGGGCAGCACGCCGGCGGCATGGCCGCGCTCGGACAGGGCGGCCAGCGCGTCGGCGTCGTCGTTCACGCCCCGCAGCAGCACGGCCTGGTTGAGCAGCAGCGCCCCGGCCTCGCGCAGGCCCGCGAGCGCGGCGTCCACCGCCGGGTCGAACTCCTGCGCGTGGTTGGCGTGGATCACCACCGTCACCGGCCAGGGCAGGCCGCGGAGCCAGGCCAGCAGCCCGGCGTCGACCCGCTCCGGCAGCACCACCGGCAACCGGGTGTGGATCCGCAGCCGGCGCAGGTGCGGCACGTCGGCCAGTGGCCCGGTCAGCTCCGCCAGCTTGTCGGTGGCCAGCGACAGCGGGTCGCCGCCGGACAGCAGGACCTCGTCGATCGACGCGTCGCCGCGGATCGTCGCCACCGCCCCGGCCCACTGGCCGGCGGCCGCGGTCTCCTCGGCGTACGGGAAATGGCGGCGGAAACAGTAGCGACAGTGGATCGCGCAGCTTCCGGTGGCGATCAGCAGGGCCCGGCCGCGGTACTTGCGGATGACCCCGGCCCCGGCCTTCGCCGCGCCGTCGCCGACGGCGTCCAGCGAGAACCCCGGCATCGGCCGCAGCTCGGCGTCCAGCGGCAGCACCTGGCGGAGCAGCGGGTCGTGCGGGTCGCCCGGGCGCATGCGGGCGACGAACCCGCGCGGCACCCGCAGCGGGAACTGCGCCGCGGCGTCCGCGGACAGGTCGGGCACCCGGCCGGCCAGGTCGAGCAGGGCCAGCAGTTCGGCGGGGTCGCGGACGGCGTCGCGCCACAGGCGCTTCCAGTCGGGGGCGCCGGCGGCGGGCTGCGTCGGGCGGGGGGCTGCGGGTATCATAGGGAGTTCGGTCGGGCCGTTCGTTCGGGACGCACCGGCGTTCCGGGGCCACGCCCCCCATTCTAAACGTCCGCGGCCGTCGTCGGTCCGGGCGATCCGAAGCCACCTTTCAGGAGCACCCCATGGCCAGCCTGGGCATGAACGACGTCAAGACCGGACAGAAGATCCTGGTCAACAACGATCCCTGCGTCATCACCGAGACCGAATACGTCAAGCCGGGCAAGGGCCAGGCCTTCACCCGCATCAAGTACCGCAACATCAAGTCCGGCCGCGTGGTCGAGCTCACGATGAAGGCGACCGACTCGGTGGAAGTGGCCGACGTGGTCGACACCGACATGCAGTACCTCTACAGCGACGGCGAATACTGGCACTTCATGAACCAGGAGTCGTTCGAGCAGGTGCAGGCCGACAAGGCCGGCATGGGCGGTGCCGAGAAGTGGCTGAAGGGCGAGGAAGCCTGCGTGGTCACGCTGTGGAACGGCAGCCCGATCACCGTGCAGCCGCCGAACTTCGTCGAACTGAAGATCGTCCAGACCGATCCGGGCGTGAAGGGCGATACCGCCGGCACCGGCGGCAAGCCGGCCACCCTCGAGACCGGCGCCGTGGTCCGCGTCCCGCTGTTCGTGGCCCAGGAGGAAGTGATCAAGGTCGACACCCGCTCCGGCGAATACGTCTCCCGCGTGAAGTGATTGATTCGCAGAGCGCGGCCTGCCGCGCTCGTCGCGAATCAATCACCCTCGCGAACGCGAGGGTCCAGCGCGTTCCCCCGAAGCCCGCCCGCAACGGCGGGCTTCGTCGTTTCCCGAGGGTCCCTTTGCAGAGCGCGGCCCGCCGCGCTCGTCGCGAATCAATCACCCTCGCGAACGCGAGGGTCCATGGTGTTCCCCCGAAGCCCGCCCGCAATGGCGGGCTTCGTCATTTCCCGAGGGTCCCTTCGCAGAGCGCGGCCTGCCGCGCTCGTCGCGAATCAATCACCCTCGCGAACGCGAGGGTCCACCGCGTTCCCCCCGAAGCCCGCCCGCGACGGCGGGCTTCGTCTTTTCCCGAGGGTCCCTTTGCAGAGCGCGGCCCGCCGCGCTCGTCGCGAATCAATCACCCTCGCGAATGCGAGGGTCCAGCGCATTTCCCCGAAGCCCGCCCGCAACGGCGGACTTCGTCGTTCCCGAGGGTCCCTTCGCAGGGCGCGGCCCGCCGTGCTCGTCGCGAATCAATCACCCTCGCGAACGCGAGGGTCCACCGCTTTCCCCGAAGCCCGCCCGCAACGGCGGGCTTCGCCGTTCCCGGGGGTCCCGATGCCGGGCGCTGCGCCGCCTGCGGCCATCCCCGGCGGCCGATCGCCTGCCGAGCCAGCGCTCTCCGTCCGGGTGCTTGCATCCGGATCGCCGGCGCACGACGATGCCGGCTTGCACCCCGACGAGCGTCGCCCGATGTCCCGAATCGCATGCATGTGCCTGATGCTGGTCGCCGCCGCGTCGACGGCGCTCCCGGTGCGGGCGGCCCGGCCCGACCCGGCCGTCTACCCGACCGCGAACCACTATCGCGATCCCGCCATCGCCGCGTCGGAAGACGGGCGCTACGCCAAGGTCCTGCGCGAATTCTGCCCGGGCGGCGGGCGGGGGCTGATCCATTTCCTCGACGTGGACGGGCGCCCGATCCGGGTGAAGCGCACCTGGCCGACCTACCTGGAGTTGGCGCCCGGCCCCCATCGCCTGACCATGGAGTTCAAGGGCACCGCCGGCAGCGTCTTCGCCGCGTGGGAAGGCGTCGGCGACGCCGAGGCCGTCCTCGAGCCCGGCAAGGTCTACCTGGTCCGCTACGCGCGCACCGCGACCGACCGGTTCCGGGTCTGGCTGGAACCGGCCGACATCGCCTTCGACAGCGCCGGGCAGCAGACCAGCCTGTGCCTGCAGGCGCCGTTCCCGGATCCCGCCCTGCATCACTGACGTCGGCCGGGGCGCGCCTGCGCCCGCCACGCCCGCCCCGGAATGCGACAATGGGGCGATGAGCTACCAGCCCGTTGCCGAATCCGCCACCCCCGAACCCTGCGACCTGCTGATCGAAGCCCGGCACGTGGTGCCGGTCGAGCCCCACGCGGTCGTGCTCGAACACCATGCGGTCGCGATCCGCGACGGGGTCATCCTCGCCGTGCTGCCGATCGCCGAGGCCCGCGCCCGCTTCGAGGCCAGGGAGACCGTCTCCCGCCCCGAGGGTGCGCTGATCCCGGGCCTGGTCAACGCCCACGTCCACAACCCGATGACGCTGATGCGCGGGGTCGCCGACGACCTGCCGCTGAAGGTCTGGCTGCAGGAGCACATCTGGCCGATCGAGGGCGCGGTGATCGGCCCGGAGTTCGTGGCCGACGGGGTCGCGCTGGCGATCGCCGAGATGCTGCGCGGCGGCACCACCTGCTGCAACGAGAACTACTTCTTCCCCGACGTGCAGGCCGCGACCTACAAGCGCCACGGCTTCCGCGCGATGGTCGGCCTGCCGGTGATCGACTTCCCGACCGCGTGGGCCAAGAGCGACGACGAATACTTCGACCGTGCCGGCGAAGTGCACGACCAGTGGCGCCACGACCGGCTGGTCGCCACCGCGTTCGCGCCGCACGCGCCGTACACGGTGTCGGACGAGAATTTCGAGCGCATCCGGATGCTGGCCGACCAGCTCGACATCCCGGTCCACCTGCACACCCACGAGACCGCGCAGGAAGTCGAGCAGTCGCAGGCCAAGCACGGCCAGCGCCCGCTCGCGCGGCTCGACCGGCTGGGGCTGGTCAACGACCGCCTGATCGCCGTGCACATGACCCAGCTCACCGACGCCGAGATCGCGCTGTGCGCGGCCCGCGGCGTGAGCGTGGTCCACTGCGTCGAATCCAACCTCAAGCTCGCCTCGGGCTTCTGCCCGGTGGCGAAGCTGCTCGGTGCGGGCGTCAACGTCGCCATCGGCACCGACGGCTGCGCCAGCAACAACGACCTGGACATGTTCGGAGAACTGCGCACCGCCGCGCTGCTGGCGAAGGCGGTCGCGCAGGACGCCGCCGCGTTCGACGCCGCCGCGGCGCTGCGCGCGGCGACGCTGGGCAGCGCGAAGGCGATGGGCCTCGACGCGCTGGTCGGCAGCCTCGCGCCGGGCAAGCAGGCCGACCTCGCCTGCATCGATCTGTCCGCGCTGGAGACCCAGCCGCTGTACCACGTGCTGTCGCAACTGGTCTACGCCACCGGCCGCCAGCAGGTCAGCGACGTGTGGATCGCCGGCAGGCCCAAACTGCGCGACCGCGTGCTGGTGGACATGGACCTCGACGGCATCCTCGCCAATGCGCGGCAGTGGCAGGAGCGGATCGGGGCGGTGGTGGTGGGCGGCTGAATCATGCCTCGGCACCTCCCGGCAGACGAGGTGGGATCGGCATTGCGCCGAGGCAAGACCGTGGAGCAATTCGTCGGATTGCGTGCGGACGGAAGCGGCTCCAGGATTTGCTGGCTGGAAATCCGGCCCGTCCGTGACGCATTCGAGGCTCACCGGTTCGACGTCGTGGATCACGGCGCACCCGACAGTCTCGATGTGTACGCCTGGGCCGATGGCGATGCGGAACAAGAATCCTCCATGTTCGCAACCCCTGAAGCAGCGATCGAATTCACGATAAAGCACTGGGGAGCAGATTCGCTGAAGTGGGTGAATCAAGGCGTCCTGCAGGACGAATACTGCGAAGCAATCCTCATGCGTCCGGAAACCGAAAATTGAACACTGATGCCATGTCGACGGAATCGAACAACTTCAGCCAGGCCGAACTCGACAAGTTCAACGCGCTGGCGAACCGCTGGTGGGACCCCGAAGGTCCGCAGAAACCCCTCCACGCGCTCAATCCCGCGCGGTTGGGCTACGTGCGTGATCGCGCGACCCTGCGCGGCGCGCGGGCGCTCGACGTCGGCTGCGGCGGCGGGCTGCTGAGCGAGGCGCTGGCGCGCGAGGGCGCCGACGTGACCGCGATCGACCTCGCGCCCGACCTGCTCAAGGTCGCGAAGCTGCATCGGCTGGAATCCGGCGTGCAGGTGGACTACCGCCTGAGCGCGGTCGAGGCGCTGGCCGCCGAAATGCCCGGCGCGTTCGACGTCGTCACCTGCATGGAGATGCTCGAACACGTGCCCGACCCGGGGGCGGTCGTCGCCGCCTGCGCGACGCTGCTGAAGCCGGGCGGGCGGCTGTTCCTGTCCACGCTCAATCGCACGCCGGCGGCGTTCGCGCTGGCGATCGTCGGCGCCGAATACGTCGCGCGCATGCTGCCCAAAGGCACGCACCGCTACCGCGATTTCATCAAGCCGTCGGAGCTGGCGCAGTGGCTGCGCGCCGCGGACCTCGTGCTGGAGGACGTGAGCGGCCTGGTCTACGACCCGCTGCGCCACACCGCGCGCGTCGGCGACCGGACCGACGTCAATTACCTGGCGTGCGCGGTGAAGCCGTGAGCGGTGCGCGCTTCCCCCGCGGCGCGCTGTTCGACCTCGACGGCACGCTGCTCGACAGCGCGCCGGACATGGTGGCGGCGCTCAACGCGCTGCGGATCGAACGCGGCGAGCCGCCGATGCCGCTGGCCGACCTGCGCCCGCACGTGTCGAAGGGCGCGCGGGCGATGATCCGCGCCTCGTGGCCGCAGTTCGACGACGCCGCGCGCGAGGCGCTGGTGCAGCCGTTCCTCGACACCTACGAGCGCGAACTCGGCCGACACGGCGCGCCGTTCGACGGCATCGCCGAACTGCTCGATGCGCTGGAGGCCGATGGCGTGCGCTGGGGCATCGTCACCAACAAGCCCGAATACCTCGCCCGGCAATTGATGCCGATGCTCGGCTGGCGCGAACGCTGCGGCGTGCTGATCGGCGGCGACACCCTGCCCGAGCGCAAGCCGCATCCGCTGCCGCTGCTGCACGCGGCCGAGGTGCTGGGCGTCGCGCCGGCCGACTGCGTCTACGTCGGCGACGACGAGCGCGACATCGTCGCCGCGCGCGCGGCCGGCATGCCGTCGATCGTCGCGCTGTGGGGCTACCGCCTGCCCGGCGACGCGCCGGAGGCGTGGGGCGGCGACACGATGATCGAGGCCTCGCGCACGCTGCTCTCGCCCGCGGTGTGGCCAGTCGCGGCCGCCACGCCATGAACGACGCCGCGAACGCCGCCGCAAATGCCCCCGCGGCCGGCGACCCCGCCCGCGACGATCTGCTCGACAAGTGGCGCGGGCGCTGGCCGGAGTGGCGCATCGCGCAGGCGTTCGTGCCCGAGGCCCAGCGCGCGACCGCCGAAGCCTGGTTCGCGCTGCTGCAGGAATGGACCGATGCGGCCTGGGCCGGCGCCGACCCGACCCCGGGCTTCGCCAAGTTGGCCTGGTGGCAGGAAGAACTGCGCGGCTGGGCGAAGGGCGCGCGCCGCCATCCGCTGGGGCGCGATCTGCACAGGCGGCCGCTGCCGTGGGACGCGCTCGCCGCCGCGCTGCCGGCGCTGCAGGCCGCGCGCGAGCCGCTGGCCGCGGACATGCGCGATGCGGCCGCGCTCGCGGCGTTGCGGCCGCTGGCCGAGGCCGCCGCGCATGGCGAGGCCGTGCTGTTCGGCGGCGACGCGGGGGCGGTCCCGGGCGATGCCTTCCCGTGGCTCGCCGCGCACGCGCTGCGGCCGCGCGCGGACGCGCACGCCGCCGCCCGCGCCTGGGCGCGCGCGCTGCCGGCGCCGGCGCGCGCGGGCACCCGTCCGCGACGCGTGTACGACGCGCTGGCGCAGGCGCGGCTGCGGTGTTTCGGGACGATGGGCGTGCCGCTGCCGCTGTCGCCGCTGCCGACGCTGTGGCGGAGCTGGCGCGCCGCGCGCGGCTGAGCCCGCCGCAGGCCGGCCAGACGGCGCCCGGACCGCGCAAAACGCATCGTTCCGGGCCCATTCGGGGTGTCGCGGACGGGGGTGGGTACAATGCCCGCCCGGCCCGTTTCCCCGATCCCCGCCCGTGACGCCTCCCTCGCACCCCCAGTCCGCCCTGCCCGATGTCGCCGGCGACGCCGCCGCGGCGGCGCGCCCGCTGGACTGGGTCGGCATGCGCGGGATCGCGCTGCCGCTGCGCCTGCGCGGCGGCGAGGGCGAGGTGCAGGTGCCGGCGGCGGTCGACGTGTTCGTCGATCTCCGCGACGCCGACGCCCGCGGCATCCACATGTCGCGACTCTATCTCGAACTGCAGCGCAGCCTCGCCGCCCAGGCGCTGGCGCCAGCGCGCCTGCGGCGCGTGCTCCAGGCCTGCGTCGAGTCGCAGGGCGCGCTCTCGACCTCGGCGCGGCTGGTGCTGCGCTACGACCTGATGCTCGAACGCCGTGCGCTGGCCAGCGAGCACGCCGGCTGGAAGCGCTACCCGATCGAGCTCGACGCGGCGCTCGTCGACGGCCACCTGTCGCTGGCCTTGGCGTTCTCGGTCGAATACTCCAGCACCTGTCCCGCCTCCGCGGCGCTGTCGCGTCAGCTCAACGCCGAGCGTTTCGCCGAGGACTTCGCGGTCGCGCATCCGCTGTCCACGCAGGTCGTGCGCGACTGGCTGGCGTCGGAACGCGGCCTCGCCGCCACGCCGCACGCGCAGCGCAGTCGCGCCGAAGTGCGCGCGACGCTGCAGCCGACGTTCGACGAACTGCCCGCGGCCGAATGGATCGACCGGGTCGAGGCCGCGCTGGGCACCCCGGTGCAGACCGCGGTGAAGCGCGAGGACGAACAGGCGTTCGCGCGTCTCAACGCAGAGAATCTGATGTTCTGCGAGGACGCCGCGCGCCGGGTCGCCGCGGCGCTCGCGGACGATCCGCGCGTGCTTCGCTACGAGGCGCGCGTCTCGCATCACGAAAGCCTGCATCCGCACGACGCGGTGGCGCAGGTGTCGGGACGCGGCCGCGCCGCTTGAATCCCGTGCGACGACGCGCATCGCGCGTCGGTGCGCGCACTTCCATCGATCGTCTCATCGAAGCAGCGCGTTGACGCAGTGCGTCATGCGCTGTCGTTGTGGCGCGCATGCGGATTGCGTATGCTCGCCCGGTCCGCGGCCGGGCGCCGGGGGCGACTGCCGTCACAGGGGGTGTGGCGCGAGGAAACCGGGACGCGAGGCATCCCCGTTCACCGTCGTTCGACACAGGAGGTCACATGAAGACGCGTTTGCTCGCGCTGTCCACCGCGGCGCTGTTGCTCGCCGCCTGCAATCAGGAAACACCGCCGCCGCCCCAGCCCGCGCCGGCCGAACCCGCCGCGACCGCCGCGCCGGCCCCCGCGGTCGAAGGCGTGAAGCCGGTCGACGTCCCCGCAGGCTACGGCTATCCGGGCAACCGCGACGAGTTCCAGGCCTGGGCCGACGCCTGGAAGATCGACGACATCACCACCGCCGCCTGGAACCTGTGGGCCGGCATGACCAGCGACTCCGGCCAGAAGTGGAACGGCGCCGTGCTGCCGGTGTGGGAGACCTGGTGCGGCAACGAGGAAGTGTTCTCGCCCGCCGGTTGCCAGGCCATGGGGCGACCGGCGCACGGGTTCATGCGTCCCCACCAGATCGGCCACATGGCGCGGCTCAAGGGCGCCGCCGTGCCGACCGACACCGCGGTCGTCTCGTTCAACAAGTTCAATCCGTCGATGGCGGCCTACATCGCCGCGCGCCATGCCGGTCCGGGCGGCGAGTACGCCTACAACGCGATGCAGGACCTCGCCAACCTCAACGCGGCGTGGCCGGCGGAAACGCCGATCGCCTCGCGGACCCTGGAGGACGCGCCGTACCAGCCCGACGAGGGCGACAAGATCGGCTTCGCCGGCATGGAGACCAAGCCGGTGATGTTCCTGGTGAAGGATCCGAAGAACCTGCCGCAGGGCCAGGCGCTGACGCCGGTGCCGCTGTGGCAGGGCACCGCGCAATCGAACGCGCCGGCCAACGCCGTGCCCGAATCGTGGTTCACCTGCGTGCTGCTCGATCCGGCCAACACCTCGGCGCCCGACACCGCGCCGGTCGCGGCGACGCCGGAACAGGTGGCGCAGGCGGTGCCGAACAGCACCTATGCCTGCGATCCGAAGAAGTACCTGTACGCGCCGCTGTCGACGATCTACAGCTTCCGCATGGACCAGGCCGAGGCCGATGCGTGGAACGAGGCGCAGGCGGGCAACGATTCGGGCGTGAAGGCCCAGTCCGGCGACTACACCGTGCTGGCGGCCATGCACGTCAACACCAAGGCGATCTCCAACTGGACCTGGGAGACCTTCTGGTGGCAGCCCGGCGGCGACACGCCCGGCGGCTTCCCGGGCAGCAAGCAGGGCATGACCGACAACGTCGCCGGCGCCTGGCGCAACTACGCGATGTGCACCGCCTGGAACCAGACCAAGGGCAACGCGTCGAAGGACATGGTGGTGTGCTTCAACCCGTATCTGGAGACCTCGACCGGCATCCCGGCGGGCCAGACCAGCAACTGCATGAGCTGCCATGGCACCGCGACCGTGGGCTCGCCGCTGACCGGCACGCCGCCGTCGCTGCCGACGCTGGATTACCCGCCGGCCTACAAGAAGCCGATCGACTTCAAGAACGATCCGCGCTACGCCACCTTCACCCGCACCGACTTCTCGTGGGCGATCCCGGGCAATGCCTTCCAGCCCGCGACGCCGCCGGCCGACGCGAAGAAGTAAGGCCGCGACACCCGTGGACGAGAACGGCCCGGCGCAATGCCGGGCCGTTTTCGTTTGCGGCCTTCGCGGCGTTCGTCTGTCGTCGCCGACTCGCCGTTGCGATGGCGGCCCGGGGAAGTGCGGCAATGCGGAGGCGCGCGGTCATGGAAAGCTCGCGTCATCCTCGCGCAAGCGGGGCGCCCTGCGTGATCGCTTCGGAATCCCGGGTCCTCGCTTGCGCGAGGATGACGGTGTGGATGGCGCGTCGCGGCGGTGACGCCTGCCGGCGACTTCGTTTTCGGCAGCACCCGCAGCGGGTCGATGCGCACATCGAACCGCGCCGGGCAGGCGTTGGAGGGGCGCGACAAGGGTCGCGCCGCGGCGCGCGGTGGCGCTGCAGGGTCAGGGTGTGGTCTTGCCCGCGGGTTCAAGCACCAGCAGCGGGTCGATGCGCACATCGAACCGCGCCGAGCAGGCGTTGCAGGGACGCGGCAGGGGGTGCGCCGCAGCGCGCGGTGGCGCTGGCAGGGTCAGGGTGCGGTCTTGCCCGCGGGCTCGAGCACCAGCAAGGGGTCGATGCGGGTATCGAACCAGTTCATCCCCCAGTGCAGGTGCGGCCCGGTCGCGCGCCCGGTCGCGCCGACCGCCGCGAACACCTGGCCCTGCGCCACGCGGTCGCCGACCTTCACGTCGATCCGCGAGAGATGCAGGAAGTTGGAGCTGACCCCGGCGCCGTGGTCGATCACCACCGTGCCGCCGGTGAGGTAAAGGTCGGGATCGGCGAAGGTGACGACGCCGCCGGCGGGCGCCTTCACCGGCGTGCCCTGCGCGGCGGCGATGTCCATGCCGGAGTGCGGCGACTTGGGCGTGCCGTTGTAGACGCGCTGGTTGCCGAAGCGGCCGCTGATCCGGCCCTGCACCGGCCACACGAACGGCTGCGCGAACTCCTCGCGGGCGTCGTCGCGGGTGCGCACGGCGGCGACCCGCGCCTGTTCGCGCTCGATCCGCGCGGCGATGTCCGGCGGTGGATTCACGGTCTTCGGCGGCACCCCGTCGATCTGCTCGATCGGCCAGTCGCGCGGAGTGACGTCGACAAGACGTTCGCCGCTGCCGCCGCCCGGCACGGACACCAGCACGCGCAGCGGCCCGGTGGCGTCGCGGCCGATGCCGAACGCGAACACGCCGTCCGGCGCCACCCGCAGCGTGCGGCCGGCGTAGTCGGCGAGGGCGCCGGGCCGGGTGCGGCCGATCACCAGCGACCCCTGCGCCGCCGAGGCCGGCAGCTCGATCGACACCGCCGGCGCCGGCTGCGGCGCGGGACGCGCGGGTGCGGCGGTGCGCGGGGACGCGCCCGCGCAGGCAGCGAGCGCCAGCGCGAGGGCCGGCGCGAGACGCAGGCGGCTCATCGATCGAACGCCAGGCGCTGGCCGCGCGGCGCGCCCACCAGGCGCTGCCCGTCCCAGGCGAGATGGCCGTTGACCCAGGTCGAGGCGATGCGCGAGCGGAAGGTCGTGCCCTCGAACGGCGACCAGCCGCACTTGGACAGCACCTGCTCGCGTTCGACCGTGAACGGTACGTCCTCGACCAGCACCAGGTCGGCGGCGTAGCCCTCGCGCAGGAAACCGCGGTCCGCGACGTCGAACAGTTGCGCCGGGGCATGCGCGAACTTCTGCACCACCTGCGCCGCGGTGAACGCCCCCTCGTGCACGCACTCGAGCGCGGCGACCAGCGCGAACTGGACCAGCGGCAGGCCGCTGGGCGCGCGCAGGTAGGGCGACTGCTTTTCCTCCAGCGTATGCGGGGCGTGGTCGGTGGCGAGCACGTCGATGATGTCGTCGGCGAGCGCCGCGGTCAGCGCGATGCGGTCGGTCGCGTCCTTGATCGCCGGATTGCACTTGATGAAGTTGCCGCGGGTCGCGTAGTCGGCGCGATCGAAGCGCAGGAAGTGGATGCAGGTCTCGGCGGTGATGCGCTTGCGAGTGCCGTCGGCGCGGATCAGCGGGCCGCGCTCGAACAGCGCCAGCTCGTCCGCGGTCGAGATGTGCAGCACGTGCAGGCGCGCGTCGTGGCGGCGCGCCAGCGCCATCGCGAGCCGGGTCGACTGGATGCAGGCCTCGCGCGAGCGGATGTCCGGGTGGCATTCGACCGGGATGTCGTCGCCGTAGCGCGCGCGGTACTCGGCCAGCCGCGCCTCGATCATCGGCGTGTCTTCGCAGTGGGTGATGATCGGCGTCGGCGCGTCGCGGAACACCGCGTCGAGGATCTCGGGATCGTCCACCAGCATGTTGCCGGTGGAGGCGCCCATGAAGATCTTGATGCCCGGCGCCGCCTTCGGGTCCAGCGCGCGGATCGCCTCCAGGTTCGAGGTGCTGGTGCCGAGGTAGAAGCCGTAGTTGCCCCAGGCGCGGCCGGCGGCGCCGGCGTACTTGGCCTCCAGCGCCGCGCTGTCGAGCGTCGGCGGGCTGGTGTTGGGCATGTCCATGAAGCTGGTGATGCCCCCGGCGACCGCGGCCGCCGATTCGGTCGCCTGGTCGCCCTTGTGGGTGAGCCCGGGTTCGCGGAAGTGGACCTGGTCGTCGATCATCCCGGGCATCAGCCGGCGCCCGGCGGCGTCGATCACGGTCTCGCCGGCGCGTGCGACGAGGCCCGTGCCGATGGCCGCGATCCGGCCGTCGGCGATGCGCAGGTCGCCGTCGGTCTCGCGACCTTCGTTGACCAGGCGGGCGTTGACGATGAGGGTGGCGGGGGAAGCGGTCATGTCGGCGTCCGTGGGGAAGCGGGGCGGGTCGGAGCGGGCGGGACGGGATCGTGTCCGCCCGGGCACAGCGGGTGGCAGCGCGACAGCCGACGGACGGTCAGCCAGCTCCCCTTCAGGGCGCCGAACCGGCCGATCGCCTCCATCGAATACTCCGAACAGGTGGGCACGAACCGGCAGCGTTGTCCCAGCAGCGGGCTCACCCAGCGTTTGTAGAAGCGGAGCGCGGCGATCAGCAGACGGTCGATCAAGGAAGTCCGGTCCGGCGGGGGATTGCGGCGCGCAATCCCGCGGAATGCGAGGTTGCCGCTGCCGTGTTTGCAGGGTATAACAGCCCGCTTTCCCGCCTCAAGGGAAGAAACGAGGATTCCGCGACGTGGCAGTGAAGAAACCCGCGAAGAAGGCCGCGAAGGCCGTCAAGCAGCCCGCGAAGAAGGCCGCGAAGCCGGCAGCCAAACCGGCCGCCAAGACCGCCGCCAAGAAGGCCGCGAAGCCCGCGCCGAAGCCGGCCGCGAAGCCGGCCGCCGCCAAGACCAAGGCGGCGGCGAAGAAGGTCGTGAAGCCGGCCGCCAAGGCCGCGCCGAAGCCGGCTGCGAAGGCCGCTCCCAAGCCCGCGCCGAAGCCGGCCGCGAAGGTCGCTGCGAAGCCGGCCGCCAAGCCGGCCGCCGCCGCCGCCAAGGCCAAGGCGCCGCCGGCGAAGGCCTCCGCGTCCAAGCCGGTGAAGTCGGCTCCTGCCGGCGCCGCCAAGCCGGCCGCGCCGCCGACGCCGACGCCCACCCCGGCGCCGCCGCCCGTGCCGAAGCCGCCGAGCCCGCCGCCGAAGCCGCCCAAGCCCCCGGTGCCGGGCCCGCTGCCGAACCCGAACGATCCGCCGAAGAAGGCCGCCGTCGGCGCGCCGCGGCCGGCCGCCGGCAAGGTCGCGGTGGCCGTGGCCTCGCGCCCGTCCGCCCCGGCGCCCCGCAGCCAGGCCAAGGTCGTCGCGTACAAGGTCGACGAGGCCACCGGCCGGCCGATCCTCCCCGCCGGCTACAAGCCGAGCGTGGACGAGGAGTACATGAGCCCGCTCCAGCTCGAATACTTCCGCCAGCGCCTGCTGCAGTGGCGCGCCGAGCTGATCGAGGAGTCGAAGCAGACCATCGAGAACCTCAAGGACGAAGTGCGCGACGTGGGCGACGACGCCGAGCGCGCCACCCGCGAGACCGAGAACTCGCTGGAACTGCGCACCCGCGACCGCTACCGCAAGCTGATCGGCAAGATCGACAGCACGCTCAAGCGCGTGGACTCCGGCGAGTACGGCTACAGCGTCGACTCGGGCGAGGAGATCGGTCTGCACCGACTGGAGGCCCGCCTCACCGCCGAGCGCACCATCGACGAGCAGGAGCGCTGGGAACATCTGCAGAAGCAGCAGGGCGACTGAGCCTCCGCCGCGGCGACGCGACAACCAAAAAGCCCCGCTTAGGCGGGGCTTTTTCGTGGCCGGGGGCGGCGGGCCTCAGTGCAGATCGCGCAAGTCCAGCCGCCGCAGCTTCGGCGCCCGCCAGGCGGTGACGCCGACCACGCCGAGGGTGACGCAGCCGCCGATGACGACCGCGTGGATCAGGCCGAACATCCGCGCCATGACCCCGTCGTAGAACGCGCCCAGCTCGTTCGACGAGCTGATGAAGATGCTGTTGATCGACGACACCCGGCCGCGCATGTGGTCGGGCGTGACCAGTTGCAGGATGGTCGAGCGCATCACCACCGAGATGCCGTCGCACACGCCGTAGGCCAGCAGGATCGCGAACGACAGCAGCAGGTGGCGCGACAGCGCGAAGGCGATCGTGCAGATCCCGAAACCGGCGACCGCCAGCAGCAGGGTGCGGCCGGCGTTGCGCTCCAGCGGATGCCGCGACAGCCACAGCGCGACGCAGACCGAGCCCAGCGCGGGCGCCGCGCGCAGGAAGCCCAGCGCGTCGGGGCCGGCATGCAGCACGTCCTTGATGAAGGCCGGCAGCATCGACACCGCGCCGCCGAGCAGCACCGAGAACATGTCCAGCGCCATCGCGCCGAGCATCACCTGCTGCGAGAACACGAAGCGCAGGCCTTCGCGGATGCTGGCGAAGATCGGGCTGCGGGTCTCCGCCAGCGGCGGCTCGCTCACGCGCAGTGCGAACAGCGCGCCGGCGGCGGCCAGCGCCACGCCGATGCCGGTGGCGTAGGCCGTGCTCTTGCCGGCGACGCCGATCAGCACGCCGCCGATCGCCGGCCCCAGCACCAGCGCCGCCTGGAAGACCACCGCGCCGATGCTCGCGCCGCGGGTGAACTGGTCGCGCGGCAGCGCGCGGGCGAACAGGGTGTTGTAGACCGGCCCCAGGAACGAGCGGACCGCGCCGGTGAACACGATCGAGGCGTAGATCATCCACACCTGCGCGTGCTTGACCGAGGCGTGTCCGAACAGCCAGTCCTGCGAGATCGCCAGCAGCAGCGCCGGGGTGATCGCCAGGCCGAGGCAGGCGACGATACCCAGCCGCCGTTTCGGCAGGTGATCGACCAGATAGCCGGCGAACGGCGCGACCGCGAAGAACGGCACCACTTCGGCCAGTCCGACCAGGCCCAGCTTCCACGGATCGCGGGTCAGCTCGTACACGTGCCAGCCCACCGTCACCGCCACGATCTGGTAGGACAGGATCGTGAACAGCCGGTAGGCCATCAGCGCGGCGAACGCGCGGCTGCGCAGCGGCGAGGCCGTTGCGAGCGGACCGGGGGCGGCCTCGGTCATGGCGTCCGCTTCAGCCTGCGCCGTCGAGCGCGGCCTGCGCGCGGGCCTTGATGAAGGCGATCAGCGCGGCGAGGCCGTTGTTGCGGGTCGGCGAGAGGTGCTTCGCCAGGCCGATGTCGGCGATGTAGCGGGTCTCGGTAGCGAGGATCTCCTCCGCGCTGCGCCCGGCGTACACGCGCAGGGCGAGGTAGACCAGGCCGGAGACGATCGCCGAGTCGCTGGCGGCGGTGAAGTCCAGCCGCGACGCGTCGCCGTCGGCGACGATCCAGACCATCGACTGGCAGCCGTGCAGGCGGTGCTCCTCGGTCTTCAGCGCCTCGTCCATCGGCGGCAGTTTGCGGCCGAGGTCGATCAGGTACTGGTAGCGCTCGGACCAGTCGGCGAAGAAGGCGAACTCTTCGCGGATGGCGTCCTGGGCGGCGGCGGCGGTGGGCTCGAGGGGGAAGGTGGTCATCGCGAACTATTGTAGGAGCGGCGGGAGCCGCGACGGATGTCGTCCATGCGTCCAGAGCGTTCCGTCCGCAGTGCGGCCTCATGCGGTATCACTGCCGTCCTTGGCGCGACGTCGACAGCTTGCGGAATGCCCGGCCCGTCCATCCATGGCAGGGCGTTCGGAAGCGCAGCCGATGCCGATAGGGCATCGGCTAGACGCGCTTCCTCACCCAGCGCACGCCCTGCGGGGTGTCTTCCAGCAGGATGCCTTCGTCCGCCAGTTGCTTGCGGATGGCGTCGGCGCGGGCGAAGTCGCGGGCCTTCTTGGCCTCGTTGCGCTCGTCGACCAGCGCCTGGATGCGGGCGTCGTCGTCGCCGGAGGCGCCGCGTGCGAACCAGGCCTCGGGCGCCTGCTGCAGCAGGCCGACCGCGAGGCCGGCGCCGAGCAATTCGGATTTCAGGCGACGGCGCTCGCCCGCGTCCGTCGCCTTGCGTGCCTCGCCGGCAAGACGCGCGATCTCGGCCAGCGCCTGCGGCGTGTTGAGGTCGTCGTCGAGGGCGGCTTCGATGCTGTCGGGAATCTCCGCCGCGGCTTCGACGTCGGCGAGGTCGCGCAGCGTGCCGTACAGCCGGTCCAGGGTCCGGATCGACTGCTCGACCAGCCCGTCCGACCACTCCAGCGGCTGCCGGTAGTGCGCCGACATCAGGGCGTAGCGCAGGGCTTCCGGCGGATGGCGGCGCACCAGTTCGTGGACCCGCTGGATGTTGCCGACCGACTTGGCCATCTTGCCGCCGTCGAAGTTCAGCATGCCGTTGTGCATCCACCAGCGCGCGAAGGTCCTGTGCGCGCCGTCCGCGAACTTGTGCGTGCACTCGCTCTGCGCGACCTCGTTCTCGTGGTGCGGGAACATCAGGTCGTTGCCGCCGGCGTGGATGTCGATGGTCTCGCCCAGGTGGGCCTCGGCCATCGCCGAGCATTCGATGTGCCAGCCCGGGCGGCCGCGGCCCCACGGCGAGTCCCAGCCGGGCAGGTCGTCGCTCGACGGCTTCCACAGCACGAAGTCGCCGGCGTTCTTCTTGTACGGCGCGACCTCGACCCGGGCGCCGGCCAGCATTTCCTCCGGATCGCGGCGCGAGAGCTTGCCGTACTCGGCGAAGGTGTCGACCGCGAACAGCACGTGGCCTTCGGCGGCGTAGGCGTGGCCCTGGTCGATCAGGCGCTGGATCATCGCGATCATCTGCGGGATGTGCGCGGTGGCGGCCGGCTCGAGGTTCGGCGCGAAGTCGCCCGACACGCCCAGCGCGGCCATGTCCTCGCGGTAGGCCGCGGCGAACCGGTCGGTGATGGTCGAGATCGGCACGCCCTGTTCCTTCGCCGCGGCGTTGATCTTGTCGTCGACGTCGGTGATGTTGCGGGCATAGCGCAGCTTGCCGTAGCGACGGCGGAGCAGGGCCGCGAGCACCCCGAACACCACCGGCCCGCGGGCGTTGCCGATGTGCACGAAGTTGTAGACCGTCGGACCGCACAGATAGAGCGTCGGGCCCGCGGCCGGGTCGAGGGGAGCGAACGCCTCGACCTTCCGGGTCAGGCTGTTGTGGAGCTGCAGGGGCATCGTCGATCCGTCGCGGGGGGTGTCGAGCGGATTCTAGCCGTCCCGCACCCGCCACGACAGCCGACATTCAGCCAGCCGCGCCGGGTCCCGCCTACACTCGCCAGTCCCATGCGCGTCCTCCCCGTGCCCCTGCTGCTGTGCCTCCTGCCGTGTCTGTCCGCCGTCGCGAGGGCGGAGGAGCCAAGCGCCACCGCCAACGTGCGCGTCGAGTACGCCCAGGTCCTGCATGTCGAGCCGGTCCGCCAGACCCTGCACGCCAAGTCCATCCAGGAGGACTGCGAGCATCCCGGCGAGGCGTCCGGCGTCACCCCCGCCAAACGCAACTGCCGCACGGTCCGCGTGGACCGGGAATTCCAGCGGGTGGTCGGCTACGACGTGGACTACATCCATCGCGGGGTGCGCTACCGGTCGCGGCTGCCGGTCGACCCGGGCAAGCGCCTGCGGATCAGGATTACCGTGGTCCCCGACATGCCGCCGGCCGAGAAGCGCTGACCGCTTGCGTCCGTGCCTGCCGCATGCGAGCATTCGCGCCCTATGTGCAGCGCGCAGCCCCTGTCGACGACCAGTGCCCGGATGGCTTCCGGCATGACCTCGCGCGCGCGCCGACCGGAACCCCACATCCACGCTGGGTGATCCGGAACGTCGTCGATCCGCAACGACACGAGTTTCCAGGAAAGGCCCGGCTCACCGCCGGGCCTTTTCGCTTTTCCGATTCCGCCTTTCCCCTCTCCCCGATTCCTTCCGCCGAGACCCGCCATGAAGCATTTCCTGAACACCCAGGACTGGAGCCGCGACGAACTGGACGCCGTGCTCACCCAGGCCGCGCTGTTCAAGCGCAACCGGCTGGGCGACCAGCTCAAGGGCAAGTCGATCGCGCTGGTGTTCTTCAACCCGTCGATGCGCACCCGCACCAGCTTCGAGCTGGGCGCCTTCCACCTGGGCGGCCACGCCGTGGTGCTGGCCCCGGGCAAGGACGCCTGGCCGATCGAGTTCGACCTCGGCACGGTGATGGACGGCGACACCGAGGAGCACATCGCGGAGGTCGCGAGGGTGCTCAGCCGCTACGTCGACCTGATCGGCGTGCGCGCCTTCCCGAAGTTCGTCGACTGGTCGGTCGACCGCGAGGACCGCGTGCTCAAGTCGTTCGCGAAGTACGCGACGGTGCCGGTCATCAACATGGAGACGATCACCCATCCCTGCCAGGAACTGGCGCATGCGCTGGCCCTGCAGGAGCACTTCGGCACCCACGATCTGCGCGGCAAGAAGTACGTCCTGACCTGGACCTACCATCCGAAGCCGCTGAACACCGCGGTCGCGAATTCCGCGCTGACCATCGCCACCCGCCTCGGCATGGACGTGACCCTGCTGTGCCCGACCCCGGAGTACGTGCTCGACGAGCGCTACATGGGCTGGGCCGAGCAGAACGTCGCCGAGAGCGGCGGCTCGCTGACCGTCAGCCACGACATCGACAGCGCCTACGCCGGCGCCGACGTGGTCTACGCCAAGAGCTGGGGCGCGCTGCCGTATTTCGGCAACTGGGCGCCCGAAAAGCCCATCCGCGACCAGTTCACGCACTTCATGGTCGACGAACGCAAGATGGCGCTGACCAACGGCGCAGTGTTCTCGCACTGCCTGCCGCTGCGCCGCAACGTGAAGGCCACCGACGCGGTGATGGACGCGCCGTACTGCATCGCCGTGGACGAAGCCGAGAACCGCCTGCACGTGCAGAAGGCGGTGATGGCCGCGCTCGCGCACCAATGACGGTCGTCTCCTTCCCCCGCGAGCGGGGGAAGGCCGGGATGGGGTGACGCCTCCTTCCGGACGACGGTATCGATCCGCCCCCACCCCAACCCTCCCCCGCACGACGGGGGAGGGGGCAAAAAAGAGACCCACGCAATGACCGCTTCGACCCAGGCGTCCGCCAGCCACGACATCGTCCTCGCCTTTTCCGGCGGCCTCGACACCAGCTTCTGCGTGCCCTACCTGAAGGAGCGCGGCTGGAACGTCCACACCGTGTTCGCCGACACCGGCGGCGTCGATGCCGACGAGCGCGCCTACATCGAGGCCCGCGCGCAGGAACTCGGCGTCGCCTCGCACGTCACCGTCGACGGCGGCCCCGCGCTGTGGGACGGCTTCGTCAAGCCGTTCGTGCGCGCCGGCGAGGCCTACCAGGGCCAGTACCCGCTGCTGGTCTCGGACCGCTACCTGATCGTCGACGCCAGCCTCGCCCGGGCGCGCGAACTGGGCACGAACGCGATCGCGCACGGCTGCACCGGCATGGGCAACGACCAGGTGCGCTTCGACCTGGCAGTGAAGGCCAGCGGCGACTTCCGCATCGTCGCCCCGATCCGGGAAATCCAGAAGGAACACACCCAGACCCGCGCCTACGAGCAGAAGTACCTCGAGGAACGCGGCTTCGGCGTGCGCGCCAAGCAGAAGGCCTACACCATCAACGAGAACCTGCTGGGCGTGACCCTGTCCGGCGGCGAGATCGACAAGTGGGAAGCGCCCGGCGACGGCGCGCGCGGCTGGTGCGCGCCGCGCCGCAACTGGCCGGACGAAGTGCTGCACGTGACCGTGCGCTTCGTCGAGGGCGAGGCTGTCGCTATCGACGGCAACGCCATGGCCGGCGCGCAGTTGCTGGCCCGGCTCAACACCATGTTCGCGCCCTACGGCGTGGGTCGCGGGATGTACACCGGCGACACCACGATCGGCCTGAAGGGCCGCATCGTGTACGAAGCGCCGGGCCTGGTCGCGCTGCTGGCCGCGCATCGCGCGCTGGAGGAAGCGGTGCTGACCAAGCAGCAGAACCGTTTCAAGCCCGAGGTCGCGCGCAAGTGGGTGGAGCTGGTCTACGAAGGCTTCTGGCACGATCCGCTGAAGGCCGACCTCGAGGCCTTCCTCGCCTCGTCGCAGCGCCAGGTCAACGGCGAGGTGGTGCTGGAGACCCGCGGCGGCCGCGTCGATGCGGTGGCCGTGCGCTCGCCGCACATCCTGAACGCCAAGGGCGCGACCTACGCGCAGTCGGCGGACTGGGGCGTGGAGGAAGCCGAGGGCTTCATCAAGCTGTTCGGCATGAGCAGCACCCTGTGGGCCGAGATCAACGCATGAGCCGCATCGGTAGAGCGGCCTTCGGGCCGCTGGCGAATCGTCGTGGACGGGAAAGGCGGCCTGAAGGCCGCTCTGCCGGGCAGTTGGCCGGATGACCGCTCCCATGCGCGACGAGATACTCAAGCACCTCGAAGCCCTGGTGGGTTTCGACACCCGCAACCCGCCGCGGGCGATCGTGCCCGCGGGCGGCATCTTCGGCTACCTGCGCGCGCAGCTTCCCGGCTTCGACTGCACCCTCACCGACCACGGCGACGGCGCGGTGTCGCTGCTCGCGGTCCGCGGGCGGCCGACGCGGCTGTTCAACGTCCACCTCGACACCGTGCCTTCGTCCGAGGCCTGGACCGCCGACCCGCTGCGCCTGCGCGTGGCCGGCGACCGCGCGATCGGCCTCGGCGCCTGCGACATCAAGGGCGCCGCCGCGGGCCTGATCGTCGCCGCGCGCCGCACCCGGGGCGACGCGGCGTTCCTGTTCACGACCGACGAAGAGGCCAACGACGCGCGCTGCATCGCCGGTTTCCTCGCGTCGGAGCACGGTTTCCGCGAAGCGATCGTCGCCGAGCCCACGCGCTGCGAGGCGGTGCTCGCCCATCGCGGCATCAGCTCGGTGCTGCTGAAGTTCCGCGGCGCCGCCGGCCACGCGTCGGGCGCCAACGCGATACACAGCAACGCGCTGCACCACGCGATGCGCTGGGGCGCGAAGGCGCTGGACGTGGTCGAAGGCGAGGCGCACCGCCGCTTCGGCGGCCTGACCGGCCTGCGCTTCAACATCGGCAAGGTCGAGGGCGGCATCAAGGCGAACGTGATCGCGCCCAGCGCCGAGGTCCGCTTCGGCTTCCGGCCGCTGCCGTCGCACGGCATCGACGACCTGCACGCGCGCTTCGGCGCCTGCGCCGCGCCGGGCACGCTGGAGCGCTACCAGGAAACCTTCCGCGGGCCGTCGCTGCCCGCGGGCGACGTGGCCGACGCGGAAAACCGCCGCCTCGCCGCGCGCGACCTCGCCGACGACCTCGGCCTGCCGATCGGCAACGCCGTCGATTTCTGGACCGAGGCGTCGCTGTTCTCGGCCGCCGGCATGACCGCGATCGTCTACGGGCCGGGCGACATCGCCCAGGCCCACACCGCCGACGAATGGGTCGCGCTCGAAGACCTCGAGCGCTACACCGCGTCGATCGTCCGCATCCTTTCCGGTGGCCAAGCGGCATGAACCTGTTGCCCGAATCCGGGGTCCACGACCCCCAGACCCGGCAGACCATCGTGCGTCTGCTCTCCAGCATGGCCGGCGCCAAGGAAATCTCGCAGTACCTCAAGCGCTTCTCGCAGTTGGATGCGGCGCGGTTCGCGGTGGTCAAGGTCGGCGGCGCGGTGCTGCGCGACGACCTCGACGCGCTGACCTCGTCGCTGGCCTTCCTGCAGGACGTGGGGCTGACGCCGATCGTGATCCACGGCGCCGGCCCGCAGCTCGACGAGACGCTGTCGGCCGCGGGCATCGAGAAGCACACCGTCAACGGCCTGCGCGTGACTTCGCCCGAGGCGCTGGCGATCGTGCGCAAGGTCTTCCACGTGCAGAACCTCAAGCTGGTCGAGGCGCTGCAGGCGCGCGACGCGCGCGCGACCTCGATCGTCAGCGGCGTGTTCGAGGCCGACTACCTCGATCGGGACACCTACGGCCTCGTCGGCGAGGTGAAGCGGGTCGATCTCGCGCCGATCCACGCCAGCCTGCAGGCTGGCTCGATCCCGGTCATCGCCAGCCTCGGCGAGACCGCCGGCGGCCAGATCCTCAATGTCAACGCCGATTTCGCCGCGAACGAGCTGGTGCAGAAGCTGCAGCCGTACAAGATCGTGTTCCTCACCGGCACCGGCGGCCTGCTCGACGGCGACGGCAACGTCATCGACTCGATCAACCTCTCGACCGAGTACGACGCGCTGATGGCGCAGCCGTGGATCAACGGCGGCATGCGCGTGAAGATCGAGCAGATCAAGTCGCTGCTGGACGCGCTGCCGCTGTCGTCGTCGGTGTCGATCACCCGGCCCGACGAACTGGCGAAGGAACTGTTCACCCACAAGGGATCCGGCACGCTGGTGCGCCGCGGCGAGCGCGTGCTCGAAGCGCGCTCGTGGGCCGACCTCGACACCGAGCGCCTGCGTTCGCTGATCGAATCCGCGTTCGGACGCACCCTGGTGCCCGACTACTTCGCGCGCACCGCGCTGCATCGCGCCTGGGTCAGCGAGAACTATCGCGCCGCGGTGGTGCTGACGCTGGAGGACGGCGTGCCGTACCTCGACAAGTTCGCGGTGCTCGACGACGCCCAGGGCGAGGGCCTCGGCCGCGCGGTGTGGCAACTGATGCGCGAAGCCGAGCCGCGGTTGTTCTGGCGCTCGCGCCACGGCAACCCGGTCAACGCCTTCTACGACGCCGAGGCCGACGGCAGCGTCAAGCAGCCGCGCTGGCGCGCCTACTGGTACGGCCTCGGCGATCCCGAGGGCGAGGCGATGGCGACAATTCGCGCCTGCCTCGCGCACTGCCGGACGCGCTCCGCGACGCTGGTGGATCGCGCATGAGCGCCGCGTGGTCCACGCCGACGCTGACCGGCCGTCACGTACGGCTGGCGCCGCTGTGCGAGCACCACGCCGACGCGCTGCGCGCCGCCGCGGCCGACGGTGCGCTGTGGACGCTGCGCTTCACCAGCGTTCCCGGGCCCGATCCGGACGAGGCGGAGGCCTACATCGCCGCGGCGCTGGCACAGCGCGACGCGGGCCATGCGCTGCCGTTCGCGGTGTTCGACGGCGCGGGCGATCTCGTCGGCAGCACGCGCTTCTACGACATCGACCGCGGGGTGCCGCGGCTGAAGATCGGCTACACCTGGTATGCGGCGCGCGCGCAGCGCACCGCGCTGAACACCGAGGCCAAGCTGCTGCTGCTCGGCCATGCCTTCGACGCGCTGGGCTGCGCATCGGCGACGTTCGAGACCAGCCACGAGAACCTGCGTTCTCAGGCGGCCATCCTGCGCCTCGGCGCCCGGCGCGACGGCATCCTGCGCGCGCACATGCGCCATCGCGACGGCACGCTGCGCGACACCCACGTCTTTTCGATCCTGCGCGAGGAATGGCCGGCGGTCGCCGCCGGGCTGCGCGCGAAACTGGAAGCCCCTGCGCATGTCCCGACCCCTGTCCAGCTCCATGACTGACGCCGCGCAGATCCGGGTCGGCATCGTCGGCGCCCGCGGCCACGTCGGCGCGGAATTGATCCGCCTGATCGCCGCGCATCCGCGCTTCGTCCTGCAGTTCGTCAGCTCGCGCGAGCGCGACGGCGAACGCGTGGCCGACTACATGTCCGAACCCCGCGACGGCGTCGGCGGCGACCTGCGCTACAGCGCGCCGGCACACGAGGACCTGCCGACGCTCGGTGCCGACGCGGTAGTGCTGGCGCTGCCCAACGGCAAGGCTGCGGCGTGCGTGGCGGCGTTCGATGCGGCGGGCGTCGATCCTGCCTTCGTGCAACCGGTCATCGTCGATCTCTCCGCCGACTACCGTTTCGACGACGGGTGGTACTACGGTCTGCCCGAGCTCACCCGCGGCGCGTACCGCGGCCAGCGCCGGATCAGCAACCCCGGCTGCTACGCCACCGCGATGCAACTGGCGGTCGCGCCGATGCGCAGCCTCCTCGCCGGCCCGGTGCAGTGCTTCGGCGTGTCCGGGTATTCCGGCGCCGGCACCACGCCGTCGGACAAGAACGATCCGGAGAAGCTGCGCGACAATCTGATGCCCTATGCGCTGACCGGCCATGTGCACGAACGCGAAGTCACGCGGCACCTCGGCCATCCGGTCGAATTCATCCCGCACGTCGCACCGCATTTCCGCGGCCTGACCATCACCGCGAACCTGCCGCTGCGCGAAGCGACGACCCGCGACGCCGTCCTCGCCCGTTACCGCGACGCCTATGCCGGCGAACCGCTGGTGCGCGTGCTCGACGACGCGCCGTGGGTAAGCCGCATCGCCGACCGCCATCACGTCGAACTCGGCGGCTTCGCGCTCTCGGACGACGGCCGCCGACTGGTCGTCGTCGCCACCGAGGACAACCTGCTCAAGGGCGCAGCCACGCAGGCGCTGCAAAACCTCAACCTCGCGTTCGGACTCGACGAGCTGGCGGGGATTCCGATATGAACCCTTCGTTGCCTTCACGCGTTTCCCCATTGCCGTCATCCTCGCGCAAGCGAGGACCCAACCGTGGCCGCCGATCGAGCTTGGGTCCTCGCATGCGCGAGGATGACGCTGCTATTACTCCGTTACTTTCGCCCGCACGCCGAACAGAGCGACTTCGCGCTGTCGGAAGGGGCCGCCGGCGGGTGGTGATCGCCACCGAGGACAATCTGCTCAAGGGCTCGGCCACGCAGGTGCTGCAGGACCGCAACCTCGCGTTCGGGTTCGACGAGCTGGCGGGGATTCCGGCGTGAACGCGGCTTGCACCTTGCGCGTACTCTCTTTGCCGTCATCCTCGCGCAAGCGAGGACCCAACCGTGGCCAGCGATCGAGTTTGGGTCCTCGCATGCGCGAGGATGACGCTGCTTTTGCTCCGTCGTTTTTTGCTCAGCGGCTTTCGCCGATCTGTATGAATCATTCACCGAGGACAACCCCATGAGCGGTCTCCTGTGGCAGAAACCCGGCGTGCAGGTCGACGATCGCATCCAGCGCTTCCTCGCCGGCGAGGACGTGGTGCTCGATCGCGAATTCTTCCTGTTCGACATCGAGGCCAGCCGCGCGCACGCGCACGGGCTGCTGCGCATCGGCATCCTGGCCGCGGACGAATTGGCCGGCATCGAGGTCGAGCTGACCAACCTGGCCGAGGATTTCCGCAACGGCGACTTCGTCCTCGACGAACGCTTCGAGGATGGCCATTCGGCGATCGAAGCGCGGTTGATCGACCGACTCGGCGATGCCGGCCGCAGGATCCACACCGGCCGCAGCCGCAACGACCAGGTGCTGGTCGCGACCCGCCTGTGGCTGAAGGACCGCCTCGCGCGGCTGCAGGCGCTGTGCGTCGAGTGCGCGCAGGTCGCGCTGGCGCGCGCCGAGGCCGAGGCCGCGATCCCGCTGCCCGGCTACACCCATCTGCAGCGCGCCGTGGTGTCGTCGCTGGGCATGTGGTGGGCGGCCTGGGCCGAAGGCTTCATCGACGACGCGCGGCGCGCCGGCGACACGCTGGCCTGGGTCGACGCCAACCCGCTGGGCAGCGCCGCCGGCTACGGCGTCAACCTGCCGCTGGATCGCGACCATGTGACCGAGGCGCTCGGCTTCGGCCGGCTGCAACTGTCGGCCGCGTATGCGCAGCTCTCGCGCGGCAAGTTCGAGATCGCCGCGATCGAGGCGCTCGGTTCCGCGCTGCTCGACCTGCGACGCCTCGCCTGGGACCTCAGCCTGTTCACCAGCGCCGAATTCGCGTTCGTGGCGCTGCCGGCGCAGTACACCACCGGCAGTTCGCTGATGCCGAACAAGCGCAATCCCGACGTGGTCGAATTGATGCGCGCCAGCTACGCCAGCGTCGCCGCCGCGCGCAGCGAGATCGAGCAACTGCTGTCGCTGCCGTCCGGGTATCACCGCGACTTGCAGTTCAGCAAAGGTGCGATCTTCCACGCGTTCGGCCGCGGCCTAGGCGCGCTTGAACTGCTGCCCGACCTGCTGCGCAACCTCGAGTGGAAGTCCGACGCGATGCGCGCCGCGCTCGATCCGTCGATGTACGCGACTGACCTCGCGGTCGATCTCGCGCGCCAGGGTATGCCGTTCCGCGACGCCTACCGGCAGGCCGCCGATCCCGCGCGCTGGTCCGCCGGCGATCCCGACGCCAGCCTCGCCGCGCGCACGTCGCCCGGCGCCGCCGCGGCGCTGCGACTCGACACACTGAAGGCGCGCCTGGCCGCGATGTGAGCCCACGATGACTGCGCCCGCCGCCTTCGCCGAACAACCGCTGCCCGCCTGGAAGCGCGCCGTGCTGAAGGTCGGCAGCAGCCTGCTGGCGGGCGAGGGCGGGCTGACCCCGCGCAACGCCGAGCATCTCGCCGCGTTCGTGCGCCACGCGCAGGCGCAGGGGCGCGAGGTGGTGATCGTGTCCTCCGGCGCGGTCGCCGCGGGCCGCGGCATCCTGCACGCCGCGCCGCGTCCCGGCGCGGCGATGGCCGAGCGCCAGGCGCTGGCCGCGCTGGGGCAGGCGAAGCTGATGGCGTTCTGGCAGGGTTTCTTCGAGCGCCCGGTCGCGCAGGTGCTGCTGACCCACGACGACGTGCGCAACCGCCGGCGCTACCTCAACGCCCGCGCGACCCTGCAGGAACTGCTGCGCCGCGGCGCGCTGCCGATCGTCAACGAGAACGACACCGTCTCGGTCGACGAACTCAAGCTCGGCGACAACGACACGCTGGGCGCGATCGTCGCAGCGCTGATCGACGCCGACGTGCTGTTCATCGCCACCGACATCGATGGCCTGTACGACAGCGACCCGCGCAGGCATCCCGATGCCCGCCCGGTGCTGACCGTGACCGAAATCGGCGAGGACATCCTCGCGATGGCGGGCGGGGCGGGCAGCGCGGCGGGCACGGGCGGGATGCGGACGAAGATCAACGCGTCGCAGCGCGCGGCCGCCGCGGGCATCGACACGGTGCTGGTGAACGGCACGCGTGCGGAGACCCTGCATGCGCTCGCCGACGACCGAGTCGTGGGCACGCGCCTCGTCGCCGGCCGCAGCCGCATCGCCGCGCGCAAGCACTGGCTGCGGCATGCGCCGATCGAGTCCGATGCCGCGATCCTCGTCGATGCCGGAGCCGCGGCCGCGCTGGTCGAGAAGGGCGCGTCGCTGCTGCCGATCGGCGTCTGCGGTGCGCAGGGGGAATTCCGGCGCGGCGATCTGGTGTCGATCCTTTATGCCGACGCGCCCGATGCGGCGCCGATCGCCCGTGGCGTGACCCAGTATTCCGCGGCGGACATCCGCCGTATCGTCCGTCGCCGTTCGCAGGAGATCGAAGCGATCCTCGGCTACAACTACGGCGACACCATCATCCATCGCGACGACCTGTCGCTGCTGGCCACGCCGCAGAAGGAGCGCGCGGAATGAACGTGTCGACGATCCGGGTGCAGGCGCTGGCCTGCCGCGAGGCGGCGCAGGCGGTGGCGGCGCTGTCCTCCGACGACAAGAATGTCCTGCTGCGCGCGATGGCCGATGCGCTCGATGCCGATGCGCCGGCGATCCTCGCCGCGAACGCGGAGGATCTGCGCGCGGCGGAAGCGAAGGGCATCGCCGGCGCCATGCTCGATCGATTGAAGCTCGATCCCGTGCGACTGGCGGCGATCGCGAACGCGGTGCGCGAAGTCGCGACCCTGCCCGACCCGGTCGGCATGGTCACGCGTCGCGAGACGCGGCCGAACGGGCTGTCGATCGAGCGCGTGCGGGTCCCGCTGGGCGTGATCGCGATGATCTACGAGGCGCGGCCGAACGTCACCGCCGACGCCGCGGCACTGTGCCTGAAGGCCGGCAACGGCGTGATCCTGCGCGGCGGCTCGGAGGCGGTGCGTTCCAATGTCGCGATCGCCGGCGCGTTGCGGCGCGCCCTGGAAGCGCACGGCGTGCCGGCGGCCGCGATCACGCTGGTCGACGACCTGCGCCGCGAGACGATGCTCGAACTGCTGCAGCTCAACGACATCGTCGACCTCGCGATCCCGCGCGGCGGCGAGGGGCTGATCCGCTTCGTCGCCGAGCACGCGCGGGTGCCGGTGATCAAGCACTACAAGGGCGTCTGCCATCTGTACGTGGACGCCGCGGCCGATCTCGATCTCGCGCTCGACCTGCTGCTGGACGGCAAGGTGTCGCGGCCCGGGGTGTGCAACGCGCTGGAGACGCTGCTGGTGCACGCCGAGGTCGCCGACGCCTTCCTGCCGCGCGCGGAGGCGATCCTGGCCGAACGCGGCGTGCAGTTGCGCGCCGACCCGCGCGCGCTGGCGCGCATGCCCGGCGCCGTGCCCGCACACGAAGACGACTGGGACGCGGAGTTCCTCGACCTGATCCTTGCGGTGCGCGTGGTCGATACGCTCGACGACGCCATCGCCCACATCCGTCGCCACGGTTCCGACCACACCGAGGTCATCGCCAGCCGCGACGAGGCGGCCGCGGCGCGGTTCGTGCACGCGCTGCGCAGCGCTGTGGTCATGGTCAACGCCTCGTCGCGTTTCTCCGACGGCGGCGAACTCGGCCTCGGCGCCGAGATCGGCATTTCCACCACCCGCCTGCACGCCTACGGCCCGATGGGCGCGGAGTCGCTGACGATCGAGCGCTTCGTGGTGCGCGGGGCGGGGCAGACGCGGAATCTGCGCAACGGGTGAGCGATGGAGCGGCTTCCGGCCGCCCGGGTTCGTTGCGGGGAGGACGCAGCGGCCTGAAGGCCGCTCTACCGAGTCTGGCGATCGAATCCGGCGATCGGGAACGAACGGGCCACTTCGCAGGCGGCCTGGTCGCGCAATCGGTTTGCGGGAGAGAGGACTGGAACCGCGCCGGGCATGCGATGAGGCGCCCGGCCGTTCGGGCCGTCGCCACGGGCTGGCGGGATTTCCGCCGGGGGGCGTGCAAACGATAAGGCCGCCCTTTCAGGCGGCCTTTTCCATGAATCTAGTTGGTCGGGGAGACAGGATTTGAACCGCGCAGGGCATGCGATGAGGCGCCCTGCCGTTCGGGCCGTCGCCACGGCTGGCGGGATTTCCGCCGGGGGCGTGCAAACGCAAAGGCCGCCCTTTCAGGCGGCCTTTGCGCGGAATCGGTTGGTCGGGGAGACAGGATTTGAACCTGCGACTTCTACGTCCCGAACGTAGCGCTCTACCAGGCTGAGCTACACCCCGACGTTCGAGCCGACAATTGTAAGGACTCCCGGGGCGGTTCGGCAACCCCGGGGGGCATCGGGCCGGGGTCTGCCGGCCGGGCCGGCCCCCGACCCGGGTCAGCCGGGCGGGCAGCCGCTAAACTTGGGGTTTCGCTGCATGCCCCGGAGCTCCACTTGATCAAGCCGCGTACCCCGCCCGGCGTCCTCGAACTGCTGCCGCGCGACCAGATCGCCTTCCAGCGGATGCTGGACACCATCCGCCGCACCTTCGAGCGGTACGGTTTCCTGCCGGTCGAGACCCCGGTGATGGAGCTGACCGAGGTGCTGCTGACCAAGTCCGGCGGCGAGACCGAGCGCCAGGTCTACTTCCTGCAGTCCACCGGAACCCTGGACAAGGGCAAGGACGGCCTGCCCGAACTGGCGATGCGCTTCGACCTCACCGTGCCGCTGGCGCGCTACGTCGCCGAGCACGAGCACGACCTGGTGTTCCCGTTCCGCCGTTACCAGATGCAGCGCGTCTACCGCGGCGAGCGCGCCCAGCGCGGCCGCTTCCGCGAGTTCTACCAGTGCGACATCGACGTGATCGGCAAGGACGCGCTGAGCACGCGCCATGACGCCGAGATCCCGGCAGTCATCGCCTCGGTGTTCGAGGCGCTGGCGATCGGCGAGTTCACCATCCAGTTCAACCACCGCAAGCTGCTGCGCGGCTTCTTCGAGGGGCAGGGCATCGCCGACGGCGAGCGCCAGGCGGCGGTGCTGCGCGAGATCGACAAGCTCGACAAGCGCGGCGAGGCCGCGGTGCGCGAGACGCTGGTCGGCGGCGAGTTCGGCCTGTCGCCGGAGACTGCGGACACGCTGCTGGCGTTCTCGCGGGTGCGCGCGACCGGCCACGACGCCGCGCAGGCCGCGCTCGATGCGCTGGGCGAGGGCACGCCGCTGTTCGAGGAGGGCCGCGCCGAGCTGCGCGAAGTACTGCGCCAGTTGCGCGCGCTGGGTGTCGCCGACGCCCGCTTCGCGCTGAACCTGTCGATCGCCCGCGGCCTCGACTACTACACCGGCATCGTCTACGAGACCACGTTGAACGCCAATCCGGAGATCGGTTCGATCTGCTCCGGCGGCCGCTACGAGAACCTCGCCAGCCACTACACCAAGTCGAAGCTGCCGGGCGTCGGCATCTCGATCGGCCTCACCCGCCTGTTCTGGCAACTGCGCGAGGCCGGGCTGGTGGCGACCGCCGACAGTTCGGTCGACGTGCTGGTGTCGCTGATGGACGAGGCCGGGCTGGAACACGCGCTGGCGCTGTCGCAGAAGCTGCGCGCGGTGGGCCTGAACGTCGAAACCCAGTTGGAGCCGCGCAAGTTCGCCAAGCAGATGCAGTACGCCGATCGCGCCGGCATCCGCTTCGTGGTGATCCGCGGCGAGGACGAGGCGACGCGCGGCGCGGTCGCGGTGAAGGACCTGCGCCGCGGCGAGCAGTTCGAGGTGGCCGAGGCCGACCTCGGCCGCACCCTGCTGGTCGAGCGCGAGCAGATGCGGGCGCTGCCGCAGCGGGAGGGCAGGCCATGAAGCCGATCCGGCTGGACGGTCGTTCCCTGACCCGCGACAGGCTGGTCGAAGTCGCCTACGGCGCACAGGTCATGCTCGACGAGGGCGCGCTGCGCAACGTCGCGCACGCCGCCGCGTTCCTGGCCGAGCAGGTGCGGCGCGAGGAGCCCATCTACGGCGTGTCCACCGGCTTCGGCAGCAACGCCGACAAGCTGCTCGGCGCGCATCCCCTGCGCGATGAGCTGCCCGGCGCGACGCCATCGGGCCGCTCGCTGCACGAGGAACTGCAGCGCAACCTCATCATCAGCCACGCGGTCTGCGTCGGCGAGCCGTTCGCGCCGGAAGTCGTGCGCGCGATGCTGTGCATCCGCATCAACACGCTGCTGCGCGGCCATTCCGGCGTGCGCGTCGAGACGCTGCAGGCGCTGACGGCGATGCTCAACGCCGGTGTGGTGCCGGTGGTGCCGCAACTGGGCTCGGTCGGCGCGTCGGGCGATCTCGCGCCGCTGTCGCATCTGGCGATCGTGCTGCTCGGCGGCGGTGAAGCCTTCCACGATGGCGAACGCCTGCGCGGCGACGAAGCGCTGAAGCGCGCCGGCCTCGCGCCGGTGTCGCTGTCGTACAAGGAAGGCCTGGCGCTGAACAACGGCACCGCGCAGATGCTGGCGTGCGGCGTGCTCGCGCTGCATCGGCTGGAGGAATGGCTGGACACCGCCGACCTCGCCGCGGCGATGACCGTCGACGCCTTCGCCGGCCGTCTCGGCGCGTTCGCCGAGGAAGTCCACGCCCTGCGTCCGCATCCGGGCCAGGTCGAATCGGCCGCGCACCTGCGCAAACTCCTGGCCGGCTCGACCCTCGCCGACATTCCCTACCACCTGGTGCCGAAGTTCCGGCCGTGGCTGCCGAAGAGCTGGGACACGCCCGACGCGCAGGCGCTGGGCTTCGACATCGGCTGGGACTGGGTGCCGGCCGACCAGCGCCACGGCCGCGAGAAGTTCTACACCCGCTTCAAGCCGTTCCGCGGCGGCAAGAAGCACCAGCCGCAGGACAGCTATTCGCTGCGCTGCGTGCCGCAGGTGCATGGCGCGGTGCGCGACGCCGTGGACCAGGCGCGTCGCGTGCTCGAGATCGAGCTCAACGCGGTCACCGACAATCCGCTGGTGTTCCCGGACGCGCGCGCGGAGCATGTGGAGGAGCAGGTGATCTCCGCCGGCCATTTCCACGGCATGCCGCTGGCGCTGGCGATGAGCTACGTGAAGGCGGCGATCCCGGTGCTGGCGTCGATCAGCGAGCGCCGCCTCAACAAGCTCGTCGATCCCGCGACCAGCGACGGCCTGCCGCCGTTCCTGATCGGCAACGAGGACGCGACCGAGTCCGGCTACATGATCGTGCAGTACACCGCGGCGGCGATCGTCAACGACCTCGCCAGCCGCGCGCACCCGGCGTCGGTGTACTCGATCCCGACCAGCGCGAATGCAGAGGACCACGTGTCGATGGGCGCCAACGAGGCGCGCCACGTGCTGGCGATGGTCGACGACCTCGGCAAGGTGCTGGCGCTGGAACTGATGACCGCCGCGCAGGCGCTGGACCTGCGCCGCGACATGATCAACGCCGCGCGCGACCTGGCCGGACGCGCCGACGCCGCGGCGCTCGCGGCGAAGGTGCAGGGCGGGCCGCCGCCGGGCGCGCCGGGTCACGACGCGTTTCTCGCCGAGGTCGAGGCGCTGCGCGCCGAACTCGCCGCCGCCGAACCGTTCCATCCCGGCGAGGCGGTCGCCGCGGCGCACGCGGCGATCCGCGAGGCGGTGCCCTTCCTCGGCCGCGACCGTGCGCTCGACATCGACATCGCCGCGATGCTGGCGCTGATGCACGACGGCGGCGTCTACGCCGCGGCGCACTCGGACGACTGAGGCCGGTCACATCCCGGCGCGGCGCGCGTCGGGGAAGGGCGATCGGGCGCCGCCCGGTCGCCTCCTTCCTTCCGCGAGCCGCGCCCATGCAGACCTACCGTTTCCTGCGCAGTCCCGTCACCTATCGTGGAGGCCGGGTCGATCCCGCGGCCTATGAACGATTGATCCACGACCAGGCCGCCGAAGGCTGGGAGTTGGTGCAGATCTTCGTCGAACAGCCCGCGGCGACCGTGGGCGAATACGTGCTGATCTTCCGCCGACCGGCCGACTGATCCGGCGGCCGCCGCGCCGTCGTTGGTTCAGGCGCCGTCCGTCGCGCCGGCGTGCCAGATGCCCGCGCGTCGCCCGCGCGTGCGCCGGCGCAGCGCGACCGCCCGGATGTCGGCGACGGCGGCGTCGTGCCAGTCCTCATCGAACGATGTCCGCGATTCCGGGCCGATGGTGCGACGGACCGCGCAGGCCACGTCCCAGGCCAGGGCGTCGATCGCCGGGTCGCGCGCGACCGGCAGCCCGAGCGCGCGCAGTTCGTCGCCGGTGATCGCGTAGTCGTGCGATCCGTACCCCTGCAGCAGCGCGCGGACGATGGCGCCGCGCGCGTCCGCCGCGGGGACGTGCCGGGCGAGCAGCGCATCGGCGGCGGCTTCGATCGCGCGCACGCTGCGCTCGAACGTCGCCAGCGCTTCCGCCGAGAAGCGCGCGGCGAGCAGCGCCTGCGCCCGGGCCGCGGCGACGTCGGGCGCAAGGCCGCACCAGGCTTCGATCGCCTCCGGCAGCCGTCGGAGGTCTTCCGCCGACACCACGGCGGGCAGGTCGGGCCGATCGCCGTCGCCGGCGAGGTGCGGATCGATCGGCGAGAACATCGCCAGCGGCCCGGCCAGGATCTCGTCCGCGGCCAGCGCCATCAGCGTGCCCGACGAGGCGCAGGCATGCGGCACGATGAAGCGCAGCCGCGGCGCGCCCGCCTGCAGCCGCGTCGCGAGCCGGCGCGCGGCCTCGACCTCGCCGCCGCGCAAATGCACCACGACGTCGAGCCGCGACGTGGGGCCGATGCGCGCCAGCGCGTCGTCCAGCGGCGGCAGCAGGTCGTGGTCGATGTGCGACGCCGCGAGCAGCAGCGTGTTCACGCCGGTGTGCGCTTCGAGCGCGCCCAGGCGATCGCGCACGTCGGCCACGGACATGCGCTCAGCGCCTGCCGCGCGTGCCGGCGACCAGCCGGTCGGCGACGGCGTCGAGCATGCGCAGTTCCGGCACCAGTTGCTCGACGAACAGGAACTGGCCGCCCGGATTGTTCTCCAGGAACACGTGGCGGCCGTCGGGGGTGACGATCAGGTCGATCGCGCCGTACTGCAGGCCGTAGCCGTGGACGAAATCGCGGCAGCGCGCTTCCAGCGCCGGCGGCAGCGTCTCCGCTTCGTAGCGGATCGGCGCGCTGAAATCGCGGAAATCGAGCCGGGTGCGCGGGTCGTCCTGCGAATGGATGCGCGCGGCGAACACCGCATCTCCGATCACCGTGACCCGCAGTTCGTGGCGCTTGGCGACGTGCCGCTGGAACAGGCAGGGCGGCTCGGACACGGCTTCCAGCAGCGGCGCCTCGGCCGCGCCGATCAGGGTGGTGCCGAGGCCGCCGCTGACGCGGTCCTCGTCCGCGACCCGGTCCGCGCCCAGCGCGGTGGAGGCCATGCACTTGAAGACGACGCCTTCGGGAGCGGCGGCGTGGAACGCGATGGCGCTGGCGGCGCTGGTCGTGATCAGCGTGTCCGGCACGTCGAAGCCCATGCGCGCGGCGCGCGCGAGCTGTTCGCCCTTCCATTGCGCGCCGCGCACCGCCAGCGGATGGCTCATCCAGTACACGTCCTGCAGCCCGTACAGCAGGCCGGACAGCGCGTGCTGCGTTTCCTCGACGGCGTAGGCGCGCTCCTGCGCACCCATGTCCGGGTGCGCGAAGGCGAATTCGGCGGTCTTGCGCGTCCACACCGCGCCGATGTCGGCCACCGCGAGGGTGTCGCCGCTGGGCAGGTGGCGCAGGTGCCCGCGCCACGCCGGGGCGCTGAAATGCAGGTCGAGCGCGTAGTCGGCCGGAAAGCGGTCGAGGTCGAGCCGGAAGGCGGGACGGTCGCGTGCGGCGATGCGCTCGGCGACGAGGTCCGCGTGCAGGTCGGCGCTGTGGGTGACGATCAGGACGCGGCGGATCACGGCGTGCGGGAAACGACGAGGCGGAAGGCGTTCGTGTCCGCGTCGCGCTTCCCCAGGCGCGTCCCCGCCGCGCCGCGGGGAGACAGTCGCGGCCACGGGTCTCCGGACTGCGGGGGCGCGAACGCGGGGCGTGGATCGGCGGCGGGCGGGCGACCGGCGGGACGGCCCGTGCGGGCGTCGTCTCGCCGGCCGCGATCCCCGACGACAGCGTGTCGTGCCGGGATCACCCGCGGGGATGCGGGACGCTCAGCACCAGGCGCCGTTGTCGCGTCCGAGGGTCGTGCTGTAGCGGTAGTCGCCCTGGCGGGTCGGGTCGGTGCAGCCGGCGGTGGCGACGCCGTCGCGGATGTCCCAGCGCGGCGGCTCGGGGCTGCGGGTCTTGTCGGCGAGCTTGAAGGCGAACGTTTTCTTTTCGGTGTCCATGTGCATGTCCTTTTCGATGTGAGTCGAAGCACGCGAAGGCCGGTGCGGTTGGCGACCGGCCGGACATGACTAGCACGCGCCCCCGGCAGGGTCAACGCCACGGTGACGACCGGCGCCCGTTCCGCACCGGGGTCCGCAAGGAGTGCGACCCGCGTCGGGAAACGGGCGCCAGGCGGGGGATCCGCGGTGCTTGACGTGACGCGTCGCAGCAAGTTAACGTGATAGCACGTTAATACATGCTCCGGGGCCGGTCGCCCCTCTCCGCGACATGAAGCACCGCATCCAGCCGCTGCCCGAACGCGACGCCCAGGCCGGGCTGGAAGCGCTCGCCTCCACGCTCGCCGGGCTGCGCCGTCCGGAGGACGTGCGCGCGTTCCTGGAAGACCTGTGCACGCCGGCGGAGCTGGAGGCGATGGCCGATCGCTGGAAGGTGGTGCCGCTGCTGGTCGAAGGCGTGCCCTATCGCGAGATCCACGACCGCACCCTGGTCAGCGTGACCACCATCGGCCGCGTCGCGCGGACCATCGAACGCGGCGCCGGCGGCTACCGGCTCGCGATCGGTCGTCGCGCCCGCGCCGGGCGCCGCGCCGACGGCGCCTCCTGAAGGAATCCCCATGTCGCCCTCTCCCGCCACCTCCACCCGCGACCGCCTGCGCATCGCGATCCAGAAAAGCGGCCGGCTCAGCGAGCCGGCGCTGGCGTTGCTCGCCGCCGCCGGCCTGAGCTGGCAGGAGAGCCGCGACAAGCTGTTCTACTACGGCGAATCGCTGCCGGTGGACCTGCTGCTGGTCCGCGACGACGACATCCCCGGGCTGCTCGCCGACGGCGTCTGCGACCTCGGCATGGTCGGGCGCAACGTGCTGCTCGAACAGCACCACGAGCGCGCGGCGCGCGGCGAGGCGGTGCCGTTCCGCGAATGGCGCGGGCTCGGCTTCGGTCGCTGCCGGCTGATGTTCGGCATCCCCGAGGACTGGGACTGGGATCCGCAGGCGCAGTTGCCGGGCAGGCGCATCGCCACCAGCTATCCGGCGCTGCTGTCGCGCTGGCTGTCCGAACGCGGCATCGCCGCCACTCCGGTGACGATGTCCGGGTCGGTGGAGCTCGCGCCGCGGCTGGGCCAGGCCGACCTGGTCTGCGACCTGGTCTCCAGCGGCGCCACCCTCGCCGCCAACCGGCTCAAGCCGATCGAGGTCGTGCTCGACAGCGAGGCGGTGCTCGCCGGTCCGGTCGAATCCTTCGTCGACGCCCGGGCCGGAATCGCCGAATTGCTGCTGCGCCGTCTCGACGGTGTGATGAAGATTCGCGACAGCAAGCTGCTGATGCTGCAAGCTCCCCGGTCGATCCTGCCGCAGGTCCTGCAACTGCTGCCCGATGCCGAGCCGCCCACGGTGACGCCGCTGGACGGTTCCGCGGGCGGCGACGTGGCGGTGCAGGCGCTGTGCCACGGCGCCATGACCTGGCAACGGCTGGAGGAACTCAAACGCGCCGGGGCCCGGGGGCTCATGGTGCTGCCCGTGGAGAGGATGCTGGCATGAACATGTCGACGAAGGCGCCGCTGGCGAGCCGGATCGATCTGAACCTGTTGACCTGGAGCGGCCTCGACGAGGCCGGGCGGCGCGCGGCCCTGCGCCGGCCGACCCAGGATTCCGCCGCCGCGGTGCGGCTGGGCGTGGGCAAGATCATCGCCCGCGTGCGCGCCGACGGCGACGCCGCGCTGCGCAAGTACACGCGCCTGCTCGACCATGCGCTGCTGGAGGACTTCGCAGTCTCCGACGCCGAGTTCGACGCGGCCGAGGCGGCGCTGGACCCGGCGCTGCGCGCGGCCATCGTCGATGCGGCGGCGCGGATCGAGGCCTTCCACCGCGAGGGCGGGGTGCGCGAATACGCGGTCGATACCGCGGACGGCGTGCGCTGCTCGCGGATGGTGCGTCCGATCGCGCGCGTCGGCCTGTACATTCCCGCCGGCAGCGCGCCGCTGCCTTCGACGATGCTGATGCTCGGCGTGCCGGCGCGCATCGCCGGTTGCGACGAGGTGATCGTGTGCACGCCGCCGCGTCCCGACGGCAGCGCGGACCCGACCGTGCTGTTCGCCGCGCGCCACTGCGGCGCGACCCGGGTGTTCAAGCTCGGCGGCGCGCAGGCGATCGCGGCGATGGCCTCCGGCACCCAGAGCGTGCCGGCCTGCGACAAGCTGTTCGGCCCGGGCAACGCGTGGGTGACCGAAGCCAAGCGCCAGGTCTCGACCGTCGAGGGCGGCCCCGCCATCGACATGCCGGCCGGTCCGTCGGAACTGCTGATCATCGCCGACGGCGGCGCCACGCCCGCGTTCGTCGCCGCGGACCTGCTGTCGCAGGCCGAGCACGGCCCGGATTCGCAGGTCATCCTGCTGTCGGACTCGGCGCCGCTGATGGCGCGCGTCGCCGCCGAACTGCCGCCGCAGCTCGCGCGGCTGCCGCGCGCGGACATCGCCCGCCAGGCGCTGTCGAAATCGCGGCTGATCCTGGTGCCGTCGCTGGACGTCGCGTTCGAGGTCAGCAACCGCTACGCGCCGGAGCACCTGATCCTCGCGCTGCGCGACGCCGAGCCGTGGCTGCGCAAGGTCCGCTGCGCCGGTTCGGTGTTCCTCGGCGACTATGCCGCCGAAGCCCTGGGCGACTACTGCAGCGGCACCAACCACGTGCTGCCGACCGGCGGCGCGGCGCGCGCCTGGAGCGGATTGTCGGTCGCGAGCTTCCAGACTTCGATCAGCGTGCAGCGGGTCGCTGCCGAAGGGCTGCGCGGCATCGGCCCGTCCGCGGTGCGCCTGGCCGAAGCCGAGGGCCTGCAGGCCCACGCCGCCGCGGTGACGATGCGCCTGGCGGCGCTGGAGAACGCGAAATGAGCGCAGCGCCGCCGGGCGCCCGCCGGTCCGACGTGCTCGACCTCGTGCGCGACGACCTGCGTGCCTTCGCCGGCTACGCGTCCGCCCGCAGTCATGCCGTCGACGGCACGGTCTGGCTCAACGCCAACGAGTCGCCGTGGAACAACGAGGCCGACCCCGACGGCGCACTGCGCCGCTATCCCGCGCCGCAGCCCGAGGCGCTGCGCACGCAGCTCGCAGCGCTGTGGGGGGCGCGTCCGGAACAGTTGCTGATCGGCCGCGGCAGCGACGAGGCCATCGACCTGCTGGTGCGCGCGCTGTGCCGCGCCGAGCGCGATCCGGTGGTGATCGCGCCGCCGGTGTTCGGCATGTACGCCGTCTGCGCACGGCTGCAGGGCGCGCCGATCGTCGAAGCGCCGATGCGCGACCATGCCGACGGCTGGGTCACCGACCTCGCCGGGATGCGCGACCTCGCCACCGCGCGCCGCGCGAAGATCGTGTTCCTGTGCTCGCCCGGGAATCCCGGCGGCGAGTTCATCCCGCTGGTCGCGATCCGCGCGCTGGCGCAGGCGTTGAAGGACCATGCGCTGGTCGTGGTCGACGAGGCCTACCTCGATTACGCCGATGCGCCGTCGGCGGTGTCGCTGATCGACGAGTACCCGAACGTCGCCGTGCTGCGTACGCTGTCGAAGCTGCACGCGCTGGCCGGCGCGCGCATCGGCGGCGTGATCGCCGATCCGGCGCTGATCGCGGTGCTGCGCCGCTGCCAGGCGCCGTATCCGGTGCCCGAGCCCTGCGCCGCGCTGGCGCTGCGCGCGCTCGCGCCCGAGGCGCTGTCGCAGGCGCGCGAACGCGCCGCGGTCGTACGCGCGCAGCGCACGCGGGTGTTCGACGCGCTGTCCGCGATGCCCGGCGTGCGCCGGGTGTATCCGAGCGCCGGCAACTTCCTGCTGGCGCGCTTCGACGACGCCGAGGGCGTCTATCGCCGGCTGCTCGCCGCCGGCGTGGTGGTGCGCGACATGCGCGCCACCCCAGGCCTGTCCGATGCGCTGCGGATCACCATCGGCGCGCCGGAGGAGAACGACGCCGTGTTCGCCGCCTTGCGCCCGGTGGAGGCCGCGGCGTGAACGCGAAGCGGCCGATCCTGTTCGTCGACCGCGACGGCACCCTGATCCGCGAGCCGGCCGATTTCCAGATCGACCGCTTCGAGAAGCTCGCCTTCGTCGACGGCGTGATCCCTGCGCTCCTGAAGCTGCGCGACGCCGGTTACGCCTTCGTGATGGTGACCAACCAGGACGGGCTCGGCACCGACGCCTTCCCGCAGGCCGACTTCGACGGCCCGCACGCGCTGATGGTGCAGGTGTTCGAGAGCCAGGGCATCGTCTTCCGCGACACCCTGATCGATCGCAGCTTCCCGCACGAGAACGCGCCGACCCGCAAGCCGAGGCTCGGACTGGTGCAGCCGCTGCTGCGCGACCACGGCATCGACTGGGCGCGCTCGGCGATGGTCGGCGACCGCGAGACCGACATCGAGTTCGCCGTGAATCTCGGCATCCGCGGCTTCAAGCTGAAGTCGCCGCAGTTCGGCGACGGCGTGGACTGGGCGGAGATCGCGCACGCCCTCGCCGACGCGCCGCGCACCGCGAAGGTCGTGCGCCGCACGAAGGAAACCAGGATCGAGGTCGAGGTCGATCTCGATCGCGAGGCCGACCCGGACGTGAAGACCGGCCTCGGCTTCTACGACCACATGCTGGAACAGCTCGGCAAGCACGGCGGCTTCGCGCTGCGCCTGCGCTGCGAGGGCGACCTGCACATCGACGAGCACCACACCGTCGAGGACTGCGCGCTCGCGCTCGGCCAGGCGCTGCGCGAGGCGCTGGGCGACAAGCGCGGCATTGCGCGTTACGGCTTCACCCTGCCGATGGACGAGGCGCTGGCCACCGCCGCGCTGGACTGGTCGGGGCGGCCGTACTGCGTGTTCGAGGGTGCGTTCGAGCGCGAGATGGTCGGCGGCCTCGCCACCGAGCTGGTGCCGCACGTGTTCCGCTCGCTGTGCGAGACCGCGGGGCTCAACCTGCACCTGAGCGTGCGCGGCGACAACGACCACCACAAGATCGAGGCCTGCTTCAAGGCCGTGGCGCGCGCGCTGCGGCAGTCGTTCCGTCGCGAGGGCGATGCCTTGCCCAGCACCAAGGGGGCGCTGTGAGCGCACGCCCGAACGGCGGCGACCTGGCGTTGATCGACGCCGGTGGCGCCAACCTCGGTTCGGTGATGTACGCGCTGCGCCGCATCGGCGCCGCGCCGCGGCTGGTGCGCGACGCCGATGCGTTGGGCGATCCCGAGCGGGTGATCCTGCCCGGCGTCGGCGCCGCGGCGCCGTCGATGGCGCTGCTGCGCGCGCGCGGGCTCGACGTCGCGCTGCGCGCCAGCGAGGCGCCGCTGCTCGGCGTCTGCGTCGGCCTGCAACTGCTGTTCGAAGGTTCGGAAGAAGGCGACGTCGATTGCCTCGGCCTGCTGCCCGGCCGCGTGCGCAGGCTCGCCGGCGGTCCCGGGCTGCGCATTCCGCACATGGGCTGGAACACGCTGCGGTTCCGCCAGCCGGCGTCGCCGCTGCTCGCGGGCATCGACGACGGCGCGCACGCCTATTTCGTGCACAGCTTCGCCGTGCCCGTCGAGGAGGCCGGCGACGCGGTGCTCGCCGACACCGACCACGGCGCGCGCTTCGCCGCGGTGGTCGGCCACGGCCGCCGCTTCGGCGCCCAGTTCCATCCCGAGCGTTCGTCGGCCACCGGCCTGCGCCTGCTCGACAACTTCCTGAAACTGCCCGCCTGACCGCGCCCCGACGATGTGGCCCGCATGACCGACGCGACCTTCACCGCCTATCCCGCGATCGACGTGCGCGACGGCCACGTCGTGCGCCTGCTGCAGGGCGACTACGATCGCGAGACGCGCTACGCCGACGATCCGTTCGCGGTCGCGATGCGCTATGCCGACGCCGGCGCGCGCTGGCTGCACCTGGTCGATCTGGACGCCGCCCGCGCAGGCGGGTACACGCTCGCGCCGCTGCTGCGCCGGATCGCCGACGACGGCCGCCTGCGCGTGCAGACCGGCGGCGGCGTGCGCGACGAGGCCGCGGTCGCGGCGATGCTCGACGCCGGTGCGTCGCGCGTCGTGATCGGTTCGCTCGCGGTGCGCGAACCGGAGCGCGTCGTCGCCTGGTTGGCGCGCTTCGGCGCCGAGCGGCTGACGATCGCGCTCGACACGCGTCGCGACGAGACCGGCGTCTGGCGCCTGCCGGTGCACGGCTGGACCGAACATGCTCCACGCGACCTCGATGCCTGTCTCGATCTGTATCGCGACGCCGGCGCGCGCCACCTGCTGTGCACCGACATCGCCCGCGACGGCATGCTCCAGGGGCCGAACCTCGATCTGTACCGCGCGATCCTCGCCCGCGGCGACGGCTTCGCGCTGCAGGCCAGCGGCGGCGTCCGCGATGTGGCCGACGTGGCCGCGGCCCGCGACGCCGGCTGCGCCGGCGCGGTGCTGGGCAAGGCGCTGCTGGAAGGCCGGATGACGGTCGCGGAGGCGCTGGCATGCTGAGCCGCCGCATCGTGCCCTGCCTCGACGTCCGCGACGGCCGCGTGGTCAAGGGCGTGCGCTTCCGCGACCACGTCGACATGGGCGACATCGTCGAACTCGCCTGCCGCTACCGCGACGCCGGCGCCGACGAACTGGTGTTCTACGACATTTCCGCCAGCCCGGATGGCCGTTCGGTCGACGTCGGCTGGGTCGAGCGGGTGTCGTCGACGATCGACATCCCGTTCTGCGTCGCCGGCGGCATCCGCACGCTGGAGACGGCGACGCGCGTGCTGTTCGCGGGGGCCGACAAGGTGTCGATCAACACCCCGGCGCTGGAGCGTCCCGAACTCATCACCGAGATCGCCGAGGCCTACGGCCGCCAGTGCGTCGTGGTCGGCATCGATTCGATCCGCGAGCCCGACGGCGTCTGGCGCGTGCGCACGCATACGGGCGATCCTGATCGCGCGCGCGCGCCGGGTCGCGCCACCCTCGACTGGGTGCGCGAGGCGCAGGCGCTGGGCGCGGGCGAGATCGTGCTCAACTGCATGGACAGCGACGGCGTGCGCCGCGGCTACGACATCGCACAGTTGCGGGCAGTGCGCGCGCTGTGCGACGTGCCGCTGGTGGCGTCCGGCGGCGCGGGCACGGTGCAGCACTTCGTCGATGCCTTCCGAGAGGCCGACGTCGACGCCGCGCTCGCCGCCAGCGTGTTCCACTCCGGCGCCATCGCCATTCCCGACCTCAAGCGCGACCTGCGCGCCGCCGGCATCGAGGTGCGTCCATGACCGAATCCGCTTCCAACGACGCGTCGCCCGACGGCGCGACCTTCGACCCCGACGCGCTCGCCTGGGACAAGCAGGGCGGCCTGCTGCCTGTCGTCGTGCAGGACGCCGAGACGTACCGCGTGCTGATGCTCGGCTACATGAATCGCGAGGCGCTGGCGAAGACGCTGGAAACGCGGCAGGTCACGTTCTTCAGCCGCAGCAAGGGCCGGCTGTGGACCAAGGGCGAAAGCAGCGGCCACGTCCTGTCGCTGGTGTCGATCGAGACCGACTGCGACGCCGACACGCTGCTGGTGCAGGCGCGGCCGCAGGGCCCGACCTGCCATCTCGGGACCGCCAGTTGCTTCCCCAGCGCGCCCGGCGACGTGCTCGGCGAACTCGATGCGCTGATCCGCCGCCGCGAGGCCGAGCGCCCGCCGGGCAGCTACACGACCAAACTGTTCGAGAGCGGCGTCAAGCGCATCGCGCAGAAGGTCGGCGAGGAGGGCGTGGAGACGGCGCTCGGCGCGCTGGCCGACGACGACGACGGCTTCCTCGGCGAAGCCGGCGACCTGCTCTACCACCTGATCGTGCTGCTGCGCGCCCGCGGCTTCTCGCTGGAAGACGCCAAGCGCGTGCTGAAGCAGCGCCGCGGCTGAAATTCCCCGGTAGAGCGGCCTTCAGGCCGCTGCTTTTTCGATCAACACCAGCGGCCTGAAGGCCGCTCTACCGGAGCGCGCCGGCGGGGCTGCCTCGCGACGCTGCCCTTGGCTTCCGCGGGAGATGCCGCGGCCTGAAGGCCGCTCTACCGAGCCGGGTCGATGGCGGGCCTCAGGCCGCCGTGATCGACGTGCGCACGCAGTCGCGGCCGTTGGCCTTGGCGGCGTAGAGCGCCTGGTCGGCGACCGACAGCGCGGCGTCGGAATCGACCTCGGCGCCCGCGTCCACGGTATGCACGCCGATGCTCGCGGACACGCGCAACTGGTGTTCGCCGCTGGGGCACGTGTCCTCCACCAGCCGCCTGCGCAGCGCTTCGGCGACGGCCACCGCGCCGCCGAGGTCGTGGCCGGGCAGGACCACCACGAATTCCTCGCCGCCGAAGCGCGCGAGCAGCGCGCCTTCGTGCGTGCGCAGGGCCTGGCCGATGCGCTGCGCGGCCCAGCGCAGGCAGTCGTCGCCGACCAGGTGGCCGTAGCGGTCGTTGATCGACTTGAAGTGGTCGAGGTCGATCATCAGCAGCGAGATCGGCCGGTTGCCTTCGCGACCTTCGCGCAGCAGCGTCTCGAAGGTCTCGTGGAAGTAGGAGCGGTTGTAGAGGCCGGTGAGGCCGTCGCGGCGGCTGGAATCGCGCAGCCGGCGATGCGCGTCCTCCAGTTGCATCAGGGTGCTGCGCACTTCCTGCGTGCGCTGCGCGACCTTGCGCTCCAGCCGCTGGTTGGCCTCGGCGGCGATGCGTTCGTTCTCGTTGCGCAGGGCGGCATAGCGGTGGCTCAGCGCGATCGACAGCAGCAGCATCTCCATCGCCGAGCCGATCTGGACGCCGTACTCGGTCAGCATGTTCTTGGGCAGGATGCCGAACGCCAATGCGGCGATCATCGCGGTGCCGGACAGGAACACCGCCCACGCCAGCAGGAACAGCCGCGCCGGCATGTAGCCGCGGCGCACGCCCACGATCGCCGCGGCCACCACCCACAGCACGCCGACGATCACGATGCGGGTGGCCCACGGCGTCGCGACGCTGTAGGGAATCCACATCGACGCCAGCCCCAGCAGCGAGCACACGACGATGAAGCCGATGCTGACCTTGTTGCCGCGCGGGAAGCGCGTGGGCATCTCCAGGAAGGCCCGCGCGAACTGCTGCATGCCGATCATCGCCAGGCAGATCGAAGCAGGCACCGCCACGTTCGCCAGCCACGGGTCCTTCGGCCAGAAGTACTCGAAGCTGTAGCCGTTGAGCGTGAACAGCACCAGCCCGAAGGCGCTGATGTGGAACAGGTACCAGAAGTAGTTGCGGTCGCGCAGGGTGATCCACAGCACCAGGTTGTAGACGAACAGCGCGATCAGGATGCCGTAGTACAGGCCCATCACGAACTGGGCGTCGCGCGAGAGCGAGGTGAAGGCCTGCGGGGTGTAGAGATCCAGCGGCACCTGCATCGAGCTTTCGCTCTGGGTGCGCACGAGCAGTTCGACCGGCTCGCCCAGCGGCAGGTCGATGCGGAAATTGGGGTGGCGATAGGCGATGCTGCGCGACGCGAACGGCAGGCGGTCGCCGCCGGCCTGGTGGACGATGCGGCCGTCGGGATAGCGCACGTACACGTCGATGCGGTCGAGCAGGGCGAAGCTCTGCACCAGCATCCAGTACGGCTGCTCCGCGTTGCGGTTGTCGAGCGTGGCGTGGAACCAGAACGCGCCGGACTGGAAGCCGAAGGCGGTCTTGCCGGCCGGCACCGGCGTGAACTTGCCGCCGTCGCTGAGCCGCCAGGCGTCGTCGGGGTCGTCGACCGCGCTGGCGTCGTGGTAGTAGCTCAGGTAGGGCGTGAGCGACAGCGCGGCAGTGTCGTCGCCGAGCACGGCCGGCGGGGGCGCGGACTGCGCGGCGGCCCATGCCATGCCGGACAACGCCAGCAGGACCAGCGTCGCGACGATGCGGCGCCAGGCGCGTCGGAACGGCATTCGGCTCCCCCTCGGACGGATCAGGGGCGATCTTACTGCAAGGGGCCGGCGGTCGCCCGCCGGGGACGTGGGGCATAATCCTGTACCGACGCGGACAGAAATGAGGTGGGCATGCGTTCGATCCTCGGCTGGGCGGCGCTGGGACTGGCCTGCGCGATCGCGGGCCTGCCCGGGCGCGTGGACGCGAAGACGCTGTCGGGCGTCGTGTTCGACGACCGCAACGGCGACGGCCGCCGCCAGTCCGGCGAGCCGGGCGTCCCCGGCGTGGCCCTCTCGGACGGACGCGCGCTGGTCGTCACCGACGTCGCCGGGCGCTACCGGATCGACCCCGCGCCGGGCAGCACGGTGTTCGCGATCAAGCCCGCCGGCTGGCGCCTCCCGGGCGACGACCCGGCACGCCCGGGGGCGTGGCGGCAGGTGCCCTCGAACGCGCCCATTGCGCCGAAATACGGCGGCATCCGCGCGGCGTCGTGGTCCCCGGCCTTCGACATCGGATTGCGGCGCGCGCCTGCCGCCGCCGGGCCGCTGTCGGTCCGGGTGTTCGCCGATCCGCAGCCGAAATCCCGGGTGGACGTCGATTACTACGGTCGCGACATCGTCGACAGCGTGCTCGCGGAGCCCGCGGCCGCGCCCGACGCGCGCCTGCCGCCGCCGCAGCTTGGCGCGAGCCTGGGCGACATCGTCAACGACGATCTGTCGCTGTATCCGGCGATGAACGCGCAGACCCGCCGCATCGGCGTGCCGTGGCTGCACGTCCCGGGCAACCACGATCTCGACCTCGACGTGGCGCGCGACGAGGATGCGCTGCTGGGCTTCCGCAACGTCTACGGCCCCGACACGTTCGCGTGGGAGGAGCCGCAGGCCACGTTCATCGGCCTGGACGACGTGATCTACCGTCCCGGGCAGTCGCCGGCCTACATCGGCGGGTTCCGCGACGACCAGTTCGCGTTCCTCGAGGCCTACCTGCCGCGGGTGTCGAAGGATCGGCTGCTGGTGCTGATGATGCACATCCCGCTGTTCGAGACCGACGGCCGCGACACCTTCCGCGACGCCGATCGCGCGCGCCTGTTCGCGCTGCTGCAGGCCTTCCCGCACGTGCTGGTGCTGAGCGGCCACATGCATACGCAGCAGCACTGGCGCCACGACGCGTCCACCGGCTGGCACGGCGCCGCGCCGCTGCACGAATACAACGTCGGCGCGGCCTGCGGCGCGTTCTGGAGCGGGGTCAAGGACGCGGCCGGCATCCCGGACACGACCATGGCCGACGGCACCCCGAACGGCTACGCCAGCCTCGTGATCGGGCCCGACGCGCGCTACGCCCTGCGCTGGCACGTCGCGCGCGCCGCCGGCGACCCGACCATGGCCGTGCATGCGCCCGCCGTGCTGCGGCGCGGGGCGTATCCGGCCTGGGGCGTCTACGCGAACGTGTGGATGGGGCAGCGCGACGACCGGGTCGAGTTCCGGGTCGACGACGGCGACTGGACGCCGATGCGCCGGGTGGATGCGGCCGATCCCGACATGCTCGCCGAGAACCGGCGCGACGACGAGGCGCGCGCGCTGCGCGGCTACGATCGCTCGCCGGAGGCGACGCCGTCGGCGCACCTGTGGCGCGGCGCGCTGCCGACCGACCTCGGCGTCGGCACGCATCGGGTCGAGGTGCGCACGTCCGACGCCTGGCGCGGCGAACTGCGTGCCGGGACGACCTATCGCCTGGAGGACGCCGCGCCATGACCGATCTGCCCGACGACCTGCCGGTGCTGCCGTTCGCCGACGCCGGCGCCTGGGAAGCGTGGCTGGAGGCCAACGCGACGACGAAGGGCGCGTGGCTGAAGATCGCGAAGAAGGACAGCGGCATTCCCAGCGTCACTTATGCCGAGGCGCTGGACGTGGCGCTGTGCCACGGCTGGATCGACGGCCAGAAGCGCAGCTTCGACGCGGCGTATTTCCTGCAGCGATTCACCCCGCGGCGGCCGAAGGGACTGTGGTCGAAGATCAACATCGGCCATGTCGAGCGCCTGACCGCCGCCGGTCGCATGCGCGCGGGCGGCCTGCGCGAGGTCGAGGCCGCCCGGGCCGACGGCCGCTGGGACGCCGCCTACGACGGCAGTCGCAACATGGCGGTGCCGCCGGAGCTGGCGAAAGCGCTGGCGCTGGCGAAGCACCGCAAGGCCAGGGCGTTCTTCGAGGCGCTCGACGCGGCCAATCGCTATGCCGTGTGCTGGCGCGTGCAGACCGCGAAGACGCCGGAAACGAAGGCGAAACGCGTGGAAACGCTGGTGGCGATGCTCGCCCGGGGCGAGAAGCTGCACTGACGGCCCGCCGGGCGATCGACGCCCGCGGGGTCAGCGTTGCTTGCGGTTCGGGGTGGCGGGCGGAGCGGCGGGCGCGCCGGCTGCCGACGTCGCTTTCGTCGCCGCGCCCGTGTTTTCGGGTTTCGCCGGCGGCGTCGGCGCGGCGTAGGCGATCGGCGGCCCCGCGACCAGTTGCGCGCGCCATGCCGCGAGGATCGGCACGATCGCCTTGCCGATCGCGATCTGCGGACGCGACGGCCTGAAACCTTCTTCGCGCTCGCGTTCGGCGATGCGCTGCTTCGCCTGCTCGAAGGCCTCGGCGAAATCGGTGGTCGCATTCAGCGCTTCGGCCAGGTAGGCGCGGCCGAAATAGGTCGCGTCCGAATCCGCGCCGCAGCCGAACGAGGGCCGGTTGCGATGCGCCGCGGTGATCACCAGCGCGCGGTCGCCTTTGAGCAGCGGCACGAAGCCGCCGGAATAACAGGCCGAGATCACCAGCACGCGGTTGCGGATGCCGGCCTCGTCGAGCGCCTTGCGCAGCCAGGTCGGGTCGATCACGCCGATGTAGTTCGGCGCCATCCGCAGCAGCAACTGGTGCTGGGGAGTGCCGTGCATCGTCATGAACAGCACCAGGAAGTCCTGGTCCGGATCCATCGTCTTGCCCATCGCCGCCAGCGCGGCGCGCAGGTTGTCCGGCGTCGCCAGCGGATGCGGCAGCGCGCCGAGGCTGTCGGCGTGGTTGATCAGCGCGATCGTACGGCCGCCGGCGCCGAAGCGCTCGGTCATCAGCCGCTCGAAGTAGGCGGTCTCGTTGCGGAACACGTTCTCTTCGCTGTCGCCGCCGAAGCCGATGGCGTACAGGTCGGGCTGGCCGGGGCGCTGCGGCGCGAGCGCCGACAGCGCCGCCTGCAGGCGCTCGCGGTCGCGCGTGCGCTGGGTGGTGTCCGCGGGCTCGCGCGCGGCGACCGCGCCCGCGACGCAGGCCAGCGACAGCAGCAGGAGGCAACGGACGAAGCGGGGCATGGGTCAGGCCGTCGTGTCGATGGCGTCGAAGCGCTCGACGCGGGCGTGTCCGTGGGTGGCGTCGCCGGTGCGCGGCATCGGATAGTCGTCGAGACGATCGACCAGCACCGTGCGCAGGCCCGCATCGCGCGCGGCGTCCAGCTCCTCGACCACGTCGGAGAGGAACAGGATGTCCTGCGGCGCGACGCCCGGATGCTGCCGGCCCAGACTTTCAGCGATGGCGCGGTAGCTGCCGGCCTCGCGTTTGTGGCCGACCTCGGTGTCGAACCAGGCGTCGAACAGCCCGGTGAGGTCGCCGGCGTCGGTGTGGCCGAAGAACAGTTTCTGCGCCGGCACCGAGCCGGACGAATACACCGCCAGCGGCAGGCCGGCGGCGTGCCAGGCGCGGAGCTGCCGCGCGGCGTCGGGATAGATGTGCGCGGTGAAATCGGCGCTGCGGTAGCCGTCCTGCCAGATCATGCCCTGCAGCGCCTTCAGCGCCGTGTGCTTGCGGTCCTCGTCGATCATTCCCTGCAGGATCTCGACGATCACCCGATCGTCGCAGACCGCGCCGTGCTCGGTCGCGACCGCGTCCAGCCAGCGCCGCACCTCCGGCTCGTGCCCGCGCTCGCGCACGAACCCGGGCAGCGCCCGCCGCGCATACGGGAACAGCACGTCCTTCACGAACGAGATGGAGGAGGTGGTGCCTTCGATGTCGGTGAGGATGAGCATGTCGAGTCGATGGTGGAGGTCAGGAGGCATATCGCACGAGCGTGTGGTTTTCGCCGTTCAGTGCCGTGTCGATGATGGGGGCGATGTATTCCCAATCGCCACCCGCCAGCCCGGCGCCGATGAGGGGGTAACCGATCCTTTTCCCGCCGAATGTACGCTTGACGAGCTGCATGGCCGTTCGGATGGCATCGTAATCCACCTTCTTCCCCGATCCGCGCCAGTCGTATTGCGTGTAGGCGTTGACCACCACGAACGAACGATGCGGGCGTTGGATCTCCGCGAACGAGATCGTTCCGAGTTTCCCGCGGTCGCCTTTCGCTGTCGCGAGGTCTGCCGCATAGGCTTCCGGGAAGTGCGCCTTGATCGTCTTCGCGATGCCTGCGCCCATCGTGCAGTGACAATTGCAGCCATGCACGATCACGTCGAATTCGCCCGCAAGGGCGAATTCGAGCAGGTCGCCATCGATGACGCGCATGACGTGCGTTCCTGCCGCCCGTTTACGCCCCGGCCTCATACCGCGGAAACCGCTGCGCGATATCCGTGCCGGTGAAGTGGCCGACCCAGCCGTCGGGCTGCTGGAAGAAGCGGATGGCGACGAAGCTCGGCTCCGGGCCCATGTCGAACCAGTGCGTGGTGCTGTCGGGCACGGAGATCAGGTCGCCGGCCTCGCACAGGACTTCGTAGACCTTGCCGTCGACGTGCAGGTCGAACAGGCCCGAGCCGGCGACGAAGAAGCGGACTTCGTCCTCCCTGTGGACGTGCTCGTCGAGGAACTTGGCGCGCATCGCCTCGCGGTTCGGGTTGTCCGGGGCGATGCTCACCACGTCGATGGTGATGAAGTTGCGCTCGGCGCTGATCCGGTCGATGTCGGCGCGATAGGCTTCGATGATCGTCTCCGGCGCATCGCCCGGGGCGATCGGCTGCGCGGCTTCCCAGCGCTCGAAATCGACGCCGATCTTCGCCAGTTCGGCGGCGATCGCCGCGTGATCGTGGATGACCGACAGCGGGACGTCGGGGCGGTCGTCGGCAAACAGGCGCAGGCGGCTCATGGGGCGTGTTCCGGGCGGGACGTGGGTCCGCCGATCATGGGGCAGGGGGCAGGGCGGTTCAATGCGAAGCGGTCGAAACGGTGCGGTGCGCGACCTTGGCGCCGCGAGCGCGTGGTCGCGGCGGGCCCCGTCCGGGGCCGCGGTCCTGTCCGGGCGTCCTCCGCGGAAGCGGAGGAGGGGCGGTCAGCCGCGCAGTCGGCGCATCTCCAGCTCGCAGCCGAGCATGAACTCGAAGGCGTCCAGGTGGCGGCGGGCTTCGGCGATGTCCTGGCCCCAGGCGTACAGCCCGTGGCCGGCGATCAGGTAGCCCCAGGTGTCGGGTTCGGTCAGCACCGCGTCGACGCTGGCGATCAGCTCGTTCATGTCCTGCGAATTCGGCACCACCGGCAGGTCGAAGGTCTTCTCGTGGGTGGTGTGGCCGCGCAGGGCCTTGAACAGCTCGTAGCCCTCGAGCCGGACCCGGCCCTCCGGCGCGTAGAGCAGGCCGGCGATGGTCTGGGTCGGCGAATGGGTGTGGAGGACGGCGCCGACGTCGGGAAAGCGGCGATAAAGATGGGTGTGCAGGGCGGTCTCGGCGGACGGCCGGTGGTGGGTGGCGACCGGACGGTTGTCCATGTCGACGACCATGATGTCGGCTTCGGTCAGCCGGCCCTTGTCCTTGCCGGAAATGGTGATCGCGGCGCGGTCGGCGTCCATCCGGATCGAGAAGTTGCCGGCGGTCGCGGGCGTCCAGCCCTTGGCGGCGAGCTCGCGGGTGTGCGAGACGATCTGGGCGGCGCAGCCGGCGTAGAGATTGTGGTCGAAGGCGGGGGTGTTCATGCCGCGCAGTGTAGCGGCTGGGGCCTGCCGGGATCATGCGCGCCGGTCGGACGCTCATTCCCGGTGGGCATGCGGTCGTTCAGTCGTCGGAGCGCTGCTGGCCGTAGCCGCGGAATTTATCGAGCACGCGTGCCATTTCGTCGTCGGGGAGATCGCGGGTCGGGCCGAGGCTGCGCGCCAGCAGGTACTGCCGGGCGAGGTTCTCGACTTCCTGCGCCAGCGCGTAGGCCTCCGCGAGCGTGGCGCCGGTGGCGACCTGGCCGTGGTTCGCCATCAGGCAGGCGCGATAGCCGCCGTCCAGGGCGTGCAGCACGTTGGCGGAGAGTTCCGGCGTGCCGAAGGTGGCGTACTCGGCGCAGGGGATCCGGGCGCCGCCGGCCACCGCGACCATGTAGTGGAAGGCGGGGATGCCGAGCCCGAGGCAGGCCAGCGCGGTGGCGTAGGTCGAGTGGACGTGGACCACGGCGTTCGTGCGCGGGAACGCCTGCAGGATGTCGCAGTGGAAACGCCACTCGCTGGACGGGATCAACTGGCCCGGCGGGCAGTCGCCGTCGGCGCCGAGATAGACGATGTCTTCCGGTTGCAGGCGATCGTAGGCGCGGCCGGTGGGCGTGATCAGCAGGCCGTCGCCCCAGCGCAGGCTGGCGTTGCCGGATTTGCCGATCGACAGCCCGCTGGCGTTCATGTCGCAGCAGCGGTCGATCAGCGATTGCCGGGCGGCGCGTTCGTGGTCCTGCATGCGGGGGTCGCGACGTCAGACGGGCGTGCAGGATAGCCGGACTGTGCCAGCGTCGCGACCTCGTGAATGCGAACGATTCGCGTTGACTTGCGTTTTCGATGTCGCTGCTAGCATGCGTGCCTGTTTGAAGGCCATGCGAACGCTCCGCTCGAAGTCGCTCCGGATTGACCCAGCGCAAGGACACGGCATCGATGGCCCGGATATTTTCCCTTTCGTTCCCACACGCCACGGTACCCGCCATGTCCCACGATGCTTCCCGTCGCCGTTTCCTGACCATCGCCGTCGTCGCCGCGGCCACCGCGCCGGTCGCGCTGCATTCGCTCAACGCCGAAGCCGCCGCGCCGGCCCCCGCCGCGCTTCCGAAGCTCTCGCCGACCGACGCCACCGCGAAGGCGCTGGGCTACGTCGAAGACGCGACCAAGGCCAAGCACGCCGCCTTCAAGCCGGGCAGCGACTGCGCCAACTGCAACTTCTTCAAGGGCGCCAAGGGCGCGGCGTCCGGTCCGTGCACCATCTTCCCGAAGAACACGGTCGTCGCGAAGGGCTGGTGCAGCGCCTACGCCAAGAAGCCCTGATCGCCAGCGGCTTCGTCGGCAGCAACGAAAAACGGCGCGGGAAACCGCGCCGTTTTCGTTTGCCCGCGAACGGGGCGGGTCAGGCCTGCGGGCCTTCGTGGAAGCTGGGTTCCGCGGGGATCGCCGGTTCCTGCGCATGGGCGTGGAGCAGGTGCTCGTTGCCCGGCGCGAGGTGGCTGCGGCGGCGTGCGTAGGCGAAGTAGACGATCAGGCCGACGACCGCCCAGGCGCAGAAGAACTTGATCGTCGGGTTCCAGCCCAGGCTGAAGAACAGCAGCACGCAGCCGGCCATCGCCAGCGGGCCGACGACCCAGACCATCGGCGTCCGGAACGGCCGTGCGCGACCCGGATCGGTCTTGCGCAGGATCATCACGCCGGCCGCGACCATGAAGAACGCGAACAGCGTGCCGGCATTGGAAATGTCGGCGAGGATGTCGACCGGGAACAGCGCCGCGAAGAACGCGACGAAGATGCCGGTGATCCAGGTCACCACGTGGGGAGTGTGGTACTTCGGATGGACCTTGGCCAGGCCTTCCGGCAGCAGGCCGTCGCGCGACATCGTGAACAGGATGCGGGTCTGGCCGAACATCATCATCAGCACGACCGAGGGCAGCGCGAGGATCGCGGCGCCGGCGACGAGGTCGCCGATCCTGGGCCAGCCGATCTCGCGGAGCACGAAGGCCAGCGGTTCCTTCGACTCGGACAGCGGGCCGCCCGGCTGCGCGCCCATCGAACCGACCGCGGCGTAGGCCACCAGCAGGTAGAAGATGGTGCAGACCCCGAGCGAGCCGATCAGGCCGATCGGGATGTTGCGGTTCGGATTCTTGGTTTCCTCGGCGGCGGTGGAGACCGCGTCGAAGCCGACGTAGGCGAAGAAGATGGACGCCGCGGCGCCCAGCACGCCCACGCCCGACAGCGGCGTGCCCCAGCCGTTCGGCAGCATCGGTTCGAAGTTGGCGCCGTCCACGACCGGGAAGGCCAGCGCGATGAAGGCGGTCAGCGCCGCGATCTTGATCAGCACCAGCACGGCGGTGACCTTGGCCGACTTCGAGGTGCCCGCGACCAGCAGCACGGTGACCAGCAGCGCCAGCAGGAAGGCGATCAGGTTGAAGCCGCCCTTGTGCTCCACGCCGTCGACCATGTGGATCACGGCGCCGTCCTTGAGCTGTTCGACCCAGAATGGCCCTGCGGTGAGGACATCTGGCAGGCCCAGTCCATGATGCGCCAGGAAGCCGTTGGCGTAGCCCGACCATCCGACGGACACGGCGCCGGCCGCGACCGCGTATTCGAGGATCAGCGCCCAGCCGACCATCCAGGCGATCACTTCGCCCAGCACGGCGTAGGAATAGGTGTAGGCCGAGCCGGAGACCGGCACCATCGCCGCGATCTCGGAGTAGATCAGTGCGGTCAGCGCGCAGACGATGCCGGCGATCACGAACGAATACATCATGCCCGGGCCGGCCTTGTTGGCGGCGACCGCGGTCAACACGAAGATGCCGGTACCGATGACCGCGCCGATGCCCAGCATGGTGAGGTCGAAGGCGCCAAGCTGGCGGGTCAACGACCGCTTGGCGGCGGTCTCGAGAATCAGGTCGAGCGGTTTCGTGCGCTGAAACAGCATTGAGAACTCCCCGGGAAGGCTTGCGGCGATCGCCGGCGAAACGCCGGCGCGATAACCCGGCGACCATACCGGGCCCGCTCCCGGCGCACAAGCGCAGGCCCCGGCGGCGGCACGTCCTGCGCCGGGCGATAATGCCGGCCCGCGATGATGCGATGCACCATGAACGATCCGAACGCGATGTCCGACCGCCTGCACCGTGTCTTTGCCGCATACGCCGCCCGCTGGCCCGGGGAAGCGGAGGTCGCCGACGCGTTCGACGCGCTCCTCGGCGACCCCGAGGACCCGTTCGTCCGCGACCGGCTCGCCGGCCATTTCACCGCCTCGGCCTGGCTGGTCGATCGCGCCGGCGAGCGTCTGCTGATGACCCACCACCGCAAGCTCGACCGCTGGCTGCAGCTCGGCGGGCATGCAGACGGCGACCGCGACCTCGCCGCGGTCGCGCTGAAGGAGGCGGAGGAGGAGTCGGGCCTGACCGGGCTGGTGGTCGAACCCGAACCGTTCGACCTCGACCGGCACTGGATCCCCGCGCGCGGCGACGTGCCCGGGCACTGGCACTACGACGTCCGCTACGTCGTGCGGGCGACCGCCGGCGAGGCGTTCGCGGTGAGCGAGGAATCGCACGCGCTGGCGTGGCGGCCGATCGCGGCGCTCTTCGACGAGCCGGGACTCGACCCCTCGATCCTGCGCATGGCCGCCAAGTGGCGGGACAGGTCCGTCGGCTGACACGGCGCGCAACGGTCGCGGCGGCGCCAGGGTTCGCCGTGCCCCGCCCGCGTCCGCCGGAGGCTTGCCCGGATGCCCGCCCCGGGATGCGGGCCGGCGTCGCGCGGGAAACGCTTCCCATGTCGTTCCGGACGACAGTGGGTGCGCCGGTCGCGTGCCGGGGACGATCCAGTCGCCGGACTGCCGCCCATGACGACAGGCCCGGGGCCCGGGGCGCCGGACCCGGTATCGTCGGTCCCGATCCGGGCGGAAGTCGGCCAGGGACGCGCCGACCGGGAAACCGCACCTGCCCGGCCGGAACCGGCATGGACAATCCGTCACGGCCGGTGTCGCGAACGGACGTTGAACTCACCGTATGATTCCGGGACATGCGCCGGAGCCGGATCGCGTGCGCCGCAGTGGCCGTCGTCGGCCCCGGCATCGAGGACGGACGGGACCGCGCCATGCGCCGGGCCCGCCCCCGCGAAATTGATTTCGTAAAGACATAGGGAGTGTGCAATGGAAGTCGTGAGGCAGCTCCTGGCCGAACTCGCCGGCCGGGACGTCAAGCTGGTGGTCGAAGACGGCAATCTGAACTGCTATGCGCCGAAGGGGGCCCTGACCCCCGACCTGGCCGCCGCCATCGCGCGCTGCAAACCCGACCTGCTGCGCGTGCTCGCCGAAGGGTCGGCCGCGCCGGGGGCGTCGGCGGGGGCGTCGGGGATTGCGGAGTTCCCGCTGTCCGTCGGAGAGAACACGCACTACATCCTGCAGCGGCTCAATCCGCTGAGGAGCCACGCGGTCCCGATCTGCGTCGAGGTCGGCGCCGACCTCGATCCCGGGCTGCTCGCCGAGGCCTGGAACCGGGTGCTCGATCGCCATCCGATCCTGATGGCGCGGATCGTCGAACGCGAGGGCGTCCCGGTCCACCACATCGACCCGGCCTGCCGCGCGGTGCTGCACGAGGAAACGCTGCCGCTGGCGCGCAGCGAGGACGTGGTCGCGCACTTCCAGGCGCGCGTGCTCGAACCGTTCGACCTGCAGGCCGGTCCGCCGTGCCGGATCACGCTGTTCACCTGGGCCGGCGGACGCCGCGGCCTGTTCGTCCTCGTCCACCACATCGTGTCGGACGGTTTCTCCAGCGGCGTGCTGCTGCGCGCGCTGTTCGATGCGTACCGCGATGCGGCCGCGGGCCGTGCGGCCCCCGCGCCGGCCGCCGCCAGCGGCTACGAGGCGTTCGTCGAGTGGGAGCGGCGGATGCTCGAATCCGCGGACGGCCGCAAGCACGCCGACTACTGGAAGGCGCAGTTGCAGGGCGACCTCTCCGGCTTCCGCCTGCTGCCCGACGCGCCGCGCCCGCTGCCGCCGGGTTACGAGCCGGAGATCGTGGTCGACACGCTGCCGGACGAGGTCGCGCGCCGCGTCCGCGACTACTGCGCGGCGAAGTCGCTGCTGCCGTCGGCGTTCTTCCTCGCCGTGTTCCAGTTGCTGCTGCACAAGTATTCGGGCCAGAAGGACATCGTCGCGGTGATGCCGATGGTGGTCCGGCCGGATGCGCGCTTCCACGACGAGATCGGCTACTACTTCAACATCGTGCCGCTGCGCGCCAGCTTCGAGTCGCCGCTCACCGCCGCCGGACTGATGCAGCAGATGCAGGGACGGATGGTCGATGCGCTGTTCCACGGCGCCTATCCGTTCCCGCTGATGATGAACCGGCAGAAGGGCAGCGACGCCCAGGATTTCCGGATCTACTACGCCTACCAGGAATTCGCCAATCTGTCGGATCCGTCCTTCGTCGAGCTTCGCCGCGAATTCGGCCTCGCTCCGTTCGAGGGCTTCCGGCAGAAGGCCGAGGGCGATTTCGACATCGCGTTCGAGGTGTTCCCGGAGGACGGCAGCTTCCGCATCCACCTGCAGAGCGATCCGAACCTGTACCCGAACGACACCATCCGCGCGCTGATGGCCCACTTCCGGGTACTGCTCGACGGGATCGGCCGCGACCCCGACCGCCCGGTCGCGGAATACCCGATCGCCACCGCGGAGGACCGTCGCCTGGTCCTGCAGGCATGGAACGACACCCCCGCGGACTATCCGCGCGATCGCTGCATCCACGCGTTCTTCCTCGACAACGTCGCCGCCATGCCCGACCGCCCGGCGGTGCTGTTCGAGGGGCGGACGCTGTCCTATCGCGAACTGGGCGAGGCGACCTCGGCCCTGGCCCTGGTGCTGCAGGCGCACGGGGTCCGCCCGGACACCATCGTCGCGCTGTGCGTCGAACGCTCGGTCGAGATGATGACCGGCATCACCGGCATCCTGCGCGCCGGCGGCGCGTACATGCCGATCGACCCGGACTACCCGGATGATCGCGTCACCTGGATGCTCGAGGATTCCAGCGCGACTCTGCTGCTGACCCAGGCGAAGCATCGCGCGCGGGTCGCGGCGCTCGCCGGCCCGGGCGTGCGCGTGATCGCGCTCGACGACGACTGGGACGAGGTCCTGCGCGAGGCCGCGGCGCTGGCCGCGCAGGGCGCGCGCCTGGCCGAGGACGTCGGCCCGACCAACGTCGCCTACGTGATCTACACCTCCGGCTCCACCGGCAAGCCCAAGGGCGTGCTGGTCGAGCACCGCGCGCTGGTCAACCGCGTCCACTGGATGCAGAAGTCGTACCCGATGGACCACCGCGACATCGTGGTCCAGAAGACGCCGTACTGCTTCGACGTGTCGGTGTGGGAATTCGTCTGGCCGCCGATGGTCGGCGCGGCGCTGGCGTTCGCGGTGCCGAACGGGCATTCCGACGCGCAGTACATGGCCTCGCTGATCCGCGGGGTCGGCGTGACCACCCTGCATTTCGTGCCGTCGATGCTGCACACCTTCCTCGACAACTGCAGCGAGCCGTGCGAGAGCGTGCGCTTCGTGTTCTGCAGCGGCGAAGCGCTCGACCGGCATTCGGTGGACCGCTACCGCAAGGCGTTCCCGAACGCCGCGCTGCACAACCTCTACGGCCCCACCGAGGCGGCGATCGACGTCACCTTCTACGACTGCACGAAGATCGAATATCCGTTCGTGCCGATCGGCGCGCCGATCGACAACACCCGGATCTACATCGTCGACGCGCACAACAACCCGCAGCCGGTCGGCGTGCCCGGCGAGCTGCACATCGCCGGCGACAACCTCGCCCGCGGCTATCTCAACCGGCCCGAGCTGACCCGCGAGCGCTTCATCGACAATCCGTTCGAGCCCGGCGCGCGGATGTACCGCACCGGCGACCTCGCGCGCTGGCTCGACGACGGCAACATCCAGTACCTCGGCCGGATCGACGACCAGGTGAAGATCGGCGGCGTCCGCATCGAGACCGGCGAGATCGAGGCGCACCTCAATCGCCACCCGGCGATCAGCGAAAGCGTGGTGATCGCGCGCGGTCCCGACGGCTACAAGCAGTTGATCGCCTTCTACCGTGCGGTCGGCTCGCGCGAGGACGACGTCGTCGCGCTCGCCCACGGCGAACTGCGCGCGCACCTGCTGCAAACCCTGCCGGAGTACATGATCCCGGCGGCCTTCGTCGCCATGCCCTCGATGCCGGTCACCTCCAACGGCAAGGCCGATCGGCGCGCGCTTTCGAAGATCGAGGTCGGTCTGGAGTCGAGCCGGGAATACGTGGCCCCGCGCAACGAGGCCGAGCGCCGCCTCGCCGAGATCTGGGCCTACGTATTCAAGGAAAAGGGCTTCGTGCTGGAGCAGGCGAAGATCGGCGTCGACGACAACTTCTTCGAGCTCGGCGGCAATTCGCTGCTCGCCACCCAGTTGCTGTACCGGATCCGCTCGGCGTTCGGCGTCGAGCTGCCGGTGCGCGCGCTGTTCGAGCAGGTCACGATCGCGCAACTGGCGGAGACCATCGCCCGGATCGCCGCCGGCGATGCGCAGGCGGCCGCCGCCGACCTGGTCGTGGCGATCCAGCCGCGCGGCGAGGGTCCGGCGGTGTTCGCGCTGCCGGGCGTGGGCGGCAACGTGTTGTCCTATCGCGAACTGAGCCGCGCGTTCGGCCCGGAGCAGCCGTTCCACGCCGTGGAGGCGATCGGCCTGGACGGCGCGACGCCGCCGCCGGACAGCGTCGAGGCGACCGCGCAGGCCAACCTGGCGGCGATCCGCACGCGCCAGCCGCACGGTCCTTACCGGCTGGTCGGGCATTCCTACGGCGGCGTGCTCGCCTACGAGATGGCGCGCGCGCTGCTCGCACAGGGCGAGCGGGTCGAGTACCTGGCGCTGCTGGATGCGGCGACGCCCGAGGTGCTGTTCGCGGCGGACGCGGGCGCGGGCGACGAAGCCGAGGACATGCGCCGCCTGTGCGCGGAACTGGCCGAGCAGAACGGCCGCAGTTTCGACCTGTCCACCGACGCGCTGCGCGCGATGCCCGTGGACGGGGTGCTCGCGCAACTGGAACGGCTGGGCATTCCGGTCGATCGCGACCGCTACGAGACCCTGACCGCGGTGTTCCGCGCGAACCGGGACAGCTATCGCCGCTACCGGCCGGCGCCGCCGCCGCTGCCGCTCGCGGTGCATCTGTTCCGCGCGACCCGGTCGATGCCGTCCACCGATGCGTGGCCCGGCGACTACGGCTGGGGCGCGGTCCTCGGCGCGGCGCCGGTCATCCACGACGTCGACGCCGACCACCACGGGATCCTCCGCGGCGCGGCGGCGTCGGCGGTCGCGGACGTGCTGATCGCGGCGTCCGCGCCGCGCACCGCCGGCGAGGCGGCGGAGACCACGCACTGAGTGCGCGGCGGGCGCGACCACGTCCGCCATGAAAAAAGCCGGCCGCTGCGACGCGGCCGGCTTTTTTTTTTGCGCTACCGCGCAGGGGGCCCGCGCGCAGGCCGGGGCGCGGCTCAGTCCGCGCGTCCGCCGAACTCGCCGGTGACGGTGTTCACCCACACCTTCTCGCCGTTGGCGATGTATTCCGGGACCTGGATCTCGATCCCGGTGTTGAGCCTGGCCGGCTTCGGGCGCTTGGTGGCGGTGCCGCCCTTGAGTTCCGGCGGGGTCTCGACCACTTCCAGCACCACGCTCTGCGGCAACTGCAGGCCGACCGGCGCGTCGTCGATCACCTGCACGTAGCACCCGGTGAGGCCGTCGGTGATGTAGCCGGCGCCGTCGCCGACGACATCGGCGTCGAGCATGTACGGGGTGAAGTCCTCGTCGTCCATGAACACGAACGCGTCGCCGTCCTTGTACGAGAATGTGGCCTGGCGGCGGGCGAGATCGACTTCCTTGAGGTCGTCCTCGGCGCCGACGCTGATGTCGAGCTTGTTGCCGCCGGGCACGCTGTACATGGTGAAGCGGTACTTCACGTTGCCGCCGCGGCCCTGCGGCGAGCTGCGCTCGATGTCGCGGATCTGGTACGCGCCGCCGTTGTATTCGACGACGTTGCCCTTCTTGATGTCGTAAGCCTTCATTGGGGGGGATTCCGTTGCGGTGCCGTTGCGGTTATTTCGGAGCGAGGCGCGTCGCGCCGTCGAGGCGGATGGTCTCGCCGTTGAGATAGACGTTGCCCAGGATGTAGGCCACGAGGTCGGCGAATTCCTCCGGCCTGCCCAGGCGCGAGGGGAACGGGATCGACGCCGACAGCGACTGCTGCACGCTTTCGGGCATGCCGTCGACCATCGGCGTCCAGAAGATGCCCGGGGCGATGGTCATCACGCGGATGCCGAAGCGGGCCAGCTCGCGCGCCATCGGCAGGGTCATGCCGACCACGCCGCCCTTCGACGCCGAGTACGCGGCCTGGCCGATCTGGCCTTCGTAGGCCGCGACCGAGGCGGTGTTGACGATCACGCCGCGCTCGCCTTCGGCGTTGGCCTCGTTGGCCTGCATCAGTTGCGCGGCGGCCTTGGCCACGTTGAAGCTGCCGACCAGGTTGACCATGACCGTGGTCTGGAACTGCGACAGCGGCATCGGGCCGTCCTTGCCCAGCACGCGGCCCGCGCCGAGGATGCCGGCGCAGTTGATCGCGGCGTTGAGGCCGCCGAGGAACTCCCTGGCCGCGGCGACATTGGCGACGACGCCGGCCTCGTCGGAGACGTCGGTGCGGAAGTAGCGGGCGTTGGCCGCGCCCAGTTCCGCGACCGCGGCGGCGCCCTTGTCGTCGTTGACGTCGAACAGGGCGACCTTGCCGCCGTGGGCGACGAGGTGCTTCGCGACCGCGAAGCCGAGGCCGGAAACGCCGCCGGTGACGAGGGCGCGGGTATCGGAAAGCTGCATGCGCGTGGTCCGTGGATGCGAAAAGCGGGATTTTAGCGCACCGCCCGTCGGCCCCGGTCGCCGGACGCACGCGGGTCCGCGGGCGCGGCGAACGCGCGCCCGGGCCCGCGGCCCGGGGCAGGGGCCCGGGACAGGGGCCGGGCCGGCGTGGTATACCTGCCGGGCGTGCCGTGGCCCCGGCCACCGCGCAGACAATTCCGCTTTCCAGTCGTATCCCTTCAGAGACGCGTCATGGCTGATACGAGACTGCCGGCAGTGGCCACTGCCGGACGCCACGGGCGCCCGCGTGCGCCCGCGCCTGCCGCGCACCGCGCCGGGCGCCGCCGATCGGCCTACCGGGCCGTGCCTGTGCAGGCCGCTGCGCGCCTGCCGTCGCCGCGTTTCATGCCGCGGCCTTCCACCGCGTTTCCCACCCTTTACGGGGCCGCCCGCTCCCCCGCAGCCGTTGCGCCTGTCCGCCTCCCCCGAGTTCGCGGCGGCGCATCGGCTTCGCCCTGTCCGCGGGCGCGTTCCCGTTTTCTTGTACCGCCCGTCGCGGGCCGGGGGCGCGCATGACCGCCGCCGGCGGTCGCCGCGGGTGCACGGTCCGGTTCGCCCGGAGCGTCGCCGTGCTGGCCCTGTGGCTGGCCCTGGCCGGCTGCCGCGAGGCGCCCGCGCCTCCGTCGCCCGCCGCCGCACCGGCGCAGACCGCCTCGCCCGCACCAGACGCCGCGGTCACGCCCGCGGCCGCCTTCCAGGGGAAGACCCAGATGACGGAACTCGACGCTCTCCTCGCGCTGTACGTGACCGAAGCCGGGCTGCAGTGGCGCGCCTACGACGGTCTCGCCGGGGTGCATTGGAACGACCCCGCCCCGGTCGAGAACGACGCGGTCGCCGACCCGGCGCTGCGCTACGCGCGCAGCGGCCGCGTGCTGCTGGCCGGCTTCGGCGAGGTCGCGCTGCCCGACGGCAACGCCGGCGCCGACGCCGGCGTGCGCATCGGCAACGAGGGCGAGGCCGGGCTGACCCTCAACGGCGACGCCGACCGCGTGAACGAGATCGCGATCGTCAAGTTCTACCCCAGCGACGACTACGCGCAGGTGCTGTCGGCGCAGTTCCCGGCCGCCGCGGTCGCGCCGGTCGCCGACCAGTGCACGGTCGACGCCTATGGCGGCGAGAACGTCCAGCACAACGCCTTCTATCGCATCGACCTGGGCGGCGAGCGTGCGGTCTTCGTCGAGGCGTTCGTCGACGAGGACGGCGGCGCCGCCGGCCCCGGTTCCACCACGTTCGTGTTCACCCGCGACAAACCCGCGGCCCGCATCGCGTCGATGCGCTGCCGCGAACGCTGACCCGCGCCCGCGGTGATCCATCCGCGGGCATTCCCTTCCACACGTCGATATCCACTCGAGGGGCAACACCATGGCTGATGATCGACAGAAGGCAGTGGCCACTGCCAATGCGTACCACCAGGGCAACATCGCCGGACTGGACCAGGCCGAGACCCGGCGCCTGGTCGCGTCCACGGTGCTCACCGAAAGCAGCGGCGGCGATCTCGCCGTCACCAACCGCCAGGGCTACGTCGGCCGCTACCAGGCCGGCGCCGGCTGGCTGGTCGAGGCCGGCTACGTCGACCGCCAGAAATACGACCAGGCGTTCAAGGCCTCGGGCGCGCGCACCGAATGGGAATGGGCGACCACCGGCGGCATGACCCGCTTCCTGCGCGACGATGGCAACTGGAAGGATGGCCTGAGCCTCGACAAGTACAAGGCGTCCGCCGACCTGCAGGACAAGGCGTTCAAGACCAACTGCGACAAGCTCTACGCGCACGCCGTCCGCGACCACCTGCTCGACGCGAACAGTTCCGCCGAACGCGTCGCCGGCTTCCTCAAGGCCTCGCACCTCGGCGGCTACGGCGCCGGCAAGGCGGTGCTGGAAGGACGCCCGGTGCGCGCCGACGCCAACGGCACCACGCCGTACAAGTACTACAACGACATCGCCCGCAACGGCGACGGCCTGGACCAGATGATGGCGCGCGGCGGCCGCGACCACGCGCCGGCGCGCACGCCGGACGCGCAGACGCCGTCGCCCACGGGCACGACCGCTGCGCCCGCCGCGCCGGCGCCGCTCGCCGCCAGTGCGTTCTTCCGCCAGCAGACGCCGGAAGTCCGCGCCTACCTCGACCTGGTCGCGTGGAAGGAAGTGGGGCATTCGCTCAACGCCGACGGTTCGCCGGCCGGCTATCGCGAGCGCAACGGCGTGCCCGGCAGCCGCGGGCTGATGCCGGAATCGGCGATCGCCGACAACGGCACGCTGCCGCGCGACGAACTGCGCTACAACGTTGGCCGCTACCAGATGAAGCTGGTCGACGTCGAGGACATGCGCAACCGCTACGACCGCCGCATCGACGATTTCTCGCCCGAGAGCCAGGACCGCATCGCGGTGGCGAAGATGCGCTACCGGGGGGTGACGGCGGAGCTGGAGCAGGGCGACATCCGCGGCGCGATCGAGCGCGGCGGCAAGGAGTGGGCGTCGCTGCCGGGCTCGCCGTACGGCCAGGTGCAGCGTGGCTACACGGTCGAGAAGGCGATCGATTACTACGAGCAGCGGCTCGCGTTCCATCGCGCGCTCGACCGCGGACAGCCGCCGCCGGCGCACACCGAGGCGCCCGCGGCGTCGCGCGACCCGATGGCCGACGGCGTGCTCAGGCACGGCGAGCGCGGCGAGGCGGTGAAGCACCTGCAGGAAGCGCTGAACAAGGCCGGCATCCGCGACGACAAGGGCCAGCCGCTGCCGACCACCGGCTACTACGGCGACCTCACCGAAGCTGCGGTGCGCAAGTACCAGGCGCAGCACGGGCTGGAGGTCGACGGCAAGGCCGGTCGCGAGACCCTCGGCGCGCTCGCCTCGACCGCCGCGAGGACGCAGCCGAACGCCGATCCGCAGCATGCGCCCGCGCCGTCGCAGACCACGCCCTCCCAGACGACGCCCTCGCAAACCACGCCCTCGCAAACCACGCCCGCCCACCCGCCGCAGACCACCGACGGCGGCGCGGCGAACCCGCCGAGGACCGCGCCGCCCGCGCAGTCGGACAAGCCCTCGATCGCCGATCCGAAGCACCCGGACCACCGGCTCTACGAACAGGCGCTGTCGAACCTGCAGCAACTGGGCCCCAGCGGCGGCTTCAAGTCCCGCGAGGAGCTGGAGAAGGCGGCCGCGGCCGTCGCCGCCGACGCGAAGGCGACCGGCCTGTCGTCGATCGACCACATCAGCAAGACCAATGCGGTCAACGGGCAGACGCTGCTGGTGGCGGTGGAGGGCAGCCCGCTGAGCCCGGCGTCGAAGAACTCGTACATCGACTATGCGCAGGCGACGACGCAGACGGTCGAACAGAGCAGCCGCATGGCCGAGGCGGCGAAGGCGCCCGACCCGCAGGCGGCGCACGAGCAGGCCAGGAGCGTGTCCGGCCGCTGAGGCCGACGCCTGCCGGAGGCGATGCCGCTTCGGCGGCGTCGCCGAAGGCGGGGGCCGGGCCCGCCGCGGATCAGGCCAGCAGCGCGTCGATCAGGGCGCGGTGGCGCACCGCCTGCGCTTCGCGGCGCAGGCGGCTGGCGGTGAAGATCGCGCACATCTCGTCGACCGCGGTCTCGAAGGTTTCGTTGACGATCACGTAGTCGAACTCGCCGTAGTGCGACATTTCCTCGTGCGCGTTGGCGAGCCGGCGCGCGATCGTTTCCTCGCTGTCCTGCCCGCGCTTGCGCATGCGCTCCTCCAGCGCCGCGCGCGACGGCGGCAGGATGAACACGCCGACCGCGTCCGGCACGTGCCGACGCACCTGCTGCGCGCCCTGCCAGTCGATCTCCAGCAGCACGTCGCGGCCGGCGGCGAGCTGCGGCTCGACCGACTGCCGCGCGGTGCCCTTGAGGTCGCCGTGGACGTTCGCCCACTCGAAGAAGTCGCCGGCGTCGATCATCGCCCGGAACGCGTCCTCGCTGACGAAGTGGTAGTGCTGCGCGTGGCGCTCGCCCGGGCGCATGCCGCGCGAGGTGAACGAGATCGACAGCGCGATGTCGGGAAAGCGCGCCAGGCAGGCGTTGACGATGCTGGACTTGCCGGCGCCGGACGGGGCCGCGACGATGAAAAGTGTTCCGCGCATGACTGGAGGGTCTCGTGGGTCCGGAGCGTCATCCGGGCGTGGGATTGTGCGGCAGACGCAGCAGGTCCGCCACCGGCGCCAGCGCGATTTCGGGAAACGAGGCCTCGATGCAGGCCGACATCCGCGCGAACAGGGCCGGATCGACCGCGCCCGCGGCGGTGGCCGCCGCGCGCGTGGCCGCATCGGGCCACTGCGCGTAGCCGTACCACAGGCCGTCGTCGCCGCGATGGAGGCGGGAACCGAACGAGCCGTGGCGCAGCAGGGTCTCGGTGATCTCGCGCCAGGCCTGCACGAACGCGTCTTCGGCGCCCGGCCGCAGCCGCCAGCGGTAGAGCACGACCAGGCCGATGCCGGCGTCGCCCGCGCTCATTCGATGTTCTGGGCCTGTTCGCGGATCTGGTCGATCAGCACCTTGAGCTCCACCGCCAGCGCGGAGGTGCGCGCGTCCACCGACTTCGAGCCGAAGGTGTTGGCCTCGCGGTTGAACTCCTGCAGCAGGAAGTCGAGGCGGCGGCCCACCGCGTCCTTCTGCTTCAGCGCGCGGCGCAGCTCGGCGATGTGGCTGTCGAGGCGGTCCAGTTCCTCGTCCACGTCGAGCTTCTGCAGCGCCAGCACCAGCTCCTGCTCGAAGCGGCCCGGGTCCAGCGGCTGCGGGAGGTCGGCGAGCCGGTGTTCCAGCTTCTGCCGCTGGCCGGCGCGGATCGCCGGCATCAGCGTGCGCGCGTCGGCGGCGTGCCTGGCGATCGCGTCCACGCGCTCGAGGATCACCGCGGCCAGCTTGCCGCCCTCGCGTTCGCGGGCTTCGACGAACTGCGCCAGCGTCTCGTCCAGCAGCGACAGCGCCTCGGCGTGCAGCGCCGCCGGGTCGTCGGCGTGCGACTGCAGCACGCCGGGAAACTTCAGCAGGTCGGTCATCTCCACCCGCATCGCCGGGAAGTGCTCCTGCAGGTTGCGGCCCAGCGCCGCGAGCTGCGCCACGCGCGCGGCGTTGAGCTGCAGCGCGTCGTCGCGTTCGTCGCTGCGCAGGCGCATGGTGAGGTCGAGCTTGCCGCGCGACAGCCGCGCCGCGATCCGTTCGCGCAGCGCCGGTTCGGCCGCGCGCAGGTCGTCGGGCAGGCGTGTGCCGACTTCGAGGAAACGGTGGTTCACCGCGCGCAGCTCGCAGCCGAGCGTGCCCCAGGGCGTGCTCCGCTCGGCGGCGGCGAAGGCGGTCATGCTGCGGATCATCGGGTGTCCTGGGCGGGGGCCGGGGTCGGCGAGACCGCCATTGTCCGCCATCCGGCGCGCCGGTTGGGGCCCGCCGCCCCGCCGCGCGGCCGCGCGGGGGAGGGCGCGGGCGCCGGTGATAGACTGCGCCGCCCGCACGCCGAGCAACGCCGCATGACCATCGCCCGCCCCAGTGGCCGCCGCCCCGACCAGTTGCGCCCGGTCCGCATCGAACGCAGCCACACCCGCCACGCAGAGGGTTCGGTGCTCGTGTGCTTCGGCGATACCCGGGTGCTGTGCACCGCCAGCGTCGAGAACAAGGTGCCGGGTTTCCTGCGCGGCAAGGGCGAGGGCTGGGTCACCGCCGAGTACGGCATGCTGCCGCGCGCCACCCACACCCGCAGCGACCGCGAGGCCGCGCGCGGCAAGCAGGGCGGGCGCACGCTGGAGATCCAGCGCCTGATCGGCCGCGCGCTGCGCGCCTGCGTCGATCGCAACGCGCTGGGCGAGCGCACGATCACCCTCGACTGCGACGTGCTGCAGGCCGACGGCGGCACCCGCACCGCGGCGATCACCGGCGCCTACGTGGCGCTGGTCGATGCGGTGCGCTGGCTGCAGACGCGCAAGGACTACGTGCCGCCGAAGGGCGGCCGCGACCCGATCCACGGCGCGGTCGCCGCGGTCTCGGTCGGCGTCTACCGCGGCGTGCCGGTGCTGGACCTCGACTACGCCGAGGACAGCGACTGCGACACCGACATGAACGTGGTGATGAACGACGGCGGCGGCTTCATCGAACTCCAGGGCACGGCCGAGGGCCATGCCTTCCGCCGCGACGAACTCGACGCGCTGCTCGGCCTCGCCGAACAGGGCATCGGCGAACTGTTCGCGGCGCAGCGCGCGGCGCTGGCGGGCTGAGCGTGGCCGCGCGCAAGCACATCGCCTGTTTCGCGCTGGTGGTGGACGACTACGACCGCGCGATCGACTTCTATATCGACGCGCTCGGCTTCGAGCTGCGCGAGGACCGCCTGCTCGGCGCGGTCCCCGGCAACGCCACCAAACGCTGGGTGGTGGTCGCGCCGGCCGGGGCCGAGACCGGCGTGCTGCTGGCGCAGGCCGCCAACGATGCCCAGCGCGCGAGCATCGGCCGCCAGACCGGCGGCCGCGTCGGCTTCTTCCTGCACACCGACGACTTCCGCCGCGACCACGCCGCGATGCTCGCGAAGGGCGTGCGCTTCGTCGAGTCGCCGCGCGAGGAGGCCTACGGCACCGTGGTGGTGTTCGAGGACCCGTACGGCAACCGCTGGGACCTGGTGGAACCGCGCGGATGAAGCTCGTCCTCGCCAGCGGCAACGCCGGCAAGCTCGCCGAACTGCGCGACCTGCTGGGCGATCTCGACGTCGAGCTGCACGCGCAGTCCGAGTTCGGCGTCGAGGACGCCGAGGAGACCGGCCTGACCTTCGTCGAGAACGCGATCCTCAAGGCGCGGCATGCGTCGCGCGCGACCGGACTGCCGGCCTTGGGCGACGATTCGGGGATCTGCGTCGATGCGCTCGACGGCGCGCCGGGGCTGTACAGCGCGCGCTACAGCGGCGTCCACGGCGACGCCGCGGCGAACATCGCCAAGCTGCTCGACGCCCTGCACGACGTGCCCGACGCACGCCGCGGCGCGCGCTTCGTCTGCGTGCTGGCGCTGCTGCGCCATGCCGACGACCCGCAGCCGCTGATCGCCGAGGGCGTGTGGGAAGGCCGCGTGCTGCACGCGCCGCGCGGCGCCGGCGGGTTCGGCTACGACCCGGTGTTCTTCGATCCGGAGCGCGGGCAGGGCGCGGCCGAACTCGAGGCTGCGCTGAAAAATCGAATCAGCCATCGCGGCCGCGCGCTGGACGTGCTGCGTGCGCGGCTGCACGAGGCGTTGCGCTGAGGCGCACGCAGGCTCGCATGCTGTCGTTGCCGCCCCTGTCCCTGTACGTCCACCTGCCGTGGTGCGTGCGCAAGTGCCCGTACTGCGACTTCAACTCGCACGAATACCGCGACGCCGCCGGCGGCCCGCCGCCGTTCGCCGCCTACGTCGATGCCCTGATCGCCGATCTCGACCTCGACCTGCCGCTGGCGTGGGGTCGCACCGTGCACAGCGTGTTCTTCGGCGGCGGCACGCCCAGCCTGTTCCCGGCCGCGGCCATCGACCGCTTCCTGCAGGCGGCAAGCGCCCGGCTGCGCTTCGCGCCCGGCTGCGAGATCACCCTGGAGACCAATCCCGGCACCGCCGAGCACGGCCGCTTCGGCGACTACCTGCGCGCCGGCGTCAACCGCGTGTCGTTCGGCATCCAGAGTTTCGACGACGGCTGCCTGCGCCGGCTCGGCCGCATCCACGACAGCACCCAGGCCGAGGCCGCGGTGAAGCTGGCGCAGGACGCGGGCCTCGACAATCTCAACCTCGACCTGATGTACGCGCTGCCCGGGCAGACGCTGGCGATGGCGCTGCACGACCTCGAGCGCGCGTTCGCGCTGGCGCCGGCGCACATCAGCCACTACCAGTTGACGCTGGAGCCCAACACCGTGTTCGCCGCGCGCCCGCCCGAGCACCTGCCCGACGAGGACCTCGCCTGGGACATGCAGGAGCAGGGCCAGGCGCTGCTCGCCGCCGCCGGCTACGCGCAGTACGAGATCAGCGCCTACGCCCGGCCCGGCCGCCAGTGCGCGCACAACCTCAACTACTGGCGCTTCGGCGACTACCTCGGCATCGGCGCCGGCGCGCACGGCAAGCTCTCCCTGCCCGCGGAAGGCGGCGACGCCGGGCGCATCCTGCGCCGCTGGAAGCTCAAGCACCCGGCGGCGTACCTGGCGCAGGCCGGGACCGCGGCGGCGATCGGCGGCGACGAGGACATCGCGCCGGCGCAGCGGCCGTTCGAGTACATGCTGAACCTGCTCCGACTGCGCGAGGGCTTCGCGCTGGCGGCCTTCGAGGCGCGCACCGGGCTGCCGCGCGCGGCGATCGCCGCGCCGCTGGCGGAGGCGGTCGCCGCCGGCTGGCTGGTCGTCGGGGACGAGCGCGTGCGGCCCACCGAGTCCGGCCTGCGCTTCGCGAACGACGTCATCGCGCTGTTCCTGCCGGCGCCGGGCCCGGCCGTCGCGGCGCAGGCCGCCGCGCACGGCGCTGCGCCATGAGCCGCCAGCCGGGTCCGCGGCGCCGCCTTTCCCGGTGCGGGAGTTGGCTCGCGATGCCCGGACATGTTAAGAAATGCGGATAACGTCGCACTTCCACAGGCTGAAATGAGCCCGCCCAACGACCTTCCCGACCTCGCGCCGAAGACCCTGGCCTCCGCCGGCCTTCCGCGCCGCGTGCGACGCACGCTGGATCGGGTGCTGGCGCTCGCCAGCGAGGAGTTGGAGAAGAACCTGGTCGCGGCCGTCTCCGACTTCGAGGAGGAGCTGTTCCGGCTCGGCGAGCGCGGCGGCACCACCGGCGGCGGTTCGATGGTCGACTACATGCACACCCTGCGCGTGGTGCGCCTCAACCGCCACGACCTGGTGCCGCGCTTCATGCAACTGCTGGAAGCCAGCCTCGCCGGCCTGCGCCGGCCGAGCGCGATCCAGAGCCTCTCGCGCCCGTCCTCGACGCCGCCGCCGGCGCTGAATTTCCGCAATCTCAGCCTCGTCGACGAGTCGATGATGGACGAGGGCGCGGTGCTGCACGAGATCGCCTCGCGGCAGGAATCGCGCACCAACCTCGTGCTGCACCTGCTGGGCCAGCGCTTCGCGGTGCTCGCGGCGGCGCCGGCCTTCGACGGGGAGCGCGTCCCGCTGGGCCCGCAGGCGCTGTGCCGCGCGATCCGGCAGGCGGTCGAGCCGCTGCAGCTCAACCACGCCGCGCGTCCGCTGTTCTACCGTACCTTCGACCGCCGGGTGATGGCGTACTACCCGATGCTGTGCGAGAAGCTGGACGCGCTGCTGATGGAGGAGGGCGTGCTGCCCGGCCTCACTTACGTGCCGATGCGGACCCGTGCGTCCGGCGTCGACGATCAGGACGCGCCGGCGCAGGACCAGCCGACGCCGGGGACGCGGCCGGAGCCCGGGACCCCCGCCGCGCGCGCGCCCGGCGGCGATCCCGTGGCGTTCGGCGAGCGGCGGCCCGCGGGCGAGCCCGGCGGCGGGTTCGGTCGCGGCGCGACCGGTGGCGCGGCCGAATCGGGCGGACCGTCTCCGGGCGGTCCCGGCGGCGCCGCGGCCGGCGGCCCGGGCGCTTCCGGCGGTCCCGGCGGCGGTGGCGGCTATGCCGGCGGCGGCGGTGCGGGCGGCGGACAGGCCTACGACGGCAATCGTCCGCACACGACCTGGATGGGACAGGCCATCCCGCACGCCGAAGTCGACGAGATGCAGTCCTTCCGGGAACTGCACCAACTGCTGAACCAGCGCCGGATCCGCAACGAACGGATGAATCCGGTGCCGCCCGGCGCGCGCAACGAAACCCCGATCCCGACCCGCGACCTGCTGCAGACCCTGGGTCGCCTGGACGCCCAGTCGGACCTGCCGAGCGGCGCCGCCAGCATCGAGGACATCAAGCAGTCGATGCTGGCCCAGGCGCGCCAGCAGCACGGTGGACCGGTCGCGCTGGCGCCGGCCGACAACGACACGTTCGACCTGCTCGGGCTGCTCTACAGCCACCTCAACCGCGAGATCCGCGAGGATGCGCCGGCCGCGGCCCTGATCAAGCGCCTGCAGCTCACCCTGCTGCGCGTGGCGCTGCAGGATCGCGCCTTCTTCGTCCGGCCGAACCACCCGGCCCGCCAGTTGCTGAGCACGGTCTCGGAAACCGCGGCCAAGTGGCTCGCCGACGACGACATCGATCCGACGTTGCTGGCGCCGCTGCAGGAGGCCGTCACCCACGCCGTCAAGCACTACGACGGCGACGTCTCGGTGTTCGAGCAGAGCAACCGCGAGCTCAAGACCCACATCGACGCGCAGGCCAAGCGCGCCGAGACCCTGGAGCGCCGCCACGTCGAGGCCGCGCGCGGCAAGGAAAAGCTCGAAGCGGCCAAGCTCCGCGCCGAGCAGACGCTGGCCGAGATCGTCGGCGACGCCTCGCTGCCGAAGTTCAATCGCGCGCTGCTCAACCAGTCGTGGGCGGATGTGCTCACGCTGACCTTCCTGCGCCACGGCGAGGGTTCGGAGGAGTGGAAGCGCCAGCTCGATGCGACCCGCCAGATCGTTTCCGCCTGCGCCCAGCGCGATACCGAGGCCGAACACCCGGCGCTCAAGGCCCACGTCGAAAGCGCGCTCAAGCAGGTCGGTTACCACGACGAGGAAGCCGACGTCATTTCCCGACGGCTGTCGAGCAGCCTGCGCGAGGAAGAGGACGGCGAGTCTCGCACCGAGCTGACCATGAAGCTCAAGGCGCGCGTGCGCCTGGGCGAGGAAGCCGCGCAGAAGGCGCGCAAGCCGGACCTGCCGCAGCGCAGCGAGCACGAGCAGGAATGCTACGAACAACTGCGCCTGCTGCCGTTCGGCACCTGGCTGGAATTCGTCACCAACCAGCAGGGCGACGTGGTCCGCCGGCGCATGTCGTGGTTCAGCCCGATCACCGGCAACGCGCTGTTCGTCAACCAGCGCGGCCAGCGCGTCGGCGAACATTCGCTGGACAGCCTCGCGAGGATGATGGCCAAGGACCAGTTGCGCGTCGTCACCGCGCAGCGCGCGGGCCTGGTCGATCGCGCCTGGCACGCCGCGCTCAACGCCCTGCGCACCCTCACCGGCAATCGCCGCGAAGGCCAGGAGCAGGATGACGAGGCCGAAATGCCGTCGGACGTGGCCGTGCGCTCCTCGCCGGCGGCGCCGCTGGAGCCGCTCGACGCGCCGGCCGCGCGCTCGGTGCCGGCCGCCGGCGCCGCGCCCCCGGCCGCGCCCGGGTTTCGCCGGACGGTCGAGCCCTACCCGGGACTGATCGGCGACGAGTCCGCGCCGCCGCCGCAGGGAGATGATCGATGAGCAAGCGCGAACATCGCCGCTCGCCGCGGCGCAAGGTCGCCGAAACCGTGCGCGTGGCCGACACGATGACCGAGGAAATCGTCGGCCGCCTCGGCAATCTCTCCGAAGGCGGCATGCTGCTGGTCGCCAGCGCATCGCTGGTCGAGGACGCGCTGTACCAGTTCCGCTTCCGCCTCCCGGGCGCGGAGGCGATCGACATCGAGGCCGGCGCGCACCTGCTCTGGCTCGATCGCTCCACCTCGCTCGGCCAGTCGTGGGCGGGGTTCCGCTTCATCTCGATGAGCGAGGACCACCGCGACGCCCTGCACGCCTGGATCGAAGCGCCCGGCGCCCATTACGACTGATGCCTGCCGTCCTCCCGGGCGGCCTTGTGTCCACTTCCCCCGAGTTCGCCATGTCCGCCGATCCGTCCCGTCTCTACGCCGACCACCTTGCCGTCGTCCGCGCGCGCGCCGACGCCGCGCTCGAACGCGGCGGCTTCGACCACCTGGTCGTGCCCAGCGGCACGCTGCATTACCAGTTGTTCGACGACCGCGACTATCCGTACGCGGTCAATCCGCAGTTCAAGGCCTGGCTGCCGGTCACCCGCGCGCCGGGCAGTTGGCTGGTGCACACGCCCGGCGAGCGCCCGCAACTGATCTACCTGCAGCCGCACGACTACTGGCACGTGGTGCCCGAGGCGCCGAGCGGCGAATGGGTCGAGCATTTCGACATCCACGTCATCCGCGAGCCGGAGGACGCCAAGCGCCTGCTGCCGAAGAACGCCGCCCGTTGCGCGATCCTCGGCGAAGCGCAGAGCGCGCTCGGCGCGTACGGCGCCTATGCGCCGAACAATCCGGAGCCGGTGCTCGACTACCTGCACTACCACCGCGCGTACAAGACGCCGTACGAGATCGCGATGATGCGCGAGGCGACGCGCTGGGGCGTGCGCGGCCACCGCGCAGCCGAGCGCGCGTTCCGCGCCGGCGCCAGCGAGTTCGGCATCCACCTGGCGTACTGCCAGGCCGCGCGCCAGGACGCCAACGACCTGCCGTACGGCAACATCGTCTGCCTCGACGCGCACGCCGCGGTGCTGCACTACACCGATCGCGACCGCACGCCGCCGGCGCATGCGCGCAGCTTCCTGATCGACGCCGGCGCCAGCCACCGCGGCTACGCCTGCGACATCACCCGCACCTACGCCACCGACACGTTGGGCGAATTCCAGGCGCTCATCGACGCCGTCGACCGCGCCCAGCTCGCGATGTGCGCGCAGGTCCGCGCCGGCGTCGACTACCGCCGGATCCACCTCGACGCGCATCTCGCGCTGGCGACGATCCTGCGCGACTTCGGCCTGATCACGGTCGCGCCCGACGTCGCGGTCGAGACCGGCGTCAGCAGCGCCTTCTTCCCGCACGGCATCGGCCACGGCATCGGCCTGCAGGTGCACGAAGTCGCCGGTTTCGCGGCTTCCGACGCCGGCGGCACGATTCCCAAGCCCGAAGGCCACCCGTACCTGCGGCTCACCCGTACCCTCGAGCCCGGCATGGTCGTCACCATCGAACCGGGGATCTATTTCATCGACATGCTCCTCGACGCGCTCAAGGACAAGGGCCTCGGCCCCAGCGTCGACTGGAACCGCGTCGCCCAGTTCAGGCCCTACGGCGGCATCCGCATCGAGGACGACGTGGTGTGCACCGAAGGCGACCCGGTGAACCTGACGCGGGAAGGCTTCGCGGCGGGGTGAGGCCCTCGCGGACGCGCCGGTCTGCGCCCCCGGCTTCCATGCTTTTTCGTCTTCTTCGTAGGAGCGACTTCGTAGGAGCGACGTGAGTCGCGACCCGATGCGCCACCGCGTCGCGACTCACGTCGCTCCTACGAACGAAACGCTTCGATGCGGTCGTGCCGCAGGCGATGTGCGATGAAAACGGCCGAGCCAGCAGGGCAGTCTCCAGCCCGCCACCAACAAAGCGCCCAGCCGCGGGATTCGATGGTCTGTTGCCGCGGATGGCAGATCCCTTCGCGGGCTTCGCCCGCGTTCGGGAGGACCGTCAGGCGCGCTGCCGTGGCCGGCGCGCAGGTTGATGCTTCGTTCGACGCCCGGTGCGATCGGATGCGTCGCGATGGTGGGCCAGGGGCCACCCCGTGACTTTTTTGTCTTCTTTGTAGGAGCGACGTGAGTCGCGACCCGATGCCCCACCGCGTCGCGACTCACGTCGCTCCTACGAACGAAACGCTTCGATGCGGTCGAAACGCGCCGCAGGCGATGTGCGATGAAAACGGCCGAGGAGCCCCAGCCGCATGAAACGCTTCCACCGCTTCACGCTCGCCTGCTTCGCGACCGCGATGTTGCTGTACGCCGTGGCGTGGATGCCCGGTGCAATCGGGTTCGGCGTCCTCGGGGTCGTGTTCGAGATCGTCGGCTGGGTGAGCCTGTTCTCCGATCATCGAAAAGCGCGCAGGGCGGGCCCTGGCCCGCCATGAACGCAGCGTGGGCCCGCGAAGTTCGGTGCCCAGTCCGATCAAAAGCAGATCCGCCTCCGGGCTTCGCCGTATCCGGGATGGCAAGCTGTTTCGGCGCCGCGCATCAACACAGGGAGCGACGTCGTCGTTCGACCGGCGTCTTCGTTCGATGCGCGAGACGCACCGAAGCGTCGCAATGGCGGGCCAGGGCCCGCCCTGTCGCCGGTTTCGCTATGCTGTGGCGCATCGTTCCGCCGGTGCCGTGGGCGCCGGCTCGCCCCGTTTCAGGTGATCGCCATGGCGCCGCTGTTTCTCCGCATCCTCATCCTCGTCGGCCTGGCCTGGTGGCTGCTGGTCGGGGTCGGGCTGCTGCCGCCACCGTTCAGCCGGACCACCATCCGCATCCGCAACGGGCAGATCCGTGTCACCGGGGCGGACCTGCCGCCGCGGGTGCGCGATTACGTGGCGGACGTCGTGCGCGAGGCGATGCTGTCCGGGGGCTTCATCGCCCTGTCGAGCAATCGGCGGGTGGCGTTCTCGCGCGGCATCCCGGAAGGCATCCGCCAGCGGCTGCGGAACATCCTGCTGAACTGACGGCTGCGGTTCGCGGGGAGCGCCCCTGCGGCCTGTGGACTTGGTTTTTCGGGGGAGCGATGTGCGTCGGGACGCCAGGCGTTCGCGGGGTCGCGACTGAGGAGTGCGGGGTCGCGACTGACGTCGCTCCTACGAACAACAGGGGGGCGGTCACGGGCGGGGTTGCGGCCGTCGCGATTTCTCCCGCGCTTCGCGGTGCGCGGTTTCGGCCATGACCTTGAACTGGCGTTCGCGCTTGAGCCACAGCTCGTGGCCGTCCAGCCCTTCCTGGGCGACGCCGACGTCCTCTTCGAGGTCGGTCTTCGGGATCTGGCCGAAGGCGATGCGCATCGGCGCGGCCTTTTCCGCCAGCGCGTGCTGCATCGCGCCGAAGTACAGGGCGTTGTTGCCGTAGCGACGGTTGACCTTGTCGAGCACGGCGCTCATCTCGCGGCTGCGGTGGCGTTCGGGCATCAGTTCGCCGCTGACCGCGCCGCGCGGTTCCAGTTGCACCAGGGTCACCGACACCGACAGCGGCGGGTGGCGGTGCGCCTTCCAGCGGCCGTTGGCGAGCGCGCGTTCGAGCGGGCGCAGGCTGTCGCCGAGCAGCTTGAGGAAGGTCGGGGTGTCGTCGATCGGCGCGAACGACAGGTCGCGCTCGAAGCGTTCGTCGCGGCCGACGAAGCGGATGCGGATGGCGAGGCCGCCGGCGAGGAAGCCTTCGTTGCGCAGGCGCATCGCCGCCTTCGCCAGCAGCTTGAACAGCACCGAGCGCGCGCCGTCGTAGCTGCGCAGCTCCGGCCCGAGCACGTGCGAATGTCCGACCGAGCCGCGTTCGCTCTTGCGCGCCGGCAGCTCGAAGCCGCGCAGTTGCAGCCAGTAGCGTTCGCCCTCGATGCTGCCCCAGGCCGCGCGCAGATGTTCGCGGGTGGCGGCGCACAGTTGTTCCACCGTGTGGATGCCGGCGCGCTTCAGCCGCTTTTCCATCGACGGCCCGATCCCGCAGAAATCGCGCAGTTCCAGCGCGTGCAGCCGGTGCGGCAGGTCGTCCTGTTCCAGTACGGTCAGGCCGTCCGGTTTCTGCATGTCGGAGGCGGTCTTGGCGAGGAACTTGTTGGGCGCGATGCCGATGGAGCAGCCGATGGCGTCGAAGCCGCGGTCGAGGATCGTGCGCTTGATCCGACCGGCGATCTCGATCGCGTTCTCGCGCACGCGCTCGCGGCCGATCAGCCAGCAGGGGACCTCGTCGATGGATTCCGGCGTGCCGTGCGGGATGCAGTCCTGGATCGCATCCATCAGCGCGTGGTGCACCTCGACGTAGCGCGCCGGCCGCGCCAGGCGCAGCACGATGTCCGGGCAGCGCTGCCTGGCCTCCCACACCGGGGTGCCGGTCTTCACTCCGAAGGCCTTGGCCTCGTAGCTGGCGGCGATGCAGCAGGTGCTGTCGGCCATCACCGGGACCACGCCCACGGGGCGGCCGCGCAGGCGCGGGTCGTCCTGCTGCTCGACCGAGGCGAAGTACGAATTGAAGTCGACGAAGAGGCAGCGCAGGGTCATGGGGCGGCACGCAGAAGGATGGAGCGGGTCTGCGGCACGTCCGCCCCAACGGGCGTGCGGGTGGTTCGGTGGGGGCGGGCCCCGGGCCCGGTCGCCGGACCGGGGAGGCGATTATGGCACCGCCGCCGGGGCGGCGGCGCCACCGCCGATCGGCGGCCGGCCGCCGGACATGAACCGCGGCCCGGCGGCGGTGACGGCGGGCTGGAGCCGGTCGTGCCGGTGCGCCCATACTCCGCCCGAATCCACGAGGGGAGCGTGCCATGTCCACAGGCGTGCGTGCGGTCGTGCTGACGGTGGGGCTGCTGGCGGCGGGCGCCGCCGCGGCGAGCGGGATCAACGGGATCAACGGCGGGATGCCCAACCGCATCTCGATGAACGTGACGGTGCCCAGGCAGACCCAGGGCGCCACCTTCGGCGAGAAGGTCAACGCCGGCCTGCATGCCGCCGCCGGCGCCGTCGCCCAGGGCGCCCGCCTGGCGATCGCCTGCGGCCCGGCGACCTGCACCGTGGCGTTGCCGGACGGCAGCGGCTATCGCGCCGATCTGGACGCGATGACGCTGTCGCCGCTGGCGGCCGGGCAGGCCGTGGCGCCGGCGGGCCCCGGCGCGGGCATCGTGTCGGCGGCGGTGTCCTCGGTCGGCCATCTGTCCGGCGGCGGCGGCAGCGGCGCCGCGGCCGCCTCGTACGCGCGCACGGCCGCGCCGGCGCCGCTGGCCAGCCAGCGCCGCGCCGACGGCGACATCGACGTCGCCGAGCCGCTGGTCGACGGCGACTACCTGCTGACGCTGGTCGTGGAGAAGGCCACCAGCGGCCTCAAGGACACGCTCAAGACCCAGGTCCGCATGGCCGCGCCGCAGCGCATCCGCATCGACCTGGTCTTCGCCGTGGAAGGCGGCGTGCTGAAGGCGCGGCACGAGACCGCGAAGAACGCGATCGGCAACGTCCGCTGAGGACTGCTGCCGATCGGCGCCGCCGCGGGCGTCAGAGCACCGTCGGCGGTTCGCCGCCGACGATCACCACGTCGGCGGGGCGGCGCGCGAACAGGCCGACGCTGACCACGCCGGGGATCTGGTTCAGGTCGCGCTCCATGCCGACCGGATCGGTGATGGCCAGGCCATGCACGTCGATGACCCAGTTGCCGTTGTCGGTGACCACGCCGTCGCGCCAGACCGGCTGGCCGCCGGTGATCCGCAGCAGCTCGCGCGCGACCAGGCTGCGCGCCATCGGGATCACCTCCACCGGCAGCGGGAAGCGGCCGAGGATGCCGACCTGCTTGCTCGGGTCGACGATGCACACGAACTTCGCGCTGGCCTCGGCGATGATCTTCTCGCGGGTCAGCGCCGCGCCGCCGCCCTTGATCAGGCGCCGATGGCCGTCGCACTCGTCGGCGCCGTCCACGTACAGCGCCAGCGGGCCGGTGGCGTTGAGGTCGAGCACCTCGATGCCGTGGCCGCGCAGTTGCGCGGTGCTCTGCTCGGAGCTGGAGACCGCGCCGCGGATGCGGTCCTTGCGGCGGGCGAGGCCGTCGATGAAGTAGGCGACGGTGGAACCGGTGCCGACGCCGACGATCATGTCGTCCTCGACGTAGTCGAGGGCTTTCTCGGCGGCCTGGCGTTTGGCTTCGGACATGTGGAACCTATTCGAGGGAGAGGATGATCTTCCACTGCGCGGCGGTCACCGGCAGCACGGACAGGCGGTTGCCCTTGCGGATCAGCGCGAATTCCTCGCCCAGTCGCTCGGCCTGGCCGCGGATGTCGTCCAGCGTGATCGCGCGCCCGAGGGTGCGCACGTAGCGCACGTCGACCAGGTCCCAGCGCGGCTGTTCGCGCGTGGACTTCTCGTCGAAGTATTTCGACTTGCGGTCGAACTGGGTCGGGTCCGGATACGCCGCGCTGGCGACTTCGGCGATGCCGTACACGCCGGGCACGTCGGCGTTGGAATGGTAGAACAGCACGCCGTCGCCGACCTGCATCTGGCGCATGAAGTTGCGCGCCTGGTAATTGCGCACGCCGGTCCAGGGCTCCACCCGCACGCGGGCGAGGTCGTCGATGGAGAAGTCCTCGGGCTCGGACTTCATCAGCCAGTGGTGTTTGCGGCTCATGGCGAAGGAGAGTGCGGTAGGAACGTGTCGGTTTCGGTGCAGACCGCGTCCAGCGGGACATCCCAGGCTTCGGCCGCTAGCGCCTCGACGCGCTGCGCGTCGAACGCGGCGCCGGCCAGCCACGGCGGTGCGGTGGCGGTGCGGCGGAAGGCGAGGCTGCGATCGTACCAGCCGCCGCCCATGCCGAGGCGATGGCCGTCGGCGTCGAACCCGACCAGCGGGGCCACGATCAGCGCCATGGCGGCCGCCGGCAGCGGCGTTGAGACCGGTTCGGGAATGCCGAAGCGATTGGCGACGAGGTCCTCGCCCGGGCGCCACGGCGCGAAACCGAGCAGGCCGTCGTCGCCGAGCACCGGCAGGCAATAGCGCACGGCGGGCGGGAGCCGGAGCTGCCAGACGTGCAGCGCGATCTCGCCGTCCATCGCCCAGTAGCCGGCGACGTGGCCGTCCTGCGGCGCGAACGGCAGCGCCAGCAGCCGCGCGGCCAGCGCCTCGGCCGCGGCGATGCGCGCCGCCGGCGGCAGCGCGCGACGGCGCTCGCGCAGGAGGCGACGCAGGGCGTCGCGCGCCGGAGCGGAAGGATCGGTCATCGACGGAGGCGGGGGACGGGAACGGAGACGCATTGTGCGCCATGCGCCGCGCCGACTTCAAAACGACGCGCGCCGGCGCGCGATCGCGCCCACGAGAAAGGCCCGTGCCTTGCGGCACGGGCCCTGTGAAGAGGCATCCTCCGCCATGTCGATGCGCGCGAAACGACCTTGAACCCGGGGTTCAAGTGGGGACGCTTGGCTTCCATCGGGCTTTCCGCTCGGAGGCGGACATGCACACCCGGATTCCGCTGCGCCCCCGTGGTCGTCATTAAGGGACAAGGCGAATGTTTGCGCGCGCCGTCGGTCACGGCAGAGGACGCAAGCGCAGTATAGGCGCGGGCCGCGGGTTCGCAAGGGGTGCGCGTCGCATCCTGCGCGGCGGGGATCGCATGCGCGACGCGCGCCGGCGCTTGCGATGCCGCGGTAATGCCGCGGCCGCGCGCGTCGAAGCGCGATCGCGATCAGTCCGCCGAGGGCAGCGCGTCGAGCTTGCGGTTCAGCTCCGAGAGTGTCTGCGCGAGTTCGCGGTCGCGCGCGCGCTGGTCGACGCGCATCAGTTCGAGTTCGTGCGCGAGGTTGAGCGCGGCCAGCACCGCGACGCGATCGACCGCGGCCATGCGGTTGCTGCCGCGGACCTCGCGCATCTTCGTCTCGAGCAGGCGGGCGGCGGCGAGCAGGCTGTCGCGCTGCTCCGGATCGACGCCGACGGTGTACTCGCGGTCGAGAATGCGGATGTTGACCGCTTCGCTCATGGGCGGTGGCTCACGTGTGCTGTTCCAGCGACTTCAGCCGCGCGATCATCGCCTCGACGCGGGAGCGGGCCTGCTCGTTCTTGGCCAGCAGTTGCGCGCGTTCGCTCGCCATCTGTTCCTGCTGCTGTCGCAGGCTGCGGTTCTCGTCGCTCAGGCGCTGCACGCGCTGGGCGAGCGCGTCCACCCGGGCGGCCAGGGCGCGCAGTTCGGCGATGGCGTCGGCGGTCTGCATGAGGGGCACGATAGGCAGGCGCCCGCCGGGGGTCAAGCGCGGTCGGCGGCCGCGGGGGCGGCCCCCGGCGACGCCCCCGGGACGGCACGGGGCCAGTCGCGGAGGAAGCCCAGGCAGGTGTCCGGGTCGACCGGGCGGGACAGCCAGTAGCCCTGGACCTCGTCGCAGCGGAAATGGTCCAGGAAGCGGAGCTGGGTTTCGGTCTCCACCCCCTCGGCGACCACGGTCAGGCCCAGCGAGTGGGCCATGGTGATGACCGTGGTGGTGATCGCGGTGTCGTCCGGGTCGCGGTTCAGGTCGGTGATGAAGGTCTTGTCGATCTTCAGCGTGGTGATCGGCAGGCGCTTGAGGTAGGCCAGCGACGAATAGCCGGTGCCGAAGTCGTCGATCGCCAGCGACACGCCCATCTCGCGCAGCGCCTGCAGCTTGGCCGCGGACTGCCCGGCGTTGGCCATCAGCACGCTCTCGGTCAGTTCCAGCTCCAGCGCGGTCGGCGGGACGCCGGTGTCGGCCAGCGCCCGGCGGACGGTCTCGGTGAAGTCGCCGCGCAGCAGTTGCAGCACCGAGACGTTGACCGCCATCGTCAGCGATTCCTGCCCGGCGTCGCGCCAGCGCCGCAGGGTGCGGCAGGCCTCGAACAGCACCCACTCGCCGATCTCCAGGATCATGCCGCTTTCCTCGGCCAGCGGGATGAACTGGCCCGGCGGCACCTCGCCGTATTCCTCGCTGTTCCAGCGCAGCAGCGCCTCGACGCCGGTGATCCGGCGCGAGGCGAGCGACAGCTTCGGCTGGAACGCCAGCCGCAGTTCGCGGCGGTCGAGCACCTTGTTCAGCGCGGCGGAGAGCTGGGCGCGCCGGCGGTTGGCGATCTCCATGCTGTCGTCGTAGCGCACCGAGGTCCGGCGACCGGCGGCCTTGGCCTGGTACATCGCGGTGTCGGCCTGCTTGAGCAGTTCGGTCGGCACCTGGCCGTGGTCGGGATACAGGCTGATGCCGATCGACGGCGAGATCACCACTTCCTGGCGATCGTCCAGCACCAGCGGCGCTTCGAAGGCGGTGATGATCTCGCGCGCCACCCGGTCGGCGTCCTCGGGCTGCTGCAGGCTTTCCAGCACCACGGTGAACTCGTCGCCGCCGAGGCGGGCGACGGTCTGCTGCTCGCCGACGGTCTCCTGCAGGCGCATCGCGGCCGCGCGCAGGATGCGGTCGCCGGCGGTGTGGCCGAGCGAGTCGTTGATGTCCTTGAAGCGGTCGAGGTCGAGGAACAGCACCGCGATCCGGTGGTCCTGGCGACGCGCGCGCACGATCGCCCGCGACAGCCGCTCCGACAGCATCGCCCGGTTGGGCAGGTTGGTCAGGGTGTCGAAGTTGGCGAGGTAGCGCAGCTCCTGTTCGGCGCGCTTCTGCTGGGTGATGTCGGTGATCACCGCGATGTAGACGCGATGTTCGCCGTGGATGCCCTCGGTCGCGTTGGACTCGATCAGGCACAGGAATTCCTGGCCGTTCTTGCGCCGCTGCCAGATCTCGCCGGCCCAGTGGCCCTCGTTGACCAGGCGCTGGCGGATGCGGTTGTAGAAGGCGACGTCGTGCTGGTTGCTGTCGAGCAGGCTGGCGTTCTGGCCGATGACCTCGCGTTCCGAATACCCGGTGGTGCGGGTGAAGGCCGGGTTCACCGAGATGAAGTTGAAGTCGCGGTCGAGCACCATCACCGCCTCGTTCATGCTGCGCAGCACCGCGATCGCGATCCTGCGCTCGCGTTCGGCCTGGCGGCTGCGGGTGATGTCGCGGGCGGTGCCGGCGATCCGGCGGGCGCGGCCGTCGCCGCCGGACTCCACCGCGCGTCCGCGGGCGCGGACCCAGACCCATTCGCCGCGGGGGTCGAGGATGCGGTGCTCGGAGATGAACAGTTCGGCCTCGCCGCGCAGGTGGGCGCGGAGCTTGGCGTCCACGGCGGCGCGATCGTCGGGATGGATGCGGTGGTCGCCCTCGGCGAGGTTGCGCACCTGCAGGTCGCCGTGGTGGCCGCGGGCCTCGACCCACATCCGGTGCATGTGCCCGGTCTTGAGGTCGTAGTCCCAGTACTGCTCGGAGGACGCCCACAGCGCGAGTCTCAGCCGCTCCTCGCGGTCGCGCAGTTGCGCGGTGTAGCGCTTCTCGGCCCGCGAGCGTCGGGTCCAGGCGAACACCAGCATCAACGTCAGCGCACTGGCCAGGGCCAGCGCGGCGTAAAGTGGCAGATTCGCGGATTCCGGCATGGGCCCCCCGCACCCCGGAGAAGCGCCCAGTGTAAGGGAATCTCGCAACGTCTCGGAGGGTGGACGCGCCGTTCGGACGATCGGCGCGTGGCGGATGCGCGACAGGTGCGCGGCTGCTGCGTTGTACACTGCGCCATCCGCCGAGGATCGCCCGCCCGCCGATGATGTCCGCCGCCCCCAGCCCGGAATTGCCCGCCCTCGACGATCTCGAGGACGCGATCCGCGCCCGAGGCCTCGGCGTGGGCGCGTCCGAACTGCACGGCGCGCTATGCGGCTGGCTGGCCGGCGGCGGCGCCGACTCGCCGCGCTGGCTGGCCCAGGTGCTGGCCGACGACGCCTTGACCGCCCCCGAGGCCGACGGCGCGCTGGACCGGCTGCGCGCCGCGAGCGTGGCGCAGATGGAAGACCGCGATTTCGGCTTCGAGCTGCTGATCCCCGGGGCGGAGGCGCCCCTGGTCGAGCGCAGCGGCGCCCTGTTCGACTGGTGCCGGGGGTTCCTCGGCGGCTTCGGACTGGCCGCCGGGCAGGCGCCGGCGCTGGGCGAGGACAGCCGCGAGGCGCTGGCCGACCTGGCCCGCCTCGCCGCCGCCGTCCCGCAGGAGGAGGGCGACGAGGAGGACGAACAGGCCCTGGCCGAGATCGAGGAATTCGTCCGCGTGGCCGCGCTGCTGCTGCACGGCGACTGCGCGATGGCCGCCCGCCATCGCCGCCAGCTCCACTGATCGAAGCGCTCCGCCGCGCAATGAGCACCCGCACCGGCATTTCCGCCCAGACCTACGCCCGTCGCCGCCGCCAGTTGATGCGCATGGCCGGCGACGAGGCCATCGTGGTGATCCCGGCCGCGCCGGAGCGCATCCGCAGCCGCGACACCCACTATCCCTACCGCCAGGATTCCGACCTGTGGTACCTGTGCGGCTTCACCGAGCCCGAGGCGGTGCTGGTGCTGATCCCCGGCCGCAAGCACGGCGAGTCGCTGCTGTTCTGCCGCGAGCGCGACCCCGAGCGCGAGGGCTGGGACGGCCCGCGCGTCGGTCCGGACGGCGCGGTCGACGCGCTCGGCATGGACGACGCCTACCCGATCGACGACCTCGACGAGATCCTGCCCGGCCTGCTCGAGGGCCGCACCCGGGTCTACTACCACTTCGGGCGCGACACCGAGTTCGACCTCAAGCTGATCGGCTGGGTCAACCGGGTCCGCGCGCAGGTGCGGATGGGCGCGCAGCCGCCGCACGAATTCCTCGAACTCGGCCACCTGCTGGACGAGATGCGGCTGTTCAAGGACCGCGAGGAGCTCAAGCTGATGCAGCGCGCCGCCGACATCAGCGTCGAGGCGCACCGGGTCGCGATGCGCGCGGCCCGGCCGGGCTGCCACGAGTACGAGCTGCAGGCCGAACTGGAACGCGTGTTCCGCCGCCACGACGCCGAGCCGGCCTACGCCAGCATCGTCGGCGCCGGCGACAACGCCTGCGTGCTGCACTACCGCGACAACCGCGCGCAGGCGAAGGACGGCGCGCTGGTGCTGATCGACGCCGGCGCCGAGTACCGCGGCTACGCGGCGGACATCACCCGCACCTTCCCGGTCAACGGCCGCTTCACGAAAGCGCAGCGCGCGCTGCACGACCTCGTCGGCGACGCCCAGCGCGCCGCGCTCGCGCAGGCGCGCCCGGGGGTGCCCTACGAAGCCGGCCACGTCGCCGCGGTGGAGACGCTGACCGAGGGGTTGCTGAAGCTCGGCCTGCTCAAGGGCACGCTCGAGAAGAACCTCGCCGAAGGCCACTACAAGCGCTTCTACCGGCACAAGACCGGGCACTGGCTGGGCCTGGACGTCCACGACGTCGGCGAATACCGGCTCGACGGCGAATCGCGCCTGCTCGAACCGGGCATGGTGTTCACCATCGAACCGGGCCTGTACGTCTCCGTCGACGACAAGTCCGTGCACGAGCAGTGGCGCGGCATCGGCATCCGCACCGAGGACGACGTCCTGGTCACCCGCGACGGCCACAGGGTGCTGACCGACGGCCTCGCCCGCAGCGCGGACGAGATCGAAGCGTTCATGGCCGGCGGCTGATTCGCTCGATCCGCTCCACGCGGGCGGGCGGATGCGTGGTCGACGAGCTCTCAGCCCGGATGCCGGCACAGGCGGTCCACCGCCTTCAGCAGCGTCGGTACGCGGTGCGCGCCGTGCATGGCGCGGACGTGCGCCTGCGCTTGGGCCAGCGGCAGGCCGGCGGCGGTGACGTAAAGCGGTCGCCTGCTGTCGCCGCGCAGCACGGCGAAACGTGCATCCATGCCCGCGAACGCGGTCTTGGCCACGCCGATCACCGGCACGCGGCCGTCCAGCGCGTCGAACAGGTGCTTGCCGAGCCCGGCGCGGCCGGCGTCGTCCAGGAAGACGTGGCCGTCGACGACGATGACGTCGGGATGCAGGGCATGTTCGCGCAGCAGGCCGAGGAGGCACGGCAGTTCGCGGCGGTAGAACGCGCCCGGTGCGTAGGCCTCGACCGTGTCGAGGCGACTGGTCACAGTGCGCAGCGGCGCCGCAGCGCACCAGTCGTCGAACAGCACGCCCGCGGCGACCGCGCCGGGCTCGGTGTAGTGCACGTCGGTCGCGAGGATCCGCATCGGCGCGGGCGATCGTGGCGTCTGCGACCGCTCAGCCGACCGGCGAGCCGTCCGGGTTGCGGTCGATCATCCACAGTCCGCCCCACAGCTTGAGGTCGAGTTCGTAGCCTTCGCGCTGCTTGCGCATCAGCCACGCCGGCGCGTCGGCGCGCGGGACCGCGTGGACGATGATGTCCTCGCCGTCGACGCCGCCGCCGTCGCCCACCCGCACGAGGCCGGTGGCGCGGACGAAGGCGATGCGTTCGCTGCTCATGCCCGAGGACGTGGGGCCGATCAGCAGCACCTCGACCTTCTCCGGATGCCAGCCGGTCTCCTCGGCGAGTTCGCGCTGCGCGGCGCGCTCCAGGGTGTCCTCCATGCCGTCGCCGTGGACCAGGTCGCCGACCAGTCCGGCCGGCATCTCGATCGTGCGTGCGCCCAGCGGCACCCGGTACTGCTCGACGAACAGCACCTCGTCCTGTGGGGTGACCGCAACGATGATGACGGCCATGCCGTCGCGGCCGTGGGTGCGCTCGCAGTATTCCCACTGCCCGCGGCGCTTCATGCGCAGCCACTTGCCTTCGTGGATGGTTTCTTCGTGTTCGCTCATGCGGTTCCCGTCGTGGTTCTTGCCTGGTAGAGCGGCCTTGAGGCCGCTGCTCTTCATGGATGCCGCGAAAGGCAGCGGCCTGAAGGCCGCTCTACCGGTCCTCGTCTTTGGATGGGCTGGCGCCAGGCGCGAACGCCAGCCCGCCGGCGGCGTACAGCCGGCGCCGGGTCATCGGCCCGAAGCGCAGGTGTTCGCACAGCGCACCGAGCGTGTCCGCGTCGGCCCCGCCGCGATGGAAGCGCGGGGCGGCGTCGCCGACCGGGGCGTCGCACGCGATGGTGGTGAGCCGGCGGAACAGCAGCGCGTTGTCGCGATGCTCGCGCAGGCGCGCGGCGGTCTGGGCCGCGCCGCGCAGGCGCAGGAACGGCACCTCGTCGACCCGCGCCAGCAGGCTGTCGAGGTCGCCGAAATGCGCGAGCAGCACCGCCGCGGTCTTGGCGCCGACGCCCGGCACGCCGGGGATGTTGTCGACCGCGTCGCCGGACAGCGCGAGGTAGTCCGCGATCTGGTGCGCCTCCACGCCGTGGCGCGCCTTCACCCCGTGTACGCCCCAGCGCTGGTTGCGGCCGTAGTCCCACTGCTCGTCGCCCAGGTGCAGCAACTGCGAAAGGTCCTTGTCGGCGGACAGCACGATGCCGCGGTGCCCGGCGGCGCGCGCCCGCACCAGCGCGCTGCCGATCAGGTCGTCGGCCTCGTAGTCGGGATGGCCCAGCACGCTGAGCCCCAGCGCGGCGCAGACCGCGCGGCAGTGCGCGAACTGGCGCTTGAGTTCCTCCGGCGCCGGGTCGCGATTGGCCTTGTACGCGGGGTACAGCGCGTTGCGGTAGCAGGTGTCGAGGGCCTCGTCGAAGGCGACCACGATGTGCTTCGGCCGTTCGCGTTCGAGCACGTCCAGCAGGAAGCGGGTGAACCCGGCGACCGCGTTGGTCGGCCAGCCGTCGGCGTCGGTGAAGTCGGCCGGCATCGTGTGCCAGGCGCGGAACACGTAGATGCTGGCGTCGATCAGGTACAGCGGCGGCTCGCCCGAGGGCAGGTCGCGATCGAGGACGTCGGGCGCCTGGCCGTCGCGGTCGGCGTCCGCTCCGAAGCCGCTCATGCCGGGGTCCAGTCGGTCAGCAGCGCCGCGGGATCGGGGCGCTCGCGCTCCGGCGCCTCGGCCTGCGCGGTGCCGATGTGGACGAAGCCGGCGACGACCTCGTCCGCGGCCACGCCGAGCAGGGCGCGGATCTCCGGGTCGTACGCCGCCCAGCCGGTCAGCCACTGCGCGCCGAAGCCGGCGGCCTGTGCGGCCTGGAGCAGGGCGAAGCACACGCAGCCGGCGGTCAGCAGCCGTTCCTGCTCGGGGATCTTCTCGTCGGGGCCGAGCCGGGCGATCACGGTGACGATCACCGGCGCGAACGAGAACCGCAGCCGGTCCTTCTCGATCGCGGCCTCGGCGGCGCCGGGATCGCGCGCGCGGCTGCGCGCGGCCAGGCGCTCGCCCAGCGCGAGGCGGGCGTCGCCGGCGATGCGCAGGAACCGGAACGGCACCCGCTTGCCGTGGTCGGGCACCCGCACCGCCGAGCGCAGCAGGCGCTGCAGGGTGGCCTCGTCCGGGCCGGGCGCGCCGAGCTGGCGGCTCGGGACCGACCGTCGGAGATCAAGCAGTTGCAACATCGGGAAGGGATGATCTGAGGAGGAAGTCACAGAAGCCGCCCACACCTTTCGGGGATCGTTGTAGTCTGGATTCGCGGCTCCCATTCTCCCCCGAAAGCTCCGCCGAAACGACCCGTATGGACGACAACAGCCGGTATGCCGGCGGGCACGGCCCGCTGACCCGCCCCAGCGCCGAGAAAGTCTTCGAATCGGTCCGCCGCGACGCGGTCACCGCGCTGTCGGGCGTGCTGGCGGGGTTCTGGGGCGACATCGAGGAGCAGGTCAGGCTCGCGTCGATCGCCAGCCCGGACAGCCGCGCGATCTACGACGACCGGCTCGCCATCCGCCTGCTCAGCCAGCGCGCGCTGGAGCTGGCCAGCCGCTACCGCGAGGCGCTGGAGACCGCGTTCGACCAGTGGCGCAACCCGCGTCCGCGCGCGGTCGACAACAAGAGCCTGAGCCTGATGTCCGAGGCCCAGCTCGAGATCCATCTGTCCGGGCAGCAGATCGTCGAGCTGCTCGAATACCAGTTGATGCATCCGCTGCACACGCTGCACGAGCGCCTCGACGCGCTGGCGACGCCGCTGGGCCTGCCGCGGCAGGGCCCGGCGACCAACCCGCTGCGCCCGGAAGTGCCGGTGCAGGCGTTCGTGAAGCTGTTCGGCGAGGACGATCTCACCCCGGAACTGCGCCGGCTGGTGTTCCTGCAGCTCGAGAAGCGGCTGTCGAAGGCGCTCGACGAGCTCTACACCAAGATCAACGCGCAGTTGCAGCACGGCTTCAGCGCCCGCGAGGAGGCCGGCAACGCGCCGCTGCCGCCGCAGGCCGGCGGCTGGACCCCCGACGGCGGGCTGGTCGAGGGGCGCGCGCCGCACTCCGAGGCCCCGGGACTCCCGCCCGGCGCCGGCGGCAGGCTGTCGGAGAGCGACCAGCGCCCGCTGCGCTACCGCGAGAGCGTCCACCAGCAGTTGCGCGCCTGGCGACAGGCGGTCCTGCGCCGCGGCGGCGGGCCGGCGCCCGCGTCCGGCGGTGGCGGTGGCGGTGGCGGCAGCGGTGGCGGTGGCTCGGTGTCGCCGTTCCCGGGCCATGGCGACCACGGCGGCGGGTTCTCCGGCGGCCATGCGGGCGGCCCGGCAGGCAATGGTGGCGGTGGCGGCGGCGGATATGCGCCGATGAACGGCCAGGGCATGTCCGCCGGCGGCGGGCAGTGGTTCAACGGCGTGCGCATGCTGGCCCCGCAGGAGCTGATGGGCATCGCCGACATGCTCCAGGGCGACGATCCCGAGCCCTACGTCCGGGCGCTGACCGACGAGGCCGATCGCCCGCTGTCGGCGGTGATTCGCGACCAGATCGTCAGCGGTTCGCGGCAGATGGGGCTGGACCCGACCCAGACCCGCTTCAACGAAGTCGACGAGGACGCGATCGACCTGGTCGGCATCATGCTGCAGACCCTGGCCCGCGGTTACGCGCCGATGCCTCGGTCGCGCGCCATGTACGGCCGGCTGGTGCCGCCGTACCTCAAGCTGGCGCTGAGCGACGACGGCCTGTTCGACCAGCGCGGCCATCCCGGCCGGCGCCTGCTCGAAGCGCTGAGCGAGGCCTGCGACGGCAACAGCGGCGAGACCCCGCAGGACCAGCAGACGCTGACCCACGCCGAACTGGCGGTGGACAAGGTGGTCGAGGAGTTCCGCGACGACAAGACGATCTTCGAGCTGGCCGCCGCCGAACTGCGCGAACACCTCGACCAGCAGCGCAAGATGCGCGAGGTCGCCGAGCAGCGCGCGAGCGAGGCGGTCGGCGGGCGCGAGCGCCTGCAGCACGCCCGGCGCACGGTGGACGAACTGCTGGCGGCGAAGATGAGCCAGCACGCGCTGACCGAGGGCATCGCCGAATTCCTGACCGGGCACTGGCGCCACCACCTCGTCCAGACCTGGCTGCGCGAAGGGCCGAGTTCGGCCCAGTACCTGTCGGCGCTGTCGATCGGCGACGGCCTGATCCAGGCCGACCTCGACGCGTCGCGCTGCGAGGGCGGCAAGGTCGCCGACAAGATCCTCGAACTGCAGGGTCCGCTGGGCCGCTGCTACGCCAGTTGCGGCCTGGACGCCTCCGCCGCCCGCGATTCGCTGGCGCGGATCGTCTCCGCGCTGGCCTTCCCCGACCAGGCCCGGCAGTTGCACCCGCTGGCCGTCGAGGACGCGGCGCCGGAGGTCAACGACGCCGTGCAGTGGGGCGGCCTGCGCCCGGGCGCGGGCGCCGACGTCGATCCGGCGCTGGTCGCCCGGATCCGCCGGCTGCGCATCGGCCAGAACCTGCGCCTGGTCGAGGAGGACGGCCGCGAGACCTCGGCGCGGATCGCCTGGTCCAGCCCGCTCAGCGCGCGCTTCCTGATCGTCAACCGGCGCGGCATGCGCAAGCTGGTGCTGTCGCCGGAGGACATGGCGGCGCTGGTGGCGCGGGGACGGATCGTGCTGCGCTCGTCCGAGCCGCCGTTCGACGAGGCGATGCGCGAAATGTGGCAGCAGCTCGAACTGCCCGACATGGCGCCGACCTCGTCCGCGCCGCGCTCGTCCTGAGCCTGCGTTCGCGCACGCATTTCCCCGCATCCGGCGCCCGCCAGGCGCCGGATCGCCGTGCGGTGGGTGAAAAAGTCCGGCGCACGCTCTAGGATGCGGACAACCGGTTCGAAACGAAGGGGAGTCAGGCGATGACGGAAGCGGCGGAGACGGCGGCGCCCGCGGCGACGGCCGCGACGGTGATCGTCGGTGCGGTGCGCGAACGCGCGCCCGGCGAACGGCGCGTGGCGCTGACCCCCGAGACCTGCAGGAAGTACGTCGCCGCCGGCGCGCGGGTCGCGATCGAACGCGGCCTGGGCGAAGGCGCGAACCAGCCCGACGCCGCCTATGCCGACGCCGGCGCCGAACTGCACGACGGGGCCGCCGCGGTGCTCGCCGCCGCCGACATCCTGGTCTGCGTGCAGCCGCCCGCGGCCGACGCCATCGCCGCGATGAAGCCTGGCGCGGTGCTGGTCGGCATGCTCCAGCCGCAGGCCGACGCCGCCCGCGGCGAAGCGCTGGCGGCGCGCGGCATCGTCGCGTTCCCGCTGGAACGGCTGCCGCGCACCACCCGCGCGCAGGCCATGGACATCCTCAGCTCGCAGGCCGGCATGGCCGGCTACAAGGCGATGCTGATCGCGGCGCAGCTCGCGCCGAAGTTCTTCCCGATGCTGACCACCGCCGCCGGCACGATCCGTCCGTCGAAGGTGCTGGTGATCGGCGCCGGCGTTGCCGGCCTGCAGGCGATCGCCACCGCCAAGCGCCTCGGCGCGCAGGTCGAGGGCTTCGACGTGCGCCCGGAGACCCGCGAGCAGATCGAGTCGCTGGGCGGCAAGTTCCTCGACCTCGGCGTCAGCGCCGCGGGCGAGGGCGGCTACGCCCGCCAGCTCACCGACGAGGAGCGCGCGCTGCAGCAGCAGCGCCTCGCCGACCACCTCAAGGGCGTGGACGTGATCGTGTCCACCGCCGCGGTCCCGGGCCGCCCGGCGCCGAAGATCGTCAGCGCGGCGATGGTCGCCGGCATGAAGCCCGGCAGCGTGATCGTCGACCTCGCCGCCGAGACCGGCGGCAACTGCGAGCTGACCCGGCCGGGCGAGATCGTGTCGCACGACGGCGTGGTCGTCTCCGGCCCGCTCAACCTCGCCAGCAGCGGCGCGATGCACGCCAGCGACATGTTCGCCCGCAACGTGCTGAACTTCGTGTCGCTGATGATCGACAAGGGCGGCGCCCTGCATTTCGACTGGAACGACGAACTGCTGGCGAAGACGGTCTGGCCGGAGCGCGCGCCGGCCGCCTGAACGGCCTCGGCGGCGACCTTGCCGGGCGGCGGTTCCGCGGCCGCCGCTTCCGCAGTATGCTCGGCCCGCCGGCCCGGACTGGACAGGGGCGTCCGCCGGCGCCTCCAGGAGACCCGTCATGAGCGAACGCTTCGCAGGACACGCGCCCGGCGCCCCGGGCCACGAGGAAGGCCCGCGCGCGACCGGCGCGCACGCCGTCGCCGCCCCCGACCTCGAGCGCCAGGGGCCGATGCTGCAGGCGCCGCAGAAGCGCCAGGAGCTGGAGATGAATCCGGCCGAGCGGCAGTTGTTCGAGCGCGCGATGAGCCTGGTCCAGAACCGGACCGGCATGACCGAGGACGACGCGAAGAAGGTCGCCACCGACGTGGTCCTGACCGCGCGCCACACCCCCGGCCTGTCGGAGAAGCCCGAATACATGGATGTGCGCAACGGCCACGTGATGATGGCCGAGAAGGTCGGCAAGGAGCCGATCTTCAACGGCTACGTGAACATCGAACAGTCGCAGCAGCAGAGCCCCGCGCAGCAGCAGGACCGGGTCGCGATGGAGAACCGGCAGCGCGAGCAGCAGCAGGCCGAGGTCCAGCGCACGCAGCGCGAACCCGAGCAGCGCAACGCCGCGCAGGTGCTGGAGGACAACGCCGCCTGGCGGCTGTCCGCGCACCGCACGCTCTGAGAGGGGACTGCGGTCCCCCGCAATGAAAACGGCGCCTTGCGGCGCCGTTTTCGTGTGTGCGCGGGGCGTGCGCGCGTCGCGCAGACGCCGTGCGCGGGCTCAGTGCGCGGGCGCGCCGGCCACCGGCGGCGGGTTCGCCTTCATCATCGCGTCGCGGGCGGCGCGGAAGGGATTGCCGGCGTACCAGTTCGGCCAGCCTTCGCCGTTCGCCAGGGTTTCGCCGACCTGGTACAGCGCGTCGAGGTCCTCCATCGTGCCGTCCAGCTTCCAGGTCGCCGCGTCGTACTCGTCGCCGGGCTTGTGGTAGCGGTGCTCGTTGTAGTCCTTGCCCGCCGCCTCGCCGGCCGCGGTGCCGCCTTCGAGCAGGTCGGTGCCGCCGTCGACGTACAGCGCCGGCACGCCGGCCTTGGCGAAGTTGAAATGATCGGAGCGGAAGTAGTGGCCGGCGGCCGGGGTCGATTCCTCGACCAGGCGCCGGTTCTGCTTCTCGGCGATCGGCTTGAGCACGTCCTCCAGCTCGGAACTGCCCTTGCCGACCACGACCAGGTCGTGCGAACGGCCGGCGACGTTCATCGCGTCGAGGTTGATCACCCCGACCGTGCGGTCGAGCGGGATCGTCGGGTGCGCGACGTAGTACTTCGAGCCGAGCAGGCCGGATTCCTCCAGGGTGACCGCCGCGAACAGCACCGAGCGCTTGGGCTTGCCCTGCTTCGCGAAGCGTTCGGCCAGTTCGAGGATGCCGGCGACGCCGGTGGCGTTGTCGACGGCGCCGTTGTAGATGTGGTCGCCCGGTTCGTCCGGATGGTTGCCCAGGTGGTCCCAGTGGGCCATGTAGACGACCGCCTCGTCCGGGCGCTCGGTGCCCGGCAGCACGCCCAGCACGTTGCGCGATTCCTTCTCGGCGATCGTGCTCTTGAGGGTGACGCTGAGCTTGGCCGGCATCGGCATCGGCTTGAAGCCGCGCCGGTTGGCGGCCTTGCGCAGCGCGTCGAGGTCCATGCCCGCGTCGGCGAACAGCGCCTTCGCCTGCTCGCCGGTGATCCAGCCCTGGATCGGCAGGCGCGGCGCCGGGTCGTCGCTCGCGCGCAGGTCGTACTGCGCGCCCGACCAGGAGTTCTTGACCACGTCCCAGCCGTAGGACGCGCCGGGCGTGTCGTGGATGATCAGCGCGGCGGCGGCGCCCTTGCGCGCGGCCTCCTCGAACTTGTAGGTCCAGCGCCCGTAGTAGGTCATGCGCTTGCCTTCGAACAGCTTCGGATCGTCGACGTGGAAGCCGGGGTCGTTGACGAACATGACCACGGTCTTGCCCTTGACGTCGACGCCGGCGTAGTCGTTCCACTTCTGCTCCGGGGCGTCCACGCCGTAGCCGACGAACACCAGGTCGCTGTTCGCGACCTTGACCTCGGGCTGGCCGGTGCGGGTGCCGATGACCATGTCGGCGCCGAATTTCAGCGCGTGCGGCGTGCCCTTGACGTCGATGGTCGCGACCGTCGATTCGTCGGCGGTGGTCTCCATCATCGGCACGGTCTGGAACCAGCTATCGCCGTTGCCGGGCCTCAGGCCGATGCGCTCGAACTGCGCCTTGATGTATTCGACGGTCTTCTCCTCGCCCGGCGAGCCGGGGCCGCGGCCCTCGAAGGCGTCGGAGGCCAGCGTCTTCACGTGCTCGGCGAAGTCGCCGGCGTCGATCGCGTCCCGGAAGGCGTGGGCGGGCGCGGCGGCGGTCGCGGGGGCGGGCGTGGCGGACGCCGCGGGCTTGGCCGGCGGGGCGGCGTCGCGCTGGCAGGCGCCGAGCGCCGCGGTGGCGGCGAGCGCCAGCAGCAGCCCGCGCGCGGCGCGCTTCGGCAAGACGGGTGTCTGGAGCACGGGTGTCTGGAAAAAGCGGGACATCGGGACCTCCGGAGGAGCGGAGGCCCGAGTGTACGGCCGACCCGGGGCAGGGTCGCCTGCCGGAAGTCCGGGGCGGGCGCCGGGCGCGTCGCCGGACGCCCGGGTCCGATCAGTCCTTCGGCGCGGTCGGGCCGTCGAAGGCGATGGCGGTCGCGCCGGTCACCGCGCCGATGCGCGCGGTCTTGTGCACGTACAGCTTGACCTCGCGCTTGAACACCAGCGGGCCGTCGACCACGGCGCCGGGGCCGATGACGATCCGCGGGACGCGCGGCTTGAAGGTGATGCCCATGCCGCCGCCGCGGGGCTTTTCGATGGTCAGCCCGCCGCGGACGTGCGAATCGACGCCGATGGTGACGTCGCCGTTGACGGTGCTCACGCTGCCGCCGACGTCGGTGTCGACCAGGCCGATCGCGCCGTTCACGCTCTCGACGTCGCGGGTCACGTCACTGCCGCGGCCGGCGAAAATGCTGCCGTTGACGGTCTCGATGCCGCCGACGCGGTTGCGGCCCTCGACGCGGATGGCGCCGTTCACCGTTTCCAGCGAGCCGGCGTTGACGTCCACGTCGGCCTTGATGCCGCCGTTCACGGTCTCGACGTTGCCGACCTGCGCGCCGGCGGCCAGTTCGACGCTGCCGTTCACGGTCTCGATGTTGCCGGTGCTGGCCTTGGCCTCGACGTGGATGCTGCCGTTGACCGTTTCGAGGTTGCCGTAGCGCTCGCCGGCGTGGGCGGTGATGCTGCCCATGACCTTCTCGATGTCTTCGGCGGCGCTGGCGACGGACGGGAGCAGGGCGCAGGCGAGCGCGGCGGCGAGGAGGGATCTGGACAGGGTCATGGTGCGGTCTCCGGTGCGAAGGCGGCCCGTGCGGGCGACGGGGGCAGGATGCGACCGCTTCGCTACAATCGCATCTGCCCGAAGTCACTGCCCCGAAGGTCACATGTCCGCAGTCGCCGCCCGTTCCGCGTCCGTCGCCCTCAGGCCGGTCGTCCTGATGATCCTGGACGGCTGGGGCCATCGCGAGGATCCGGCCGACAACGCGCTCGCGCTGGCCGATCTGCCCCATTGGCGCCGGCTGCTCGCGCAGCGCCCGCACACCCTGGTCCACACCGAAGGACGCCACGTCGGCCTGCCGGACGGGCAGATGGGCAACTCCGAGGTCGGCCACATGAACCTCGGCGCCGGCCGCATCGTCTACCAGGACCTCACCCGGATCGACGCCGCGATCGAGGACGCCAGCTTCTTCGCCAACGCCGAGCTGCGCGCGGCCTGCGCCGCGGCGAAGGCCGCGGGCGGCACACTGCACGTGATGGGCCTGCTCTCGCCCGGCGGCGTGCACAGCCACGAGCGGCACATCTTCGCGATGCTCGAGCTCGCCGCGCGCGAAGGCGTGCCGCGGGTCGCCGTCCACGCCTTCCTCGACGGCCGCGACACCCCGCCGCGTTCGGCCGAACCGAGCCTGCGCGCGCTGGAAGCCGAATGCGCCGCGCTCGGCAACGCCCGCATCGCGACCGTCGGCGGCCGCTACTTCGCGATGGACCGCGACAAGCGCTGGGATCGCGTGCGCCGCGCCTGGGACGCGATCGTCGAGGCCCGGTCCGACGAACACGCCGCCGACGCGCCGGCCGCGCTCGCGGCCGCGTACGCGCGCGGCGAGAACGACGAATTCGTCGCCCCGACCGTGCTCGACGGAACCGTGGGCGGTGTCCGCGACGGCGACGCGGTGGTGTTCATGAACTTCCGCGCCGACCGCGCGCGCCAGCTCACCGCCGCGTTCGTCGATCCGGCCTTCGACGGCTTCGTCGCGCGCCGCCCGGCGCTGTCGCGCTTCGTCTGCCTCGCCGAATACGACGCCAGGCTGCCGGCGCCGGTGGCCTATCCGCCGGACGACCTGCGCGACACCCTCGGCGAAGTGCTTGCCGCGCACGGCCTGACCCAACTGCGCATCGCCGAGACCGAGAAGTACGCGCACGTCACCTTCTTCTTCAGCGGCGGTCGCGAGGATCCCTACGTCGGCGAGGAACGCATCCTGGTGCCGAGCCCCAAGGTCGCGACCTACGACCTGCAGCCGGAGATGAGCTGCCCCGAGGTGACCGCGAAGCTGGTCGAGGCGATCGCCTCCGGCCGTTTCGACGTGATCGTCTGCAACATCGCCAATCCGGACATGGTCGGCCACACCGGCGACCTCGCCGCGGCGATCCGCGCTGCCGAAGCGGTGGACGTCGCGATCGGCGCGGTCGAGGCCGCGGTGCGCGCGGCCGGCGGCGCGCTGCTGGTCACCGCCGACCACGGCAACCTGGAAATGATGCGCGACCCCGAGACCGGGCAGCCGCACACCGCGCACACCGTCGGCCCGGTGCCGTTCGTGCTGGTCGCCGACGGCCGCCCCGGCGCGACCCTGCGCGCCGGCGGCGCGCTGCGCGACGTGGCGCCGACGATCCTCGACCTGCTCGGCCTGCCGGCCCCGGCGGCGATGAGCGGGCACAGCCTGATCGCGGCGGGATGAGCGATCGCCTGCGCCCGCGTCGGCCGGGTCGCGCGCTGCGGCTGGCGCTGCCGCTGCTGCTGGCCGCCGTCGCGGCGGCCCCGGCGCTGCCCGCGGATCCCGCATCGAAGGCCGCCACGCCCGCGAACAGCCGCGATGCGCAGCGCCGCCTCGGCGAGATCCGTCGCGAACTGGAGGCGGTCGCGGCCGATCGCCGGCGGCTGGAAGGCCAGCGCGGCGAGGCCAGCCGCTCGCTGCGCGCCGCCGACGAGCGGGTGGCCGCGTCCAGCCGCGCGCTGCACGACACCGAGCGTCGCCTGACCCAGGCGAGCACCGATCTGGAGACGCTCGCCGCGCGCCGGCAGGTGCTGATCGGCCAGCAGGACGAACATCGCCGCCGGCTGGCCGCGCTGCTGCGCGCCGCCTACGCCCGCGACGACGCCGCGCCGCTGAAGCTGATGCTGGCCCAGGACCGCATCGCCGACGCCCAGCGCCAGCTCGCCTACGACCGCTACCTGCAGAGGCAGCGGCTGGCGCAGACCACCGCGCTGGCCGCGGAGCTGGTCGAACTGGACCGGGTCGAACGGGCGATCGTCGACCGCCGCGCCGCACTGGACGCCGCGCGCAGCGAGCGCAGGACGCAGTTGGCCGCGCTCGCGCGCGAGCGCGTCGCGCAGGCGCAGACCCTCGCCGGGCTGGAGACGCGCTACCGCGACCGCCAGCAGCGCGAGGCCGCGCTGGGCAGCGACGCCCAGGCGCTGCAGGACGTGATCGCGCGCCTGCGCGCCGCCGCGGCGAAGGCCGAGGCCGAGCGCGTCGCCGCCGCCCGCGCGGCCGCCGCGAAGGCGCGGGCCGACGCCGCCCGCGCCGCCGTCGGGCGTGGCGACGCCGGGCGTGCCGACAGCCGGCGTGGCGCCGCTGCGAAGCCGCCGCGCCAGGTCGCCAACGCCGCGCCGATCCGGGTCGGCGGCCTCGGCTGGCCGCTGTCGGGCACGCTGCTCGCCGGCTACGGCGGCCGCATGCCCGACGGTCGCGCCAGCAGCGGGCTGCTGATCGCCGCCGCCGCCGGCACCCCGGTGCGCGCGGTCGCCGATGGCACCGTCGTGTTCTCGGAGTGGATGACCGGCTACGGCCTGATCCTGATCGTCGACCACGGCAACGGCACGCTCAGCCTGTACGCCCACAACGAGAGCCTGCTCAAGAACGCCGGCGACACGGTCAAGCGCGGCGATGCCGTCGCCCGGGTCGGCGACTCCGGCGGCCTGGCGCAGACCGCGCTCTATTTTGAACTGCGCCGCAACGGCAAGCCGGTCGATCCCGGCACCTGGCTGCGCCGCCAGTGAACGGCTGGGTTAAGGTGCAGCGTCCGCCGGAACCCGCGGCGGCCCCGGCGGTCCCAGCCGGGGCCACCACCGCGATCCCCGCCGCGATCCTTCCCCCGGAGTGTCCGATGCCCCAGTCGCCGTCCCGTGTCCGCCGCGCCGCGCCGGCGCTCGTCCTCGCGCTGTGCGCCGCCTGCGCGGGCGCGCCGGCGTTCGCGCAGGACCCGAAACCCGCCGCTGAAAAACCCGCCGCCGGACAGCCGGCCGCCGAAAAGCCCGCCGCGGAGAAGCCCGCCGCGGAGAAGCCTGCCGCCGAGCAGCCGGCCGCGGACAAGCCCGACGCCGCCGACGCCGTGGACGCGACCGCGAAGGACGAGGGCAGCAAGATCCCGCTGGAGGAAATCCGCCGCTACGTCGGCGTGTTCAACACCGTGAAGCAGGCCTACGTCGAACCGGTCGACGACCGCAAGCTGATGCAGTCCGCGATCCGCGGCCTGCTGCAGGACCTCGACCCGCACAGCGCCTACCTGGTGCGCAGCGACGCGCAGGCCTTCGACGAGGACGCCAGCGGCGCCTACCAGGGCATCGGCGTGGAAGTGCAGCAGCAGCCCGACGGCCCGATCCTCGTGGTCTCGCCGATCGACGGCTCGCCCGCCGCCGCCGCCGGGGTGCGCGCCGGCGATCTCATCGTCGCGGTCGACGGCAAGCCGCTGACCGCCGACAGCATCGAGGCCAACCCGCTGCGCGGCGAGGTCGGGTCCACCGTCAACCTCACCATCCGCCGCAAGGCCGAGAAGGATCCGCTGCAGATCGCGGTCAAGCGCGACGTGATCCGGGTCGGCAGCGTGCGCAGCCGCATGCTGGAGCCCGGCTACGGCTACGTCCGCATCGGCGCCTTCCAGGCCGACACCGCCACCGATTTCGAGCGCAACCTCGACCAGTTGCAGGCCAAGGCCGGCGGCAAGGGCCTGCGCGGCCTGGTGCTGGACCTGCGCAGCAATCCGGGCGGGCTGCTGACCTCCGCGGTGCAGATCGCCGACGACCTGCTCGACAAGGGCGACATCGTCAGCACCCGCGGCCGCGATCCGGTCGGCGACGCGCTGTTCCGCGCCACCCCCGGCGACCGCCTGGGCGGCGCGCCGATGGTGGTGCTGGTCGATGCCGGCTCCGCCAGCGCCGCGGAAGTGCTGACCGCCGCGCTGCGCGACAACCGCCGCGCCCAGGTCGTCGGCAGCCGCACCTTCGGCAAGGGCTCGGTGCAGACCGTGCTGCCGCTGGACAACGGCGACGCGATCAAGCTCACCACCGCGCGCTACTACACGCCCAGCGGCAAGTCGATCCAGGCCCACGGCATCGACCCGGACGTCGTGCTCAAGCCCGACGGCGGCGCGGCGCGGCCCGCGGACTATTCCGAAGCCGGCCTGTCCGGCCACCTGCGCGGCGACGAGGAAAGCGAGAGCGCCGCCACCGGCGACGTGCTCGACGGCGACACGCCGATCCAGTCGGCGCTCGCCGTGCTCAAGCAGCAGGTCGCGACCCTGCCGGCGGCCGACCGCCGCTGAGGCGCGCGCGCCGCGTCGCAGAGGGCGCGGCGCCGCGCATCGTCCGGAAGTCAGGGGCACCCTCGTCACGTCGCGCCGCGGGCATGACCATCGGCGGGTCCGGGCCGCGCGCGCGGTCCCCAGAATGGCGGCGCCCGGATGCGCCGGGCCTCGCCAGGGACCGTGCCATGCTGACCATCCGCAACCTCCGCAAGACCTACGCCAACGGCGTGTGCGCGCTCGACGACGTGTCGCTCGACATCCCCCGCGGCATGTTCGGCCTGCTCGGCCCGAACGGCGCCGGCAAGTCATCGCTGATGCGCACCCTGGCGACCCTGCAGGAGGCCGACGGCGGCACCGCGGTCTACGACGACGGCGCCGGCGAGCGCATCGACGTGCTCCATGACAAGGACGCGGTGCGTCGCCGCCTCGGCTACCTGCCGCAGGATTTCGGCGTGTACCCCAAGGTCAGCGCGCTCGACCTGCTCGACCACTTCGCGGTGCTCAAGGGCATCGTCGACCGCCGCCGCCGGCGCGAGGTGGTCGAGGCGCTGCTGCAGCAGGTCAACCTGTGGGAGGTGCGCAAGCGCAAGCTCGGCGGCTTCTCCGGCGGCATGCGCCAGCGCTTCGGCATCGCCCAGGCGCTGCTCGGCGATCCGCGCCTGGTCATCGTCGACGAACCGACCGCCGGCCTCGACCCCGAGGAGCGCAACCGCTTCCTCAACCTGCTCGCCTCGATCGGCGAGAACGTCGCCGTGATCCTGTCCACGCACATCGTCCAGGACGTGACCGACCTGTGCCCCAACATGGCGATCATGAACAAGGGGCGGGTGCTGCTCAGCGGCCGTCCCGTCGACGCCATCGCCGCGCTGGAGGCGCGGATCTGGCGCCGGCAGGTGCCGCTGGAGGCGCTGCCGCGCTACCAGCAGTCGTTCGCCGTGCTGTCGACGCGACTGGTCGGCGGTCATCCGGTGATCCACGTCTACGCGGACAGCCAGCCGGAGGAGGGCTTCGAACGCATCGCGCCGGACCTCGAGGACGTGTACTTCCAGCGCCTGCGTCGCGACCTGGTCGCGGCCTGAGGAGACGGCCATGTTCGAATTCTTCCGTTTCGAGCTGCGCCAGCAGTTGCGATCGCTGCTGCTGTGGCTGATGGGTGCGCTGTTCGCCGCGATGGCGTTCGGGGCCGCAGCCACCGACGCGATCCAGATCGGCGGCGGCGTGGGCAACGTCCATCGCAACGCGCCGATGGTTGCCGTCCAGTTCCTGGGCATCTTCACGCTGATCGGCATGCTGTTCACGGCGATGGCGATCAACAGCGCATTGCTGCGCGATTTCGAGCAGGGCACGGCGGAGCTGATCTTCGCCAGCCCGATCCGGCGCCGCGATTACGTCGCCGGGCGGATCCTCGCCGCGGTGATCGCCTGCCTGATGGTCTACGTGCTGATCGGCTTCGGCATCTTCATCGCCCAGTTCATGCCGTGGGTGGATGCCGAGCGCCTCGGGCCGGTGTCGCTGTATCCGTACGCGTGGACGTTCGCGGTCATCGTGCTGCCCAACCTGCTGTTCACCGCTGCGTTGCTGTCGCTGCTGGCCATCCTGACCCGCAGCATCCTGTGGGTCTACATCGGCGTGCTCGGCTTCTTCATCCTGCTGGGCGTGAGCACGGTGCTGCTGCGCGATCTCGACAACGTCTGGATCGCCACGCTGTCCGAACCGCTGGGCATGCGCGCGTTCGGCCGCACCATCCGCTACTGGGCCGCGGATCAGCGCAATACCCAGTTGCCGGCGATCGGCGGTTACCTGCTCGCCAACCGAGCGCTGTGGCTCGGCATCGCGCTTGCGCTGTTCGTCGCCTGCTTCGCGCTGTTCAAGACCGAGCGCAGCGGCACCGGCCGCGGTTGGCGGAAGGCGAAGGCCATGGCCACGTCCACGCCTGCGCCCGCCGCATCGCCCGCCGAAGCCGCGAAAGCGCTGCCGAAAGTTTTGCCGACCTTCGGGGCATCCACGGGGATCGCCCAGTTCCTGCGCCAGCTCCGGTTCGATACGGTCGGCGTGCTGCGCGGCATCCCGTTCATCGTGATGCTGGCCTTCGCGATGGCGAATTTCATTCCCGGCGCGATCTTCTCGGAGTCGCTGTACGGCACGCCGATCCATCCGGTGACGTCGCAGATGCTGCAGGCGCTACAAGGCGCCTACAGTTTCGTGCTGATCATCATCGTGCTGTTCTATGCAGGCGAGCTGGTGGCCAAGGAGCGCAGTGCGAAGATCCACGAGGTGACCGATGCCATGCCGGTGCCCAACTGGGTGCCGCTCGCGGCGAAATTCGCCGCGCTGGTCGCGGTGATCGCCTGTTTCCAACTGTTGGGCGGCCTGGTCGCGATCCTCATCCAGCTCGTCAAAGGGCACACGCAGCTCGAACTCACGGTCTACGCCAAGACCCTGTCCCTCAACAGTATCGTGTTCGTGCTGATGGGCGGCCTCGCGCTGTGCCTGCAGGTGTTCACCAACAACAAATACGTCGGCTATGCGCTGCTGATCCTGGTGCTGATCGGGCAGCTCGTGCTCGGCATGCTGGATTTCAACCAGAATCTCTACAACTACGCCGGCGCGCCCGATGCGCCGTATTCCGACATGAACGGATACGGCCATTTCCTCGGAGCCCGCCTCTGGTTCCAGGGGTACTGGGGCCTGTTCCTGCTGGTCCTGCTGCTGCTTTCGGCGGCGCTGTGGGTGCGCGGCGTCGGTGGCAGTCCGCGTGAGCGCCTGCGTCTGGCGCGGAAGCGGCTGAGCGGGCCGCTGGGCGTCGCGACCGCAGTCTCGCTGCTGGCGTTCCTGGCGGTCGGCGGCTATCTGTTCTGGAACACCAATATCCGCAACGACTACCTGTCCCCGGACGACACGCTCGACCTGCGTGCGCGGTACGAGCGCGAATACAAGCAATACCAGCACCTGCAGCAGCCGAAGATCATCGCCACCGCGATCGAGGTCGATTTGCGGCCAGAAATCCAGACGATGCGCGCCACCGGCACCTATCGGGTGCGCAATCCCTACGCGAAGCCGATCACCGATCTGCATATCAGCATGATGGACGACAAGTCGCTGGTCGACATCGACATGGGCGGCGCGACCCTGATCAAGCACGACGCGCCGCTGGGCTACCGCATCTATCGGCTGAAGTCGCCGATCCTCCCGGGCGCCGAACGCATCATCACCTTCAAGGTGGAGGTCGCGCCGAACGGCATCACCAACGATCTGGCGCAGACCCAGGTCGTCGACAACGGGACGTTCTTCAACAGCCGATCCTTCCCGACGTTCGGGTACAGCGACGACGCCGAGATCCAGGACCGGAACGAACGCCGCAAGCGGAATCTCGGCGAGCCGCGGCGCATGCCGAAACTGGAGGACCAGGCGGCGCGCGCAAGCACCTATCTGACCGACGACGCGGACTGGATCGATTTCAGGACCACGATCTGCACCGCGCCGGACCAGATCGCGCTGTCGCCGGGCTACCTGCAGAGGGAGTTCATGCGCGATGGCCGCCGCTGCTTCAGCTATGCGATGGACCGGCCGATGCTGGACTTCTACTCCTATCTGTCGGCGCGCTGGCAAGTGAAGAAGGGGCGCTACAGGGACATTCCGATTGAGGTCTACTACGACGCAAAGCACGCGTACAACGTCGATCGCATGATCGAGGCGGTGCAGAAGTCGCTGGCTTACTACGAGACCCACTTCACGCCCTATCAGCACCGTCAGGTGCGGATCATCGAGTTTCCGAGTTTCAAGAACGACGACAAGTTCGCGCAATCGTTCGCCAACACCATCCCGTATTCGGAGTCGGTGGGATTCATCGCCGATCTGAGCGACAAGGATGCGGTGGACTACGTCTTCTACATCACCGCGCACGAAATCGCGCACCAGTGGTGGGCGCACCAGGTGATTGGCGCCAACATGCAGGGCGCGACCGTGCTGTCGGAATCGCTCGCGCAGTATTCGGCGCTGATGGTGATGGAGAAGGAATATGGCCGCGGCAGGATGCGCAAGTTCCTCAAGTACGAACTGGACAACTACCTGTCCGGCCGCGGCGGCGAAATCGTCGAGGAGCTGCCGCTGTACCGGGTCGAGAACCAGCCCTACATCCACTATCGCAAGGCGTCGCTGGTGTTCTACCGGCTGCGGGACGAAATCGGCGAGGACGCGCTGAATCGCGCGCTGAAGAAATTCCTGCAGGACAAGGGCTATCAGCAACCGCCTTACACGACGTCGGTCGAATTGCTGGACTACATCCGCGCCGAGGCCGGCCCGCAGCACGAGGCGCTGATCGCCGACCTGTTCGAGAAGATCTGCTTCTACGACAACCGCGTCGAAAGCGCGACCGCGAAGAAGCGCGCCGACGGCAAGTATGAGGTCGTGCTGGAGCTGCATGCCGCCAAGCGCTACGCCGACGGCAAGGGCAAGGAAACCCCGGGCAAGCTCGACGACTGGATCGAAGTCGGGGTGTACGCGAAGGCGGCGTCGGGCAAGGAAGCGGACGAGAAGCCGCTCTACCTGCAGCGCCACCACGTCACCGCCGAACGGACGACGCTGCGCCTCGTGGTCGACGGCGAGCCGTACGAGGCCGGCTTCGATCCCGACAACAAGCTCATCGACCGGGTGCCGGTCGACAATCGCCGCAAGATCGACCTCTGAGCCCGGACACGCGGCGGCGCACCCGCGCCGCCGCCGGTCGCGTCAGCGCGGCTTCGGCGGCAACGGGAACGGGGTCACCACTTTCTCGCCGGCGGCGTCGCGGATCGCGGACTGGCCCTTCTTCTCGACCTCCTCGATGCGGACGATGCTCTGCATCGGCAGGTGCAGCACCCGGGTCCCGGCGAATTCCTCGCGCAGGCGCTCCTCGGCGGTGTCGACCAGCAGGCCCTCGTGCAGGTCGAACACCAGGTCGGCGACCTCGACGAATCCCCACAGCCCGCCGCTGTTCACCCGCCGGGCGTACAGCTCGTAGATCTTGCCGTGGTTGTGGAAGGTGACCTTGTAGAGCGTCCTGGACATGGCGGGAGCGGGGGTATGTGGTGGGCGAGGGCGGGAAGCTTCCGGGAATGCGGGCGCGGGCGCGCCGGCGCAAGGGCCCGGCGGGCGGGTCAGAACCCGCGGTCGTGGCGCAGGCGGCGGGCGATCGCGCTGCGCGCCGCGGTGGCGAACAGGATGCCGAACAGGAACCCGGCGATGTGCGCGCTCCAGGCGACGGTGCCGAACGCCGGGCCGATGTAGGCGAACCCGACCTGCAGCGCGGCCCAGACGCCGATCAGCAGCGAGGCCGGCACCCGGATGAATTCGAGGAACAGGCCCAGCGGCAGGACCACGCCCAGCCGCGCCCGGGGGAACAGCGCCAGGTAGGCGCCGATCACCGCCGAGACCGCGCCGCTGGCGCCGATCAGCGACCGCTCGGGGCCGCCGATCGTGAACACCGTGGCGAGGTTGGCCACCGCCCCGCCCAGCAGGAACAGCGCCAGGAACCGCCACGGCCCCATCGCCCGCTCCGCCGAGAGGCCGAAGATCAGCAGGAACACCAGGTTGCCCAGCAGGTGCGCCCAGTCCGCATGCAGGAACAGCGCGGTGAACAGCCGCAGCCAGCGGCCGTCCGCCCACAGCGCGTGGAAGGTCTCGGCCGCGACCGGGCCGCCGGTCAGCGCGCCCCAGTCCAGCAGCAGCGCGGCCTGGCGTCCCTCCGGACGGGTCCCGACCCAGAGGAAGGCCGCCGACAGCGCGGCGCAGACCAGCGGCGTGGCCCAGCGCGGGCCGGCCCGGCGGCGGACGGGAAGCTGAACGAACATCGTGGAACGCGGGGCCTTCCGGATTCGACGGGTCCGGCATGAAACCACATCGGATCGCCGAACGGGGTTGTTAGCGTTCGGTTAATGGGCGCGGTATAGTGCGTACGGCGTCGTACGTCGGGAGGGGGCTTCCGGCAGGTACGGTACGGGCGAGGAACAACGTCCGGCCGCACGGCGCAGACCACAATCCTGTCCACGGAGACGCAAGCACCATGCACACCCACTCTCGTATCGTCCAGATGTCCGCGCTCGCGCTGGGCATCGCCGGCGCGCTGGCCTTCGGTCAGGCCCATGCCTCGGGTTTCCAGCTGAAGGAAAACAGCGCCAAGGCCCTGGGTCGCGCGTTCGCCGGCTCCGGCATCGCCCCGGGCGACGCCTCGGTCGTCGCCAACAACCCGGCCGCGATGACCCGCTTCTCGGGCACCACCGTCCAGGCCGACGTCACCATCATCGACCTCAACGCCAAGTTCAACGGCGGCGGTTACGCCGGCCGCGGCACGCCCTACGCGCAGCCGCTCACCGGCGGCGACGGCGGTGAAGCCGGCGACGTCACCCCGGTGCCGGCGCTGTCGGTCATCCACAAGTTCGACAACGGCCTGGCCGTCGGCGCCATGGTCAGCGCGCCGTTCGGTCTGAAGACCGAATACGACGCCAACTGGGTCGGCCGCTACTCGGCGATCAAGTCGGAAGTGAAGACGGTCGACCTGACCCTCTCCGGCGCCTACGAAATCATCCCCGACCGCTTCTCGGTCGGCGTCGGCATCGTCTACGAGCGCGGCGAAGCCGAGCTGTCGAAGGCGGTCGATTTCGGCACCGCGCTGTTCGCCAACCCGGCGACCCGTCCGCTGCCGTTCGCCCGTCCGCAGGCGCGCGACGGCAAGGCCGTCGTCACCGGCGACGACCACAGCTTCGGCTGGATCGTCGGCATGACCTTCCGCCCGACCGACACCCTGTCGTTCGGTCTGTCGCACCGCTCCGAGATCGACCACGAGCTCGACGGCAAGGTCGACTGGACCGTGCCGGCCGACGTGGCCACCGTGTTCGCGTCCAGCCCGGCCAGCGCCTCGCTGTTCAAGGACGGCGGCGCCACCGCCAAGCTCACCACGCCGAGCGTGACCTCGCTCAGCGCGATGTGGCAGGTGACCGACACCTTCGCGCTGATGGGCGACTTCACGCAGACCGATTGGCATTCGCTGCGCGAAGTGCGCATCGACTTCGACAATCCCGACGCCGATTCGGTCGAGCCCTTCAACTGGGGCGACACCCGCTTCTGGTCGATCGGCGCCGAGTACAAGCTGTCCGACGCCTTCACCCTGCGCGGCGGCTACGCCTACGACGAGACCCCGACCACGTTCCACACCCGCACCCCGCGCCTGCCCGACGAAGACCGTCGCTGGTACTCGCTGGGCCTGACCTGGAACGTCAGCGACAGCCTGGAACTGAATGCGGCCTACACCCGCATCCAGCCGGACAAGCCGAAGGTCGGCATCATCGACACGCAGGGCCACGTGCTGTTCGGCAGCTACAGCAGCGACGTGAACCTGTTCGGTCTGTCGGGCCAGTACAAGTTCTGATCGCCCGCGCGATCGACGGTTCGGAAAAACCCCGCTTCGGCGGGGTTTTTCTTTGCCTGCGGCAGGCGTCGGGGCGGGCGCGGCGCGGGCGTGCGGACCAGGACGCTCAGTCGGGCCGTGCTTCCGGCGGCGGCGCATCGAAGCGGTACGGCGTCGCCTGCGCCGACGGGCGGTCGCGGCAGGCGTCGGCGAAGGCGACGAGCCGCGGCATCGCGGCCAGGTCGAGCGGATTGCGGAACGGCAGGTGCTCCAGCAGCGCGAACAGGCCCAGGTCGAACAGCGCGATGCGATCGGTCGGCAGCGTCGCGCGGATCGCGGGCCACGCCCGGTCCAGCCACGCCAGGCAGCCGACCAGGCTCGCGCGACGCTTGCGCGAGGTCGCATCGGGCGGGCGCTTCGAGACGATTTCGTGGAACACGACCTCGACCTGCGCCGCCATCGCGTGCGCCAGCACCTCGTGCGCGTTCATGCACAGCGGGTCGCGCGCGTCCTCGGGCAGGAACACCCGCGCGGCGTCCCCCGGCGTCCGCCGCGCCAGCCAGCGGCAGGCGTTGGCGCTGCCCCAGACCACCGCGTCGCCGTCGCGCAGCGCCGGCAGCTTGAGCGCGGGGTTGCCGCCGTAAGTCGCCGGGTCGTCGCTCATCAGGTCGTGGATCGGCGCGAGCGTGTAGGCGATGCCGAGTTCATGGGCGAGCATCCGCACCTGGCGGGTGTAGTGCGAGCTCTGCCGGCCGAGGATTTCGATGCCGGGCCGTGGCGCGGGCGGGGCGGCGGACATGGGCGTGCCTGTGGTCGTGGCCAGCCCCGATCTTAGCGAACGCGCCGACCGCGCCCCGCCACCGCGCCGGCGGCGCGCGCCTCCGGGCCGGGCCCGCGCCTGCGTGCGCCCGAACGCACGTTGCGTGAACGCTGCGCGGATGCGGCCGCACCCTGCGGCGCGGCCGGCGCGCCGGCTGGGCTAGAATGCGGGCTCCGCGCAGGACAGACCGTGCCATGACCGCCCAGCCCGCCCAAGCCAACGCCCAGCAACGCTACGAAGTGCGCCGCAGCGACCTGCCGCTGAGCTGCCCGACCCCGGAGATGGCGCTGTGGAACTCGCATCCGCGGGTCTACCTGGCGATCGAGGCCGAAGGCGGCGCCTCCACCTGCCCGTACTGCGGCGCGCAGTACGTCCTGATCGATTGACCGTGGCCGCCGGCGCCATGTCGCGCCGCCCCACCGTCGTCCAGTTGCTGCCGGCCCTGGCATCGGGCGGGGTCGAGCGCTCCACGCTGGAGATCGCCGACGCGCTGGTGCGCGCCGGCCATCGCGCGGTCGTGGTCTCCGCGGGCGGGCGCCTGGTGCCGACCCTCGAAGCGCTGGGCGCCGAACACGTCACCCTCGACATCGGCCGCAAGTCGCCGCTGACCTTCCGCCACGTGCTGCGCCTGCGCCGGCTGTTCGCCGAGACCGGGGCGGACATCGTGCACGCGCGCTCGCGACTGCCGGCGTGGCTGGGCTGGCGCGCGCTGCGCGGGATGCCGGCGGGGGCGCGGCCGCGGTTCGTCACCACCGTCCACGGGCTGAACTCGCCGTCGCGCTACAGCCGGATCATGGTCCGCGGCGAGCGCGTGATCTGCGTGTCGGACACCGTGCGCGCCTACGTCCTGCGCCACTATCCCGACACCGATCCGGCGCGGCTGCGTGTCATCCCGCGCGGGATCGACCCGGCCGCGTTCCCGCGCGCGCCGCTGCCCGATCGCGCGGCGCGGCTGCGCGTCGCCGCCGCGTTTCCCGCGCTGGGCGGCGACGGTCCGCTGCTGCTGCTGCCCGGCCGCGGCACCCGGCTCAAGGGCCACGGCGACGCGCTGGCGCTGCTCGCCGCGCTGCGCGGCGCCGGCCGCGACGCGCGGCTGTGGATGCCCGGCGCGCGTGAGGACGGGCGCGAGGCCTACATCGCCGAACTCGAGGCCGAGGCCGCGCGGCTGGGCATCGCCGACGCGCTGGCGATGACGCCGCCGACCGCCGCGATCGCCGACGCCTACGCCGCGAGCGACCTGGTGCTGCAGGTGTCGCGCAAACCGGAGTCGTTCGGGCGCACGGTGATCGAAGCGCTGTCCGTCGGTCGCCCGGTGCTGGGCTGGGCGCACGGCGGCGTCGGCGAACTGCTGGACGCGCTGTTCCCGGCCGGCGCGGCGGCGCCGTTCGACGCCGACGCGCTGCATCGCGCCGCCGTGGCGCTGCTCGATGCCGGCGCGTCCGTTACGATGCCTGCGTGGCCGCTGCCGCAGGCGCTGGCCGCGATGCAGGCCGCGACCCTGGCCTGCTACGACGCGCTGCTTTCCCCTTCGACAACGGACGCCGACACCCGATGACCGCCATCCCCACCGCCGACGCGCCGCACGCGCCCGCCGGCTGGCGTTGGGCGCCGTTCTGGGTGATCGCGTTCGTCGCCCTGTGGCCGCTGCCGGGCGTGTCCCAGGGTGTGCTGGCGGTGGGCGCGCTGATCGCGATCGGCCGGCTGCTGTACGTGCGCTTCCGCGGCGGCGCCGCGCTGCTCAGCCCGCAGGCGTGGGCGCTGACCAGCGTGCTGTTCATCACCTACTGGCTGCCGGAGCTGTTTTCCGCGTTCGACGCGATCGATCGCCTCGACGCGCTGCGCGCGGTCGCGGTCGACCTGCGCTACCTGCCGTTCCTGTGGCTGGCCGCGGCCGCGGTGGCCGGCGCGCGCGATCGCCGCATCACCTTCGTCGGGCTGGCGGTCATCGTCGGCCTGTGGACCGTGGATGCGCTGGTGCAGGCGGCCGCCGGCGCCAGCCCGATGTTCGCCGCGCTGGAGGCCGCCAAGCGCGCGATCAGCGGCCACGGTTTCTGCTCCGCCGAGGAAGTCGCCGCGCTCGACCGGCTCAGCGGCGCGTTCGGGCCCTGCAACCTCAAGCTCGGCGTGGTCCTCGCCAGCCTGTCGCCGTTCGCGCTGCATGCGGCGGCGGCGCGCTTCGGTCGCCTCGGCTGGCTGGCCGCGGCGACGACGATCGGCGTCGCCATCCTGCTCGGCGGCTCGCGGGCGTCCTGGGTCACCTACGGCCTGGTCCTGCTGCTGTCGGGCTGGCACCTGCTGGGCTGGCGCCGGCTGCTGGCGGTGTTCGCGGTCGGCGCGGCGCTGCTGGCGACGCTGGCCGTGGTCTCGCCGCAGGTGCGCGAACGGGTCGAGCGCACCGCGTTCGTGTTCAGCGCCGACGCCGACGGGGTCGACAGCGCGCTGTCCGGTCGCGCCCGGATCTGGGGCGCGGCGCTGTGCATGGCGAAGGCGCATCCGCTCAACGGCGTCGGTCCGCGCCAGTTCCGGCTGGCGTTCGCGGGCTGCGATCCCGCCTCGGGCGAACGCGCGGCCTGGGGCGTCGGCCCGGCGTTCCACGCGCACCAGATCGTGCTGGAGATCCTCAGCGAGACCGGCGCGATCGGGCTGCTGCTGTGGCTGGCCGGCCTCGCCCTCGCGCGCCGCGCCTGGCGCTATGCCGAACCGGCCGCGCGCGAAGCGGCGTATCCGGCGATGCTGGCGCTGGCGGTGACGGTGTTCCCGCTCAACACCCACCTGGCCTTCTATTCGAGCTTCTGGGGCAGCGCGACGCTGCTGCTGGCGGCGCTGTTCGCCGGCAGCCTGCTGGGACGCGAACGCAGCGTCGGCGGCTGATCGTCCGCGGCCGCCGGCGACGCACGCCCTTCAGCGGCCGCCCGGCCCGCGGATCGCCGCGCGTACCGCGGCGACGACCTCCGCCAGCGGAAGCGACGCCAGCGGCGAAGCGCCGAGGCGATGCAGGCCTTCGCGCTCGCCGCTGGCGTGGAAGCTGGGATTGGCGTCGTCGAGCAGCAGCACCGACGGCACGCCCATGCAGGTCGCCAGGTGCAGCGGACCGCTGTCGTTGCCGACCACGCAGGCCGCGGCGCGCGCGATCCCGGCGAGCCGGCGCAGGTCCACCGCGCGCGCGCCGTCGCGCAGCACGCAGCCGGCGTAGCCTGGACCGAGGTCGGCCTCGTCCGGCCCGGGCACCGTGACCACGCGGCCGCCCTCCGCGACCAGCGCCTGCGACAATTCCGCGAACCGCGGCCAGCGTTTGTGGGGGTTCCGCGCCGAGGCGCCGGGCAGCAGAAGCACGAACGGCCCGGTGGCCGGATCGAGGCCCGCGCGCTGCAGCAGCGCGGTCGCGTCGGACGCCATCCAGGTCGGCGTCGGCCGCGCCGCATCGCGCACGCGCACGCCCGCGTCCGCGAGCTGGCGCGCGTGCAGGGCCGGCACGCCGCCGTCGTCGCGCGGCGCGTTGCGCGCCATCGCCGACCAGTGCGGGGCGCTGTCGCCGGCGAGCCAGCGCCGGTAGAACGCCGTGCGCCGCGAATTCTGCAGGTCGTAGACCCGGGCGTAGCGGCCGTCGAGGAAGCGCCGGCGCCAGGCCAGCATCGCCCCCAGCCGCCAGCGCGGCGCGTTGTCGTCGACGGCGACCGCGTCGACCCACGGGCACTCGCGCATCAGCGCGGCGTAGGGCGCGCGGGTGAGCAGGGTGACGTGCGCCCGCGGGTGATGCGCGCGGATGTCCTGCAGCGCGCCGTCGGCGAGCACCAGGTCGCCGAACGCACCGAGCTTGAGCACGAGCACGCGCTCAGTCGTAGACACGCGCGCCGTCCGGCTGGCGCTTGAAGCGCCGGTGGATCCACAGGTACTGCTCCGGCGCGGCACGGGCCATGGTTTCGATCGCGCCGATGACCCGGGCGGTGTCGGCGACGGCGTCCTCGGACGGGAAGGCCTCGAACGCCGGCCAGAAGCGCAGGGTGTAGCCGCCGTCGTCGCGGCGCGCGTGCTCGAACATCACCACCGCCGCGCCCGACAGCCGCGCGAGCTGGTGGGTCGAGGCCAGGCTCTTCGCCGGACGGCCGAAGAACGGCACGTACACCGCTTCGCCGCGGCTGGGGTCCTGGTCGGGCGCGTACCACAGCAGCCCGCCGCGCTTGAGGTGCTTCACCGCGCCGCGCACGTCCTGCTTGGCGAACATCGCCGCGGCGTAGCGCGAACGCCCGCGCAGCACCGCCCATTCCATCGCCGGCTGCGGGTAGGGCCGGTACATGCCGGCCAGCGGCACCGCGTCGCAGGCCAGGCGCGCGCTCATCTCCAGGGTGGTGAAGTGGCCGGAGACCACGATCACCCCGCGCCCGGCGGCGCGCGCGGCCTCGATGTGTTCGACGCCTTCGATCCGCAGCCCGTGCCGCTGCGGCGCGACCGAGCCCCACCAGGCGCGGCCGAACTCGAACAGCGAGATGCCCAGCGCGCGGAAGTGCCGGCGCAGCAGCGCGGCGCGCGCGGCGGCGTCCAGCCCGGGGAAGCACAGGTCGAGGTTGCGCGCGGCGATCCGCCGGCGCTCGCGCAGCAGCAGGCGCAGCGCATCGCCGGCGGCGCGGCCGAGGGCGCGCTGCAGCGGCCAGGGCAGCCGCGCGAGCAGCGCCAGCGCGCCGATCCCCGCCCACGCGGGCCAGGAGGCGGGCGATCGCGGCGGCGGGGCGTCGAACGGGAAGGGCATGCGGCATTGTAAGCGGCGTCCGGCGGGCCGGGCCGGTTATCCTGTGCCGCTATGCGGGCCGGCCCCTTCGAACGCGCGATCGAACGCACCCTGCGCGGCCTGTACTCGGCCGTGCTGTACCTGCTGCTGCCCGTCACCGTCTACCACCTGATCTGGCGCGGATTCCGGCAGCGCGCCTACCTGCTGCGCTGGAACGAGCGCTACGCCCGCTACGGCGCCGCCTCCGCGTCGGGCGTGCCGCACCTGTGGGTGCATGCGGTCTCGGTGGGCGAGGTCAACGCCGCCGCGCCGATGATCCACGCGCTGCTGCGCGAGCACCCCGGCCGCCGGCTGCTGGTCACCACCATCACCCCCACCGGTTCGGAGCGGGTCAAGGCGCTGTGGGGCGAACGCGTCGCCCACGTCTACCTGCCCTACGACCTCACCGGCGCGGTGTCGCGGTTCCTGCGCCGGTTCCGGCCGGTCGCCGGGCTGATCGTCGAGACCGAGCTGTGGCCGAACCTGCTGTTCGCCTGCCGCGACCACGGCGTGCCGACCTACCTGGTGAACGCGCGGCTGTCCGAGCGCTCGCTGCGCGGCTATCGCGCGCTGCGGCCGCTGGTCGGCCGCGCGCTGCGCACCTTCCGCACCATCGCCGCGCAGTCCGAGGGCGACGCCGGGCGCTTCGCGAGGCTCGGTGCGCGCGCCGACCAGATCGCGGTGTTCGGCAACCTCAAGTTCGACGTGCGCATCGACACCCGGGCGATCGACGCCTTCGCCTCCGCGTTCCGCGCCCGGGTGCCCGGGCGCCCGACGTGGATCGCCGCCAGCACCCATCCCGACGAGGAAGCGCAGGTGCTCGCCATCGACCGGGCGCTGCGCGCGCGCTGGCCCGACCTGCTGATGCTGTGGGCGCCGCGCCATCCCGAACGCTTCCGCCCGGTCAGCCAGTTGGCGATCGCCGCCGGCCTGCGGGTCGCGACGCGCACCCTCACCCTGGAGCCGGACGCCGGCGACGCGGTGTTCGTGATCGACACCCTGGGCGAACTGCAGTCCTTCTACGCCTGCGCCGACGTCGCCTTCGTCGGCGGCAGCCTGCAGCCGGTCGGCGGCCACAACCTGCTGGAACCCGCGGCGGTCGGCGTGCCGATCGTGACCGGCCCGCACCTGCACAATTTCAGCGACATCGCCGCGCAGTTGCTCCGGGTCGACGCGGTGCGCATCGCCGACGATGCCGCAGGCGTGGGCCAGGCCCTGGAAGCGCTGCTGGCCGACCCCGCCGAGCGCGCGCGGATGGCCGAAGCCGGACGCACGCTGGTCGAACAGGGGCGCGGCGCGCTGCGGCGCACGCTCGACCTGATCGCAGGATTGCCGCCGGCGCAGGCGCGCTGAACCGCGCGCAGGGCGTCGATCGCGCGGATCGCCCTGCGTGAAGCGACACTCCGGACCGGGACGTCCGGACCGACACGTCCGAACCGCAGGGCCCGGATCGCAGGGCCTGACTCGCAATGCGTGACTCGCGATGCGTGACACGCGAAGCGTGACTCTCGAAGCGTGACTCCAGAAGCGTGAACCACGACGCGCGATTCGCGGTGCGTGATTCACGACAGCCTGCCCGCGATATGTCACCCGCGACGCTTGAATCGCAACGCCGGGATCGATCGCGGCGTTCGATGCGAACGCGGGATTTTCCGCGTCGTTTCGGCGCGCCCTATGCGCGCAGCCGAATCCATCGAAACGTCGTCGCGCGAACGAAGACGCACGTGACGTCGATCAATTCCGCCTCCGCGCGGCAGCGCTACAACACCGTCGCGGGACGTTCCGCGATCGCGCGAAAGCCCCGCACCGAATCACGTCACTTCAGGAGACTCCCCATGTCACGCTTCTTCTTCGCCGCCCTCGCCGTGGTCGTGTTCGCCTTCGGCATCGCGTTCCCCAGGCCCGCCGCGGCGGCTTCGCTGCCGGCGTGCACCCTCGACAACCTGTGGGCCGTCGAGCAGATCCAGACCGACTTCCCGGGCGGCTTCAGCATCGACTACTACCTGTGCATGCCGAACGGATGGCTGCTGGTCGGCACGTTCCTCTGCACCGACGGCAACTGCAGTTCCGACTGACGGCCCTGCGATCGACAGGCCGGAAACGAGGACGGGCCGCGATTGCGGCCCGTCCCGGAACGACGACATGGCGTCGGATCAGGTCGACGGATCAGGGATCGATCTTCGACGCCGCGTCCGCGGTCAGCAGCCGGTTCACGTCCTTGAGGTCTTCCACGTCCAGCGTGCCCGCGGACTGCTCCAGCAGCAGCCGGTTCTGCAGGAAGTTGTAGCGCGACAGCGCGTATTCGCGTTCGGCGTTGAACAGGGTCTGCTGGTTGTTCAGCACGTCCAGCACGGTGCGGGTGCCGACTTCCAGGCCGATCTGCGAAGCCTCGTAGGCGCTGCGCGCGGCGAACACCGACGCGCGGCGCGCCTCGACCTCGCTGATGCCGGCGACCAGCGACTCGTAGGCGTTGCGGGTGCTGCGCACCAGCGCGCGCTTCTGCTGCTCGAGCTGGTCGGCGGTGATGTCGCGCTGGGCGATCGCCGAGCGCACCTGCGACTGGGTCGCGCCGCCGGCGAAGATCGGCACCGACAGGGTCAGGCCGATGCCGCGCGAGCGGCTCTCGTTGTCGAACGCGGTGGTCGCGCTCGTGAGGTTGTTGGTCTGGTCGCCGTCGGTCCGGGTCTTGCCGTAGTTGCCGCCGAGGTACAGCGTCGGCAGATGGCCGGCGCGGGCGCTGGTCACGTCGCTCTCCGCCGAGCTCACCCGGTATTCCTGCGCCTTCAGCGAAGGATTGTTGTCCAGCGCGGCCTGCACCCAGCCGTTGGCGTCCAGCGAGGACGGCAGCGCCGGCTGGAAATCGGCCGGCAGCGCCTTGAGCGGGCCCGGTTCGCGGCCGGTGATCTCGGCCAGCGCGCGATAGGCGTCGTCCAGCGCATTGCGGGTGACGATGGTGTTGGCGCGCGCGGCCTCGTACTGGGCCCGGGCCTCGTGCACGTCGGTGATCGGCGCCAGCCCGACCTCCAGCCGCTTGTCGGCGAAGTCGAACTGCTTCTTGAGCGCCTGTTCCTGCGCCTCGGCCGCGGCGAGGGTTTCCATCGCCACCAGCACGTTGAAGTAGGCGGCGGAGGTGCGGGTCATCAGCGAATCGCCCGCGGACTTGAGCTGGAAGTCGCCGGCGGTGGCCAGCGCGTTCTGGCTGCGCACCCGGCTGAACAGGGCGCCGTCCCAGACCACCTGGCGCAGGTTGACGCCGTAGTCGCGGGAGGTGGTCGTGCTCTCGCTGTCGCTGACGACCAGGCTGTTGGCGAAGACCTGCGAGCCGTTGCTGTCGTTCTTGGACCGGTTGTACGACGCGCTGCCGCTGAGCTGCGGCAGCAGTGCGGCGCGCGCCTGCACCGCGCCCTCGCGCGAAAGCACCTGGGTGGATTCGGCGGCGGAGAACTGCGGGTCGCTGTTGCGGGCGGCCTCGTAGGTCTGCAGCAGGTCGTCGGCGGAGGCCACGGCCGGCAGCAGGGCGGCCAGGGCGAAGGCGAGGGCGTGGGCGAGGGGGCGGCGGGTCATGGGCATCCTTCGGTTGATCGGTCCGCGGGGAATCCGGCCTGTGGATTCGGGATCAGAGCCGGAACTGCGGTGCCGGCGCGCCGCCGGCCAGGTAGGGGAGCTCGGTTTCGAACAGCGATTCGACGACGAAGCCGCCGTCGGCGGCGGGGCGCACCAGGGCGGCCTCCATCGCCGGCGCGCGGCCGTGGATCACGAACATCCGGCCGCCGGGACGCAGCCAGCGCACGAACCGCGCGGGCACGACGTCGACCGCGCCGCCGACGCAGATCGCGTCGAACCGGCGGTCGGTGTCCCAGCCGAAGGCGTCGGCGGTCTCGATCCGGACGTTGGCGATGGCCTGCGCCTGCAGCCGGCCGCGCGCGGCCTCGGCGAGGTCGGCGTGCCGCTCCAGGCTCACCACGTCGCGGGCCAGCGCGCCGAGGCAGGCGGTGAGGTAGCCGCTGCCGGCGCCGATCTCCAGCACGTCCTCGCCGGCGTCGATCGACAGCGCTTCCAGCGCGCGGCCTTCGATCACCGGCTTGAGCATCGCTTCGCCGTGGCCGATCGGCAGCGCCAGGTCGGCATAGGCCAGCGCGCGATGCGCCTCCGCGACGAAGCGCTCGCGCGGGAGGCGGGCGAGGGTCTCGAGCACGCGGGGCTGGAACACGTCCCACGGCCGGACCTGCTGCTCGACCATGGTTTCTCGGGCTTTGGCGAAATCGATCGTCATCGGTGGGTCTCTTGCGACGGGTGCGGCGGAAGGGGGCTGGGGCAGCCGCCAAGTTTACCGGCAGGACCGTCGCATCGCAGGATCGGCGTCGTTTCCGGGGGCGCGCTCAGGATCGCCGGAAGCCGGCGGCCCGACTGAGTGCCGGAAGTCACCGGGACCACCGGTGCCGCGCACGGCCGTTGGGCGGCCGTGCGGCGACGCGCCGGCGACCCCCTCCGGCGCAGCCCCGGGTCACCCGGCGCGCTCCGCGGCGTAGCCGCGCAGGAACAGTTCCACGGTCGCGTCGACATGGCGGTCGATGTCCATCTCCGTCGCCCCGCAGCTCATGCCGCACAGCAACTGCATGTGGAGGTCGCCCTTGACCAGGCACAGGAACTGGGAGGTCGCGGCGGAGAGGTCGGCGATGGCCAGTTCGCCGCGCGCGACCCGCGCCCGGAGGAATTCGGTCAGCCCGTCCTTCACCGCCTGCGGACCGGCCTGCCAGAACAGTTCGCGGATGTTGGTGTCGCCGGTGCCGGGGGCCATCATCATCCGGTGCATCGCGACCGCTTCCTCGCTGGTGATCAGGGCGAGGAAGGCGTGGGCGATCGCGGTGAGCTGCGCGCGCAGGTCGCCTTCCAGACCGGAGAGGAACAGCGTCGGCGGCATCTGCTCCTCGCACTTGGCGCGGACCGCGGCGCTGAACAGCGATTCCTTGTCGCCGAAGTGGCTGTAGACCGTCAGCTTCGAGACCCCGGCCTCGGCCGCGATCTGGTCCATGCTGGTGCCGTCGAAACCGGTCTGGGTGAACAGGCGCTTGGCCGCGTCGAGGATCGCGGCGCGCTTGCCGAGATCCTTGGGGCGTCCGGGGCCGGCCTTGGCGGCGTCGGCGGCGTTTTCGGGGCGGGAAGACATCATCCTCTGAATACTAGACTAATTGGTTTGTTATTTATACGATACCCGCCGGTTCATTAATTCCGGGCAACCCGGAGCAGGCGGACGGCCATGGCGGTGAACGTGTCGCGGATGCTGCGGTGGACAGCGGTGGGAGGAGCGGCCCTGACGCTCGCGCTGGCCGGATGCGGCGGCCAGCAGGCGGCGCCGCAAGCGCCCAGATCGGTCCTGGTGGCGCATCCGGAAGCGGCCTCCACCGCGGGTCCGGGCGCCACCGTCGCCTATGCCGGCGACATCAGGGCGCGCGAAGAGAGCACGCTGTCGTTCCGGGTGCCGGGGCGGCTCGCTCGCCGGCTGGTCGATACCGGGACCGTCGTCCATCGCGGTGACCTGCTGGCCGAACTCGATCCGGACGACCTGCGCCTGCAGAACGAGGCCGCCCAGGCCCAGCTCGCGGCGGCCGAAGCCCAGTTGGCGCGCGCCCGCGCCGACCACGCGCGTTTCGTCGCGCTCGCCAGGGACCAGTTGGTCAGCCGTTCGGCGCTCGACCAGCAGACCGAGGCGCTGCGGGCGGCCGAAGGCCAGGCCCGCGCGGCGCGCGCGCAGCGCGACGTGAGCGCCAACCAGCGCGGCTACACCCAGTTGCGCGCGCCGGCCGACGGCGCGATCGGGCAGCGCATGGCCGAGGCCGGGCAGGTGCTCGGCGCCGGGCAGCCGGTCTTCAGCTTCGTCGCCGAGGGCGTGCGCGAGGTGGCGTTCGCGGTTCCCGAGGCCCGGCTCGCCGACGTCCATCCCGGCCAGCCGGTGCGGGTGCAGTTGTGGAACGGCAGCGGTGCGCCGCTGGCCGGCACGATCCGCGACATCGCGCCCAGCGCCGATCCGCTCACCCGGACCTACGCCGCGCGGGCCACGCTCGCGCCCGAGGCCCAGGACGCGGTCGCGGTGGGCCAGAGCGCCCGCGTCTACATCGGCGCCGCGGACGCCGGTGCGGCGGCGCTGCGGGTGCCGCTGCCGGCCGTGCAGCGCGACGCCCGCGGCCGCACCGTGGTCTGGGTGGCGGACACGAAGGCCGGCCGGGTCCGGCCGGTGCCGGTCACCGTCGGCGCCTATGCCGCCGACAGCGTGCCGGTGCTCTCCGGCCTGAAGCCCGACGACTGGGTAGTGATCGCCGGCGCCCATCTGCTGGCGCCCGACCAGGCGGTGGTGGCGGTCGATCGCGGCAACCGTCCGGTCGCCGACCGCCCCGTCGTCGCGCGCTGAGCGGAGGCTCGGACATGCGTCGATTCAACGTCTCCGAATGGGCGCTCGCGAACCGGGCGCTGGTGCTGTACGCCATGCTGCTGCTGGCGGTGATCGGCGCCTGGTCCTATCGCCATCTCGGCCAGTCCGAGGACCCGCCGTTCACCTTCAAGGTGATGGTGGTGCGCACCATGTGGCCCGGCGCCACCGCCGAGGACGTGGGCCGCGAGGTCACCGACCGGATCGAGAAGAAGCTGATGGAGACCGGCGACTACGAGCGCATCGTCTCGTACTCGCGACCGGGCGAATCGCAGGTCATCTTCATGGCCCGCGATTCGATGGTCAGCCGCGAACTGCCGCAGTTGTGGTACCAGGTCCGCAAGAAGGTCGGCGACATCCGCCAGACCCTGCCGGAGGGCGTGGTCGGGCCGTTCTTCAACGACGAGTTCGGCGACACCTTCGGCAACATCTACGCGCTCACCGGCGACGGTTTCGACGATGCGCTGAAGAAGGACTACGCCGAACGCCTCGAGCTGCAGCTCCAGCGGGTGCCCGACGTGGCCAAGGTCGAACTCGTCGGCACCCAGGACGAGAAGATCTGGATCGAACTGTCGAACACCAAGCTCGCCACGTTCGGCGTGCCGCTGACCGCGGTGCAGGAGGCGCTGGCCGCGCAGAACGCGGTGACCCCGGCCGGTTTCTTCGAGACCCCGACCGACCGCGTCCAGTTGCGCGTCGACGGCGCGTTCCGCTCGGTGCAGGAGATCCGCGATTTCCCGATCCGCGCCGGAGACCGCACCCTGCGCCTGGGCGACATCGCCACGGTCACCCGCGGCTACGCCGACCCGGCGCAGCCGCGGATGCGCTACATGGGCAAGGACGCGATCGGGATCGCGGTCGCGATGAAGCCAGGCGGCGACATCCTCAAGCTGGGCGAGGCGCTGGAACAGGAAACCGGCATCCTGCAGCGGCAGTTGCCGGTGGGCCTGGAACTGCACCGCGTCGCCGACCAGCCCGCGGCCGTCCACGACTCGGTCGGCGAATTCGTGCGGGTGCTGGCCGAGGCGGTGATCATCGTGCTGCTGGTCAGCTTCTTCTCGCTGGGCTTGCGCACCGGACTGGTGGTGGCGGTGAGCATCCCGCTGGTGCTGGCGATGACCTTCGGCGCGATGCACTACTTCGGCATCGGCCTGCACAAGATCTCGCTGGGCGCGCTGGTGCTGGCGCTGGGCCTGCTGGTGGACGACGCGATCATCGCGGTGGAGATGATGGCGATCAAGATGGAGCAGGGCTTCTCGCGCATGCGCGCGGCGGCCTTCGCCTACGAGACCACCGCCTTCCCGATGCTCACCGGCACGCTGGTGACCGCAGCCGGGTTCCTGCCGATCGCGACCGCCGATTCCAGCACCGGCGAATACACCCGCTCGCTGTTCCAGGTGGTCACCCTGGCGCTGCTGGTGTCGTGGATCGCCGCGGTGCTGTTCATCCCGTACCTCGGCGACAAGATGCTGCCGGACCCGCACGCGGTCGCGAAGCCCGGTTCGCTGCCGGCCCGGGTGCGCGCGTTCCGCGAGCGCCTGGCCGATCGCTGGCCGCAGTACGCCGGGCTGCTCGCGCCGGCGCCGGTCGCGGACGCCCACGGCCACGATCCCTACGGCACCGCGTTCTACCGTCGCTTCCGGGCGCTGGTGCGCGCCTGCATCCGCCACCGCTGGCTGGTGATCGGCGCGACCCTCGCCGCGTTCGCGCTGTCGATCTTCCTGTTCCGCTACGTGCCGCAGCAGTTCTTCCCCGATTCCACCCGGCTGGAACTCATGGTCGACGTGGAGCTGGCCGAAGGCAGCTCGCTGACCGCGACCGCGGACGCCGTGCATCGCATCGAACAGCGGCTGCAGGGCCGCAAGGACATCGACAACTACGTCGCCTACGTCGGCACCGGCTCGCCGCGGTTCTACCTGCCGCTGGACCAGCAGTTGCCGCAGACCCATTTCGCGCAGTTCGTGGTCCGCGCCAAGGACATCGCCGGGCGCGAGGCCCTGCGCGACTGGATGATGGGCGACCTCCGCCGCGAGTTCGCGCAGTTGCAACTGCGCGTGACCCGGCTGGAGAACGGGCCGCCGGTGGGCTATCCGGTGCAGTTCCGGGTATCCGGCGAGCACGTCGAACGGGTGCAGGCGCTCGCCCGGCGGGTGCTGGAGAAGGTCCGCGCCGACCCAGACGTGCTCAACGTCAACCTCGACTGGGACGAGCCGAGCAAGGTCGTGAAGCTGGTCATCGACCAGGATCGCGCCCGGGCCATGGGCGTGTCCTCGCAGCAGGTCGCGGCGTTCCTCGCCAGCGCGCTGTCCGGGCAGCACATCAGCACCTACCGCGAGGACAACGAGTTGATCGAGATCCTGCTGCGCGGTCCGGCCGACGAACGCGCCCGGCTCGACCTGCTCGGCAGTCTCGCGGTGCCCACCGCCAACGGCGGCAGCGTGCCGGTGATGCAGATCGGGCACCTGGAATCGACGTTCGAGAACGGCGTGATCTGGCACCGCAACCGGCTGCCGACCGTGACCGTGCGCGCGGACATCGTCAACGGCCCGACGCCGCCGACGGTGGTGGCGCGGATCCTGCCGACGCTGGAGGAGATCCGGAAGGACCTGCCGGACGGCTACCTGCTGGAAACCGGCGGCACGGTCGAGGATTCGGCGCGCGGCCAGGATTCGATCAAGGCCGGCATGCCGCTGTTCGTGCTGGTGGTGGTGACCCTGCTGATGCTGCAGTTGCGCAGCTTCCCGCGGGTGCTGCTGGTGCTGTCCACCGCGCCGCTGGGCATCATCGGCGCGGCGACCTTCCTGCTGGTGTTCCGGGTGCCGTTCGGATTCGTGGCGATGCTCGGGGTGATCGCGCTGTCGGGCATGATCATGCGCAACTCGGTGATCCTGATCGACCAGATCGAGCAGGACATCCTCTCCGGGCACGACCGCTGGACCGCGATAGTCGAAGCCACCGTACGCCGCTTCCGGCCGATCGTGCTGACCGCGCTGGCCGCGATCCTGGCGATGATCCCGCTGTCGCGCAGCGCCTTCTTCGGGCCGATGGCGGTGGCGATCATGGGCGGCCTGATCGTCGCCACCGCGCTCACGCTGCTGTTCCTGCCGGCGCTGTACGCGGCCTGGTTCCGGGTGCGCCCGGACGAGGCTGGCGCCGCCAAGGCCTGACGTTTTTTTCGCATCCGGGCCGCCCCGCGGCTCCCTCCCCCTCCCACCGCGGGCGGCCCGGGTCGCGAAAACCAGGCGGATTCGCCAAGCTCCGCTTAAGCGAGGACGCGCAGGCTGCCGTCATCTTCCCGATGAAAGGCGTCGCGCCATGCATCCCGAACTCGCCCGTTTTCTCCGCCAGCTCGCGCGCGTGCTCGCCGTCTGCGGCCTGGTCATCGCCACTGCGGTGTTCGTGACCCTGCCGTGGAGTCTCGGTCGTTCGCCCGGCGCCGCCGGGGCGCCGGGGATCGAACGGCACATGACCTGAGCGCCGGCCCGCGACGCGGCGAGCGATCCGCAACCGGGCCGCGGCCGCGCCGCCGATCGAAGCCTCGGCCGACCGCGCTTCGGCCTGCCGCCGATCAGCCGTCGAGCAGCCGCGCGCGCAGCGCCGCATCGTCGACGGCCAGCGGCTCGCCGTGCGCGGGGCGGGCCAGGCCTTCGGCCAGCGCCGGTGGCACCTCGACGGCATGGCCGACCAGCGGCTCGACGATGCTGTCGAACTTCGCCGGATGCGCGGTGGCGACCACCGCCCACGGCCGCGCGTCGCCGTCCGCGCGCAGGCGCTCGAGCACGTGCAGGCCGCAGGCGGTGTGCGGGCAGGGCACGACGCCGTGGCGCGCGGGCGCGGCGGCGATCGTTGCGCGGATCGTGGCGTCGTCCACGGCTTCGGCGCGCAGCGCGGCGCGCAGCGCGGCGTCGTCGGCGAACCAGTGGCGCAGGCGCTCGAAGTTGCTCGGCGCGCCGACGTCCATCGCGTTGGCGAGCGTGGCCTTCGTCGCCTCCGGTGCGTAGTCGCCGCCGGCGAAGAAGCGCGGCAACACGTCGTTGGCGTTGGTGGCGAGGACGATGTCGCCGATCGGGAACCCCATCCGCTGCGCCAGCAGCGCGGCCGCGGCGTTGCCGAGGTTGCCGGTGGGCACGATCAGGTCGAGCGCCTCGCCGCGGGCCGCGAAGAAGTTGCGCGCGGTGTGCGCGTAGTAGGCCACCTGCGGCAGCAGGCGGCCGAGGCTGATGCTGTTGGCCGAGGTCAGCGCCATGCGCTCGCGCAGGTCGCGATCCGAAAGCGCGGCCTTGGCCATGCGCTGGCAGTCGTCGAACGTGCCGGCGACGCGGAACGTGCGCACGTTGTCGCCCCAGCATTCCAGCCCGTGGGCCTGGCGCGGCGAGACGCGACCGTCGGGATAGAGGATCACCACCGCGAAGCCGGGCCGGCGATGGAACGCGCCGGCCACGGCCGCGCCGGTGTCGCCGGAAGTCGCGACCAGGATCGTGGTGGTCGGCGCGTCCGCCGCGCGCAGCGCCGACAGGCATTCGGCGAGGAAGCGCGCGGCGTAGTCCTTGAACGCGGCGGTGGGGCCGTGGAACAGCTCCAGCAGGAAATCGTCGCCGCCATCGTCATTGCCGTCGCCGCGCAGCGGGCGCAGCGGCGCGTCGAACGCGTACGCGCGCGCGCACAGCGCCGGCAGCGCCTCGCGCAGCGCCGAGTCCCCGAAGTACGGCGCCAGCGCCTGCGCCGCGGTGGCGGCGAGCGTTGGCGAGGCGGTGCGGGTGATCGCCGGATCGAGGACCGGGACGGTAGCGGGCACGTACAGACCGCCGTCCGGGGCGAGGCCGGCGATCAGCGCGGCGTCGATGCCGGTGGGCGGGGTGCCGCCGCGGGTGCTGACGAACCTCATGCGGCGCGCTCCGGCAGCACGTCGGCGCGCGGCCCCGCGACCGGCGACACGTGCGCGCGCGCCGCGTAGCCGGCGTCGGCGAACGCGGCGCGCATCGCCGGCGCGGCGGCGTCGGCCTGCGCCTTCGACGCGAACCACGCGAACACGCTCGGGCCGGCGCCGGAAATGCTCGCGCCCAGCGCGTCGTGGGCCAGCGCGGCGGCCTTCACCGCGTCGAAGCCGGGGATCAGCGGCGCGCGGCGAGGTTCGACCAGCCGGTCGTGCAGGCCGTCGCGGATCAGCGCGAGGTCGCCGCGCTGCAGGCCGGTGAGGAACAGCGCGAGGTGCGTGCTCTGTTCGACGAACTGCGACAGCGGGTAGGGCGCGGCCAGCGCGGCGCGCGCGCGGCGCGTCTCCAGCACCTGGTCGGGATGCACGACCACGCAGTGCAGGCCCGCGGGCACCGCGAGCGGGATCATCCGGTCCAGCGTCGCCAGCACCACGCCGCCGAGCAGCATCGGCGCGACGTTGTCGCCGTGGGCGCTGCCGCTGGCGACCGATTCGCCGGCCAGCGCGAACGGATACAGCGCGTCGCGCGACAGCGGCGCGTCGAGCAGCGCGTTCGCCGCGACCAGCGCGGCCACGCACGACGCCGCCGAGCCGCCGAGGCCGGAGCCCAGCGGGATGCCCTTTTCCAGCGTGACCTCGAATCCGAACGACAGCGCCCGCGCCTCGCGCAGCGCGATCAGCGCGCGGCCGGCGGTGTTGGCCTCGGCCGCGAGCGGCAGCGCATCGACCCCGGCCACGTCGCCGTGGATCGCGACGATGCGCACCTCCGGCGCGTCGATCCGGCGCACGCTGGCGATGTCGCGCGGGCCTTCGATCGCGTGGCCGAGCAGGTCGAAACCGACGCCGATGTTGCCGACGCTGGCGGGCGCGAACGCGCGGACCGCGCCGCTCATGCCGCGGCTCCCGCGGTGCGCGCGCCCAGGGTGGCCGCGATCGCCAGGATGTCGCCGAACACGCCGGCGGCGGTCACGTCGGCGCCCGCGCCCGGACCCTGCACCACCAGCGGGTTGTCGGCGTAGCGGCGGGTGCGGAACTGGATCAGGTTGTCGGTGAGCCGGCTGTGCAGGCTGGCGTGGCCGGCCTCGGGCATCGCCAGCCCGACCCGGGCGCGGCCGTCGGCGTCGAGCTGGGCGAGGTAGCGCAGGCCGCGGCCGGCGGCGCGCGCCGCGTCGAGCCGCGCCTGCATCGGCGCGTCGAGTTCGGGCAGGCGGGCCAGGAATTCCTCGCGCGACACGTCGCGCAGCGCTTCGGGCACCAGGCTTTCGATCTCGATGTCGGCCAGCGACAGGGTCGCGCCGGCCTCGCGCGCGAGGATCACCAGCTTGCGCGCGACGTCGGTGCCGCCGAGGTCGTCGCGCGGGTCCGGCTCGGTGTAGCCCAGCGCCTTCGCCTCGGCGACCAGGGTCGAGAACGGCACGCTGCCGTCGTAGCGGTTGAACAGCCACGCCAGCGTGCCCGAGAGCACGCCCTCGATGCCGGTCAGCGCGTCGCCGGTGTCGAGCAGCGAACGCAGGGTCGCGATCACCGGCAGGCCGGCGCCGACGGTGGCCTCGTAGCGGAACAGCGCGCCGTGCTGCTCGGCCTCGCGGATCGCGAGGTAGCGGGCGCGGTCGCCGCTGCCGGCGTGCTTGCTCGGGGTGACCACGTGGATGCCGGCGGCCAGCCAGGCGGGGTAGTGCGCGGCGATCGCGTCGCTGCCGCTGCAGTCGACGATCAGCGCGTGCGGCAGGTGCTCGGCGCGGACGTGGGCGACGAAGCGGTCGAGGTCGAGCGGCTCGGCATGCTCGAGCGCCGCGTGCGCCTGCGCCGGATCGAGCCGGTCGGCCAGCGCCATCTTGCGGCTGGAGACCACCGCGCGCAGGCGCAGGTCGAGGCGGTGTTCGGCGCGGCGGCCGCCGGCGAAGCGCGGCATCGCCTCGGCGAGCTGCGCCAGCAGCGCGCGGCCGACGTTGCCCGGGCCGATCACGCCCACCGACAGCGTCGCCGGCGACAGCCAGAAGGCGCTGTGCGCCGCGCGCAGGCCGCGCACGGCGTCGGCGTCGGCCACCGCGACCGAGATGTTGCGTTCGCTCGCGCCCTGGGCGATCGCGCGGATGTTCACCCGCGCACGGGCGAGGCCGGCGAACAGCCGCGCCGACACGCCCGGCTGGCCGACCATGCCGTCGCCGACCGCGGCGAGCACGGCGATGTCCGGCGTGATCTCCACGCCTTCGACCTGGCCGTCGGCGATGGCCTCGGCGAACGCCGCCTCGACCGCGGCGCATCCGCGCGCGGCCTGCGCCGCGGGCACGATGCAGCAGATCGAGTGCTCGCTGGAGCCCTGCGAGATCATGGTCACCGACACGCTGGCGTCGCGCAGCGCGGCGAACATGCGCTCGGCGGTGCCGGGGACGCCGATCAGGCCGGCGCCGGTGAGTTCGAGCACGGCCATCCCGCGGACCACGCTCAGGCCCTTGACCGGCGTTTCGTGGCTGGCCGGCGCATCGGCGGAGATGCGGGTGCCGGCGGCCGCGGGGTTGCGCGAATTGCGGATCACGATCGGCAGCCCGGCCTGCATCGCCGGCGCCATCGTCTGCGGATGCAGCACCTTGGCGCCGAAATACGCCAGTTCGCAGGCCTCGGCGTAGGACATCGCCGACAGGCAGACCGCGTCCGGCACCAGCCGCGGGTCGGCGCTGAGCACGCCGTCGACGTCGGTCCAGATGGTCAGTTCGATCGCGTCGAACAGCACCGCGAAGATCGCGCCGGAGTAGTCGCTGCCGTTGCGGCCGAGGGTCGCCGGCCGGTCGTCGCCGTCGCGCGCCACGAAGCCGGTGACCACCACGTCGGCCTCGGGATGGCGCGCGCGCCACGCGGCGAAGCGTTCGCGGGTGCGCGGCCAGTCGACCGCCACGCCGAGTTCGCCCGGATGCACCGACAGCACGTCGCGCGCGTCGAGCCGGGCCCAGCCCGCGGCCTCGCCGCCGAGCGCCGCCTGCAGCAGCCGCGACGACCAGACTTCGCCCAGTCCCTGCACCGCGGCGAGGTCGTGCGCGGGCAGCGCGTCGCCGGCGCGCGCCTCCGCGAGCCGGGCGAGCAGCGCCGACAGTGCGGAGAATTCGGCGTCGAGCCAGCCGAGCGTGCCGTGCGCGTCCTGCGGATCGAGCCGGCGGGCCTCGGCGAAATGGCGATCGCGCAGCCGCGACCAGCCGTCCAGCCAGTCGGCATCGGCCGCCGCCGCGTGGGCGAGGGCGGTCAGCGCGTCGGTGACGCCCTGCATCGCCGAGACCACGACCGCGCGCGGCCCGGGCGCGTCGGCCAGCAGCGTGGCGACGTGGCGGAAGCGTTCGGCGTCGGCGACGCTGCTGCCGCCGAACTTGTGGGCGCGGTGGCGCGCCGGGGACGCCTCGGCGGCGGGGGATGCGGCGGCGAGATCCATGGGGGCGGGTGAATCCATATGAGGCTCCGGGTGGAGCCCCGCGTTCCGGAGTGCGCGGTGACCGTCCCCGCGCCCTTCGGAGGGTGCGGGGCGTGGGGTCGAAAGAGTCAGTCCGTCTCGCCGCCGCAGCCCGCACCACCGGTGGTGATACCGGTACCGGTCGTGCGGGTGGTGGTCGAGGTCGCGATCGACGCGGCGCCGCGTCCGCGCGGATGGCGGAAGGCGGCGACGGCGTGGACGGCGGCGAAGGACATCGGGCAGGTGTAAACGATCGGGTGGCGGGGCGTCAAATGGTTTGTGGGTGCGGGCCGCGACGCCCCTTCCCTTTCCCGTAGGAGCGACGTCAGTCGCGACAGCCCTGTCGCGACATATGCGTCGCGACAGGGCTGCGTAGGAGCGACGTGAGTCGAGACAGGTGAGTCGCGACAGGGCTGCGTAGGAGCGACGTGAGTCGCGACAGGTGAGTCTCGACAGGGCTGCGGAAAGGGCTTCCGCGATTCGTCGCGACTGACGTCGCTCCTACGGGGAAACGGCAGGGGCGGGCAGGCGGGGGCTCAGTCGCGCAGGGTCACCGCGACGCAGTCGATCTCCAGTCGCGCGATCACCGCCGCGGTCATCGCCTCGGTGCCGAGCGCGGCGCCGGCCGGGGCCAGGTCCGCGGTCAGGGCGCCGCCGTCGATCGCGTCGGCCACCGCCTTCTCGATGCACTGGGCCTCGGCCTCCAGTCCCAGCGAATGGCGCAGCAGCAGCGCCGCGCTGAGGATCGCGCCGCAGGGATTGGCGATGCCGCGCCCGGCGATGTCCGGCGCGGAGCCGTGGATCGGTTCGTACACCCCCAGCCGTCCCTCGCCCAGCGAGGCGGACGGCAGCAGGCCCATCGAGCCGGCGAGCATCGACGCCTCGTCGGTGAGGATGTCGCCGAACATGTTCTCGGTGACGACCACGTCGTAGTCGCGCGGGCGCGAGATCAGATGCATCGCCATGCTGTCGACGAGCTGGTGCTCGAGCGTCACGTCGGGGAATTCGTCGCGGGCGACGCGGGTCGCGACCTCGCGCCACAGCCGCGAGGTCTCCAGCACGTTGGCCTTGTCGACCGAGACCACGTGCCTGCGGCGGCCGCGCGCCAGGGTGCAGGCGCGGCGGACCACGCGCTCGATCTCCGCGACCGAGTATTCGCACAGGTCGCTGGCGCCGGCGTCGGTGCGGGTGCGCGCGCCGAAATACACGCCGCCGGTGAGTTCGCGGACCACGATCATGTCCACGCCGACCAGCAGGTGCGACTTGATCGGCGAAGCCGAGAGCGTGACCGGATGGGTGCGCACCGGGCGCAGGTTGGCGTACAGGCCGAGCGCCTTGCGCAGGCGCAGCAGGCCCTGCTCCGGGCGCACCGCGCCGGTGCCCCATTTCGGGCCGCCGACCGCGCCCAGCAGCACCGCGTCGGCGCGGCGGCAGGCCTCGAGGGTGGCGTCGGAGATCGGCGCGCCCTCGGCGTCGATCGCGGCGCCGCCGATCGGGCGGGTGTCGAAGCGGAAGTCGTGGCCGTAGCGGCGGCCGGCGGCCTGCAGCACGGCCACCGCCGCGGCGGTGACCTCCGGACCGATGCCGTCGCCGGGCAGGAGGACGATGTCAGCGCGCATGGGAAGCACCTTCGAAGCGTTGGATGTGGGGAAGTTGGCGGAGCAGGTAGCCGAGCTGGTCGACGCCCTCGAGCAGGCAGGTGCGCGCGAAGCCGTCGATCGGGAAGCCGAACGCGCGGCCGTCGGGGAGGGTGACCGTGGCCGCGGCCACGTCGATGTCGAGTTCGAGGCCGGGCTGCGCCAGCAGCGCGTCGACCACCGCCTCGTCGAGCACGATCGGCAGCAGGCCGTTCTTGAGCGCGTTGCTGCGGAAGATGTCGGCGATCTCGGCGCTGACCACCGCGCGCAGGCCGGCGTCGCGCAGCGCCCACGGCGCGTGCTCGCGCGAGGAGCCGCAGCCGAAGTTGCGGCCGGCGACCAGGATCTGCGCGCCCTGCGCTTCGGGGCGGTTGAGCGGGAAGTCGGGGTCGGGCGACCCGTCCTCGCGCCAGCGCCAGTCGTTGAAGGCGTGGCGGCCGAGGCCTTCGCGGGTGGTGGTGGTGAGGAACCGCGCCGGGATGATCCGGTCGGTGTCGATGTTGCGCTCCGGCAGGCAGACGGTGCGCGATTGCAGGCGGACCAGGGCGTCGGCGCTCATGCGGCATGCTCCTGGGCGGCATGCTCCCGGGCGACGTGCTGCTGGGCAACGTGCTCCTGCACGGCGTCGCGCGACAGCGTGCGCGGGTCGACGACGTGGCCGGCCACCGCGCAGGCGGCGGCGGTCAGCGGCGAGGCCAGCACGGTGCGCGCGTCGCGGCCCTGGCGGCCCTCGAAATTGCGGTTGCTGGTGGAGACGGCCAACTGGCCGGGACCGACCAGGTCGCCGTTCATCGCGATGCACATCGAGCAGCCGGGCTCGCGCCATTCGGCGCCGGCGGCGCGGACGACGCGGTCGATGCCTTCGGCCTCGGCCTCGCGCTGCACCTGCACCGAGCCGGGCACCACCAGCATCCGCACCCGCGGATGCACGCGGCGGCCGCGCAGCACCGACGCGACCTGGCGCAGGTCGCCGAGACGGCCGTTGGTGCAACTGCCGACGAACACCACGTCCACCGGCTGGCCGGCCACCGGCGCGCCGCCGGCGAAGCGCATGTAATCGAGCGCGCGCTGGGCGTCGGCGTCGTTCGCTACCGGCACGTCGGCGTCGATCGCGACCACCTGCCCCGGATGCGTGCCCCAGGTGACGGTCGGCGCGATGGCGGCGGCGTCGATGCGCACGGTGCGGTCGAAGCGCGCGCCCGCGTCGCTGCGCAGTTGCGACCAGCGCGCGACCGCCGCCTTCCAGTCGGCGCCGCGCGGCGCGCGCGGGGTCGTCGCCAGCCACGCGAAGGTGGTCGCGTCCGGCGCGATCAGGCCCGCGCGCGCGCCGGCCTCGATCGACATGTTGCAGACGGTCATGCGCTCTTCCATCGACAGCGCGCGGATCGTGCTGCCGCGGTATTCGATGACGTGGCCGGTGCCGCCCGCCACCCCGATCGCGCCGATCACGTGCAGGATCAGGTCCTTCGCGGTGACCCCCGGCGCGAGCGCGCCTTCGACCTCGATCGCCAGCGTCTTCGGCTTGCGCTGCAGCAGGCACTGGGTCGCGAGCACGTGGCCGACCTCGCTGGTGCCGATGCCGAACGCCAATGCCCCGAAGGCGCCGTGCGTGGCGGTGTGGCTGTCGCCGCAGACGATCGTCGCGCCCGGCTGGGTCAGGCCCAGCTCCGGGCCGATCACGTGGACGATGCCGCGATGGTCGCTGCCGAAGTCGAACAGCTCGACGCCGTGCTTCGCGCAGTTCGCGCGCAGCGTCTCGACCTGTTTCTCGGCGTCCGCGGTGTAGTAGGCATGGCGGCCGTCGGCCTGCGCCGGGGTGGTCGGCGTGCTGTGGTCGAGGGTGCCCTTGGTGCGGTCGGGGCGGCGCACCGTGAGGCCGCGCGCCTCGAGTTCGGCGAAGGCCTGCGGCGAGGTGACCTCGTGGATCAGGTGCAGGTCGATGTAGAGCACGGCGGGGGCGTCGGCGGTCTCGGGGACGACGACGTGCGCGTCCCACAGTTTGTCGAACAGGGTCTTGGGCGCGGGGGCGTTCGGCGCCTGGGCGTTCGGCGCCGGGTCGTTCGGGGCTTGATCGTTCGTGGCTTGGTCGGAGGACATGGGCTTTGCGGTGCGGGGAGGAGGGGATCAGACGGTGGCGACGCGCGGACGCGGCGTCGGAAAGCCGGGCGTGGCGGCCTCGCCGGTCTCGCCGGCGCTGTCGCGTCGCGCCGCGGCGGCGTCGCGGCGATGCAGGCGGTTGACGATGTCCAGCCACGCCAGCGCGCTGGCTTCGAGGATGTCGGTGCTGGTGGCGGAGCCGGCGATCTCCTCGCCGTCGATGCGCGCGGTGAGGCTGGCCTGGCCCTGCGCGTCCTCGCCGGTGGTGACGCTGGAGACGTGGTAGCTCTCGACGTCCAGGTGGACGCCGGTGCCGCGCGCCAGCGCCGCGAAGATCGCGTGGACCGGGCCGTCGCCGGTCGCGGCCTCGGCGTGGCGCTCGCCGTCGGGCGAACACACTTCGACGCTGGCCATCGGCAGGATGCCTTCGCCGACGCCGGTGCTGACCTGCAGCCGCAGCAGGCGCCAGCCGCCGACCGCGATGCCGTTGCCGCTGTCGAGCCCGGCCGCCAGCGCCTCGAGGTCGGCGTCGAACACTTCGCGCTTCTTTTCGGTCAGCGCCTTGAAGCGGCCGAACACCTGGTTGAGCTGCGCCTCGTCGAGGGTGAAGCCCAGTTCCTTCAGGCGGTCGGCCAGCGCGGCGCGGCCGCTGTGGCGACCCATGATCATCTGCGACTTCGCCCAGCCGACCGCCTCGGGCCGCAGGATCTCGTAGGTGCCGCGGTGCTTGAGCATGCCGTGCTGGTGGATGCCGGATTCGTGGGCGAAGGCGTTGGCGCCGACGATCGCCTTGTTGCGCTGCACCTGCATGCCGGTGAGACGGCTGAGCAGGCGCGAGGTCGGCACCAGCCGGCGGGTGTCGACGCCGGTGGTCGCGTCGAACCAGGCCCTGCGGGTTTCCAGCGCCATGACCAGTTCTTCCAGGGCGCAGTTGCCGGCGCGCTCGCCGATGCCGTTGATCGTGCATTCGACCTGGCGCGCGCCGCCCTCGATCGCGGCGAGGCTGTTGGCGACCGCCAGCCCGAGGTCGTCGTGGCAGTGCGCGCTGAAGATCGCCCGGTCGGCGTCGAGCACGTGCGTGCGCAGGTGCTCGAACAGCGCGCGGATCTCCGCCGGCGTGGTGTAGCCGACGGTGTCGGGGATGTTGAGCGTGCGCGCGCCGGCGGCGATCGCGGCCGAGCAGACCTCGACCAGGAAGTCCGGTTCGGTGCGCAGCGCGTCCTCGGCCGAGAACTCGACGTCGTCGACGTACCGGCGCGCGCGCTCGACGCCGGCGACGGCGCGCGCCAGCACCTCGTCGCGGCTCATGCCGAGCTTGTGCTCGCGATGCAGCGGGCTGGTGCTGATGAACACGTGGATGCGCGGCCGCTCGGCGTGTTCCAGCGCGCGGGCGCAGGCGTCGATGTCGCCGTCGTTGCAGCGGGCGAGCGTCGCCACGCCGGCGCCGCGCACTTCGCGGGCGATCGCGGCGCAGCCGTCGAGGTCGCTCCGCGAACTGGCCGGGAAGCCGGCCTCGATCGTGTCCACGCCGAGCTCGGCGAGCGCGTGCGCGAAGCGCAGCTTCTGCGCGGCGGTCATGCTGCAGCCGGGCGACTGCTCGCCGTCGCGCAGCGAGGTGTCGAAGATCGCGACCCGGGCGGGCGCGGGCGGACGGGCGTCGGCGCCCATCGGATCGGTGTCCATCAGGCGATGGCCTCCAGTGCGGGGGATTCGGGGAAAGCAGACGCCGCGTCGGGCGCGGCGCGGCCCGGCGACGCCAGCCGGACGACCGCGGGAGAGATCGCGGTGGTCCGGCCGGCGCGCGGGGTGGGGGACGGGGCCGCGCCGACCGGTGCGCGACCGGCGGCGGGCAGGCGCTCGGCGTCCTGGGTGCGCCGGCGCGGCTTGCGCGGCGCGCGCGGGCGCACGTCGGCGAGCAGTTGTGCGAGCACGACGGCGTCGATGTTGCCGCCGGAGACGACCGCGCACTTGCGCTTGCCGGCGACGCGGCGGCCGGCGGCCAGCGCCAGCGCGCCGGCGCCCTCGGCGATCAGGTGTTCTTCCAGCGCCAGTCGCACCAGGGTTTCGCGCAGTTCGGCCTCGCGCACGATCACCAGGTCGTCGAGCAGGTCGGCCAGCACCTGCCGGGTCAGGACGCCGGCCTGCTTCACGCGCACGCCGTCGGCCAGCGTCGCCGCCGGTGCGATCGGCGACGGGTCGCCCTTCAGCGCGCGATGCATCGCATCGACGTGTTCGACCTGCGCGCCGACGATGCGCACGCCCTGCGCCTTCAAGGCGAGTGCCACGCCCGCGGCGAGACCGCCGCCGCCGATCGGCACCAGCACCACGTCCGGCGACAGCGGCGCGATCTCCATGCCGACCGTGCCCTGGCCGGCGATCACGTCCGGATCGTCGAACGCCGACAGGAAGCGGTAGCCGTGCTTCTCGGCCAGTTGCATCGCGAACAGCCGCGCCTCGTCGAAGGTGTCGCCGTGCTGGCGCACGGTCGCGCCCCAGTGGGCGACGCCGGCGACCTTGGTCTCCGGCGCGCCGTGCGGCATCACCGCGATCGCCGGCACGTTCAGCCGGTACGCGGCCCAGGCCAGGCCCTGCGCATGGTTGCCGGCGGAGGCCGCGATCACCGGACGGTCGTCGCCGCGCTCGCGCGCGGCCAGCAGCGCGTTGAGTGCGCCGCGCACCTTGTACGAGCCGGTGCGCTGCAGGTTTTCGAGCTTCAGCCAGCAGCCGAAACGTTCGGCGTGGTGCAGCGGCGTCGGCGGCAGGTAGCGCCGCAGCCGTGCCTGCGCGGCGAGGATGTCGCCGGCCTGCACGCTGGGCGGGTTGCGAACGGGCGCATCGCGGACCGGGCCGACGTCGCTGTCCATGTTCAGACCTCGGTCAACCACGCCGACGCGTGGCTGTCCTCGCCGCGGACCGCGCCCGCGTAGGCGGCGGCGATCTCGCGCGAGACCGGGCTGCCGTCGGCGTAGCGGCGGCCGTCGATCTCGGCGATCGGCGACACCTCCGCGGCGGTGCCGCAGGCGAACACCTCGTCGGCCTCCAGCAGCTCCGCGACGGTCACCGGGCGCGATTCGGCGCCGGTCAGCGCCAGCAGCGTGTCGCGGGTGATGCCCGGCAGCGCGTCGCGATGCTCGACCGCGGTCACGCGGCCGTCGCGCACCAGGAAGAGGTTGGCGCCGGTGCATTCGACCACGAAGCCGGCGTCGTCGATGAACATCGCCTCGTCGAAGCCGCGCGCCTTCACTTCGCGCTTGGCGAGGATCGAATTGACGTAGGCGCCACACAGCTTCAGCGGCGGCAGCGCCGAGGCCGGATTGCGCCGCCACGACGAGGCCGAGACGCGAGTGCGGTTGCCGTTGAGATGGACGTTGGTGGACGAGGTGGCGACCATCAGGTGCTGCGGATGGCCGGCCACGTCGAGGCCGAAGCTGCCGTCGCCGTACCACGCCAGCGGCCGGATGTAGGCGTCGGTCTGGCGGTTCGCGCGCAGCGTCGCCAGCACCGCTTCGGTGGCCTGGGCCACGTCGAACGCCATCCCGAGCAGTTCGGCGCCCTTGCGCATGCGCTCCAGGTGCTCGGGCAGGCGGAAGACGGCCGCGCCGCGGCGGGTGGCGTAGGCGCGGATGCCCTCGAACACGCCGCTGCCGTAGTGCAGCGCGTGGGTGTGCGCGCTGGCCTGTGGCGTGCCGACATCGACCAGCGCGCCGTCGAACCACAGCTTCAGCGGCGCGGCGACCGGCTGCGGTGCGGCGGTCGGAAGTTCTGCGACGACGCTCAACTGCATGGCTGCACCTGCACGTCGAGGCAGTCGTAGAGCTTCGCCAGTTGCTGGTGCAGGCTGTCGGCCGGGCGCTCGCCCTCGACTGTCATCTGCAGGTGCCAGCGGTCGCCATCGGCGCGGGCTTCGCCCTCGACGGTCAGCGGCCGGAAGCCGCGGCGTTCGGCGGTGCCGAGCACCCGGGTGAGCGCGCCTTCGGACTGGCGCAGGGTGAGATCGAGTCGGTAGCGCATGGGGGCGTGACTCCTCAGGAAGCGGCGGGGGTGGGATGCGGGGCGGCGTCGCCGGGCGACGACGGCGCAGATGACGGCGCCGACGAGGGCGATGCGGACGCGTCGTCCGTGGTGGCATGCGCCGCATCGGCCTGCGGCGCCGGCGCGCTCGCGGGGAGGCGCGCGACCGGGGTGCCGGCGGCCTGCAGCGCGGCGATGTCCGGATCGGCGGCGTCGACCAGCGCCTGCACGGCGTCGGCATCGTCGTGCGCGTCCAGCATCTGCGCGTTGTTGTGGTTCGGCGGCACCAGCGGCCAGACGTTCGCGTTCTGGTCGATCGCCACGTGCAGCAGCGCCGGGCCGGGCGCGGCCAGCAGCGCGTCCAGCGCGGCGTCGACGTCCGCGGCGCGGTCCACGTGCAGCGCCTGCAGCCCGAACGCCTGCGCCAGCGCCAGGAAATCCGGGTTGTCGGACAGGTCGATCTCGGAGTAGCGGCGCTCGAAGAACAGCTCCTGCCACTGCCGCACCATGCCCAGCGCCTGGTTGTCGATCAGCACGATCTTGATCGGCAGCCGGTAGCGCGCGACGGTCGCCAGTTCCTGCACGTTCATCAGGAACGAGCCGTCGCCGCTGACGCAGATCACCTGCGCCGACGGGTCCTGCATCTGCGCGCCGATCGCCGCCGGCAGGCCGAAGCCCATCGCGCCCAGCGCGCCGCTGGTGAGGTGTTTGCGCGGGTCGTCGAACGCCCAGTGCTGCGCCACCCACATCTGGTGCTGGCCCACGTCGCAGGCGACGATCGCCTCCGGCGCGCGCGCCGACAGCCGCTTCAGCAGCGCCGGGGCGTACACGCCATCGCCGGGCGCGTCGTAGCGCGGGGCAGTCTTCGCCTTCACCGCGATGCAGGCGTCGCGCCAGGCCAGCCGGGTGGCGCCGTGGCGGGCGTGCAGGTGGGCGGCGGCCGCGGCCTGCATGCGGCGCATGCTGATCGCGATGTCGCCGCGCACCGGCGCGTCGGCGACGCGCAGCTTGCCCAGTTCGCAGGCGTCCACGTCCAGGTGCACGACGCGCGCGTTGGGCGCGAACTCGGCCAGCTTGCCGGTGGCGCGGTCGTCGAAGCGTGCGCCGACCGTGAACAGCAGGTCGCAGGCCTGCACCGCCAGGTTCGCGGCGCGGCTGCCGTGCATGCCGAGCATGCCCAGGTTCAGCGGATGCGCGTCGGGCAGCGCGCCCAGGCCCTTCAGGGTCAGCACGGTCGGGATCTGCGACGCCTCGACGAACTGGCGGAACGCGTCGACCGCGTCGCCCAACGCGATCCCGCCGCCGGCGTAGATCAGCGGCTTCTGCGCCAGCGCCAGTTGCGCCAGCGCGGCATGCAGCGAGGCGTCGCTGGCGCCGGGCACGGCCTCCACCGGCGCCGGCGCGTGCGTGGGCAGGTGCGAGGCGTCGGACACCTGCACGTCCTTCGGCAGGTCGATCAGCACCGGCCCCGGGCGGCCTTCGCGCGCCAGCCGGAACGCTTCGCGCAGCACGGTCGGCAGTTCGTTGACGCTGCGCACCAGGAAGTTGTGCTTGACGATCGGCAGGGTCATGCCGAACACGTCGAGCTCCTGGAACGCGTCGGTGCCCATCAGGTGGGTGGCGACCTGGCCGGTGATGCAGACCATCGGCACCGAGTCCAGCATCGCGTCGGCGATGCCGGTGACCAGGTTGGACGCGCCCGGGCCGGAGGTCGCGACGCAGACGCCGACCCGCCCGCTGGCCCGCGCCCAGCCGTTGGCGGCGAGCGCGGCGCCCTGCTCGTGGCGCACCAGCACGTGTTTGAGGGGCGATCCATGCAGGGCGTCGTAGAAGGGCATGATCGTGCCGCCGGGATACCCGAACAGCGTGTCCACGCCTTCCGCCAGCAACGCCTGCACCAGCCAGCGGGCACCGTTCATCACGCAGTCTCGGCGATCGGGTCGGGTTGCGCGGCCGGCGCGGCCGCGGCGGCGGGAGCGGAGGCCTGCGCGGACGCCTGGCCCTGCTGCAGCCACTGCATCTTCGCGCGCAGTTCCCTGCCGACCTTTTCGATCGGGTGGTCCTTGTCGGCCTGCTGGTAGCGCTTGTAGTTCGGCAGGCCGGCGTCGTATTCGGCCACCCACTTCTGCACGAAGGTGCCGTCCTGGATCTCGCTCAGGATGTCCTTCATCCGCGCCTTGGTCTCGGCGTTGATCACCCGCGGACCGCTGACGAAGTCGCCGTACTGCGCGGTCTCGGAGATGAACTCGAGCATGCGGGTGATGCCGCCTTCGTAGAACAGGTCGACGATCAGCTTGAGCTCGTGCAGGACTTCGTAGTAGGCGATCTCCGGCTGGTAGCCGGCCTCGACCAGCGTCTCGAAGCCGGCCTGCACCAGCGCACTGGCGCCGCCGCAGAGCACGGCCTGCTCGCCGAACAGGTCGGTCTCGGTCTCTTCCTTGAACGTGGTCCTGATCAGGTTGGCGCGGGCGCCGCCCAGGCCGCCGGCGTAGGTCTTCGCCAGATCCTCGGCGCGGCCGCTGCGGTCCTGGTGCACGGCGTAGATGCAGGGCACGCCGCGGCCGATCTCGTACTCGCGGCGCACCAGCGCGCCCGGGCCCTTGGGCGCGACCAGCACCACGTCGAGGTCGGCGCGGGGCGAGATCATGCCGAAGTGCACGTTCAGACCGTGCGCGAACAGCAGGCAGGCGCCGGGCTTCATGTGCGGCGCCAGCACGTCGGCGTAGAGCTTCTTCTGCACCATGTCGGGGGTGAGCACGGCGACGAGGTCGGCCTGCGCCGCGGCCTCGGCCGGCGACTTCACGGTGAAGCCGTCGGCGAGCGCCTTGACCTCGGTGGGGCCGCCCGGACGCAGGCCGACCACGACATCGAAGCCGGAATCGCGGAGATTGAGGGCGTGGGCGCGGCCCTGGCTGCCGTAACCGATCACGGCAATCTGGGGCCGGGCGATGTGAGGCTTGGCGGAAGCGTTCATGGCGATGTCTCGTTGGAGGAAGAGGGGAGGGGAGGGAGATGCAATGCGTGAGAGAAGGGGGGAAGGTCAGGCGGGTTCGGGCGCGACGAGCGCGGCGTCGATGCGTTTCGCGTCGGCGGCCGCGGCGTCGAGCAGGCCGGGCGAGGTCACCGCGCCGCGCGAAGCCGAGCGCACGTCGCGCGCGTACTTCGCCAGCACGCCGTGGCGCACGCGCGGGGCGATGCGCGCCGGCGCGCGCGAGGCGAGGTCGGCGGCGACGTCGAGCCGGCGCGCAACGACGTCGATCGTCACCGTGTCGCCGTCGCGCAGCCGCGCGATCGGGCCGCCGTGCGCGGCTTCCGGCGAGATGTGACCGACCATGAAGCCGTGGGTCGCGCCGCTGAAGCGGCCGTCGGTGATCAGCGCCACGTCGTTGCCCAGGCCCTGGCCGACCAGCGCCGCGGTCACCGCCAGCATCTCGCGCATGCCGGGGCCGCCGGCCGGGCCCTCGAAGCGGATCACCACCACGTCTCCGGCGCGGATCTCGCGCGCCTGCACCGCGGCGAACGCGGCGTCCTCGCTGTCGAACACGCGCGCCGGGCCGGTGTGCTGCTCGCGGCCGTGGCCGGCGAGCTTGACGATGCAGCCCTCCGGCGCGAGGTCGCCGTAGAGGATCGAGTAGCCGCCGCGCGGCTTGATCGGATCGGACACGGGACGCACGACATCCTGCGTGGGGGAGGTCGTCGCGGCGTTCGCGTCCGCGAAAAAGCTGCGGCCGGCGATCGTCGGAATATCCTCGATCAGACCGGCCGCGATCAGCGCCTGCGCCACCAGTGCGGTGCCGCCTTGTTGGAACATCTCCGCCGCCGTGTAGCGGCCGCCCGGTTTCAGGTCGGCGATCACCGGCGTGCTGGCGCTGGCGGCCTCGAATTCCTCCAGGTCGAACGCCACCCCGGCCTCGTGCGCGATCGCCAGCAGGTGCAGCGCGGCGTTGGTCGAGCCGGCCGTCGCCGACACCGCACGCGCGGCGTTGCGCAGCGCGGTCGGGGTCAGCAACCGGCGCGGCGTCGGGCCGCCGTCGCGCAGCAGCCGCATCACCCGCTCGCCGCAGCGCTCGGCGGCCTTCGGCTTGTCGGCGTGGACCGCCGGGATGTCGTTGTCGCCCAGCGCCGACAGGCCGAGGAAGGTCAGCACCATCGCCATCGTGTTGGCGGTGAACTGGCCGCCGCAGGCGCCGGCGCCGGGGCAGGCGCGGCGCTCGATCTCGCCGAGTTCGGCGTCGTCGATGCGGCCCGCCGAATGCGCGCCCACCGCCTCGAACACGTCCTGCACGGTCAGCGCGCGCTCGCCTTCGCCGCCGTCGGCGTGCTTCGTCTTGCACTTGCCCGGCAGGATCGTGCCGCCGTAGAGGATCACCGTCGGCACGTCGAGCCGCGCCGCCGCCATCGCCGCGGCCGGGATGGTCTTGTCGCAGCCCACCAGCAGCACCATCGCGTCCAGGCAGTGGCCGGACACCGCCAGCTCGATCGAATCGGCGATCGTCTCGCGCGAGGCCAGCGAGGCGCGCATGCCGTCGCTGCCCATGGCGATGCCGTCGGTCACTGCGATGGTGTTGAACTCGATCGGCGTGCCGCCGGCCGCCTGCACGCCGCGGCGCACGTCCTGCGCCAGGTCGCGCAGGGTCAGGTTGCACGGGGACACGTCGGACCAGGTGTGGATCACGCCGACGAAGGGTTTGGCGATGGCGGCGTCGTCCAGCCCGGTCGCGCGCAGCATGGCGCGGGCGGGGGCGCGGGCGGGGCCGGATTTGATCGCGTCGCTGTGCATCGGGTGGTGGATCCTTCGGAACGATTCGGAAATTGCCGGGCCCAGAAAGCGAAACCCCCGCGCCTTTTCAGGTGCGGGGGTTTCGTTTGAACCCGGGGTCGTGTGTCGCGCAACCCTATCCCGCACCTGTAGGCGTGGTAATAAGGACGACGACGAGGACGAGCGCTGCGAGCGCGAAACCCGCTGCGAGGAAGCGGACGCGCGCCGCGTCCGCACGGGTCCGCGCCGCGGCGATGGCGGTCGGTCGGTGCGGGCGATGGATGTTGCGCTGCGTCATGGCTGCAGGGAAACACGGTCTTTCGCGCGATGTCAACCCCTGTCCCCGCGATGGCGCGCGATGCGCCGGCGCCGACCGCCTCCCCGCGACGCCAAACCCATGCGAATCAAGGCGCTAGCGACGTCGTCGCGACCATCGACGAAAGTCGAAGACGACGTCGGCGACGGTCCGTCCGCGCCGACTGAAAGCGTATGCAGCGCGGGGACTGCGCGGAAACGCGCTTCGCCGCGCGCCCGACGGTCCCGCGTGACGCCCGCCCGAATGCGGGGCTAGACTCGCCCTGCAACGCGTTGACCGACGCCCTCGGTCGGATGCCAGCACGAGGTCGCAGTGAAGCCGACCGATCCACGGGACCCGGACACCTTCCACCGGGTCGTCGACTGCCAGTGGGCCTGCCCCGCGCATACGCCTGTCCCCGAATACATCCGCCTGATCGCCGCGGGCCGCCCGGCCGACGCCTACATGGTGAACTGGCGCAGCAATGTCTTCCCCGGGATCCTCGGCCGCACCTGCGACCGTCCCTGCGAGCCGGCGTGCCGGCGCGGGCGGGTGGAGGAAAACAACGGGGCCGTGCCCGGCGAAAGCCGTCCGGAGCCGGTGGCGATCTGCCGGCTCAAGCGGGTCGCCGCCGACCTCAAGGGCGACGTCTCCGCGCGGATGCCGAAGCCGGCCGAACGCCCCAACGGCCGGCGCATCGCCTGCGTCGGCGCCGGGCCGTCGTCGCTGACCGTCGCCCGCGACCTCGCGCCGCTGGGCTACGCGGTGACCGTGTTCGAGGCCGACCCCAAGGCCGGCGGCTTCATGCGCACCCAGGTGCCGCGCTTCCGCCTGCCCGAGGAGGTGATCGACGAGGAGACCGGCTACGTGCTCGACCTCGGCGTCACGTTCCTCGGCAACCACCGCATCACATCGATGCGCGACCTGCTGGCGCAGGGCTTCGATGCGGTGTTCGTCGGCAGCGGCGCACCGCGCGGGCGCGACCTCGACATTCCCGGCCGGCAGGAGGCCGCGGCGCAGATCCACGTCGGCCTGGACTGGCTGGCGAACGTCTACTTCGGCCACGTGACGAAGGTGGGCAAGCGGGTGATCGTGCTCGGCGGCGGCAACACCGCGATGGACTGCTGCCGCTCGGCGCGCCGGCTCGGCGGCGAGGAGGTCAAGGTCATCGTCCGCTCCGGCTTCGACGAGATGAAGGCCAGCCCGTGGGAGAAGGAGGACGCGATGCACGAAGGCATCCCGATCCTCGACTGCCGGGTGCCCAAGAGCTTCGTCCACGCCAGCGGCCGGCTCACCGGCATGACTTTCGAGAAGGTCCGCGCCGAGTACGACGCCAGCGGCCGCCGCAAGCTGGTGCCGACCGGCGAGGAGGACGAGTTCCACGCCTGCGACGAGGTGCTGATCGCGGTCGGCCAGGAGAACGCCTTCCCCTGGATCGAGCGCGACCTCGGCATCGACTTCGACCAGTGGGGCATGCCGGTGGTCGACAAGGTCACGCACCAGTCGACCCTGCCGCATGTGCTGTTCGGCGGCGACGCGGCGTTCGGGCCGAAGAACATCATCTGGGCCGTCGCCCACGGCCACGCCGCCGCGGTCAGCATCGACCGGATGCTGCACGGCGAGGATCCGAAGCAGCGACCCGCGCCCGACGTGAGCCTGCTCTCGCAGAAGATGGGCATCCACGAGTGGAGCTACGACAACGCGGTCTCCGACGACGAGCGCTACAAGGTGCCGTGGTCGGAGGCGGCGAAGAAGCTCGACAGCATCCGGGTCGAGGTCGAGCTGGGCTTCGACGCCGCGACCGCGCTCAAGGAGACCCAGCGCTGCCTCAACTGCGACGTGCAGACGGTCTTCACCAAGGACAAGTGCATCGAGTGCGACGCCTGCGTCGACATCTGCCCGACCGACTGCATCACCTTCACCGCGAACGGCGACGAGGCCGATCTCCGCGCCCGGCTGACCGCCCCGGCGCTCAACGCCGACCAGCCGCTGTACGTGTCCGAGCCGCTGAAGACGCACCGGGTGATGGTCAAGGACGAGGACGTCTGCCTGCACTGCGGCCTGTGCGCCGAACGCTGCCCGACCGGCGCCTGGGACATGCAGAAGTTCCTGTTGCTCGAAACCCAGGCCGGCCCCCGCTGCCGCGACGCCAAGAAGAAGGAGGCGGCATGACGGCCGGCCACGCAGCACTGCAGTCGATCAACGATTTCGTCGTCAAGTTCGCCAACGTCAACGGTTCGGGATCGGCCTCGGCGAACGAGCTGTTCGCCAAGTCCATCCTGCGCATGGGCGTGCCGGTCAGCCCGCGCAACATCTTCCCGTCGAACATCCAGGGGCTGCCGACCTGGTACGAGGTGCGCGTCTGCGAGGCCGGCTGGCTGGGCCGTCGCGGCGGCGTCGACCTGATGGTCGCGATGAACCCGCAGACCTGGGACGCGGATCTCGCCGAGATCGAGCCCGGCGGCTACCTCGTGTACGACAACAGCAAGCCGCTGCCGCGCTCGAAGTTCCGCGAGGACGTGCAGGTGATCGGCATCCCGCTGACCGAGATCTGCAACGCGACCTACAGCGACCCGCGCCAGCGCCAGTTGTTCAAGAACATCATGTACGTCGGCGCGCTCAGCGCGCTGCTGGACATCGATCCGGCCGAGATCGAGCGCCTGATCGGCGAGCAGTACAAGGGCAAGGAGAAACTGCTCAAGCCGAACGTCGAGGCGCTGCACCTCGGTCGCGACTGGGCGCTGCGGCATCTGGCGTGCCCGCTCGGCCTGCGCGTGCAGCGCGCCGACAAGGTCGGCGACCGCATCTTCGTCGAAGGCAACGCCGCTGCGGCGCTGGGCTGCGTCTACGGCGGCGCCACGGTGTGCGCGTGGTATCCGATCACGCCGTCGTCGTCGCTGGCCGAGGCGTTCCAGAAGTACTGCCAGAAATACCGCATCGCCGAGGACGGCGCGAAGAAATACGCGATCCTGCAGGCCGAGGACGAGATCGCCTCGATCGGCATGGTCGTCGGCGCCGGCTGGAACGGCGCGCGCGCCTTCACCGCGACCTCGGGGCCGGGCGTGTCGCTGATGAACGAGTTCATCGGACTGGCGTACTTCGCCGAGATCCCGGTCACCATCATCGACGTGCAGCGCGGCGGCCCGTCCACCGGCATGCCCACGCGCACCCAGCAGTCCGATCTCCTCGCCGCGGCCTACGCCTCGCACGGCGACACCCGCCACGTGCTGCTGCTGCCGGAGGACCCGCACGAGTGCTTCGCGTTCGCCGCCGATGCGCTGGACCTCGCCGACCGCCTGCAGACGCCGGTGTTCGTGATGACCGACCTCGACATCGGCATGAACCAGCGCCTGTGCGCGCCGTTCGCGTGGGACGACAGCCGCGTCTACGACCGCGGCAAGGTGCTGAGCGCGGAGGACCTGGAGGCAGGCAAGGAGTTCGCGCGCTACAAGGACATCGACGGCGACGGCATCCCGTACCGCACCTATCCCGGCACGCATCCGGACAAGGGCGCGTACTTCACCCGCGGCACCTCGCGCAATCCGCAGGCGCAGTATTCCGAGCGCGGCCCCGATTACGTCTACAACATGCAGCGGCTGCTGCTGAAGTTCGATACCGCGCGCGACCTGGTGCCGCAGCCGGTGTTCGATCGCGGCGATGTGCCGGCGCGGCACGGCGCGCTGTTCTTCGGCTCGACCAGCCCGGCGATGGCCGAGGCGGTCGACCGGCTGCGCGGCGACGGCATCGCGATCGACATCGTGCGGGTGCGCGCCTATCCGTTCCCGGAGAGCGTGCGCGCGTTCATCGACGCGCACGAGACCGTTTTCGTCGTCGAGCAGAACCGCGACGGCCAGTTGCGGCTGCTGCTGATCGACCAGTTCGGGATCGATCCCGCTCGGCTGGTCGCGGTGCTGCACTACGACGGCACGCCGATCACCGCGCGCTTCATCGCCGACGCCATCGCCGCGCGCCTCGGGCGCAGCGGCGCGCAACAGGACAAGGTGGCCTGACATGACCTACCTCGCCAAGCCGAAGCTGCACCATCCGACCCTGGCCTGCAACGCGATCGGGTTCACCCGGCGCGACTACGAAGGCAAGATCAGCACGCTGTGCGCGGGCTGCGGCCACGACTCGATCTCCGCGGCGATCATCCAGGCCTGCTGGGAGCTGGATATCGAGCCGCACCGCGTCGCCAAGCTGTCGGGCATCGGCTGCAGCAGCAAGACGCCGGACTACTTCCTCGGCCAGTCGCACGGTTTCAACACCGTGCACGGGCGGATGCCGTCGGTGCTCACTGGCGCCAACCTCGCCAACCGCGACCTGATCTACCTCGGCGTCTCCGGCGACGGCGATTCGGCCTCGATCGGCATCGGCCAGTTCGTGCACGCCATCCGCCGCGGCGTGAACATGGCCTACATCGTCGAGAACAACGGCGTGTACGGTCTGACCAAGGGCCAGTTCTCGGCCACCGCCGACCAAGGCTCGGTGTCGAAGAAGGGCGTCGCCAACACCGACAGCCCGCTCGACCTGGTGACGATGGCGCTGCAGCTCGGCGCCACCTACGTCGGCCGCGGCTTCTCGGGCGACAAGAAGCAACTGGTACCGCTGATCAAGGGCGCGCTGTCGCATCGCGGCGCGGCGTTCATCGACGTCATCAGCCCGTGCATCGCGTTCAACAACCACGCCGGCAGCACCAAGAGCTACGACTACGTGCGCGAGCACAACGACGCGGTGAATTTCCTCGACGTGATGCCGCAACGCAGCGAGATCGCGGTCGACTACGCCGACGGCGAGACGCTGGAGATCGCGCAGCACGACGGCTCGCTGCTGCGCCTGCACAAGCTCGACGGCGCCTACGACCCGCGCGACCGGATCGCGGCGATGAACCTGATCCAGCAGCGCCACGCGCGCGGCGAGGTGGTCACCGGCCTGCTGTACGTCGATCCCGAGGCGCCGGACCTGCACGGCCACCTCGGCACCGTCGCCCGCCCGCTGAACACGCTGGAGGCCGCCGACCTCAATCCCGGCGCCGTGGCGCTGGAGAAGATCAACGCGGCGCTGCGCTGAGGCCGCGCCACCGCGCGCCGAACGCATTCACGGTCGTCGAGACGCCTCGTGCGGACTCATCTCGGTGCGGACTCATGGGGTGTCGGCTCAGGGTGTGCTGGCGCATTGCATGCTGGTTCATGCCGCACCGGTTCATGGCGCGCGCTCAATCCCGCCCTTGCGGGGAATCCGGCCGAGTTCGTCGATCACCGCCTTCGGTGCGCGCAGACGGATCTGGACCGGGAATGATTCCTGGACGACGACGTCCTTCACCAGGCCGCGCTGCTCCAGGTCGCGCACCTTCGCCAGGACCGGGTCCGGCGTCTCGGCACTGCCGACGATCAGCGCGGTTTCCATCGGCGGGGTTTGTGCGGTCGGGCGATCGCCCGCCATGCCGCAGCTCGTGGACAGGAGCAGTACCAGCGGGAACAGGAATCTCGTCATGGGCGGCCTCGTGCTGTAGTCGATCCGATCGGGGGAAGCGCGGGATGCGCCGCCCGCGCGGCGCATCCCGGGGTTGCGGAGAACGCGGACGCGCCGCGTCTCAGTTGGGGTAGGTCGCGATCCAGTTCTGGAGCGTGCTGTACACGGTACTGGTGATCCGCGTGCCGCAATTCTGCGACGGCGATCCGGTCGTGTGGATGCCTCGGACGGTGACGCCGCCACCGTCGGCGATCCCGCTGCCACTCTGCCCGCCGGCGGTGTCGATCGTGTAGCACAGCCGGTAGGCGCCGCTGGTGGACACGCTGCCGGAGTGGGTCCACATCGTGCCGGTGGGCTTGTCGCCCGGGTAACCGGTGATGACGTGGGTGCCGCCGGAATAGACGCCCCAGGCGGAATTGCCGCCATGCGGCGCCGCGCTGAGCACGATCATCCCGTAGTCGTAGTTCGAATCGGCGCTGCTGTGCCATGCGCTGGTGGTGACGGCGCGCGTCCATGTCTGCGTGCCCCAGGGCGCGTAGCTTCCGTTCTGCGCCACCGTGAAGTTCAGGCTGGAGTACCAGGTGCCGGCGCCGTTGGACACGCAGTGCCCGGCCGTCAGCACGTGCTTCGGCGTGATCAGCGTGCCGGTGCAGCCGATCGCGATGCGACCGATGTGCCAGTACGGCGAAGCGACCGTGTTGGTGATCTGCACGCGGTTGTCGACGCCGATGACGGCGCTCGGGGTGAACATCGTCTTCGCGCCGGACAGGGGCAGGACCGGGGGCGCGCCGAAGGTCGTGGCGTTGCGGCCGAGGCGTTCCAGGTCCTTGATGGCCTTCTCGAAGATGGCGACGTCCTGCGGATCCATCCTCGATTCGTACTGGTCCCCGTTGGGCGTGACCATGACCGCGCTGAGGCCGGCGGCCCTTTCCTGCGGTGTCTGCAGGGCGGCAGGCCTGCTCGCGCCGTACTCGGGCAACGCCTGCGTCACCAGGTTGTCGCCGCGCAGGAAGACCGCCTTCCCGGGCAGTGGCTTGAACGAATTCCTGCTCGCATCGGCCGCGTGCACCGTCGGCGTCGCGATCAAGAGCATCACACACAGGGCATGCATGCGTTTCATGACGAACTCCTTATCGATCTGTGGGTGTTTTCCTCCGCAGGGCGTGCATGTGGTTCCATTCGCCCTGCGAACACGACCTTAGGAGCGGCGTGCCGGAGGGTCAATCGTCGCAGCCTGCATGGCCCGTGCATCCGCGGTCGCAGATGGCGGTGCGAATGTGGATGCGCGTGCGACGGCGACGAACGGGATCTTCGTCCAACTGGCGTCGATGCGCGATGCGGTCGATAGTCGTCGTCATTCGCGACCGATGCCGTTGCGTCGTCTCGCGCGCGATTCGTGAACATGGCATCGGTAAAAGGGAAAGCGTTCCCGCATCGCATCGCGATCGCTTCCTTCCGATCCGGAAGCGATCGCGACGCCGGCGAGACGCCGTATCGACGACGTTCGGCGGATGCCCCGTTCGTCGCCGGACTTCGTGCATTGAGAGTGCATTCAGTCTCGTGCCGCGCGCGACCGTCCCGGGCGCATCGTTCCGACCGGCGGGCCCCGGCGGTGGCGCCCGGCCGGGGGCGCTGGCGGCGGAGGGGGAAAGAATGGTTCAATGCCGGTTCGAGAAGCGGGGGTATCGCCCGCGGCCCCGGCCGCAGGCGGTTGAGACAGACCCTTCGAACCTGGGCCGCACGCCTTCACGGGCCGCGGCCACTGACCGGTTCAGACCGGCGTAGGGAAGCTTCGCAACGCGCGCACCCCGGTGCGTCCGACGCGCCGCCGCTTCGTCCGATGGGCCCGCACCGTGCGGGTCTTCCGTATCCCAGGACGAATGCAGAGTGAGTGCGCCGATGAACGCCGTGCCTTCCCCGCTGTTGCAGCAGACCGAACAGCTCTCCGAATCCGTGACCCGGCCGATCCCGGGCTCGCGCAAGATCTTCGTCGACGGCGCGCAGCCGGGCGTGCGCGTGCCGATGCGCGAGATCGCGCTGAGCCGCACGCCGACCCTGTTCGGCGGCGAGGACAACCCGCCGGTTACGGTCTACGACACCTCCGGTCCGTACACCGATCCGGACGCGCGCATCGACCTGGCCGCCGGCCTCGCGCCGCTGCGCGCCGGGTGGATCGAGGCCCGCGGCGATACCGAGGTCCTGCCCGGCCTCAGCTCCGAGTTCGGCCGCGCCCGCGAGCACGACCCGAAGCTCGACGCCGTGCGCTTCCCCAGCCGCGCGCGGCCGCGCCGCGCAAAGGCGGGCGCCAACGTCACCCAGATGCACTACGCGAAGCGCGGCATCGTCACCCCGGAAATGGAGTTCGTCGCGATCCGCGAGAACCAGCGGCTGGAGGCGGTGCGCGAGGCGCATCTGCTGAAGCAGCACCCGGGCGAGCATTTCGGCGCGAACATCCAGACCCTCATCACCCCGGAATTCGTGCGCGACGAGATCGCCCGCGGCCGCGCGATCCTGCCGTGCAACATCAACCACCCGGAAAGCGAGCCGATGATCATCGGCCGCAACTTCCTCACCAAGATCAACGCCAACATCGGCAACAGCGCGGTGTCCTCGGGGATCGCCGAGGAAGTCGAGAAGCTGGTGTGGGCGATCCGCTGGGGCGGCGACACGGTGATGGACCTGAGCACCGGCAAGCACATCCACGAGACCCGCGAGTGGATCGTCCGCAACGCGCCGGTGCCGATCGGCACGGTCCCCATCTACCAGGCGCTGGAGAAGGTCGACGGCCGCGCCGAGGCGCTGACTTGGGAAATCTTCCGCGATACGCTGATCGAGCAGGCGGAGCAGGGCGTCGACTACTTCACCATCCACGCCGGCGTGCTGCTGCGCTACGTGCCGCTGACCGCGAAGCGCACGACCGGGATCGTCAGCCGCGGCGGTTCGATCATGGCGAAGTGGTGCCTGGCGCACCACAGGGAGAATTTCCTCTACACCCACTTCGAGGACATCTGCGAGATCATGAAGGCCTACGACGTGGCCTTCTCGCTCGGGGACGGCCTGCGCCCGGGCTGCCTGGCCGACGCCAACGACGCGGCGCAGTTCGGCGAACTGGAGACGCTGGGCGAACTGACGAAGATCGCGTGGAAGCACGACGTCCAGACCATGATCGAAGGCCCCGGCCACGTGCCGATGCAACTGATCAAGGAGAACATGGACAAGCAGCTCCGCGAGTGCGGCGAGGCGCCGTTCTACACGCTCGGGCCGCTGACCACCGACATCGCGCCGGGCTACGACCACATCACCAGCGCGATCGGCGCCGCGATGATCGGTTGGTACGGCACCGCGATGCTCTGCTACGTCACGCCGAAGGAACACCTCGGCCTGCCCAATCGCCAGGACGTGCGCGACGGCATCATGGCGTACAAGATCGCCGCGCACGCGGCCGACCTCGCCAAGGGCCATCCCGGTGCGCAGGTTCGCGACAACGCGCTGAGCAAGGCGCGCTTCGAGTTCCGCTGGGAGGACCAGTTCCACCTGGGCCTCGACCCGGAGAAGGCCAAGGAATTCCACGACGAGACCCTGCCGAAGGACGCGCACAAGGTCGCGCACTTCTGTTCGATGTGCGGCCCGCATTTCTGCTCGATGAAGATCACCCAGGATGTGCGCGACTACGCCGCCGAACACGGCGTCGACGAAGCGAAGGCGCTCGAGGCCGGGATGGCCGAGAAGTCGCAGGAATTCCTCGCGCAGGGCGCGCAGGTGTATCGCCGCGAGTGACCGGCCGACGGCGGCGCGATGCCCGCCGTCGGCGGCGGCCCGCGGGCGTCAGCCCGGCCGGGCCGTGCGCGCGGGCGGGGCGGCCTTGGCCGCGAGGGTGCGGGCGGGGGCCGGTGTGCGCAGACGCTTGGCCAGCGCGTAGACCGCCGCGCGCAGTTCGGCGATCGCGGTCATTTCCCAGCTCTCGCCGCGGGCCAGCGCGCCGATGCAGTACAGGCCGTCGACCGGGCGATCGCGGGCGTCGATCACTTCGCTGGCCGCGGTGACGCGCAGGCCCAGGCCGAGCGGGTCGGCGGCGATGGTGCCGGTGGCGTAGAGGTGCTGCACCAGCGGATGGGTGGTGCGGGTGATGTCGGTATCGAGGCCGGTCGCGCGCACCAGGCCATCGAACAGGCCTGCGTCGGCGGTGTCGCTGCCGCGCAGCCGATACAGGGCCGAGACCCGATCGCCGGCGACGCCGGCGCGGAGCAGGCGGCCGGCGATGACGCGCAACTGGCCGCTCGCGCGCATCGCGTCCACTTCGGCGGCGACGCGCGGCGCCATGCGGTGGCGATGCACTTCCCAGTGCGAGCGCAGGTGGCGCAGGAAGCGGGCGCGCTGCACCGGCGACAGCCCGCGCCAGAACGTCTGCGTGTGCCGGCGCATGGCGTCGACCAGCGGGCGCCAGTCGTCCACGATCTGTGCGACCGAGCGCAGCGCCGAGACCAGTGCGCGCAGTTCCTGCGATCGCAGCGCATGCAGCACGCTGGGCGGCAACTCGATCGGGTCGGCCGCCTCCACCGTATGGCGCAGCGGCAGCAGCCCGTGCCGCGAGAGCGCGACGATCTCGCCGCGGTGTTCGCGGCGGTGCAGCGTCGCCAGCACGTCCACCATCGTCAGGCCCGTGCCCACGATCAGCAGCCGCGCGTCGGGATCGATCCGCTGCAGTTCGCCTTCTTGCCACGGCGACGCGATGTAGCGGGCATGACGCGCCAGGCGCGGGCCGACGCCGGCGAGCCGCTGCGGCGGAAGCGCGCCGACCGCGAGCACCACGACATCGCTGGGGAAGCTCGCGCCATCGTCCAGGTGCACGCGGAAGCCGCCGCCGGGCAGGCGATCGATCTCAACGACCTCGTGTTCCAGCGTGGTGAGGTTGGTCGAGGTGGCCTCGGCCTCCTGCAGGCGATCGAGCAGGTACTCGCCGTAGGCCATGCGCGGCAGGAATTCGTCGCAGGCGCGCGGCGAGAGGTGGAGCCACTGCGCGAATTCGGCCGGCCTGGCCGCATCGGCGCCGAGCTGCCCCGCGCGGGTGTTGAGCAGGTGCTCGCTGCGCGCATCGCCATAGGCGACGCCGCAGCCGAAGTTGCCGGGGGCGCCGACCAGGCACAGGTCGACGTCGGTGTCGTACGAGGTGGCGAGTGCGGTGGCGAGCGTTGTGCCGGTGAATCCGGCGCCGACGATGGTGATGCGCATCCGGGCTTCCTCCGTGGGGGTGGAAGCAGTCTGCGCAGCGGCATGCACGGGATGTGTGAAAAATTGGTTCTCGCCGGGACGCCTGCGCGCCCGGCCTTTTTTTGCGACGACTGCGGAAAAAGCGGCTGATTTCAGGGTGATCGCGCCGCGCACATGACGCGAAGTGATGCGCTCATGCCGCGATGTGGCGATCCGCGCGCGCCGCAGGGCGGGCCCGGAGGCCGCGTCACCCGCCGACGACGTCGAACGTCAGTCCCGCCTTCGCCCGCAGCCGTTCCGCCAGCGGCATCCCCATCGCCGCACCCGGCGTCCACACGCCGCCCGGCGTGTGCGTGCGGTCGAGGTCGCGGGCGAGGCACAGCGCCGCTTCGGCGATCATCTTCGAGGTCGAGCCGTAGCCGGGGTCGCGATCGCCGGTCACCTCGGTGGCCAGCCTGCGGCCGTCCGCGGTCTCGCCGAAGAACCGCACCGCATAGCGGCCCTTCTCGCGCTGCTCGGCGTTCGGCCCTTCGCCCGGCTTCGGCAGGGCGAAGCGGGCGAGCAGGGCGCGGGTGGGCGCGAAGGCGAGCAGGGCGTTCTGGATCTTCGCCTGGCGCAGCATCTTCTTCGCGCGTCGCTCGCCGGCCGGGCCGTCGCCGGTCAGCATGCGCTCGCTGTAGACGAAATCCTTGCCCCACGGGTGCCCGAGCAGGGCGTGGCTGCGGTGGACGTTCTTGGTGTTGATCGTCGCCATCACGAACGGCGCGGTCCAGCCGCCGGCGAGCGCATCGTGCTCGGCCACGAAATCGTTGGGCTGGCGCGCGCCCTTGAAGCCCGGTGTCAGCGCGAACGGGTCGAACAGCACGCGCTTGAGCGACGGGTCGGCCTTGGTCGCCTCGAAGGTCGCGAGCATGCTGGCGATGGTGCCGCCGGAGAACGTGCCCTTCATCGTCTTCACGCGGCCGTGGACGCGCACCAGCGGCGCGCCCAGGCGCGCCTGCGCTTCGTGCTGCGCATGGACGACGCCCAGATCGAACGGGATGGAGTCGAAGCCGCAGGAGAACACGATGCGCGCGCCGCTGGCCCGCGCCACCGGCTCCAGTTCGGGGATCATCCGCGCCATCCAGCCCGGCTCGCCGCAGAGATCGACGTAGTCGGTACCGGCCGCAGCGCAGGCGCGGATCAGCGGTTCGCCGTGGCGCTGGTAGGGGCCGACGGTGGTGATGACGACCCTGGCGCGGCGCACGAGCGCCGCCAGGGCGTCGGCGTCGGCCGCGTCGGCGACCAGCAGCGGGACCGCGGGGGCGATGCCGAGCGCATCGCGGACCTCGGCGAGCTTCGTCGCGCTGCGGCCGGCCATCGCCCAGCGCACATCGCCGGCATCGCCGCAGGTCCGGTGGAGGTAATCGGCGACCAGCCGACCGGTGAAGCCGGTGGCGCCGAACAGGATGAGGTCGAAGTCGCGGTCCATGCGCCATGATGGCATGGAACCCGGGCCGTCCGCGCAGGCGCGCCGGGGCGCCTGCGCGGACGGGCGCTCACTCGGCGACGACCGAGCCGCTGCGCGGATAGATGCGGTAGTTGCGGGCCGTGCCGTTGTTGCGGACCCGGATCTCGTCGCCGGCCACGCCGTCGAGGTTGGCGTAGTTCAGCAGCGACCACCAGGTGCCGAACGTGCCGGAGCCGTTGATGTACTGCACGGTGCCGGTGCGCGGGTAGACGATGTTGATGTTGCCGTCGCTGCGTGCGACCGCGATCTCGTTGCCGGTGGTGCCGTCGAACTGGCGCACGCCGTCGTTGAGGATCGCGTACTGGGCGTTGATGATGTAGTTGCTCATCGACCCGGTGACGTAGCTGTAGACGCTGATGTAGTTGGGCAGGATCAGGATCAGTTCGGCGCCGGGGCTGCCGTTGAGGTCGCTGACGCAGTTGGGGATGCCCGGATCGTTGCAGATCGCCCAGCTTCCGCTGCTCACCGGCGTGCTGCTCATGCTGCGCGTGCGGTAGTTGTAGACGCGCAACGCGGAGCCGTTGGCGATCGGGATCTCGGCGCCGGGCTGGCCGTCGAGGTCCTTGATGCCGTAGACCGCGATGGCGTAGGTGCCGGACATCGGCTGCGAGCTGGTGCTGCGCGCCCGATGGTCGACGATCTTCAGGGAATCCGACGCCACGATCACGATCTCGTTGCCGGCGACGCCGTTGAGGTCGGTGATGCCGCCGGGCGATGCGGCCCACGAGCCGGTGCTGATCTGGTAGTTGTAGCTGCTGCGCGAATTGTGGTTGATCACCATCAGCGCGCCGCCGATGTTGATCGGGATCTCGGCGCCAGGGGTGCCGTCGAGGTCCTGCACGCTCGTGAAGTTGCCGTACAGCAGGGCCCACGAGCCGCCGCTGACCTGGTAGTTGTAGCTGCTGCCGTTGGTGCTCTTGACGGTGATGTACGAGCCGTTGTTGTAGACGGTTTCGGCGATGCCGTCGCCGTCGAGGTCTGCGCTGCCCATCAGGACGCCCTGTGCGGACGCGGCGCCAGGCAGCCATGCGCCGGCCACGCAGGCCAGCGAGAACAGCAGTGCGCGGAATGAACGTGTCATGGGGTGCTCTCCTTGAGCGGGTGTCGATGCGCCGGACCGGCGCATTCGTCCGTGACGAAGCGGACGCGGGCTTCCCGCGGTCGGCGATGCGGGTCGTGGCGGGTTTCCGACGAACGGGTCGCGGTTTGCGCGCCTCGTCACATTCCCGCCGGCGCCGCCGGCCACGTCGCGCGGCCATCCGCCGCACGACCGCGTCGCAAGCCTGATTCGCAGCGTCGATGGGATCGGCGGGAATGAACGACGCGGTCGCGCGCGCAGGCGACGCTGCGGATCACTCGGCGTAGGCGTACACGAAGTACAGGTGCATCACGCCCAGCGCCGCCAGCAGGCAGCCGGCGCAGATGTGCAGGGCGGTGGTCCACTGGCCCCAGGTGCCCAGCCGCTTCGCCGGCAGCAGGTTGAGCAGCGCGCCGGCGGCCACCACCAGCATGGTCACGGCGAACGTCGCGTGCAGGAAGCCGGCATGGGCGAACCCGGCGTGCATCACCAGCAGCACGAGCATGGTCAGGCCGAGGAAGCGATGCGCCAGTTGCAGCGCGCGCTGCGCGCCGCCGCCGATCAGCCGGCGCTTGATCAGGGCCAGCGAGAGATCGAAGGACAGCAGGCCGACCAGGCAGTAGCCGGTCACCTGCTTGTAGGCGTGCAGGCGCTGCAGCGCGACCAGCGATTCCACCCGCGGGCCCCACAGCCACGCGATGCACGCGATCGAGACGCCGCACAGCGCGGTCCACGAGGCGACGACCAGCGCCGTCTGGTACGCGCTGCGCGGGGCCTTGGGCCGCGTCGCGAGGGCCGGGCTGTCCGTGGTCGCGTTCATGGCGCGCTGCCCGACTTGCCGGGCGCGGCCGCGCCGTCCTGCGCGCGCTTGTCGCCGCCGCCGCGCGCGCCCGCGAGTTCGCGTCGGGCCGGGGCGCGCAGGTCGAGCAGCAGGTTGAGCGAGGCGATCGAATTCTGGGCTTCGACCCGGTCGCGGAAGGTGCCGGCATCGGGGACGAACAGGCCGTCCTTCGGCCACTGCGGGCCGACCTTCGGCCGTTCCTTGTCGTCGAAGCCGGCGGTCTTCTTCAGGTAGGCGTCGTAGGCGTCCAGCGCCGAGGCGCGGTAGGCGGCGAGGATCGCGATCACTTCGTCGGTCGAGAGCTTGTCGCGCGGGAACGACCAGGTCGTGGCGCCCATCACGTCGTTCTGCTTCCAGTCCTTGCGCGGACTCTTCGGATGGTCGTTGTGGCAGGTCACGCAGGCCGGCGCCGAGGCGATGTCGGCGAACATCGCGGTCTGCCGGCCGGTGCTGGCGTCGAGGAAGAACTTCGGCTGGCGATCCTTCTCGATCTGCTCGAAGTAGGTCTGCTGCGCGCCCTTGAACTTGTTGGTGACCTCGATCGGGTAACTCGAACCCAGGAACAGGCTCAGCTCGGGGACGCGCTGCTGCAGGCGGTTGGCGGTCTCGCGCAGCAGCAGCGCGGGCAGCGGGCCGGCATGCACGTCCTTCCGCTTCCAGTCCTCGTGGAACCTGAGGCCGGCCTTCTGCCCCGGGGTCACGATTTCCGCGGTGTAGATCTTGCGGATCGACGCGTTCTCGGCGTTGAGCAGGCGGAACAGCGTCTCGACCGGCACGTCGCGCGCACCGACGCTGTCCTCGTCGAGGTCGGCCGGCGCGGTCGCGAACAGATAGATGCCGACGACCGCCAGTGCGGCCAGCGCGATCGCGGAACGGGGAATCCTGGTGAGCGTCATGGCGAATCCTCCGGAGTCCTGGCCTTCACCACGCGTTCGCCGTAGGGCGAGGCCCCGGTGCCGAGATACGCCTGGATGGCCTCGGGCGGGATCGCGTCCTCCAGGTCGCGGGGCGGGGTGTGGTGATGGTTGCCGTGGAAGTCGTGGCAGCCCAGGCACGTGTCCCAGCGCTTGTCGCGGATCAGCGCCGCGTGCGTGGGCCGGGTCGGGTCGTCCTTGACCTGGGTGTCGGCATGGCAGCTCGCGCAGAAGCGCGCGTCGGTGCGGCTGATGCGCGTGCCGGTATGCTCGCGATGGCAGCTCACGCACTGCTGCGGCGCGAGCGCGCGCCGGGCCGCTTCGAAGCGCGGCTCCAGGAACCGGTGCGCGGGGTGGCGGTCGTCGGGATTGTCGTGGCAGCCGATGCAGGTGGCGTTGTCGACCGCGCGCTTGCCGAATTCGGCGCCGTCCGGGCGCAGGCCGAGCAGGTGCTTGGTCTTCGCCTGCAACTGCTGGCGGAGCGTGCCCGGCGCCTCGCGGTGGCAGTCGGCGCATTCGAGCTTGTCGTGGCCCGGATTGTGCGCGTCGTTCGGCACGAAGGTCGCCAGCGCCGGCGCGAGCAGCAGCAGCGGCGCGAAGGCCGCGGCCAGGCCCGCGGCGTAGGCCAGCCGGCGGATGCTGCGCGGCGGCCGCACTTTCGATTTGAGGAAGAACGCCTCGACCCGCACGTCCGCATCCGGCACGCCGGCCTTGCGCAGGCCCTCGACCACGTTGCGGGTGTAGGCCTCGGGTCCGCAGACGTAGAAGCGCGCGCCGGGGAACAGCGACACGGTGTCGGCGATGTCCTCGTCGTCGATGTAGCCGTCGACGTCGTCGGCGCGCAGGTGGCAACTGATCTCGCCGCTGCTGGCGGCGGAGGATTCGATCCTGTCGGCGTAGACCATGTCGCCGCGATAGGCCGCGCTGTAGTCGATGTGCAGGCCCTGCCCGGGCTGCCGGCCGCTGAGCAGCGACAGCGCGAGGGTCACGCCGACGCCGGCGACGAACGCGACCACGGTGCGTCCGTCCGCGGGGTCGGCCTGGCCGGCGGGCGCCGCGATGCGCATCGGGATCGCGGCGAAGATCGTCTCGTCGGCGTCGAGCAGGCGGGTGGTCAGCTCGCCGTAGGGCAGGCGGCGCATCGCGATGCCGACCCGGTTGCCGTCCCCGGACTGGTCGACGATCGTGTAGGTCCGGGTCACCCACTCGTCGTCGATCCACGCCTGCAGCACCACGTGCTGCGCGGGACGCGCCTTCGGATAGGGCGGATAGCCGGCGAGCTGCAGGTCGAGCTGCACGATGTTCCGCTGCGGGAACCGGCCGTCGGTGAGCACGGTGCGGGTCGCGTTCGCCACTTCGTACCATGGCGATTCGCCGAGCATTTCCTGCAGCAGCGGGCGGCAGCAGCCGCAGTGCACGCCGCAGCCGAGCTGGCTGCCGAGGGATTCCAGCGTCGACGCCGGCGCGGTGGCGATGGCGGCCTTGATCCGCGCCCGGCCGACGCCGGCGCAATGGCAGACGAGATCGTCCTGATCGGTGCCCTCTCGTTTCGGTAGTGCGTCCATGCGTCCCCTGTCGGCCCTTCGCCGCCAGCGAGGCGGCAAGTCCGGCGCGTCGACGCCGGGCGCCGCCGCGATCCGAAGGCCGGCCCGGTTCGTTCCTGAACCCGGCCGGTGCGCGGGCCTCCTGTCGATCGATCGCCGCGCGATTCATGGCGTCGATCACCCGCGGGGATATGGTTAACCTCCCGCGCGCGCTTTTTCAAGGTGGCGGAAGGGGGGCGAACATCGACTTTGGTCGCGAATCGGCGTTCCGCCTCGATGCGCGAGAACCATTAGCATGATGCCGCGCACTCTTCCGCGCCGCCGCAACTCCACAGGACCCGTCGTGCCCAATCCGATCTTCGACCGGCTGTTCGCTCCGCTCGCGGACAGCCCCGTTCCGTTCCTGCAGCTTGCCGATGGCGCGACCGTCTCCGGCGATGCGTTCCTGGCGATGGTGCATCGCGGCGCCGGCGCGCTGCGTGCGCTCGGCGTGCGGCCGGGCGACCGGGTGGCCGCGCAGGTCGCGAAGACCCCGGAGGCGCTGGCGCTGTACGGCGCCAGCATCGCCGCCGGCGCGGTGTTCCTGCCGCTCAACACTGCGTACACGCCGACCGAGATCGACTTTTTCGTCGGCGACGCCGCGCCGCGGGTGCTGCTGGCCGATCCGGCGAAGGCCGGGGCGCTGGCGCCGGTCGCGGCCAGGCACGGGGCGGCGCTCGCGACCCTGGACGCGCACCGGTGCGGCGATTTCCGCACGCTGTGCGATGCGCAGCCCGATCGCGGCGAGGTCGCCGACCGCGACGCCGACGACCTCGCCGCGCTGCTCTACACCTCCGGCACCACCGGGCGCTCCAAGGGCGCGATGCTCAGCCACGGCAACCTGCTGTCGAACGCTTCGGCGCTGGCGGCGGAGTGGCGGTTCACGGCCGACGACGTGCTGCTGCACGCGCTGCCGATCTTCCACACCCACGGCCTGTTCGTCGCCTGCAACGTGTCGCTGCTCAGCGGCGCGTCGATGCTGTTCCTGCCCGGCTTCGACCTCGACGCGATCCTGCGCCTGCTGCCGCGCGCCACGGTGCTGATGGGGGTGCCGACGTTCTACACCCGGCTGCTCGACGACCCCCGCTTCGACCGCGACCTCGTCGCCCACATGCGCCTGTTCGTCTCCGGCTCGGCGCCGCTGCTGGCGGAGACGCACCTTGCGTTCGAGGCACGCACCGGGCACCGCATTCTCGAACGCTACGGTATGACCGAAACCAACATGATCGCGTCGAACCCGTACGACGGCGAGCGCCGCGCGGGCACGGTCGGGCGCGCGCTGCCGGGCGTGGACGTGCGCGTGTGCGATCCGGCGAGCGGTGCGCCTATGCCCGCCGGCGAGACCGGCGTGGTCGAGGTGCGCGGCCCGAACGTGTTCCGCGGCTACTGGAACCTTCCCGACAAGACCCGAGAGGAGTTCCGCGACGACGGATTCTTCGTCACCGGCGACCTCGGCGTACTGGGCGACGACGGCTACCTCACCCTCGTCGGCCGGCAGAAGGACCTGATCATCAGCGGCGGCTTCAATGTGTATCCGAAGGAGGTCGAGCTGCTGCTGGACGAGATGCCCCGCGTGCTCGAATCCGCGGTGGTCGGCGTGCCGCATCCGGACTTCGGCGAGGCGGTGCTCGCGGTGCTGGTGCCGCAGCCGGGCGCGGACATCGACCTCGCCGCGATCGACGCCGCGCTGCGCGAGCGACTCGCGCGCTACAAGCAGCCGAAGGCGCTGGAGGTCTTGCCGGAGCTGCCGCGCAACACCATGGGCAAGGTGCAGAAGAACCTGCTGCGGGAGCGGTTCGCGCATCGTTTCGCAGCAGGCTGATTGCGGGCTGCCACCGTCCCGCACGGGTCCTGGAACATCGTGACGCATCCGCAACACGGGGGCGGTAGAGCGGCCTTCAGGCCGCTGTTCTTTTGCGATGCCATGAAGCAGCGGCCTGAAGGCCGCTCTACCGGGGCGTGGGTCGAACGAAACGGTGCGAATGCTGGTCCGCAGGGCGGGCCAAGGGCCCGCCCTGCGCGATTAGCGAGGAAGACGAGGGATCGGCGGCGCGACGCTCATCCGCCGAGACGCTCCAGCCGGTATCGCAGGCGGCGAACGAGCTGGCTGCGGCTCGCGTTCGGTACCCGGGCTTCGAGGCGGTCGATCTCGTTGCGCAGCGCCGTACTCTCACGGATGCGGTCGACATGGGTCTGCACGTCCCTATCAAATTGCCGTTGCGCAAGCCATGCGCGCAATGCCGACCACTCACGACGCTTCCGCCTGGGCGGTACGGGAATCCTGTAGCCGAGGTAGACGCACAGGCGTCCGCAGTTCTGGCAGGGCACGTCGCCGACGTACTGGGTATGGCGACGCACAGCGCTGCGGCAGTCGAAACACACCCAGGCGGCGGTTCCCATCGCTTTGCTCAGGCCCGCAGCCAGCGCAGCATCCGCGGATACTGCACGTCGCCCGGTTCCGGTGTGAAGCCGCGGGCGGCGGTCATGCCGCTTTCGCACAGGCCGCGCAGGCCGGGCACGATGCCGACGGCGTACATCTGCAGCACCGCCGCGGACTGGCCGTGGTAGCCGCCTTCATGCATCAGCACGTCGGGAGGCAGGCCGATCGCCTGCACCGCCGCCCAGGCCCAGGCCATCGCCTCCTGCTCGCCGGCATGCGCGACGTCCTGCTCCTCGGCGAGGTCGTCGCTGGCGCGCGCGCGCAGCGCAGGGGGCAGCACGGCGAGGTGGCCGGCCTCGTGGAGCAGGTCGCCGGGCCACTGCAATCTGTCGGGATCGACGATCAATCCGCCGTCGCGGATCACGATGCCGGGCAGGAAGCTGTCAGGCGGCAGCGGCGCCTCGCTCACCGGCAGGCCGATGCCGGCGAGGAAATCGAGGATCGGCCGATAGTGCGCGGCGTGCGCCATCGCGGGCGGCGGCGCGCTCAATCGCCACCTCCGCCGCCGTCACCCCCACCGTCGCCACCGCCGCTGTCGCCGCCGGCATCGCAGTCGTTGCCGCCGGCGTCCTGGCCGTTGTCGGTGTCGCAGTTCCCGGCGTCGTACAGGCGCGGGTCGGGGCTGTCGGAGAACGAGGACATCGTGCTCGTGCCGCTGTCGCCGTACCGGGTGTCGGTCGTGGACGACGACGACGTGCCGGTGCGGGCGGCGTTCCTGGCGAGGACGACGACGAGGACGACGATGGCAACGACGACGAGGACGAACAGGGTCATCGCGGGACGGCCCGGAAGGACGGAAGCCGAGACGTTAACGCATCGGCGCGACCTTGCCGAGTGCGTGCCCGGGGCGGTGGTCCGCCCCGCGGTGTCGCCTGCGCCTCAGGGCAGCCGCGCCAGCGCGAAATCGCCGCGTCCGCTGGCGGCGGTGATCAGCGCCAGCACCCGGGTCGCTTCGTCGCCGACCATGTCCCACGTGAACCGCCACGTCCAGTTGTGGTCGCCGACGGTGCCGGGGACGTTCATGCGGTGCGCGGCGTCGAGCCCGAGCACGTCCTGCAACTGGCAGACGGCGAGGTTGGCGACCGAGTTGCAGCAGGCGCGGATCATCGCCCAGTGGATGTCGGCGTCGTTCGCGGGCAGGTAGCTGCCCGCGTAGGCGCGCTCGTGGGCGCTGGCGGCGTCCCACCAGCCGCGCGCGGTGTGGTTGTCGTGGGTGCCGGTGTAGGCGACGAACGGCCGGCCCCAGTTGTGCGGCAGGTATTCGTCGCCGGCGTCGCCGCCGAAGCCGAACTGCAGGATCTTCATGCCCGGGAAGCGCAGCGCGTCGCGCAGGTCGTGGACGTCCTGGGTGATGAAGCCCAGGTCCTCGGCGACGATCGGCAGCGGGCCCAGCACGCGTTCGATCGCGTCGAACAGCGGCTTGCCCGGCCCCGGCACCCAGGTGCCTTCCTCGGCGGTCGGGCAGGTCGCGGGGATCTCGTAATAGCCGGCGAACCCGCGGAAATGGTCGATGCGGAACACGTCGGCCTGGTCCAGCGCGCGGCGCAGGCGCGCCGTCCACCAGGCGAAGTCCTCGGCGGCCATGCGGTCCCAGCGGTACAGCGGATTGCCCCAGCGCTGGCCGGTCGGCGCCATCGCGTCCGGCGGGCAGCCGGCGACGATGGTCGGCTGGCACTGGTCGTCCAGCGAGTAGAGATCCGGTCGCGACCAGCAGTCGGCGCTGTGGTGCGCGATGAAGATCGGCAGGTCGCCCATGATCGCGATCCCGCGCGCGTTCGCGTAGGCCTTCAGTGCGAGCGCCTGGGTGTCGAAGCACCACTGCACGAACGACCAGAAGCCGATCTCGTCGCCGTGCGCGAGCCGCGCCTGCGCGAGCGCGGTCGCGTCGCGCGTGCGCAGCGCCTCGGGCCAGTGCCACCACGGCCGGCCGGCGTGCGCGGTCTCCAGCGCCATGAACAGCGCGTAGTCGCCCAGCCAGTGCGCCTGCGCCTCGCGGTAGTGCGCGAACGCGGCCTGCTCGACCGGATCGTGCTTGGCGAGGAAGCCGGCGTGCGCGGTCCGCAACTGCGCCTGGCGCCAGGTCAGCACCTTGCCGAAATCGACCCGCCCGGCGTCGAAGCCGCCTGCCGGCGGCGTCGGCGCCGCCAGCCAGCCGGCGGCGACCAGTGGCTCCAGCGCCACCATCAGCGGGCTGCCGGCGAACGCGGACACGCTCTGGTAGGGCGAGTTGCCCGGTCCGATGGGATTGGTCGGCAGCCACTGCCAGATGCGCTGCCCGGCCGACTGCAGCCAGTCGACGAAACGATACGCGTCCGGGCCGAAATCGCCGATGCCGTGCGGGCCGGGCAGGGAGGTGACGTGCAGCAGCACGCCGGCCGCGCGCTGTTCGAGATCGATCATCGGGAAGTCTCCTGGACGTTCTGGGCGGTGCGGTGCGGCGCGCATTCCAGCAGCGCCAGCGTCCGCGACGGAAGTTCGAGCGCGTCGCCGTCGGCGACGACGGTGTCGGCGGGCAGGCGCGCGCTGCTGTCCGCGGCGAGACGCCACGGCCCGCCGGGCAGGCGGAAGCGCACCGGCTGCGCGCCGGGATTGAACAGCAGGCTCCAGCGCGGCGACGACGCGCCATCGTCGGCGAGCTGGCAGGCGAAGGCATGGGCCTGCGCATCGTGCCAGTCGTCGACGGCCATGTCAGCGCCGTCGGGACGCCGCCAGAGGATCGCCGGCGCGTCGGCCGTCGGCGTCGCCGGGAACCAGCGCGCGTGGCGCAGCAGCGGATCGGCCAGGCGCAGCGCGACCAGCCGCGCGACGAAATCGATGTCGTCGTCGACGCCGGCGTTCGACCAGTCCAGCCAGCCGAGCGCGTTGTCCTGGCAGTAGGCGTTGTTGTTGCCGCGCTGGCCGTCGCCGAACTCGTCGCCGGCGCGCAGCATCGGCGTGCCCTGCGCCAGCAGTACGGTGGCGAGCAGCGCCCGGCGCACCCGGCGACGGGTCTCGACCACCTGCGGATGGTCGCTGGGGCCTTCGCTGCCGAAGTTCGCGCAGACCTCGCCGCCGTGGCCGTCGCGATTGTGCTCGCCGTTGGCGAGGTTGTGCTTCTCGCGATAGGCGACGACGTCGGCGAGGGTGCGGCCGTCGTGCGCGGCGACGAAGTTCACGCTCGCGGTCGGCGCGCGCTGGCCGTGGTGGAACAGGTCGCTGGAGCCGGTGAACCGCCGTGCGAACTCGCTGCGGCCGGTCGGCGCGTTGCCGTCGGCGCCCAGCCAGAAGCCGCGCGCGGCGTCGCGGAAGCGGTCGTTCCATTCGAGGAACCGGCCCGGGAAGCGGCCGAGGCGGTAGCCGTCGTGGCCGGCGTCCCAGGGTTCGGCGATCAGATGCACCTGCGCCAGCACCGGGTCCTGGCGCAGCGCGATCCAGAACGGCGCGGTCGGGTCGAAACCGTGCCGGGTGCGGCCCAGCGCGGTCGCCAGGTCGAAGCGGAAGCCGTCCACGCCCATGACCTCGACCCAGTAGCGCAGGCAGTCCAGCACGAACTGGGTCACGCGCGGGTGGATGACGCGCAGGGTGTTGCCGCAGCCGCTGGCGTTCTCGCAGCGGCCGAGGTCTTCGCGCAGCAGCCGGTACCAGCTCGCGTTGTCGAGGCCGCGGAACGACAGCGTCGGGCCGTGCTCGTCGCCCTCGGCGGTGTGGTTGAACACCACGTCGAGCACGACTTCCAGGCCCGCCGCCTGCAGCGTCGCCACCATCGCCTTGAACTCGGCGATCGCGCCGCCGGGGCTGCGGTCCGCGGCGAGGCGCGGGTCCGGGCAGAAGAAGCCGAGCGTGTTGTAGCCCCAGTAATTGGTCAGCCCGCGTTCGACCAGCGCCTGTTCGTCCAGCGCCTGTTGCACCGGCAGCAGCGACAGCGTGGTCACGCCGAGGCGCCGGAGGTGGGAGATCGACGCAGGATGCGCCAGCCCGGCGAACGTGCCGCGCAGCGCATCGGGTACGCCGGGCAGCGTCATCGTGAAGCCCTTGACGTGCAGTTCGTAGAGCACCAGGTCCGACGTCCGGCGTCGCGGTTGCGCCGGCGTGCGCGGCGCCGGCGTAGCCGGCGCGGTGACGCGGGCCTTCAGCGCGAACGCGCCGTTGTCGCGCAGATCGGCGACCCGCGTGCCTTCGGGATGTCCGCGGACGTGGCCGAAGTGCTCGCCGCGCCACGTGAAGCGCCCGGCGATCTCGCGGGCGTAGGGGTCGATCAGCAGCTTGTGCGGATTGAAGCGATCGCCGCGCTCCGGCGCATGGCGGCCGTGCGCGCGGAAGCCGTACAGCAATCCCGCGCCGGCGCCGGGCAGCAGGCCGTGCCAGACGCCGTCGTCGGGACCGTGCATGGGATAGCGGCGCAGCTCGCGCGTGCCGGTCGCATCGAACACGCACAGTTCCATGCGCGTGGCGCGCTGCGAGAACACCGCGAAATGCGCGCCGCCTTCGACGACGTGCGCGCCCAGCGGCGTGGCGCGTCCCGGATGCAGGGCGTCGGGCAGGGACGGATCGGGCGGGCCGAGGCTCATGCCGGCAGCAGCACCAGCGTCGCCAGCGGCGGCAGGGTCAGCGCCAGCGCGCCGTCGGTCGCGTGCAGCGCGGCCGCGCCGTTGCCGGCGTCGCTGCCGCCGTAGTGGCGCGAGTCGGTGTTCAGCGCCTCGCGCCAGTGCGCCGGGGCGTCGGCGGGCAGCGGCACCCGGTAGTCGTGGCGCGGCACCGGCGTGAAGTTGCAGACCACCAGCGCCAGGCCGCCGTCGCCGTCGCGGCGCAGCCACGCGAACACCGACTGGTCGCGATCGTCGGCCACCCGCCACTCGAAGCCGGCAGCGACGCCGTCCAGACGATGCAGTGCCGGGGTGTCGCGATACAGCCGGTTGAGGTCGCGCACCAGGTCGCGCATGCCGGCGTGGCGGCGGCCCTCGACCGAGGCGTCGTCGAGCAGGTGCCACGGCAGCGCCTCGTCGTGCCGCCACTCGTGCGGCTGCGCGAACTCCTGGCCCATGAACAGCAGTTTCTTGCCCGGATGCCCCCACATGAAGCCGAGGTAGGCGCGCAGGTTGGCGAACTTCTGCCAGTCGTCGCCCGGCATCTTGCCCAGCAGCGAACCCTTGCCGTGCACCACTTCGTCGTGCGACAGCGGCAGCATGAACTGCTCGCTGAAGGCGTACACGAGGCCGAAGGTCATCCGGTCGTGGTGCCAGCGCCGGTGCACGGGGTCCTCGTGCATGTAGCGCAGCGTGTCGTTCATCCAGCCCATGTTCCATTTGAAATGGAAGCCGAGGCCGCCGACGTGCGTGGGCGCGGAGACGCCGGGGAAACTGGTCGATTCCTCGGCGGTCGTGATCGCGCCGGGCACGTCGCCGCCGACCATCGCATTCATGGTCTGCAGCAGCGAGATCGCCTCGAGGTTCTCGCGGCCGCCGAACGCGTTGGGCACCCATTCGCCTTCGTTGCGCGAATAGTCGCGGTAGAGCATCGACGCCACCGCGTCCACGCGCAGGCCGTCGAGGCCGTACTGCTCCAGCCAGTGCAGCGCGCTGCCGACCAGGAACGCGCGCACCTCGGTGCGGCCGAAGTTGTAGATCAGCGTGCCCCAGTCGCGGTGCTCGCCTTCCTTCGGGTCGGCGTACTCGTACAGCGCGGTGCCGTCGAAGCGGGCGAGGCCGTGCGCGTCCTTCGGGAAGTGCGCGGGCACCCAGTCGACGATCACGCCCAGGCCGTGCACGTGGCAGGCGTCGACGAAGCGGACGAAGCCTTCCGGGGTGCCGAAACGCGACGTCGGCGCGAACATGCCCAGGGTCTGGTAGCCCCACGACCCGTCGAACGGATACTCGCTGACCGGCAGCAGCTCGATGTGGGTGAAGCCGAGGTCGGCGGCGTAGGCCGGCAGGCGTTCGGCCAGCGTGTCCCAGTCGAGGAAGCCGCCGTCCTCGGCGCGCATCCACGAGCCGGCATGCACTTCGTAGACGCTGATCGGCGCGTGGCGATCGTTGGCCGCGGCGCGTCCGGGCGGCAGCGCGCGCGGCGGCATCGGCGCGGCGACGCGGCTGGCGGTGCCGGGGCGCAGCTCGGCGGCGCGCGCGAACGGATCGGCGCGCACGTGCAGCGCGCTGTCGGCACCGAGGACCTCGAACTTGTAGAGGTCGCCGACGCCGGCGTGCGGCACGAAGATTTCCCAGACGCCGGCGGTGTGGCGCAAGCGCATCGGATGGCGGCGGCCGTCCCAGGCGTTGAAGTCGCCGACCACGCTGATCCGGCGCGCGTTCGGCGCCCACACCGCGAAGCGCACGCCGTCGACGTCGCCGACCCGGCCCGGATGCGCGCCGAGGAACTGCTGCGGCCGCAGTTCGCGACCGTCGCGGAAATCGGCCAGCCGCGCTTCGTCGAGCTGCGGGCCGCAGGCGAAGGCGTCGGCGTACACGCCTTCGGTCCCGTTCGCCCAGCGCACCTTCAGCCGGTACTCGAAGCGCTTGCGGCGCAGCGGCACGCGGGCCTCGAACAGCCCGTCGCGCAGCGGCGGCACGTCGGTCAGGATGCGCCCGCTGGCGGCGTCCAGCAGTTCCACCGACGCCGCGCCCGGCAGCAGCGCGCGCAGCCACAGCCTGCCCGACGGGTCGGCGTGCAGGCCCAGCACCGCGAAGGGGTCCGGGTGCCGCGCCTCGAGCAGTGCCGCGATGTCCCCCTGTCCGAGCATGCTCACCCGGGCGTGTGCGCCGGTGCGGCCCAGACGCGCTCGGCGTACTCGCGCACGGTGCGGTCGGTGGAGAAGAAGCCCATGCCGGCGATGTTGCGCAGCGCGCGGGCGTTCCAGGCGGCGGGATCGCGATACAGCGCGTCCACGCGCGCCTGCGCGGCGAGGTAGTCGGCGAAATCGGCCAGCAGCAGGTAGGGATCGGCGTTGAGCAGGCCGTCGACCAGCGCGCGGTAGCGGCCCGGTTCGCCGGGGCTGAACGCCCCGCCGGCGATCGCGTCGAGCACCGCGCGCAGTTGCGGATTCGCGCCGGCGATCGCGCGCGGGTCGTAGCCCAGCGCGCGCAGTTCGGCCACGCGCTCGGTGCGCAGGCCGAACACGAACAGGTCGTCCTCGCCGATGGCCTGCGCCATCTCGATGTTCGCGCCGTCCCAGGTGCCGATGGTCAGGGCGCCGTTCATCGCGAACTTCATGTTGCCGGTGCCCGAGGCCTCGGTGCCGGCGGTGGAGATCTGCTCGGACAGGTCGGCGGCGGGGATGATGGTCTCGGCCAGGCTCACCCCGTAGTTCGGCAGGAACACGACCTTCAGCCGGCCCGCGATGCGCGGATCGGCGTTGACCACGCGGCCGATGTCGTGGGCGAGGCGGATGATCTGCTTGGCGGTCTGGTAGGCCGAGGCGGCCTTGCCGGCCAGCACCACGGTGCGCGGCGCCCAGCCGCGACCGTCGGGGCCGTCGGGCTGCGCCAGCATCGCCTGCCAGCGCGCGACCACGTGCAGCAGGTTCAGCAGTTGCCGCTTGTATTCGTGGATGCGCTTGATCTGCACGTCGAACAGCGAATCGGGATCGATCTCGACGCCCAGCTCGCGGCGCACGCGCTCGACCAGCCGCAGCTTGTTCGCGCGCTTGACCGCGGCCAGGCGCGCGCCGAGGTCCGGATCGCCGGCCAGCGGGCGCAGCTTCGCGAGTTCACCGAGGTCGCGGCGCCAGCCGGTGCCGATGGCGTCGTCCAGCAGCGCCGACAGCGCCGGGTTCGCCTGCTGCAGCCAGCGCCGCGGGGTGACGCCGTTGGTGACGTTGAGGAAGCGCCCGGGGAACAGCCGCGCGAAGTCGGCGAAGATGGTGTCGACCATCAGGTCCGAATGCAGCTTCGCCACGCCGTTGACCTTGTGCGAGGCCAGCACCGCGAGCGCGGCCATCTTCACCCGGCGGCCCTGGGTCTCGTCGATCAGCGACACGCTGCGCACCAGCGCCTCGTCGCCGGGATGGCGCGCGCGGACCGCGTTGAGGAAGTCGTGGTTGAGCCGGTAGACGATTTCCATGTGCCGCGGCAGCAGCGCCTCGAACAGCGCCAGCGGCCAGGTCTCCAGCGCCTCGGGCATCAGCGTGTGGTTGGTGTACGACACCGCCTGGCGGGTGATCGCCCAGGCCTCGTCCCAGCCCAGCCGGTGGTCGTCCACCAGCAGCCGCATCAGTTCGGCCGGGGCCAGCGCCGGATGGGTGTCGTTGAGGTGGATCGCGTTGCCGCGGCCCAGCGCCTCCAGCGGACGGCCTTCGGCGAGATGGCGGGCGATGAGGTCCTGCAGCGAGGCGCTGACCAGCAGCGCTTCCTGCTTCAGTCGCAGCGCGCGGCCGGCGTCGGTGCTGTCGTCGGGGTAGAGCACCCAGTTCAGCGCATCGGCAGCGACCTGCTGGCGCGCGGCGCCAGCGTGGTCGCCGCGGCAGAACGCGGCGAAGTCGATCGGCGATTCGGCGCTGGCCTGCCACTGGCGCAGGGTCGAGACGCGATCGCCGTGGTGCGCGGGCACGATGAAGTCGAACGCGCGCGCGACCACGCGCTCGGCCGGCTGCCAGCGGCGGCCGCCGACGCCGTCGGACTCGACCCGGCCGCCGAAGCCGACGAGGTACTCGATGTCCGGACGCTCGAGGTCCCACAGCGCGCCGTGGCGCAGCCAGTCGTCGGGGCGCTCGACCTGGCGGCCGTCCTCGGTGCCCTGCGCGAACATGCCGTAGCGGTAGCGCAGGCCGTAGCCGAACGAGGGCAGGCCGGTCTCGGCGAAGGAATCCAGGAAGCAGGCGGCGAGCCGGCCGAGGCCGCCGTTGCCCAGCGCGGCATCGGGCTCGGCCTCCAGCACGTCGCCCAGCGACAGGCCGCGCTCGGCCAGCACCCCGGCGATCGCATCCTCCAGGCCCAGCGCCGCCAGCGCGTTGCGCAGGGCGCGGCCCATCAGGAACTCCATCGACAGGTAGTGCACCCGGCGCTGCGAAGCCTCGCGGCGGGCGTCCTCGGCCTGGGTCGCGGTCCAGCGCGCGGCCAGCGTCTCGCGGCAGAGGTCGGCGGAGGCGCGCAGCGCGCTGCGCACGGCGGGCGTGTCGCCGGCGCCGGCCTGCGCCTGCGCGAAGGCGTTGCGGAAGGCCGGCGGCAGATCGGCGGCGAGGTGGCGCGGAGCGCGGTACTGGACTGGAGGCATCAAGGAATCTCCCGCTCGGGGCGCGGTGGCCCGGATGACGGGGCCGTCGCCGACGCCGCCGCTGAACCGCCGAAGCTTAGGAGCCGTTCCCATCCACGGCGAGCCCGTACAATCGTATTCACCCGGCGGGCGCGGCAACCGGGGCGTCGTGCCGGACTGCATACGTATTCATCCGCGAGCGCCGCGGCGCCGGGTTTTGCATTGCAGCACCGTCCTGCGCGATGGGCGATGCGAGGCGCGCGGTGCAAGATGCGCCATCCGCCGGACGACGGCGATCCTCCGGAGACCGGCATGCGACGCAGGACCTTCCTTGGCGGTAGTGCGTTCGGCGTCGCCGCCGCGGCGCTGCCGCGGGCGTTCGCCGCGACCGCGGCCTCGCCGTGGGACGCGGTCTTCGCGCGCATGCCGCCGGCGCTGGCCGCGGTCGCGCGCGACCCCGCGCACGAGGTGCGACTGCGCTGGACCACGATCGAACGCGATGCCGACGGCGCCCCGCGCTTCATCACCCGCGATTTCGGGCGCGCGCCGCGGCGCTGGTTCCCGGCGGCCAGCGTCGCCAAGCTGCCGATGGCGCTGCTGATGGCCGAAGCCGTCCAGGCCGCCGGCGGCGACGCCGGCACCGTGCTGGCGCTGGACGCGCCGCCGGCCACCGGCGAATGGGGCGACGAACCGCTGGCGGAGGCGTTCGCGCGCGGGCTCGATCGCACCTTCGCGGTCAGCGAGAACCGGCCGTTCAACCGCTGGTACGAACTGCTCGGCGGCGATCGCGTGCATGCGCGGCTGGCCGCGCTGGGCTATCCGCAGGCGCGGCTGATCGCGCGGCTGGGCTCGCCCGATCCGGAGGCGAACCGGCGCACCGGCGGCGGCATGCTGCGCGCGGCGGACGGCCGGGTGCTGGCGCGCTGCGCGGCGGCAGTCGCGCGCGAGCGCCGGTTCCCGTTCGGCAGCGCGCTGCGCGGCGCAGGCTGGCTGGGCGACGACGGCGTGCTGGTCCCCGGGCCGCATGACTTCTCGCACGCGAACTTCCTGCCCCTGGCCGACAGTCTGCGGATGCTGCAGGCGTTCGTCGCGCCGGAGACGGTGCCGCCGGCGCAGCGCTGGCGGATCGACGGTCCGCTGCGCGCGCGGCTGCTGCGCGCGCTGGCGCTGCGTCCGCGCGAGAGCGAAGACCCGGTCTATCCCGAAGCCGAACATCCGGACGGCTACGCGCGCTGGTTCTTCGTCGGCGACGGCAGGCGACGCTATCCGGAGGGACTGACGGTGTTCGGCAAGAGCGGCATGGCCTACGGCAGCCTCAGCGAAGTCGCGTGGGTGGTCGATCGCGCCTCGGGCGCGGAGTGCCTGCTCGCCGCGCACGTGCTGTGCAACGCCGACGGCGTCTACAACGACGACCGCTACGAATACGACGGCGTCGGCCTGCCGTTCCTCGCGGCATGGTCGCGCGCGGTGCTCGATTCCGAGCGCGCGCGGCGCGCGGGAGGCGGCGCATGACCCTGCCGCTGCGGCGCTGGATCCGCCACCCGTCGCGCACCCTGCTGCTGGTGCAACTGGCCGCGCTGCTGCTGTATCCGTTCATCGGCGGCAGCCGCGCCGGCCAGGTGGCGTCCACCGCGATCAGCGTCGGCGTGCTGTCCGCCGCGGTGTGGATGGTGCACCGCTCGCCGCGCCCGGGCTGGATCGCCGGCGTGCTGTCGGTCGCCGGGGTCGGCGCCTGGGCGGCGTACAACGCCTTCGATGTGTCGTGGATGGGCGCGCTCGGCGCCGCCGGCTACGCCGCGGCCTACTTCTACGCGGCGTTTTCGCTGATCACCTACATGATGGCCGACCGCCACGCCACCCGCGACGAACTGTGGGCCGCGGGCGCGACGTTCATGCTGTTCGTCGAGGCCTACGCGTGGGTCTTCGTGCTGTGCCAGTGGTGGCAGCCCGACGCGTTCCTGGCGCCGGGGGGCGCGCATCGCCCGCTGGTCTGGATCGAGCTGCTGTTCCTCAGCGCCACCAATTTCTCGGCGACCGGCCTGAGCGACGTGCTGCCGGTGGCGCCGGTCGCGCGCGTCGCCGCGGTCATCGCGCAGTGGAACGGCGTGATGTACATGGCGCTGATCGTCTCGCGCCTCGCGGGCATGATCGGCAGCGGCGGCAGCGGTGGCCGTGGCGACTGAGCGCGGCGTCGCGGGCCCGGTCCGCGGCGCGGCGTGCGCGGCCCCGGGCGCGCCGCGCCGGGCTGCTAAGCTGGGTCCGTGTCGTCGCCCGAGTCCGAAACCGCCGTCCAGAAGCAGGCCATGCTGAAGTCGCACCGCAACCTGCTGGAACCGCGTCCCTCCGATCGCCTGCGCATCGGCGAGCGGGTGGTGGACGTGCCGCTGCGCGAGATCGCGCCGCTGGCCGGCGGCGAGCCGATGCGCATCACCCTCAAGTCGCTGGGCGTGCTGCTGGTGCTGGTCGCCCACGCGGGGCGGCCGGTGAGCCGCGAGGCGCTGCTGGAATGGGTGTGGCCGGACACGCTGCCGACCGACGACGTCATCACCCAGGCGATCACCCAGTTGCGCAAGGCGCTCGGCGACGATCGCGAGCGTCCGCGCTACATCGAGACGCTGGCCAAGCAGGGCTACCGGCTGATCGCGCCGGTGGAATGGCTGGCCGATCCCGAGCGCGCGACGGCGCCGCCAGCCGCGCCGGCCACGCCCGCGCCGCGGCGCGCGCGGCGGCTGTGGGCGGTGATCGACACCCTGGGCGTGCTGGCGCTGGTCGTGGCGGCGGGCGTGTGGCTGTGGCGCAGCGGCCCGGCGTCGTCGCCGCCGCAGGTCGCGCCGCCGGCCGCGAACGCCGGCGGCGCGTCGCAGGTTCCGGTGCAGCGGGTCGCGACTTCGCCGCTGAGCGAGGAAGCGCCTGCGCTGTCGCCGGACGGCGCGCTGCTGGCCTACGCGCGCAAGCGCGAGGACGGTCGCGGCGCCGCGCTGATGCTGCAGACCGCCGCGGCGGTGCCGCCGCGCGCGCTGACCGAATCCGCGCCGATGCGCTGGGACATGTCTCCGGCCTGGTCGCCGGACGGCCGCCAGATCGCCTTCCTGCGCAGCGAACCGAAGCGCTGCCGGATCATGCTGGTGGCCGCCACCGGCGGCGCGCCGCGCGAGATCGGCGACTGCCTGCCGGGCGCGGCGGAAGTCGCCTGGTTCCCCGACGGCCGCACCCTGGTCGGCGGCGGCGCGACCCCGAGCGAGACCACCGAAACCACCGACGGGCGCAGCCTGCAAACGCTGCGCATCGACGAGGGCGTGTGGCGTCCGATCGCCTATGCGCGTCGCGACGAGGACATCGACATGCGCCCGCGGGTGTCGCCGGACGGCCGCTGGATCGCGTTCCAGCGCAACCTCTCGCTCGGCGACCTGTGGCGGATCCCGGCCGTCGGCGGCACGCCCGAGCGCATCACCCGCCTGCGCACCAACTTCTTCGGGCTGGCGTGGACCCCGGACAGCCGCGAACTGGTCTACGGACGCTATCGCAGCGAAGGCGTCGTGCTGGTGCGCCAGCGGCTGGCCGACGGCGCCAGCGCGGAATATCGGCTGCCGGGCAGCGGTCTGACCTCGCCGGCGCTGCCGCTGCGCGGCGACCGCTTGGCGTTCGTGATCGAACAGTCCGAATCGCAATTGCACGCGATGCGCATCGCAGACGGCGCGCAAGCCTATGCGCGCAGCGAAGTGCTGTTCCCGTCGAGCCGGTCGGACCTGCTGCCGGCGGTGTCGCCGGACGGCCGGCAACTGCTGTTCGTCTCCGATCGCGATGGCGCGATGCGGGTGTGGTGGGCGGACCCGGCGCGCCCCGACTCGCTGCGCGCGATGGACGGGTTCGAGCCGATGCCGCGCTTCGCGCCGGTGTGGAGCCCGGATTCGACCCGTGCGCTGGTGGTCGCCGACCACGCCGACGGCCGCAAGACCGCGGTCGAGATCGAACCGCGGCTGGGCCGGGTGCGCACGCTGGCGGTGCCCGACGCGGTGCCGGTGCACCTGTCCTGGCACCCGGATCCCGCCCGCCTGCTGGTGGTGGGCGAACGCGAGCAGGGCCGGCTCGGGCTGACCCTCTACGACCGCAGCGCCACGCCGTGGCGGCCGCTGGCGCGGATCGAGGACGTGATGCAGGCCTTCGCCGACCCGGCCGCGCAGCGGATCGTGTTCGTGCGTCCGTTCAAGCCGGAGCTCTGGCAGGCGGACCTGGACCTGGGCCACGCCCGGCCGGTGGACCGGGTCGCGGCGCAGTGGCGGGTGCGGACCCTGGTGCCGCAGGCCGACGGCATCCGCGTGCTCGACAGCGGACCCGGCTGCGGCTGGCGCTGGCGCCGGGTGGCCGGCGGCGCCGGGCCGGCCGACGCCCGTTGCGTGGGCGACGAAGCGCGCGCGGTCTCCGGGGTGAGCTTCCTGCCCGACGCCGGCCAGCCCGACCGCGGCCGGGTGCTGGCGGCGACCACCGACACCTCCAGCATGGACATCGGTCTGTTGCCGCTGTCGGCGCTGCCGCTGCCGGCGCAGGCGCCGAGCGCGTCGTCTGAGCGGGCAAGCCGTTGATTTTCAAGGTTTCGGAACGATTTCGGAACCGTTTCGCGCCGATTTAGGGCAAATCTCGGCGCGATTTCCTGCGTCCGGACCGGGTCCGGGCCACACCGGGGGCAGTCCCCACAGGAGTGGCGTCATGCAGGTTGAAGCCCGGGGTCTCGCCCCCCGTCCGATGCCCCGATTCCCGGTTGCGGCGATCCTCGCCGATCGCGGCGCCGGTCCCGAACCGTCGCCGCGGACCGCCGGCGCGCACTGGCCGTCGCTGGGCCGGCTGGCCCATGTGCGGCTGGGGCCGGGCGCCTTCTCGATCTGGCTGCAACTGCGCGGCGAGACCCGGGTGGAGGCGCGCGAGGGGCGGTTCGCGCTCGCCGCCGGCGAGTGGCTGGCGCTGGCCTGCGATTCCGCGCCCGCGCTGGACGCGGGCCCGCACGGGATCACCCTCGGCGTGGTGCTGCCGGTCGCGCCGGGCGGGCGCGGCTGCGAACTGCTGCCCGGCCGCGGGCGCATGATCGCGCGCGACCTGCGCGTCGCCCTGCGCCTGTGGCGCAAGGGCCGCAGCGCCAGCGTGCGTGGCGGCGACGTGGCGGCGCGCGCGCTGTGCGCGATGCTGCAGCACCTCGCGAGCCAGCAGCGCGACCTGGAGCGCGGCATCGCGCGCTGTCCGGGGCGATCGCTGCGGCGCAAGCGCCAGATCCTGGGCCGGCTGCAGCGCGCGCGGCTGTTCCTGGAAGGGCATCGCGACCGCGTGGTGCGGCTGACCGAACTCGCCGAGCTCACCAGTTTCTCGAGCTGGTACCTGTCCAAGACCTTCCACGTGCTCTACGACGAAAGCCCGCAGGCGGCGTCGGTGCGGCTGCGGCTGGAGCGCGCCTGCGAACTGCTCGCCCACACCGACGACGCGATCGGCGAGATCGGCGCGGCCTGCGGTTTCGACAACAGTTGCAGTTTCGCGCGCGCATTCCGCACCCGCTTCCGCACCACCGCGAGCGCGTGGCGCGAGGCGGCGCGTGGCGGTGCGGCCGGCGGTGCGCCTGGCGGATGACGCCGCAAGCCGCCGTACGGCCCGTCCGGGGCGCGCGTCCGACGCGTCCCCGCGACCGGCCCGTACTGCGGAACGCCCTATAATCGGGCCTTCCCACGAGCGGGCATGGCCTTGAAACTTCCGGTTCCCTTCATCCAGTTGCCGCTGTCGTTCGACGCCGAGGCCCTGTCGGCGGAAATCGAGGCGATCGGCGAATCCGAGTGGCGGCCGCATCCGGAGGGCTTCACCGGCAACTCGATGCTGCCGCTGCTGGCGACCGACGGCGATCCAGCCAACGAGGCCTTCTCGGGGCGGATGCGGCCGACGCCGGCGCTGCAGCGCTGCCGCTACCTGCGCCAGGTGATCGCCAGCTTCGGCGCCACCGCCGGCCGCACCCGGCTGATGCGCCTGGCCGGGCAGGCGGAGGTCAACCGCCACGCCGACCAGGGCTACTACTGGGTCGAGCGCGTGCGCGTGCACGTGCCGATCGTGACCCAGCCCACCGTGCGCTTCGAGTGCGACGGGCAGGGCATCCACATGGCCGCCGGCGACTGCTGGATCTTCGACACCTGGCGCCAGCACCGCGTGATCAACGACGCTTCGCGCGCGCGCATCCACCTGGTCTGCGACACGGTGGGCGGCAGCGGGTTCTGGGACCTGGCGGCGCAGGGCCGCCCGCACGACGCGCCGGCCTCCGACTGGCGGCCGCGGCGGCTGCCGGCGGGCACCGACGCGCCGGACGTCTTCCCCTGCGAGTCGTACAACCTGCCGCGGGTGATGACGCCGTGGGAGCTGAACCAGCACCTGGCGTTCCTGTTCGGCGAGTGCCTGCCGCATCCGGGGCTGCCCATGCTGCAGCAGCACGCGGGGCGGCTGATGCGGCACTGGAAGGGGCTGTGGGCCGAGTACGGCGACGCCCCGGAAGGGCGCAGCGCGTTCCGCAGCGCGTTCGACGCCTTCGCGCAGGCGGCGCATCCGATCGCGCAGGGCGTGGTCCTGCGCAACGAAATCCCGTGGACGCAGGCGATGACGGTGATGCTCTCGCGGATCGTCGTCGCCCCCGCGGACGGGGCCCCGCCCGGGCCTTCGGGCGAGTACGCCTGACACGAAAAAGCCCGCGCAGTGCGCGGGCTTTTTCGTTCGGGTCGCGATGCCGGGACTCAGAAGTTCGGCTTCTCGCCCTCGGGCGTCTCGTTGTAGCGGGCGATCGACTCCAGGATGATCCGCTTCGCTTCCTCGGCGCCGCCCCAGCCGTCGAGCTTGACCCACTTGCCCTTCTCCAGGTCCTTGTAGTGCTCGAAGAAGTGGCCGATGCGCTCCAGCCAGTGCTCGCTGACCTTGTCGATGTCGTGGATGTGGGCGTAGCCGGCGAAGACCTTGTCCACCGGCACCGCCAGCAGCTTCTCGTCGCTGCCGGCCTCGTCCTTCATGCGCAGCACGCCGACCGGGCGGACGCGGATCACCGAGCCGGGCACCAGCGGCAGCGGCAGGATCACCAGCACGTCGGCCGGGTCGCCGTCGCCGCAGACCGTGTGCGGGATGTAGCCGTAGTTGCAGGGGTAGCGCATCGGCGTGGACAGGATGCGGTCGACGAAGATGGCGCCGGTCTCCTTGTCGACCTCGTACTTGACCGGTTCGGCGTCCTTGGGAATCTCGATGATGACGTTGACTTCGTCCGGCGGGTTCTTGCCGGTGGGAACCAGGTCCAGGCCCATGGGGCGCTCCGATGCAGTGCGTGAGAGGCGCGCATTCTACGCCGGCGGATGCTGCGACGCAGCATCGGCGCCGGCCTCAGCCGGCGGAGGCCGCCGTGTCGTCCGCGCGGGGCCTGCCCGGCCAGGTCAGCAGCCAGAGCAGGACCAGGATCCCGGCGACCGGCGCCAGGCTGATCAACTGCCACCAGGGGTTGAGGCCGGCGTCGCGCAGCCGGCGGGCGCAGGCGGCGATCCAGGGCACCAGCACCGCAAGCGAGGCGATCCCCACGGGCAGCGGGCCCAGCGCCTCGGCGAGCAGTTCGGCGAACGCGAGCACCATCGCCACCGCCAGCGCGAACCACCAGAACGCGGCGCGCGGGGTCGTGCCGTCGAAGTCCAGGCCGCGGACCACGCCGTCGCGGATGGCGTCGAGCGCTGGCTGGCTCGGCGAGGGCGGGCGGACCAGCAGGGTCTCGGCCGGCACCTCGAACACCGCGGCGAGGGCGCGCAGGGACTCGGTCGAGATCTTCGCGCCGGCTTCCAGGCGCTGGATGGTGCGCAGGTTGAGGCCGGACAGTTCGGCCAGTTGCTCCTGGGACCAGTGGCGGGCGCTGCGCAGCGCGCGGAGGCGGGTGCTGTCGATGTGCAGGCTGGCGGGGGGCGGGGCGCTGGGCGGCATGGCGGCGGGCGGCAGGGTGTTCGGCGGCGAGGGATCGGAGGACATGGGGATTTCCGGTGCGGTGGGCCCGCCGGCATGGCCGGCCCGTGGCACGGGAGCATGGTGATGCAGGCCGGGCCGCGTGACGACAGCGCCCCGACATCGGCCCGCCACGGGGACGACACGGCCGTTGCGTCCGCCTGCGCCGTGCCCGATGCGGCCTGCGCCGGGTCGATGCCGGCCCGGTGGCGGGGCGCGTCCGGCGCCGGCCATCAACGCGAACGGCGGCCCGGAGGCCGCCGTTCGAGGGATGCCGTGGGGCCGGGGATCACTCCACCGTGACTTCCACCCGGCGGGCTTCGTCGGCGCTGCCGCCGCCGGTGGTCGCCTGCGGCTTGCGCAGGTCGATCCGGTCCGCGGCGATGCCGGCCTCGACCAGCGCCTGCTTCACCGCCTCGGCGCGCTGCTTGGACAGTTCGGCGTTCTTGGCCGGGTCGCCGCTGGCGTCGTGGAAGCCCGAGATCACCGCCTTGGCCTCCGTGCTGCCCTGCAGGGTCATCAGCACGTGGGACAGGGTGTCGGCGGCGTCGGCCGGCAGCGCGGCCGAGCCGCTGGCGAAGTACAGCTTGGCGGTCTTCGACGCGTCGGCCATGTCGCCGGCCGGCATCGCGTCTGGCTTGGCGCCGGTGTTGGCCGCGGCGGCCGCGGCTTCGGCGGCCGCAGCCGCGGCGGCGGCGGCCGCTGCGATCGTGTCCGGGCCGCCCGCGGGCGTCGCGGCGTCGGCCGCCTTGCCCATGTCCATCGGCAGCAGCGGCACCAGCAGCAGGGCGACGATGTTGATGATCTTGATCAGCGGGTTGATCGCCGGGCCGGCGGTGTCCTTGTACGGGTCGCCGACGGTGTCGCCGGTCACCGCGGCCTTGTGGGCCTCGCTGCCCTTGCCGCCGTGGTGGCCTTCCTCGATGTACTTCTTGGCGTTGTCCCAGGCGCCGCCGCCGGTGCACATCGAGATCGCCACGAACAGGCCGGTCACGATCGTGCCCATCAGCAGGCCGCCCAGCGCCGCCGGGCCGAGGAACCAGCCGACCAGGATCGGGATGATCAGCGGCAGCAGCGACGGGAAGATCATTTCCTTGATCGCCGCGCGGGTCAGCAGGTCGACCGCCTTGTCGTACTCCGGCTTGCCGGTGCCTTCCATGATCCCCTTGATCTCGCGGAACTGGCGGCGCACTTCCTCCACCACCGCGCCGGCGGCGCGGCCCACGGCCTGCATGGCGTAGGCGCCGAACAGGAACGGGATCATGCCGCCGATCAGCAGGCCGATCAGCACCTTCGGGTCGTTGATCGCGAAGATCGAATCGCTGTAGGCGTCGCCCATGCGCTCGTGCAGCTTGTGCGCGTAGTCGGCGAACAGCACCAGCGCGGCCAGGCCGGCCGAACCGATCGCGTAGCCCTTGGTCACCGCCTTGGTGGTGTTGCCCACGGCGTCGAGGGCGTCGGTGGTCTTGCGGATGTCCTTGCCCAGCTCCGACATTTCGGCGATGCCGCCGGCGTTGTCGGTGATCGGGCCGTAGGCGTCGAGCGCGACGATCACGCCGGCCATCGACAGCATCGACACCGCGGCCACCGCGATGCCGAACAGGCCGGCGAGGCTGTAGCAGCCGTAGATCGCGGCGGCGACCGCGAGCACCGGCAGCGCGGTCGACTTCATCGACACGGCGAGGCCGGCGATGACGTTGGTGCCGTGGCCGGTTTCGGAGGCCTTCGCGACCTGCTGCACCGGGGCGTACTCGGTGGCGGTGTAGTACTCGGTGATCACCACCATCGCCGCGGTCAGCGCCAGGCCGATCAGTGCGCAGTAGAACACCGGCATGGCGTTGGCGACGATCATCTGCTGGGTGACGAAGTAGAACCCGATCGCGGAGAGCACGCCCGCGACGATCAGCCCCTTGTACAGCGCCTTCATGATCTTGCCGTCGCTGCCGACCTTCACGAAGAAGGTGCCGATGATCGACGCGACGATCGACACCGCGCCCAGCACCAGCGGGTAGAGCACGCCGCTGTTGCCGTAGGTGGCGAAGGAAATGCCGGCGATCAGCATCGAGGCGACGATGGTCACCGCGTAGGTCTCGAACAGGTCGGCGGCCATGCCGGCGCAGTCGCCGACGTTGTCGCCCACGTTGTCGGCGATCACCGCCGGATTGCGCGGGTCGTCCTCGGGGATGCCGGCCTCGACCTTGCCCACCAGGTCGGCGCCGACGTCGGCGCCCTTGGTGAAGATGCCGCCGCCGAGGCGCGCGAAGATCGAGATCAGCGACGAGCCGAACGCCAGGCCGATCATCGGCTGCAGCGCGGCCTTGATCCCGGCCTCGTCCGTCGCGCCCTTGCCGACGAACCAGTAGTAGCCGGCCACGCCGAGCAGGCCGAGGCCGACCACGAGCATGCCGGTGATCGCGCCGCCGCGGAAGCTGACCGCGAGCGCGTCGTTGAGGCCCTTTGTGGCGGCCTCCGTGGTGCGCACGTTGGCGCGCACGGACACGAACATGCCGATGAAGCCGGCCACGCCCGAGAGCACCGCGCCGATCGCGAAGCCGATCGCGGTCGGCCAGCCGAGGCCCGGGGCCAGGCCGATGATGAAGAACAACACGGCGCCGACGATGGCGATGGTGGTGTACTGCCTGCGCAGATAGGCGCCGGCGCCTTCCTGGATCGCCGCGGCGATCTTCTGCATGCGTTCGTTGCCGGCGGGCTGCGCCATGATCCAGCGCGCGGACAGGATGCCGTACAGGATCGCCACGGCCGCTGCGGCCAGCGCGATCCACATTGCGTGTTGCTCGAGCATGAAACCCTCCCCAGAGTCGGAAATCGATGCGAAAGCGGGCGACGGCGGCGGCCGCCGGCCCGAACGAAGCCGGGCGACCTCCGGCCGCCCGGGCAACCGCTCGACTATGGCACAGGCTCCGGTCCGGGTGGTACCGAAAGCGCGGGACGCAGCGCGCGTTTCGCGGTTGGTGCGCCGCAGCATGCCGGGCGTCGCGGGGCCGGGATTTGATCCAGCCCAAATTCACGGGCGTTCGGGCACTGTCCCCGACCACGCCCTGCCTCCGGACCGCCATGCCGAACCGCCGCTTCCGCCACCCGTCCCCGCGCGTCGCCTTGCTGACCACCGCGTTCGCGGCGCTGCTGCCCGGCGCGGCCGCGTTCGCCGCCGAGACGCCCGAAGTGCAGCGCGATCCGTTCCCGCCGCAGAAGACCGGCGTGGTCCACACCCTGCGGATCATTCCCGAGACCTGCGCCTACCTGCAGGGCAGTTTCACCACCGATCGCGCCAAGCCTTACCGTTTCGGCGCCGCGCGCACTTCACCGCGCTGCCAGGCGCGGGCGCGGCTGGTCGATCCGGCGAAGGCCGCGCCGTCCGCCGCGCACGGCTGGATCCTCAACGACGTACTGCGCGTGGCCAACGCCGACTGCCCCGCGCAACAGGCCGTCGTGCGGGTCTGGCGCAAGCCCGCCGCCGGCGCGCCGCTGCGCCCGGACGCCCAGGGACGTCCGCGCATCTATCTCGAAGACGCGAAACGCCAGGCCGAGGCCGGCAAGCTCGACGCGCTGCCGCAGTACGCGGCGGTGCTGACGGTCGAGGGCCGCGGCTGTGGCGCCGCGGCCCCGTAAGCCCGTCCGTGCGGGCGACACACGGGCGGATCAGCGTCGGGTGTCGCCCGATGCGCCGACGGCGGGCTCGGTCGTCGGTTGCGGTGCGGGTTCGGCGGCGGGCTGGGGGGCAGGCGCCGCTGCAGGATCCGCCGTGGCGCCCGGCGTCGCGGCGGCGCCTCCGGCCGGCGCCTGCGGGGTCGCCGAAGGCGCGCCGGCGGGCTGCAGACGCATCAGCGGATCGACGTAGGCCTCGGGAATCGCCGGGAGCCTGTCGTCCGGGATACGGAACGCTTCCTTCGCGACCAGGCGCACGCACAGCCAGCCGAGGCTTTCGAGCACGTCCTTGGTGAGCTGGCCTCCGTTCGCACGCATCTCCTCCAGCGAAGGCTTGATCGCGCTCTTCCGGGTATCGGCCCCGCAATCGATGTGGCTGAGCGGCTTCCCGGTCTTCGCGTCGATCAGGTCCACCGCCGCGCCGTAACCGATCCAGTAGTGGCTCCAGTCCGTCGGGTAGTAGGCGTAGCTCCAGCCGAGCGTGCGCACGGAAAGCACCACATCGGCGTCGCCATGCAGCGCGGCGAGGGCCGCGGGCTTCTTTTCCTTCGTCTCGACGGTGTCGACAGGGCGCACGTCGAGTCCATGGACCTCATGCAGCAGCGCGCCGAGGCGATCGCGCAGCAGCACCGACGGGTCGCGGATGTCGTTGTCCTTCACGAAATCGTTGCCGGCCTTCGCCATGGCCGCCACGCCGAACAGGCCGAACCCGGCCTTGCCGGCGGTCATGGCGACGAACGTTGGCGTGTCATGGAGCGTCACCGCGGCCGTCTTGCCCTGCAGCGCGGCGGCATCGGCCTCGCTGAGGGGCGTGGGTTTCTTTGCGGCGAAGACGGAGACAGGCAGCAGGCAGAGCGCGACGGCGGTCGCGCAACGGAGAACGGTATTCAAGGAACCCCCTGTGTGAAGTGCGGCGCGCCGGATCGGCGGCACGGTCGCATTCCACACGCTGCAAGGCGCCGGATCAACCTTGCGATGGCCGAACCGCGACGGCCGTGGCCTCGTGGCGCCGTGCCGTCGGCGCCGCGCGCGGCCGCAGCGGCGTCGATCTCGCCGGGGGCTCGGCGAGCGTGGCGTCGAACGAGCGCGGATCCGGGCCGGTGGCCGGCTCAGCGCGAACCGTCGCCTGTGCGGCGATGGGTGCGGATCCACTCGCGGCGCTGCTCGGGCGTCAGTGACTTCCACTGCTGGCGCAACGCGTCCTGCTGGTCGGGGGGCAGGGTCTCGAACTCGCTGCGCAGGCGTCCGCGTTCGCCCGACGGTCCACGCATCCGGTCGCCCGGCGGGCGTCCGTGCGCCTGCTCGTAGGCGGCGCGGGCGCGCTGGCGTTCCTCGGGGGTCATCTGTTCCCAGCGGCGCTGGCCCTGCATCGCCTGCCGGCGCTGCTCGGGCGTCATCTGCCGCCAGCGTTCGGCATGCTGCAGCATCCGCTGGCGCTGGCCCGGATCGCGGTTCCAGCGTTCGCGCACCACGTCGATGATCGCCTCGCGCTGGGCCGGCGAGAGGTGGTCCCAGTCGGGCAGGGCGGCCGGCGCGTTCGCGGCCGGGACGGTCCTCGCCGGAACGCTCGCCGCCGGAGCGTCCGGCCGCGTCGCCTGGGCGAACGCGGCCCCGGTCGGCGCCAGCGACGACAGGCACAGCGCCAGCAGCACGGGCATGCGGTTCATAGCGTCTCCGTGGGAACGGGCCGGCCTTCGTTCGCGGCCAACCACAGGTAGAAATCGGGACTCTCGTCGATCGCGGCGATGCCGTTCGCGGTCTGCACGGCATCGTAGTCGTCGGCGGTCCAGTCTGCAGGCAGGACGTCGGCGACGGCCGGCGGTGTCTGGGCCGGATGGGCGGCCGGCGCGGTCTGGCTGCCCTGGGCGACCTGGGCGACCTCGACCGCGGCGCCCGCCGGCGTCGCGCTGTCGGCGGGCGGCGGCGCGGGAGCGGTCCGCGGCGCCTGCGCGACCGACGGCGCGGGGGCTTCGATCGCGTCCGGCGCCGGCGCGCGCAGGACCGGCGTGCGCAGGAACAGCACGCCCGCGATCAGCGCCACCGCCGCGCTGCCGCCGACCGCCAGCAGCGGCCACGTGCGCACGCCCGCCGGCGCACGCGGCGCGGTCGCCGCCCGCCGGCGCTGCGCGAGCTGCGCGCGCACGCGCGGCGACAGGCCCTCGAGCGCGGCGGCGTGGGCGCGGCGCGCGGCCGCGTCGAACCGGGCGTCGGCGCCG
>JAEKKX010000032.1 GCA_019510125.1 Lysobacterales bacterium
ACGACTCGGGCGCGAACGAGGCGATCGGCACCGTGTACTCCTTCAACTGCGGCTCCACGCGCACGGTCGCGACGGGGTAGCAGCCGCTGTCGCGCAGCGCGGCGTTCGGCCCGACGAGGCGCAGGCGCAAGGTGTTCGAGCCGGTCGATGCCAGCGTGATGGCCAGCAGCCGGCCCGAGCCCGCATCGAGTGCGCGACCGCTGCGCTGCAGCGACGTCGACAACGCGATGCCGCCCCAGGTGCTGCCGTGACGCGGCTCGATCGTGCCGGTGGCGCGCGCCGTGCCGCTCGCGTGCACGACCGGATCGATCGCGACGTCGCCCGGCCGCTCGGCGAACATGAAGCCGTCGACGACGCCGCCTTCGGCGGTGCGTCCGTCGGCCAGCGGCGTCGCCAGCGTGCGCGGCACGGCGGCGTCCGGCGCGGGGCGCAGGCCGCCGCACGCGGCCAGCGCGAGCACGATGCCCGCGAGCGATGCGGTCGCGGTGGCGCGGCGAAATCCTGCAAGCCCGGGGGACGGCGGCACGCCGCGCCGTGTCGTTCCCACCGATCGTCCCGCCTCGTCCTTCGTTCGCATCGTTGTCTCCGTTGTCGTTGTCGTGCGGAAATTCTAGGAACGCGGCCTGCAGGGTCTCTGCCGCGGATTGCGATCGGGTTGACGGATCTTGCGAACTTGCGACGCCGCGGATGCCGGGGTCGCGAGGCGTCGGATGCGCAACGGCCAACATACGGTGATGGGTATGCATTTCGCGACCGCGCAAGCGAAAACATGCTTGAAAACACGGTCCGCACGCGAAGCGCGGCGGCGCTCACCTACAATCGCGCCGCTACGGCAACCGCCGCAGCATCGACATCCAAAGTTCAAAGTACTGAAGAACCATGGCAACTGCTAAGAAGTCCCCCGCCCCCGCCAAGAAGGCGACCAAGGCCGCCGCGCCGGCCAAGGCCGTCAAGAAGGCTGCTCCGGCGAAGGCCGCGAAGGCCGCTCCGGCGAAGGCTGCTCCGGCCCTCAAGCCGCTGAAGACCGCGTTCAACAAGTCCAGCCTGGCCGCGCACGTGGCTGAGCAATCGGGCGTCGACGCGAAGTCGACCAAGGCCGTGCTGGCCGCGCTCGAAGGCGCGATGCTGATGTCGGTCAACAAGAAGGGCCTCGGCTCCTTCACGCTGCCCGGCCTGCTGAAGGTCGTCGTGCAGAACGTGC
>JAEKKX010000033.1 GCA_019510125.1 Lysobacterales bacterium
GCCTCGGCCTGGGCCGCGGGCACGCGGATGGTGGCCACCGCATCGGGCGCCAACGCCGCGATCGCGCGCGCGGCAAGCCCCTGCACCGTCGCCGCGTCGCCAATCTCGCCGACGATGCGCCGCACGACCTCGAGCGCCAACGTGCTGATCTCGCCTTGATGCCGCCGCCGTTCCTCGCCGGCGCGGATGGCAAGGCGGAAAAGCTCGGCACGGATCTCGGCGGCGCCGGCGGCCAACCCTTCCTCGCGCCCCGCCGCGACCCCCTCGGCATGGCCGCGCTCACGCGCTTCCTGAACCTGCCGCGCGGAATCAGCCCGGATCTGACCGGCTTCGGCCAGCAGCCCGATCGCGCCATCGAGCGCGCGCATCTCCGCGGCGGGCACGATCGGGTCGTCGGCGACGGCCGTCGCCAGCGCATCGGCGTGGAGCACGATATAGGTCATGCGGCGCGCGCTCCCGCCACCGTCTCGGCAAGACAGAATTTCACAAGATCCGCCGGGCAATCAATCGTCTCGGTCTCCGGTCCAACCAGATCGCGAAGTGGCGCGGGCAGGCCCATGCGCATCAGCGCGGAACCCCGTCCGGTGAGCCGCGAAGCCTCGACCGGGGGCAAGCCGCCGCCCGGCACCCTGGCGGCGCGTGCCATCGCCCAGTCGACCGCATCCTCGCCCGCCACCCGGGCATGCGCGCCGAGCAAGGCGCCGTCGATCGACGCGGCGAGCGCGGGCGCCATCGACAGCAAGGCCGCGCGCTGCGCCAGCGCCTGAAGCGCCGCGCGCGGCAGCCGTAGCCAGTCCGGAACGTCGTACAGATGGTTGAGCGCGATCGGCGGCCGGGCCGTTCCCGACAGGCTACGCAAGAGCGCGTTGGCGCGTCGCTCGGCCGGTCCACCGTCGGATGCGATCAGGTCGCGACCGATCGCCGCCAGCATGTGCCGCGGCTTGGGCGCGATCATGCGCCGCCTTCTCCATGCCGCGCCAGCGCGCGCCGCCTTTGTTGCCAACGGCGGAGGCCGGGATAGCCCAGCACCAGCGCCAGGATCAGGATGAGGGGGATGGCCACGTAGGTCAGATTGGCCGCGATCACGCGGTCCGACCCGTTGGCGGCAATGCCGGGCGGCGGCTCGGCGGGGAAGGTCTCGACCGAGACATTGTCATACCCCAATCCTTCGACCGAATTGACGACCAGCG
>JAEKKX010000009.1 GCA_019510125.1 Lysobacterales bacterium
CTTCACCGAACTGCTCGAACGGGTGAAGCGCAACTGCCTCGCGGCCTACGATCACCAGGATGCGCCGTTCGAGAAGGTGATCGAGGTCCTGCGCCCGAAGCGGAACATGGCCATCACGCCGATCTTCCAGGTGATGGTCATGCTGCAGAATGCGGACGCCGGCGCAGCGGAACGCGACGTTCGCCTGCATTCGATCGACAGCGGCATCAGCAAGTTCGACCTCAGCGTGGAATTCGAGGAGAACGCCGATGGACTGGCGGTCGCGATCGAATATTCGACGGCGCTGTTCAAGCGCGACCGGATCGCGCGCATGGTCGAGCACCTCCAGCGCCTGTGCGATGCGGTCGCCACGGATCCGTCGATCCTGCTGCAGGACATCGATGTCCTGGGAACCGAGCGCGAGCGCCTGCTGCATTTCCACGGCGGCCCCGAAGTCCCGCGCAGCGAGGAGGACGCCAGGGCCTTCATGGTCCACCGCTGGTTCGAAGCGCAGGCGGCCAGGACGCCGGACGCGATCGCGGCCGAGGCGGGCGACGCCCGGATCAGCTACGAGGCGCTCAATCGTCGCGCCAACCGGATCGCGCACGGCCTGGTCGCCGCCGGCGTCGGCGTGGACGAGCGGGTGGCGATCTGCATGTCGCGCGGCCTCGACATGGTCGCGGGCATGCTCGGCATCCTCAAGGCCGGCGCCGCCTATGTGCCGCTGGAGCCCGGCTACCCGGCGGCGCGGCTGGCCTATCTGCTGGAGGACAGCGCGCCTAAGGCGCTGCTGACGCAACGCGAACTGCTGGAAAGCGACGTCGCATCGCAGGCGCGCACCCAGGGGGTCGTGATCCATGCGGTGGATGGCGACGATTTCCGGGATCGGCCGGATCACGATCCCGACGTGGCGGTCGAGCCGCGGCACCTGGCCTACGTCATCTACACCTCCGGCTCGACCGGCAAGCCCAAGGGCGTGATGATCGAGCATGCGGGACTGACCCACTACCTGCGCTGGGCGGTCCGCGAGTACACCGAGGGCGGACGGGCCAGCGACAGCATCGTGTCGTCGCCCATCGCCTTCGACGCCACCGTGACCAGCGTGTACCTGCCGCTGCTGACCGGCGGGCGCGCCGTGCTCGTGCCGGCCGGGGAAGAGATCGCGGGCGTGGAGGCGCTGCTGCGCAGCGGGCGTCGCTGGGACCTGCTGAAGATCACCCCGCTGCACTGGCGCGAACTGGGCCTTCGCCTGGCCGCCGAGGGCGTGCGCTGCGACGTGGGCGCCTTCGTGGTCGGCGGCGAAGCGATGCCCTATTCGGCCGTCCGGATCTGGCGCGAAGTGGCGCCCGCCGCGCGCTGCATCAACGAATACGGGCCGACCGAGACGGTCGTGGGCTGCACGATCCACGAAGTGCCGCCGGGCGAACACGATTGGGTCGACGTGCCCATCGGCCGGCCGATCGACAATACGCGGATCTACATCCTCGACGAGCGGCGCCGCCTGCAGCCGATCGGCGTGCCCGGCGAACTGTACATCGCCGGCGACGGCGTCGCGCGCGGATATCTCAACCGGCCCGATCTCTCCGCCGAGCGCTTCGTGGACGATCCGTTCGTGCCGGGCGCCCGGATGTACCGCTCCGGCGACCTGGCGCGCTGGTCGGAGGCGGGCGTGCTCGAGTACCTCGGGCGCATCGACACCCAGGTCAAGGTCAGGGGCTTCCGCATCGAGCTCGGCGAGATCGAGGCCGCGCTGTGCCGGCATCCCCGGATCGATTCCGCCGTGGTGGTGACCCAGGGGGCACAATCCGACCGCAGGCTGGTCGCTTTCTACACGCTGGCGGCGCAGGCGGGGGCAGGGGAGGAGAGAACAGGAGAGGAGGAAGCGGGGGAGGAGACCGTCCCGCAGGAAGCGCTGAAGGCGTTCCTGCATCGAAGCCTGCCGGAGTACATGGTGCCGACCGCATTCCGGCCCCTGGACGCGATCCCGCAGACGCCGAGCGGCAAACTCGACCGACCTGCGCTGGAACGCATGCAGGTGGACATGGCGTCGACGCGTCCCTACATCGCGCCGAGAAACGACGTCGAGCGCGAGCTGCTGGCGATCTGGTCGGACGTCCTGCAGCGGCCGGCGGACGCCATCGGCATGGACGACGATTTCTTCGAACTCGGCGGCCATTCGCTGCTTGCGGTGCGGATCATCACCCGGGTCAAGCAGCGCAGCGGCAAGCAGGTGCCGTTGTCCTGGCTGATCAGGGCGCCGACCATCGCCCGGTTCGCGGCCCTGTGGACGTCAGAAGACGCCGCTGCCCCGGACGGCATCGTGGTCCCCATCGCACCCGGCGGGGCAAGCCCCGCGATCTTCGCCGTCCCCGGCGCCGGCGGCTACGTGATGTCGATGACCGATGTGAGCCGCGCCATCGGTCCCGAGCGTGCTTTCTACGGGCTGCAGGCGGTCGGGCTGGATGGACGGGCGCCTCCGCTGGAGAGCGTCGAAGCGACCGCGAAGGCCAACATCCTGGCGATGAAGTCCGTGCAGGCGAGCGGGCCTTACCATCTGCTCGGGCATTCCTATGGCGGCGTCGTCGCCTACGAGATGGCCCGGCAACTGGCCGCCGCGGGCGAGCGCGTGGGATGGCTCGTCCTGCTGGACGCCGCCGTGCCCCGCCTGGTCCATGATCCGGCCGCGGACGGTGACGGGGACGATGACGACGCCATCCTGCTGGGACAGGTGATCGCCGGACTGGTCCGTTCCGCCCAGGCGTTCTCGCCACGGCACGCCGGTCCGATCGATGTCGAGGCCGCGATCGGCGTCCTGCGTTCGGAAGGCATCGAGCTCGACAGGGCGCAGATCGACGCCATCCTCGCCGTCCTCAAGGCCAACCTCCGGTGCTATCGCCGTTACCGTCCCGAGCCGATGCCGATCGATTTCCCGGTCCATCTGTATCGCGCGATCCGCGAATCCGGTCGCGATTGGCCCGAGGATCACGGCTGGAGCGAGTTCCTGCCAACGCCACCGTCGCTGCACGCGGTGGACGCGGATCATTTCTCGATGCTCGACGGCCCCCACGCCGCCGGGATCGCGCGTTCGCTGCCCGGCGTGAGCGCGGATTGACCGTTTTGCTGCCCGTGTGACCCGCAATTCCCCAGGTGTATTTTTTCGTCCGCCATTCCAAGGAGCACGTCGTGAAACTGAAGCTGTACGAAACGATCGCAAGATACCTGCTGGGCATCATCTACCTGTTCGGCGCCGTCGACGGCTTCCTCAGCATCTTCTTCGGGATCTACATCACCGGAAACCCGGCCGAGTGCTCGTTCCTGGGAATCCTCAAGCACACGCTGTTCTTCTGGGCCTTCATGAAGTCGATCCAGTTGATCGGGGCGATCAGCCTGCTGGCCAACTACAAGCCGGCGCTGGGCGTGGCGCTGCTGACGCCGATTTCGTCGGTGCTGTGCCTGTTCTATTTCTTCGTGCTGCACTGGTACTACGCACTGACCGTGGTCGCCGTGCTCAACCTGGTGCTGCTGCGCGCCTACTGGCCCAGCTACCGCGCCCTGTTCGCCGACTACCCGATGCGGGCCGCCAAGGCGTGAAGCGGATCGCCGTGCCGCATCCGCGCGGGTGACCGCGCCAAGAGACTGCCCCGAGAGGCTGGCCGCGACGCTTGAAGCAGACACGTGCGATGTTTGCGAGCCGCCAGCCTCTCGTCTTGTCGGGTGACCGATGGAGGTCGATGGTCCGCCGGGATCGATCGGTCCGGAAGAACCTCATTGCCCCGTGCGTGCGCGGGGCAGCGGACACGATTCCGCAGACTTAACGAATCGTGAATATTTCATGGCGTAGCCTCGGGTTCGCTGGACTGTCATCCATCACCGAACAGAGGCGGGGGCGGCCATGAAACGAATCCTTCTCGTGCTTGTCGTGTTGGCTGCCGCCGCCATCGCGGCGATCCATCTTTCCGGGTCCAACCTGATCCAGGTCGGCAGCATGGCGATGAATTTCTTCCGCAGTGCGGACAACCCTGCAGGGACCATCGTCCTGGAGACACGCCAGGCGGTGACGACCTCGAAGGAAGCCGTCGTCGTCGACACCCTCAACGGCAACTGGCCCAGCTACAACCGCACGCTGACGTCGGACCGCTTCTCGCCGCTGGATTCCATCAACGTCCAGAACGCCCCGCAACTGAAGGTGCTGTGCACCTACGACGCCAAGGTGCATGAGCCGTTCGAAGGCGGGCCGCTGGTGATCGATGGCGCCCTGATCGGCACGACGGCGCTGGACATCTTCTCGATCGACGCCGCCACCTGCAAGGAGAACTGGCGCACGAACGAGAAGGGCGCGCTGGGCATGCTGCCGGTGAACCGCGGCGCCGCATACCTCGATGGTCGCCTGTTCCGCGGTTCGCTCGATGGCAACCTGCGCGCCTACGACTTCAAGACCGGCAAGCGTCTGTGGGAAACCAACATCGTCGATCCCAAGACGGGCGCCCTCGTCACCTCTGCGCCGATCGCGTGGAATGGTCTGGTGTTCATCAGTGCCGCACTGGGCGACTACAAGGGCGTGCGCGGCCGCGTGTTCGCCTTGGCCGCGGATACCGGCGCGGTCGTCTGGGAAACCCCGACGGTGCCGCCCGCACCGGAAGACGTGGCGCGCGGGACAGTCGGCGCCATGCCGCTGGATGACATGGTCAAGACCTGGGGCAATGCGACGGACGTACCGATCAGCGGTGGCGGCAGTTGGACCTCGTACACGCTCGATCCGGTCTCCGGCCACCTGTTCGTGCCGGTGGGCAATCCCTCGCCCGACTTTGCCGAAAGCGTGCGCCCGGGCCCGAACCTGTTCACCAATACCGTGCTCGAACTGGATGCCAGGACCGGCGCCTACATCGCCAATTACCCCACGAATACGCCCGACTGGCATGACTGGGACGTCTCCAACGCGCCGGCCGTGGTGACCACCCGCGGCGGCAGGCAACTGGTGACCTTCGCGCCGAAGGACGGTCATCTGTACGGCTACGACCGCAGCACCGGCCAGCGCCTGTATCGCAACCCCGTAACGCGCATCGAGAACGCCGACGTCAAGTTCTCCACCACCGACACCGTGCATTTCTGCCCGGGCGCGGTCGGCGGGGGAGAGTGGAACGGCGTGGCTTTCGACCCGGCCAACAACCTGCTGTTCACCGGCCAGGACGAATGGTGCTCCTCGGTCAGACTGGAAGCGGAATCCAAGGTGATCGCCACCAAGGACGGGGCATCGTGGATGGGCCAGCAGAGCACCGGCAACCCGCTCAACTCGATGGGCAGCTAGGACCCTCATACGCAGTGGGCGGGCTGGTTGTACGCCAGCGATGCCGATACCGGCGCGTGGGCATGGCGCGCCAAGACCAACTATCCGATCATCAGCGGGGTGACGCCGACCGCTGGCGGCATCGTGATGTTCGGCGACCTGGGCGGCAACTTCTACGTGCTGGATTCGACCACCGGCAAGGTGTTGTGGAACAGGAAGATCGGCGGCGGAATCGGCGGCGGCGTGGTCACCTACACGGCCGGCGGGTCGCAGAAGGTCGCGGTGATGACCGGCCTGGTCTCCCCGCTGTGGCCCACCGAAATCACCAGCGCGAAGCTCGTCGTGCTGGGACAGTAAAGCGATCGGCGGCCCGATCCGATTCGGTGCGTCGCCCGGGCTTCGGCCCCGCGACGCGCCGAGCGGCCGATACGGCGGTTCATGTCCGAAGCGATGCAGGGAAAAGGCGTCCCGTCGGGACGCCGGCGTCATCGGTCGTCTTGCGCCGTCCACTGCCAGCGAAGGCCCAGTTGCAGACTTCGGCCGCGGCCGGGCTCGAAATAGCGGCCATTGCCCTCGTTGACGATCACCGAACCGACATGGGCCTGGTCCAGGAGATTGTCGACGCGGGCGAACCCGTGCAGCGTCTGCCCGTCGAAACGCCATTCGCGGGCGAACTCGATGCCCAGCAGCCCGTAGCCGGGCGCGTGCGCGGTGCCGGCGTCGTTGACGGTCATGCTGCCGACGCCCGACGCTTCCAGCGTGGCTTCCCAATCGCCGGATCGCCGGCCCAGGCGGACATCGTATTGTCGGCGCGCGGTGCCGGGGATGCGGGTGCCGGCATCGACCAGCACCGACGGGTTGGCGCACCCCGCGGAGGTGCAGATCGGAAAGCTGTCGCGAAACCCCGCGTCCAGCCACGTGTAGGCGAATGCCAGGTTCCAGCGGTTTCCGAAAGGCAAACCGGTCGAAAGCTCGAAGCCCTGGCGGCGCGCCCGCCCGACGTTCCGGTAGCTGCTGCGCCCGCCCACGTTGCGCGCCACCGCAAGTTCGTCGTCGGTGTCGGCGCGGAAGAGGGCGGCTTCCAGGAACGCGCCGCGGCCGTCTCGCCATTTGCCGCCGATCTCGACATTGCGGCTGACCGCCGGTTTGAGATCAAAGGCGAGGCCCGCGCCGCCATCGGCGCGATAGCCCAGTTCGCCGAGGGTCGGCGTTTCAAACCCGCGGCTGGCGGAAAGATAGACGCGAAGCCGATCGTTCGGCGCGAAGGTGACGCCGCCGACCGGCGTGGTCTCCGAGTAGGTCACGGTGCCGCTGTCGTCGGGGTTGACGGCCGTGATGTAGGCATCGCGCGCGTCGAAGCGCATGCGGCTGTGGCGAACGCCCGCAAGCAGCGACCAGCGCGGCGCGAAACGCCACCAGGCCTGAGCGTACTGATCGAAATTCGCGGCCACGTTGCGCTCGTTGCGGCGCAGCGCGCCGCGTACCCCGAGCTGGTCGCCGGCGAAGTTCTCGTAACCACGCCGCCGCTGGCGCTGGCGGTCGCCATTGGCGCCGAGGGTGACGTCGAGTTCGCGCCCGGCGATGCTCCCGCGCCAACTCCAGCGCAGGTCCACGCCGCCGTAGCTGCCATCGAGATCGACGACCCCGCCGGAATTCAGCGGATTCGCCTGCGCCTGGACCGGCACCGACAGGTACTGTTCGACCCTGCGCCGGCCGAAATAGGTCGTCGCATGCAGCGCGTGCCCGCGATCCAGCGGCTGTTCGTAGACCAGGCCGACCTGGTCCTGGTCGGCCGATTTCCGCGTGTCGAACAGGCGCGCGACCGGCGAAGCCCCGCGTGGATCCGCGCGCACCTGCGCCCACGTCAGCCCGAGCGGATCCTGCGCGTCCGGCGCGTCGAAATGGTTGACCACCAGTTGCACACGGCCGCCGCCGGGGAGGGTGTCGCCCAGCTTGGCGTTGAACCAGCGCCGCCGCGCCGCCGAATGGTCGCGCCATCCCTGCGTTGCGAATCCTTCGCCGGACACCGCGTAGTCCACGTTGCCCGCCATTCCCCGCAGGCTCGCGGCCAGCTCGCGATCGACACCGCCGTCGATGCCGGCCTGCACGCGGCCGCTCGTCGGCGCTTCGCCCGCGGCGCTGAAGATCTGGATCACGCCGCCCGAGGAGTTGCCGTACAGGGCGGAGAACGGTCCACGCAGGACCTCGATGCGCTCCGCGCCGGCAAGGGCGAAATGCGACACCTGGCCCTGGCCATCGGGCATCGTCGCCGGGATGCCGTCCGCGAACAGGCGCAGGCCGCGCACGCCGAACGTCGAACGGGCGCCGAAGCCGCGCAGCGAGATCTGCATGTCCTGCGCATGGTTCTGCCGGTCGCGCGCCAGCAGCCCGGGGACGCCGCCGAGCAGACCCGACAGTCCTCCGGCGCCGGATTCACGTCCGTCGACCTGCACGATGCTCAGCGACGCAGGCGTATCGAAGGCGGACACGCGCCGCAGACGCGTGGCGACCACCTGCACCCGATCCAGCGTGGCGGCGTCATCGTCATCGCCGTCCGGATCGCGCGCCAGCCCCGGCGATGGCGCGGCCAGGATGAGGAGGAGGAAGCCAGCCCGTCGAACGAATCCACCAGTGGCCATGTCGAATCAATCCGCCCGTTTTGCCATCCGCCGTGTCGGCGGAAATGAAAACACCTGCGCAACCAGCCGCGGCTCGTCCGCGATCAAGACGTCTCCGCCGAGGGGCGCGTGTCGTCTGCATGGCGCAGGAGATGTCCTCGAATCCTGCATGGACCCCCTAGCCTTTCGGGCATGGTGCCCCGCCAACCCGCAAAAGCCAAACGCGCTCCTCGGTCAGCGGAAACGATCCATCTCCCGGCGTACTTCGGCAAGCGCCGTTCAAAGGCACTGGCTGGCAGACCGTGACGGAGCGCAGGCGGGGACGAGGAGGCGTCATCGGGGGCAGGGAAGGGGAGGCCGATCCAAAATCTCTGTCCCGGGAGGCTGATCGTCAGGGACATCGCGCGATCCGGGCTGAAGCCGGATCTGCAGTGCTTCGAGCGTCGTTGCGTCGATGCCTTCGCCGACGAGCGTCTCCAGGTAACGCAGCAAATCGTCCTGCCGTGGCTGGCCGAAGGCGAGGCGATAGACCGTGAGGCTGCGTTTGAGCCAGGCAAGCCGCGTGACTTCCCGACTGAACGGCAGCATCGGCACGCACCGTTCGACGCGCACGGACCCTTCGTAGATCCAGTAGGGAATGAGATCGGTGTCGACCGCCGCCTCGGATCGCGCATGCTCGAACATCCGCTTCCATGGGTCGTCGGGGGCCTGCCCACGCCCCCTGACGACCGTGGTCTGGCGTTCGGCCAGATTGAGGCGCACGGCATGGCCCTTGTAGCGGTGGACGCGGCCTTCGCGCTGCTCGAGGTCCACCGGGTTGCCCGGCAGGTTCCAGTGATAGACGCGATAGCAATAGGGATGGAAGTCCAGCCCTTCCTGGCCGACCGACGTGGTGGCGAGAACGAACGGCCGGAACGGTGAGTTGAAGGCGTCGCGCACGCCTCCGAGCCGCGCGACGGCGCCGTCTTCGTCCTTGTAGTCGGCGAGCCGCATCGCGAAACGTCCCCGCATCTGGAATTTGCGGATGGCGAGGGATTCCCCATCGACGCGCACGTCATCGACGTCGATCTGCGACGGACGGATGGCCAGGGCCTGGGCCATCGCGCGAGCGACGCCGATGGCGCGGTCTTCGGCTGCCTTGGCACCGAGAACTTTGGCATCGACGAGGTAATGTGCGTACTCGTCCAGGGTGGCCTGCAGGTTGTGCCGGGCGCAGTAGGACAGCACGCGGCGCCAGTAATGATCGTCGCCATCCCGCCGCAGCAAGGCGACCGCGTCATGCTGATTGAACAGCGCGCGGAACGACCAGGCGACTTCGGCGGCGGCGCCGAGCAAGCACGGGTCGTCCCACGCCAGCTCGGGCGCGATCCGCCTGAGGGCGCGAAGCGCGCAGACGGCCGGACTGCCGAGCGCGACGTCGACCAGCAGGCCCGGAAGATCGTCGGACGACGCGCCGATGTCGCGCGTCCCCGCGGCTGCCGCCATTTCGGCGACATGATCCTGGAACGCGTCTTCGCTCGCCAGGGCGCGCATGCCGTGGGGCGCTTCCAGCCAGGCGCGGGAGCGCGCGCCCAGCAGGTCATCGATCACGGCCGGGGCGGCCCACTCGGCGCTGTGCGCCTCCTGATGCGACACCGCGCCTTCCCTCAAGGCCACGGAGGGCGGGCGCGAGGCGGTCGCCCACGGCGGCGCGCATGTCCTCCAGCGACAAGGCGGCCTCTGTTTGGCCGAACACCGCCAGCGGGTCGGCCAGCTCGGCCAGCGCCGGCGAGGGATAGATCAACAGCAGCGCGCGCAGACCCGCGAGCCGGCCGTGATCCTGCCGAAACTGCAGGGGACGCAGGCGGTGCTGCTCGAAATAGCGCCGGCCGGATTCACCGACGCCCATGCGCCGTTCGGCTTCGTAGGACAGCAGGGCTGCGATCGCATCGGGCACCATGGACCAGGAGGAGAACACCAGCGCCTTGGTCAGCGGCGCTCCGGCTTGGGCACCGCCGTAGTAGGGCATGGCCGCGGGTATCCAGAGATTCTGTTCGAGCTGCTGGCCGAAGATGTCGCCCATGATCGCGCGCATGCGGCCGTTGGCCGGGTCCAGCGGCGCATAGCCATCGATGGCATCGTGATCGAGCATGGCCGGTCGAGCCGCCTGGATTGCGCTGCGGAGCGCGGCCGAAGGCGCGTCGACCTGATCTTCCAGCAGTCGCTTCAGGCGGTAGTGGCGCATGAAGTTGAGCAGATAGGGCGACGACTTCCAGTATTCGATGATCTCCGGCGCATCGAGCGTGCGCGCCACCCGGGAAACGGCGGATGCCTGCGCGAGGTCGATGGGTTCGATCGAGACCGCGATCGGCGGTTCGCGCATCATGGAGTCGCGATCGACCGTGGATGCGACCCGCTCGGTCCGGGCGATCACGCGGCGCAGGCGCCGCTCGATGGTCCGGCGGGCCTCGACCGCCGAGGCGTGCGACTGGGGAAGGGCATGGAGGAGACCGCGGAAAGCGCGCATTTCACGCGCCAGCGTGGCCGCCACCTCCGCTCCCCGTTCCCGACCGTAGAGGAAACTCAGGGTCTCGAGGAAATCCCGGTAGTGGTCGCCTTCGTCGGGCTCGTCGTCGGCGAGGGTGAGCATCCGGTAGGGGGTGGCGGAGAGGAGCAGGGTGCGTGAGGCGTGCCCGTCGCCGTCCGAGTAGTCGAACAGTTCGCGCGCGAGGATCGCCGCGTCGCTGTCGCCATGCAGCAGATCCCGGAACCGCTGGAACTCGTCCATGATGATGAGATCGGGTTGCAGCGCATCCACGCAGGCGTGGGACAGCTTGGCGCGGAGCCGGGCGACCAGACTGTTGCGGGGCTGCGTCATTCCTGCGGGATAGGCGTCCCGGCGGCGCGGGAACAGTTCGCAAACCCGTTCGAGTTCGTCGGAGAGGTCGCGATCCGCCTGCACGTCGCGGCGAAAGCGCTCGATGATGTGCCTGTCGACGCCTTCGAGCGTGAGGTGGCCCACGGCGCGGTTCCAGCCTTCGACGCCGGCCGTGACCTGCAACAGGTTGCGCAGGCCGCGCGGGTGCGTGACGAGATCGCGCAGGAGATGGAACAGCAGGGCGCGTTCCTGGGTCACGCCCGTCGCGGAGCGCAGATCGAAGGTCGTGCCCGGCGTCAGGCTGATGAAGTTCACCTTGTTGGCGTCGAGGGCGGCCTGGTCGCGCAGTTGCAGGGGAACGAGGGTCATGCGGGTCGGCAGGGCCAGTTCGCGCAGCCCGAGGTCGCTCAGCCGGTTGAGGTTCTGGGCGGCGATCGCCTGGTTCGAGCAGATGTAGAGGATGTCGATCCGCCTGGTGCTGTCCCACAGGTGTTCGATCATGCGGGCGATGACCCCGCGCGCGACCATCGTCTTGCCGAGGCCGACTTCGTCGGCGACCAGGAACTGGCGGACAGGATCGTGCTGGCCGTAGAGCCGGTCGAAGACGTAGTCGACGGTGCGCCGCTGGAAGACCTTGAGGGGCGCGAGCGCCGCGTCGGCGCGAAAGCGTTCATTCGGCATGCGCGGCATCCTGCGCGGCGAGCGCGATTCGGAACGTGTTCCAGAGCGCGCGGAACTCGGCCGGTACCGGATCGGCATCGTCGCCGGTTTCCAGGCGTGCGATCAGCCGTTCAACGGCGCGAAGCTCCTCTCCGCCCCGGCAGAAGGCCCGGACCATCTCCTCGAGGATGGGCGCGTCGTCGCTGGCCGCGCGCCAGGCGCCCTGGGCCGTCCCGTCCTGCGCCGCGAGGGCGGCGGCGAAGGGATCGCCCGATTCGGAGAGCAGCAGCCGCAGATAGCGGAAGAAGGCGTCCTTGCTGTCGATCACCTGGCGCAGGATGGCGGCGTGGCGCTCCGCGGGCAGCCCCGCCAGCAGGAGCCCGGTGCTGAACAGGATCGAGACGTCTTCCGTCTCGTCCGTCAGGTGACAGGCGAGGAAGCGCGTGAGGTCGACCAGCGGCATCGCGCCAAGGTCGGCGGGCAGTCCCTGCCGGAGCGGCTCCAGCACATCGCGCGCGTGTCCTTCGCCCCGCGTGATCGGCCAGACCCGCAGCGCGCCGAGCCCGGCAAGGGGCAGCGGTTCGGACGGGATCAGCCAGAGCCGCCAGACCGGCGCGCCATCGGCGGCGTGCTCGCCGCGCTCGCAACGGAGCGTGAGGCCGCTGCGGCAAATCGCGCGCCGGGCCTGGTCCAGACGCGCTTCGGCGGCGCGTTGCGCGGGGTCGACGGCGCTCGCCTCGCCGCGGACGAAGGGCCGCGTCAGCCGGCCGAACCCCTTGTCGCCGAGGATGTCCTCGACGCTGCCGACCCGCGACCGCTTCCCGGTCAGGGTGGCGAAGATCTCGACATTGCTGCCGGTGAGCGCCGGCCGCGTGGCGTTACCCGATCCGACCGTGATCGCGGTGTCCCAGCCGCGCTCGGCGATGAACACCTTGGCATGGAGCCCTTGCAGGGCCGTCGCGTCTTGCTCCTCGCCATCTTCGGTAGCCGCCATCTCGTCCAGCACGGCCGCGCGGTCGAAGCCGGCGAGCGTGGCGTCGGACACCTGGGCGAGTTCGTCGGATCGCCCGATGAAGACGGGCTTCCCGGCGCCGGGCAAGCCGGCGAGCAGCGACAGGGTCTGGTCGTCGCAAAAGGGCGAGACCACACCCAGTCGAGCGCAGTGCTCCGGGCGCCATGGCTTGCCGCCGAAGCCGTTGACGGCGAAGGCGACACGCTCGAATGGCTCGGGCAGCCGCCATTCGGCGCGACGCACGTCCTCGGCCAGGTCATCGACAAGCGTCTTCGTCCCATCGGGAGCGCCGACGGTCGCCAGATCGGGGAGTTGGCGAAGGAAGTCGGCGACGGGGCGGTTGACGGCTTTGGGTTGCCTGGTGATCACGCCGTCGAGAGTGGCGGCGATGTCCCACGATCGATCGCGTGTCAGGTTCCGGGAGAGGATCAGCAGACGCAGGCGGGCAGGGGCTTCGGGCCGCAACGGCGCGAAGCGCAGCGCCCACAGCTTGGGGTGGAAGGCCCCGCCCCGCGGGGCGGCGACCTCGACGATGATGCGTTCGAGCAGCGAGCAAAGGCGGGAATGCGGCCGGGTGCCCGCCTGGAGATGGCCGGCGTCGGTGAAGACGACGAGGCGGCCGGCGATGCGCTCGGCGCCCTCCAGCAGCGCCAGGGGATGGGAGAGGATGTCGTCGCGGTTCTCGGCGGCGAAGAGCGCCAGACTGACCGGCACGGCGAGCGCGGTGTCGAAGTCGAGCGAGAAGGTCGTGGCGACCGCCGCATCGAAGACATAGCCCGCCGGCGGCTGGAGATTGGCGCCGTAGAGCGTTCGCTGTTCGGGGTCGAGGCTGCGCCTATCGAGCATGGGCGAGATCCCGCAGATGGGATTTGGCCTGCGCCCAGCGGAAGCCGAGGCGGTCGGCGCCCGATGCGCCGGTCCAGCGGTCGCGTACGGCGCGATTGGCGTAGCGGGACTGGCCGTTCTTGAGCCGACGTTCGCGCTGCTCGACCAGCCGCCGCGCCGCGGGCGCCGCGAGTATCTGCGCCGTCCCGGCCAGGACCAGATCGCGCCACTCGCTCACGAACCGCCTGGCGGCCGGTTGGACGACGTGCGCCGGGTGCTCCACAACGTTCCAGAAATCATCCAGCGACCACGCCCGGACGGCGGCAGGATCGAGTTCCTCGCTCCAGGCTTCAAGCCGCGCGCGATAGTCCTCGATCCAGTCGTCTCGCTGGCGCAACTCGCTGAGCGCGAGGTTGTAGAGCAGCGCGGCGCCGTGCATCACATGCGAGAAGATTTCCCCATGCTGGACGAGGCGGCGCGCGGCGGCTGGAAACGCCGACAGATGCGGGTGCGTCCAGACGTGGTCGCAGTCCGCATCGATGCCTTCGCGCGCCAGCATCGTGAGCAGTGCGGTGGGCTGGCGGGCGATCAGGCGATCGATGAGGAACTGCGCCTCGTCGGTGGTCAGGCGGAAGACGGCGCGCTCGAGCAGGTCGCCAGGCTTGAGGGGCAGGGCCGGGTGCCAGGCGGCGGGCGTCCGGGCGTCGGCCAGGGCGTCTTCGCCGCTGGATGCACCGCGCGACCGGCCACGGCCCCGCAAGGCGACGAACAGACTGTCCAGCGAGCCGGGAAAGACCCGGATGCCCCACGCGCCCAGACCAGCCCAATAGACGGAACTCGGCAGCCGCTGGAGCCGGGGGCCTGCATCCCGGCCGATGATGCCGTTGGACTCGCCGCCGGCCTTCAGGGCGTCGGCGAGCCGGATTTCGGCGTCTCGCGCCTCGGTGCGAAGCTGCGCTTCAGGGACTTCGCGCGTTTCCAGCGCCCGGTAGAGCCAAGGAACGAACAACATGTAGCGCAGGCGCGTCTGGATCGTGCTCGTGCCCGGAAACAGGTGATCGGCGATGGAATCCCGGATCGCGCCCAGTCCCAGCTCGTCGCGGGTTTCGCGCTCCTGGAAGAGCGCCATGATGCGCTGCGCACGCTGCCGCTCGGCTTCGTCGAAATCGATCCAGGCAAGAGACGACATGCGTGGCAGGCCAACCGGGGATGAAGGATTGAAGGAATTTCCAGGTGGAGTATGCAGGCAATGCCTGGATTGGATTCCCCATGGAATCAAGGGCTGGCGCAAACCTCCAGGCCACCTCCTTTTTTTACATAATATGCATTATGCGAAATGGAAGGCAGTGGCACGATTCTTGTCCGCGAAACTGCGCGAACAACTACGCGCCCGGCACGTCCTTGCACGCCTCCCACACCTCACGGTCAAGCTGGCTCAACAGGTCATAGGTGCGTTTGAGGCCCGCGGCCTCAAGCATCGCTTCACGGTGTGCACGCGCCATCCGACAGCGGCCGACCTTGGGATCGGCATCGCGCGACGCCGGCCTGCCGAAGGAATAGCCCCCGGAGGCCCCATTACGGCGCGCTTCGACGGCCTGGCGATCCGCCTCGACCTTGGCCGCAGCCTGGGGGTTCCAACCGGGATCAACGTAACCACGAGCCCCGTGGGTCGCTGACGACGCCGGACACGGGGCGTTCTGATACGTCCGCGCCCCTTTTGCATCGACGCAGGTGTAGATGACCCCGTCGGCAGCAATCAGCGGTTGAGAAAGACTCGCAACAAGCGCGAGCGTGAAGATGGATATACGCCACATGAGCCGCCCTCCCTGCTGGCCTGCGGGGAAAGTATGCCCGAACCCCTGCGCCGCCGCGCTTTATTGGCGCGTGATTTGGGCGCACACGCCGTTGCATGGCCCATGGGCAGGCTGGCGGCTCGCTGGAGCGCGCCTGATCGCCCCCAGCGGGGACTGGACGAGCCCGGACAGGCTTGATCGCCTGCTGTGGCGGGAATCGCGGCTATGGGCAGCGAGGAGACAGAAGGAACGCCCTACGGGCGTGCATTTGAAGCCCTGAAGTAGCACAGGGCTCCAGGGCGTCAAACCGCAGGAAACGGCCGGAAATCGACACGGCCGGGCACTCACACACGACGGTAGCCACCCTACGGGTGCCCTACAGACAGTCGCGCGGTTTGACCCCCCTCCTCCCTGCGCTGACCTGTCGCCGTTGGCGACATCCGGACCCAAGCGCTCCGGATGGCGCCAACTCTGACAACACAGGAGACCACCATGAAGCTGCACGACCTGTCAACCGAAGACCTCGCCCGCATCGTATGGACCCTAGGGCGTGACGCACGGTCATCCCGTAAGGACGCGAAGGCTCTAGAGACCGAATACCCCGAGACCGCGAAACGCTGCAGGGAGGAAGCCGAGAAATCCGAAGAACTGGCTGCCCGCTTGCGGAAAGCACTCACGTGCTAGTGGGCACGGCCTACACGCCGGGTGATGCTTTGGGCGCAGGCCCGTTAGCTGGAGTGACGCCGATGTCGCCATAAGAGGCATGACCACCGAAGGGCACAGAGTCGGCACCGGGGCCGAGGGTGCGATCGGCGCGTGGATCCATGGGAGGCGCGTGGGCGGTGTCCTGGGGGAATTCCGGACGCGAGGGCTGCGTCTGTCGATACGGGTTGTACGAGGGGCCGCGACGAGCCACATGCTGGCAAACATCGGCAGGCAGATCGAGAAGGGTCCCCTGCTCGGTGAGGCAAGTACATGACCGATTGGCGTGGTTGCCTTGGGCGTCGGTACCGGGTTCGGACGACATGCAGAGGACTTGTGGATCAGCGGTGACCTGCCGTTGATCGTAGACAGGGGCGGTCCACGGCATGGAAGGAAAACGCGCTAGGTGCTGCTTTGCGTAGTCGGCAGGATCACGGTACTTCGGCACGTCAGACGCACCCGGCAGCACGCCGGGAACCGGCGCACTGCCGGGCGCGGCCGACGCGACGGAGGTGTGATCTGGGGCGTACTTCGTCAGCATGCGATGGCGTGCGTACCAAGTAAGGCCGACGACGACGAGAACGCCGAGCGTCGCGTAGACGAGCCACATCGGAAGGCGACGACCACGGGTGTTGAGCGTGGTACTGGTGTAGTAGCTGAAGATTTCGTTAGTACGAATCCAGCGGATAGTATCGGCAGACTGGGCTTTGATGTTGGCTTGGTACTGATCCCAGCGCTTGACCTTGGTGACGCGGCCACCCCATGCATTTCGCATGTGGTAATGATTTTCGTAGAGGCCGCGGAGGAATGGATCGACCTGAAGCCCCTGCTGGGCGATAAGAATGAAGTCGAAGCCGCGATGGCGATGGGTCGCCATTTGCTTGACATGCTCGGGGACGTTGGCAGCGGCGTTACGGTTGGGGAAAACACCGTAGCACTCGTCAATGACGATGAGCGCACCGTCGGGAAGTTCGTACCACTTCAGCGGATCGTCGAGTCGCTTGAACCCGATGCGATCATAGTCGAGATCCTTGATGCCATGAGCGTAAACCGCCCTGCCCTTGTCAGCCTGCTGTTTGGCGAGCGTGAGGGCGTAGGCGGTTTTGCCGTGACCTGGCTGACCGGTGACGAGAGTAACAGGCATCAGTGCGACTCCAACAGAGAGCCGAAGTAGGACTTGCTTGCAATTCGGACGACGTAAACAGAAAGCCACATGGTAGCGACGACGTCGAGACCGATAGCACCGAAGTACGCGAATGCGAGGGCGGGCAGACCGGAGGCCTGACTCTGCACCCACGCACGGAGAGGCGGATAAGCGACGTTGTAGACGTAGAGGCCGATCCCGAGGGCGGTCAACGTCTTGCCGACGATGCCCGGCAAAAAGAAACGGAACGCGTTGATGAGGTGCGCGACGAAGGCGTAGATGATGTCTTTCATGTGCTATTTCTCGATGAGATAGAGCAGGCAGGCAATGGCATTGAGAGACACCAGCACCCAGTAAATGACGCGTATGAAGGTGCACCACTCTGGCGGCGGGTTCGCGAGGTAGGCGGCGAACCCACCCGAGATTTGTCCACCGGATGCACCAGCGAGCGCAGGACATGATTGGTGACCACCAGCGAAACCAGACTGGTCGATGACGCTGACATCGACCGTGATTTCCTGCGTGATATTTGCATCACCGTCTGACGCGCCAATCTTGCCCGTCTGATCGAGCCCGGGAACCTTTGTCCATTCGGGCTGTTCGTTGCTTGTCTCGGTGGTCGGGTTTTTCAGCTTTTCAAGGGCGCAGGCTGCACGCCACTGCATGACTAGCTGACTATATTCGAGAGCATCGCATTTCTCGCCGCCACAGACCGGTGTTGTCGTACAAGTGCCACCTGTGATGGTGCGGTTTTTTCTTGTGTTGCAGTCGATTCGCCACTGGATGCGAAGCTGCAAGCAGAGGATAGCGTCACCCGTACAGGTCGGAGGAGCAGAACAGGAATCACCGCCAGATGCTTCATGGTCATCATCGCCCCCGGGATCCTTTGAATTGGCCGTGCACGAACCGGACGAGCCTCGCGTCTGGCCTTCTGGACACGGCTGATTGGTGTCGTTGATGCACGTCCCGTCCGGACCTTTGATCTTGCCGGCTTCGCAGTCGGCAGGATTCGGCTTGCACGTGCCAGTAGGGTCGCGCGTCTCGCCGGCCGTGCATGGCGGCTTGGGGACGCAGGTGCCGCCAATGAGTTCCTGATCGACAGGACACTTTGGCGGGTCTTTGACGCACACCTTATCGGAATTGAGCGTATAGCCATCGCGACACTTGGGCGTATCAGGGTCGCAGGACTGGCCGGTCATCATAGCGAGGGATGACGTGACCTGAAGGACTTCACACCCCCCCTCGCAGAACATCGACCCGGGGAATGACGGAGCAGACGTTGTCGGCGTGAGGAGGCCACACTGTTGAGACAGCGGGTAGGTGCGCGTTGACTGTCCGGAGGGAAAACGTTGTGGCCAGACGCAGCCATACGTTTTGCTGGTGTACCAGCCATAGACGGCTGCAGTTGTGGCGGAAGAATTGACAGGAGGAGCGGCGTACCAGCAAACGATGCTGTTAGCGGCAGTCGCAGGGCCTTGAGTGGCAAGCGCATTGCGCGTGAACTGGAGCGCTGCTGCAGTGGCATCACCCTGATCTGCGCAGGCAGCCGACGAGACATTTTGGAAGCAGGTCGAATAGTCCTGCGCGAAGGCGGGACGGAACCACGCAGACACGAAGTAGAGGATCAAGAGCGCCGCAAGTGCGCGGACAATCCACCAATCAAAGCGGCTCATTGGTCACCCCGAGATGGCAAGCCATACGGCGGGCAGGATGGCGAGCAAGATGTAATAGCCAACGTATTCCATGGTTGATATCTCGATGTGATGAAAAAAAAAGGGGGCGACAAACGCCGCCCCCCGATGTCCGAAGATCGACCAGGTTCAGCGGCCGGCGCGCTTGCCGGACGAGATGAGGAACACGATGCCGACGACGGCGAGGACGATGCCGCCGATCAGCAGGAGTTCCGTCTTGTCGACGCCGGTCTCGAAGGCGGCAGAGAGGTCACCGGCGAAGGCCTTGGGGGCGAGGCCGGTCAGGGCGAGGGCACCGACGCCGGCGGCGTTGCGGGCCTTGGAGGCGAAGGCGGTGATGGCACCGCGGGTCTGGCGGATGGCGTGCTTCATGGGATGGTTTCCTTCAGTAGGTTTCTGGGATGCGCCGCGCTTGTCGGATGAGGAACCCGATTGCCCACGTGCTGACGATGCCAGCAGCGATCAACAGGGCCTCGTCAGCCGGCAGCGGCGGCAGTACTGCCGGCGTAACGAGTTCTTGGTAAGCGGACGCCGTGCACGTCTGCGTGGAGGCGTCCCAGTTGGTGCAGACGAGCACGACGGCCACAGGATTAACTCCTGGCCTTCGGCGCTTCGATCGGGCGCAGGACAGGGAACCGCGAGAAGGTATGGGCGGCCTTGTTGACGGCGAGCATGGCAGCGGTGTCCATGAGGTACTCGCCGAGGGGAAACGGCTGCTGACCATTCTCGAGACGAACGTCGTAGGGATACGCGAAGCCACCGGCTTCGAGCTTGGCTTTCTGCTTGCGGGTGGTGTAGCTGCGTTCCTTGCCGGAGTCGTCCTCGAAGGTTCCGGACTTCTCGTCGATGTTGGTGGAAAGGATGGTGACCTTGACGGTTTCGAGATTCATTTCTGCATTGCCTCTGATGTTGTGATTGAAAGAATTTCCGGCCAGTCGTTGCCGCTGGATGTTGTCGCCCAGTCAGGAAGTTTTGGCTTGGTGAGCGAACGAACGACGGTGGCAAGCTCGGCATCGCTGCGCGTGTGCTTGACAATGAAATTGAGGGTTGCGCCGTATTGCCTACGGAGATGGCGACGCGCGGATTTAAGGGTCGCGGTGGCAGCGGAGTTGGTGACATCGATGCGAGTCGCCAAAGCGTTGAGGAAACGGAGAACCGGATAAGCTCCGAGGAGATAGGAGCGAGGGTCACGGAGAAGATCGAGAGGGAGTTCCTTTCTGTTTGAAGCCTTGAATTCAGCTTCATAGCGAACCCAACTGGATTCTGGATCGCCTTGTTCTTTACCTTTCTCGTACACGCGTAGGCGTTTTTCGCTCGCAACCGTACCGACGTAGAGCGTGCTTCCCTCCCCGCTTCCGAAGTCGTTTATGTGCTGGGATTTAGGACGCTGTCCTCGGTTGTCGAATCCGCCGTTCTGCCACGTTGAAATAGCCCACTGAATCGGGAACGCGCCTTGAAGATCATCGGCAGCAACGTCGATTCGGGTAAGCCTTCCGGCGCAGCTTTCGAGCTTCGCTCGAAGTTCCAGCCACCGCTTCGCATGGCCGGAACCCGCTGCGCCTTCGTATATGCGGCAGCCGTTACCGGTCAATTCGATTCGTGCGGTGTAGACCCCATCTTTGCGAACAGTATTGGTGCCGCCGAACTCAATAAGGCCAACGTGGTTGCCTTGAGCATCGCGGACACCAACGCGCCAGAGGTAGAAGCGACCTGGACGAGCTTCGTCGGCAAGTGTGAAACCACATCCGCCGAAGAAAAAGGCGAGGACAGCGAGCGCGACATCGAGAGCATTCGCGCCGGAGGAATCAAGGGTGTCAAGCGTCTCTTTGATTGAGACTGGCCATGCCTGTTCCGCAAGCACAGCAGGCAAATCGACAGAAGCAGCGATCCAGTCAACAAGAACGTTCGGCCCCTGCCTGAACTCACTGACTCCCCTGTTAGACGAGGGGAGCATCGCAGCACCGTCAGGCACGACGCACCTCGCGAAGGAAGCGAGCTTCGCGCATACGCTGACGAGAGGACGAGAGTTGGCAGCACGCTGCCGCCCAGGCACGAAACCGGACACGCACGTATGCGAGGTCAATCACGGGACGCTCCGGTGTACGCACGGAGCAACTGCTGGTCTGCAATCTCCTCGGCGGCTGCAGCGGCGATTCCACGCCACAACTCGCGGACCTCTTTACGGAGACGACGCGGCTTGAACAGGGGTAGCTGGGGGCCCTTGTGCTGGTTGAGCACGTTGGCCGCGATGCGTTGGGCGATGCGTGCGCCGCGTTCGCTGTCGGTGATCCTTGCCACGGTGTCCCCTGTGCAGGACCCGGCCGGGGCTGGGAAGGACTCACCGAGGGCTGTCCGATCCCATGCACCCGGCCGGGTGCAAAGCCGGTCGGAATCGCGTGATCGGGAGCGAACTCCAGCAAGTCCCCGCGACGCCCACCGCCCGGCACCGGGTGGGCCGCGATGCAAGGGCTTTGCATCGCCGGCGTGATTCAATGGGCTTGAATCCGCAGAGTCAAGGGGCTTGAAGAGCCATGAAGACGAAAGACGTTATCGACAGCGCGCGCGACCTGTGTACGCCAACGACCTACAAGGCGCTGGCAAAGCGTCTAGGCGTGGAACCGTCTGCAGTATCAAACTGGACAAACGGCAGAGCGCAGCCAGACGCAGTCTCGTGCGCAAAACTTGCGGAAATCACGGGGATTCCGCTTGCGCGCGTGCTTGGGATCGTGGGGGAAGCGCGGGCGATCTCGCGCGAAGAAAAGGCCGTTTGGCGACGCCTCGCAAGCGCCGCAGCCATCACAGGGATCATGCTTCTGGCCCACCCTGCCGAGGCCACCCTACGCACCGCCTTAACGGCGGCACACGCTATGCATTATGCGAAATTATGTAGGCACCTCACGAGGGGCGGCCGGCAACCGGTAGGATGTCCGCCAGCCGCCGCGCCGCCGGCCCCTCTCCCCTGAAACCCCCGGCCCGAAGCCCGGTGGATCGCCAAGGATCGGATGATGTCGTCTCCCAGGATCGTGTTCATGTTTTCCGGGCAAGGCTCGCAGTACCGCACCATGGGGCGGGCGCTGTTCGAGGCGGACCCGGTGTTCCGCGACGAGTTGCTGCGCCTGGACCGGATGGCCAGCGATCTGACCGGCAAGCGGGTGCTCGAGGAAATGCACGCCGGCAGCAAGGCGGACAGCTTCGATCGCACACTGGTCACCCATCCGGCGATCTTCATGCTCGAGTACGCGCTCGCCCGGTCCCTCGCGGCGAAGGGACTGGAGCCGGACATCTGCCTGGGCGCGAGCCTGGGGACCTTTGCGGCGGCGGCCGTGGCCGGCCATCTCGGGGTCGAGGATGCAATGCGCGCGGTGGTCGCCCAGGCGCGCGCCTTCGAGGCCGCCTGCGAACGCGGGGGCATCATCGCCATCCTGGCGCCGCCTTCGCTGTACGACGAGGCGCCCTTCCTGCACACGCGCAGCGAACTGTCCGGCATCAACTTCGACAAGCACTTCGCGGTGTCCTGCGCCCTGCCCGACCTGGCGATCATCGAGCAGGAACTCAAGCAGCGGGCCATCGCCTGCCAGCGCCTGGACGTGTCCTATGCCTTCCATTCGCGCTGGATCGATCCGGCCGTGGAGGGCTTCCTCGCCGACATCCGGGATCTTCCCTTCGCACCCGGCGGCGGCCTGGTCGCGTGCTGCGCGCAGGCGCGGACGCTGTCGCATCTGGAGCCGGTGGACTTCTGGGACGCGGTGCGTGAACCGATCCGGTTCCGCGACACGATCGCCCGCCTCGAAGCCGACGGCCCCGGCCGCTACATCGACGCCGGCCCCTCGGGCACGCTGGCGACGTTCGTGAAGTACGCCCTGCCCGCCGCCTCGCGCTCGACGGCGCATCCGATCCTGACCCCGTTCGGCCAGGACGCGAAGCACCTCGCCAGCCTGCTCGCGGTGATGGAGACCACGGCGGCCTGAGCGGCCACCGCGGCCCGGTCAGACCGCGACGACCTCGTCGAGGTCGAAGTAGCCGTTGTAGCCCTTCATGTAGACCGCCGCCCGGTGGCCGAACAGCAGCATCGCCTCGGTGCGGGTCTCCAGGTCGTCGTAGTCGGCGATCGTCGACCTGACCCGGGTGCCGACCGGATGCGACGCGTTCCACGCGGACACCTTTTCCTTCGGATCCGTACCGGCGGCAGGCGACGCGGCGTCGGCCCGGGCGGCCTGCGGCGCCTCGGAAACGATCGTCGCCGGCGCCGGCTCCGGGGGCACGGACTCCGGCGATACGGACTCCGAGGGCACCGGCTGCAAAGGCACCGGCTGCGAAGGCACACGGGCCCCGCCGAGTTCGGCGACCAGCGCATCCAGTTCCCCGGCGGTGGTCTGCTGCCTGATCTTGGCGACCAGCCCCTTGAGCACATCGCCGTGCCCGAGTTCCTCGAAGTCCATGGACGCGCCCTCGCGCGCGGCGACCGCCATCAGGTACTGGACGCTGTCGGACCAGCGCACCATGCCGGCGATCTGGTCCGCGAGCAGGCCCTGGAGGTCGTCGCCCGGGTACGGCCGGGCGGACACGTTGGAGATCACCGGGATCGCCGGCGCTTCCAGCCTGAACTTGCGGAGGTACTTCGCGAACTTGTCGCGGGACGCGCGCATGTGGCGGGAATGGAACGCGCCGCTGGTGTTCAGCGGGAAGAAACGGACCCTGCCCTGGCTGAACAGCGGCGCGGCGCTGGCGATCCGTTCCGCCAGCCCGGAGATCACGATCTGCGCCGGCGCGTTGTAGTTGGCGATGTCGATGTCGTCGAGGCCGTTCTCGCGCAGGATCGTCTCGATCTCGTCGCGGCGCGCGTTGATGACGGCCGCCATCGCGCCCCCCGAGGCCTTGCTCATCAGTTCGCCGCGCTTCTTGACCAGCTTCAGGCCGGTCTCGAAATCGAAGCAGCCCGCCGCCATCAGCGCGTTGAATTCGCCGAGGCTGTGGCCGGCGAGGAAATCCGGCCTGTCGCCGTCCGTTTCGATCTTCCGGAAATACGAAAGCGCGTTCACGACATACAGGGCAGGCTGCGTGAACTGGGTCCTGCCCAGCTCGTCGTTCGGATCTTCCAGGCACAGCGTCCTGATCGAATAGCCGAGGATCGCGTCGGCCTTGCGGGTCAGCTCGGGGAAGCGGTCGAACAGTTCGCCGCCCATGCCCTTCGACTGCGATCCCTGGCCGGGAAAGACGTAGGTTTTCATCGGTGGAACTCCATGAGGATGCATCCGGACGTGCGCGCCGGTGCGCACAGGCAGGTCGCGGCATCGACGACGCCGGCCCGGTCGCGCGGGCCCGTCGAGGCCGCAGGCGATCGGCGCCCCCGCCGGCTCAGGCCTTGGCGTGGATCAGGCCGGCGAGCTCGCCGATATTGGCGGCGCTGGCCAGCTCGTTCAGCGGAATGCTGAGCGACAGCGATTCGAGGGTCATCATGATGATGTCCGCGCGGTCGACCGAATTCGCGCCGAGCGCGCGCAGCGAATCGGTCGGCTGGAAGTCGTGGGTTTCGAGTTCGGGCACGACTTCGCGGGCGTGGTTGACGATGACGTCGAGGATGTCCTGCTGGTTCATCTGGTTCTGCTCCGTGTACGGGGATATCGGTTCGTGGGGTGGTCAGCGCCCGAAGGCCGCCTCGATCTGTTGCTTGACTTCCGACTGATGGAAGGTCAGCGCGTGCATCGCGACTTCCGCATCGATGAAATGCGCCAGCCGCTCCCGGATCGGCGCCACCAGGTGGTTCTTCAGCGCCACCAGCGAGACCCGGGGCTTTTCGGCCAGGTTGGCCGCCAGTTCCAGGGCGTGCGGCAGCACTTCCTCGCGCGGCAGGACGCTGAAAGGCACGCCGCGCCTCTGCAACTGGTCGCCGCGGTAATTCGATCCGGTCAGCATCATTTCCTCGGCGAGCGCGAATCCGAGCTTGGTCGGCAGGATGAAGGTCGACCCCATGCCCGGGGTGAATCCGTACTTCATGAAATTCGCTGTGTAGACGCTTTCGCGCGAGAGCACGACGATGTCCCCGAACATCCCGAGGACGAAGCCGCCGCCGATCCCGTGGCCCTGCATGGCCGAGACCACCGGCACCGGGCAGTTCAACGCGAGGCTGTAGAGGTCGCGGTCGGTGAACTTGAACTTGCCCTCGAACAGGTCGCGCAGGCCTTCCTGGGTGCCGCCGCTGGAGAAATAGTTGTCGTAGCCGGTGAGCACGACGGCCTTGCAGTCCTCGCGTTCTCCGATCCGCGCGAAGGCCTCGGTCAGCCCGCGGATGAGCGCATCGCTGAAGGTGTTCTTGTTGGCGCGGTCCTGCATCGTCACCAGGACGACGCCGGCGCCCGCATCCGCGACATCGACGACCGGGGCCGCCATCAGTCGGCCTCCCACGGCAGCTTCCCGGTGGTCACGTAGCGCGCGATCCTGGCCAGGTTGTCGGGATCGGAGAACACCTCCAGATTCGCCGCGAGCGCCTTCGGGCGGGCCTGCGCCAATCCCGGATCGAGCTCGGTGGCGTAGCGCTTGTAGCGGACGACGCCGTCCTTGCCCAGGCGGCGCAGCCGCAGCAGTTGCTTGCGCAGCAGGTTCTCGCTGTTGTCCTCGATCGCGTCGACGAGGCCCCAGTCCAGCGCCTGCCGGGCCTGGATCGGCTGGGTCGTCAAGGTCAGGCAGTTGGCCTTCGCGAAGCCGATGCGCCGCACCAGGAACGGCATCACGCAGGCGGGCATCAGCCCGAACAGCAGCTCGGACAGGCTGAACGCCGCCTTTTCCTCGCTGAGCACGATGTCGCAGGCGGCGACGAAGCCGACGCCGCCCGCGTTGACGCGGCCGCGCACGTGGGCGACGCTCACGAACGGCCCGGTCGCAAGGCGATGCCACAGATCGTAGAGCGGGCCGGGATCCTGCCCCGCCGCGGCAGCGGGATCGCCGCGCTCGAAGCGCGTCCGCAGTTCGCCGAAGTCCGCGCCCGAGCAGAACACGTCCGGCAGCCCTTCCAGCACCACGACCTTCGCCGAGGCTTCGCACGCGCGCAGCGCCGCGGCAACTTCCTGGATCAGCAGATCGTTGATCGCGTTCCCGGCGTCAGGCCGATGGAGCTGGATCGTGCAGATGTCCTCGCTCGACCCGACCCGGATCGTCCGGTAGCCGTCGTTCAGGAGATCCATTCGTATTCCCGGTGGAATTCCTTGATCTGCTTGAGGAACAGCGTCGGTCGCCGCAGCCCCTCGCGCGCCTGCGGCACGAAGTCGGCGTCGGGCACGATGTTGCGGGTGCCGAAGCGCAGGTCGCGGCTCTTCTCGAGCAGCCGGTCGTAATCGTCCATCGACAGCTCGTGGCGGCTGTCGAGGTGGCCCTTGACGTCGAGCGCGCGCAGCCGCGCCTGCCCTTCCTGCATCGCGACGCCGCTGAAGAATTCCGAACAGCAGCCGGAGCCGTAGGAAAACACGCCGATGCGCTGCGGCGTCCCGAAGTCGCCGTTGTCGATCGTGCTCAGCAGCGACATGGCGGCGGTCGCGCCCATGATGTTGCCGACGCGCTGGCAGTGGATCAGCCCCGGGGTGACGCGGCGCTGGAAGTCGAGCTCGATGTCCGCGGGCTTGGCCTTGACCAGCTTGCGCATCATGTTGCGGTGCGCGCCCTTGACCATGCCGCCGAACGGCGTGTGGTAGGCGATGTAGCCGAAGCTGTCGCCAAAATGCGCGCCTTCGACCCGCTTGCGGTATTCGAGGAACGCGTTTTCGCAGCAGTTGAGGTACGACAACAGCGACAGGTCGGTGTCGCCGGCATCGCCGTCCGCGGAGGGACGGCAGGTGTCCATCACTTCGTAGCCGTAGTAGCCGTTGGCGCCGGGATCGATCTGGAAGACGTGCGGGCGATCGCTCACCAGCATCGCCACCGCGCCGGAACCGCCGCTGGGCTCGGCGAACGACCAGTCCGCCGACAGCGCCTCGCCACCCTCCTCCACCATGAACCGCGACACGTCGGTCGCGATCACCAGCACCTTGCCGCCGGGCGAGGTCTGCGCCAGCACGAAGTTCACTGCCATCTGCAGGCCGGCGACGCCCGAATAGCAGGCGTTCTTGATCTCGAACAGCCGGCAGTTGCGGTTGAGGCCCAACAGGTCGTGGCAGTAGGTGCTCATCGACTTGCCGAAGTCGAATGCAGACTCGGTGCAGGTGATGACCATCTCGATCCGGTCCTTTTCCGCGGGCGACAGCGCATCGACGATGGGCCTGGCCGCGTTGACGGCGAAGGTGATCGGGTCCTCGTAGGGCAGCGCCACCGATTTCTCCTTCATCAGGAGATTGTCGAACCGGGTCATGTCCAGGTTGCGGTGCCTGGCGAGTTTGGACACGTCGATGCAGGCGGTGCCCGCAAAGACGTTCATCGCTTCGATTCCAACCATGCTCACGTGCTTCCTTTTCGGTCGTTTCTGGTCCATGGAACGCCGGCGTCCGGCGTCGTCACAGCCGCCGGCGGGCGGATGCGGTGTGTCGTTTTGGCCAACGGAAATCGGGCAGCTTCCCCGGTCGCTGCCCTGCCCTCGGACGATGCGCGGCGAACGCGTCCCCGTCGCCGGAATGCAGGGCCGCATTGTAGCCGATCGACCCCGAGGACTTGCCTCCCCGCGATGCGACGCAAGCGACTCGGCCGAAGATGCGCACGCCTTTCGCGGACGGCGCGTCGCCCTCGATCCGGAAACGCGAAACGGCCCGGAAACCGGCAATCGTCGGCCGCGTCGATCATTCCGCCACTCCCGGGTCGGAGACGCGCGCCGCGGCCTGCGATTCGGCGGCCTGGCGCAGCGCCCGCACATGGAAATTGGTCAGTCGGACCAGCGTCTCGCCGTTGTCGCCGAGCAGGCGGATGTCGAACCGCCGGATGTCCGGATTGCCGCCCTCCGGCGTGTCGACGCGCTCGACGAGGGCATGGCAGACCGGCGTCAGCGGCCTGAGGATCTCCAGCGCATCGACCGCGAAAGGCAGGAACGGGACGTCCGAAGCCTCGCCCAGCGCGACCCCGAGCACCGTTTGCAGCGCGCCGTCGAGCAGGCACGGATGCAGCACGTACTGATCGAATTCCGCCAGCAGTCCCTCGTCCAGCACCAGCCGCGACAGGGCGAAGCCGTCGCCGTGGTGCAGCTCGCGGATGCTCCTGAAGCTCGGACCGTAGCGGAATCCGAAGCGCGCCAGCCGGTCGTAGCACGCATCGCCGCCGAGCACCCCGGCCGCGCGCGCGCGGATCGCATCCAGCGAGCGCGGCGACGCTTCGCCATGGCGCGGCCTCGCCCCGAACCGCAGGCGTCCTTCCGCATGCACGACGCGCTCGTCGTCGTCGTCGTGGGAGACGACCGCGTATTCGGCGCCGTCGCCGTCGGGGCGCAGCAGGGTCGCGACCCGGGTGCCGCCCGCATCCAGCGGCAGCGGACGCACCCACACGATGTCCTCGATCCTGACCACTGCGCCCTCGCCCGCCAGGGTCCCGGCGACGCAGGCCATTTCGAGATAGGCCGCGCCCGGGTACATCGCGACGCCGTTCACGACGTGGTCGCGGCCGTAGTACGCCGACGCATCGAGATACGAGGCGAACCCGATCTCCCTGAGCGTCGACGCGTTGTGGGCGATCAGCGGATGCAGGCGCGGCGCGACCTCGATCGTCAGCCCCGGCACGACCGGCAGGTTCGCGCCCGCCGGCGACATCGCTGCGCCCGCGTCCGACACCCAGTGGCGTTCCCGTGCGAACGGATAGGTCGGCAGCGGGACCGGGTGGACCGGGCGGCCGGCGTGCAGCGCCTCCCAGTCGATCGGCTCGCCCTCGGCCCACAGCGCGGCGATCGGATCGAGTTCGCCGCGCGCATGCAGCGCGTGGACGCGTTCGCGCGTCTCCGGCGACAGCGCGCGCTTGCGCGCGTGCGGGGCCACGCTGCCGCGATGCACGCCGTCGACGTGCTCGCCGCGCGCGCAGGCCGCCAGCGTGCGCGCGAGGTCGTCGCGATCGCCCGCCACGAAGGCCAGCCGCGCGTCCATGGCCTCGCGACCGGTCTGCAGCGTGTACGCGATCCGGTCCAGCGCGAGTTCCGGCGCGTCCGACAGGAATTGCAGCAGGCGCTCCGCGCCCAGGCGCAGCCGCTCCTCGTTCCTGGCCGACAGCACGATGAGCTGCGCGCCGAGCGGCCCCGCGGAGGCGGGAAGCGGTGCCACGTGGTCTTCGAGGATCAGGCAGGCGTTGACGCCGCCGGCGCCGAAGGAATTGAGCATCGACCGGCGCGGCCGTCCCGGCGCCGCGGGCCAGGCGACGGCTTCGCGCTGCAGGCGGAACGGCGAATGCGCGAAGTCGATGTCCGGATTGACCGGATCGGCGTGGATCGTCGGCGCGATTTCCCCGTGGGCGTACTGCAGCAGCAGCTTGGTCAGACCGGTGATGCCGGCGGCCGATTCGGAATGGCCGACGTTCGCCTTCACCGAACCGAGCGCGCAGAAAGCGGTCCGCCGGGTGCGCTTGCGGAAGGCCTGGGTCAACGACACGATCTCGAGGTTGTCGCCCAGACGGGTGCCGGTGCCGTGCCCTTCGACGTAGCCGATGGTGTCCGGATCGACCCCGCCGCGCGCCATCGCCCGCTCGATCACCAGCGACTGCGCGTTCGGGTTCGGCGCCGAGTAGCGGTTCGAGCGGCCGGCGTGCTCGCAGGCGCTCGACAGGATCACGCCGTGGATATGGTCGTGGTCCGCCAGCGCCTGCGCCAGCGGCTTCAACAGCACCGCGCCGACGCCCTCGCCCGGGACGAAACCGTCGTCGCCGTCGCCGTAGCTGCGGCAATGGTCGTGCTCGGCGAGCATCCGGCCCTGGCACAGCGAGCGGTATTTCGCAGGATGCAGGTAGAGGTTCACGCCGCCGGCGACGGCGGCCTGGCACTCGCCGCGGCGCAGGCTTTCGCAGGCGAGATGGATCGCGACCAGCGACGACGAACAGGCGGTGTCGATCGGCAGGCTGGGCCCCTTGAAGTCGAAGACGTAGGAGACCCGGTTCGCGATCGACCACGGCATCGATCCGGGCGAGACCGGATTCCCGCGCCGCCATTCCTCCGGCGCCAGCAACTGGTAGGAGTTGGTGGTCACCCCGACGAACACGCCCACGTCGGCGCTTCCGGCCTTCGGGTGACGGCGCTTGAGGCTGTCGCGGGTGTAGCCGGCGTCCTCGATCGCCGCCCAGACCGACTGCAGGAACCGCCGTTCCTGCGGATCGATCATCCGCGCGTCGTCGGGCGCGATGCCGAAGAAGCCCGCGTCGAATTTGTCGAAGTCCTCGAGGAAGGCCCCGGACTTGCAGTAGATGTCGCCGGGCGCGGCGGCGGCGCTGTCGGAGGCCGCGCGATCGCGCGCGCCCGCCTGCGCGAAGGCGTCGCGATCCCAGCGCGAGGCCGGCACCGGCTCGATCAGCTCGTGCCCGTCGCGCAGGTGCCGCCAGAATTCGCGCAGCGATGCGGACTGCGGGAATTCGCCGTGGAGGCCGATGATCGCGATCGGCGCGTCGGTCGCGATCGAAGGCTGCGAGACGTCGTGGAGCGCGTCCGGCATCCCGGGAGCGACCGGAGCGCTCATCCGGGGCCGAGCGTCGTGCGCGGCCCGCAGCGGGACCGCTACGCCGTGGAGCGGCACGCCCTGCAGCGACGCTTGTGCCGCGTCCGCGGCCGCACCGGCCGCTTCGGGCAGCCGCGCCAGCGCATCGCCGGCGAGCGCCAGCAGCCGGATCGCGAGTTCCTCGATCGTCAGGTGCTCGTAGAACAGGGTCTTCGGCACGTCGCCCAGATCCTCGACGAGCTGGGCGTTGATGCGGTTGATCATCATCGAATCCAGGCCGAACGACTCGAACGGCTCGCGGATGTCGATGCGATCGGCGGACAGCTTGATCTCAGCGCCGAGCAGCCGCCGGAGATAGGCTTCGGCGGCCCCGCGCAGCGCGATTGGCGATGCCGCCGACACCGATCCGGGCGCGGTCGTCGCTGCAGCGCGCGCGGTATCCCGGTCGCCGGGCACGGCGGCGGCGATCGTATCGACAACCGTACCGACAATCGTGGCGGAAATCCGGTCGGCGTCGCCGTAGAGCACCACCGCATGCGCTTCGCCGGTCTCGAGCAGGCGATCCCAGGCCGCCAGCCCGGCCGCGGTCGGCAGCGGTGCGGCGCCGGTACGCGCCTGCGCGGCGGCCAGGTCGGCCGGATCGATCCGCATCCCGCCTTCGCGCCAGAACGGCCAGCCGATCGACAACGTGACGCCGCGGCGCTCGCCGGCGGCGACGCGCGACTGCCGGCGCACGGCGAACGCGTCCAGGAAGGCGTTGCCGAAGGCGTAGTCGCACTGTCCGGCATTGCCGAACGCGCCCGACACCGAGGAGAACAGCACGAACAGGTCGAGGTCGTCGCCGCGCGTGGCCGCGTCCAGATGCAGGGCGCCGTGGACCTTGGCGGCGATGACCGCGGCCATGTCGTCGCGGCCCTTGTGCAGCGCGAACGCGTCGTCGTGGACGCCGGCGGCATGGATCACGCCGTCGATCCGCGAGAACCGGCGCCGGGCCTCGGCGACGGCGGCCTCGACCTGCGCCGGATCGGTGATGTCCGCGCGGACGTAGCAGACCTCGGCGCCCTGCGCCTCCAGGATCGCGATCCTGGCGCGCAGCGCTTCGTCCAGCGGCGACCGGCCGGTCAGCACCAGGCGCGCGCGGTAGCGGCTCGCCAGATGCGCGCCGAAGACGTGGCCCAGCCCGCCCAGCCCGCCGGTGATGAGATAGACGCCGCGGTGCTTGATCTGCGCGCCGGTCGAAGCATGACCGGTGGGCTCGAAGCGCGCCATGCGCCGGATCTCGCGGACGCGCTCGCCCGCTTCCGACGACGTGCGCAGCCTCGCCTCGGCGGCGCGTCCGCCGTCCCGCTGCAATTCGTCGACCAGCGTGCGCGCGAGCGCCGCGGGTTCGCCGGCATCGTCCGCGGACAGCACGGTCCAGGCGAACTTCGGATTCTCCAGCGCGAGACTCGCGAGGTAGCCGGCCAGCGCGCCGTGGAATTCCGTCGCATCGTCGTCCTGCCGCAGGCAGAGGAGGCGGACCCGGCCGCTGCCGTGGTCCTGCAGCAGCGCCCTGCAGGCGGCATGCAGGGCGAACACCCCGGCGTCGAGTGCGGCGTCGATCGAATCACAAGCGGTCGAGACGTGCGCGACCACGGGCGGCAAGTCGCCTGCGGCGGCCAGGGCGGCGATCGCGGACGCCGTTGCGTCCATGTCCGTCGAGGCCATGTCCGTCGAGGCCTCGACGCAGCGCCATTCGGTGGCCGGGGCCTGCTCGCGCAGGGCGCGCACGAGCGCGTCGTTCGCACCGATGACGAGCACGGAGGCCGGCATCGGCGCGCGCGCGCCGGCGTCGGAGACGCGCACCCAGACCGGGCGATGGAAACACAGGCGGTCAACGGCCGGCGCCCGGCCGTTTTCCGCCCCGGGCGCGGACGGGACCGGCGCGTGCGCCTGGTCGAACGCCGGCGTCGGCGCATCGATCCAGTAGCGTTCGCGCATGAACGGATAGGTCGGCAGCGCGACCCGCACCGGGCGCGCGCCGCGGCGCAGGCCGGACCAGTCGACCTCGACGCCGGACACCCACAGCCGGGCGAGCTTTTCGAGATCGCGCCCCTGCAGCAGCGTACGCACATAGGCCTCGCCGGCCTCGCCGTCGATCAGCCCGCCGATGCCGGACCCCGCGTCGCGGCTGCTACCCTCGAACAGGCCTTCGATCCGCGACCGGCCCGGCGACGACGCTTCGCCCGCCTCCGGACGCCAGCGCGCGAGGATCCGGCGGAGGTCTTCGACGCTCGCCGCGACGACCGCCAGCCGCTCCTGCATCGGCGTGCGGCCGACCTGCGAGGTGTAGGCGATGTCCGCCAGCGACGCGGCCGGCGTCTGCGCCAGGAACGCCAGCAGCCGAGCGACGTAGGCGGCGAGCGCCTCGCGGGTCTTCGCCGAGAGCAGGAACGCCTCCGGGCCGACCTCCGGCATCGCCGGCGCGCCCGTTTCGATGACCCGCGCCTCCGCGACATGTTCTTCGACGATCAGGTGCGCGTTGGCGCCGCCCGCCCCGAACGAGCTCACCGCGGCGCGGCGCGGTCGGTCGCCGCCGCCCGGCCAGGGCGCGAGGCTGCGCTGCACCGCGAACGGCACCGCATCGAAGTCGATGTGCGGATTCAGGCGCTCTGCGTGCAGCGACGGCGCCAGCGTGCGATGACGCAGTTGCAGCAGGACCTTGGTCAGCGCGGCGATGCCGGCCGCCGATTCGAGATGGCCGATGTTCGACTTGACCGAACCGATCGCGCAGCGGCGTCCGCCGCCCGCGGCCTGCGGCGCGTCGCCCGCGAAGGCCCGGACCAGGCCCGTGATCTCGATCGGATCGCCGAGCGAGGTGCCGGTGCCGTGGGTTTCGACGTAGTCGATGGTGGCCGGATCGACCCGCGCCTCGCGCAGCGCCTCGCGGATCAGGTCCGACTGCGCGACCGGGTTCGGCACGGTGTAGCCGTTGGTCTTGCCGCCGTGGTTGATCGCCGTCGCGCGGATGACGCCATGGATGCGATCGCCGTCGCGCAGGGCCGCGGCCAGCGGCCGCAGCAGCACCGCGCCGACGCCCTCGCCCGGCACGTAGCCGTCGCCGCCCTCGCCGAAGCTGCGGCAGCGGCCGTCGGTCGAAGCGAAATTGCCCTGGCTGAGGCTGAGGTACTTGTTCGGATGCAGCGAGAGATTGACGCCGCCGGCGATCGCCGCATCGATGCCGCCGCCGCGCAGCGCTTCGCAGGCCAGGTGGATGGCGGTGAGCGACGACGAGCACATCGTGTCGATCGCCATGCTCGGCCCGTGGAAATCGAAGAAGTAGGACACCCGGTTCGCGATCGACGCAAACGACGAACTCGGCACCCCGGCGGACGCGCCGGCATGCAGCTCGTAGTGGCCCCACATCGCGCCCACGTAGACGCCGACCCGCAGCCGGTCGATCGCGTTGCGGCTGTAGCCGGCGTCCTCGAGCGTTTCCCACACGCTTTCGATGAACAGGCGTTCCTGCGGATCGATCAGTTCCGCTTCGCGCGGCGAGATGTTGAAGAACCGCGCGTCGAAGCGATCGACGCCGTCGAGGAAGCCGCCCCACTTGCTGTAGGCCTTGCCCGGACGGTTGCGGCCCGGCGCGAAGATCGCCGCATGGTTCCAGCGCTCGGTCGGCACCTCGACGATGCTGTCGCGGCCGTCGCGGAGGTTCTGCCAGAAGGCGTCGAGGGTGGGCGCCTCCGGATAGCGGCCGGCGACGCCGACAATGGCGATCCTGCCGTCCGCGATGCTGCCGTCCGCGATGCTGTCGTTGGCGATGGCCTGCGCGCCGGCCGGCCCGGTCGACGTGCGCAGCCTGGCGAAGCGCCGCGCGGGACGCCCCGCATCGACGATGCCGGCGACGGGTCGGGCGTCCCCGGCGACGGCCGTCGCCTGCGCAGGACGATCGGGTATCGCGGCCGGGAATGCCTCCGGGAAGGCGCGCGCCAGGTGCGTCGCCAGGGCCGAGATCGTCTGGTACTCGAAGAACAGCGTCTTCGAGAGCGAGCCGAACCGGGTCTCCAGGTGCTGGGTCAGCTTCATCGCCAGCACCGAGTCCATGCCGTAGCGCTCCAGCGGCGCCTTCGGGTCCAGCTCGTGGACCGGCACGCGCAACTGCTCGGCAAACTGTTCGGTCAGCCAGCGCGTGGCGCGTTCGACGCGGCCGCGCGAGGCGTCGTCGTTGGCGGCGACGGCGATGTCCGCAGCACGCTCCCGCGCGATCGACGGCGGCGGCGCGACGGCCTCCGCCACCGGCGTGCGCCGCGCCTCCAGCGCCTGCCGCAGCCGCTGCGCATGGCCCTCGACCACGAGCATGCGTCCCCTGCCCTCGGCCACCGCGCGGTGGAAGGCGCGCATGCCGTTCGCGGTCCGCAGCGGCAGCATGCCGGCGGTCCGCGCCAGCGCCGCCTGCGCGTCAGCGTCGATCCGCATCCCGCCGTCCCGCCACAGCGGCCACAGCAGCGAAAGGGTCCTGCCGCGACGCTGTCCGGCATCGACCAGGGCATTGCGGTGATCGGCGAAGGCGTCCATGAAGCCGTTGGCGGCGGCGTAGTCGCCCTGCCCGACGTTGCCCATCGCCGACGCCAGCGAGGAGAACAGCGCGAAGAAGTCGAGATCGATACCGCGCGTGGCCAGGTCGAGGTGGTGCGTGCCCGCGACCTTCGGCGCCAGCACCTCGGCGCACTCGTCCGCGGTCTTGCGCAGCAGCAGCCGGTCGCGGGTGGTCCCGGCGCTGTGCAGCACGCCCGAGAGGCCGCCCAGCTCGGAGACGAGGTCCGCGATCACCGCGTCGACCTGTTCCGGGCGGGCGAGGTCGAGCTGGCGATAGCGCAGCCGCTCCGCCGGCGCCGACAGCGACGCCCGCAGGGCCTCGAAGGCTTCGCGCTGCGCGCCGGCCAGTTCGCCGCGGCCGCCGAGCACGACGGTGGCGTCGGGCGCGCAGGCGAGGATTTCGCGGGCGAACAGCCGACCGAGCCCGCCCAGCCCGCCGGTGACGAGGTAGACGCCGCCGGCTTTGAACGCCGGCGTCGCGCTGCGGTCGTCGAGCGCACGCGACCGCCAGCGCGGCCTGCGCATGACCGCGCGGGCGCCGTCGAGGCGGCTTTCGCCCGGATACGCGGCGGCCGTGTCCAGGCGTTCCGAGAGCGTGCGCGCGTCCAGGTCCGGCGGCACGGCCACCACCTGCGCGAGCAGGTCGGGCAGTTCGAGGCGGATCGTGTCGGCGAGCCCGGCCAGCCCCGCGAGCACCGCGTCCTCGCCCCGGTCGGCGACCACCAGTTGCAGCAGTCGCCTGCCCTCCCGCTCCCCTGCCACCCCGGCCGCGTACACGGACTGCACGTGCGCGAGCACGGCGAGCGCGGCGTCGCGATAGCGGTCGGCGAGATCGCCCTGCGGATCGAGCGACAGCGCGCGCACCGAGGCCTGCGGACGCTCGGCCTGCAGGTCGGCGGACAGGCGCGCGGCATCGCCGGCGACGCCGACGCACAGCAGTACGTCGCGTCGCCGCCAGTTCGCGGCATCGACGCCGGCGGTCGTCACGTCTTCCCAGTCGGGTTCGGCGATCAGCACCGACACCTCGGGATCGGCCTGCGTCGCCGATGCGCCGGCGAGCGTGCGCGAGGTCAGCCCGCGCAGGCTCGCGCACGGCGTGCCGTCGTCGCCGAACAGGTCGATGTCGACCCGGCCGACGCCCGCGGCGGCCGCGCCGGCGTCGCGGACCCAGGCGTACATCCGCGCCGAACAGGGACCATGGACGGTCAGCGCGTCGAGCGCGAACGGAACCGCGGGCGCGTCGGGCAGGCCGTCGGGCAGGCCATCGGTTTGGGCGACGAGGCCGATGGCCGCCTGCAGCGCGCCGTCGAGCAGGCCGGGATGCAGGACGTAGGGAGACAGCGCGGTCGCGGTGGGCAGCGTCAGTTCGGCGAGCGCTTCGCCCGCGCCCCGGTGCAGTCGCGACACGGTACGGAACGCGGGCCCGTAGACGATGCCCATCGCCTCGAACGCCGCGTAGACCGCCTCGGCCGCGAGCGTGCCCGCGGTCATGCGCGCCGTGAGCGCGGCGACGTCCAGCCGTTGCGGCGCCGCGTCCGCGAGGAACGTCGCCGATCCGCTGCAGTGGCGCACGGGCGCAGCCGCATCGCCGCCGACGACTTCGAATTCGATGCCGTCGAGGTCGCTGCCGTCGAAGTGGATGTCGTCTTCACGTGCCGCGGCGAGCCGGATCTCCACCCGCTGCGGGGACTCCACCACCAGCGGCTGCGCCCAGGCGACGTTGCGCAGCGCCAGTGCGCCGCCCCCGCCTTCGGGCAGCGCCGCGGCCATCGCCGCGCGGACCATTTCCAGATAGGCCGCGCCGGGCAGCAGCCGCTGCGGGCGGGCGCCGCCGAGGCCGACCCGATGGTCGGCGAGGAACCATTCGCGGCCGTCGAAGGCGTTGCCGTAGCACTGGCGATGGAAGTCCGACAGGTTGGCCTGCAGCAGCGGATGGGCGTCGCCGGCGCCGACGACGCCGCCGGCCGGGCGCGCGGGCAGCGCGATCCAGTAGCGATCCTTCGCGAACGGATAGGCCGGCAGCGGCATGCGTGCGGGACGGGCAGCGGGATACAGCGCGTCCCAGTCCAGCTCCAGCCCCTTCACCCACAGGTCGGCGAGCTTGCCGAATTTGCCGCGCGCGATCCATTTGCCGATCGCCTCGCGCATGTCGTCGTCGCGGCCGAGCGACGGGATGCCGTCCAGTTCGTTCTCGACCCGGCCGGAGAAACGCACCGCGGCGTCGCCTTCGTCCGCAAGGTGCGCGTCCAGCGCGGCGCGGAGCGCCTCGACCGAATCGACGACGAAGGCGACCCGGAAGGCCATCGCTTCGCGCCCCTTCTGCAGGGTGTACGCGAGCGATTCGAGGTCGATCGACGCGGCGCCGCCCTGCGGGTCCGTCTCGGTCCCGGCATCGAGGAAGGCGCGCAGGTCCTCGACCTTGCGCCGCAGTTGCGCTTCGGTCCGGGCCGACAGCGGCACCAGCGCTTCGCGCCGCGGGCGCACGCGCGGGAACGTCGCGGCGGCGGCTGGCGCGACGTACTCCTCGACGATCAGGTGCGCGTTCGATCCCCCGGCGCCGAACGACGAAATCCCGGCGATGCGCGGCACGTGGCCGTCGCCGGAGGCCGGCGTCTCCCACGGCCTCAGGGTCTGGTTGACCGTGAACGGCGACGCCTCGAAATCGATGTGCGGATTGAGCGTCGCCGAATGCAGCGACGGCACCAGCATCCGGTGCTTCATCTGCAGCAGGACCTTGGTCAGCCCGGCGATGCCGGCCGCGGATTCGCAGTGGCCGATGTTCGATTTGACCGAGCCGATCGCGCAGGAGCCGCGGGCGTCGTCGTGCGGTCCGAACACCTGGCCGAGCGCCGCGATCTCGATCGGATCGCCGAGCCGGGTGCCGGTGCCGTGGGCTTCGAGATAGCTGACGTGGCGCGGATCGACGCCGGACTCCTTCAGCGCGCGATCGATGACCCAGCGCTGCGCCCGCGGGTTCGGCACCGAGTACCCGTTGGTCTTGCCGCCGTGGTTGAGTGCGCTGCCGCGGATCACGCCGTGGATGTGGTCGCCGTCCGCGACCGCCTCCGACAGGCGCTTGAGCACGACCACGCCGACGCCCTCGCCCGGAATGTAGCCGTCGCCGCCCTCGCCGAAGCTCTGGCAGTGGCCGTCGCCGGAGATGAACTGCCCGGCGCTGAGCACCAGGTACTTGTTGGGATGCAGGCTGAGGTTGACGCCGCCGGCGATCGCCAGGTGGGTGCGCCCCTGGCGCAGGTCCTGGCAGGCCAGGTGGATCGCGGTCAGCGACGACGAGCACATCGTGTCCAGGGTCATGCTCGGCCCGTGCAGGTCGAGCACGTAGGACACGCGGTTGGCGATGCTGGCGTAGCTGACCGGCACGCCGATGCGGCGGCCGAGCAGGCCCGACTCCGCGCCGAAGAGCTGGTATTCGCCGTACATCACGCCGACGTAGACGCCGACCTGCCCGGCCTGGGCGGCGTCGCGCGCCTGCTGCAGGCCGGAGCGGGTGTAGCCCGCATCCTCGATCGCCATCCACGCGTGCTGCAGGAACAGGCGCTCCTGCGGGTCGATCAGTTCGGCGCCGACCGGCGGGATGTTGAAGAACAGCGGGTCGAATTCGTCGACCCCGGCGATGAAACCGCCCCACTTGCTGTAGTGGCGGCCATACTGGCTGCGATCCTCGCTGTAGTAGTCGCGCCAGTCCCAGCGGCTGGGCGGAACCTCGACGATGCAGTCGCGGCCGTCGCGCAGATTGCGCCAGAACGCCGCGAGGTCCTCGGACTCCGGATAGCGTCCGCTGAGGCCGACGATCGCGATCGGTTCCGGCGGGGACGCCTCGCGCGCAGGCGCCCGTGCGGCCAGCCAGCGACGGCCGCGGGTGCGTCGTGCCGCGCCATGTCCACCGGCCTCGACGAAGGCGGCGGTGTTCGGTGCGGCGACGGGCGCCGGCGCGACCGGGACGGTTTCCTTCGACGATGCGGACGACGCGGACGGGAACAGCCGCGCGACGGTGGCGGCGTGCGCCCCGACGAAGTGCGCGGCCAGTTGGTCCAGGGTCTGGTGCTCGAAGAACAGCGTCTTCGACAGGCGTCCGAAGGTCTTTTCCAGCTTCGCGGTCAGGTCCATCGCGAGCACGGAGTCCATGCCGTAGCGTTCGAGCGCCGCGCGCGGATCGATCCGGTGCGCGGGCAGGCCCAGCAGCGACGAGAACTCCGCGCGCAGGTAGTCGCGCATCCGCTCGAGCGCATCGTTGCCGGCGGCAGGCACGACGTCCGGCCGGCCGCCGGCATCGACGGCGGCGACAGCGGCGGCCTCGAGGGCGACGGCGCGCGCCTGCCCGCCGTCGAGCAGCGCGCGGATGCGCCGGGGATCGCCCTCGATCACCAGCACCCGCGCGTGACCGGAGCGCACGCAGCGATGGAACGCCTGCAGGCCCGACGCGGTCCGCAGCGGCCGCATGCCGGTGCGCTCGAACAGCGCCTGCTGCTCGCGGGCGGGCATGCGCATGCCGCCGTCCTGCCAGAACGGCCAGTCGATCGCGACCGTCCTGCCGTGGCGCGCGCCGGAGGCGACCAGCCGGTTGCGATGCGCCGCGTAGCGATCCATGAAACCGTTGGCGACCGCGTAGTCGGACTGGGCGACATGGCCATCGACCGCGGCGGCGGACGAGAACAGCGCGAAGAAGTCGAGCGGCAGCGCACGGCTCGCGCGATCCAGATGCACGGTGCCCGCCACTTTCGGCGCCAGCACCCGCGCGAATTCCTCGGGCGACTTCCGGGCGATCAGGTTGTCGGCGATCATCCCCGCGGCGTGGAGGATGCCGTCGAGACGGCCGTGGCGTTCGCGGATGTCCTCCACCAGCCGCTCGACCGCGGCCTCGTCGAGCAGGTCGAGGGCGGCGTAGGCGAGCCGCGACGGGTCCGCGCCGTCGGCGAGCGTGCGCAGGTCGGCGTCGATCGCCGGCGTGTGCGCGCCGCGCCCGGTCAGCACCACCCGGGCCCCGGGACAGGTGTCGAGCACGTGCCTGGCGAACAGCCGGCCGAGCCCGCCGAGGCCGCCGGTGATCAGGTAGACACCGCCGTCCACGAACACCGGCGCGCAGGCCGCGTCCCCGTCCGTGCCAGCGTCCGTCTCCGCGTCCGCGAGCGCAGCCCAGTGGCCGACCTCGCGCCGCCCGGCGGCGAGGCGCACCTGCGCGTGTCCCGTGTCGCGCTCGGCGAGCAGGCCGGCGGCCAGTGCGTCCACCGACGCATCGGCATCGATCTCCAGCACCTGGGCGCGGACCTGCGGATGTTCCTGGGCGGCGGTCGCCAGCAGCCCGGACAGCGCCGGCAGCAGGCCGGCGTCGTCGCGCCGAGGCAGCACCAGGCGCAGGCGCAGCGCGGTCGGCGCGGGGTCCGCGAGGCTCGCGAGCGCCTCCCGGACGATCGCGAAACAGGCCAGCGCCATCGCGGTGAAGCCCTGCGCGATGCCCGCCTCGGCCGAAGCGGCCACCGCGTGGATGCGGGCGCCAGGCAGGCGTTCGCCCAGCGCCTCGACGGTCGATCGCGGATAGCCGCAGAGGATGACGTGGTCGATCGCACCTTCGGCGACATCGATGCCGGTCTCGGCCGGAACGTCCTGCCAGGCCGGCACCGCCAGCATGGTGGCGATCGGCGCGTCCGCGGCGTCTGCCACGATGCCACCCGCGACGCCCGTCGGAACGACCGTCGCGGCATTCGCCTCGCGCGAGGCGAACCCGCGCAACTGCACGCAGACCCGCCCTGCCCCGTCGCACACGTCGATGTCGAGGCGGCTGACGCGATCGCCCGGCCGCGCGCCCGCGGCGGGCCGGATCCAGGCGCGGAGATCGCCGCCGCAGGGCGCGTGCACGCGCACCGCATCCACCGCGAACGGCAGCGACGGACGCGCCGGCGGCGCATCGGGGTCGGGCAGCAGCCCGATCGCGGCCTGCAGCGCGCCGTCGAGCATCGACGGATGCAGGACGTAGGATGCAGCGGTGTCGACGAGCGCCGCGGGCAACGCCAGTTCGGCCAGCACTTCGGCCTCGCCGCAGCGCACGCGCGCCAGCGAGCGATGCCCGGGCCCGAAGCGCATCCCCATCCGCGCGTAGGCCGGGTAGATCGCGTCGGGTTCCAGCACGCGACGGCCCGTGCGTCGCGCGATCGCGTCGAGGTCCAGCGGCGCCGGCGCTGGCGTCGCGGCGATCAGCGCCCGCCCGCGGCAATGCACGGTCTCGGTCGCGCCGGCGTCCGCCTGTCCGTGCGCGACGCTGAAGATCTCGAATTCGAGCGCAGCCGCCGCGCCGTCCTCCGCGCCGTCCCCGGGAGACAGCGCGACGCCGACCTCGGTGGCGTCGTCCACGACGATCGGCTGCAGCCAGACCACGTCCTCGAGCGCGATGCGGTCGGCGTCGGCGAGGTCGGCCAGCGCGTTCGCCGCCGCGGCGCGCGCCATTTCCAGGTAGGCCACACCGGGCAGCACTCGGCGCGCGTCGTCGGCGCCGAACAGCACGCGGTGGTCGTCCAGGAAGAACTCGTCGCCGCCGAACCACGAGGCGTAGCGCTGCTCGCCGAGGGTGGAGACGTTGGCGTGCAGCAGCGGATGCAGCGCCGACGCGCCGGGGGTGGCCGGGCGACGCCAGAACTGGCCGATCAGCGACAGCGCGTCCTGCCGGGAGAGGCGGCCGCTCTTGAGTTCGGAAACGACGTACTGGATGAAATCGGTCATTGCGCCTGCTTCTTTCCCTGGGGACGGGGGACTGCGCGTCCGCCCGTCGATTCCGCGCCGGCCGTCGCCGTGCGCCGTCCTTGTGCTTCCACCCGCGCGGTCGCCCCGCGGCTCACGCCGGATTCCCGAGCAGCGCCCTGAGCAGGCGCACGCCCTGCTCCGGCGCGATCGCGGCGGCGTCGATGCCGTCGATGATCGCGGCCGCACGCTGCAGATCGCCCGGCGGCTGCGGCTGCGGCCGGTCCTGCGCGCCGGCGGGACGGACCACGTCGTCGATCCAGAAGGTCTCGCGGGCGAACGGATAGCCCGGCAGCTCGACCCGCCGCACGCCGCTGCCCTGCCACGGCGCCGCCCAGTCGATGGCGGCGCCGTCGACCCAGGCGCGCGCCAGTTCGTCGGTCTCGCCGCGCGCGAGCCAGCCTTCGACCACGGCCGGATCGATCGCGCGTCGCGTCGCGGCCGGGGCCGCGGCGCCGTCCTGGCGGGCGACGAAAATCCCGTCGCGCACGCCCGCATCGCCCACGAACGCTTCGAGCCTCGTCGCCAGCGTCGCCAGGTCCGGGGCCAGGAAACAGGCGCGCGCCTCCATCGCCTCGCGGCCGGTCTGCAGCGTATGCGCGACCTCGGCGCAGCCGCCGGCCACGCGCCCGTCGCGCAGCGCATCGAGCAGGTCGCGCGCGCGCTGCCGCAGTTGCTCGGGGGTCTTCGCCGAGACCGGGAACACCCCGGTCCGCGGCGATGCGTCGAGGGCGGCCGCGCCGTGGCCGGAGGCCGGCAGATGTTCCTCGACCAGGACGTGCGCGTTCGCGCCGCCGGCGCCGAAGGACGAGACGCCCGCGATCCGCGCCTGTGCGACGCCATCGACCACCGGCCGCGCCCACGGGGTGAGCGTGCGGTTCAACGCGAACGGGGTGCGCTCGAAGCGGATGTTCGGATTGGTCCGTTCGGCGTGCAGCGACGGTGCGATCTGGCCGTGGCGGAACTGCAGCAGCACCTTGGTCAGGCCGGCGATGCCGGCCGCGGCCTCCAGGTGGCCGATGTTCGACTTCACCGAGCCGATCGCGCAGTGCCCGGGCTCGACCGCGTCGGGCGCGAACGCCTGCTCCAGGCCGGCGATCTCGATCGGATCGCCGAGATCGGTGCCGGTGCCGTGCGCCTCGATGTAGCCGATCGCGCCGGCGTCGATGCCGGCCCGGTCGATCGCCTCGCGCACCAGCGCCGCCTGCGCGGTCGGGTTCGGCACGGTGTAGCCGTTGGTCTTGCCGCCGTGGTTGATCCCGGTCGCGATGATCACGCCGTGGATCACGTCGCCGTCGCGCTCGGCGTCCTCCAGCGGACGCAGCACCACCACGCCGACGCCCTCGCCCGGGACGAACCCGTTGGCGCCTTCGCCGAAGCTCCTGCAGCGCCCGTCCTTCGACAGCATGTGCTGCGAGGACATGTCGATGTAGCTGGTCGGGTGCAGGAACAGGTTCACGCCGCCGGCGATGGCCGCGCGGCAGTCGCCGTTGAGGATGTGTTCGCAGGCCTCGTGCAGCGCGGTCAGCGACGAGGAGCACATCGTGTCGACCGGCAGGCTCGGCCCTTCGATGTCGAGCAGGTACGAAAGCCGGTTGGCGACGGAGCCGAACGAGGTCCTGGGCCAGAACTTCACGGCCGGGTCGGCGTCGGCGCGGTAGAGGTTGTAGCCGGCGCGGGTGATGCCGGCGAACACTCCGACCCGGCGATCGAACCGCCGGCGCAGCGCTTCGCGGGTGAGGCCGGCGTTCTCCAGCGCGTTCCAGGCCGTCTGCAGGAACAGCCGCTCCTGCGGATCCATGTTGAGCGCTTCGCGCGGCGCGATCCCGAAGAACAGCGGGTCGAATTCGGCGAACCGGTCGAGGAAGCCGCCGCGCTTGCAGTAGCTCTTGCCGGCGGCCACCGCCGCGTGCTCGTCGGGCTCGTAGAACCCGTCCAGCGACCAGCGGTTGCCGGGAATCTCGCCGACGCTGTCGCGGCCCTGGCGGAGGTTGTCCCAGAACGCGTCGAGGTCCACGGCCCCCGGATACTGCCCGCTGATGCCGACGATCGCGATCCGGCGCGTGCGCGGCGAGGACGGGGCCGTGCGATCCGCCTGCGATGCGGCGACGCCGCGGCGTCCGGGCAGGCGCGGCGCCGGCGCGTGCGGCGCAGCGGCCGGCAACGGTTCGCCGCGCGACGCCGCCGGCGCCGGCGACGCGACCGGCGACGCGACCGGCGCGGCGAACAGCGCGCGCAGGCGCGGCTGCTGCGTCCGCAGCAGGTGACCGGCGAGGCCGTGCAGCGTGCGGTGCTCGTACAGCAGCGTGCTGCCGACCTCGAAATGGACCTGCAGGCTGCGGTTGACCAGGCCGACGATGACCGAGTCGATGCCGTAGGTCTCGAGCGGTTCGTCCGCGTCGAGCGCGGCCGGATCGATCTTGAGCGCGTCGCCGACGAGCTTCGCGCAGAACGCGAGCGCCTTGCCGGCGAGGTCGTCGGGCGCGCCCTCGCCGTCGGCGCGCGGCGCGGACGCCGGCTCGACGGCGACGGCGTCCGCCGCGGTCGCGCGGGCCGCGGCCGGGCGCGGCTGCGGAGACGCGGCCTGCGCAGCGGCGTACTTCGCGATCGACACCTGCGGCAGGTCGCTGGCCATGAACCGGTCCAGCGCCGCCATCGCCGCGTCCGGATCCAGCGGCCGGTAGCCGGTCTCGTGGAAGTAGCGCTTCATGGCGTCGGTCATCGCACTGCCGGCGCCGACCGACCAGTAGCCCCAGTTCACGGTCCTGACCAGGCTGCCGAGACGCTGGCCGAGGGCGCGGGCGAAGGCGTCCTGGAAGGTGCAGCCGGCGGAATAGCCGGCCATCCCCGCCCCGCGCACGAAGGACGCGTTCGAGGAGAAGAACAGGTAGAAGTCCAGGGCTGCGTCGCGGAACACCTGCGCGATCCTTACGCTCAGATCCATCTTCACGGACAGGATCGAACGGAAATCGCACTCGGAAACGGTCTTGAGCCGCTGGTCGAAGTCGCCGACCGCGGAGTGGACCACACCGTGCACCGCGCCGTGGCGGCGCATGATCCGGGCGCAGGCGGCTTCGAGCTCGCCCGGACGGGCGGCGTCGGCCTGCTCGTAGTCGACCGCGATGCCGGACGCCTCCAGCGCCGCCAACTTCGCGCGCAGCGCGTCGTCGAGGGCGCGCCGGCCGATCCACACGACCTTCGCCCGATAGCGCGTGCCGACGTGGCGGGTCCAGACCTCGCCGACGCCGCCGCTGCCGCCGATCACGATGTAGACGCCGCGGTGGCGATAGGGTGTCGCGCCCGCGTCGAAGGGTTGCCCCGCGACTCCGCCAGCGCCGACGAGATCCACCGGCGCCAGCGATTCCTGCAGCCAGCAACCGTCGCGCAGCGCATGGCAGGCCGCCTTGCCGCGCTCGGCGGCGGGCAGGCCGGGCGCCAGCAGCGTGGCGATCGTCGATGCGGACAGGTCGGGCACGTCGAGCATCCGGATCCGCCACCCGGGGTAGACCTCGGCCATGCTGCCGGTCAGTCCCTGCAGGCCGGCATGGGTCGGTTCCAACGGCAATCCCGCGGTCGCCGGCAGCGCGTTCACGGTCACCAGGTCCCACTGCAGGTCGCGGCGGGCGGGCTCGGCGGTTTCGCGCGCTTCGAGCCGTTCGAGCGCGCGCGCGAGGCGCATCACCTGCACGATGCCGCGCTGCTGATGCTCGATGATCGCTTCCTCGGTCAGCGTCGGCGTGTCCGGACGCGACGCGATCCAGACCAGCCGCTCGAACGCGTGGCCCGACAGCGTGGCGGCGATGGCCTCGACGTCGTCGTCGCCGAGCGTCGCGAACGACAATCGGTCGTCGCGCCCCGCCGCGACGAAGGCCTGGCGCTGCGCCGCGTCCGCGCCGATCACCAGGGTTGCGGCTTCGGTCGCGGGCGTGACCGGCGGCGATGCCGGCGCCGGCGACCAGCGCGGCGCGACCAGTGTCATCGTCCCGTCCGTCGGTTCCATCGACGCGGCGGCGACCGACGCCATGGCGAGCCCGTGCACGGACAGCGCGATCGCGCCGTCGTCGTCGATCAGGTCGATGTCGACACGTGGGCCGTCCGCGCCGTCGGCGGCGCGCCGCGCCCAGGCGAACGTCGCCGCGCGATGCGGCGCGGCCGCGAGGATGCGGTCGACGTGCAGCGGCCCCGTGGCCGCCTCCGCGGGGACGCCGGACGCCAAGGCCGCGGCTCGCAGCGCGTCGGCGATCGATGCCGCCGAAGGCCCCCGATCCGTCGCCGCGGCGGCGTCGGGCGTCAGCCGCAGCAGGATCTCGCCGTCGCCGATGCGCGTCGATGCCGGACCGTCGATGGCCTGCGTCGCGGACGCCAGACGGCCGCGGATCGCGTCGGGATCGACCCGCCGGACATCGGCGTCCGGCAGCAGCCGGGCGACCGCCGCGGCAAGCGGATCGGAGGACGGCGCAGCGCCCGCCTCCATCCGCAGCGCGACCGCAATGCCGCCGGCGTCGTCCGCGGCGAGCTCGATCCGGATCGCGCAGCCGTCGTCGGCGATGCCGTCGCACGGGATGCCGTCGCAAGCGATCGACGCGAGTTCGATCGCGGCCACGCCGGTCGCGTCGGACGTGGCGTGCGACACCGCCGCGATCATCATCGCCAGTTGCGTCGCCGCGGGCAGGACCCGGCGGCCGTCCGCGCCGGTCGCGAACACGTCCGCGTCGCGGTCGAAGCGCGAGCGGTAGCGCTGGCCGCTGAGCAGCGACGCGTTCTCGTGGAGCAGCGGATGCAGCGCACCGGCCGGCGCTTCGGCGGCCGGCGCAATCCAGTGGCGCTCGCGCGCGAACGGATAGCCGGGCAGGCCGATCCGCGCCGGGCGGTCGCCCGGGTAGAACATCGTCCAGTCCAGGTCCAGGCCCTTGACCCACAGATCGAGCAGCTTCGACAGCTTGCGCTCGGCCAGCCATTTGCCGACGACCGTCGCGCGCATCTCGTCGTCCTGGGCAATCAGCCGGATCGCCTCGCGATGCCGCTTCACCTGGCCCTGGTACACCTCCCCGGCGCCGTCCTGCCCGGCCAGGTACGCGGCGAGCCGCGCGGCCAGGGCTTCGATCGAATCGACGAGGAAGCCGAGGCGTTCGCCCATCGCGTCGCGACCGACCTGCAGCGTGTAGGCCAGCGCGACCAGGTCGGGCGCCTGCGCCTGCGCGCGCAGGAACGCGAGCAGGTCTTCGGCCTTGCGGCGCAGTTGCGCTTCGGTCCGCGCCGACAGCGGGACGATCACCCGGCCGTCCTGGGTCAGCGCGTCGGCCCGGCGCGCGGCCTGCGGCTGCGGCCGGTGTTCGGCGACGACCAGGTGCGCGTTGGTGCCGCTGAAGCCGAAGGAGCTGATCGCGGCGCGGCGGGTGCCGCCGTCGGCGACCGTCCACGGCCGCAGCGTGTCGTTGACGTAGAACGGGCTGTCGTCGAGCTGGATGTGCTCGTTGCGCTGGCGATAGTGGATCGTCGGCGGCAGCGCGTGGTGGCGGATCGCCATGACCAGCTTGAGCATGCCGGCGGCGCCGGCCGCGGTCAGGCAGTGGCCGATGTTGCTCTTGACCGAGCCGAGCGCGCAGCTCGCGCGGCGGTCGGTGAACGGCGCGAACGCGGCCTTGAGGCCGGCGACCTCGATCGGATCGCCCAGCTTGGTGCCGGTGCCGTGGGCCTCGATCAACTGGATGTCGCCCGGCGCGATGTCGAAGCGCCGGTACACCGACTGCAGCAGCCGCGCCTGCGATTCCTCGTTGGGGGCGGTGATGCCGTTGCTCTTGCCGTCCTGGTTGATGCCCCAGCCCTCGATCACGGCCTGAATGCGATCGCCGTCGCGTTCGGCGTCCGCCAGCCGCTTGAGCACGAGCACGCCGACGCCTTCGCCGGGCACGAAACCGTTGGCGCGCTGGTCGAACGCGTGGCAGCGGCCGTCGGGCGAGAGCATGCCGGCCTGCGCGGTCATGATGTGCATCGCCGGTCCCGCCATCACGTACACGCCGCCGGCCAGGGCCAGGTCGCTGACCCCCGCGTTGAGGCTGTCGCAGGCGCTGGCGATCGCGACCAGCGACGAGGAGCAGGCGGTGTCGATCGACAGGCACGGGCCGCGCAGGTTGAGGAAGTACGACACCCGCGCCGCGAGGATCGAGGTCGCCGCGCCGGTGAAGCCCTGCGCGCTGAGCCGGTGCTCGCGCGAGGCCTGGTGGTAGTCGCTGGGCCCGCAGCCGACGAACACGCCGCACTGGCTGCCGGACAGCGACTGCGGGCGATAGCCGGCGTCCTCGATCCCGTGCCAGCAGGTCTGCAGGAACAGCCGCTGCTGCGGCTCCATGCTTTCGGCTTCGGTCGGCGAGATGTTGAAGAACAGGGGATCGAATTTGTCGAAGTCCTCGATCGCGCCCAGCCATTTGCTGTTGGTCTTGCCGGGCGTCGGCGCGCCTTCGCGGAAATGGTCGCGCAGGCGCCAGCGCTGCTCGGGGATTTCGACGATGCAGTCGCGGCCCGAGGCGATGTTGGCCCAGAACGCGTCCACGTCGCGGGCCATGGCGAACTGCCCGGCGATGCCGATCACCGCGATGGGCTCGGGTTTGCGCTGCCGTCCCGGCTGCAGTGCCGACGACGTCGAGGCCCGGCGGGCGGAGGCCGACGCCGGGCGATCGCGCCACGAGACGAGGACGCGCCGCGCCGCGTGCGGCACGGACACGACGGCGGCGGGCGGCGTCGCCGGCAGCGGGACGGGTGACGCGGCAGCCGCCGGCGTCGCCGGCGCCGATGGGCCGGCTTCCTGCGGCGCGGCTTCCTGCAGCACCAGGCGCGCCAGTTCGCGCAGCGTCGGATGGCTGTAGACGCGGGTGGCCTCGATGTCGGTGCCGTAGGCCGCGTTGATCGCCCGCACCCAGATGACGCCGGTGATCGAATCCAGGCCCATGTCGATGAACGGCAGGGTCTCGTCGATCTCCTCCGGGCGCAGCAGCAGTTCGCCCGCGAGCAGCGCGCCGATCCGCGCGACCACCGCGTCCAGCCCTTCGCCGCCGGCGGCCGCGGGCGTGGCCCCTGGGATCGCTGCGGCGATCGCCGCGGAGGTCGTCGCGGTGGCGGGCGACGGTTCGACGACCGCCGCCGGCGCCGCGGGTTCGACCGTCGCGGCGACGCATGCATCGCCACCCGCGGTGTCCGCGACCAGCCGACCGAGCAGGGTGAGGGTCGAATGGCTGTAGACCCGGGTCGCTTCGATGTCGATCCCGTAGCGCGCGTTGATCTTGCGGATCCAGGTGACGCCGGTGATCGAGTCCAGGCCGAGATCGATGAACGGCGTGTCGTCGTCGATCTCGCCGGGCGCGAGGAACAGTTCGTCGGCGAGCAGCGTCCGCAGCGTCTCGACGACCTCCGCGATCGACACGGTCGCCGCCGTGGGCGCGATGGCGGGCACGACCGCCGGCAGCGGTGTCGCGGCGTCCGCGACGGCCGGGGTCGCGAACCGTTCGCGGATGCGCGCCAGGGTCTCCGGGTTGTCGACGAAGGTCCGCGCGTGCATCTCCACTTCGCGGCGGTAGGCCTCCTCGCGCGCAGCGCGCAGGCGGCGGGTCCAGCCGCGCTTGAGCGCGACCAGCCGCGCGCGCGGGGTGCGCGCGATGTCGCCGGCCAGCGCCAGGGCGGCGGGCACGACTTCGCGATGCGGCAGCACCGGCACCGGCGCGCCGCGCCGCTTCAGCGCGACGCCGGCGACCTCCTCCGCGCACAGCAGCGTTTCGCGCGCGAGGTCGAGGCCGATCTTCGCCGGGAACATCAGCGTCGAGCCGGCGCCCGGGGTGAATCCGTAGCCCATGTACGGGCTGAGGTAGCGGCCTTCCTCGGCCAGCAGGACGACGTCGGCGAACATGCCGAACGACCAGCCGCCGCCGATCGCGTGGCCCTGGATCGCGGCGATCACCGGCAACGGGCATTCCATCGGCGACTGGAACACCGTTTCGTCGGTGAACCGCGCCTGCCCCTCCTGGATCGCGAGCAGGGTCTCGACGGTGCCGCCGGTGGCGAAATAGCGGTCGTAGCCGGTGAGCACCACCGCCCGGCAGGCCGGCGTGGCGGCGACCTGCGCGAAGGCTTCCTTGAGGCCGTCGACCAGCGCCGCCGAGAACATGTTGCGGGCGTCGCGATCGTGCATCTCGATCAGCGCGACCCCGTCGGGATGCAGGGTGAGCGAGACCACCGCCGAGGCCAGCGCGATGGCCACGGGCTGCACGGCTGCGACGTTCGCTTCGGGCGCACTGCTCGCTGCCGCTGACGACTCGGCCGCTGCCGACTCGGCTGCCTCCCGCGCCGCGCGCACCGCGTCGCGCTCGCGCCGCCAGGCCTCCGAACGCGCGCGCTTCCACGCGATCGCGGCCGCACGCGGCGCGCGGCCCCAGTGCGTCGCCAGGCGCAGCGCTTCGGCCATCGCCTGCGCCTCCGCGACGACCGTCGCGCATCCGCTGCGCGCGGCCAGCGCCGCACCGTCGAGCGCGTCCCCGGCGCGGGCCAGCCACGCGGCCAACGGCGTGCCGAGCCGCTGTTCGCACAGGACGATGGCGTCGTCCGCCAGCGTCGGCTCGGCGATCGCCCAGTGCAGGTCCGTGGCGCAGCGTCGCTCCGCGGCGTGGACGGCCGCGTCGCAGCACAACCCCAGCCACCAGCCGGCCTCGCCCGCGCCGCTGTCGAGCGCGGCGACGACCGGCAGCGGGCAGTCCCGGATCGCGACGGTCAGGGCGGCCAGCGCGGCGAGGTCCGCGGGGCCGGCGATCGGAGGCAGGAAGCCGTCGATGCCGCTGCACAGCAGGACGCAGCCGGCCTCGCCGTCCGCGTCGACCTGCGCCAGCGCGGCGCACAGCGTCTCCGCGCAGGCGGCCAGGCCATCGGCCGGCGTCGCGTCGATCCGCAGGAGGGGCGGCGCGTCCGCGGACATCGCCCGCGGCGGCGACGGTTCGAGCGGTTCGAGCGGTTCGAGCGGTTCGAGCGGTTCGAGCGCATCGACGCAGGCGCGGATCTCGCGGGCGAGATGCGCCTTCAGCAGATCGAGCGCGGGCTGCGCCTTGTCCGCGAGGCGCACGGCGAGCCGGCAGGCGTCGGCGTGCGCATCGTCGGCGGCGACGACCCGGCAGGCCCAGCCCAGCGCCGGCAACTGCACGCCGCGGAAGGCCAGACCGCGCTCCAGCAGCACCGCGGCGCGGGCCTCGCCCAGGCGGGCGCGGAACAGGCGCGCCACGCCCTCGTCGGCCATGCCTTCGGCATCAGGGCCGGCGAACGCGTATGCGGCGGCGTCGCCGACGACCATCGCGTCGCAGATCGCGGCGAGCAGCAGGCCGACGCCGGTGGCGCCGTGCGGCACCACCGCTATCGTCGGACACGGGCACGCCGCGACCGCGCGCAGCAGGCCGTCGCGGATCGCGGCATCGCGCAGGTCGCGCCCACCGTGCCAGCCGGCCGCACCGCGATCGACCAGCAGCAGCGCCTTCGCACCGGCCAGGCCGCCGGCGTGTTCGATCGCCTGCGCCAGTCGGCGGATCGTCGTCGCGGACAGCGCCTCATGGATTTCGAGCGCGTACACGCCCTCGCCTGCACTGACGGGCAGATGGAACAGGCGAACCGCGTCCGCGCCCGCAGCGTCGGCCGCTTCGCCGCAAGGCGGCGGCACCGCCGAGGACGCCGGGCCGATCGCCGAGAGCGCGATCGCGGGCCTGGGCGCAGACGGCGTCGCCGGCACCGCCGCCGCCATCCGCAGCCGAATGCGGCTGGGCTTGTCTTCGACCGGACCCGCCGGGATCGCGCGCGGCCCGGCATGCGCCTGGTCAGCCGTCGCCGCGGTCGCCGTCGACCGCGCGGCGAACGGCGCGAGCAGCGAGATCTCCGTGTCGGTCGCGGTGGTCGCGGTGGTCGCGGTCGTAGCGGTCGTGGCGGTCGTCGCGTGCAGCGCGGACGACGGCGCATGGACCGGCACGGCCGCGACCGCTGCGGGCGGCGACGACGGCGGATCGATCACATCGAGCGGTCCGTCGAGCTGTGCGTCGATCTGCGCATCGATCTGCACACCGCGCAGACGCAGGCAGACCCGGTCCTGCGGATCGTGGACGTCGATGTCGAAGGCGCCGTTCGCATCCGCCGCCACCGCGATCCGGCCGGGCTGCGCCACGGGCGCGCAGGCCTCGACGCGTGCGATGGCCACGATCGCGCCGCGGCCGCCTGCCCGTTCCAGCTCGCGCACGATCGCGTGCAGCACCGGCAGCGTCAGCGTTTCGGTGGGCGTCGCCGCGGCCTTCGCGGGCGGCGCGCTGCCCGGAGCGCGCTGCGAAGGCGACGCCTCGAAGCGCGCATGCGTCTGCAGATGGACCCGGTCGTCGTCGGCGCACAGGCGGGCGATTTCCACGTCCACGCCGTCATCGGCCGGGAACAGGGCGATTTCCACCTCCGACGCGTCCGCCGTCGCCGCATCCGCGACGATCGGGCGATCGCCCCATCGGGTGTCGTCGAGGGTCCAGTGGCCGTCGCGCCCGTCCGCGGCGCCGGCGAGGTCGAGCGCCGCGAACACCATCTCCAGCGCCAGCAGCGCAGGCAGCGTGCGCGCGCCGTTCGCGCCGGCGTCGCCGAAGCACGCCTCGTCGCCGGAGAACCGCGACACGAACCGCGACACCTGCAGCGACGAGGCGTTGCGGTGGACCAGCGGATGCAGCATTGCGACGGTCGCCGACGGAAGCGAGATCCCGACCGGAGCGATCCCGACCGGAGCGGTCCAGTAGCGCTCGCGCGCGAACGGATAGGTCGGCAGCCGCAGCATCCGCGGGCGCGACCCGGGGAGGAGACCGGCCGCCAGCGCATCCCAGTCCGGGGTCCAGCCCATGCACCACAGCGCGGCGAGTTCCGGCCACGCGCTCCGCGCGACCGCGTCGTCGATCCGCGCATCGAAGTCCGGGGCCTCGGCCAGGCGCGCCAGCGTGTCGCGCTCCTGCCGGGCGTTGCCGCGCCAGCCGATGCCGGCGACGCCGTCGCGCAGCGCCCGCAGCGCGGCCTTCGCCTCGTCGAGGTCGGCGGCGACGAACGCCGTGCGCTCGTCCATCGCCTCCCGTCCCACCTGCAGCGCACGGGCCAGCGCGTGCGCGTCGACGATCCGGTCGTCGCGCTCGAGGAAGACCAGCAGCGCTTCCACCCGCTGCGCCAACTGCGCCGGGGTCCGCGCCGACAGCGGGAACACCAGCGGCCATGCCGTCGCCTCGCGCGTCGCGGCCGGCGCACGGTATTCCTCGATCAGCACGTGCGCGTTCGAGCCGCCGGCGCCGAACGAGGAGACGCCGGCGATGCGCGGCAGCCGGCGGCCGTCCACCACCGGCGCGTCCCACGGGCGCAGCGCCTGGTTGACCACGAACGGGGTGGCGGCGAAGTCGATGTAGGGGTTGAGCCGGCTCGAATGCAGCGAGGGCACGATCGCCTCGTGCGCCATCTGCAGCAGGACCTTGGTCACGCCGGCGATGCCGGCCGCCGATTCGCAGTGGCCGATGTTCGACTTGGCCGAGCCGATCAGGCAGTAGCCGGTCTCCGCCGCCGATCCCGGCGCATCGCCGTGGAAGGCGCGGGTCAGCGCCGCGATCTCGATCGGATCGCCGAGCTTCGTGCCGGTGCCGTGGGCCTCGATGTAGCCGACATGGCGCGGGTCGATGCCCGCCTCCAGCAGCGCACGCCGGATCACCTCGGCCTGCGCCTGCGGATTCGGGACCGTGTAGCCGTTGGTCTTGCCGCCGTGGTTCAGCGCACTGCCGCGGATCACGCCGAGGATCGGGTCGCCGTCGCGCTCGGCCTCGGACAGCCGCTTCAGCACGCAGACGCCGACGCCCTCGCCCGGGATGTAGCCGTCGCCGCCTTCGCCGAAACTCTGGCAGTGGCCGTCGCCGGAAATGAACTGTCCACGACTGAGCATCGTGTACTTGTTCGGATGGATGCTGACGTTGACGCCGCCGGCGATGGCCATCGCCGTCCGCCCGAGGCGGAGGTCCTGGCACGCGAGGTGGATCGCGGTCAGCGAAGACGAGCACATGGTGTCCAGCGTCATGCTGGGACCGTGCAGGTTCAGGAAATACGAGACCCGGTTGGCGATGCTGGCGAGGCTGCCGGACAGGTTGTACTCGCCGTACATGACGCCGGCGTAGACGCCGACCTGGCCGGGCAACCCGCGCGCGTCGGCGACCTGCAGGCGGGCGCGGGTGTAGCCGGCGTCCTCGACCGCCATCCACGCGTGCTGCAGGAACAGCCGTTCCTGCGGGTCCATGCCCTTGGCCTCGCGCGGGGCGATGCCGAAGAAGCGCGGATCGAACTCGTCGACGCCCTCGATGAAGCCGCCCCAGCGGCTGTAGTGCGCATCCTCGCGCGTGCGGTCCTCGCTGTAGTGCGCGCGCCAGTCCCAGCGCTCGCGCGGCACTTCGACGATGCAGTCGCGGCCCTCGCGCAGGTTGCGCCAGAAGGCGTCGAGATCGGGCGACTGCGGATAGCGGCCGCTGAGGCCGATGATGGCGATCGGTGCGTCCGCGACCGCGAGCGGCGCGGCCTGGGCAGGTGCGACCGTGCCAGGTGCGACCGTGCCAGGCGCGGCCGCGGGGGTCGCGACGGACGCGGACGCGCGGCTGCGCCGGCCGGGGCGCATTGCGCGGGATGCCGTGCGGACCTCGCCCGCGACCGGCATCGGCGCAGGCGCGGCCGATGCGGCGTCCGCGGGCGGCGCGGCCGGTGGCGCGAACAGGCCGTCGAGCGTCTGCGCATGGGCGCGGACGAAGTAGGCGGCGAGTTCGTCGATGCTCTGGTACTCGAAGAACAGCGTCTTCGGCAGCGGCCCGAAGCGGCCTTCGAGCTGGCTGGTCAGGTCCATCGCGAGGATCGAATCGATCCCGTACTGTTCGAGCGCGGCCTGCGTCTCGATGCGCTGCGCCGGGATCTTCAGCACCGCCGAGAACTCGTCGCGCAGCAGCGTCCGGGTCTGCGCCAGGCGATCCCCGGCCGAGGCTGCGGGCGCGGCGGCGGCGGTCCGGGGCGCCGCCGTGGGCGCCGGCGGCGTGCGCATCTCGCCGGCCGCGCCGGCCGTCCCCTCCAGGGCCTGCCGCATCCCGTCCGGATCGCCGTACATCACCATCAACCGGCTTTCGTCCAGCGACAGGCAGCGATGCAGCGCCGCCAGGCCGTCGGCGGTGTCCAGCGAGCGCAGGCCGGTGCGCTGTTCGAGCTTGGTCATGCTGGCCGCGTCGACGTTCATCCCGCCGTCGCGCCAGTGCGGCCACGCGATCGACAGCGTGTGCCCGGCGCACTCGCCCGCCGCCGCGCGCGCGTTGCGCCAGCCGGCGAACGCGTCCATGAAGCCGTTGGCCGCGGCGTAGTCCGCCTGGCCGAGGTTGCCCGCCCACGACGCGATCGAGGAGCACAGCACGAAGAAGTCGAGCGGGATCCCGCGCGTCGCCTCGTGCAGATGGAGCGTGCCGGCGACCTTCGGCGCGAGCACGTAGCGGACGTCGTCGTCGCGCTTGCGCAACAGGAACTCGTCGCGCAGCAGCCCGGCGCCGTGGACGATGCCGTCGAGCCGCCCGAGGTCGGCGAGGACGCCGGCCAGCAGCCGCGACACGTCATCGGCGCGCGCGATGTCCGCCTGCCGGTATTCGACCCGGCCAGCGTGGCCCGGCGCGGCGAGCCTGCTGTCCAGGAGGGCGTCGCCCGCGGGCGCGCTGCGGCCGACGAGCACCACCCGCGCCGCCGTGGTGCCGGCGAGGATGTCGGCGGCGACCAGCCGCCCCAGGCCGCCGAGCCCGCCGGTGACGAGGTAGACGCCGTGCTCCCGATAGGCGCAGGGCACGACGCCGGCGTCGCGATCGTCGTCGAGGAAGCGCCAGCGGCGCACCTCGCGTCCGTCGCGGGTCCAGCGCACCAGCCGCGTGCCGGGACGTGCGCCTTCCACGCGCAGGCGTTCGGCCAGCGTCGCCGCATCGGTGTCCGCCGGGACGACGATCAGTTGCCCGGCGAGCAGCGGATTCTCGAGTGTTGCGGTCTCGAACAGCCCGGCCAGCCCTTCCAGCAGCGCGCCCGCGACGTCGTCCGCCGCCGCCACCTGCAGCAGGCAGCGGCCCTGCGGCCGGTCGCGCAGCATCTCGCGCAGCAGGCCGATGCAGGCGAGCACGGCGTCGGCGTAACCTGCGCCAAGGTCGGCGGGGGTCGCCGGCGGACTTGCAGCCGCGAGCCGCGTGCAGCGGCTTCCGGGCAGCGCCGCCGCCACGTCGGCGGCCTCGATCCGCGACAGCCCGCAGACGAGGACATGCCGCCGCTCCGGCATGGCGTCCGCATCGCCCGTCGGCGCGAGTTCGGGACGCCACAGCGGCAGCGCCAGGCGCGATGCGAACGGCCGGGACATGCCGGCGGGCGTCGCCGGGCGTGCTTCGGCCTGCTTCAACGCCCGGATCCGGGCCATCGCCGCCGCCTGCGACAGCGTCCCGTCCAGCAACTCGCGATAGATCGTGGCCAGCGTCTGCTTCATCGGATCAACCCAGTTCCATGGCTTCGTCGACGGACATCCGGCGTTCCAGGAGGCCGGCGATGATCGACGCGTAGTGCCGCTCGTCGAAGGAGGCGTCGTCTCCCGTCGCGCGCGAGGAGAACCCGCGCATCTGCACGCAGGGGCGGCCGTCGCTGTCGAACAGGTCGATGTCGACCTTGGCCAGCCCCGCGCCCGGGCCGCGCGCGCGCGCATCGGCGGCGAGGCGGATCCACGCGACCATGCGCGGCGCGCAGGCGGAGAAGATCCGCACCGCCTCGACCGCGAACGGCAGCGCGCGCGCGCCGGAGGAAAGCACGTCTTCGTCCGCGATCGCGATCGCGCCCTGCAGGGCGCTGTCCAGCATCCCGGGATCGAGCACGAAGCCGGCGCGCGCGGCGACATCCGGCAAGTGCAGATCGACCAGCAGTTCGCCGTCGCCGCGGGCGATGGCGGTCAGGCCGCGGAACGACGGGCCGTAGTGCAGCCCCATCGCGGCGAACGACGCGTACAGCGCGGCGGCGTCCGGCCCCGCGCGGAACATGCGTGCGCGCAGAAGGTCCAGATCGACGCGTTCGGCGGTCGCGGCGTCGAGCAGCACCGCGGAACCGCGGCAGTGCAGGACGTCGTCCTCGCCGGCGGCGGCTTCGCTTTCGATCTCGAAGCCGAGCGTGTCGTCGTCGTCGCGATAGACCACGAGGTTCACCGCGGTCGGCTGCCTCACCACCAGCGGACGCGCCCAGGCCACATGCCGCAGTTCCACGCACGCGGCGTCGCCGGGCACGGCCTCGGCGAGCGCCGCGCGCGCCATTTCCAGATAGGCCACCGCCGGCAGCACCGGATCGGTCCCGACGCGATGGTCGGCGAGCGGGAACGCGTCCGGCGCGAACACGCTGCTGTAGCGCTGCGCGTCGAGATCGGAGGTGTTGCGGTGGAGCAGCGGGTGCAGCACCGGCCCGGCGAGCGACGACGCCGGCGCAGCGGCGGCCGACGCGCGGCGTTCCGCCCAGCAGCGTTCGCGCGCGAACGGATAGGTCGGCAGCCGCATCCGCCTCGGTGGCGCGCCGTCGTGCAGCGTCCGCCAATCGATCTCGTAGCCGCGCGCCCACAGGTCGGCGATCCGGTCCCACTGGCGGCGCCGGATCCAGCGGGCGACGACCTCGCGCATGTCGGCGTCTTCGGCGAAGGTCGACAACAGTTCGTCGCCGCGCGATTTCTGGCCCTGGCGCACCGCCGGCGGATGCCCGCGTCCGTCGAGCCAGGCCTGCAGCGACGCCTCCAGCGACGCGATCGAATCCGCGACCACCGCCAGGCGATGGTCCATCGCGTCGCGACCGAACTGCAGGGTCGCGGCGAGGCGGTCCAGCGCCACCGGCGCGTCCTGCGCGGCGATGAACGCCAGCAGTTCGACGACCTTCTGCCGCAACTGTTCGCCGGTCTTGGCCGACAGCGGGACCAGGACGTCGCCGCGTGCGGCCGCGGCCGGCGCAGGGCCGGCGTACTCCTCGATCACCACGTGCGCGTTGGTGCCGCTGAAGCCGAACGAGCTGACCGCGGCGAGCCTCGGCGCGTCGCTGTCCCAGTCCCGGTACTCGGTGGAGACCTGGAACGGAGACGCCTCGAAATCGATGTGCGGATTGGGCTGGCGGTAGTGGATCGAAGGCACCAGCTTGCGGTGCTTCAGGCACAGCAGCACCTTCACGATCGAGGCGACGCCGGCGGCGAAGCCGGCATGGCCGATGTTGCTCTTGACCGAGCCGAGCAGGCAGCGCCCGCCGTTACGGCCGGATTCGCCGTAGACCGCGGTGAGCGCGTTGACCTCGATGGGGTCGCCGAGCGCGGTCGCGGTGCCGTGCGCCTCGACGTAGCCGATCCGCGCCGGATCGATCCCGTAGCGCCCGTAGACCTGCCGCAGCAGCCGCTCCTGCGCGTTCGAGCTGGGCGCGGTGATGCCGTTGGTCTTGCCGTCCTGGTTGCTGCCCGACGCCCGGATCACGCCCAGGATCTCGTCGTTGTCGCGGATCGCGTGCGACAGCGCCTTCAGCACCAGCACGCCGCAGCCTTCGGAGAACACGATGCCGTTGGCCGAGGCGTCGAACGCGGCGCAGCGTCCGTCGCGCGAGGGCATGCCGACCTGCGAGGTCAGGATGTGGCCGTACGGGGTGGTCAGCACGTTGACGCCGCCGGCGAGGGCCATCGTGTTCTCGCCGCGGCGGATGCTCTCGCAGGCCAGGTGGACCGCGACCAGCGACGACGAGCACGCGGTGTCGATCGCCAGCGCCGGGCCGTTGAGGTTGAGCACGTAGGCGATCCGCGCGGCGAGGATCGCGCTCGACGTGCCCATGAACGAGGCGCCGCGGCGATCCATCCCGGCCTCGCCCAGCACCCGCACGTAGTCGCCGTTGGCGCAGCCGACATAGACGCCGCAGGCGCTGCCCGACAGCGCCGAGGGCGCGTAGCCGGCGTTCTCGATCGCCTTCCAGCACTCCTCCATGAACACCCGCTGCTGCGGATCGATCAGCTCGGCCTCGGCCGGAGAGATGCCGAAGAACAGCGGGTCGAAGCGATCCGCGTCGTCGAGCAGACCGGCCCACTTCGAGTAGGCCGTGTCCGCGCGCTTGGGATCGGCGTCGTACCACGCGGCAAGATCGCCCCAGCGTTCCGGCGGCACTTCCACCACGCAGTCGCGGCCGGTCCTGAGCGTGTCCCAGAACGCGTCGAGGTCGGCGCTCTGCGGATAGCGGCAGGACATGCCGATGATCGCGATCTGCTCTTCGCCCGCGGCCCCGGTGCGCGGCGCGCGCGCGGCCGGCGACGGCATCGGCGTGGGCGCGCCGCCCGACGCAGGCAGCGCATCGGCGGCCCGGATCTGCTGCAGCAGCGCGCCGTGGGAGACCCGGCTCAGGGTGATCGCGTCCACGGCCGCGACCCGGCGGCCGCCGGCGTCGAACACGTCGAAGCGGAACTCGAAGGCGTCCCGGTCGCGGCGCAGCAGCTCGGCGCGGCATCGGTAGGCGCCCGCGGTGGACGACGACGCGTCCCGCGCCCACAGCCGGCCGATCCGCACCGGCAGGAAGTGATCGTGGACGGCAGCGTCGTCTTCGGCCTCGCCGGCGTCGCGCGCCGCGAGCCAGGCGGCGTGGTTGATGACGGTGCACAGGCCGCCGTAGAGCATGAACGGATCGGCGACGAAGGTCGCCTCGCACGGCGCGGTGCGCAGCTCGCCCTCCGCGCAGGCGTCGCCGAACGCGAGCCTGCGCAGCGGCGCGTAGCAGGTCCCGGCGTTGGTCGGGATGCGCGTCGCGTCGAGGGTCGCGAGCACCGCGAACGCCCGCTCCGGCACCGGGGCCGGCAGCGCCGCCGCGGGCACGATGCGCCCGTGCATGTGCGCGATCGCGTCGGCCGACGCCGGCGTCGGTCCGGAACGCACCGAGACGTCGAGGCCGGACGGCGCGGCGCGGAACACGACCTGGAGGTGGGTGTCGCGGCCGGCGGCGCCGATCATCGGGCTGACGAAGGCGACGTTCTCGATCGCGACCTCGCCGGCCGAGAAATAGCGCCGGAACGCCGACAGCAAGAGCTCGACATAGGCGTCGGTCGGCAGCAGGTGCTGGCCGAACACCACGTGCTCGCGCAGGGAGGCGTTGGTCTCCGGCGAGATCGCGCAGCGGACGGTGAAGACGCCGTCGCGGTCGAAATCGCCCTCCGCTTCGCTGCACCGGAAGTACAGGGTCGAGAACGCCCGCGGGAAGGTCGGCGCGAAGCGGATCGCCTCCCGGCGCAGCGCAAAACGCGCGGCAGGGCGGGTGAACGCGATCGGCCGCCTCGCCTCGGCCTCGGCCGGCGCCGGAAGCGCGGCGGGCGTAGCCGGGTCGGCAGGCGGGATGGCGGGCAGCGACGCGACGGCGGCGGGCCCCGCGGCGGGCGATGCCGCCGCCAACTGTCCGTGCAGGTACGCCGCCAGCGCACGCACGCTCGGGTAGTCGTACACCCGCGTCGCCGACAGCGCGGTGCCGTACTGCCGGTTCACCTGCTTCATCCATTCGACGCCGATGATCGAGTCCAGCCCGAGGTCGGTGAACGAGCGCTCCACGTCCAGGTCCGACGGCGCCATGAACAGCGCCTCGGCCAGGCTCGCCTTCAGCCACGCCACCACCTGCGCCAGCGGGATCGCCTCGGCCGGCGGCGCGGCGGCGACCGGCGACGGCGCGGGTGCAGCGGGCGCGACAGGCGTCTCGACAAGCGCGTCCGCGGCCGTCGCGGCCGGCAACGCCGCCGCCAACTGTCCGTGCAGGTACGCCGCCAGCGCGCGCACGCTCGGGTAGTCGTACACCCGGGTCGCCGACAGCGCGGTGCCGTACTGCCGGTTCACCTGCTTCATCCACTCGACGCCGATGATCGAATCCAGCCCGAGGTCGGTGAACGAGCGCTCCACGTCCAGGTCCGACGGCGCCATGAACAGCGCCTCGGCCAGGCTCGCCTTCAGCCACGCCACCACCTGCGCCAGCGGGATCGCTTCCGGCTTCGGCGCGGCGGCGACCGGCGATGGCGCGACGACGGGCCGTGCCGTCGCCGACGTCGCCGGGGCCGGCGCGGTGTCCACCCGGGCGCTCTCGCGCTGCGCAGCGGACGAGACGCCCAGCAGCGCGATGCAGAGGCGACCCGAGTCGTCGTAAAGCGCGAGGTCCACGCAGCGGCCGTCGTCGGGATCGCGCGTCGCGTGGACGGTCGCGCGGTCGCCGATGTCCGCGAACGTGCGCACCGTCCCCGCCGCCTTCGCCCACGTCGCGCAGGACACGCCGAGGAGCAGGCCGCCGGCCAGCAGTGCGCCTTCGACGACGGCCGGATGCAGGCCGTAGTCGCCGGCCTGGGTCGCCATGGCCGCGGGCAGCGCGATGCGCGCCAGCAGCGCGCGGTCGGTGCGGCGCGCGTCGGACAGCGCGACGCGCCCGGTGACGACATCGGCGAGCGGCTCGCCCTCGCGCATCAACGCGGTCCGCAGCGCATCGAGATCGACGACCTCGGGCGCAGCGGAGTCGTCCGCTTCGGCAAAGCCGTCGCAGCGGATCGCGTCCGGGTCCGCATCGTCGCGGATCTCGAAGGCGACCCGGCCGTCGCCGGCGTCGCCCAGCGTCACCGTCACCGTGCCCGTCGCCGGTGCGTGCCAGACCGCATCGAGCAACGCGATGCGCGCGCCGTCCGCGAGTTCCGGCAGCGCGTCGGCGACCGCCGCGCGGGCCATTTCCAGCGCGGAGGAGAACGGCAGCGCCTTCGCACCGTCCTGCGCCTCGTTCGCCAGGAACCATTCCTCGCCGGCGAACGCGCTGCGATAGCGCTGGCAGGCCAGGTTGGAGACGTTCGCGTGCAGCAGCGGATGCAGGCGGCCCTGCCCGCCCCCCTGCCCGGCCCCGTGCGCGGCGTCCTGGTCCGCGCTGTCGATCCAGTGGCGCTCGCGGGCGAACGGATAGCCCGGCAGCCCGACCGGACGCGGCGCCGGTGCGCCGCCGAGGCAGGCGCGCCAGTCCACGTCGAGGCCGCCGACCCACAGTTCGGCGAGGCGCGACCACTCCCGTCGCGCGATCCACTTCGCGATCATGCCGCCGAAGTCCGGATCCGCGGCGAAGGTCGAGAGCGCGTCGCGGCGTCCGCCGGGACGGCCGCGGAAGCGCCTGCCGTTCGCCGAAGCGCCTTCGCCCGGGTCGTTGGCGACGAACGCGTCGAGCTCGCGGCGCAGGTCGTCGACGCCGTCCACGATCAGCGCCAGCCGTTCGCCCATCGGCTCGCGGCCGATCTGCAGGGTCCAGGCGATGCGCGCGAGGTCGAGCGTGCCGCGCTCGGCCGCGGCGAGGAACACCGACAGGCCCCGCGCGGCTTCGACCAGCCGCTCCGGCGTCTTCGCCGACAGCGGGACCAGCACCGGGGCGAGCGCCGGGGCCGGCAGCGCGTGCGGCCGGCGGTACTCCGCCAGCACGACGTGCGCGTTGGTGCCGCTGAAGCCGAACGCGCTGACCGCCGCGCGGCGCAGCCCGGCCTCGCCCGCGCGCCAGGCGCGCAGGCGATCGTTGACGTAGAACGGCGAGCCGTCGAGCGCGATGTGCGGATTGAGGCGGTCGAAATGGACCGTCGGCGGCAGTTGCCCGCGTTCGACCGCGAGCGCCGCCTTGAGGAAGCCGGACACGCCGGCGGCGGTCAGGCAGTGGCCGATGTTGCTCTTGACCGAACCCAGCGCGCAGTAGCCGCTGTCGCGGGTGTATTTCGCGAACGCGGCCTTGAGCCCGGCGACTTCGATCGGGTCGCCCAGCGGCGTGCCGGTGCCGTGCGCCTCGATCAACTGGATGCCGGCCGGATCGATCCCGAAGCGGTCGTAGACCTCCTGCTGCAGGCGGGTCTGCGACTCGGCGTTCGGCGCGGTGATGCCGTTGGTGCGGCCGTCCTGGTTGACGCCCCAGCCTTCGATCACCGCGTGGATCTCGTCGCCGTCGCGCTCGGCGTCGGCGAGGCGCTTGAGCATCACCACGCCGACGCCCTCGCCGTTGACGATGCCGTTGGCGCGCGCGTCGAAGGCGAAGCAGCGGCCGTCGGGGGACAACATGCCGACCTGCGCGGTCATGATCTGCATCGACGGGCCGGACATGACGTTCACGCCGCCGGCGAGGGCGAGGTCGCATCCGCCCGAGACCAGGCTGTCGCAGGCGGTCGCGATCGCGACCAGCGAGGACGAACAGGCGGTGTCGATCGACAGGCTCGGCCCGTGCAGGTCGAGCAGGTAGGCGATCCGCGCGGACAGGATCGACGGCGCCGCGCCGGTGAAGCCCTGCCCGCTCAGGCGGTCCTGCGGCGCGCCCTGGAGGTAGTCGCCATGGGAACAGCCGGCGAAGACGCCGCAGCGGCTGCCGGCCAGCGCGCGCGGGTTGTAGCCGGCGTGCTCGATGCCGTGCCAGCAGGCCTGCAGGAACAGGCGCTGCTGCGGGTCCATCGCCCGCGCCTCGCGCGGCGAAACGTTGAAGAAGCCGGCGTCGAAGCGGTCGTGGCCGTCGAGCGCACCCATCCATCGGCTGTAGGTCTTGCCCGGCGCGACGTCTCCGGCCTGGTAATGGCGATCGATGTCCCAGCGCGACTTGGGGACGAGGTCGATGCAGTCGCGGCCCTCGGCGATGTTGCGCCAGAACGCCTCGAGGTCGTCCGACTTCGGGAACTGGCCGGCCATGCCGACCACCGCGATCTTCGACGCGGCCGCGGTCGCCCGGGCCGCGGCGCGCGAGGGCGCCGTCGCCGATGCCGCGCGGCGCCACGAACGCAGGCGCACGACCGGCGGCGGCGCGGAAACCGCTTCGGGGGCGCGTGCGGTGATCGCCTCGTCGGGACTCTGCGGCGGTGCGACCGGCTGCGGGGCGGCGACCAGCGTGCCCGCTTCGCGGGCCTCGGCCTCGACGAAGGCGGCCATGCGCCGCAGGGTCGGATGGCTGTAGACCTTGATCGCCTCGATCGCGGTGCCGTAGCGCTCGTTGATCCGGCGGATCCAGGTCACGCCGGTGATCGAATCCAGCCCGAGGTCGACGAACTGCTCGTCCTCGCCGATGTCCTGCGGTTCCATCCGCAGTTCGCCGGCGAGCAGTTCGCGCAGTTCCGCCGCGAGCGTCGCGCCGCCGTCGGCCGTCTGCGCGGCGTGGGCCTGCGCGACGCTGGCCGGCGTCTGGGCGGCGACCGCGACGGGGATCTGGACTTGGACCTGGACCGCGGCCGACGCCGCCGACTTCGCCGACTTCGCCGCTTGCTCGCGGACGAAACCGGCGAGCAGGCGCAGCGTCGGATAGCTGTAGACCCGGATCGCCTCGATCGCGGTGCCGTAGTGTTCGTTGATCCGGCGGATCCAGGTCACGCCGGTGATCGAATCCAGCCCGAGGTCGACGAACTGTTCGTCTTCGCCGATGTCCTGCGGTTCCATCCGCAGCTCGCCTGCGAGCAGCGCGCGCAGGTGTTCGATGGAAACCTCCGCGACGGTCGCCGCGGCGGCCGCGGGCACGCCCTCGGCCACGACGGCCGACGGCGTCGCAGGCTGCGCCTCCGGCACGGCCTCGTTCGCGAAGCGGCTGCGGATGCGCGCGAGCGTCTCCGCCTGGCCGACGAAGGTCTGCCGGTGCATCTCGACTTCGCGTTCGCAGGCGTCCTCCAGCGCAGCGCGCAGCGGCACGGACCACAGCCGCTTGAGCGCGACCAGATGTTCGCGCGGCGTCCGCGCGATCTCCGCCGCCAGCGACAGGCCGGCCGCCGGTACGTCCGCGCGCGGCAGCACCGGCTGGCGCAGGCCGCGCGCCTTCAGCTCGCCGCCGGCGTATTCGCGCGCGCTCAGCAGCGTCTCGCGCGCGAGGTCTTCGCCGATCGTGCGCGGGAACACCAGCGTCGAGCCGGCGCCGGGGGTGAAGCCGTAGCCCATGTACGGGCTGAGGTAGCGGCCCTCGTCGGCGAACAGTGCGAGGTCGGCGAACATGCCCAGCGCCCAGCCGGCGCCGATGCCGTGGCCCTGCATCGCGGCCACGACCGGGACGCTGCAGTCCAGCGGCAGCCGGTACAGCGGATCGTCCGTGAACGTCGTCCTCCCGTCGTGGATCGCCAGCAGCGTGTCGCGGGTGCCGCCGGACGAAAAGTAGGTGTCGTAGCCGCTCAGCACCACGACCCGGCAGCGCGGATCGGCCTCGGCGAACGCGAAGGCCGCGCGCAGGCCCTGCGAGAAGGCGGCGGAGAACATGTTCTTCGCCGCGCGGTCCGCCATGCGGACGTCGAGCACGCCATCGGGATGCAGCGTGGCCGAGACCACCGCCGAGCCCAGCTCGACCACGATGGGCGCGACCGGCGCCGCCCCGGCGACCGGCGCGGAGGACGAGGACGACGCCGCGACGCCGCTGTCGGCGGCCTGCGGCGTGGACGCTGCCCGGAGCGAACGCGCGGCGCGGGCGGCCTGCATCGCCGCCTGCACGGGCACCGGCCAAGCGGCGAGGGCCCGGGCCTTCGACAGCGCCTCGGCATGGACCTGCGCCGCGTCCACCACCGCCGCCGACCCCAGCGCAGCGCGCAGCACGTCCGCGGAGAGCGTGTCGCCGGCGAGCAGCAGCCGTTTCGCGGCTTCCGCGCCGCGCCGCGCGGACACCGCCGCGAACAGCGCTTCGCGCAGCCCCGGCACGCGCAGCGCAGCGCCGGCGTCATGGCGGCCGTCGGCCGCGCAGATCAGCGCGTCGCAGGCCTGCAGGGCGAACCACGCCAGCGCGTCGGCGCCGGCCGGCGCCGCGGCCACGATCGGCCGTGCGGTCGCGGACAGCGCCTGTGCGAATCCGCGGGCCAGCCCCTCGAACGCGGCGTCATCGACCGCGGGCAGGAAACCGGGCGCTTCGCTGGTCAGCAGGACGCAGCCCGGGCCCGGCGCCGCCTCGATCCGGGCCAGCGCCGCCTGCAGTTCGCGCAGCAGCGTGTCGGGATCTTCGGTGGCGCAGGCCGCGGACAGGGTCGCGCTCACGACGCCCGCGCCCGCGGACCGCAAGCGGACGAGGCCGGTGGCGTCATCGAAGACCGCGGTCGCGTCGCCTGCCGCAGCCGCGGGCAGCGCCGGGAACCCGCTCAGGGCCTCCGCCGCCTCCGCCATGCCGCGTGCGAGGTGGCGCTTGAGCAGGCGCAGCGCCGTCTGCGGCTTGTCGCACAGGTCGTCGGCAAGCCGGCGAGCGAAGTCGGCCACCGCCTCACGCGGCAGGATCGGGCAGGACGCGCCCCGCGCCTTCCAGTCCGCCGCCGGCGCGCCGGGATGCAGGTACAGGAGGTCGAAGGCGTCGGCCACACCGAACCGGGCGCTCAGCAGCGGCTCGGCCGCCGTTGGCGACAGCGCATCGCCCGGCATCGCGAACGCGAGCCGCGCGTCCTCGCCGCAGACCATGAAGTCGGCCAGCGCGGCGACGAGCAGGCCGGCGCCCAGCGCATCGCCGGCGACGACCGCGACGACCGGGAACGGCAACGTCGCGATCGTCCGGAACAGCCCGGCGTCGAGCGCCGCCTCGCAGGCCTCGCGATCGCCCTGCAGGAAGACGTCGTCGCCGCCTTCGATCATCAGCGCCTTGACCGACGGCATCGCGATCAGCGCGTCCAGCGCCTGTCGCAGCCGCGCGATCACGCGGGCGGTCAGTCGATTGCCGTCCGCCGCGGCCTCGATGCGGATCGCGTAAAGCCCCGCGCCGTGATCGAACAGCGCCACCGGCTCGGTGGACGCGGGCGCGGCGGCGGACGCGTGGCGCGCGCCGAGCGCCGGCAGCGACAGCACCGGCTTGGCGGTGGACGCCGCAGCGTCGACATCCACCGCGGCGACGGCCTCGGCCGCGACGAGGCGGATCGCGGCGCTGCGAGCGGGGGCCGGGACACGTGCGGGGACCGGTGCGGCCAGCGGCGCGAGGCGGATGCCGGCGGGCTTGGCCGGCACCTCCGTCGCCAAGATCCGGCGCGCATCGTCCGCCGAGGGCGGCATCAGCCGGATGTCGGAAGGTTTCGCCGTCGACGCCGGCACGGGCGTCGCGAGCCTGACCGCCGGTGGCGGCGCGGCGGCGGACGCGGCCGCCGTCGCGAATTCGATCCTGACCGGGGTCGGTCGCGATGTCGCGACCGGCGAAGCCGGTGCGGAGGTCGCGGCGACGATGGCATCGGCAGCGTCGCGATCGGCAACATCGCGATCGGCCACATCGCGATCGACCACCGGCGGATCGGTGCGGATCGCGGTCGCGGCCGCGGACGGCGCGGCGGAGAGTCCGCGGATTTCGACGCAGACCCGTCCCTGTGCGTCGCACAGGTCGAGATCGAATGTCGCGGGCTGCATCGCCGAGGCGCGGACCGCGACGAAGGTCGCCGTCGCGGCGGACCGGAACACGCGCAGCGAGGCCATCGCCGCGGGCGCGAACGCTTCGCCGCCGACGGTCGGGATCGCATCGAGGGCCGCCTGCAGCCGCAGGGTCGCCCGCAGCACCGCATCGGTCTCGCCCGCGAAGCTGTCCACGGGCAAGCCGTTCACGGGCAAGCTGTCCACGGGCGAGGCGTCCACGGGCGGCAGCGCGATCAGCGTCGCGCCGTCGCCGCGGGCGCCGGCCGTCGGCGTCTTCGGATCGAGCGCGGCGGGTTCCGCGAGCGTCGCATGGCGCGCACGGCCCTGCGCGAGGATCGCCGGCGCATCTTCGCTGTCGCCGGCGCTGAAGATCTCGAAGGCGACGCCCGCATCCGTGGGATCGAACACCGCGATCCGCACCGCGGCCGCGCCGAGCGCGGGCCCGGGCTGCGCCCAGGCGACCTCGCGCAGTTCCACGCAGGTCGATCCCGCCGGCGTGGGCACGGCGCGGCGCAGTGCGGCGCAAGCCATGTCCAGGCACGCCGCCTCGCCGAGCCGACGCGCATCCGCGGCGCCCGCGAGGAACGGTTCGTCGCCGGTGAAATCCGACGCGTAGCGCTGCTCGGCCAGGTCCGATTCGTTCCGGTGCAGCAGCGGATGCAGCGCGGTCTGCGCGGCGGTCTGCGCGGGCATGGCGCGACCGGCGACCGCTGCGCCGCCGAACCAGTGGCGCTGGCGCGCGAACGGATACGGCGGCAGGCCAACCGGCGCGAGCCTGGCCGGCGAGCGCCCGGCCGGCAGGCGCGTCGTCGGCGGCAGCGCCGTCCAGTCGACGGGATGCCCGTCCACCCAGCGGGCGGCCAGCGTCGCGGGATCCCGCTGCGCAGTCGCTTCGCCGGCGTTGTCCGCGCCCGGCCAGTCGCACGCGTGCGCCTCCCTGCCCGCCTTCGCGTTGCCCGCGAACAGACGACCCGCCGGCGGCTGGCCGTCGAGCCACGCCTGCAGCCGCGACTCCAGTTGCGCCACGCTGTCGGCGAGCACCGCCAGCCGCTCGTCCATCGGTTCGCGGCCGGTCTGCAGGGTCGAGGCCAGCGCCGGGAACGACGGCCGCCGCGCGTCGTCGCGAAGCATGTCCAGCAGATCGATCGCCTTGCGCCGGAGCTGGTCGGCGGTGCGCGCCGACAGCGGGACGATGCATTCGATCTCGCCGAGGTCGGCGACGGCCGGGGCGACGTACTCCTCGACGATCAGGTGGGCGTTGGAACCGCCCGCGCCGAACGACGAGATGCCGGCGATCCGCGGCAACGGGCGTCCGTCCAGCACCGGCGCGTCCCAGCGGCGCAGGCCCTGGTTGACGACGAACGGCGTGCGTTCGAAGTCGATGTGCGGGTTGAGCCGGCTCGAATGCAGCGACGGCACGACCATCCCGTGCCGCATCTGCAGCAGGACCTTGGTCAGCCCGGCGATGCCGGCGGCCGCCTCGGCGTGGCCGATGTTGGACTTGGCCGAACCGATCAGGCACGGGCCGGTGTCGCGCGCGTCCTCGCCGAACACCTTGCACAGCGCGGCGATCTCGATCGGGTCGCCGAGCCGGGTGCCGGTGCCGTGGGCCTCGATGTAGCTGATCCAGCGCGGGTCCACCTCGGCCTCGGCCAGCGCCTGGCGCACCGCGCTGGCCTGGGCCTGCGGATTCGGCACGGTGTAGCCGTTGGTCTTGCCGCCGTGGCTCAGCGCGCTGCCGCGGATCACCGCATGGATGCGGTCGCCGTCGCGCTCGGCGTCGGCCAGGCGCTTGAGCACCACCACGCCCACGCCCTCGCCCGGGATGTAACCGTCGCCGCCCTCGCCGAAGCTCTGGCAGTGGCCGTCGCCGGAGATGAACTGCCCGGCGCTGAGCATCAGGTACTTGTTCGGATGCAGGGTGACGTTGACGCCGCCGGCGATCGCAAGCGCGGTCCTGCCCTGCGCCAGGTCCTGGCAGGCCAGGTGGATCGCGGTCAGCGACGACGAACACATGGTGTCGACCACCATGCTCGGGCCGTGCAGGTTCAGCGCGTAGGAGACCCGGTTGGCGATGCTCGCCGGATTGCTCGCGAAGCCGGTGCGCTGCCCGCGCAGGCTGGCCTCGGCGCCGAGCAACTGGTACTCGTTGTACATCACGCCGGCGTAGACGCCGACCTGCGCCGGCAGGTCGTCGCCGTTGGGGATCTGCAGCGCCGCGCGCGGATGGCCGGCGTCCTCGATCGCCATCCAGGCGTGCTCGAGGAACAGGCGCTCCTGCGGGTCGAGGAGCTCGGCCTCGGCCGGCGACACGTTGAAGAAGCGGGCGTCGAATTCGTCGATGCCGTCGATGAAGCCGCCCCAGCGGCTGTAGTGCCGGCCCTTCTGCGAGCGATCGGCGCTGTAGTAGTCGCGCCAGTCCCAGCGCGAACGCGGCACCTCGACGATGCAGTCGCGGCCGTCGCGCAGGTTGCGCCAGTAGGCCTCGAGGTCGCGCGCGAGCGGATAGCGCCCGCTGACGCCGACGATCGCGATCGCCAGGCCGCGCCCGCGCGACGCCGCGCCGACGCCGGTCCGGGTCGCGACGCGCGCCGCGGCGCGGATGCTGACGACGGCAGGCGCCGCATCGTGGGCTTCGGCATTCGCAGGGGTGCGCGACGGCGCGGCGGCCGCGCCCGTATCGCGATCGCCGAGGCGCGCGCGCAGCACGGCGGCATGGGCCTTGAGGAAATAGCCGGCCAGCTCGCGCAGGGTGAGGTATTCGAACAGCAGCGTCTTCGGCAGCGGCCCGAAGGTCTTCTCGAGCCGGGCGGTGAGATCGAGCGTGAGGATCGAATCGATCCCGTAGTCCTCGAGCGGCGCGGTCGGGCTGATCCGCTCCGGCGGCAGTTTCAGCAGGCTCGACAACTGTTCGCACAGCAGGCGCTCGGCGAAGGTCTGCAGGTCCTGTGCCGCGATCGGACCCTGCGCGGCGGGCGCGGCCTGGCGGTCGGCGGCGGCGTCCGGCTGCGGTCCCGCGCCCGCGTCCTCGTCGAGCATCCGGCGCATGCGCACCGGGTCGCCTTCGAGGGCGAGGGTCTGGTCCAGCCCGGTCGCGAGGCTGCGCCGGAACAGGCGCATGGCGGTGTCGGTCGCCATCGGCCGGGTGCCGGTCGTGCGATGCAACTGGTCGAGCGCGGACGCCTCCAGCCGCATCCCGCCCTGCGCCCAGTAGGGCCAGCGGATCGCCTGGGTCAGGCCCCGGCGCAGGCCGGCGTCGCGCAGGCGGTTGCGGTGGGCGGCGAATTCGTCGAGAAACCCGTTCGCGGCGGCGTAGTCGGTCTGGCCGAGGTTGCCGACGGCGGAGGTCAGCGAGGAGAACAGCAGGAAGAAATCCAGGTCGAGCGCCTGCGTCGCCTGGTCGAGGTGCCAGGTGCCGGCCACCTTCGGCGCGAGCACGCGCTCGAACGCTTCGACCGGCTTCCTCAGCAGGAAGCCGTCCTCGGTCATGCCGGCGCAGTGCAGCAGGCCGTCGATGCGGCCGTGGTCGCGGACGATGGCCGCGATCGCATCGGCGGTGCCCCGGGCGTCGGACAGGTCGAGCGGGCGGTATTCGGCGCCGGCGCAGACGGCCTGCAGCGCTTCGAGCGCCGCGCGCTTCGCCGGCGAGGCCGCGATGTCCGCGGCCGTGCCCCGACCGGTCAGGACGATCCTGGCCCGGCTGGCGACGGTCGCGATCCGGTGCGCGAAGCGCAGGCCTAGGCCGCCCAGGCCGCCGGTGACGACGTAGACGCCCGCGTCCTTGAAAACGTCCCCGACGCCGTCGGCGTCCGCTGCATCCGCAAGCACGCGCCAGTCCGCCACGTCGCGGACGTTGCCGCGATGGCGGACCAGCGTCTCCCGCGCCTGCCGCGATTCGGCGTCGAGCAGCGCCGCGAGCGCTTCGGCGTCGATCGCCGGATCGACGACGAGCAGTTGCCCGCGCACCTGGGGATTCTCACGGTGCGCGGATTTCAGCAGCCCGGACAGGCCGATGCAGACGGCGTCGGCGTCGGTATCCGGCACCACGATCTGCAGCAGCCCGCCGTGCGCCGGCCTTTCGGCGATCAGCGATTTCAGCGCCTCGAACGCGGCGCGCGCGCACGCGGCATAGCGCCGGGCGAGATCGTCGCCGGCCTCGCAGGCGATGGCGATGCAATCCCCGCCGAGCAGCGCCGGCTCGACCAGCGCCGACTCGATCAGCGCCGACTCGATCCCCGCCGGCTCGATCTGCGGCAGCGCCCACAGCAGCACCCGGTGCCGGTCGACGGGCGTCGCCGTCGGTTCCGGCATGCGCGGGGTCCAGACCCGCGTCGCCAGCCAGGCCTCCGACGGCGCGGCGTGGCTGTGCCGCGGCAGGTAGCCGCGGATCTCGACGCAGGCGCGCCCGGTGACGTCGAACAGGTCGATGTCGATCTGCCGCGCCCGCGCGCCGGCCTCGGCCGACGCGTATCGGACCCAGGCCTGCATCGGGCCGGCGCAGGCGCCATGCACGCGCAGCGATCGCAGCGCGAACGGCAGGATCGGCGCGGCCGGCGGCGCCTTCGGATCGCAGACCAGCATCGCCGCCGCCTGGAACAGGCCGTCGGTCACGCTCGGGTGCAGCACGAAGTCGGCCGCGTCGCGCGCGACCGAGGCCGGCAGGTCGAGTTCGGCCAGCAGTTGGTCGTCACCGAACGCGATGCCGGAGATCGGGCGATGCGCCGGGCCGTACGCCAGCCCCATCCGCGCGAAGGCGCGATAGACCTCCTCGCCCGCGAGCGCGCCGCGGTCGAACGCCGCGGCGGCCGGCAGCGCGGTCCCGGGCATCGACGCCGGCGTCGCGATGCGGCGGCCGCGGCCCTGGCAATGGATGCGGTCCTCGCCCGAATGGGCTTCGAAGGCGATCCAGGCCGCGTCGCCCTGCGGCGCGCCGGAGCCGATGTCGCTGTCGTCGGCGCCGCTGTCGCCAGGCGCCGGACGCTGCGCCAGCAGGGTCAGCTCCAGCTCGGTGTCGCCGCAGACCTCGAGCGGCGCCGGCCAGACGATGTCCTGCAGCGCCACGGCGTCCGCGTCGCCGCCGTCCGGCGACGCCAGCACGATCGCCGCACGCGCCATTTCCAGGTAGGCCGCGCCGGGGAGGATCCGGCGGAGCGCATCGGCGGCGTCGCCCGCCGACGGTTCCGCGACCCGATGGTCGCGCAGGAAGGATTCCTCGCCGCAGAAGCGGCTGGCGTAGCGATGCCGCGCCAGCGTGGAGGTGTTCGCATGCAGCAGCGGATGCAGGCGGCCCTGCGCGCCGGTTGCGGCGGGCCTGGCCTCGATCCAGCAGCGTTCCTGCGCGAATGCGTAGGTCGGCAGGCTGATCCGCTGTCCGGTCGGTGCGCCGGGCTGCGCCGACCAGTCGATGTCTTCTCCGCCGGCCCAGGCGGCCGCGAGCGCGCCCTGCGGCGTCTCGGCGGGCGCGAGCGCGCCGTCGTCGAGCCAACGCTCCAGTTGGCGGCGCAGGTCGTCGATCGAGGCGGCGCAGAACGCCACCCGGCACGGCATCGGCGCGCGGCCGACCTGCAGGGTGTGGGCCAGGTCGGCGATCGCGATCCTGCGCTTCTCGCCGGCGGCGGCGGCGAGGAAATCGCGCAGGCGTCCGCCGAAGGCGCGGAGGCTGTCCGCGGTCTTCGCCGACAGCGGCACGACGACGCCGTCCCTCCCGGCCTTGCGCGCGACCGCCTTCGGCCGCTCGTGCTGCTCTATCACGACGAACGCGTTGGTGCCGCCGATGCCGAGACTGTTGATCGCCGCCCGGCGCGGTGCGTCCTTCGCGGCCCACTTCGCCAGCCGGTCGTTGATGTAGAACGGCGTCTCGTCGAGGCGGATCTTCGGATTCGGCCGGGTGTAGTGGACCACCGGCGGGATCAGGCCGTGCTTGACCACCAGCACGGTCTTGATGAAGCCGAGGATGCCCGCGGCGGCGTCGGCATGCCCGACGTTGGCCTTCACCGCGCCCAGCGCGCAGTAGCCGCGCTTCCCGGTGCGTTCCTTGAACGCCACCGACAGCGCCTTGACTTCCTCGGGGTCGCCCATGCCGGTGCCGGTGCCGTGCGCCTCGACGAAACCGATCGACGCGGGGTCGACCCCGGCGTTGCCGAGCGCGGCGCGGACGCAGGCGATCTGCCCCTTCGCGCTGCTCGCGGCGTAGCTCATCTTGCCCTTGCCGTCGTTGCCGATGGCCGAGCCCTTGATCACCGCGTGGATGTTGTCGCCGTCGCGGACCGCGTCCTGCAGGCGCTTGAGCAGGACCAGCCCGAGGCCGCTGCCGAAGACGACGCCGTCGGCGCCAGCGTCGAAAGTGCGGATGCGCCCGCTGCGCGAGAAGATGAAGCCCTCGCGGTAGCGATAGCCCTGGACGTGCGGGACGCGGACGGTGACGCCGCCGGCCAGCGCCATCCCGCACTCGCCGTTGAGCAGGCTCATCCGCGCCTGGTGCAGCGCCACCAGCGAGGTCGAACATGCCGTCTGCACGGTCATGCTCGGACCGGTGAGGTTGAGCTTGTACGACAGGTAGGTGGACAGGAAGTCCTTGTCGTTGACCAGGTGCGCGGCGCCGGCCGTGGTCTTGTCGAAGCGATCGTCGAGATTGACGAAATGGGCGAAGTAGCTGCAGGTGACGCCGCCGGCGCCGGCGAACACGCCGATGTCCTGCGCCGAGTGGCGCGCGTAGCCGGCGTCCTCCAGGGTCTCCCACGCGCACTGGAGCATCAGCCGGATCTGCGGATCCATCAGCTCCGCTTCCATCGGCGAGATCCGGAAGAAGCCGGGATCGAAGCGGTCGATTCCGTCCAGCGTCGGCGACGACCTCACGTAGTCCGGGTCGGCGATGTCCGATTCGGGAACGCCTGCAGCCCTGAGTTCGTCGTCGCTGAAATCGCGGACGCAGTCCTTGCCGGCGCAGAGATTGTCCCAATACTCCGACACGCCGTTCGCGCTCGGAAACCTGCCCGACATGCCGATCACGGCGATGTCATCGTTCTTCGTCTTCATCCGGATCCATCCATCGACCGACTGCCGCGCCCGTTGGTCAGGCGCTCTGTCCCAGTGCCCGCTCGTACACCCCGCACAGATCGCCGACCGTGCGGATGTCGGTGATCATCACGTTCTCGTCCTCGAACGGATCGACCTCCAGCGTTTCCTCGAGCCGCGCGATCAGCGCCGCGACCGTCATCGACGAAAAGCCGAGCTCGTCGACGATTTCGGCGTCGTCCCGCAGTTCCGGCAGCGCGAGGCCGCGCTCCTCGGCGATCTCGCCGATCACGCCGCGCACCCTTTCCTTGACCGTTGCATTCATCTGCTGCTTTCTCCCTCAGACTGTGAGACCGCCGTCGACGACGATGGTCTGGCCGGTGATGAAACTGGATTCGTCGGACAGCAGGAACCTGACGACGGCGGACACGTCGTCCACGGACCCCAGGCGCCCCGCGGGCGTCTGCCGGATGATCCGCGCCTTCTTCTTGTCCGAGAGCACGGAGGTCATGTCCGTCTCCATGAAACCCGGCGCGATCGAGTTCGCGCGGATGCCTTCCGAGCCCAGCTCCTTGGCGAGGCTGCGGGTCAGGCCGTCGAGCGCCGCCTTGGTCGTGCTGTAGGCGGCGACGCCCCTGAAGCCGCGGATGCCGACCACCGACGAGACGTTGATGATCACGCCGAAGCCGCCGACGATCATCTGCTTGACGCAGGCCTGGGCCAGCGCGATCGCGCCGGCGAGGTTGACCTGCAGCATCTGCTCGACCTCGGAGGGCCTGGCCATCGCGATCAGGCTTTCGTGGGCGACGCCGGCGCTGTTGACCAGGTAGCCGACGCGGCCGTAGCGCTGCTTGACGTTCTTCATGAACCCCGAAAGCTGGCGGCGATCCGAGATGTCGACCGCCTCCCAGTACAGGTGCTCCGGATGCGCCGACATCAGCGCTTCGAGTTCCGGCGTCCTCTTCCTGCTGAAGGTCGCGACACGATAACCGTCCTCGACCAGCGCTGTGCAGATGCTCAGTCCGAGCCCCCGGCTGCCGCCGCTGACGATCGCGACCCGTTCTTTCTTTTCCGTCATTGCTCTTGCTCCATGATGGTCGTGGCGCCGGCGCTCACTCGGCGAGCGCCGGCATGCTGCGCATTTTCTTGAAGCGCGAACCCACCAGCGCTTCGTTCTTGGAAATGGTGATGTGCCCGGGCACCTTGTACGGCGCGAGGTGCTTGCGGCATTCGGCGATCACGCGGCGCTTGAACGCAGAGGGGTCCTCGTCGCGTTCGAGCACGCATTCGGCCCAGATCATCTGGCCGACGACCGGGCTCCGCTTCACGCGGATCACGACGTCCGCGATATTCTGGATCGTGAGCATGACGTTCTCGATCTCGACCGGGAACACCTTCTCGCCGGCCACGTTGATGATCTCGGAATCGCGGCCGAGGATCCGGATGTACTCGCCGTCGACGAGCACCCGATCGCCGGTGTCGTACCAGCCCTGGGCGTCGAACGGGCTCGGGGCGTTGAGGTAGCCGAGCATCGCCTGTTCGCTCCTGATCCACAGGGTGCCGTTGCGGACCTCGACGTCGTAGCCGCATCCGCCGACCTTCATCCAGACCGACGAGGAGTCCCTGGAACGGGTCGGCAACACGCCCATCTCGGACAGGCCGTAGCCCTGCTTGAGCGCGACCTGCGGGAAGATCCTGCGCAGTCCGCCCAGGGTCGACTCGGGCATGACTTCGGTGCCGTAGTTGATGATCCGCAGCGAGGACAGGTCGAACTCGCGGTGCAGGCCCGACATCAGCAGCATGGTCAGGAACGACGGCGTCGTCGGCAGCGCCTCGACCGCATGGCGCGCGATGGCCGCGCAGATGTCGCGGGGCTGGCGCGAGTCGCAGGTGACGATCGTCCCGCCGTTGAAGATGACGCTGAAGAGGCTGTTCAGGCCGGCGACGTGGTCGAGCTTCAGGAACAGCAGCGTGCGGTAGGCGTCGCGGACCCTGTCCCTGAACTTGCCGGTCATCCGCCCGTGGTCGAGCAGCACGGCCTTGCCCTTGCCGGTGCTGCCCGAGGTGAAGATCACGAACCCCGGCAGGCCCCCGGCCACCAGCGGCTGGAGCAACGGATTGAGCGTCTCGTCCTGCGGCTCCACCCGCTCGAACAGGAACGCCTCCGGCGCATCGGCGCACGCCGGCGGCACCCGGACCACCCACGATACGCAGGCGATCCCGAGCCTTTCCTGCAGCGTGCTGTCGTCGTCGGTGGGCAGCGGCACGACGATGCAGCCGATCCCGACCAGGGACTGCAGCAGCGCGATCGCCTGGACGTGGTAGTCGGCGATCAACGCCACGCGGTCGCCCGCGCGGATGCCCCTTCCGAGGAGATCGTCGCGCCAGCGGTCGACCATGCCGACGAACTGCGCATAGCTGACCTCGCCGCGTTCGTCGACCGCGATCGGCCGCCTGTCGAAGCCCAGGAAGCGCTCCCTGATCCAGTCCATGCCCCACCCCTTCCCTGTCGTGATCCATGCGACCGCGGACGACCGGCGTGTCGCACCGGTCGTCGACGGCATCCTTCGGGTCCATCGATGACAACGGCAAACGCGTCGAAAGCGTGCCATCGTCAATGACCGACGTTCGCCCGGGCCGGCGATCTCCCCCTCGCCGCCCGGGATGCCGGCGCCGGCGCCGCGCGGGGCGCGATGTCCTCCGCCCGAGCGCCGCCGCCGGCAGCCGCTTACTGCGCGGCCGGCGCCTGCACCACCGGCGGCGCGCCGTTCTCGCCGGGTTCGACGATGTAGTCGACCCTGGCGTTCTTGTACTTGTCCATGTCCATCATGCCCTGCATGTCGTGCAGGACCTTGAACATGCCTTCCTTCAGCGCGAAGTTCGCGAGGATGAAGTTCATGCCGCCCAGGTCGGTGTCCTGGGTGAACTCGATGTCCAGTTCGTTGTTCGGCAGCGGCGTCAGCTTCCAGTTGTTGTGGAGGTGGGTGACGCGGATGCAGCAGTTGTCGCGCGGCATCATGTCGGGCGCGGACATGATGTTGATCTCGATCTTGCGGCTGGCCGGATCCTGGTGGTGCTCCGCGAAGAGCACGTACTCGCGGGTCTTGAAGCCCGGGATCGGCGGATCGAACTTGAAGCGCACGTACTTGCCGTAGTAACCGGGCAGCATCTCCATCTGCCGGATCATCCTGGTGTCGTAGCAGTAGGCGTCGACGCAACTGTCGAGGTCCTCGAGCAGCTTGATCATGCTCGACAGGCGGGCCTTGATCTTGACGTGGGCCTTGACCCGGATGTACTCGCTGCCGGGCGACTTCTTCGTCCAGACCTGGACGCCGTCCTCGTTCCGCGCCAGCTCCCATTCGTTCGAGCCCGAGGCCGTCCACGCCAGCTTGCCGAGGAAGAACACGGCGATGGCGATCAGCACGGCATAGCCGACGCGTTTGAGCGTGAACCGCTTCGCCCGCTTCGTGCGAACCGAATCGTTGATACCGGTATCTTCCTGCTTGTTGTTTTCAGCGGTCATGTCCGTTTCCATTGAAGATGAGTAGTGCGACGTGCGCGTGCGTCCCGGGCCTCATTGCGGCCCTTCGTATTTCTCGACCAGCTTCAGGTAGTCGGCGTGCATCTTGCTGTTCCACTCGAAGTCGTCCAGTTCCTCGTCGATCCTGATGCTGTTCTTGAGTTCCTCCGGCAGGTACTTGAGCTTCCTGACGTAGTCCTCGTTGGCGCCTGGCTTGTCGGCGCCCATACCGAAGCTGTACGGCTTGAGCCTGCCGAAGTGGTGCATCGAATGCTGCGCGACCGTCTGCCGGTTGATGTCGGCCCCGGGGAACACGCCGGGAATGTACTGATGGGCATCGATGTCGCCCTTGATCTCGAGGTTGTAGATGAACATCGCCATCAGCGGGTTGTAGAACGGGATCGGCGCGCCGAGGCCATGCCGGGTGAAGCCCTCGAGGTGGCCGTTGCCCGCCACCCCGATCAGCCCGGACGGGATCGCGTCGTGATGGCTGCCGTGCAGGTAGATGAAATCGAACTCGGAATTGTGGCTGAGCCAGTGGTCGCGGTAGTACCACGCGTTGAGGAGCTTCAGGTGCTGCGACTGGGTGAAGAAGTTGATCGCCAGGGTCGCGACCACGAACAGCACCGAGAAGTCGAAATGGGTGATCACGATGTACCAGGGCGCGATCAGGATGATGTGGGTGAGTATCCCGGTGAGATAGGCGTGGGTGATCTCGACCGCCATGCTCCGCTGCTGCTCGATGTTCTTCTTCCACACCGTCTGCAGCAGCACCTCGCGCACGAGCGCCCGCTTGCGCAGGTGGGCGTAGTAGATGCAGGTCCGGTAGGCGGTGATCGCGCCGAAGTGGAGGTAGAACAGCCACAGCGCGATCTTGCGCATCAGTTCGACGTGATGCGGCCAGGTCGGCGTGATCCGGATCAGGTAATTCTCCAGCAGCAGCACCGCGATGCCGAAGAAATAGACCCACTTCAGGTTTTCCACCTTGTAGAGGATCGAGTAGAGGATTTCCTGCGGCCGCCTGACCACGAGCGGCACCGCCGGCGCCCAGCCATGCCGCATCGGGAAGGCCACCAGCATCCACAGCGAAGCGGCGATGCCGATGTAGGTGATCGGATTGTCCCTGCCGTAGGAAAACCACACGACGACCGCGCACAGCAGCGACATCAGTGCGTAGTCGAACGCATCGGTCTTCTTGTAGACGATCCTCCGCTTGCTTTCGCCGTAGATCCGGTGGTACTTCGATTTGTCGTATTCCGTCATCGCGTGCTCCATCGCTGCTCGTGCTTTCGTTGACCTCGGCGCCCGGGGCGGGCGCGCTTCATGCGGTCGCCAGCGCGACCTTCCGGTATTGGGATGTCTGGCTCCCGGCCTGTTCCGGGGCGTCGCGCGATCCGGGCGCTTCCGCCAGGAGCCGCTTCGCCAGATAGCGGCTGAGGCACAGCAGGGTCACCGCCGGCGGCCCCTTCATGTCGTCCGGGATCACCGATCCGTCGCACACGTGCAGGTTCCCGATCCGGGTCTGCAGATCGGCGTCGAGGTGCTCGCCGATCCTGACCAGCCCTCCCACCCGGCCCGCGACCGACAGTCCGAAATCGGTCACGTGCCGCGCGCCCATCTTCTCGAACAGCGCCAGCGCGTCCCGGCGTCCCTTCTCGAGCCTGGCGAGCACGTCGGCGTCCAACACCTTGCGCAGGCGTCCGTCCGGGGTCAGCTCGCCGCCGAGATCGTCGGCGACCTTGATGCCGATCCCGACGCATTGCTCGAACGGTAGGAAGTGGCGCAGCTTCATCCCGCCGAGCATCATCATCCGGTGGAAGGTCCTGGACATGTTGGCGTCGCCGAGCGAGATACCGTCCTCGCCGTCGCAGCCCATGCTGCTGACGTAGCTGTCCGACCCCGCGAGCCCCGGGACCAGCCCGTACATCGCATAGCCGGGGGTGCAGAAGAAGCCGCGGTTGCCGATCTCGTCGAGGCCCGCCGCGCGCAGCATCGCCGGCGTGGCGAGTTCTCCCGCCGCGATCACGACCTTCTTCGCATGGACCCGGTGCCTGCGCCTGCGCAGTCCTTCGCGCTTGACGAAGCCGACGCCGACCGCCATCCCGTCTTCGACCAGGACCTCGTCCACCAGCGCGCCGCTGACGAGATCGGCGCCATGGCCGATGGCCTCGACGAGGTAGGGCCTGGCCTTCCACTTGGCGTTGTAGGCATAGCCGTGCGCGGACGCCGCGAGATCGACCAGCATGTCGCGCTTGATCCAGTCGTGTCCGCAGGCCAACGCGGCGTCGCGGAGCCGCAGGGTCTTCACGCCCAGCATGTCGTCCGGCAGCGCGTTGATCGGCAGTTCCGCCCTGACCCGCGCGAGTTCTGCCGAAAGATCGATGCCCAGCGCAGAGAACGTGGACAGGTCCGGGTAGGCGACGACCGCGAAGTACACGCCGGTCGATCCGCCCACCGCGACGCCCCGCGCCGCGGCGACCCCGCTGCCCTCGATCTTGATCTGGTCGATCATGGAGGCGATCGCGCCGAAGCTTTCCCGCAGCGCGACGTGCTTGCCGCGTTCGAGCACGAGCACCCGCTTGCCCGCCGAGGCCAGTTCGCGCGCGAGCGTCGATCCGCAGGTCCCGGAGCCCACGATGACGGCGTCGTAGGTCTTCCCCGACGCCTGTTCCGGCGCGATGTCCTTGCTGTGCTTGCTGTCCATGATGCCCCTCGATGATGTCCCCGTGCCCACCGGCCTCGCCGCGGCGGCAGGATGCCGCTACGTCGGCGCGCGCTCGCGCCTTCCCTCAGAACTGGTATTTCACGCGCAGTGCGACCTGGTCGGTGTCGCGATAGGTCCTCAGCGCCGCGTCGCGGTCGGTGTCGCCGACGACGTGGACGTCGAGCTGGAACGCCGTGCTTTCCCGCCACTGGTAGGACGCGCGCACCGACGACTGCAGGCTGGCGTTCGGGCGCGTCACGATCGTCAGCCAGTTGACCGTGAGCAGGTCGCTGAGGAAGGTGAAATTGGCGTTGAGGATCAGCGAGCCCTGGTTCCTCGGCGTGGTCGAGAGCGAGCGGTTCCAGCCGATGACGTGGCTGTTCACCCACTCCATCCCCAGGCTCCTGGAGCCGCCCAGCGAATAGGTGACGCCGAAGGCGCTGTCGACCACCGCCTTGCTGCGCGAACGCAGCGCCTCGTCGAGGAAGCTCTTGTCCGACTTGTAGGCGATTTCGCCCTTGAACTGGAAGTTGCCACGCACGTGGTTGAACGTCGCGCCGACCATGCCGAAGCGCCTGGCGAAGCGATCGACCAGCAGGTGGCCGCCGCCATCGACGCCCACGACGTCGTAGGCGTAGTCGTTCTCGATCAGCGACGCCGCCATCAGGCTGAAATCGCTGCGGTCGTGGACCTTCTTCCAGCGTAGGCCGTATTCGTGCCGGTCGTTCAGGTCCGGATCCGAGCGGACCACCGCGTCGTCAGGGAAGAACGGCCGGTAGTAGGCGGTGCCCTTCTTCGGATAGCGGTTGAAGCGCGGCGACGGAACGAAGAAGGCGCTCCAGTGGCCGTGGTCGGTGAAGCGGTCCGCGGCGACCATGAACTGGCCGAGCCTCGATTCCTCCAGCGGGATCAGGAACAGTTCGGAGGCGTTCCTCGGACTGACCACGTCGGTGATCGCACCGCCCTCCGACTCGCCCCAGATCATCTTCTGTACGCCGAGCTTGTAGCTGTTGTTGGAATCCGGCTGGCTGTACTGCAGGTACGCTTCCGGGGTGATGCTCTCGAGCACGAGGGTGTCGCCCTCCGCTTTCGCGCGGTGGTCGTTCGACCAGAACGCGGTCAGCTTGGAATCGAACTGCAGGAAGAAGTCGCCGAGGAAATACTTGGCGTATTCCAGCCGGATCGACGAGCGATTGTTGACGATGCCGGCCCCGGTCGTCGAAAGCGAGTTCTCGTGGATCAGGGTGACCCGGCTCGACTTCTGCCCCGGATCGCTCCCGGTATCCCCGAACGGATCGGACACGTCGCCCGGCGACTGTCCGTCGATCGTCGTGTCCTGGCCGTCGAGGCCGGCCGCATCGGCGCCGGTCGCATCTGTGTCGCCCGCATTTGTGCCGGTCGTATCGGCGCCGGCGGGATCGCTGCCGCCGATGTCGATGCCGGACGCATCGGCGCCGACCGCCTGCCCCAGGGCGGCGTCGGTACCGCCGGCCGCGCCCGGATCGGGGGCGTCCGGCGGCGTTCCCGCCGCGGCGTCCTGGTCCTGCGACGCGGCCGCGTTCGCGCGCGGGGCCCCGACGACGTCCTGCGCCGCCAGCGGCGCGCTCATCATCGTGGCCACGAGCAACAGGGCCACCTCTGCACGGGAGGTCATCTGGACGGCGCTCAGTGCTGGATGTCGGCGCGGAACTTCTCGAGGTTCCGCTCGCGGAACGCGAAATCGGTCAGGGCGCGCTGGCTGAGGAATTCCGGATCGACCTGCACGTTGTGGCGCATGGCGGTCTTGTCCATCTGGCTGATCCGCGACGTGCCGAGGTTGTTCATCACGACCTTGGTGACGACGTAGACCCCGTCGATCTTCTTGAGGCCGCTCTGGATCCTCTGCTTGTAGATCTTGCCGTTGCGGTACATGTCCTCCTTCAGGGTGAGGAAGGACTGCTTGTCGATCCAGGCGACCACCTTCTGGTACCGGGTCTTGCGCGCGCGCTCGGGCTTGGGCGTGATCTCGACCACCCACACCGGACGGTTCTGGTAGGTCGTCTCCTGCAGCAGCTTGTAGGTGTACTCGTAGACCTTGCGCGAATCCGGATTCTCGGTGGTCTCGACCGAGAATTCGGAGCCGAAGACGCTGCCGCCCTCGTCCTCGTTGGCGATGACCCGGTTCACCTTCGCCAGCGCCGGCAGGTACACCCAGTTGTCGTTCTCGCGGCCCTTTTCGCCGTATTCGTAGACGAGCAGGCTTGATCCCTTGTCGCTGGAAGGCTCGCGGACGATCGAGAGCAGCCTCGCGTTGTAGAGACCGTCGATGATGTCGACCTTCTTGACGTTCTCGGTGAGCACGACGCGCGGCTGCTCGGAGCACTTCACCTTGCCGTCCACCATCCTGTACTTGCAGGTGGTGATCCTGGTGGTCGAGAGCTGGGTCGAGAACGCCTTGCGGGTGGCGTGGTCGGCCTTGACCATGATGTCGTCGACCGACAGTGCGTTCTCCGCGGAAGTGGTGAGGCTCGGAAGGAACAGGAGCGCCGTCACGAGGGTCAACTGCTTGATGTTGTCGAGTTTCATGTCGTTACCTGGATTTGCGATGGCGAGCGCCCCGGGAGGACGATCGAGCGTGCCTGGACCAGACTTGTCTGGATCGAACTTGCGAGGGCCGGGCGGAAGGCATCGGATGGCGGGCGTCGGCCGGGATGCCGACGCCGCTCCTGCTCAGGCGTCGGCGCTTCCGGCGGGAAGCCCGACCTGGGCGTGCGACGCCACATCCGCGGTGTCGCCGCGGAACTTCAGATCGAAGGCGATGATCAGGGCGGGCAGGAAGAACAGGTCGTTCAGCAGGCCGATGAGGATCGCCATCGAACCGTAGAAGCCGAGGTTGGCCGGGCCGGCGTTGGTGGCGAAGGCCATCACCCCGAACCCCAGGCCGAGGATCAGCGTCGTGAACACGATCGAGAGCCCGGTATCCTGGATCGTCGTCCGCAGGGCGCGGCGGATGTCCCCGTCCTGCACCACCTCGTAGCGATAGCGCATGACGAAGTGGACCGTGTCGTCGACCGCGATGCCGATGATGATCGGCGCGATCATCATCGTGGTCACGTCCAGCGGCGTATTGGTCAGGCCGAGCATGCCGTAGGCGAGGATCGCCGGGATCAGGTTCGGTATGAGCGCGATCGCACCTGCCTTCACCGAGCCGAACAGCAGCAGCAGGATGACGCTGATCAGGACCAGCGCGAGACCGAAGCTGCTCAGTTCGGAGCGGGTGAGGTAGTCCGCGCCCTGCATCAGCAGCGGCAGCATGCCGGTGATCGAGACCTTGGCCTCCGGATATTTCGTCCGGATCGTCGCCACCGTCTCGTCGATGTCCGACTGGATCTCGCTCCAGGTCCGGGTGTATTCGTACGAACCGCGATCGTAGAGGCGCACGCTGATCCGCGAGCGGTCGTAGTTGTCGGTCGCGAGCTTGCGCCGGTCCTCCGGATTCGACTGGTTGAACAGGAACAGCGTCTGCGAGACGGCGTCGCGGGTGTCCGGGATCCGGTACATGTCGCTGCGCCCGTCGTTGAGCGTCATGTACGAATCCTTGACCGTCTCCACCAGCGATGTGGTCTGGACCACGAGATCGCCGTACTTGCTGCCGATCTTCGTCTGCAGCTTCTCGATCTCGCGCAGCACGAACGGGTCGTGCAGCGCGTTGACCTGGCCGAAATCGAGATAGATCTCCATGCTCTGCGCGCCCATCATGTGCGCATCGACGACCTCGGCGCTCTTGCGGATCGGCGAGTCCTTGGGGAAGGACGCCACCGGATCGGTGTCGACGCGGGTCAGGCTGGCGCCGTACAGGCACAGCGCGAACAGGGCGACGAAGGCCGTGATGAAGGCGTAGGGGCGCTTCTCCACCGTCGGCACGACGTGATCGAGCGCCGCGGAGACCCGCCTGGCGAAATCCGGGAAAAGCTTCGCGATCGAGCGCGCGTAGCGGTTGCGAAGCTGCCCGGACTGCGGCTTCGGCGCCCACAGGTCCAGCATCAGCGGCAGCAGGTAGATCGAGAAGAACAGCGGCAGCCCCACCCCGAGCACGCACATGAACGAGAACACCTTGATCGGCACGATCGGGGTGATGCTCAGGGCCACCATCGCCACGATGTTCACGATCGTGGTCAGCAGGCAGGCGGCGCCGACGTGCGCGAAGCTGTGGCGCATCGCCGTCGGGTGGTCGTCGCCGCCGCGCCGGGCGGCGAGGTAGGCGGAAATGACGTGGACCGTGTCAGCGATGCCGACGGCGAGCGTCAGCATCACCGCGATCATCACGAACGAGGTCACCGGGAACCCGAGCCACGAGGTGATGCCGACCATCCAGACCACGCTCAGGACCACGATGACGATCGGCCACACGATCGCGCTCAGCGACCTGAAGAAGAACCACAGCAGCAGCATCATGATCAGCAGCGCGACGGCATTGAGCATGCCCATCTCGCTGATCATCTGCAGGTTGTTCTCCGCGGCCGCGGTGTTGCCGACGGCGTAGTACTCGAACTGCTTCGCGTACTCGGGCTTGTACATGATCGCCTTGATGTCGTTCATCAGGGCGATGTAGTCGGTCATCTCGGTCTGCTTGAACTTCGGGCGCTCCTCGCGGCTGACCTCGACGTGCCCGTCCTCCAGCCCGAGGTCTGCGATCTCGACGTTGCCCGCCTCCGCCGCCTGCGCCGGCTTGCCGTCGGCGCCGAGCGGAATCGCGCCGAAGTCGGTTTCGACCAGGATGCCGCCGTAGCGGTCGTCCTTCGAGAAATAGAACAGCGGGAAGGTCTTCTGCGAGCGGGCCACGCTCCTGATCGCCTCCAGCCGCGCCTTGTCCGACGGCACGTCGTCGCCGACGAGGCTCCGCGAGACCAGGGCGCCGTCGGTGGACCTCAGCACCGGGGCGTTGATCAGCGAATTGACCTTGACGACGTGCCTGAGCGCGGACGGGTCGCCCGGCTTCAGCCCGCGGACCCGGCTTTCGAGTTCGCGATGGAAGTCGCGGAGCGTCGTCAGCGATTGCGCGCTGAAGACGTCGCCGTCCTTCGGCTTGTAGACGATGTAGAGATGGTCGTCGCTGCCGAAGTCGTTGTGGAACCAGTCGAACGCGACGATCAGCGGATCGTCCTTCTCGAACCAGCCCTCGATCGCGGTGTCGAACTTCGCGCGGGACATGCCGACGGTGAAGAAGGCGGTCGCGGCCACGAAGAACAGCCACGCCAGGATCTTCCGCCTCCTGAGCCAGTCGGGCACCCGGCCGAAGTAGGCTGACATCCCGTTCATGATCCGCTTCATCATCCACAACTCCTGAAGTGTCCGCCGGCCCGTGAGGGTCGGCGCTGTCGAATTCGGTCAAACGGCCCGCGCCGTGCGCTTCCCTGCCCGCGGCTTGCGCTGCGGCGCCGCTTTCGCGGCGAACATGCGTTTCGCGACCTCGCCGGCCGCGGGCTTCTCGACGATCGAGAAGTGATCCGCCGGCACCACGTGGACCGCCGGCGCGCGGGCGAGGAACCGCCCCCATCCGTAGTCGTCCGGGGCGCCCGCGTACGATTCGGCGGCGCGGAACAGGGTCACCTCGAGCGCACCCGGGATGGGTTCCGCGACGTATGCGCGGCACTGCCGTTCGCTGGCGGTGGCGACCGCGTACATCGCCATGAACCGATCCTCCGGAACGGCCAGCCCCGCCTTGCGCGCGTGCGCGAGCAGGAAGTCCGCCCGCTGCGCCTCCGGCACCCCGGCGAGCGTGTCGGCATCGAGCCCGGTCGCGCCGTCCGCCGCGCCCAGCAGGCGACCGAACACGGCGAGCATCATCGCTTCGACCGGCGCGTCGCGCAGATCCGGGAACAGCGTGTCGACCAGCGCCAGCGAAGCGACCCGTTCGCCGTCCGCGCGCAGTTGCCGCGCCATCTCGAACGCGACCACGCCGCCGTTGGAATAGCCGAGCAGCGCGTACGGACCCTCCGGCTGCACGCGCTTCATGGCGCGGAGATAGAGCGCCGCCGTTTCCGCGACGCTGTCGGGAAGCGGTCCGCGGCCGTCGAGCCCGGGCGACTCGATGCAGTGGAAGGGGTGCGACGCGCCGAGCGCATGCGCGATCTGCTGCATCGAAAGCGCGTTGCCACCGGCGCCCGGGATCGCGAACACCGGCTGCGCCGCGCCTTTCGGCTGCAGCGTGACCACGCAGTCGCGGAGCATGGCGTCGTCGATGGGCTGCGCGCCGGCCTCCGGCAGGGCGTCGGACCGCCCTGCCCCGCCCTGCGGGACCGTCGATCCGACGGCGGGCCGTCCGCACTGCGCGGCGACATGGCGCGCCAGCGCCCCGATGCTCGGGTGGGAGAAGATCGCGGCCGGACTCAGGCGGGTGCCGCAGGCGGCGTCGAGGCGGACGATCATCTCGGCGATCGACAGCGAGTCCATGCCCAGCTCGAGGAAGGTCCGGTCGTCGTCGACCGCCTCGGGCGCGATCCGGGCGCGGCTGGCGACGTACTCGCGCAGATCCGCCAGGATGGCGTCTTCCCCAGGCGCATGGGGCGCTTCCGCGCCCGGGGCGGCGGCGGCCGATGCGGACGCGCGCGCATCGCCGCGCGGTGCGGCCGGCGCGATCGGAGCGATCGGAGCAAGCTGTTCCGACCGCGTCGCGGCGTCCAGCGCCGGCGTCCCGTCGATGGCGAAGCGCTCGCCCTCGAAGGGATAGCACGGAATCGAGATCCTGCGCGCGTCGCCCTCGTCGCGCTGGCGCGCCCAGGGCATGCGGACGCCGTTGACCCAGAGCATCGCGACCTGCCGCCACTCGCGCTTCTGCTCGCACGCGAGCAACTGAAGCTCCGCCATTTCCGCGGTGATCAGCTTCGCCAGCGGCTGTCCTTCCGCCGCGGCGCTGCTGCCGACGTGGATGTCCTTCGCTTCGAGGGCCTTGTGCGCGTCGAAACCGCGATCGAGCAGGAAGCGCAGCTTCTCCAGCAGTTCGATCCGGCTGGAAGCGACGATCGCGAGGCGCTCGCGGAAATCCACGCGGCCGCGCTGGGCCGTATGCACGATCGCGGCGAAGGTGTCCGCCTGATCCTCGCGCGACAGGAACGCGACGTAGCGCTCCGCGTAGCGTCGCAGCGTCGGCAGGTCGCGGGCCGAGAGCACGAACAGCCTGGGCACCCCGGGCGTCCGTTCCGCCGCGGTGCGATGTCCGTTGTCGTGCGCCTCGACCACGATGTGGACGTTGGCGCCGCTGTCGGCGAAGGAATTGACGCCGGCCCGCAGCGGGCCGCCGTCGCCGCCGCGGAGATCGGCTTCGGTCAATTCGCGGTCGGCGATGTACAGCGGATGCCGATCGTCCGCCACGTCGAGGAAACTGCTGAGCCTGCGCACCGTCGTGGTCGGCGGCATCCGCCTGTGGTGCAGGCCCAGCGCGACCTTGATGAGGCTGGCCAGGCCGCTGACCGGCTCCAGGTTGCCGATATTGCCCTTGACGCTGCCGAGCGCGAGCGACTTGCCACCGCCCCTGCGATCGCGGAACGCCGCCTTGATGCCTTCGTACTCGAACGAGTCCGCCCACTTGCTGGCGTAACCGTCGACCTCGACGTAGCGGACCGTCGCCGGGTCGATCCCGGCGCGTTCGTAGCAATCGCGGAGCACCGCGGTGATCGCTTCGTGCCTGACTTCCGAGATGTGGCGCGCGGCCCCGCGATGGTTCTCGTGGCAGGCGCGGATCACGGCGTAGATGCGGTCGCCGTCGCGCTCGGCGTCGCCGAGCCGCTTGAGCAGCAGCGCCGCGACGCCCTCGCCGCGGACGAAGCCGTTGGCGTCCTCGTCGAACACGCCGTTGCTGCCGTCCGGCGACAGGATGCCGTACTGCGACGCCGCGATGTAGTCGCCCGGGGTCAGGTGCAGCGAAGCGGCGGCAACGATGGCGGCGTCGCTTTCGCCCTGGCGCAGCGACTGGAACGCGCGGTTCACGGCGACCGCGGCGGACGCGCAGTTGACGTTGAACGCTTCGCTCGGCCCGCAGACGTCGAGCACGTGCGACACCCGGTTCGCCAGGTAGTAGGACGGACTCGAGGAACTGAACGGCGGCTTCCCGCTCGCGCCGTCCGGCTTCCGCCGCATCAGTTGCTCGAACTCGGAATATTCGTAGCCGACGAAGACCCCGGTCCGGGTCCCCGCGAGCACGGTCGGTGCGTAGCCCGCGTCCTCGATCGCGCGGTAGCTCTCCTGCATCAGCAGCCGCAACTGCGGGTCCATCATCGCGGCTTCTTCGCGGGAGACGCCGAAGAAGTCGGCGTCGAACCGATCCACGTCCTCCAGCAGCGCGCCCCACTTGGACACGGTGCGGCCGGCCTCGATGCGCGGCGCGTAATGCGCGGTCCAGTCCCAGCGCGTGACCGGGATCTCGGTCACGCTGTTCCTGCGTGCGATCAGGTTGTCCCAGAACGCCAGCGGATCGCCGGCGTCCGGGAAGCGGCAGCTCATGCCCACGATCGCCACCGCATCGAGCCCCACGGGCGCCGCATGGCGCGCAGGGCGGACGGGCGCGAGGCGATAGTGCTGCGCGAGCGCTTCGGCGTGCTGTTCGACCAACGCATCGGCGATCGCCTCGATCGAACCGAATTCGCGGTAGGCCAGCTCGACGCCGTACAGGCGCTCGGCGCGCTCGACCAGGCGGGCGAGCCTGGCCGCGTCGCCTTGTCCGACAGCCGCGGCGACAGGCGCATTCTCGGGCGCGGCGACGGGCGCGGCGACTGGCATGGCGACGGGCGCGGCCGTTGCCACCGGAAGCGTCACAGTGCGCGCGATCGCGGGCGCCGCCGGTTGGGCCGGCTGGCCCGACCCGCCTTCCGCCTCCTCGATCATCGACTCGAGCAATCCGGCCAGATCTCGGGTCGTCTCGACGCCCGCGAAATCGGCCGGCGTGAGCGTCACCGCGAATTCGCTCTGGATGTTCGCCATCAGCTCCATCGCGATGAGCGAGTTCACGCCGAAGCTTTCCATCCCGGCATCGACGTCGATCCGGTCGGCCGGCACCTTGAGCATGCGCTCGATCAGCCGGAGCACGTCGCCGAGGACATCCCGTTCCATCACGCTCGCCATCAGTCCAGCTCCTCGCACAGGGCTTCGAGGTCGGCCAGCACCCGCTGCCGCAGCGCTTCGAGGCGACCCGTCGCGACATCCCGTCCGTCCGCGAGCGCAGGGTGCCGCTGCAGGCGCGCGACGAGCGCGGCCTGTGCGTCCGCGTCCAGTCGCCGGAAGGCCTGCAGTGCGTCGTCCTTGCCGATGCCGCGCTCCAGCAGCGCATGCACCAGGTCTTCCGACAGCGTGTTCGTTCCGTGGTCGCTCATGGGGTCCGTTCCGGGATGCGTGCGGCCGGGGTCTCCGGGCGTTGGCGATGCAACGGGCCGACGTCGCCCGGCCGGCCGCGTTCGAGCGTTTCGAGCAGCGCCAGGAAGGCCGCTTCCGAAGCGCGCGCCGGGCCGCCGTCGCCGAAGCGCATGCCCCGGGCGCGCACGCAGACCCTGCCCGCGTCGTCGAGCAGGTCGAAATCGACGGCGGACGCCGCGTCGCCCGTTTCCGTCGCGAGGCGCACCTCCACCCGGATGCTGCCGCGGCAGGGCGCGAACACCTGCAGCGAGGACAGGAACGCAGGCCGCGCATCCGCCGCGCCGCTTTCGCCGGCGGCGAGGATCGCCGCCGCATGGACGGCGCTTTCGATCAGTTCCGGGGGAACGGTCCACGTCCGCGACGCATCGTCCGCCTGCCCGCCTTCGATCAGCCCCCCCTGGACCACCTCCGTCGCGAACCCGAATCGCCCCGGCGCGTGCAGGACCGGACCGCTGGCCCGCCACTGCCGGGCGAGCGCATCGAGGGCCAGTCGCGGAAAGCCCCCGGGCTCAGCTCCGCCGGCGCTGTCCGTCACCGCATCGAACGGCGCCGGGCCTGCGGAAGGCCTGTCGGCGCGGCGCAGCATCCGGCCGCGGCCGCGGCAGCGCAGGCGCCGCGCTTCGCGCGCCGGCGCAGGGTCGCGCTGCGGGGAGGCAGGCTTGTCGAAAGCGTTCGCCTCGAGGTCGTGGATCTCGAAGTCGACCCCGCCCTCCCCGCGTTCGAACAGATCGATCAGCAGGGTGCGGCCCGCCATGGTCGTCGGCAGATCGCACCAGGCGACGTCCGCAAGTTCGATGCCGACCGCCTGCGCCTCGCCGACGAGCGCGAGGCCGAGCGCGGCAGAGGCCATCCCCGCGAGGGCGAGCGCGGACGGCCGGCCGACGGCGTCCGCCGGGAAGCGCTGCGTGCCGCCGAACCGCGAGCGGTAGCGCTGCAGCCGCAGGGTCGAGACGTTCTCATGCACCAGCGGGTGCAGCAGCGCGGCCGCGCCGTGTCGGCTGCCGGCGGCGGAATGCGCTCCACCGGCCTCGACCCAGTGGCGGTCGGGCGCGAACGGATAGGTGGGCAGGGACACGCGCCGCGTGCCGGTCGCGGGCCCGACGGCCCCGGCTCGCCAATCGATTTCGGCGCCCTCCACCCACGCGCGGACCTGCGCCACCGGATCCCCGGCGAGCGGGCCCGGGGCCGCACCGTCGGCGGCGGCCTTCTGGCGGCGGGCCCGGCCGGCGAACAGGCCTTCGGGCCGCTCGCCGGCGGCGAACGCCTCGAACAGCCGCGCCGCCTGCGCGGTCGATTCGGCGACGAAACCCAGCCGTTCCTCCATCGCATCGCGGCCGACCTGGAGCGTGTAGGCCAGGTCGGACAGCGGCACGGCGTGCTCGCGCAGATGGCGCGCCATCGATGCCGCGTAGGCGCGCAGGCGCTCGGGATGCTTCGCCGAGAGCACGATCGGCTGCGGCCCGGGCGCGGACGCCGCGTCGCTGCGCGCCGGCAGCCGGTACTCCTCGAGCACGGCGTGCGCGTTGGCGCCGCCCCACCCGAACGAACTCACCCCGGCGACCAGCGGCTGGGCGCTGCCGTCGGTTCCACGCGCGGGCTGCCAGGGCGTCGTCCTGTCGACGATGTAGAACGGGCTGCCTTCCAGGTCGATGTAGGGATTGAGCGTCTCGAAATGCAGCAGCGCCGGGATTTCGCGATGGCGGATCGCCAGCAGTACCTTGAGCAGGCTCGCCATCGCGGCCGCGGGCTCGAGGTGGCCGATGTTGGTCTTGACCGAACTGAGGCCGCAGTGCGGCACCTTCGGCGCGGCGTGGCCGTGCTGGCGGTAAAGGTCGGAAAACGCCTTCTTCAGCGCCTGGATCTCGATCGGATCGCCGAGGCTGGTGCCGGTGCCGTGGCACTCGATGTAGCCGACCGACGCCGGATCGACGCCGGCGCTGGTGTAGGCCTCGGTCAGCAGTTCGGCCTGCGCCTTGGGATTGGGGGCGGTGAGCATGGTCACGCGGCCGCCGTGGTTCTCGGCGGTGGCCTTGATCACCGCGTACACCGGGTTGCCGTCCTCCAGCGCCTTCGCCAGCGGCTTGATGAAGATCGCACCCGAGCCTTCGCCGCGGACGTAGCCGTTCGCGGACTTGTCGAACGCCTTGCACTTGCCGTCCGGGCTCAGCATCCCGGCGGTGCTCAGCGAGACGTGGCCGATCGGCGTCAGCATCACCTGCACGCCGCCGACGATCGCCATCTCGCTGCTGCCGGTGTGGATCGATTCGATCGCCCGGTGCAGCGCGACCAGCGAGCTGGAACAGGCGGTGTCCAGCGGCGCGCTGGGGCCGCGCAGGTTGAGCAGGAAGGAAATCCGGTTCGCCAGGATCGAATGCGAATTGCCCGACGCGGAGAAGCCGTCGAGGGTCGAGTGCTGTTCCGACAGCACGTCGATGTAGTCCTTGGCCGACACGCCGACGAACACGCCGGTCCGGGTCCCGGAGAGATCCGAGACCCGGTGGCCCGAATCCTCGATCGCCGCCCAGACCGTCTCGATGAAGATCCGCTGCTGCGGGTCCATCATCTCCGCCTCGCGCGGCGTGATCCCGAAGAACAGCGGATCGAAGCGGTCGACGTGCTTCATGAAGCCGCCCCAGCGCGAGTACGACGTGTTCGCCTCTTCCGCCGGGTTGCCGTCGTAGTCTTCCCACGTCCAGCGATCGCGCGGGATCTCGGTGACCAGGTCGCGGCCCGCCCGCAGATGGCCCCAGAACTCGTCCAGCGTGTCCGACTGCGGCATCGTGCCCGCGATGCCGACGATCGCGATCGGCATCTCCCGGAAGCGATTGCGCGCGCCGCCGGACCAGGCGGCGCCGGGGGCGGCGGCCGCGGGCGGCGCCGGCGGCTGCCAGCCCTTGTCGATCGCGAAGGGAGTCGTCGCGGCCTGGGTCGCCGCCGGGGTCGAGACGGCGATCGCCGCGGGCGTCGCCGCGGCGATCGCGCGATCCGCCGGTGTCGACCCCGAAACCGGCGCGCCGTGCGCGTTGCGCATGGCGGCCGCGTGCTCGTCGACCAGGACGCCGGCGATCGCGTTGATCGAGGGATACTCGAAGAACATCGTCGGATTGATGTCGAGCCCGTAGCGCGCATTCAGCGCGTTGGCGAACCCGGCGAGGCCGATGGAATCGAAGCCGAGGTCGAGCAGGATGCTGTCGAGCGACAGGTCGTCCTCCTCGATCTTCAGCATCTCCATCACGATGCCGGACAGCGAGGCGACGACCGTGGACCGCAGGTCGCCAGCCGCTTCGTCCGACGCCGCGACCGACGGCGCGGCGGCAGGCGTCGCTCCGGTCGCCGCGGACGCTTTCGGCTCGGCGATGCCCCAGGCCGATTCGATCTTGTCGGCGACGCCCTCGAGCACGGCGAGCTGCGCCTGCTCGGACATCAGTCCGCGTTCGAACGCGCGCAGGCCGAAGTCGGTCCCCAGGGGCTTGATGCCGAGCTTGGTGCGGAAGAACAGCTCGGTCTGCTCGTCGAGCTTCATCCCGCCTTCGGCCCACAGCGACCAGTTCAGGCTGAGGCTGTGGCCGCGACGCTCGCCGCGGGCGCGGCGCCGCTCGCGCAGCGCGGCGTGCGCGTCCATGAAGTGGTTCGCGTAAGCGTAGTCGCACTGGCCGGCATTGCCGAACGCCGCGAGCGAAGAGAACAGCGCGAAGAAGTCGAGGTCGTCGTCGGCGGTCAGTTCGTCCAGCAGCAGCGTGCCGTCGACCTTCGGCGCCAGCACCGCGCGCATTTCGTCGCGGGTCTTCTTCCAGAGGAAGGCGTCGCGCAGCACGCCGGCGCTGTGCAGGACGCCGTCGATGCGGCCGAAGCGCGCCCTGGCCTCGGCGAGCAGCCGCGCCACGTCCTCCCGGCACGACACGTCGGCGGCGACGTGCAGCACCTCCGCGCCCGCCGCTTCCAGCGACGCGACCCGGGCCCGGCTCGCGTCCGACAGCGCCGACCGGCCGGTCAGCACCAGCCGCGCCCGGCACGTGCGCGCGAGGTGCTCGGCGAAGATCAGGCCGAGCCCGCCGACACCGCCGGTGATCACGTAGACGCCGCGGTGGCGCAGCGCAGCGCCGACGCTGCCGGCGGCCGGGAGCGCGTCGTCGTCGAGCCGGTACAGCGTCCGTTCCGCGCGCACGCCGTCGACCCAGCGGACCGCGACGGCCTGGCGGGTGCGCTCGTCCAGTTCCGCGCCCACGCAGGCGGCGAACCGGTCGGGCGCGGCCGCGGCGCGATCGAGGTGCAGGACCTTGCATTCGATCCTCGGGTTCTCCAGGCGCACCGTCCTGGCGAAGCCGGCGAGCGCCACGTCGAGCGGGTCGGCCTCCTCGCCGTCGGCGCCGTGCGCGCACAGCAACTGCACGGCCTGCTTGGCCTTCCCGGCCATCAGCGCCTGGCACAGGAACAGCAGCGCATGGACGCCCAGGTCGAGGGTCGCCTCGACCGTATCGCGGCGCGCGTCCAGCGGCCAGGCAAAGCAGAGTTTCCCGCTGTTCCAGCCGGCCCCGCGCACGGCTTCGATCAGCCGGACGTAGTCGTCGCGGTTGCGCGGGTCGATGGTGTAGGCGTCGTCGCCCAGCGCCGCGAACGCCGCGCCGGGACGCACGCGCCAGACCCGCCCGGCCGCGGCGAGCGCATCGCCGCGTCGCGGGTCGGTCTCGAACAGCAGCACCTGGCCGAGTCCGGCCGGGGCGTCCGGCGCGGGCGTCGTCACCCAGCGCTGGCCGTAGAACAGTTCCGCGAAACCGTCGGCGTCGACCGCCGGCCTCGGCGCTGGCGACGGTGCGGACGGCGCGGCCACCGCGGCGACCTCGCTTGGCGCGGCCTCGGCGCCGCGGGACGCCTCCGCCTTGCCGTGGACGACGTTCAGCGGAACGCCGACCGACTCGCGGATGCGCATCAGCACGCGCCCGGTCTCGTCGAGGATCTCGAGATGCTGCTTCGCCAGGCCGCCGGTGGCGCTGCGATCGCCGGGCGAACGGGTCAGGTGGCTGTAGCAGGTCCTGGTCAGCGGGTGCAGCCGTTCGATCTCGCCGATCGAATACGGCACGCGCATTTCGCCGGTGTCGCGACACAACTGCGCGGCGACGCCGGCCTGCATGGCGGCGTCGAGGATGCACGGATGGAACACGAAGTCCTCGAAATCGCCGTCGCGGACCTCGGGCAGGCGCAGCAGGCCGAGCACTTCGTCGTCGTTCGCCCAGACCGTCTCGAGCAGGCGGAAGCTCGGCCCGTAGCGGAGGCCGACCCGCTCGAACAGCGGGTAGACCGTGCCGACGTCGGCGACCTGCGCGCAACGGGCGCGGATCGCCTCGAGATCGACGTACTCGGCGGGCGCGGACGCGACCGGGTCGGCGGCGTACAGCAGCTTGCCCTGGCAGTACGTCGTCCGCGCCCCGGCAGCAGCGTCGGCGTCGGCGAAGACCTCGAACAGCACGCCGTCGGCCGCGGGCCTGAGCTCGACCATCGCCGGCGTCGGCGAAGCCGCGTGCGCCGTCAGCGGACTCACCCAGGTGATGTTGCGGACGCGATCGACCCGCGCGCCGGCGGCGACCTCGCCGGCCTTGCGCGCGAGATCGACGTAGGCCGTACCCGGCAGCGTCGGCACCCCGGACACCACGTGGTCGTGGAGGAAGAACTCGTCCTCGCGGAATGACTTCCTGAACAACTGGCGCTGGAAGGTCGATTCGTTGCTGTCGATCAGCGGATGCAGCCCGGCGATCGCGCCAGCGACCGGGGCGTGGCGACGGGTCGGGTCCGGCAGCCAGTGGCGCTTGTCGGCGAAGGGATAGGTGGGCAGCGAGATCCGGCGGCCGTCCGCGGTCATGCCGCGGCAGTCCGCGAGCAGGCCCTCGGCCCACAGTTGCGCGATCTTGTGCGGCGCCTGGCGCTGCGACAGCAGTTCGAGGAATTTCGAGCGCTCCTCGTGGCTCAGCAGCCTGGCGATGCCGTCGGCGTTCCTGGCGTTTCCGGCGACGATGTCCGGATCGTTCGCGCCCGCCGCGTAGCGGCGCAGCTTCGCGACGAGGTCGGGCACGCCGTCGGCGACGATCGCCAGCCGGTGATCGAACGACTTGCGGCCGTCCTGCAGGGTGAACGCGACATCGCCGGCGCGCGGCGGCGGCTCGGTCGTCTCCAGGCGACGGCACAGCGCCGCGGCCATGGCCCGCAACTGGTCCTCGTTGCGGGCCGAGAGCGGGAACACCCGCGGACCCGCATCGCCGGATTCCACGCCGCGGTCGGCCGCCTCGAACGACTCGATGACGACATGGGCGTTGGCGCCGCCGGCGCCGAACGAGCTGATGCCGGCGCGCAGCGGCAGCGCCCGGCCGTCGAGCCGCTTCGGCGCCCACGGTTCGAGCGTGCGCTGGACCCGGAACGGCGACGAGGAGAAATCGATGTGCGGATTCAGCGCCTCCGCGTGCAGCGACGGCGCCAGTTGGCGATGCTTGAGCTGGAGCAGGACCTTGCTGACGCCGGCCAGCCCGGCCGCCGCTTCCAGATGGCCGATGTTGGTCTTGATCGAGCCGATCGGGACGCTGCCGACGCCCGCGTGGCCGGAGCCGAAGGCATGGTCGAGGCCCGAGATCTCGACGGGATCGCCGAGCTCGGTGCCGGTGCCGTGCGCCTCGATGTAGCCGATCGAATCGGGCTCGACCCCGGCCTTGCGCAGCGCGGCGGCGATCAGCGCGCCCTGCGCCTTGGGGTTCGGGACGGTGTAGCTGCTGGTGCGGCCGCCGTGGTTGACCAGCGCGCTCTTGATCACGCCGTAGACCTGGTCGCGATCCTCGATCGCCTTCGCCAGCGGCTTGATCAGGATCGCGATGACGCCTTCGCCGGCGACGTAGCCGTTGGCGCCGGCGCCGAACGTGCGGCAGACGCCGTCCTTCGACAGCGCCCCGCCGGCGTTGTTGATGTCGAACTTGTGCTGGTGCAGGTCGAGGTTGACGCCGCCGACGATGGCGCTGTCGCAGCCGCCGCCGCGGATCGCTTCGCAGGCGAGCTGCAGCGCGGTCATGCTGGAGGAACACGCGGTGTCGACCGTGAGGCTCGGCCCGGTCAGGTTCATCCAGTAGGAGACCCGATTGGCGATGCTCCACAGGAACGAGTTCGGGTGCAGTTCGTCCCCGAGCACTTTGCGCTCGACGCCGAGCATCTGGTACATCGTCCAGACCGCGCCGACGAAGACGCCGACGTTGCGCGGCGCATTGTCGGGGGCGAGGATCTCGGGATAGTAGCCGGCGTCCTCCAGCGCTTCCCACGCCACCTCCAGGAACAGCCGCTCCTGCGGGTCGAGCATCTCGGCTTCGCGCGGGGAGACGTTGAAGAACAGGGAGTCGAAGCGGTCGATGTCGTCCACGAACCCGCCGCGATAGCGGCGCGAGAACCCGGTGTGCAGCCGGCGCGCGTAGCGCGACTCGGGCAGTTCCTCGATGCAGTCGACGCCGTCGCGCAGATTGCGCCACAGCGCTTCGGCGTCGCGCGCCCGCGGATAGCGTCCGGCCAGGCCGACGATCGCGATGTCGAAACTCTCGTCCGTCGCCGCCGGCGGGACGACGGACGCGCCTCCCGGCGTGGCCCGCGCGGTGCGCGGAGTGTCGATCCTGACTGCAGGCGCATCGACGGCCGGCGCGCCCGACCCGGCGACGTCCGCATCGCGGACCGGCGACGACGCCGGATTCAGGTAGCCGAGCAATGCGTACTTCGCGTGGACATCGCCCGGCGCGTCGGCGCCGGACAGCCGCGGCACGTTGGGCATGCCGGCGAAGGCCGCCACCAGCCGCCGGGCGATCTCGTCCGCGGCGGACGCCGCGAGGCCCACCGGGATCGCCAGCCGGATCAGCCGGTTCAGCGCGGTGCCCTTCTGCATGCCGACGCTGTGGGCGGCGGCCCGGACGCCGGTGTTGAGGTACAGGAACGCGAGGCATTCGGCGACCGGCAGCGCGGAGCCGGCGAATGCCGGGATCGCCCCGGCGTCGATCAGGACGCAGTGCCCGCCGACCGGCGCGACGACCGGCACCCCGGCCGCGTCCAGCGCCTTCCAGATCGTCTCGACGGCACGGACGCGGCGATCGATCTGCAGTTCGATGTGGCGTCGGTCCTGCAACGCGAGGCCGACAAGCTTCTTCTCGATGACGTCCAGGCCGCCGCCGTCCTGGTCCAGGACCTTCTGCAGGCGGCGCAGCAGCGACGGGTCGCGGGTCGCGACCAGGCCGCCCTTGTCGATGCAGAAATCCTTGGCGAGGCTGCCGATGATCGCGTCGGCGAACCCGAGCAGTGCGCGCGCGGCCTGCCACATCCCCTCGCCCGCCGTTCCGGAGCCGTCGCGGGTCAGGAACCATGCGTTCTCGAGCACGCGGGTGGCGTCGACGACCAGCGGGATCGAACGCGGGGCGAGCAGCGCCTTGACCTCGCGCAGGTGCTCGATGGCGATCGGCACGCCGCCGGCCGCGTTGTCGCTGACCTCGATGCAGACGTAGGCGATGTCGTCGCCGTGCGCCGCCAGTTCCTCGCGCAGCGCATCCAGGCACAGTCCGGCCTTGGCCGGATCGTGCGACCGCAGGTCGAACAGCGCCGGATGCGGCAGTTCGCGCGGGGTGAATCCCTTGTCGATCTGGTGGTAGAGGCAGGTCGGGAACAGCAGGTTCTGCAATACCCGGCCCTTGCGCTCGAAGGCCTTGCACAGCAGGTGGTCGGCGCTGCGTCCGGCGTCGGTCAGCACGAAATGCTCGAACGGGAAGATGGCCCGGAGCTGTTCGTGCAGGTTCACCGGCTGCTGCAGGCGGCTGCGCAGGTGCGCCATGCGCTTGCCGACGAAGGCGCTGTCGAGCTGCGCCCAGGAGTCGGTCTTGAGGTCGAAATCGACTTCCGCGGACGCGAGGTTGAGCGGATTGAAGCCCGCTTCCGCCAGCGCGCGCGCACGGGGAACGTCCACCGAGGCGTCCATGCCCGCCTCCGCAACGGCGGCGGGTCGCGCCGCGGGCGCGCCCACGGCACGGGGCACGGGCGGGTTGTGGTTCTCGGTGTCCGGGGTCTGCGCCTTCGCCGGGTCCGCGATCATCATGATGATGTCGAGGACGTTGTCGGCAGGGCCGGCGTCCTTCGGGCGGCAGAGGTAGATCGTCCGGTTCTCGGGGCGGAACTTGTTCTTGAACTGCAGGTTGCCTTCGTCGTTGAAGATCTTCTGGCTGTGCAGGTCGTCGAGGATCCTGTCGACCGCCGGGTCGGCATGCGGCGACGTCTCCAGCCGGCAGCCGTAGGTGCCGCCGAGGCTGAGCATGTCCCGCCCTTCGGCCACCAGCGCCGCGATGATCTGCACGATCGCGTATTCGAGCCCGCCCAGCGGCATCTCCGGCGGGTAGAACTCCAGGTCCATCAGATAGCCGTTGAGCGCCCCGCTCATCCCCGAGATGAGGATGACGTTCTGCAGCGCATCGTCGAGATAGGTCAGGAAGATGCGGTGCTGGGGATGCAGGCTGCCGTCGAGGATCTCCTGGCGGACGATGTGGATCAGCGGGTTGACCATCGTCCTGGCTTCGCACCAGCGGTCGATGATCCCGGCGATGGCGCGGTCGGTCGCCGGATCGCTGCCGCAGGCGTATTCGACCGTGCGGCAGGCACCGCTCTTCTCGAACTTGCCGACGAGGTAGCGCAGGCGACGCATCGCGCCGCCCTCGAGGGTGAAGTGCTTGAGGTCGAGGATCCGCTGCAGCGCGCCGAACGGCGTGGACGAGTACGCGGTGTCGCCGATCGATTCCAGCACTTCGTCGATGAAGAAGTTGAGCTGGAAGCCCTTCTCCACGCAGTAGCGCTGCATCTGTTCGGCGATCTCGCCGAACAGCGCCTGGGGCCCGGTGTAGGCGTAGACCAGGATCAGCCGGCCGCTGCGGCTGTAGTTGAAATACCCGCGCCGCTGGCTGTCGATGAACAGGTTGGGGGCGATGTTGCGGGTGCCGCGCGAGACGCAGCCTTCGTTCTTGTACTGCTCGTAGATGGCCTGCAGCGCCGACTGCAGCGCCGGGAACGCTTCGAGGTCGCGCTCGAGCATGCGCACGCTTTCCGCAGGCGGCTCCGGCGACGGCGGCTCCGGCGGCGGCTCGACCGCATGCGCCTGCGCGCGCGCTGCGCCGGCCTGCGCCGCGCGCCCGGGCGTCGGGTGAGGGATCGGCGCCGATGCCGATGCCGGGTCCGGAATGGCGACGGCCGGCGTCGCATCGACCGAAGTCGGCCGGGCGGTCGTGGACGTCGACGTGGACGTGGACGTGGAGAACTTCGCGACCAGCGTGTCGGCATGCCTGTCGACGAAGTACCGGGCCAGCGATTCGATGTTGAAGTTCTCGAACAGCAGCGTCTTCGGCAGCGTGCCGAAGTCCGCTTCCAGCGCCTTGATGATCTTGAGGACGCGGAAGGAATCGACGCCGAGATCGCCGAACGACGTCGCCGCATCGAACCCCGACCGGGCGATGCCGCTGCTTTCGGCGACGAGAGACGCGAGGTAGCGCTCGGTCGGCTCGATCAGTTGCGTTCGATCTGACATTTCAACCTCGATGAAGCGATTTCCGGTGGTGCACCCCGCCCGACGATGGCGGCGCGGGCATCGGCGCGCGGCGCATCGGCGTGGTTTCGGCTGGAAGGACGCAGGCGATATCCCGTCGCGTCGCGACGCCCTGCGGCGCATCGGCGCGCAGCGAACCGCACGGGCGATTCGTGCGCCGACGACAGGCCGGCGGGCGTCCGCGGCATCGCGGACCTGGTACGGGATTCGGAAGTTCGTTGGAAGCGGGGAATCGCGTCCCCTGCGGCACGGCGGCCTCGAGACAAGGCTCCGCCCCGTGATGTCGCATCCCCTGCGAATCACAATCCCTTGCTTCGTCCATGTACAACCGAAGCCGATCCCCGACTTCGTCCTGCTCCTGCTCGTCGACGACGGGCGTCGACGCACTCCCCTGCTTTCAACCTATCAGAATCCGGAACGACGGGTCAACGAATGGCTGCATCCGCCGCGCGGGATCCGGATTTTCGAGCGCCGGGTCGCGCGAATACGTTTGCAGGAAACGGTTACAGCATGGTGATCGCATCGCTTTCGACCTCGACGCTCACGCTGCTGGCGAGCAGATGCACGTTGATGACCAGGCGATCATGGCGCTTGACCCGGACCAACTCGCCGCAGGCGCCGGCGAACGGACCGGAAGCGATCTTCACCCGCTGTCCGGGCGTCAACTGCGGGTCCACCCGGAGTTCGGCGCCGCTGTTGACGAGGATCTTCACCGCGTCCAGGTCGCCTTCGCACAGGGTGGCCGGCCGCGATCCACACAGGATCAGGCCGCAGGAGCCGCGGATGTAGCGGATGTTGTCGAACTGATCGGCGGTGGGCCGGACGAAGACGTAGCCCGGGAACAGCGGCAATGCCACGACCCGACGCTTTCCCTTCCACTGCCGCAGGACGTTCCGCCTCGGCAGGTACGCATCGATCCTCTTGTGCTGGAGCGAGGTTTCGACCACGTCCTCGTGGCGACTCCGGGTCTTGAGCACCAGCCACGGGGCGGGCCCGGGCGCTTCATCCTTGATAGCTGTCGTGTCCTTCATTCCCTGCTCCTGAAATCTCCATGCCGATCGCATCCGCGCCGCCCGCGTACACGGACCGAAGCTGAACGCGCCCGGCTTCCGCAATCGCGCTTGCCATGCATTCAACGCGAAGGACGCGATCGACAGGACAAATGCGATCGCGACCGCCGCGCGCGCTGCATCCGCCGCACTCGACGCCCGGGCGGACAGGCGCCGGCGCGATATCGCGCAAGGACGAGGGACACGATCGGCGCCTTCGATGCCCGGGCCGCCGTGGACACGGCGTCGCTGTCGCCATGCCGCACGGAGGCGGCAGGCGCCGGGGATGAAGTGTCGAAAAGGCCGCCGACGGCGGCGCGCGACGATCCTTTGTCTGTTCAAACGCGACTGCGGAATCAGGCTATCCGATCACCGAATTGGCAGCAAGACGGTACGCCAGTGTGCCGCCACATCATGTCAATTCATCGAGGCCGCGGACGGACCATCCCCGCCGCACCGCCGGTCGACGCCGAAGGAAATCGATACGCGGGACGCTTCCGGGAAAGATGCAGGGCGAGACCAGGCGACGGTACGACCGGACAGGCGTCTTCAGAATCCCTTGCAGACGTCCCACACTTCGTCGTCGAGCCGGCGCAGGAGGTCGAACGTGCGCTTGAGGCCGACGCGTTTCAGTTCGGCCTGGCGCCTGGCCTTGGCCGCGCGGCACGGATCGATCGCGGGCGGTTTGCGGGACGCGGGCGTGCGGACGATGCGCACCCGACCGTCGCCGCGATTGCGGCGATCCATTTCCGCCGCGATCGCGCGACTGTGCGCGACCAGGTCCGGATCGGGGTTCACGATCGCATACGACCGGCTCCCGACGGATCGCCCGTCGCGGCCGCACGGCGCGTCCTGGTAGGTGCGATGACCGCGTCCGTCTTCGCAGACATGAACGGTGTAGGGGGCGGCCTGCGCCGCCGGGCCGAAGGCGACGCAAGCGAGCAGCGCAATGCAGCGGAGGGACGGAAGCATCGGCGGAGGTCCGGGAAGCGCCGGTCGGCGCGGTCCGCACAGCGTCGCGCTGCGGGGCGTCCGAAGCTGTCGGCGGACGCCGCGGACACGGCCGGAATCCTCTCCGTGCGTGGGTCAGGAAAGCCTGAGCGCCGCCGCCGTCCGCGCGCCGAGCCAGACCAGCCCCAGTCCGGCGGCGAGCGTGACCGCGAGATAGCCCAGCGCCCAGTCGCCGCGGCTGGATTTCGCGAACAGCAGGCACTCGACCATGAGCGCCGAATAGGTGGTCAGTGCGCCGAGGATCCCGACCATCAGGAACGCGCGCCAGTACAGGGCCGCCGGGCCGCGTTCCTCCAGCCAGATCGCGAGGAAACCGGCCGCGAACGAACCGATCAGGTTCACCGCCAGCGTGCCCCACGGGAAGCCGCTGCCGATGTGGCGCAGCAGCAGGCCGCCCAGCCAGAAGCGGAGCATCGCGCCCAGCGCGCCGCCGGCGGCGACCAGTCCGAGCTGCTGCCACCACACGCCGGGGATCATGCGCGGCCTCGCGCGCGCCGGGTCGGAGGTGTTTTCATTTCGATGCATCCAGTCATGGCCGTGGAAAGACTCATGCGCCGCGCGCGCCGTCGTCGTCGACGTCGTCGCCCGGATCGGCGTCGGTGCCGGCGCGCGGGCTGGCGCCTGTGCGGGCGCGGGCCTGCTCGCGGTCCGCGCGGAGCCTGTCGAGCTTGTCCTTGAGCTTGATCTCCAGGCCGCGGGCGACGGGCCGGTAGTAGACGCGTTCGCCCATGGCGTCGGGGAAACCGGTCTGCTCCAGCGCCACCCCGCCCGCGCTATCGTGGTCGTAGCGGTAGTCCTTGCCGTAGCCGATCGACTTCATCAGCTTCGTCGGCGCGTTGCGCAGGTGCAGCGGCACTTCCTGGGTGCCGTACTCGGACACGTCGCGCTTCGCCGCGCCGAAGGCGGTGTAGGCGGCGTTCGACTTGGCGGTGCTGGCGAGATAGATCACCAGTTGCGCCAGCGCCAGTTCGCCCTCGGGACTGCCGAGCCGGTCGTAGGTGTCCCAGGCGTCGATCGCCATCTGCAGCGCGCGCGGGTCGGCCAGGCCGATGTCCTCGACCGCCATCCGGGTCATGCGCCGGGCGAGGTAGATCGGATCGCAGCCGCCGTCGAGCATCCGCGCCAGCCAGTACAGCGCGGCGTCGGGATTGGAGCTGCGCACGGACTTGTGCAGCGCCGAGATCTGGTCGTAGAACTGCTCGCCGCCCTTGTCGAAGCGGCGCGTGCGGTCGGCCAGCACCTGTTCGAGGATGTCGGCGGTGATGACGCCGCCCTGCCCGCCTTCGCCGTGCGCATCGGCCTCGCCGGCGAGTTCGGCGGCGATCTCCAGCAGGGTCAGGCCGCGGCGCACGTCGCCGTCGGCGGCGACCGCGATCAGGTGGAGCTGCGCCGGCGCGATCCGCAGTCCGCGGTCGCCGAGTCCGCGCTCGGGGTCGTCCAGTGCGCGCTGCAGCGCGACCGCGATGTCGTCGGCCGACACCGCTTCCATCACGTGGACCCGGCAGCGCGACAGCAGCGCCGAGTTCAGCTCGAACGACGGGTTTTCGGTGGTCGCGCCGACGAACAGGATGGTGCCGCGCTCGATGTGCGGCAGGAACGCGTCCTGCTGCGCCTTGTTGAAGCGGTGGACCTCGTCCACGAACAGCACCGTGCGCCGGCGCTCGGCGAAACGCTGCGCGGCCTCGGCCAGCACCTGGCGCACTTCCGGCAGGCCCGAGAGCACCGCGGAGATCGCGCGGAAATCGGCGTCGGCGTACTTCGCCAGCAGCAGCGCGAGCGTGGTCTTGCCGCAGCCCGGCGGGCCCCACAGGATCATCGAATGGACGTGGCCGGACTCGATCGAGCGTCGCAGTGCGGTGCCGGGCGCGAGCAGCCGGCGCTGCCCGACCATGTCGTCCAGCGTGCGCGGGCGCATGCGCTCGGCCAGCGGACGCAGCGCCTCCCGATCGATGGACAGGAGGTCGGCGACGCCGGAACCGGGAGACGACGACGGGCGACCGGATCGGGACAAGGAAGACGGTGGGGCGGAGGAATCGCGCCACCTTAGCAGGTCGGCGCTGCGCCGGCCGGGACGCAGGGCGCCGGCGGGGCGTCCGCACCGGCGCGGGGGTGCCGGGCGCCGCATGTTCGCGTTAAGCGGAATCCGTCACATTTATTTTGCGAACCGGGCTGCAGAGTCGGCGCGGGGCAGTGTGAACGGGCCGTCGAGCCCGGCGCGGCAGGGGGATGCCGCCCGATTCGCCGCCAACGGCGAACATCGCCCGCCTCGAGGGAGAGGCGGGTTTCCGCAAGTGGATACCTCAACGAAAGGAATGTCGTCATGAAGGTCATCGTCTTGTTTTCGAGCCTTGCGCTCGCCATCGCCGCGGGCAGCGCGGCGCTCTCGCTCCAGGCCGTGCAGCCGTCGCCCGCCGCCGGTTACGCCGAAGGCATCTATGCCGACTACGCCCGGGATGCGGGCGGGCAGATCGCGTTCGACCTGCGCGTGGTCGCGGCCGGCAACCTCAAGGCGCTGGAGGGACGCCCGCTGTCGAGCATCGTCGGCATGCCGCGCTACGTGATCGGCACCGACCAGCAGCGCTTCAACCTGCGCAACGCGCGCTTCGAGAACGCGGCCGGCGAAGTCGATCGCCACGAGCTGGACGCCGACGTCGCAGGCTTCGACGCCGTCGGGCTTCCGGTCGAACTCGGCGACTATCGCCTGCTCGCGGTGCGCGCCACCGTGGCCGGCAAGTCGCGCACCCACCAGGCGATCGAATTCTGCTGGAAGTCCCTCGACCACTGCGTGGTCTACGACCCGAGCATCGAGTTCCTGGATTCGGTGGTGAACAACCATCGGCTCGCCAAGGCCGTCGGTTACCGGCCGTTCGTCTCGCAGACCGACGGGCCCCGGATCGCGTCGCGATCCATCGCCAAGGCGGGCGTGTGCGGCCTGGCCAGCAACCCGGCCTACATCGGGCGTTCGCTGACCTGGGGCGCGTGGAGCGTCGACTACAAGGACATCTTCGGGATCACCCTGGCCCACAAGAGCCTCGGCGGGCAGCAGGCCGGCCTGCGCTGCAACAGCTCCTGCTACCCGGCGCCATACGGCTACAGCAACAGTTCCAGCGGCTACGGCAACCTCGGCTACAGCGTCGATTGCGGCTGGTCGCACAACAGCGGCACCACCGGCCGGACCGGCAAGTGGATCGCCGAGACCAAGTGCGCGCACAAGCTGGTGGGCTCGGCGAAGGCGGACGTGACCCTGAAGGGGACGGGTTCGGGCGTCAGCCTGGCCTGGGATACCAACGGCGGCATCGATTCCAACGGCGGCGCGTACACCGACACCTGCGGTTATTTCTGATCGAAGCGCCGATCGAAGGGGCATCGATCCACTGATCGACCCCGGTGCGTCGGGCCGGGACCGGCGACGGTCCCGGTATCGCGCTCAGTGCGTGTCCGGCGGTTGCGCCGCCTCGGACGCCGCTTCGTCGTCGAGCGTGTACGCCGCGCGCAGCCAGTTGCGTTCCTTGCGGTCGTAGAGCCCCTCGACGTGCACCGGGGCGGTGCCGTCGCGGCCGAAGTCGGCGATGCCGCCGGCGTCGATCCGGTAGTAGCGCGGCCCGGCCTCGAGGGTGTCGATCCGGTCGAGCTGCAGCCGCGCATGCTGGCCGCCGAATTCCTCGCCGAGCTTGCCGGCGATGCTTTCCTCCAGTTCGCGGACCAGGGTCGCGTCGTTGGGCACGATGCGCCCTTCGGGACCGACGGTGCCGATCTTGAGATCGGGATAACCGGCGCTTTCCAGCACCGCGTCGTAGAGCGTGACGAAGCGGAAGCCGATCCACTCCTCGGCGCTGTCGATCTGCAGCGCGCCCTGCCCGCTCACCCTGCGGTCGCGCAGGCTGGTGGCCTGCACGTCCACGCGATCGAGGCGCAGCTTGACCGCGCGTCCGCCCAGTTGCTCCGACAGCGCGCCGACCAGCGCCGCGGCGACGACGCCGTCGAGGGTCTCGCGTTCGCGGGCGACCTGGGCCTGGCGCGGATCGATCGCCACCCGCGGCTGCGCCTGCGCGGCGCACGCGAACGCGACCCCCAGCGCGGCGAGCAGCCAGGCGATGCGGACATCTCGGGCCGTGGCGCGCGAGGCGCTCATTCGCCGCCGACGACGTCCACGCCCTTGGGCGGCGTGAAGCGGAAGGTGCCGGCCGCGAAGCGCGGGTTGCGCTGCCAGCCGGTGAACGCGATCTCGGTGCGCTGGCCGAGGCCGTCGACGATCTGCATCCGCGCCAGCGCCTGGCCGGAGAAGCCCAGGCGCGCCCGCGAGAAGCCCGCGCCGTCCTTGCGCTTGGGCGCCAGTTCCAGCCACGCGAGCCCCTCGGCCTGCCCGGCCTCGGAGACGGTGAAGGTCTGGTCGAGCTTCTTCGGGTCGGTCAGCGCCGCCAGCGGGCTGTTCTGCTCCTCGGCGCCCTGCGACCGGGTGGTCACCTGCTTCAGGTCGGGGTCGTAGATCCAGACCTTGGCGCCGTCTGCGACAATGAGCTGCGGATAGGGCTTCACGTATTCCCAGCGGAACAGCTTCGGGGTCGACAGCGCGACGTGGCCGGAGGACGTTTCCTTCTTGCGGCCCTGCGCGTCGAACACCTGCTGGCTGAAGTCGCCCTCCAGGCCCTTGAGGTCGCGGGTGAAGGCGTCGAGGCTGTCGCGGGCGCCGGCATGGGCGAAGCCGCAGACAGCGGCCAGGAGCAGCACGGACAGGCGTGATTTCATCGTGGAGACGGTCCCGTGAAGAGGCGGAAACGAGTCTGAACGGCGTTTCCTGAACGGCGATTGGCCGCCCCGGGCCGGCGGCGCTTCGCATGACCGGCCCGCCGCCGCCTGCAGATCGCAAGGGGCGCGGCCATCCGCTGGCTATACTCGGCCGGCAGCCGCACCGGCTGTTCGTCGATTGAAGGAACGATCATGACGCTGAAGCACATCCTGGGGTCCGCGGCGCTGGTCGCGGGACTGGCGCTCGCGGGCGTGGCCGCCGCGCTGCCCTATTCGTACACCCTGATCTACTACGCCGATGCGACCTACACGACCGAAGTGGGCGAGGCCTTCGTGTCCTGCAGCGGCACGGTGACCATGACCTGGGGCGTGAAGAGCCGCTATCGCAGCGCCCCGCAGCCCGAGGACCTCTGCCCGGGGCCGTGAACCCGGCCGACCCGGGTCAGCGCGGCGGCGGCGGCGCGATCACGGTGCGGTCGCCGTTGTGCTCCGGCGGCGACACGATGCCGGCCTGCTCCATCGCCTCGATCAGGCGCGCGGCGCGGTTGTAGCCGATCTTCAGCCGGCGCTGCACCCCCGAAATCGAGGCGCGGCGGCTCTCGGTGACGATCTTGACCGCTTCGTCGTACAGCGGATCGCTCTCGTCGCCGGCCCCGCCGCCGCTCTCGGGAAGCCCCGTTGGGCCGACGACCACGCCGTCGCCCATCGTCTGCACTTCCTCCAGCACGCCCTCGATGTAGTCCGGGCCGCCGCCGATCTGCTTGAGGTGCTCGACCACGCGATGCACTTCCTCGTCGCTGACGAAGGCGCCGTGGACGCGCTCGGGCATCGCCGTGCCCGGCGGCAGGTAGAGCATGTCGCCGTGGCCGAGCAGGGTTTCGGCGCCGCTCTGGTCGAGGATGGTGCGCGAGTCGATCTTGGAGCTGACCTGGAACGCGATGCGGGTCGGGATGTTGGCCTTGATCAGGCCGGTGATGACGTCCACCGACGGGCGCTGGGTGGCGAGGATCAGGTGGATGCCGGCGGCGCGGGCCTTCTGCGCCAGGCGGGCGATGAGTTCTTCGACCTTCTTGCCGACGATCATCATCATGTCGGCGAATTCGTCGATGAAGATGACGATGAAGGGCATCGGCTCCAGCGCCGGCGGGGCTTCCTGCAGCTCGGGGTTCGGCCGGAACAGCGGGTCGAGCAGCGGCTGGCCGGCGTCCTGCGCGTCCTTCACCTTCTTGTTGAAGCCGGCGAGGTTGCGCACGCCGACCGCGCTCATCAGCTTGTAGCGGCGCTCCATCTCGGCCACGCACCAGCGCAGGCCGTTGGCCGCTTCCTTCATGTCGGTGACGACCGGCGCCAGCAGGTGCGGGATGCCCTGGTACACGGACAGTTCCAGCATCTTCGGGTCGATCATCAGCATCCGCAGGTCCTTCGCGGAGGCCTTGTACAGCAGCGACAGCACCATCGCGTTGACCGCCACCGACTTGCCCGAGCCGGTGGTGCCGGCGACCAGCAGGTGCGGCATGCGCGCGAGGTCGGCCACCGTCGGGCGGCCGGCGATGTCCTTGCCCAGCGCCAGGGTGAGCGGACTGGTCGACTTGTCGTATTCCTTCGAGCGCAGCAGTTCGCTGAGGAAGATCATCTCGCGCTTGGTGTTCGGCGTTTCCAGGCCGATCACAGACTTGCCGGGGATCACGTCGACCACGCGCACCGACTTCACGCTGAGGCCGCGGGCGATGTCCTTGTCCAGCGAACTGATCGAGCTGACCTTGATGCCGGGCGCGGGCTCGATCTCGAAGCGGGTGATCACCGGCCCCGGATAGGCGCCGACCACCTGCGCGTCGATCCGGAAGTCCTTGAGCTTGAACTCGATCTGCCGCGACAGCGTCTCCAGCGTCTCCTCGTCGTAGCCCTTGGGCTGCGGCTTGGGGTCGTCCAGCAGCGACAGCGGCGGCAGGCCGCTGGCGTCGGCGACGTGGAACAGCGGGATCTGCTGTTCGCGTTTGGCGCGTTCGCTCTTCTCGACCACCGGCGCCGGCGGCGGCTCGATCTTCACCGGCTCGCGCTTGGCGCGCTTCTCGGTCTCGACCTTGCGGACCTCCTCGCGCTCCTCGCGCATCGCGCGCGCGGCCTGCCACTCGCTGGCCTGCTGGGTGGATTTGCGGAACAGCGGCGGCAGCTTCATCGCCAGCGCGCCGATCCGGTCCATCACCGCCAGCCACGACAGGCCGGTGGCGAGGGTGACCGAGATCAGCAGCAGCGCGATCAGGAACAGGTTGCCGCCGACCATGCCGAAGCCGCGCAGCAGCGAGTCGCCGACCAGCTTGCCGAGGATGCCGCCGGCGCCCGCCGAGAAGTCCTCGACCGCGCCGATCTTCAGCGTCAGCAGGCCGGTGGTCGCGACCACGAAGCCGACGATGCCGACCAGTCGCAGCGCCGGGCCGAGGTCGGCGTCGCCGTCCCCGTCGGCATCCATCCCGAACAGCGCGATCCAGGCGATCGCGCCGAGGATCAGCGGCAGCACGAAAGCCACGTAACCGCACAGGTACAACAGCACGTCCGCCAGCCAAGCCCCGACCCGGCCGCCGGCGTTCTCCAGCGGCGCGGTCACGCTGCCCGAATGCGACCAGCCCGGGTCCTGCGGCGAGAAGGTGAACAGGCAGACCAGCAGGTACAGCAGGAACGGCGCGATCATGATCAGCGCGATGTCGCGGACCAGGCGCTGGCGGGCGGGACTCATCTTCGCCGCCTCGGCGGTGGCCGGGCGCCTGGATTTGACATTGCGATTCGGGAGTTCACGCGCCACTGTCGGCAGTACCTGAAGAATCCGTTGCAGATATTTGATCTTACAGGGAAAAGCCGGCGCTTTGCATGCGTCCGGCCAGCTCTGATGCGGGGGCGGGGCCGAACGGCGATGCGCACCCGCATGCCTGTTCGCGCCCCGTGGGATGTTAATGCATCGGCTTCGCCGCGGTGGCGGGCCCGGCCCCGGCCGGCGTCGGAAGACGATGCCGTATCCTGTCGCCCCGTTCCGCCAGCCAGCGTCATGCGCCTCAACAAGCACATCAGCGACACCGGATTCTGTTCCCGCCGCGAGGCCGACCGCCTGATCGGCGAAGGCCGGGTCACGGTGAACGGCGTCCGCGCGCGCATCGGGGCCGAGCTCGGCGAGGGCGACGAGGTCCGGATCGACGGCGAGGCGCTGCGCGCCCGCACCGCCGCCAAGGGCCAGCGCCGGCACGTCTACATCGTCCTCAACAAGCCGGTCGGCGTGACCTGCACCACCGAGGAGCACGTCAAGGGCAACATCGTCGACTTCGTCGGCCACGAGCAGCGGATCTTCCCGATCGGCCGCCTCGACAAGGACTCCGAGGGCATGATCCTGCTGACCAGCAACGGCGACATCGTCAACGCGATCCTGCGCGCCGAGAACAAGCTGGAGAAGGAATACCTGGTCGCGGTGAACCACCGGGTCACCGACGAATTCCTGCGCGGCATGAGCCGCGGGGTGCCGATCCACGGCCAGACGACCCTGCCCTGCAAGACCGGCAAGCTGGGGCCGTTCGGCTTCCGGATCGTGCTCACCCAGGGCCTCAACCGGCAGATCCGGCTGATGGCCGCGCACTTCGGCTATCGCGTGAAGCAGCTCGTGCGGGTGCGGATCGGCAGCCTCAGGCTCGGCCACCTCAAGCCCGGGAAGTGGCGCAACCTCACCGACGCCGAACTGCGCGGGCTGCTGCCCGACCATCAGGACTGGTAGGCGCTGTCCCAGCCGGCGACCACGCCATCGTCGCACCACTGCCGCAGCAGGCGCAGCGCCTCCGACGGCACGGCCTCGGGCGTGTACAGGGTCAGCAGCGCATGGCAGCCCCCGGCGAATTCGCCGCCGTCGCGGAAGTGCCCCAGCAGCAGCACCTCATCCGGCGCCATCGAGCGGAAGCGCGTCACCCGGTCCACGTCCCGGTACAGCAGCCAGTCGGACGCGACGCGCACCGCGTCGGGCGGCGTGTCGCCGGCCTTGAGCGCCGACCAGATCTCCACCGCGTTCCACTCGCAGGCGACGTGGCGCAGGCTCGGATGGAACGTCGGCCGCAGCATCGGCCAGTCCGCCGCCGGCCGCGCCATCAGCGACGGCCAGTCCGCGACGGGCGCGTCGGCCGCATCGAAGCAGTCCAGCAGCAGGCGCTCCAGCATCGCGATCTCGGCCACCTGCGGCATCGCGCAGAACGGCGCGGCCTGCGCGAGGTGGGCCGGCAAGGCATCGCCGAACCTGCGCAGCGAGCGGACCCGCGACGGGTGCGCGGCGAGGTAGCCCGCACAGAGCAGCGCCCAGGCGTCGTCGCCCAGGTAGGTCCCCAGCACTGCGTGGTCGCTCTCCAGCGCCTCGCGCAGGCGGGCCGCATAGGCGTGGCGGTAAATGCCGAGCCCGCGGGTGCGCGGGACGCCACCGTCGCGCAGCGCCGCCTCGATCCCGCCCGGTCCGGCGCCGTGCGACGCTTCTGCTCGCAGCTCGGCGAGGAACGCACGCTGCAGCGCGGCCAGCCCCGCGCTCATGCCGCCTCCCGGCGCGCAAGTGCGCGCTGCGCGGTCGCGCGCATGCGCTCGACCTCGACCAGCAGTTCCTGCAGCGGGGGGATGTGGTCGTCGCGTTCGATCATCGAGCTGACCGGGCCGAACGCCGCGATCGCGTCTTCGTACAAGGCCCAGACCTCGGTCGGCACATCCTGGTCGTGGGTGTCGATCACGCAGTCGCCGTAATCGCTGTGCCCGGCCAGGTGGATCTGCCAGACGCGATCGGCGGGGATGCCATGCAGGTAGGCGCGCGGGTCGAAGCCGTGGTTGCGCGCGCTGACGTGGACGTTGTTGACGTCGAGCAGCAGCCGGCAGCCGCTGCGCCGGGCGATCTCGGCGACGAATTCCCATTCCGGCATCGCCGAACCCGAGTATTCGACGTAGGAGCTGAGGTTTTCCAGCAGCAGCTCGCGCCCCAGCACGTCCTGCACGCGCTGCACGCGCGCGCTGACGTGCGCGATCGTTTCCTCCGTGTACGGCAAGGGCAGCAGGTCGTGGCTGTTCACGCCGTCGACGCCGGTCCAGCACAGGTGGTCGGACACCCAGAGCGGTTCGATCCGGCGCGCCAATGCCTTCAGCGCCTGCAGGTACGTCATGTCGAGCGGATCGATGCTGCCGATCGACAGCGACACGCCGTGCATCGCCATCGGATAGTGCTCGCGGATGCGATCGAGGTAATGCAGCGGCTTGCCGCCATCGACCATGAAGTTCTCGGAGACGACCTCGAACCAGTCGACGGGCGGACGCGTATCGAGGATCGCGTCGAAGTGCTCGGTCCGCAGTCCCAGCCCGAAACCGGCGAACGGGCGTCCTCCCGACGCGATCGCGTCGGGAGGCGCCGTACCGCGGACGGCGTGGCGTTCCACGGTCAGCCGGCCTGGCCGCCGACCTTGGCGCAGGTCGACGCCGGCAGCGCGACGAAGCCCCTGCCCTTGCAACTGCCATGGCCCTTGCAGGCGTTGTCGGCGGTCTTGCAGTCGTTGTGGCCCTTGCAGGCGTTCACGCCGACGCAATGCACCATCGCGACCTTCGCGGCGTCGACCTTGAACGTCGAGCCGGCGTCGACCTTGCCGCCCATGCCGGTGCAGGCGGCCGCGGGCGCAGCGACGAAGCCCTGCCCCTTGCAACTGCCGTGGCCGGCGCAGGCGTTCGCGGCGGTCCTGCAATCGTTCTGGCCCTTGCAGGCGTTGACGCCGGAACAGTGGACCATCGCCACCTTGCCGGATTTGGACGCGGCAGCGGCCGGGCCGGCGCCCGAAGCGAGGCCGGCGGCGAGCAGCGCGAGGGACACGCCGGAAAGGATCGAAAGCGCATCGGTTTTCATCGAGGGAACTCCTGTCGGGAACGGTGTGGTCGGGCGATGAGCGGACCGGACGCGGGCTGCGCAGGGTTCACTCGCCCATACAGAGGCAGCGGGAACGGCGTGCGTTGCGCGGCATGCAAAAAAATTCGCCCGGCCGTTCCCGCCCGGGACACACCGTCCCGGCGGCCCGGGTTTGCTTGATTCAGCCGGCGCCAGTCCCCAAGCTATGCGCCTGCGGCGCTTCCCTGCGGCCGCCCCCTCCTCCGAAGGTCGCATGAGCACCCCCAAGCATTCCAAGCTGATCATCCTCGGTTCCGGCCCCGCCGGCTGGACCGCCGCCGTGTACGCGGCCCGCGCCAACCTCAAGCCCGTGGTCATCACCGGCCTGCAGATGGGCGGCCAGTTGATGACCACCACCGAGGTCGACAACTGGCCCGGCGACGCCCACGGCCTGATGGGCCCGGACCTGATGGCGCGGATGCAGGCGCACGCCGAACGCTTCGACACCGAAGTGGTGTTCGACCAGATCCACACCGCCGACCTGTCGCAGCGGCCGTTCCGGCTCAAGGGCGACAGCGGCGAGTACACCTGCGACGCGCTGATCGTCGCCACCGGCGCCACCGCCAAATACCTCGGCCTGCCGTCCGAGGAAGCGTTCAAGGGCCGCGGCGTGTCCGCCTGCGCCACCTGCGACGGCTTCTTCTACAAGGACCAGGACGTGGCGGTGATCGGCGGCGGCAACACCGCGGTCGAGGAAGCGCTGTACCTGTCGAACATCGCCCGCAAGGTCTATCTCGTCCACCGCCGCGACACCCTGCGCGCCGAGAAGATCATGCAGGACAAGCTGTTCGCCAAGGTCCAGGCCGGCAAGATCGAGACCGTGTGGCACCACACCGTCGACGAGGTGCTGGGCGACGACAAGGGCGTCACCGGCGTGCGCCTGAAGTCGATGCTGGACGGCGCCACCCGCGACATCGCCATCCACGGCCTGTTCGTGGCCATCGGCCACACCCCGAACACCACGCTGTTCGAGGGCCAGTTGGCGATGAAGAACGGCTACCTCACCATCCAGACCGGACTCGACGGCAACGCGACGCAGACTTCGATCGCGGGCGTGTTCGCCGCCGGCGACGTCGCCGACCAGGTCTACCGCCAGGCGATCACCTCCGCCGGTTTCGGCTGCATGGCCGCGCTGGACGCGGAGCGGTTCCTCGACAAGGGCGAGTGAAGCCCGCCCGCGGAGGGCACGCCCGGCCGTCCGCGCGGTCGCCGGGCAGTCTGCGCCGGGCGGCATTCGTCCGCGGCGGACCGGTGCGCGACGGCGGGTTCTCCGGCATCCTTGTCGCCGCCCCTTCCCACGGATCCCCGGTGCCATGTTGCGGACCAGCACGGCGTTCGACGACATCGATTTCGCGCTGGTCCACGACTACCTGTCCCGCGAGTCCTACTGGGCCCGCGGGATCCCGGCGGAGACGCTGGCGCGCGCCCTGCGGCATTCGCTGTGCTGCAGCGGCTTCGTCGATGGCCGCCAGGTGGCCTTCGCCCGGGCGGTGACCGACGAGGCGACCTTCGCCTACCTCGCCGACGTGTTCGTGGTCGCCGATCAGCGCGGCCGCGGCCACGGTCGCGCGATCGTCGAGGCGCTGATGGCCGACCCCCGCCTGCAGGGCCTGCGCCGCTGGCACCTGGTCACCCGCGACATGCAGCCGCTGTACGCGAAGCTCGGCTTCGAGCCGCTGTCGCAGCCGGAACGGCACATGCAGCGGCACGATCCGGGCGTGTACCTGCGCAACGACGCCGCATGACCCTCCGCGCCGTTCCCGGTCTCGATGCGATCCCCGCCGCGCACTGGGACGCCCTCCACGACGGCCGCAATCCGTTCGTCTCGCACGCCTTCCTCGCAGGGCTGGAAAGCCACGGCTGCCTGCGCGAGGACTGGGGCTGGACGCCGCTGCACCTGACTCTGTGGGACGGCGAGGCGCTGGTGGCCGCGGCGCCGGGCTACGTGAAGACCAATTCGCACGGCGAGTTCGTGTTCGACCACGCCTGGGCGCGGGCCTATGCGCACTATGGGCAGGACTACTACCCGAAGTGGCTGTGCGCCGTGCCCTACTCCCCGGTGACCGGGCCGCGGCTGCTCGCGCGCGATGCGGACGCGCGCGCGGCGCTGGTGCGCGCGATGCCCGCGCTCGCGCGCGCGGCCGGATGCTCGTCCGCGCACGTGAACTTCCATGCCGACGCCGACGAGGCCGCGTTCGCCGCGGACGCGCCGGGCGACGGCTGGCTGTCGCGGATCGACCTGCAGTACCACTGGCGCAACGACGCCGGCTGGACGGACTTCGACCGCTTCCTCGCCGCGATGGACCACAAGCACCGCAAGAACATCCGCCAGGAGCGGGCGAAGGTCGCGCGCGCCGGCGTGCGCTTCCGCATCGTCCACGGCGACGAGGCGAGCGAGGCCGACCTGGCGGCCATGCACGGGTTCTACCGGCGGACCTTCGACGACTACGGCAACGCGCCGGCGCTGACCCTGCCGTTCTTCCGCCACCTCGCCCAGGCGCTGCCGCGCGGGCTGGTGCTGATCCTCGCGGAACTCGACGGCGCGCCGATCGCGGGCGCGTTCTGCCTGCGCGGCGGCGACACCCTGTACGGCCGCTACTGGGGCGCCGCGCGCGCGCTGCCCGGCCTGCATTTCGAGACCTGCTACTACCAGGGCATCGACTACTGCCTGCGCGAGGGACTGACCCGGTTCGAGCCCGGCGCGCAGGGCGAGCACAAGATCGACCGCGGTTTCCTGCCGAGAGTCGTGCGCAGCCGGCACTGGATCGCCGAGGCCGGCTTCGCCGACGCCCTCGCCCGCTGGTGCGACGAGGAGGCCGAGGCGACCCGGCGCTGGGCGGCGGAACTGGCGACCCATTCGCCGTTCCGCAGGCCGGCACCGACACCGGCCCCGCCAACGGCCACGACGCCGTGAGCCTGCGCCTGGCCTGGCTCCCGGCCGACCCGGCCGCGCCGTTCCCGCCGCCGGCGAGCGCGCTGGAGGATCCGAACGGTTTGCTCGCCGCCGGCGGCGACCTGCATCCGCTGCGACTGCTCAACGCCTACCGGGAGGGCATCTTCCCCTGGTTCTCCGAGGGCGAACCGATCCTGTGGTGGTCGCCCGCCCCGCGCGCGGTGTTCCGCACCGACGGCCTGCACCTGTCGCGGCGCGACCGGCGCACGCTGCGCGGTTCGGGCTGGACCGCGCGCGCCGACACCGCGTTCGCCGAGGTCGTCCGCGCCTGCGCCGGCACGCCCCGACGCGGCCAGGACGGGACCTGGATCACCGCCGGCATGCAGGCGGCGTACCGTGAACTGCACCGGCTCGGGCACGCCCACAGCGTCGAGGTCTTCGACCCCGACGGACGACTGGTCGGCGCGATCTACGGCGTCGCCATCGGCAGGATGTTCTTCGGCGAGAGCATGGTCAGCCTGGCGTCCGGAGGCTCGAAGGCCGCGCTGGCCGCCCTCGCCCACCGCCTCGCCGCCTGGGGCTGGCCGCTGATCGACGCGCAGGTCGAGCATCCGCATCTGGCGCGGCTCGGGGCCGAAGCCTGGCCGCGGGATCGCTTCCTGGCGGCGATCGCCACGCTGACCGCGGCGCCGGGACGGATCGGCGCATGGACCGGCGCTTTCGGCGCGATGCCGGCGTCCGAGTTCGCCTGAGTCTCCGGCGTTTTGCGCGAACCGCCCGTTCGTGGCAGAATACGCGGCTTCGTCGGGCCATTCGCCCGGCCTCACCACGATGCAGGGCGCATGGCGAAAGACGACGTCATCGAATTCGAAGGGACCGTTTCCGAAACGCTCCCGAACACCATGTTCCGAGTGAAGCTCGAGAACGGGCACGAAATCATTGCCCACATCTCGGGCCGGATGCGCAAGAACTACATCCGCATCCTCACCGGCGACAAGGTCAAGGTCGAAATGACCCCCTACGACCTGACCAAGGGTCGCATCACGTATCGCATGAAGTGATGCTTGCAACCAATTGAAAACAAAGGCGGCCGATGGCCGCCTTTGTCGTTTCAGGACCAAGCCACCCGCGCGGTGGCGGCCCTCACTCGACCGTCGCCGGCAACAGCTTCTCCGGCTCGGCCTGGGCCTCGACCACCAGTTCGTCGTCGCGCACGTCGATCGACACCCGGCCGCCGTTCACCAGCTTGCCGAACAGCAGTTCGTCCGCCAGCGGCCGCTTGATCCGGTCCTGGATGACCCGGGCCATCGGCCGCGCGCCCATCAGCGGGTCGAAGCCGTGCTCGGCCAGCCAGTCGCGGGCCGCCGGGGTGGCCGACAGCGACACGTCCTTCTCGTGCAGCAGGGTTTCCAGCTCGATCAGGAACTTGTCCACGACCCGGAGGATGTGGTCGAAGCCCAGCGCCTGGAACTGCACCACCGCATCGAGGCGGTTGCGGAATTCCGGGCTGAAGCTGCGGCGGATGATCTCCATCGCGTCGGTGCTGTGGTCCTGCTTGGTGAAACCGATCGACCGCCGCGCCGCCTGCACCGCGCCGGCGTTGGTGGTCATCACCAGGACCACGTTGCGGAAATTCGCCTCGCGGCCGTTGGTGTCGGTCAGGATCCCGCGGTCCATCACCTGCAGGAGGATGTTGAAGATGTCCGGGTGGGCCTTCTCGACCTCGTCCAGCAGCAGCACGCAGTGCGGCGTCTTGACGATCTTCTCGGTCAGCAGGCCGCCCTGGTCGAAGCCGACATAGCCGGGGGGCGCGCCGATCAGGCGGCTCACCGAATGCGGCTCCATGTATTCGCTCATGTCGAAGCGGACCAGTTCGATCCCGAGCTGCAGCGCGAGCTGGCGGGTGACCTCGGTCTTGCCGACGCCGGTCGGGCCGGCGAACAGGAAGCTGCCGATCGGCTTGTCCGGGTTCGCCAGTCCCGAACGCGCGAGCTTGATCGCCGCGGTCAGGGTGTCGATCGCCGGATCCTGGCCGAAGATCACCATCTTCAGGTTGCGCTCGAGGTGCTGCAGCACGTCCTTGTCGGACGCGCTGACCTGCTTGGGCGGGATCCGCGCCATCTTGGCGATGATCAGCTCGACCTCCTCGACGTCGATCCGCTGCTTGCGCGACTCCGGCGCCAGCAGTTGCTGGCGCGCGCCGGCCTCGTCGATCACGTCGATGGCCTTGTCCGGCAGCAGGCGGTCGTTGAGGTGCTTGACCGACAGGTCGACCGCCGCCTGGATCGCGTCGTCGGCGTAGGTGACGTTGTGGTGGGCCTCGTAGCGGGGCCGCAGGCCGCGCAGGATCTCGACCGCCTCGCCGATGGTCGGCTCGACCACGTCGATCTTCTGGAAGCGGCGGGCCAGCGCCCGGTCCTTCTCGAAGATGCCGCGGTATTCCTGGAATGTCGTCGAACCGATGCAGCGCAGGTCGCCCGACGCCAGCGCCGGCTTGATCAGGTTGCTGGCGTCCATGGTGCCGCCGCTGGCCGAGCCCGCGCCGATGATGGTGTGGATCTCGTCGACGAACAGGACCGCGTGCGGGATCTTCTTCAGCGCGGCCAGCACCGACTTCAGGCGCTTCTCGAAGTCGCCGCGGTACTTGGTGCCGGCGACCAGCGCGCCGAGGTCGAGCGAGTAGATGACCGCGTCGGCGAGCACGTCCGGCACTTCGCCGTCGACGATGCGACGCGCCAGGCCTTCGGCCAGCGCGGTCTTGCCGACGCCGGCCTCGCCGACGTAGAGCGGGTTGTTCTTGCGCCGGCGGCACAGGACCTGGATGGTGCGCTCGATTTCCTCGGCGCGGCCGACCAGCGGGTCGATCCGGCCTTCGCGGGCCATCTGGTTGAGGTTGGTCGCGAATTCGCCCAGCGGATCGTTGCGGCCTTCGCCGCCCTCGCCCGCCTCGCCGCCCTGTTCGCCGGACTCGGGCGCCGGCTGCGACGGCAGGTCGCCGGCCTTGGTGATGCCGTGGGACAGGAAATTGACGACGTCCAGCCGGGTCACGCCCTGCTGGTTGAGGTAGTAGACGGCGTAGGAATCCTTTTCGCCGAAGATCGCGACCAGGACGTTGGCGCCGGCGACCTCGGTCTTGCCCGAGGACTGAACGTGGTAGACCGCCCGCTGCAGCACGCGCTGGAACCCCAGGGTGGCCTGGGTGTCGCGCGCGTCGCCCTCGGGCAGGGTCGAGACGGACGTCGAGATCGCGTGCTCCAGATCGGCGCGCAAGCGCTGGAAATCCACGCCGCAGGCCTTGAGCACGCCCTCGGCGGAAGGATTGTCGATGAGCGCCAGCAACAGGTGCTCGACGGTCATGTATTCGTGCCGCGCCTCACGGGCGTGCTTGTAGCACTGGCCGATGGCGAATTCGAGATCTTTGCTGAACATGGTCGCTGCCGCCCTCCGAGAAGTTCTGCCGTTCGAGTCCGGAATCGACGTCCCGCGGCAGCGGCAGGTCGAATCTGGACACGGGGATCAGAATGGGTCGCCCCACCCTGACGCGAAATACCGGGGATCCGGAACACTGCGTCGTGCCGGAACGTCGCAATCGCGGCGTTCCCGTCCATGCGTCACGACAATGAGCCGTCGTGTGCCCGGATGCAAGAACGCAAGTTCCGCGCCAGAAGGCGCGATCGATCGGTACCGCGTCGGCCGGAGTTGGGGCCTGGGTCAGGCCTTTTCCATGGTGCACAGCAGCGGATGCTGGTTCATCCGTGCGAATTCGTTCACCTGGGCGACCTTGGACTCGGCGATCTCGCGGGTGAACACCCCGCAGACGCCGCGGCCGCGGGTGTGGACGTGGAGCATGACCTGGGTCGCCTTCTCCAGCGGCATGGAGAAGAAACGCGTCAGCACTTCCACCACGAAGTCCATCGGGGTGTAGTCGTCGTTCAACAGCAGGACCGCGTACAGCGGCGGTCGCGCCAGTTCGGGCTTGCTGACCTCGACGGCGACGCCATGTCCGTGATCGGATTCGTGTTCTGGATGACCGGCCATGTGCGAATTATACGGCGCACGGTACGACTCGACGACGGGCATCGCGGCACGTCGGAGGATCGCGACGCGCCGGGACCGACCCCGCCCCGGGCTGGGCACCCCGCGACCGGCGCCGCGCCATCGCATCGATCGACGGCGACGCCGCGTCCGGCGCGGGCGATGCGGGCATGTCGCCCGACGGCGGTCCGCGATCGTGCGATCCACCGGCAAGCGATCCGCCGACGCGCGACCGCCGGTCGATCCGGCCGTCGCGGCCCGTGCCGACGGACGCGCGCGAGGCGCCACCCCCGCATCTGCGGGGGGGCGGAAGACCGCCGGACCGTGGACGACGGTCCAGCCGTCGGGACACAATGCCGACCGCAGACGGCCGTCCCGGCCGTCCTCTCAAAGGGGAATCGTTCATGTCGCTGGTTCGTACCTCGGTCATCGCCTCCACGCTGTTCGCCGCCGCCCTCGCGCTGGCGCCCGCCGCCCACGCCGAGGACGCCTCGGTGAAGTCCCGGCTCGATGCCCAGGGCATCAAGTATTCGGTCGACGACGACGGCGACTTCAAGGTCACCTACAACTACAGCAAGGAAGGCCGGACCCAGCTCGTCTTCGTCAGCGGCAGCACCGAGAGCGTCGGCGGCTACAGCATCCGCGAGGTCTTCGCGCCGGCGGCGCGGGTCGAGAAGGACGGCATCAACGGCGCCAAGGCGCTGGAACTGCTCGCCGAGAGCCGCAAGAACAAGCTGGGGAGCTGGGAGATCGGCGGCGACGTGCTGTATTTCGTGATCAAGCTGCCCGACTCGATCAACGCCGCCCAGCTCGAGGCCGCGATGGACATCGCCGCCGAGACCGCGGACGACATGGAGATCAAGTTCAGCGGCGACCGCGACGACCTCTGAGGTCGATCGAAGGCCGATGACCTATCGCGAAGGCCGTTTCTGGCAGCCGGACGTGACCGTGGCCACCGTGGTGGTGGCCGACGGTCGCCTGCTGTGCGTCGAGGAGCGGGTGAACGGCCGCCTGGTGCTCAACCAGCCGGCCGGCCATCTCGAACCCGACGAAAGCCTGCAGGACGCGGCCCTGCGCGAGACCCGCGAGGAAACCGGCTGGGACGTGCGCCTGACCGGCTTCCTCGGCGCCTACCAGTGGAAGGCGCCGGAGACCGGCCGCCACTACCTCCGCTTCGGCTTCGCCGCCGAACCCGACCGTCACGACCCGGCCCGTCCGCTCGACGACGGCATCGTCCGCGCGCTGTGGATGACGCCGGAGGAGTTGCTCGACGCCCGCGACCGGCATCGCAGCCCGCTGGTCTGGCAGGTGGTCGCCGACCACCTCGCCGGCCACCGTTTCCCGCTGTCGCTGCTGCGACACCCCGCCTGAGCGGGCGCATGGCCGCCCCTCGGATCATCGTCGGCATGTCCGGCGGCGTCGATTCCTCGGTCGCCGCGCTGGTCCTGCGCGACGCGGCGCTGGCCGGCGGACCCGCCGTCGCCGGTCTGTTCATGACCAACTGGGCCGACGACGGCAGCGGCGACTGCCGCGCCGAGGACGACCGCCGCGACGCGGTCGCGGTCTGCGGCCGGCTCGGCCTGCCGATCCACTTCCGCGATTTCTCGAAGGAATACTGGGCCGGCGTGTTCGAGCATTTCCTGGCCGAATACGCCGCCGGGCGCACGCCCAACCCGGACGTGCTGTGCAACCGCGAGATCAAGTTCAAGCATTTCCTCGACGCCGCCCGCGAACTGGGCGCCGACGCGATCGCCACCGGGCACTACGCGCGGGTCGACGCGCGCGACGGCGCCTGGCGGCTGCTGCGCGCCGTGGACCGGAGCAAGGACCAGAGCTACTTCCTGCACCAGCTCGGGCAGTCGCAACTGGCGGCGACCCGCTTCCCGCTGGGCGGGCTGATCAAGACCAAGGTGCGCCGCATGGCCGCCGAGGCCGGGCTGCCGACCGCCGCGAAGAAGGACTCGACCGGCATCTGCTTCATCGGCGAGCGCGACTTCCGCAGCTTCCTGTCGCAGTATCTGCCGGCCAGGCCCGGGCCGATGGTCACGCCGGACGGCCGCCGCATCGGCGAACACCCCGGCGTGTTCTATTTCACGCTCGGCCAGCGCGAGGGCCTGCACATCGGCGGCGTGAAGGGCTTCGCCGCCGCGCCGTGGTTCGTGGTCGGCAAGCGGGTGGCGGACAACACCCTCATCGTCGACCAGGGCAGCGATTCGCCGTACCTGTTCTCGCACCGGCTGTGGACCGAGCCCGCGCACTGGATCGCCGGCGCGCCGCCGGCGCGGGCGTTCGCCTGCACCGCACAGACGCGCTACCGCCAGCGCGACGAAGCCTGCACGGTCGAGGTCCGCGACGACGGCACGCTGGCGGTGGGCTTCGCCGACCCGCAGCGCGCGGTCACCCCCGGGCAGTCGCTGGTGCTCTACGACGGCGAGGTCTGCCTCGGCGGCGCGGTGATCGCCGCCACCGACGCGCCGCTGGAGGATGCGGCGTCCGCCCGCGACTGACCGCAGGGCGCTTCCCGGCTATCCTGTGGGGATGACGACACCGGATCTCCGTTCCCGCACGCTGGCCCTCGCCGGCCTGCTCCAGTCCCTCAAACTCGTGCGCCAGATCGCCGACACCGGCCATGCCGACGCCGACGGCGAGCGCGCCATGCTCGACAGCGTGTTCCGGATCGACGCGGACACCGCCGATGCGGTCTACGGCGGCGCGCACGCGCTGCGCAACGGGCTGAAGCTCCTGCACGCGCAACTCACCGACCGCGGGGGCGACGAGTCCCTGTCGCGGCTCGGCCTGTCGGTCCTGCGGATCGAACGCGGCTTCGTCGCCGACCCCGCGATGGCCCGCCGCATCGGCGACGCCCTGCGCGACCTGCAGGCGACGGCCGAACGCCAGGGCAGCCTGCATCCGGACGTCATCGGCCGCCTCGGCCGGCTCTACGCCGACACCATCAGCCACCTGCAGCCCAAGGTCATCGTCCACGGCAACCCGCACTACCTGCAGCAGCCGGACGTCGTCGCCGAGATCCGAGCGCTGCTGCTCGCCGCCCTGCGTTCGGCCGTGCTCTGGCGGCAGATGGGCGGCAGCTACTGGGACTTCGTGTTCCGGCGCCGGGCGATGGCGGCCGTGATCGACGCGGGTCTGGCGTAACCCTACCAATCGGAACCGCCGCTGGACCCCGAATCGAAGTCGCCTCCATCATAGGAACTGCTGCTGTCGCTGCTGCTGCCGGAAGTTCCACTGGAACTGCTGCAGAAATCGCCGTTCACGGTCCGGCTGCTCACTTCGACATCGCGCCAATCGATCGATTCGTAGGTGGTGTAAACTTTTTGCGTGCATGAGCTGGAGGTTGTTTTCTCGCTCAGGCAATTGCCGACGGGCACTGCAGTCTTCGATGCCAGGCGATGGGCTTTCGCCTGCTTGTCGTACACGTAGTAGTGGTCGAAGCAGGCCGCGCCTTCCGCGCTTATCCGCGTGTAGCGGTGGTACGGCTGCTGGGCCTGCCAATGGGCCAGGCCGAAGCAGCTTCCGATGATTGCCGTGATGGCCGCAAGCACCACGGCCAGGCAGCCGCGCCCATTCATTCCTCCGCCGTTCGGCTTCGCTGCGGACCCTTCGGCGCGGCTGGCCGGAGACGTGTACAACCGCAGCATCTCCGCGACACCGCTCTTGAACCCGCCCACATGGTCGCCCGCCTTGAGTCTCGGCGCGATGACCTGGCTGGAAATGCGGTTGAGCTGCGTCGCATCGATCTTCGGCGCGACGCCGTTGCCGGTGACGATCTGGATGCGCCGCGGGTTCAGCACCACCACGATGTACACGCCATTGTCGATGTCGTCGCGGCCGACGCCGAGTTCCTGTGCGCGTCGGCGCGCGTAGTATTCGACGTTCTCGGTGATCGTGTTGACGGTTTCCACCGCAACCACCAACTGCGATTCGATCGAGCGCAGATACGCCAGCAAATCGGCCTCTTGCGCATCGCTCAGCAGGTTCGCGGTGTCCACGACCAGGTCGTTCTTGCGGATGGCGGCGGCGGCATCAACGACGACCATCCGCGCATCGACATCGAGAAACTCGTTGCGGCAGTCCAGGCACCGCCACTTGCCGGTGTAGCCGTCCTGCTTGAGCTGGGTGCCGCCGCAATTGGGGCAGACGAACACCCGGCCGGCCGCGATGTCCGCGCCGCGCGGCGCGTTTTCGTCGCCAACCGAAACGACGGCGGTCCGGGTGGCTGCCCAGTGCGCCCGGCAGTACAGGCAGGTCCACTCGCCCGTTTCCGGATGCTGGAAGACCTGCGACGAGCCGCAATGCGGACACGTGGTCTCCGCGATGCCGTCTGCGGATTTCTGCGAGTACCCTGTGGGAGAGTCGTGCCCGGACATGCGCGAATGCTAGCAGCGCGCCGTCCGAACGGAAACGCCCGGCATTGCCGGGCGTTTCCGTTGCATCGCATGCCTCGATCAGGCGGCGACGCCGTCCGCGACCTGCTTGTAGTCGGCGATCCGGTCGAAGTTCATGTAGCGATAGATCTCCGCGCCCTTCTCGTTGATCACGCCGATGTCGGCCATGTACTCGGCCTTGGTCGGGATGCGGCCGAGGCGCGAACAGATCGCCGCCAGCTCGGCGGAACCGAGGTAGACGTTCGAGTTCTTGCCGAGGCGGTTCGGGAAGTTGCGGGTCGAGGTCGAGAACACGGTCGCGCCCTCGCGCACCTGCGCCTGGTTGCCCATGCACAGGGAGCAGCCCGGCATTTCCATGCGCGCGCCCGCCGTGCCGAAAGTGCCGTAGTGGCCTTCCTTGGTCAGCTCGGACGCGTCCATCTTGGTCGGCGGCGCGACCCACAGGCGGGTCGGGATGTCGCGCTTGCCTTCCAGCAGCTTCGCCGCGGCGCGGAAGTGGCCGATGTTGGTCATGCACGAGCCGATGAACACTTCGTCGATCACCGCGCCGGAGACTTCCGACAGGGTCTTCACGTCGTCCGGGTCGTTCGGGCAGGCCACGATCGGCTCGTGGACGTCGGCCAGGTCGATCTCGATCACCGCGGCGTATTCGGCGTCGGCATCGGGCTCGAGCAGTTGCGGGTCGGCGAGCCACGCCTCCATCTTGGCGATGCGACGGGCCAGCGAACGCGCGTCCTGGTAGCCCTCGGCGATCATCCACTTCAGCAGGGTGATGTTGCTGGTGAGATATTCGATGATCGGCGCCTTGTCCAGGCGCACCGTGCAGCCGGCGGCGGAGCGCTCCGCCGAGGCGTCGGACAGCTCGAACGCCTGTTCCACCTTGAGGTCCGGCAGGCCTTCGATCTCGAGGATGCGGCCGGAGAAGATGTTCTTCTTGCCCTGCTTGGCGACGGTCAGCAGGCCCTGCTTGATCGCGTACAGCGGGATCGCGTTGACCAGGTCGCGCAGGGTCACGCCCGGCTGCATCTCGCCCTTGAAGCGGACCAGCACCGATTCGGGCATGTCCAGCGGCATCACGCCGGTGGCGGCGGCGAAGGCGACGAGGCCGGAGCCGGCCGGGAAGCTGATGCCGACCGGGAAGCGGGTATGCGAGTCGCCGCCGGTGCCGACGGTATCGGGCAGCAGCATGCGGTTGAGCCAGGAGTGGATCACGCCGTCGCCCGGGCGCAGCGAGATGCCGCCGCGGGTCGAGATGAATTCCGGCAGCGTGTGGTGGGTCTTCACGTCGACCGGCTTCGGGTAGGCCGCGGTGTGGCAGAACGACTGCATCACCAAGTCGGCGGAGAAGCCGAGGCAGGCCAGGTCCTTCAGCTCGTCGCGGGTCATCGGGCCGGTGGTGTCCTGCGAGCCGACCGAGGTCATCTTCGGTTCGCAGTAGGCGCCCGGACGGATGCCCTGGCCTTCCGGCAGGCCGCAGGCGCGGCCGACCATCTTCTGCGCCAGCGAGAAGCCCTTGCCGCTGTCGGCGGGCTGCTGCGGCAGCCGGAACAGGGTCGACGGCGCCAGGCCCAGCGCCTCGCGCGCCTTCCCGGTCAGGCCGCGGCCGATGATCAGCGGGATGCGGCCGCCGGCGCGCACTTCGTCCAGCAGCACGTCGGACTTCAGCACGCTCTCGGCGATCTGGCGGCCGTCCTTGAACGCGGTGACCTTGCCGCTGGCGTGATCGATCTTCAGTTCGACCACGTCGCCCATGTGCATGTCGGCGACGTCGATCTCCAGCGGCAGCGCGCCGGCGTCTTCCATCGTGTTGTAGAAGATCGGGGCGATCTTCGAGCCCAGGCAGACGCCGCCGAAGCGCTTGTTCGGGATGAACGGGATGTCCTCGCCGGTCCACCACAGCACCGAGTTGGTCGCCGACTTGCGGCTGGAACCGGTGCCGACCACGTCGCCGACGTAGGCGACCAGGTGGCCCTTGGCCTTGAGGTCGAGGATCTGCTGGATCGGGCCGCGCTTGCCGTCTTCCTCCGGCACGAACGGCGCGGCCTCGCGCTTGTTCTTGAGCATCGCCAGCGCGTGCATCGGGATGTCCGGGCGCGTGGTCGCGTCGGGCGCGGGCGACAGGTCGTCGGTGTTGGTTTCGCCGGGCACCTTGAACACGGTGATGGTCAGCGAGGACGGCACTTCCGGCCGGCTGGTGAACCATTCGGCGTCGGCCCAGCTCTGCAGCACGGCCTTGGCGTTGGCGTTGCCGGCCTTGGCCTTCTCTTCCACGTCGTGGAAGGCGTCGAACATCAGCAGGGTGTGCTTGAGCGCATTGGCGGCGATGGCGCCGACCTCGGCGTCGTCCAGCAGTTCGATCAGCGGATGGATGTTGTAGCCGCCGAGCATGGTGCCGAGCAGCTCGGTGGCGCGCGCGCGGTCGATCAGCGGGCAGGCTTCCTTGCCGAAGGCGACGGCGGCGAGATAGGACGCCTTGACCTTGGCGGCGTCGTCGACGCCGGCCGGCACCCGGTTTTCGATCAGGTCGACCAGGAAGCTTTCCTCGCCGGCCGGCGGGGCCTTCAGCAGTTCGATGACCTCGGCGGTCTGCTGCGCGGTGAGCGGCAGCGGCGGGATGCCGAGCGCGGCGCGTTCGGCGACATGTTGGCGGTAGGCGGCGAGCATGCGGGGACTCCTGGGAAAACGGACGTGGGAATGTCTGGAAATGACGGACTCAGGCGGCGGGCACCACCAGCTTGAGCCCCTTGAAGTAGTCGCGGAAGAATCGGTCGTCGCGGGTGATCAGTCCATTGCACTGTAGTAGCGCATGGGCGCCGATCAGGAAGTCGGCGGTGGCGCGCGCGGGAGCGGCGGGCGCGGCGCCGCCGGCGACGCTGCGCTGGCGGTGCCGGCGCTGCATCTCGCCGGCGCGCAGGGCGGACTTGGCCTCGACCGGGCTGAAACGGATGCTCATCTCCTCCAGCACCGACAGGGCTTCGGCGCCGTCGCGCAGGGCGGCGCAGACTTCGGCCAGCGCGACCTCGCAGACCACCACCGGCCCGGCGCTGAGGCACTGGCGCAGGCAGGCTTCCGCGGCGTCGGCATGCGGCCCGTCGGTGAGCAGGTCGATCAGCACCGGGGCGTCGACGGCGATCATTCGGCGGGCGCCTCGTCGGCGGCGTCGCCGCGCACCGCGCGGACCGCGGCGTCGGCGCTGTCGAAGCCGTCCAGCCGGAAGCGGCCGCGGGCGCGGGACACGGCGTCGTCCACGGACTTGCGCAGCACGATCCGGCTGCCTTCCAGCTCGACCTTGAGCACGCTGCCCTTGGTCAGGCCCAGCGCGTCGCGGACCGCCTTGGGCAGGGTGATCTGGCCGCGTTCGGCGACGGTGGCTTCCATCGGCGGCTCCCGGCTGAAGTATGCCGACATCATACATACTTTTCCTTGCATACTCCACGGGCGGTCGTGCAACACGCCGTCCGCCCTTGGCGTCCTGCGGTTGTCGCCGCGAGGGGGGATAATCGCCCCATCCCCCACCCGGAGCCCGCCATGACCGATTCCTTCGGCACCCGCAGCCATCTGGAGGTCGGCGGACGCCGGCTCGCCTATTTCAGCCTGCCGGCCCTGGAAAGCCGCTTCGGCCCGCTCGACCGCCTGCCCTATTCGCTGAAGATCCTGCTGGAGAACCTGCTCCGCCACGAGGACGGGACCAGCGTGCTGCCGGCGCACATCGAGGCGGTGGCGACCTGGGACCCGGCGAAGGAACCCGACACCGAGATCGCGTTCATGCCCGCACGCGTGGTGCTGCAGGACTTCACCGGCGTGCCCTGCGTGGTCGACCTGGCGGCGATGCGCGACGCGATGGTCGCCCTCGGCGGCGACCCGAAGCGGATCAATCCTCAGATCCCGTCGGAACTGGTGATCGACCACTCGGTCCAGGTCGACGTCTACGGCAAGGCCGACGCGCTGGATCTCAACGGCCGCATCGAATTCGAGCGCAACCGCGAGCGCTACGGCTTCCTGCGCTGGGGCCAGAAGGCGTTCGACGACTTCAAGGTGGTGCCCCCGAACACCGGCATCGTCCACCAGGTGAACCTCGAGCACCTCGCCCGGGTGGTGATGGCGCGCGAGCTCGACGGCGAGGCCACCGCCTTCCCCGACACCGTGTTCGGCACCGACAGCCACACCACCATGATCAACGGCATCGGCGTGCTCGGCTGGGGCGTGGGCGGGATCGAGGCGGAGGCCGCGATGCTCGGCCAGCCCTCGTCGATGCTGATCCCGCAGGTCGTCGGCTTCCGCCTCACCGGCCGGCTGCCCGAGGGCAGCACCGCGACCGACCTGGTGCTCACCGTCACCCAGATGCTGCGCAAGCACGGCGTGGTCGGGAAATTCGTCGAATTCTTCGGCGACGGCCTCCAGCACCTGCCGCTGGCCGATCGCGCGACCATCGCCAACATGGCGCCCGAATACGGCGCGACCTGCGGCATCTTCCCGATCGACGCCGAATCGCTGAACTACCTGCGCCTGTCGGGGCGCGACGCCGACCAGATCGCGCTGGTCGAGGCCTACGCCAAGGCCCAGGGCCTGTGGCACGCGCCCGACAGCCCGCATCCGCAGTTCTCCTCGACCCTGGCCCTGGACCTCGGCGACGTACGGCCCTCGCTGGCCGGCCCCAAGCGCCCGCAGGACCGGGTGCTTCTGGAAGGCGTCCAGGCGGACTACCGCGCCCAGCTCGGCGGGCTCACCGCCTCGCGCACGGCGAAACGGCCGTCGGCCGAAGCGGTGTCGGATTTCGTCGAGGAAGGCGGCGGACAGCCGCAATCGGCGCACCTCGCGGCCAGCCCGCGCATCCGCGTGCGCCTGCAGGACCGCGACTGCGAGCTGACCGACGGCTCGGTGGTGATCGCGGCGATCACCTCCTGCACCAACACCTCCAACCCGGCGGTGATGCTCGGCGCGGGCCTGCTCGCCCGCAACGCCGTCGCCCGCGGCCTGAAGCCGGCGCCGTGGGTGAAGACCTCGCTGGGCCCGGGCTCGCGCGTGGTCACCGACTACCTGCACAAGGCCGGCGTGCTGGACGATCTCGAAGCCCTCGGCTTCTACGTCGTCGGCTACGGCTGCACCACCTGCATCGGCAATTCCGGCCCGCTGCCGGACGCGGTGTCGAAGGCGATCGCCGAAGGCGAACTGGTCGTGGCCTCGGTGCTCTCGGGCAACCGCAATTTCGAGGGCCGGGTGCATCCCGAGGTGAAGATGAACTACCTCGCCTCGCCGCCGCTGGTCGTGGCCTACGCCCTCGCCGGCACCGTCGACATCGACCTCACCCGGGAACCGCTCGGCACCGACGGCGACGGCCGGCCGGTGTTCCTGCGCGACCTGTGGCCGAGCGCGAAGGAGATCGGCGACCTGATCGCGGCGACGCTGGGCCCGGAGATGTTCGCCCGCAACTACGCCGACGTGTTCGCCGGCGACAGCCGCTGGAACGCGATCGCGACCCCCGAGGGCGACGCCTACGCCTGGGACCCGGCCTCGACCTACATCAAGCATCCGCCCTACTTCACCGGCATGACCCTGTCGATCGGCCGGATCGAGGACGTCCATGGCGCCCGCGTCCTCGGCCTGTTCGGCGATTCGATCACCACCGACCACATCTCGCCGGCCGGCAGCATCAAGCCGAGCTCGCCGGCGGGGCTGTTCCTGCAGTCGCGCGGCGTGCAGCCGGCCGATTTCAACAGCTACGGCTCGCGCCGCGGCAACGACGACGTGATGGTGCGCGGCACCTTCGCCAACATCCGGATCAAGAACCTGATGCTGGGCGGCGAGGAAGGGGGCAACACCCTGCACTACCCCTCCGTCGCGAGCACGGCCGCCGAAAAAATGCCGATCTACGACGCGGCCATGCGCTACAAGGCCGAGGGCGTGCCGCTGGTGGTGCTGGCCGGCAAGGAATACGGCACCGGCTCCAGCCGCGACTGGGCGGCGAAGGGCACCTACCTGCTCGGCGTCCGCGCGGTGATCGCCGAGAGCTTCGAGCGCATCCACCGCTCCAACCTGGTCGGCATGGGCGTGCTGCCGCTGCAGTTCGAGGACGGCCAGAACGCCGCCTCGCTGGGGCTCGACGGCTCCGAAGTGTTCGACATCACCGGCCTGGCCGACGGCGCCTCGCGGACCGCCGAGGTCGTCGCCCGCCGGGCCGACGGCAGCGAACGCCGGTTCCGGGTGCGGGTGCTGCTGCTGACCCCGAAGGAAGTCGAGTACTTCCGCCACGGCGGCATCCTGCACTACGTCCTCCGCCAGCTCGCGACCCTTTGAGGGTTTCGGCTCCGGCAATGGGCGGAAGCCCGGCCCTCGCGCACGGCGCGAGGGCGCTCGCCGGCACGCGAACCGGTGGTTCGCCAGCGCACCGCCTCGCCCACCACGGCGGCATCCTGCACTACGTCCTCCGCCAGCTCGCCACCCCTTGAGGATGCCGTCTCCGGCAATGGGCGGAAGCCCGGCCCTCGCGCACGGCGCGAGGGCGCTCGCCGGCGCGCGAACCCGTGGTTCGGGGACCGGCGGAGGCCGGCGCACAGCATTCCCGGGACGCCTCGCGACGGCCCGCGGAAGGTCGCGCCCCCGCGGCTTGCGGCCCCCGGGGGCCTATGCTCCAATCCGGGAGACCATCCAGAGCCGCACAGCGGCCGCATGCACAACTCCCGGGGAGGGAACTGAATGAATTCCGAGCGTCAGTGGCTTGCGAGCTACCCCGCGGGCGTACCCGCCGAGGTCGACGTCGAAGCGTACGCGTCGATCGTCGCGGTCCTGCAGTCTTCCCTGGAGAAGTACCGGGACCGCGTCGCCTTCAGCAACTCGCCCAGCGGCAAGCCTGTCCTCGGGCGCTCCATCACCTACGCCGAGGTCGATCTCTACAGCAAACAGTTCGCGGCCTACCTGCTCGGCGAGCTGAAGCTCAAGAAGGGCGACCGGGTCGCGGTGATGATGCCCAACTGCCTGCAGTACCCGATCGCCATCTTCGGCATCCTGCGCGCGGGCCTCACGGTGGTGAACGTCAATCCGATGTACACGCCGCGCGAGCTCAAGCACCAGCTCGTCGACTCCGGCGCCAGCGCGATCCTCGTGCTCGACAACTTCGGCCGCACCGTGCAGGAAGTCGTCGCCGACACCCCGGTCAAGCAGGTCATCACCACCGGCGTCGGCGACATGCTCGGCTTCCCGCGCGGCGCGATCGTCAACTTCGTCGTGAACAACGTGAAGAAGGCGGTGCCGGATTACGAGATTCCCGGGGCGATCCGCTTCAGGAACGCCCTCACCCTCGGCCAGATGCACGAGCTGCCCGAAGTGCAGATCGCGGCCGGCGACATCGCGTTCCTGCAGTACACCGGCGGCACGACCGGCGTCGCCAAGGGCGCGATGCTGACCCACCGCAACCTCGTCGCGAACATGCAGCAGGCCGCGGCCTGGGTGGCCGGCATGACCCGCGAAGGCAGCGAGCTGATCATCACCGCGCTGCCGCTGTACCACATCTTCGCGCTGACCGCGAACTGCCTGGTGTTCATGAAGCTGGGCGCGCGCAACCACCTCATCACCAACCCGCGCGACATGCCGGGCTTCGTGCGCGAACTGTCCGGGATCCCGTTCACCGCCATCACCGGCGTCAACACGCTGTTCAACGGCCTGCTGAACACCCCCGGATTCGACAAGATCGACTTCTCCCACCTCCGCCTGACCCTGGGCGGCGGCATGGCGGTCCAGCGCGCCGTCGCCGAACGCTGGAAGCAGATCACCGGCTGCACCCTGGTCGAGGCCTATGGCCTGACCGAGACCTCGCCCGCGGCCTGCATGAACCCGCTCGACCTGCCCGAGTACAACGGCGCGATCGGCCTGCCGATCCCCTCGACCGACGCCTGCGTCATGGACGAGGAAGGCCGCCGCCTCGGCGTCGGCGAAGTCGGCGAGCTGTGCATCAAGGGGCCGCAGGTGATGAAGGGCTACTGGCAGCGCCCGGAGGAAACCGCCCAGGTGCTCGGCGCCGACGGCTGGCTGCACACCGGCGACATGGCGAAGATGGATGAAAACGGTTTCTTCTACATCGTCGATCGCAAGAAGGACATGATCCTGGTGTCCGGCTTCAACGTGTATCCGAACGAGATCGAGGACGTCATCGCGCTGATGCCCGGCGTGCTCGAAGTGGCCGCCGTCGGCGTGCCGGACGACAAATCGGGCGAGGCGGTCAAGGTCGTGATCGTCAAGAAGGATCCCGCGCTGACCGCCGAGGAGGTGAAGGCGCATGCGCGCGAGAACCTGACCGGCTACAAACAGCCCAAATACATCGAATTCCGGACCGAACTGCCGAAAACGAACGTCGGCAAGATCCTGAGGCGCGAACTTCGGGAGCAGACCAACAGCGGCTGATTAGCGACTCGTTAGCGACGAACGTCGCATTTCGATTCCAGGCGGGTCGGCATTTGCCGGCCTGCCTTTTTTTGCGCGACAACGAAACTTGAACTTTCGACGTTTTGGGAGCATACATTTAGTCCAAGGGAGACATCACTGCCGCGTACGGACACATTCCACTGCGGCCGACGGCATCCGGACCACAGGGGGATCCATGACACACTTACCAGCACGAGATTGACCCGGGATTCCCGACGGGCACTGCCGGATGCAGTCGCGCCCGGTCTCCGCAACGACGCCACTGACGTGCGCGAGACGACTTCCGCCAGAGCAGACACCGGCGGCAACCGCTCCATCCGTTTTCCGTATCCGCAACCGTTACGGAGGTCGCGTCCGCAGTCGACGCGCGGCACCGGCAGACGCCGATGCCATCCCGGAATCGACCGCAGATCGACCTTCAACCCGCACCAGGTAGTCGCCACGCAATGGCCAAGAGTCTAGTCGCTATCACGGGGCTCGGTGTCCTTTCGCCCATCGGCCTCAACATCGACGAAGTCCAGGCATCGATCGCCAGCACGCGCTCGGGCATCGTCCCGCTGGAAGCGCCGCCACTCGGGAAAATCTACCCGGCCGGCGTCGTGCAGGCGCGCTTCGAAGACCGCTTCACCGCGCTCGAACTGCCGTTTCTCGATCGCTGCCAGCAGATGGCGATCCTCGCCGCCGACCAGGCCATGCGGCAGTCCGGACACGCCGACCTCGCGGAATACGGGCTTCGCGCGGCGGTCCACTACGGCAACGTCAACGGCGGCGTCGCCACCGCCCAGGCCTGGTACGGGCAGATGCTGCTCGAAGGCCGGGGCGCTTCCCGCCCCTTCACCGCGATGGCGATCATGGGCAACGCCGGCGCCGCGCAGATCTCGATCCGGCGCAAGGTCCACGGCCCGGTCATCACCCACTCCAGCGCCTGCAGTTCCTCCGGCGTCGCGATCGCGGAAGCGGCGCGGGCCATCTCCGACGGCCATCTCGACATCGCCATCGCCGGCGGCGCCGAAGCGCCCCTGACCGCCAGCCTGATCGGCGTCTTCGACGGCACCCGATCGCTCGCGAAGATCGACCAGGACGACCCGTCCCGGTCGTGCAAACCCTTTTCCTCGCAGCGCAACGGCCTGGTCGTCGGCGAAGGCGCCGCGTTCCTGATCCTCGAATCCGAGCACAACGCGCGCGCGCGCGGCGCCGAAGTGCTCGCCTACGTCTCCGGCAGCGCGATCGGCAGCGACGCCTGGCACATCGGCACCCCGTACGCCGACGGCCAGCGGGCCACGCTGCGCAAGGCGCTGGACGACGCCGGCCTCGCGCCCGGCGAGATCGGCTACGTCAACGCGCATGCCACCGCCACCAACGGCGGCGACGTGGTCGAGTCCGACGCGCTGCGCTCGGTGTTCGGCAGCGGATCCGAAGCGCCCCCGGTGAGCTCCACCAAGGGCGTCCACGGCCACCTGCTCGGCGCCACCAGTGCGCTCGAGGCGGTGATCACGATCCTGGCGCTCCGCTCCGCCACGCTTCCCGCCACCGCGCACCTCGACCAGATCGATCCCCGATGCGCGTTGAACCACATACCGGCCGAGGCCGCACGCAACCGACGGATCGCGCACGCGCTGTCGTTCTCGTGCGGATTCGGCGGGACCAACGCAGCCCTCGTTTTCTCGTCCGCCCACTGATCCCCTTCCCATCCCCGCCGCCCCCTTTCCACACCTCGTCTACCCTCGGAGACCGCACCATGAACACCGCCTCGCAGCCGATGCCCTTCGCTTCCGCCAACACCCACAGCCGCATCAGCGCGGAAGTCCGGCGCCAGAAGAAGGACAGCCTCTGGCTGACCCTCCATCGCGACCAGCAGCGAGGCGTCCACAACTTCACCGCGAGCCTGCTGCGCGAGCTGCGCAGCGTGATCGACGGCCTGAGCCGTTCCCAGGGGCAGTGGCCCGTCGATGCGACGACCACCGACATCGGCTACCTCGTGCTGAAATCGTCGGATCCGGAATATTTCAGCGTCGGCGGCGACCTCAAGCACTTCCGCGCCTGTATCGCCGAGGGCGACGAAAAGGCGCTGCTGTCCTACTCGAACCAGTGCCTCGACCTGCTCTGGAACTGGTCGAACCTGCTGAAGGACCGGATGACCTCGATCGCGCTGGTCCAGGGCCGCGCGCTGGGCGGCGGCTTCGAGATGGCGCTGAGCGCGGACTACATCGTCGCCGAGGAGCACAGTTCCTTCGGCTTCCCCGAGATCATGTTCGGGCTGTTCCCCTGCACCGGCGCGATGGGCCTGCTGACGCGCCGCGTCGGCGCGGTGCGCGCCGAGCGCATGATGACCGAGAACAGGATCTACACCGCGCAGGAGCTGCTCCAGGCCGGGATCATCGACGAGATCTGCCCGACCGGCGAAGGCGAATGCGCCGTCGAAGCCTACATCGCCCGCCATTCCGCCCGGCAGAAGGCGTTCCTCAAGGTCCAGCAGAGCCGCATGCGCACCGCGCCGTTCGATCTCGACGAAGCCCGCCTCGTCGTCGAGGACTGGGTGGAACTCGCCATCGGTCTGTCGCCCGCGGAACTGCGCACGCTGGACATGCTGATCCTGATGCAGGAAGGCAACCGCAATCCGAAGCCGGCGGAACGCAAGGTGGCGTGACCGACGCGCCTCGCGCACGGGCGGGCTCCGCCGTTATGGCCTTCAGCCATCCAGTGCGATGCGGCTTTCGAGCAGCGCGTTGAGCGCCTTGACGCTTTCGACCGCGAGCTCCTGGGTTTCGCGCAGCCACTGGCTGCGTGTCGCGCGCAGTTCCGGCGCGGGGAGGCTCATCAACCTGCTGGCGGCGGAAGCCAGCCGCACGGCGCCGACGTTCAGGCTCACGCCCTTGAGCGAATGTGCGCCATGGCGGATGGCGTCGACGTCCTCGAGCGCGGCGCTTGCGGCCAGTTGTTCGACCAGCTTGTCGATGTCGGAAATGGCGTCGCCGATCATCGCCTCGAGGAACTGGCGCGAGGAGTTGATCTCGAGCAGGTTCTCGATCGCTTCCATGCTGATGTATTCGACCGGGACGACCTTGAGCTGGCTGCGCACGTCCTGGACGGGGAACGGCTCCCTCTGCCTCGGGGCGGGAGATTCGCTGTCGCCGATCGCCAGCGGGTAGTCCGACGGGTCGGCCACGAGCGCCGTACGCAGTTTGTGGAAGGTGATCGGCTTGTGGATCACGCCGCCCGCCCCGGTCGCCAGCAGTTTGCGCTGGGTGGTCTCCGAAGTGTCGGCGGTGATGAAGAAGGTCGGCGACGGCTTGATCTTGCCGAAGCGGTAGATCTGGAACACCTGGGCGCCATCCATGTCGCTCATGTTGAAGTCGAGGAAGATGGCGTCGTAATCGTTCTCGGCGAGGCATTCCAGGGCCTCGACGCCCGAATGCACGGCCTCGACGTCGTGTCCGTCCTTGAGCAGCATCTCCTGCAGCAGTCGCAGGTTGACCGGATGGTCGTCGGCGATGAGGATGCGACGCTTCGACACCGGCCCGGCGGCGACCGCGCGCGGCGCCTCGACCGGACGCGGCAGGCTGTGCGGCGACTTCTTCAGGCGCAGCTCGAACCAGAACACGGTGCCCTCGCCGACCCGACTGTCGACCTGGAGGGTGCCGCCCATCCGGCGCACGTGCTCGTACGCGATCGACGTGCCCAGGCCGGTGCCGCCGTAGCGCCGGTTGGAGCCGCGCTCGACCTGGTAGAACGGTTCGAAGATCTTCTCCAGGTGCTCCTGCGGAATCCCGATCCCGCTGTCGGCGACGCGGAAGCTCACCGAATACTCGCCGGGCCTGTCGTCGATCAGCGCCACCGTGACGCTGACCTTGCCCTTGTCCGTGAACTTCACCGCATTGCCGGCGAGGTTCATCAGGACGCTCGTCAGTTCGTGCTCGTAGCCGAGGATCGGCGCGTCGATGCGCGCGTCGTGCTCGATCTCCAGCCGGATGTTCTTGCGCAGCGCGATCGGCTCCAGCGCGATCCGCACGTGGCGGGTCACCGCCTCGAGGCCGAACGTCGTCAGCTCGCTCTGGACCGTGCCCGACTGGAGCTTGGACAGGTCGAGCAGTTGCTTGATCTCGCCGTCCAGCGCAGACGACAGGTCGAGGATCGCGCCGACGCGCTCGTGGATCGACGGGTCGCGGTGCTCGGAGGCGATCAACTGGGCCGACGAGACGATCCCGGTCAGGGGCGTGCGCAGTTCGTGGCTCACGTTCGCGAGCAGTTGCGACTTCGCCTTGCTCTCGCTTTCGGCGAGGTTGCGCGCGGTGTGCAGGTTGCGGATCAGGGTGGACGCGTACAGCGGGACGATCAGCAGCACCAGTCCATGCGAGACCGCGGACATCGCCTCGTTGTGCCAGATCGGCGAATACAGGGCGACCAGGCAGAACCCCGCCATCGCCACGGCCTGGCACACGCGCATCGGCAGGATGCCGATGCGGAAACCGAAGCCGAGGATCGTGAACAGGTAGAAGCTGGTGAACAGGATCGACGCCTTGCCCATCACGAACAGCCACGCCGAGAGCATGATCGGATCGAAGATCGCGGTCAGCAGCACCTGGTCCCGGGCGGGCAGCAGTCGCTGGTGGCGCGCCATGTACCACGCCGTGAGGTTGTACAGGGTGTATGCGATGGAGAGGCCGACGACCTCGGGCATGCCGATCGCCGGGGACGACGTACCCCAGACGTTGATCGCGGTCAAGATCAACGCCAGCACCGGGAAGCCCAGCTTGAGCCGCAGCGCCGCCTGCGCGCGAACGCTGTCGATCAGATGCGAATTCTGGGGAATGCTTTCCATCGCGTCGCCTCTGAGTGGCGTACTAGCTGGGCCAGTGTCTCACGCATTGTTTCGTGGGAGAATCGAGGTGGGCGGCCTCGTCGCTCGTTTCATCGACCCCGATCATGTCCGGACGGACGGCAGGCGCCGCCAGGAGACGCACAGTGGAAAAGAAAGACGTCATGGAGCGATTGGTCGCCCTGCTCCACGAGAAGTTCGGCACCGACCCGAAGACCGTCACGCTGCAGACGCGACAGGACGAGCTGGGCATCGACTCGATCCTCCTGGTCGACCTCATGCTGGACATCGAGGATCGAATGGACTTTTCCTTCCAGAGCATGACGCTTCCGCCGAACCCGTCCATCGACGACATCTGCGAACTCGTCCTGCAGAACCGCACCCCTTGAACGCGCGTCGCCGTCTCCCGCGCCTTCGCTGCGACAGCGCACGCGGGGTCCACTAGGCCATCCCCGGCCGCGGGGAACTCGTCGAATAGCGTTCGCAGATGTCCTCCAGCCGCGAGCGGTTGTTCACCAGCGCCTGCACGCACTGCGGATCGAACAGCTTGCCGCTCTGCTCCTGCAGGAAGTCGAGGGCGTTGTCGAAGCTCCACGGCGCCTTGTAAGGGCGCGGCGAGATCAGCGCGTCGAAGACGTCGGCGACCGCGACGATGCGGGCTTCGACCGGGATCTGCTGGCCGCTCAGTCCGTCCGGGTAACCGCTGCCGTCGAAACGCTCGTGGTGGCGCAGCGCGATCAGCGCGCCGACCTGGATGAAGCGGTTCTGGCTGCCGCTGAGCAGTTCGTGGCCGATCTGCGGATGCCGGCGCATGATCCCGAGCTGCTGCTCGTCCAAAGGACCGGGCTTGAGCAGGACCTCGTCGGGGATCGCGATCTTGCCGATGTCGTGCAGGGGCGCGGCCAGTTCGATCAGCCGGACCTCCTCCTCGGACATGCCCAGGCCCTCGGCGATCAGGCCGGCGATGTGGGCCATGCGTTCGAGATAGGCGCTGGTGCCGATGTCGCGGTACTCGATCGCGCGCGCCAGGCGGGACAGGGTTTCGCGTTCGCGCTCCTCGACCTCGTGCATGCTCGACAGCAGGCGCTGCTCGAGCGACAGCGCGCGCTGCTTGATCGATTCGGACTGCTGGCGCAGTTGCAGCAGGTTGCGACAGCGGGCGCGCAGTTCGCGCGGGCGCACCGGCTTGACCAGGAAGTCGATGACGCCGGCGTCGAGCGCCGCCTGCCGGATCGGCTCGTCGCCGACCACCGTGACCAGCACGATCGGGACGTCGCGGTTGCTCAGCGAACGACGGAAGCGGCGGGCGAATTCGAGGCCGTCGATCACCGGCATGCGGTAGTCGAGCAGCAGCAGGTCCGGACGGTTGTTCTCGGACCAGCGCAGCGCCTCTTCCGAGTCGCCGAAGTCGAAGACCTCAAGCTCCGGACTGATGTCCTCCAGGATGTGCCGCAGCATCGTGCGCGCGGACGTCTGGTCGTCGACGATGACGATTTTCACGGAGTTGCCCCACATGCGGATACCGTGCGTCCTTGCGCGAAAGTGAACAGTTGACCGGGCCTGGCCCAGTCCCGGAATTTAAAGCAATTTCCGCGACTTGTCTCGTATCCCGTTGTTCCACGGCCGGGGCGGCACAACGCCGGAAGCGGATGCGCCCGGACAACCGCCGGTCAGCTTTCCGGGCGCATGTACGGGAACAGCAGCACGTCACGGATCGACGCCGAACCCGTGAGCAACATCACCAGACGGTCGATGCCGACGCCGAGGCCGCCGGTCGGCGGCAGCCCGACCTCGAGGGCGCGGATGTAGTCGGCGTCGTAGTGCATGGCTTCGTCGTCGCCGCCTTCCTTCGCCTCGACCTGCGCCCGGAAGCGCGCCGCCTGGTCTTCCGGATCGTTCAACTCGCTGAAACCATTGGCCATTTCCTTGCCGCCGATGAACAGCTCGAAGCGGTCGGTGATCCCCGGCTCGGTGTCGGACTCGCGCGCCAGCGGCGAGACCTCGACCGGGTAATGGGTGATGAACGTCGGCTGGACGAGATCGGCCTCGACCGTCTTCTCGAAGATCTCCAGCAGCAGCTTGCCCCAGCCGTAGCCCGGCTTGACGTGGATCTTCAGCCGCGCGCAGTGCGCGGCGAGCGCGTCGCGGTCGCGGCAGTCGGCGGCGGAGATGCCGGGGTTGCGCTCGCGCACCGCTTCTTCCAGTTTCCAGCGCCGGAACGGCTTGCCGAGGTCGATCGCGTTGCCTTCCCAGACCACCTCGTCCACGCCGACCGCCTCGCGCGCGACGTCCCGGATCAGGCCCTCGGTCAGGTCCATCACTTCGTTGTAAGTGGCGTAGGCCTCGTACAGTTCGAGCATCGTGAACTCGGGGTTGTGGCGGGTGCTGACGCCTTCGTTGCGAAAGTTGCGGTTGATCTCGTACACGCGCTCGAAGCCGCCGACGACCAGGCGCTTGAGGTACAGCTCCGGCGCCACGCGCAGGTACAGGTCGAGGTCCAGCGCGTTGTGGTGGGTGGTGAACGGACGCGCGGTCGCGCCGCCGGCGATGTAATGCATCATCGGCGTCTCCACTTCCTGGAAACGCCGCGCGTCCAGCCAGCGCCGGATCGCGGACACGATCTTCGAGCGCTTGCGGAACACTTCGCGCGACTCGGGGGTGACGATCAGATCGACGTAGCGCTGGCGGTAGCGCTGTTCGACGTCGGCCAGGCCGTGCCACTTGTCCGGCAGCGGACGCAGCGACTTGGTCAGCAGGCGCAGCGCGCCCGCCTTCACCGACAACTCGCCGGTCTTCGTGCGCATCAGCGTGCCTTCGGCGCCGACGATGTCGCCGACGTCCCAGTGCTTGAACGCGTCGTAAGCCTCGCCCAGCGCGCCCGCCTGCAGGAACAACTGGATGCCGCCGGTCATGTCCTGGATCTGTGCGAACGCGGCCTTGCCCATCACCCGCTTGGCCATCAGGCGGCCGGCGACGGCGACGCTGCGACCCTCGGCGTCCAGCGCCTCGCCGGTCCACCGCGCGGCGTCTTCGTAGGCGTCCTGCAGGTCCTGCGCGTAGTCGCGGCGGACGAAGTCGTTCGGGAACGCGGTGCCCTGCCCGCGCAGCGCGGCGAGTTTTCCGCGACGCTCGGCGATCAGGGCGTTGTCGTCGTGCGGCGGGGTCTGGGCGTCGGTCATGGGCGGGCTGTCGGGAGCGGAAGGGGGCGCCACCGGCACGGTCGCTGCGGATGCGATCGGCGACGGTAAAGGGCGACGGCCGCATCGACGCGGCCACCGCCCTGGCTGAGCGGAAGTATATCGGCAGGCCGCGGTCGATGTTCCCGCGCGGCCGGGCCGCGCCGCGGCCGGCTCGCGGTCAGCGCAGCATCTGCCGGGTCGTCGCCGCGGCCCAGGCGATGAGGCCGAAGCCCAGCATCCAGCCGATGTCGATCCATGACCCGGTCACGTACCGCTCGGACAGCACTAGGTAGGTGTAGAGCTGGTTGGCGACGATGTAGAGGAGCACGCCCCACACGACGTACCACCAGGCGCGTCCGATCACGCCGCCGCGGAAGGCGGTCGCGAGCAGGACGGTGACCGCCAGCAGGATCGGGTCGAACAGGGTGTAGCCGACGGAGGACAACTGGGTGGCGACATCGCCGCCGGTCAGGCCCTCGCGGTTGGCCAGGAACGTCCAGTAGCCGCAGCCGATCAGCAGCGCGAGCGCCAGCGCCCAGCCCCATGCCGGCGTCGTCAGCCCGGCCGAACGCCGGAACGACAGCAGTCCGGCGCTGATCAGCGGGCTGGTGGCGAGGTAACCGATGTCCGAGTAGTAGGGATAGGGCGTGTCCTGGCCGCCATGCAGGATCGGATAGGCGCCGAAGATCGTCGCTCCGATGCCCCAGGCGAGGACGCCCGCGCCGATCAGCCCCCAGGCCCTGCTGAGGGGACTGCCCGGGGGAAACGCGGCCCAGGTGCGGAAGCACAGCAGCGCCGCGATCAGACTGCTGGCGGTCTGCTGGACATTCGAGAAATACAGCCGGAACTGCGGGTCGTAATCGATCCACGCCAGCACCGCGAGCGCGATCGACAGCGCGACCCAGACGAACGCCACCCCTTTGCTTGCCTTGCCCATCCCACTCCCCCTTCGATGTGCGATTGACGATGCGACGACGCCCCCCGGCGCGTCCTGGTCGATGCCGGCGGAAGGCCGGCACCGGATTGGCTACTGCGTGATCCGGTCGTAGAGCGGCGCCAGCAATGCGTCCGCCTTATGGGCGCCGATCATCATCGCCAGTTGCTGCCTGCAGGCATCGAGGAACAGGATCGGGTCCTCGTGCGGCGAGTAGCGCGCCGCGGCCTCCATGACCTTCTTCTCCGCGGCCGACCCGTAGAACTGCCCGAGGATGCCGACCGCGTCCCGGCGCAGGGCCTGCCACTGCGAATCGGACAGGACGTTCCCGGGCGGTGCGTCGGCCTGCATCGGCGGCATGGCCCCGGGCATGTCGCGGATCACCTCGCCGGCGGCTTCCGGACGCGGGTCGGACGCAGGCTCCGGCGGCGGCGACAGCCGTTCGATCAGGACATCGATTGGCAGCGCGGGGTTCGACGCCGTGAACGCGGCGCCGTCGTCGACCGGCATGAACACGATCTTGAGGAAGGTCATCCCCGCGATCTCGGCGATCGCCTCGTCGTTGCCCTTGTGCGCGTATTCGATCAGGCAGTGCCGCCCTTCCTGCACGCGGACATGGCCGTGCCTGAGCGGTCCGCCGCGTTCGGCGGGGGCATAGAAATAGACCCGCCCGGATGTTCCCGCTTGCCTGAGTTCGACGATGGCCGCCTTCAAATCAGACAATCCCAGCATCTCCATCCCCCGTGCGAACCATCGCTCCCGTCCTGGACGGGCGTGCAGGTCATGCGCCTGTCACGATTGGAGTCTACCGATAAAAAGTGTGATGTCCATACGGCGGAGTACATCGATTCCGTCAATGTAATTGCGAATAAAATTGACGAAATTCGCCATTTTCTTGACGGCGTGGCGACAGCCGCGACGACGGCGGCGCAGTGCGCCGCCGGTCGCGTGCCGGATGGAGATTGGGATCGGGGTCGAGGGGCCCGGGTCGAGGAGCCCGGGTCGAGGAGCCCGGGTCGAGCGGCCCGGGTCGAGCGGCCCGGGTCGCGGGGCCCGGATCGCGGGGCCGTGGCCAAGCGGCCGGGTCGAGCGGCCGGGGGCGATCGTGTCGGATCGCCCCCGGCGCGGTCAGGCCGCGTCGATGCGCTTGGCGCCGGCGTCGAGGCCCGATTTGAGGCTGGCCTCGACGAATTCGTCGAGATCGCCGTCGAGCACCTTCTGGGTGTCGCTGCGTTCGACGCCGGTACGCAGGTCCTTGATCCGGGACTGGTCGAGCACGTAGTTGCGGATCTGGCTGCCCCAGCCGATGTCGGACTTGGTGGCCTCCAGCGCATCGCGCTCGGCGTTGCGCTTCTGGATCTCCATCTCGTACAGCTTCGCCTTCAGCATCTTCATCGCGGTGTCGCGGTTCTGGTGCTGGCTGCGGCCGTTCTGGCAGGCCACCACGATGCCCGAGGGCACGTGGGTGATGCGCACTGCCGACTCGGTCTTGTTCACGTGCTGGCCGCCCGCGCCGGAGGAGCGGTAGACGTCGGTCTTGAGGTCGGCCGGGTTGATCTCGATGTCGATGTCGTCGTCGACTTCCGGCGAGACGAACACCGAGGTGAACGAGGTGTGGCGACGGTTGTCGGAGTCGAACGGCGACTTGCGCACCAGCCGGTGCACGCCGATCTCTGTCTTCAGCCAACCATACGCATAGTCGCCCTCGACCTTGACGGTCGCCGACTTGATCCCGGCCACGTCGCCGGCGCTGGCTTCCATCAGCTCGGTCTTCCAGCCGCGCGATTCGGCCCAGCGCAGGTACATGCGCAGCAGCATTTCCGCCCAGTCCTGGGCCTCGGTGCCGCCGGCGCCGGCCTGGATGTCGACGTAGGCGTTGGCCGAGTCCATCTTGCCGGAGAACATGCGCTGGAATTCGAGCTGGTCGACGCCGCGGGCATAGCGCTCCACGTCGGCCTGGATCGCCAGCGCGGTGTCGTCGTCGCTCTCCATTTCGACCAGTTCGAGGAGTTCCTCGGCGCCGGCGAGACCGTCCTTCAGGTCGCGGATGCCGTTGACGGTCTTGTCCAGCAGCGCGCGCTCGCGGCCGAGGGCCTGCGCGCGTTCGGCGTCGTTCCAGACGTCGGGGTTTTCCAGTTCGCGGTTGACTTCTTCGAGACGCTCGACCTTGGCGTCGTAGTCAAAGATACCCCCTCAGCGCATCGAGCCGGCCCCGGAGGTCGGCGATGCGCTGGCGGATCGGATTCAGTTCGATCATGGCGATTCTGCGGTTGGAGCAAAGGCCGGCGATTCTAGCAGGCCGGCGTCCGCCGGGCGCCCGCGTCCGCCCTGCCCGGCCTCAGGCCGCCACACGGGCCCGCAGCGCGTCGCGGTAGGTGCGGCTGCAGGGCACGACCGCGCCGTCCTGCAGGTGGATGCGGGCGTCGCCGCTGTCCAGCGGCTCCAGCGAGGCGATCCGGCCGAGGTTGACGATGTAGCTGCGATGGACCCGGGCGAAGCGGCCGGCGTCGAGCCGCGCCTCGATGCCCGCGATGGTGCTGCGCAGCGGGTAATCGTGGCCGCGGACCCGGAGGTTCACGTAGTTGCCGGCCGCCTGCAGCCATTCGATGTCGTCGGCGGCGATCAGGAAATCCCGGCCGAGCTTGCGCACCAGGAAGCGCTCCGGGCGCTCGACCGGCTCCACCGGCTCGCCCTCGTCGGGACGTCCCAGCAGCGTGGCTTCGCCCTGCAGCCGGCGGATCACGAATCGATAGGCCTCGATCATCGAGACGAGCATGAGGTAGCCGCGCAGGTCCTTGAGGTATTCGTAGACCAGTTCGCGCGGCCAGTCGCCGAAGTCGTAGTGTCCGCCCAGCGCGGCATAGGCGAGCTTGCGCAGCGCGACCATGCCCACGACGTGGACGAGCGAGAACACCACGCTGCCGAGCAGGTGCAGCGCCAGCCGTCGTCCCAGTCCGTCCCAGTGGAAGGGCACGCGCCGGGTCCAGGCCAGCAGGCCGGGCACCATGGCCAGGATCATCACCCCGCTCGACCACTCCCAGACGGCCGGCTCCCAGTCGGCGAACCGCAGCCCGACCCGGCGGATGTCCATCAGCACGGTGACGGTGTTGGCGACGGCGTTGGTCACCGTCATCGCGATCCAGAAGGCGACTTCGATGGGCCGGCGCCGGCGCCAGAACCAGGCGGGGCCAGGCAGCCGCCCGGGGTCCGGGGCGGAAACGTCGTGGGTGGGCATCGGCGCATTCTAGGGCGCGTGCCGGACATCCGGTTCCCGGGTCGTCCCGCCGGGCCCGCGACTCGTCCCTTTTCCATCGCGATCAGGCACCTGGCGATGGCGGCCCTCGGCGCCGCGCCGAGACTGGGCCGACTTCCGAGGATAAACGACGATGCAGCGCCGACACGATCTGGACTGGGTCCGGGTGGCCGCCTTCTTCCTGCTGGTGCTGTACCACACCGGCATGTACTACGTGACCTGGGACTGGCACGTGAAGAGTCCCTTCGCCAGCGAAGCGCTGGAGCCGTTCATGCTGCTCAGTTCGCCGTGGCGGCTGTCGCTGCTGTTCCTGGTGTCCGGCACGGCGACCGCGTTCCTGTTCCGCAAGTCCGACGCGACCGGCCGGGGCTTCCTCGGCCCGCGCTCCTGGCGGCTGCTGGTGCCGCTGGTGTTCGGAATGCTGGTGATCGTCCCGCCGCAGAGCTACTACCAGGTCGTGGAGCAACTGCCCGGCGGCTACCGCGACGGCTACCTCGCGTTCTGGGGCCGCTACCTGCACGCCGACCCGCATTTCTGCCGCGACGGCGACTGCCTGCGGGTGCCGACGTGGAACCACCTGTGGTTCGTCGCCTACCTGTGGGTCTACACCGTGGTCGCCTGGATCGGGCTGCGGGGCTTCCCGCGCGCGGTCGAGGCCGCGGGCGCATGGTGCGAACGGCATCTCGCCGGGGTCGGCCTGCTGCTGTGGCCGTCGCTGCTGCTCGCCCTCGCCCGTCTCGCGCTGGTGGCGCGGTTCGAGCAGACCCACGCGCTGGTCGACGACTGGTACAACCACGCCCAGTACCTGCCGCTGTTCCTGCTGGGCATCGTCGTCGCGCGACGCGACGCCGTGTGGGACGCCCTGCACCGGCAACGCCGGATCGCGCTGGCGCTCGCGGCGGCCGGCTATCTGTTCATCGTCTGGTATTTCTACGGCAGCGGCTATTCCGACAGCCCCGGCCATACGCCGCCGTGGACGCTCAGGGCGTTCCAGCGCGCGGTGTGGGCGCTGTTCCAGTGGACCGCGATCGCCGCGATCCTGGGCTACGCCCGCGGCTGGATCGTGCGCGAGACGCCGGCGCTGCGCTACCTGCGCGAAGCGGTCTTCCCGGTCTACATCCTCCACCAGACGGTGATCGTGGTCCTCGCCCACGACGCCCAGCCGCTCGGCCTGCCACCGCTGGTCGAAGGCCCGCTGCTGGTGCTGGCGACGTTCGCGCTGTGCTTCCTCGGCTTCGAGCTCGTGCGCCGGGTGCGCTGGCTGCGGCCGCTGTTCGGGCTGGGGCCGCGGGCGAAGGTCGACGCGCGGCGCGGGGCGATCGCGGTTCCCGCCGCCGACGCGGCCTGACGACACTGCCTGACGACGGACGAGACGATGGCGCGCCCGGAGCAGCGGGCGCGCCATCGCCGGTCGCGTCACTTCACCGTGAACTCGCCGACCAGCACCGTCTCGCTCTGCCCGCTGAGGCGCAGGGTCACGGCTTCGTTCTTCTGCCGCGGCGTGCCCCAGCCGGTGCTGAAGACCAGGTTGAGCGTGGTCGCGCCGGTGACGATCTGCTGGCGGTCGCCGAAGAAGTTGGCCTCGACCTTGTACTTGCCCGGCTTGGCGTCCTTCAGCACGAATTCCTCGGGACCGTAGCCGCCGGTGAAGTCGTCGCTGAGCAGACCGCCCTGGTAGGTGTTGCGGTTGCCGTAGTAGCACTTCTCGCCGTTGGGATCGGTCACCCACAGGTCCATGTCGCTGTTGTCGCTGTCCCAGGCCAGCACCACGCGCAGGTCCAGCGGCATGTTCTTCAGCAGGCGCGGATCGATGAACGCCGTGTCCAGAGGGGTCGGGCTGGTGGCGATGATCGCGTTCATCTCGTTCAACGCGACCAGTTCGACCTCGGAGAAGCGGCCGTCCCACGGCCGTGCGGCCACGTCGTACAGGTGGCGGATGGCTTCCTGCCGATCGCCGGCGGCGGCCAGGGCGAGGCCGAGGTCGCGATGGCTCTGCGGCTCCTCGTCGGCCAGCCGCAGCACTTCGCGCAGCACGTCGACCGCGTGGTCGTTGTCCTTCGCCTGCATCAGCCGGTAGCCCAGCACGCGCAGCACGTGGCGGTTCTCCAGGTCGAGCTCGGCGAGGTTGGACAGCACCCGCAGCGCCTCGGCGCGACGGCCCTGCCTGAGCAGCAGATCGGCCACGTCGAGGTAGAACGCCGTGCTCGACGCATGGCTGTCGCGTTCGTCGAGGTAGATGGCGTAGAGGTCCTCGGGCTTCGCCTCGCGCAGGCGACGCGCATACGGCGAGTCCGGGGCCCAGGTCTGGAGCTGGATCGAGACGCCCCGACCGGCCGTGTCGTCCACGGGCTTCGCCTGCTCGACGCCATCGGCCGCGGGCGCCGCAGCGGCGTCGGCGGAGGCGTCGGCGGCCGCCTCGGCGCGCCGGGCAGGCTCACCGGCGACGATGCTGTTCAATTCCTCTGCCTGCGGCGGCGCCATCGCCGGCGCGGGCGGCGGCGGCGGTGCGCCCCCGACCATCGCGCCGGCGACCTTCGCCTCCGAGGCCGGCTTCGGCGGCGCGCCCTTCGGGAAATCGCGCTTCCACCATGCGAGGCGATCGGCGAACCGCGCGGCCACCTCGTCGAGGCGCTGGCTGCGCGACTGGGCCTGCTCGCTGGCCTGGACGCGGCGCAGCGCGGCGACGTCATCGCGCAGCGCGGCCGGCGCCGGGATGTCGTAGCGCACGTAATCGGCGGCGCTTTCCAGGACCAGCAGCGAGGTGCCCGGCGTGACCAGCCCGAAGCGCTGGCCGAGGCGCGCGATCGCGGCGCGACGCAGTTCCGGCTCGGCCATGTCGGCCGCGACCTGCCACGACGCCCACAGCGTCGCCGCCAGTTCGCTCTCCGGCGCATCGGCCGGCACCTGCACCGCGATCGTGCGGGTCTCGCCGCCGCTGCGCAGGCGCACGCGCACGGTGGCGTCGCGCTCGGTCATGCGCCCGGCCACGCGGACGATGCCGCCATCGATCCACCACGCCTGCGGCTGCAGGTCCTCGATGCCGTCGCCTTCCAGCGCGAGGATGCGCGCGCCGTCGCCGAGCAGCGCGGCCGCCGCGGCCTCCAGCCCGTCGCGGCCCTGCCACTGCACCAGCCGGCCGCCGCGCGCCTCGGCCAGCGCCGACAAGCGCACCGCGTCGGTCTTCGCGCCCGCCGAACTCAGCGCATACAGCGCCTGCCCTTCGCGCAGCCGCGGGAACGCCTCGCTGCCGTAGTTGCGCACGCCGTCGCTGACCAGCAGGTATTCGCCGACGCCGGCGTCCGGGGTCCAGTCGGCCAGGTCGCTGGCGCCGTCGTACACCGCCGATTCCAGCGCCTTGCGCAGCGCGCTCCAGTCGCCGCCGTGGATCTCGAAACGACCGCCGTCCTCGCCCACGTCGCGCAGGAAGCGCAGGCGCACGCTGCCCTCGCCCATCGCCGAGAAGTAGCGGTCCAGCAGCGCGAACTCGCCCTGGCGGTCGCGGTTGCGCGCCGACGCCGAGGCGTCCCAGAGCAGGCCGATCGCGCCCGGCACCTTGCGCGGCCGCGCACGATCCAGCGCCACCGGCACGTCGACCAGCGCGAAGCGATCGCCGTCGTAGGCCTGCACCGCCGCCTGCGCATCGGCCGCGGCCGGCAGGCGCAGGCCCAGCGTGCGCGGCCGCGACGGATTCGCCGGCTGCGCGCGCGACACCGCGTACTGCGCGTTCCAGCCGCCGCGGGCGCGCTCGAACTTCAGCGCGTCGAAATTGCCGACCTGCGCCGGCGCCGTGCGCGGCCCGCGCGCGCGGACGGTCATCGAGGCCGCCGCCGCGGCGTCGAGCAGGTGGACCGGCACGTCCAGCCGCCAGGCGTCGCCTTCGCGGCGCAGCGCTTCGTCGATGCTCACCCGCACCTGGCGCGTGCCGCGCGGCGGGATCGGATACACCCGCAGCCGGAACTGGTTGCCGGCGGTCTGCTCGATCAGGCCCGGATCGACGTTGCGCCGCTCCACGCTCTCGAACACCTGCTGCGCCTTCGGCTTGGGCACCGGCACCGCATCGCGCATGATCCCGCCGACGTCCAGCGCGAACCCGCTGATCTGCTGCCCCGGCTGCAGCGGCAGCGACAGACTGCCTTCGAGCAGCCGCTCGTTGGGATTGAACAGCGTCAGCAGCAGCGTGGTCCGGGCGAGGCCGCCGTCGGTCTCGACCTGCAGCGACGCGCTGCGCAGTTCGATCGGCACCTTCGCGCCTGGCGCGACGATCAGCGGCGGCGCGATCAGCGCCGGCTCCGGCTGCGGCGGCGCGGGGCGGCGAAGCCGGGCATCGGCGGGCGTGGCCTGCCCGAGCAGCAGGCCGGCGATCAGGGTGACGGCCGCCGCGGCGGCGAAATGGCGTGACATGCGGAGGTTTCCTTGCGGACGATGACCGCTCAACGGCCGGACGCCACGAACGGGGTTGAAGACCGGCATCGTAGGTCGAACGGGGGCGGCTTTGAAAGACGGATGCGGGCGGTCGCCCGGCCCGCGGCACTGCTCGCGCGCCGGGTGCGGGCCGGTCGCGAACCGGCCGAAGACGGCGTTCGGCCGGGCGGCCGGATTACCGGCTGCGTTCGAGGATCCGCTTCAGCACGACGGCCTCGTTGTGCATCTCGTCGCGCGCGGCGTAAAGCAGCGTGACGTGTTCGTCGCGGGCCAGCGCCTGCAGCTCGGCCAGCGCGGGATTGCCCTTCAACTCGGCGCGATAGCGCTTCTGGAACTCGGTCCATTTCGCCGGATCGTGCGCGAACCATTTGCGCAGCTCGGTGGACGGCGCGACCGCCTTGAGCCACAGGTCGATCCCGGCCCGGGCCTTCGCCAGGCCGCGCGGCCACAGGCGATCCACGAGCACGCGCCTGCCATCGGCAGCGGCGGGCGGTGCGTACGCCCGTTTCAGCGCGACCTTCATCCGAACCCCTCCGTGCAGCGGCGACGCGGGCGCGCCGTCGGCGTCCCTCGCCGGACGGCGGCATGGCACGGGTTATCGCACATCCCGGGCCGCCGGGGCCAGCGCACGCCGCCAGGGGCGCCGCCTGCCGGTCAGATTTCCGTGTAGACCAGCACGAAGCCGGCCACCAGCAGCAGCACCAGCGACAAGGAGAAGATCCACTCCGCGAGCTTCTGGATACGGCGGGCGCGCGGCTGCTCGCGTTCCTTCTGTGCGAGGTAGCCCATCGACAGCACGACCAGGAAACCGATCGAGGAGAACAGGAAGAAATCGTCGGCGATGGTTTCGGTCTTGTTGAGCGCGGACTTGGCCGACATGATGCCCACGAGCGCCAGTCCGATGCCGGCGAGGGTCCCGCTTGCGGACACCAGCGTATCGAGCGAATTGTCCTGGTCGGGCACGGTGTCCTCGCGGGGCCGGTCGATGCCGAATGACGCCGCTGCCCGGCGGAGCGGCGCCGCGCAAGCGTAGCGAGCGCCGATGCCGCCGCCAAGATGCCGGCGCACGCCGCGGCGTGGTTCGGACCCTCAGGCGCCGACCGGTTCGCGATGCACAACGACCAGTTGCACCGCGTCGCCGCCGCGCCAGTCGTCGGGCTGCAGCCGGTACGCGATCCGCTCGCGCGGCAGCGGCGGCGCGCCGGTCCAGCCGCCGAAGTGGATCGCGTCCACCCGCTGCCGGGTCCCCGGCCAGGCCAGTTCGAGCTTCAGGTGCTGCTCGCCGACCGGCCGCCAGCGCACGATCTCGAACACGTCGTCGAACACCGGCTCCGCGAACCCCTGCCCCCACGGCCCGCCGTCGCGCAGGGCCACCGCGGTGGCGATGCCGCAGTCGCCGGGCGGCAGCCCGCCGTCGCTGAGGATCGCGTCCTGCAGCAGTTCGGGCGACAGCCATTCGCGTGCGCAGGCCTCGAACGCCTGCTGGAACGCCGGCAGGTCGGTCACGTCGAGGCTCAGACCCGCGGCCATCGCGTGGCCGCCGAATTTCGGGATGAGTCCCGGATGCCGCGCATCGACCGCGGCCAGCGCATCGCGGATGTGGAAGCCGGCGATCGAGCGCGCCGAACCGCGCAGCAGCGATCCGCCCGGTTCGCCCGGCGCGAACGCGATCGTCGGCCGGTGCACGCGTTCCTTGACCTTCGAGGCGACCAGGCCGACCACGCCCGGATGCCAGTCCTCGCGATACAGACACACGGACGCGCGCCCCTGCACAGTCCCGTCCGCGCGATCGAACGACAGCGTCGCCAGCGCGTCCTCGGCCTCGGCGACCATCTGCTGCTGCACGCCGCGGCGCTCGGCGTTGATGCCGTCGAGCACCTCGGCGAGTTCGCGCGCGCGCCGCGGGTCGTCGCACAGCAGGCATTCGATGCCGAGGCTCATGTCCTCCAGGCGGCCGGCGGCGTTGATCCGCGGCGCCAGCGCGAAGCCGATGTCGGCGGCGGTCAGGGTCGCCGCCTGGCGGCGCGAGACGTCGATCAGCGCCTGCAGTCCGGCGCAGCCCTGCCCCGCGCGCAGCCGGCGCAGGCCGGCGCCGACCAGCGCGCGGTTGTTGGCGTCCAGCGGCACGAGATCCGCTAGGGCGCGGCGCCCGTCTGGACACTTTTTCGGTAGCTGTCGAAATTTAGGCAACCTCGCCTGTGGATTCGAAACAGAGCCGAACACTTCAGATATTCCTTGGGTTGTGCACTTTTGGCCAGGGTCCATCGTGCGAGGAGATGCTAGCTAACAACTTGCACCAACCCTACCAGCCGTGTGACTCCGTCGGAAGCGGACACAAAACAGACTTCGGCGCAGCCCCCGAGGGGCTGCCGATATCCGCCTGAAAGGAGCAATAAACCCAAGGATATGCCTTTAATATCAATTAGTTACTTGATACTAGCTGCCATAGTTGCTGCCCTGATTACGTTCGCCAAGGCTCAGGTGTGAGATCAGACGCTGCGTGATACAGCGGCAGACGATAGGTCCCGAATAGCCGCCGAAGCCGGCCCCAGTCGCGCCCTAGGAAGAGCCAGCGGAAATCTTCGTCGAATTGAAACTCCGAACGGAATGGATAGGTCGGCCTGTCATTGTCCACTCCTTCCAGAAGATCGAACCCATCTAGCGCAAGCACGCTGATCGCAGGCGCATCCTTCCGCTTCCGCCTACCCTCAAAGCCACATAGCCGCTCGGTTACCCTGCCAAGGAGTTCGGCAGGCGCAGGACGCAGATCAATGATCTCCGTCGCAACTCCTCTTGCACCTGCCGCACGCGTAACTGCAGCGAGCACTGCTTTGGCGCACAAATCGTCTGGGCAAGCCAAAAACGCCGGTGTTCGGAAACTCGGAAACAACGCATGTACGAATTCCGAGGCAACCTGTTCGGCGAGAACTTCACCTTCGCGTAGCGAGGTCATTTACTGCAGCCCCTGCGGACCAAGACCTATCCGCTCGCCCATGGCGCGCACATAGAACGGTTCGAGGCTGGCATCCTTTAACCAACCCGGGAGATCACCAGGCTCAAAAGCAGTCAGGTCGACGGTGGTTCGAAGCGCTCGGCAGTGCGGCTGCAATTCCGTCGTAGTGGCACGGGCGACACGCTCGGCATCTTTCGCTGGCACAGAGACGGCAACCAACAGTCCTCGCTGTTCGGAGCCATAGGGCGCACCGATGCCAGCCAGATAAGCCGCCTCGACACAATCCAGACCCGCGTAGAGCGCAATCAACCGGTCGACTAACCAAGTAGGCCAATCGCTGGAAGCCCCTATCCAAAGCTGCTGACCGCCCGTGTCGATCCGCTCGACGATGGCCACCTCTCCATGATCGAGCAGCGCAGCGATTTCTTCGGGATACAGCGTACAACCTACCTCGTTTGGGTTGAGCATCAGTGTCGCACCCCGTGTCCATTCGAATAGTTGACGTCCGGTTAGCACCAAGACAGTCGCTGCAGACCCGGCCGCTGTTCTGGCCTGCGATTCTTCGGTGAAGAATGGCAACACGGTCAGACCTTCGGGCGTTGTGAACTGGATGAAGCGCAGACGTTCACCACGACGACCACTGCGTGGCGTGTGAGCGTAGACCGTTGCATCCAGCAGCGCACGGAAAAAGGCCGGTTCCGCCGACTTGTCGGCGAGTGCCTCATGCATCAGCCTGGCGAGTTCGTCTGCAGGAATCACGCGTGTTCGTTGGGCTCGGTTAGACTAAGGAATACTTAGTCTAACCGGATTGTATGCCTCCGCGCCCATGCCTGGAAGCAAGCCCACGCCTCGGGCGCGACCGTGCGCGCCCCTTTCCCGACGCGCACTACTTGCGCACTATTTTGGTGATGGTGCCATCCATACCGGTCGAGGTGAGCTCGAAGTTAACCTGATCGCCCTGCTTCAGGGCGGTCAGGTCCACCTCGGGCGCCTTGAAGGTCATGGTCATCGCCGGCCACTTCAGAGCATCGATTGGTCCATGAGCGATCGTGATCGTCTTCGCAGCGGTGTCGACCGCCTCGACCGTGCCGCTGGCCGACGCCATGGTAGCCGCCGATGCCATTTCCGGCATGGGCATCGATTCGTTGGAAGCTGATGCCGCCGTGGATGCTTTCGATTCTGCAGGCATTTCCGCATGATTCGTCGACGCGGGGGCATTCGCATCCCCCGAAGGCGACGAGCAGGCGGTCAGCAGTGCAAGGGTGAGTACGAGGGTGGGCATTTTCATGGGTTCTCCTTGGGCTAGATGATGAGTGCAAAAAAGGGACCACCTACGCAGCTGCCAGTGCCCAGGTGGTCATACTTCGTCAGCAAGGGCAATTGCGGTCGCCCTCTTGTGTAGCAGCGGTCCTATCCGTGGTGATGACGCGGTCGTAGCGCTTCGCGGCGCCATCCACCAGTTCAGCGGTCACACACGAGTCCTCGGTGACGGTGACGCGTGCGTGGCCGATGGTTTTGTATAGCGTGGCACCGCTGCTCTTGTAGGGGACGAAGCCGCGCTGGATCGCCAGCGACGTGCCGACATCCGGTGCCGGCGTGTGCTTGAAGCACACCTGGAGCTGATGATCGGCGATCTGGTGGACCGAGCCGACTGGGGCTCGCTCACGCGGCGCGGCCGCAGCAGCGATCGGGAGCAGCAGGCTGATGGCGAGCGATGTTAGATGCAGTTTCATGGGAACCTCCTGATAAGTCAGAGGGAGTGGCACGCCGGGCACCAAACGGGGCGCTCGCCGTGGCCGGTCATGTCGGCAACGCCGACGAAGAAAGTGAGCTGGGACGTGATTGGCGTGATCGCCGCAAGCGACGCCGCTGCAGCAACCGGTACGCGGCCGGAATCACGAGCATCGAGAGCAACGGCGCACTGAGCATGCCGCCGACCATCGGCGCAGCAATGCGCTGCATGACTTCCGAGCCGGCGCCGCTTCCGATCAGGATCGGGAACAGACCGGCCAGGATCACGGCTACGGTCATCGCCTTTGGTCGCACGCGTTGCACGGCGCCTTCGCGGATCGCGGCGTCGAGTTCCGCCTCGCCCGCGCTCGGATTCGCGGCGAGTTGGCGTTCCCACGCGTGGCGCAGGTACAGCAACATGATGATGCCGAACTCGGCGGCGACGCCGGCCAGGGCGATGAAGCCGATCAGCGTGGCGACCGATACGGCATGGCCCATGCCCCAGATCAGCCACAAGCCCCCGACCAATGCGAGTGGCAGGCTGAGCATGATGATCGCGGCCTCCGACACGCGTCGAAACACCAAGTAAATCAGGCCGAAGATGATTACCAACGTCGCGGGAACCACCACGCGCAGCCGCTCACTGGCACGTTTGAGGTACTCGTACTGGCCGGACCAACCCACGGCGTATCCGGCTGGCATCGGCACCTGCTTTGCGACCGCACGTTGCAGATCGGTCACCACCGAGCCGAGATCGCGTCCAGCCACATCCACGTAAACATAATTGCTGAGGCGAGCGTTATCGCTGCGCAACATCGGCGGGCCTTCGCTGAAGCTCAGCTCGGCGACCTGTCCCAACGTCAGCTGCACACCACTTGGCGCGAGCAAAGGCAACTGCGCGAGTGCGGCCGGCGAGTCGCGGATCGTGCGTGGATAGCGCACCACCACCGGGTAGCGTTCGCGGCCCTGGATGGTCTCCGCGACCGGTTCTCCACCCACCACCGTCGCAATCAACCGCTGCACATCGGCCTGGCTTAAGCCGTACCGGGCGGCCATATCGGGCCGCACCTTCACGTCGATGTAGCGACCACCCGCGATGCGTTCGGCCAGCGCCGAACTCACGCCGGGCACGGTGCGTGCAACCCGTTCGATGCGATCGCTCAACTGCGCCAGCACCGCAACGTCGGGCCCCGAGACCTTGATGCCGATCGGGCTCTTGATGCCGGTGGCCAGCATGTCGATGCGGTTGCGGATGGGCGGCACGAACAGGTTCGTCAGCCCCGGCACCTTGACTGCGCGGTCAAGTTCCTCGCGCAGCTTCTCGGGTGTCATCCCCGGCCGCCATTGGCTGCGCGGCTTGAAGGTGATCGTCGTCTCGAACATCTCCAGCGGTGCCGGGTCGGTGGCGGTCTCAGCCCGGCCCGCCTTGCCAAACACGTGGTCCACTTCGGGCACGGTCTTGAGCATGCGGTCAGTCTGTTGCAGCAACTGCGATGCCTTGCCAGCAGACAAGCCGGGCAATGCCGATGGCATGTATAGCAGCGTGCCTTCCTCCAGGGGCGGCATGAACTCACTGCCAAGACGTAAGAGCGGAATCAGGCTAACCAGCAGCACGACACCGGCCAGCGCCAATGTCAGTTTCGGGAAACGCAGCACTGCATCCAGCACCGGCCGATACAGCGCGATCAGGATGCGATTGAGCGGGTTGTCTTTCTCGGATCGGATATGGCCGCGGATCAGGTAGCCCATCAGTACCGGAATCAGGGTGATGGACAGGCCCGCCGCAGCGGCCATGGCATAAGTCTTGGTGTAGGCCAGCGGTGAGAACAACCGTCCTTCCTGCGCCTGCAAGGCGAACACCGGCACGAACGACAGCGTGATCACCAGCAGACTGACGAACAGCGCCGGACCGACCTCGCTGGCGGAAACCGCCATCAGCTCCCAGCGCTCGGCGCCCTCGGGTTCACGGTGGTGCTCGTCGCGGAAATGCTCGAGGTGCTTGTGCGCGTTCTCGATCATCACCACCGCGGCATCGACCATCGCGCCAATCGCGATCGCGATGCCACCGAGCGATAGCAGGTTCGCGGTGATGCCCTGCATGTGCATGACGATGAAGGCCGCGAGCACGCCCAAGGGCAAGGTGATCACCGCCACCAAGGAGGAGCGTACGTGCCACAGGAACAGCGCACACACCAGGGCGACGACAAGGAATTCCTCGCCGAGCTTGCGAGTGAGGTTGCGCACGGCTTCGAGGATCAATTCGGAGCGGTCATAGGTCGGCACGATTTCGACACCGGCCGGCAGGCTTCCCTTCAGGTCCTGCAGCTTGGCCTTGACGGCTTCGATCGCGGCCAAAGCGTTCTTGCCCGAACGCAGAATGATCACGCCGCCGGCGACTTCGCCTTCGCCATCGAGTTCGGTGATGCCGCGGCGCAAGGCCGGTCCGCGTTGCACCATCGCCACATCCTGCAGTAGCACCGGCACGCCGTCGTTGCCGGTCGTCACAGGGACGCGCTCGAAATCGGCGCGCGTACGCAGATAGCCTTCGCTGCGTACCATGAACTCGGCTTCGCCCTGCTCGATCACCGAGCCGCCAGTGGCGCCGTTGGCGGACTGAATGGCTTCGACGAGTTGGTTGATGGTGAGGCCGCGCGCCGCCAGCGCCTGCGGATTTGGCACGATTTGCCAGGCTTGGACCATGCCGCCGACGCTTGCGACTTCGGCCACGTCGGGCACGGTCTTGAGGTCGTAGCGCAGAAACCAGTCCTGTAAGGCGCGCAGCTGCCCCAGGTCGTGCTTGCCGGTGCGATCGACGAGCGCGTACTCATAGATCCAGCCAAGACCCGTGGCATCCGGCCCGATCGCCGGACTGACCTGCGCCGGCAAGCGATCACGTACCTGGCTCAGATACTCGAGCACGCGCGAGCGTGCCCAGTACAAGTCGGTCTTGTCGTCGAACAGCACGTAGACGAACGAGTCGCCGAAGAACGAGAAGCCACGCACCGCCTTGACGCCCGGCACCGACAGCATCGTTGTGGTCAAGGGATAGGTGACCTGGTCTTCGACGATGCGCGGCGTCTGCCCGGGCCATTCGGTGCGGATGATGACCTGCGTATCCGACAGGTCGGGCAAGGCATCGAGCGGCGTGTGCAATACCGACCAGATGCCGGCCGCTGCCAGCGCAATGGCAGCCACCAGCACAAATAGCCGGTTAGCGATAGAGGCGCGAATGATGCGGGCGATCATGGCTGCCGTCCCGCCGCAGGCACATCACGAATGGTGCAATCCGGGTTCGCCTCGGGCGCGAACTTGGGCACCAACTGCATGTCCATGTAGGGCGACTTGCCGGGTTTGTCGAAGTGCTTGTCCGGCACCATCGGGTCATACCAATAGGTCACTGGGCATTGCCGTGCCTTGGGTGACGCGGTGACCGCTGGTGTTGCAACGGCTGGGGGCGCCTTCTTCTTGGGCGGTACTACGGGTGGCGCCGGGCGCGCGGGCGCAGCCTGCGGCGGCATCGCCATGTCTGGCATACCGGGCATGACATCGCTCGGCATGTTCGCTTCTTCATCACCCGCACCGGCATTGAGGCGTTCGAGTGCGCCTGACAGGTTCGCTTCGGAATCGATCAGGAACTGCCCCGAGGCCACCACCTTCTCGCCACCTTTCAGCCCCGCGAGAATTTCAGTCATGCCGTCACCACTGCGACCGGTCTGCACGCGCACGGGATGGAACATGTCGTCGGCGCCGAGCACGATCACGCGAGCCTGCGCACCCGCTCCGATCAACGCGTCCGTCGGTACCAGCGGCCGTTCGATACTCGCAGTTGGCTGCAAGGTGATCTGCGCGAACATGCCCGGTGCCAGGAGACCGTCCGGGTTGTCCAGAACGATGCGGGCCCGTTGGGTGCGGCTACTCATGTCCACTTGCGGCAGCAAGGTTTCCACGCGGCCGTGGAAGGCCTCGCCTGGCAATGCGTCGACAGCCGCTTCCACCAACGTACCCGTCGCGATGCCCGCAGTGCCCGCTTGCGGAATCGACGCTTCGAGCCAGACCGTCCGGGTACCGTTGACGCGGAACAGCAGCGTGCCTATCGGCGCCGACTGCCCTTCGCGCACGCCGATTTCGCTGACGACGCCGGTCACGGGTGAGGTCAAGGTGAGTCGTCCGCGCTGCCCCGCACCACTGCCCGCGGGCAGACCCAACGCACGCAACCGTTCGTGGGCGGCGGATTGCAAACCTCGTGCGGCGGCGGAGCGAGCTCCACCTAACGCTCGCGCTTCGGCAATCGCAGTGTTCCAACTTGGCGCGATGATGCTGGCCAGGGGTTGCCCCGCGCGCACCGGCTCAAACGGGGCACGCACGTGCAAGCGCTCGACGATGGCGTCGACTCGCGCACTGACGATGCGTTCCTGACGCAGGTCCCAGCCAATGGTGCCCGGCACGCGGACGGCTGCCGTCAGTCGGCCAGGCTTGACCACCACCGTGCGGATGCCGAGGTTCTGGCGCACGCCCGGTGCAACGGCAACGCCGCCGGCCGTCGCCTCGTCGGCGTACTTCGGCACCAGTTGCATGTCCATGAAGGGCGACTTGCCAGGCTTGTCGAAGTGTTGGTCGGGCACCATCGGGTCGTACCAATAGAGCGCCTTGCGTTCGGCGGACTGCGGGCTCGAGGTGTCGGCGGCGGATGAACTCCCGTGAGTGCGCCCCCACCAGTAACCGAGGCCGACGGCGGCCACCAGCGCAAGGGAAACAGCAGCAGTGACCACGCTGCGACGAGTGGTATTCATGGCTGCATCTCCGAGGGCAACAGGAAGGCCAGCGCGGCCCAGGCACGTCCGAGTTCACCCAGGTGTTCGGCGTGCGCGAGGTGCACATCGAGTTCGTCACGTCTGGCGTTGAGCCACGGCTGCAGTTCGCCGCCGGCGCGATACGCGGCGAGCGTCGTCGCACTGCGGTCCTGCGCGAGCGGCAACAGGGAGTGCTCATGCAGGGCGACCTGGCGCTTCAGCCCTTCCCATCGAGCGAGATCCGCGCGAATGCGCGCCGCTTCCTGGCGACGCAGGTCTTCGCGGGTCGCCAACGCGGCCTGATAGTCCGCTTCCCGGGCTGCGATGCCACGATCCTGCCGGTTACGCGAGAACAGCGGCAAGCCGATGCCCACTTCGAACATGATCATGTCGCTGCGACCACCGGCACGCTGGCCATAGGACGCACCCACGCTCCAGTCCGGATGCTTGTCGGCGCGGGCGACATCGATCGCAGCTGCGGCGGTTTCGAGCTGAGCGGTGGCGGGAAGCAACGGCCCTACCCGATTCACCTCTGCCAGCAATCGGGCTTCGGATACAGGCAGCGAGTCAAAGTTCGGGGCTTGATCGGCAACCTCGACCGGCGCGTCGCCCAGCCAGCGCGCCAGCCCGGCTTGTGCCGCCAGCTTCTCGGCACGGGCGGCCTCGATGCGGTTGTCGAGTTCCAGCAGTGCGGCCTCGGTGGCGAGTGCGTCGCTCACCGGTTCGCCACCGCTCGCCACGCGTGCCTTCGACACCTTCGCCGCCAGCGCGGCTTGCTCACGCAGCTTCTGCAGCGCCGTCAATTGGCGCTGCGCGGCCCACACGGCGATCCAGGCTTCGGCCGTGGCGCGGCGCACGGCCAGCACTTCGGCGTCTGCTTGCGCCTGCGCTTCGTCGATCTGGCGCGCGGCGAAGGACTGACGCGCTGAACGCTTGGCCCGCGAGGGAATCTCTTGCCGCAGCCCGATCTTCTTCATGGTCATGTCGTCGGCGCGCGTATCGAAGGCATCGCTTCCGGTGACTGGCAGGTTGTCGATGCCGACCATCAGCATTGGATCAGGCAAGGCGCCGGCGCGGGCTGCTTCTTCTTGCGCGGCCAACACACCGGAGCGGCGGGCATCGAGCATCGGCGCACGCTCGCTGGCCAGACGGATGGCTTCCGGCAGCGTGAGCTTATGGGATGCGGCCAAAGCCGCAAATGGCGTCGCCAGCACGGCCACGCACAAGGTCCGGACCAACGCACACTTAAGTGCGGCCCAGGACCGACAACGATCAAAACGGGAGTTCATGACGCCTCCGAAACGGACATGGCCGCGCGCACGGCGCATCGGCGCCGGCGCGGATTCGCTACGTCGTTTCGGGGGCTAGATCAGAAGACTGCAGAAACGCAGCCGTGGGGGCGGATCGGATCGGGCGATCGGCACGTCAGCCTGGATGGTGACGTGGGATACAGGTTGCACGTAGACCGGCGCCAGGATGAGCGCCGGCAACGCAAGCGGTGGCACCGATAGCTTGGCGGTGTCGGTAGTAACTGTGTGATCAGGATTACAGTGCTTCTGACAAAGAAGCGGATTGTCCTTGTCGTGCTGCTGGGCCATGCCCATCTCGGCGCAAGGCTCCGCCATCGCCATGGTCTGGGCGGACATCTGCTCCATCGGGCACAGATACGCCGCCAGCGCCGCCTGCTGGAACAGCAGGCAGACGATCACCAGGACGGCGATCTGTAGGCGGTGGCGGGCGCGCCGGGTCATGGGCGGGATGGTACTCCTCTGGCGGCGAGCAAGCCGAATAGTCCATAGACGCGGTTTAGCGCGGCGAGTTCCCAACATCCGGTGGCCAACCGACTACCCACAGCACGGCCTTTGCTGCTGGATGGGCGGACACGGCACCGTGCCGTAGGAGCAGAAAACACAGCAGTCGCCCGGTTCGGGCTTCAGCAGCTCGCCACAGGCCGTGCACTCGTAGAAGAACTGGCACGCCGTCGTCGGCATGGTCTCGACGGCCTGGTGACCGCATTGCGGACACGTCAGCGTGCTCTGCAACTGCAACTCAGCCACCGTTGGCCCTCGCCTTGGCCGGGAAGCCTGCCTCGGAGATCGCACGCGCGATAGCTGGCACGTTGGTGCGATCGGCATCGAAGTCCACGGTGACAGTAGCCGCCTTGGTGTCGACTTGTGCCTTGGAAACGCCGGGCACCTTGTCCAGGGCCTTTTCGATCGTGATGCTGCACGCCGGGCAGGTCATGTTTTCAACATCGAGGACGGCCTTCTTCGGCGTCGCGGCCCACGCCATGCCCGTCCACAAGATCATCAACCCAACAATCCACTGGCGCATCGTTCGTCTCCTACATGAACCAAGCTACGTAATACGGGAAGAGCAGCAGCAGCGCGATCACGACGGTTGCCATCCAGAGCCAACGCCGGCGGCGGCGCAGCCCGCCTGGATCAATGCAAGCTCCGTCCGTTCGACAGCGGGAGGCAGGACCGTACAGACTCCAAAATGCCCAGCCAAGGCACGCCAACGTGGCCACGCTGAACCAAGGTCGCCAGGCATCCAGCGCGGTGAGGTTGGCAATCCACGCGCCGCTGACGCCCAGCAGCACCAGAACCAGCGGCACCACACAGCACACGGACGCCGCGATGGCGGCAAAACTCGCCGCAACGATGGCTGGCAGGGAGGATTTGGCGGGGAGGTTGGCCATGAGCGCATACTACGGTCTGTACCTGGGTACGGAGTCAAGCCATGGCCGAGAGCGCCCTCACCATCAGCAAACTGGCGGCATCGGCCGGCGTGCATGTCGAAACCGTGCGCTACTACCAGCGCCGCCGGCTGTTGCCGGAACCCCAACGGCCCTTGGGCGGCTTCCGCCACTACGGACCAGCCGATGTCACCCGTCTTCAATTCATCCGGCGAGCCCAAGCGATGGGATTTACCCTGGATGAAATTGCCGGCCTGCTGGAACTCAAGGGCAAGCGGGCCTGTGAGCAAACGCGTCGACTGACCGAACTCAAACTGGTCGATGTTCGCGAACGACTCGATGCGTTACATCGGCTGGAAGTCGATCTTATGAACCTCATCGCTGAATGCAGTCAGGCGCCTGGCGGCGAGTCGTGTCCGACCCTGGACCGTCTAGAGCATGCGACGGAGCACTCGGACAAGCGCGGTCGATGCGCCGCGATAGCCGATTAGGCATGACCATGTGCATCGTCACATGGCGTCATTTCGACTTGCAGCGTCGCGTGGTGAATGCTGAACCGCTCCTCCAGTGCAGCGGCCAGTGAGCGCCGGACTTGTTCTCCATCGCCCCCATCGCGCAACACGATATGCGCCGTCAGCACCGGCTCCTTGGAGCCCAAGGCCCAGGCATGCAGGTCATGAACCGCGATGACGTTGGGGTGCGACAGCATCATGGTGCGGACCTCGTCCAACTCCAGGCCATGCGGCACGCCTTGCATCAGCACCTGACCAGCTTCCCGCAACAATGTCCACGTACGCGGCAGCACCCAAAGTCCGATGAGGACTGCGATGATGGGGTCGGCCACCGTCCATCCGGTGAACTTGATCACCAACGCGCCGACGATGACACCGACGGAACCCAGCATGTCGCTCCAGACTTCCAGATAGGCGCCCTTGACGTTGAGGCTGGTGCCGCTGCCCGCCTTGAGTAGGCGCATCGAGATCAGATTGATGACCAGGCCAATCGCAGCGATCACCAGCATGCCGCTCGAGGCGACTTCCGGCGGATCGCGAAAGCGGCCGACGGCCTCCCACAGGATGTAGCCGGCGACCAGGAACAGCAGGCCACCATTGATCATCGCGCCTATGGCTTCCATCCGCGCATAGCCATACGTGCGCTTGGCGTCGGGTGGTCGTCGGCTCAAACGCACAGCGAACAACGAGATTGCCAGCGCAATGACATCTGTGCCCATGTGAGCGGCATCGGACAGCAATGCCAGGCTATTGGTAATCAATCCACCGATGACCTCCGCAATCAGGAACGCGGTAGTTAAGCCAAAGGCCCACCACAATGGCTGTTCGTGCTTTATCTCGCCGGTGCCGTGATCGTGTCCTGCGCCCATAAGAAGTCTCCCGTAATCGAATCGATGGTTCGAACGCGTTATTCGGTCTGCGGACTCGTTCCGAGCATTGCCCGCATCAGTGCGGGCAATCGCCGGATGTGGCGAACAAGCAGTGCTACCGCCAGCGCGAGATACACCCAGGCCAAGGCCGTCAGCACGGCGATCTCGCGCTCGGGCGTGGCCTGGTAGAAGAAGGCCAGCCCGAGTTGCGTCACGAACAGACTCGCCAAGGCCAATGCCCCCCAGAGGCTAAGCCGCAGCGGCAACAGCAGCGCCAGCGCGAACACGGATTGCGCCGCCGTCAGGAAGAACTCCTCGTGCTGGCGCGCATCCAGCGGAAGCGACATCACTCGCCCAGCGCCGATGCTCATCGCGATCGGCAACATGCCGACCAACAGCGTCCACTGGTTGATCTTGTCACTGATCATGGTGGTGAGGCCGGCACGGGCGCGGCCATCAAGGGCGAACAGGATGGCGATGGTGACCGCTGGCGCTTCGCTGGCCAGCGGTGCCAGCCACTGGACTACAAGGAACTCGTCGATGCCTAGACGACGACCTGAAGCCACCAGCGATTCGGCGAAGGGTTCGGCCGCCAGCAGGATGACACCGGCCGCCACCACACTCATCGCCGCCATCACCGTCCAGCGCTTGGCGGGCGTCAACTGCGCGATCACCGCGCCTGGGCCCGGTTCTTCGTCTTCCTCTTCCTCTTCGTTCTCCGCGCGCGAGGTGCGCCACAGGTACAGGCAGAACAAGACGCCCAGCACGAGAAAGTCGATTATGCCAATGCTGTTCTTCAGCAAGATGATGAAGGCATACGCGCTGGCTAGGGCGAGGAAAACGATCTCGACCGAGTTTTCGTACTGCAGCACGATTCCTCGCTGTCGCGAACGCCACCAATGCAGGCCCACCAGCAGCGGCCAGGCCAGGCCGATCAGCAGACGATTGGCGCCTGTCATGTTCGCTGCGGCGTAGGCGACGTAACCCGAGGCCGGATCCTGCCCGGCGCGATAGGCGTAGTAGAAGTCGACCGCGTATTCGGGCAGCACTGTAATCAACGCAACCACCGCCAGCACGAAACCGGTGGCGATGTATTTTTCCGCCGCTTCGGCACCCCATGACAACAGGAAGCCCGCTGCCAGGATCGCAAGACCAAACAGCACCGCATCACCCAGCGCACCCGCGCTACCGCTGGTGATGCGCAGATACGTGGCGGGCAGGACGGCCGCTACTGCGGCGCTCACGGGAACGACGAATTCGCGAATGCCGTTATGGAGGCGAGTCATGCGCGGCTTCTCCTTCGATGAGTCATTCGGCTGGGCTCGACGGGCCGATTGCCTCGTGCCGCTCCACCGGCACGACGAACACGGCCCCTACCGGCAGGTCGCCGATGCGGCCTACCTCATGGATCAGGGCCACAATCTGTTCGGTCCGCGCATCTTCGCAATAGGCTTCCAACCGCACGTCGGATTCACCCTCTGGCGCCAGATCGGCACGGACGATGGCTTCGTTCGGATGCACGACGCCGTGCACCCGGGACAGCGAGAGGTGGTAGAGGCCCGCACGCTCGATTACCCGCACGATGCGATCAGCCAGCGATGGACGGACAAAGGCGACAATCATCTTCATGGTGGGCACTCCCGATGTTGAAGGACGCGACAGGCCGGGCCCGCCGCACCCAGTCACGGCACCGCTTCGGCCATCAACGGACGTCGTTGATGGGAATCGACTGATCGATGGTGCTCACGTATATCCAGCCGGCTTCCGCTCGACCCGTCCGCCCGATCTGGCGAAAAATCTCCACCGCACGCCCTACGTCGCTGTCCTCGCAGAACAGTTCCATCTGCACTTCGTTGATCACTTGATCACCGAACTCGACCGAATACTCCTGCTCGCGCGCACTGAGTGCGCGCAGCAGGCCTTTCACGTCGAACAGGCTGAGGCGCTGGAAGCCGGCGGCTTCCAGCGCGTGGATCAAGTCTGAGACACGATTGCGGTGCACAAATGCCTTGATCTGTTTCATGACGCAGTCTCCTGAGAATTGTGCTCGGCCGCCTTGCGGTCGGAGCGGTTTTCAAGCCATTCGTACAGAACCGGAAGCAGGATCAACGTGAGCAGCGTTGAACTGATCAGACCGCCAACGACCACCGTCGCCAACGGACGTTGCGTTTCCGCGCCGACACCGCTGGACAGCAGCATCGGCACCAGACCGAGGATCGCCACGCTCGCGGTCATCAGCACCGGTCGCAGACGCAGAGCCGTGCCCTGCACCACCGCTTCGCGCACCGACAGGCCTTTCTCACGCAGCTCGTTGAGGAAGCTCACCAGCACGATGCCGTTGAGCATCGCCACGCCGAATACCGCGATGAAGCCGATCGCTGAGGGCACCGACAGGTACTGGCCGGTGACAAACAAGGCCAACAATCCGCCAATGGTGGCGAACGGCACGTTGGCCAGAATCAGCGCCGCGTACTTGACCGAGTTGAAGGCGGTATAGAGCAACACGAAGATGAAAAAGATCGTGACTGGCACGATCAGCGCCAACTTGGCCAGCGCACGCTGCTGGTTCTCGAACGCCCCACCCCACTCGATCCAGTAGCCCGGCGGCAGCTTCACCTGCTGCTTAATCGCCGTCTCAGCGTCCTGGACGAAGCTATCGACGTCGCGGCCTCGGACGTCCATCTGGATCACCGCATAGCGTTGCAGTTGCTCGCGACGGACGAACGAGTAACCTTCGGCCACGTTGATGTCGGCTACCTCCGACAGCGGCACCAAGGCGCCGGTTGCCGTGCGGAGCGGGATGCGACGCAATGACTCGACCGAATCGCGTGTCGCGTCATCCAGCCGCACTGCGATATCGAAGCGTTTCACGCCATCGAGCAGTACGCTCACCGGTTCGCCGCCCAGGCCATTGCGGACGATGGTGAGCACCTCCTCAGCGTTCATGCCATGGCGGGCCAGTTCGTCGCGCTTGACCGCGATGCGAATCTGCGGCTTGCCGATGTTGGCTTCCAAAGCAAGGTCGGCCACGCCCGGCACCTTGTCCAGCACGCGCTTGATGCGGCCGCTCAGCTTGTCGAGTTCGCCCAGGTCTTCACCGTAAAGCTTCAGCGCCAAGGTGGCGCGCACGCCGGAGATCAGTTCCTCCACGCGCATCTGGATCGGTTGGGTGTAGCCGGGCACCACGTTCGGCACGACCTTCTCCAGCGTCTCTTGCATCGCCGCTTCGAGCTGCTTGATGTCGCGGCCCGACTTCCACTCTTCCTCGGGTTTGAGCGCGGTGTAGATCTCCATGTAATTGACGTCGGCGGTCTCGCCCTTCTCGGCACGGCCGATCATCGCCAGCGTGGTCTCGACCTCCGGGAATTGCTTGAAGGCCGCGGCGATGGTGTTGCTGGTCTTGATCGATTCGTTGAGCGAGGTCGACGGGATGCCCGTCACGCGCCACATGATCGAGCCTTCCTGCAGTTGCGGCATGAACTCCTTACCCAGGAAAGGGAACAGCGCCAGGCTCGCGACCAAGGCGACAAGCGCGCTGATCACGACCACTTTCTTGCGGCCCAGCGCCTTCGCCAACAGCGGCTGATAACCACGCTTGATCCTGGCCACCAACCACGTATCGCGCTCGGGCTTGGGCTTGAGAATCATCGACGCCAAGACCGGGATCAGCGTCAGGCTCAGGATCAGCGAACCGGCCATCGCGAAGGCGATGTTGAATGCCATCGGCTTGAACATCTTGCCTTCGAGGCCTTCCAGCGCGAACAGCGGCAGGAACACCACGATGATGATGCCGATCGCGAACGTGATTGGATTGGCCACTTCCTTAGCCGCGGCCAACACCGCAGAAGTCTTGTCGACCTTCTCTCCGTGTTCCAACCGCTCCGCCATGATCCGGAAGGCGTTCTCCACCATTACCACCGCGCCGTCGACCATCATGCCGATGCCGATCGCCAGGCCCGCGAGCGACATCAGATTGGCGGACAAGCCGACCTGCCCCATGCCGATGAAGGCAATCAGCATGGCCAGCGGCAGTGTGACGATCACGACCAGCGCTGAGCGGACCTCGCCCAGGAACAGGAACAGGATTACCGCGACCAGCAGCGAGCCTTCCACCAGCGCCCGCACCGCGGTTTCGACCGCCTTGTTGACGAGGTCAGTGCGCTCGTACATCGGCTTGAGCACCATGGTCTTCGGCAGTGCATCGCGCACCACGTCAAGCTTGCCCTTGACCGCCTCGACCACGTCCTTGGCGTTCTCGCCGATGCGGGCCAGCGCCTGGCCCATCACGACTTCCTGGCCGTCGCGGGTCACCGCACCGAAGCGCGGCGCGGGGGCTTCGACCACGGTTGCCACGTCACGCAGATACACCGGCACACCGTCCTCCGACTTGAGCACGATCGCGCCGATGTCCTCGGTCGACTTCAGCAAACCCAGACCGCGCACCAGGAACTGCTCGCGGCCCACGTCCATCACGTTACCGCCGACCTGGCCGTTGTTGGCGGGGAGCGCGTTGATGACATCGCCGAAGCCCAGCCCGCGGGCGTAGAGGCGTTGCGGATCGATCTGCACCTGGTACTGGCGTTCGCCACCGCCCCAGGAACTAACGTCGTCCACGCCCGGTGCCGTGCGCAGGATCAGCCGCACGGTCCATTCCTGCCATGTGCGCAGGTCCATATCGGTGACCTGGTCCTTACTGACGCCGGGCGCGCGTTCGACGGTGTACCAGTACACCTGCCCCAGGCCCGACGTGTTCGGGCCCATGCTCGGCTTGCCATAGCCTTCAGGCAGACGATCGCCGATTTCCTGCAGGCGTTCGTTGACCAGTTGTCGCGCGAAGTAGATGTCCATGTCGTCCTTGAAATAGACCGACACGTACGACAACCCGAACAGGCTGACCGAGCGGATTTCCTGCACCTTCGGCAGGCCGGCCAACGCAGACTCCACCGGCGTGGTGAGCAACTGCTCGACGTCCTCGGCGGCCAGGCCCGGGGACTCGGTGTAGATGTTGACCTGGACCGGCGTCACGTCGGGGAAGGCATCGATCGGCACGTTGCGAACGGCGCTGATGCCGAGGAAGGCGACGACCGCGAACACGATCAGGACCAGGAACTTGTAGCGCAGGGAGAGTTCGACCAGGCGATTCAGCATGGCGCACCTCCCGCAAAGGCGGGATTGGCGTCAGAGATCATCACTCTTCTCCTAACTGCGACTTGAGCATCTGCGCTTTGACGGCAAAGGCGCCTTCGACCACGACGGCGTCGCCGGGCTTGAGGCCTTCGCGGATGACGGTCCGATCGCCGATCGCTTCACCGGTACGCACCGGCGTCGGTTCCAACGCACCGGTCGCGTTGCGACGGAACACGACCGTGTCGCCTTCCAACTGCACCACCGCGTCGGTTGGCACCGACACCATAGTCACGGCGGCGTTGCCATCCTTGGCGACGTCGCTGGCCTCGAAGAACACATCGACGTAATCGCCGCTGTGCAGGCGGTCGTCCCGGTTCGGAACCTCGATCCGCACCACCGCATTGCGGGTCGTGTCCGACGTGCGATGCGCGGGATGCTGAACGGTACCCTTCAGGCGCTCGCCGTTGAACACCACCGTCGCTTCCGTGCCGGGTGTGATGCGCGGAACGATCCCCGATGGCAGCTTGGCGTCGACCCAAACCACCGATTCATCGACCAGGCGGAACAGCGTCTTGCCCGGTTCAATTTTCTCGCCGACGACCACGGCATCCTCGGTGATTCGCCCGGCATGCGGCGCGGTCAAGGTGAACTGGCCGTTGCTGCGCCCGGCCGCCGTGCCCGGCAAGCCATACGCCTGTGCCGTTGCGCGAGCGCGATCGAGCGCGACCTGTGCCTCGTTGATGCGGCGCCCGGACACGGCCTCACGACCGAGTGCAGAGACGCGGCGCCATTCCTGTTCGGCGATGCGCAACTCTGCCTGGGCATTGGCGACTTCGACGCTGGACAGCGTCACCAGCGGTGCGCCGGCGCGCACTTCGTCGCCGAGCTTGGCATGGCGACGCACGACCAGGGCTTCGACACTGGGCGTGATCAGCGCCGTGCCGTAGGCATTGTCGAGCACTTCACCGGGCGCACGCAGCTGTTCGCTCATCGAAGCGGGCTGCAACGCCTGCACGACGATGCCGGCAGCTTTCATCGCTGCGGCATCGAGCTTGACGGGCGCGATGCCGGCTTCGCTTTCGGTGGGCGCTTCAGCGCCTTCGGCTTCGGTCGGGGCCGACTCGGTCGAGGGGGACCTCGAACATGCGGCCATGGCAAGCAGTAACGCCGCGGCCAGCAACGGCGACATCAGACGGAACGGGGTCATCGAAAGTTCTCTCATGGGGTGCCCTCCAGGCCGGCCCAGCGTTCAAGCTGTCCGGTGGCGGCGAGGTAATCGGCGTAGCTGCGCCACAGGCGCGCTTCGAGTTCGGCGCCGGCGAGTTGCGTGTCGAGGGTCTGCTTGAGTTGCAGCAGGTAGTCAGCGGTGGACAGCTCGCCCTCGCGCCACAAGCGCTCAAGGAGAGTGGCGCGACGCTCCACATCCGTGCCGCGGCTCGCCTGCCAGCGCGACCAGGCCGATTGCGCTGCGGCGTAGCTGTCGATCGCACGGCGACGATCGGCATCGAGTTCGACGCGCACGCGCTCGGCCTCGGCGATCGCGACATCGGCATCGGCCTGAGCTGCCACTACCTCGGCGCGATAGGAATTGCGCACGAACAGCGGAATGCTGAGCGACACGCCGACCACGTTGTCCTGCACATTGCCGTAGTCGATGCGTCCGCCGCGCACGCCCACGGTGGGATCGGCCACCCGATTGCGGCGGGCAACGGTCACTTCGCGTTCGGCAGCCAGCGCAGCGGCTTGTGCGGCTTGCCAGTCGGGCAACTGTTCGATGCCGGTATGGGAGGGCATCGGCGGCGGCAATGCGTCGCTGGGCAGCGTCAGGCTCGCCAGGAGTTCCGGCGAGCCGCCGACCGCGCGGAAACGCGCTTCGGCCTCCGCCTGTTCGGCGACGAGTTGCGACTGCTGGGCTTGCGCTTCATCGCGGGCCAGCAGTGCCAAATCGCGCTCCAACCCGGAAATGTCGGCTGCAGCAAACTGCTTTTGTGCCAACTCGCCAAAGCGCGTGACCAACGCCAATCGACGTTCACCGGTGCGCACACGTTGCTGCGCCGTCTGTAGCTCAGCCCAACTGGCGAACCACTGCTTGGCGAAATCGCGGCGACGCAGCTTGGCTTCAGCGGTGGCTAGATCGACCCGCGCGGAGGCCGCGTCGCGACGCGCGCGACGCTTGCCGCTCAGATCGAGCGTGAGGTTGAGGCCAGCGGTTGTGGTGCGATCCGGGCCTTCATCGTCGCCGGCCAACTCGACTTCGGGGTTGTAGAGCGGTCGTCCGGCCGCATCGTACCGGGCACGGGCTGCGGCCAGTTGCGCTTCGGTGGCGCGATAACTCGGATGGTGTTGCCAGGCGGCCTGCAGCGCCTCGCGAAGTGCGACTGGGGCCTGTGTATCGGGGGTTTGGGCGGCCATGGCCAAGCCCGACAGCAAACTCGCTGCCAGAACCAGGACGGCCAGCCGCGCGACGCGACGTCGTCGCGGCGAACGAACAAGGTGCATTGGAAGATCCTCTGAGTCGACGGTGTCCTCTGGCGCTCCGCGCCAAAGGGGCAAAACACCTGACTCAGGCGATCGGCGGCCTCAGTTCCAAGGGTTGCGACGCGCTGGGCGGCAACCCGGACGTACGCATAGGCAGCGCCTGCGGCACGAGCACAACCACGATCTGCGTATCCGGCACCATGGCGGCAGCATGATGGCAACCGCAGTGACTGCAAGCGGCATGCCCGAGCTTGAGCTTCGTGGAATCGTCATTACCGCTATCCAGCGGCGATGCCTTCACCGCCACGGCATGGCTGCCATCCGTGCCGAAGCCCATGTCCGCGAAATCGTGCTTCGCACAGGCGGCCGCCGCGCCGATCTTCAGGGCGAAGATCAGCAGCACCAGTACCGCCAGCCGCGTGGAAGCGCGCAGGCGGGCCAGCAGCAGGCAGGAGGAGGCGACCGGGTTCATCCTGCCAGCCTAGCCGGTGCCACGGACGTTATAAAATCTCATCAGGCCGGTTCCCGGGAGCGGGTCATGCCGTTCCTCGCTCGTGGACACATGCGCGACGGTATCCACGTCACTTCCTCAGCAGGCGCATGCCGTTGCCCACCACCAACAGGCTGGCGCCCATGTCGGCGAACACCGCCGCCCACATCGTGGCCTGACCGGTAAAGGTCAGCACCAGGAATACTGCCTTGATGCCCAGCGCCAGGGTGATGTTCTGCGTCAGCACGTGAGCGGTGGCGCGCGACAGCCGGATGAAGGCCGGAATCTTGCGCAGGTCGTCGTCCATCAGGGCCACGTCGGCGGTTTCGATCGCGGTGTCGGATCCAGCCGCGCCCATGGCGAAGCCGATGTCGGCCCGTGCCAGGGCCGGGGCGTCGTTGATGCCGTCGCCAACCATGCCGCTGGTACCCTGTGCGGCGAGCGCTTCGACCTCGCGCAGCTTGTCTTCGGGTAGCAGGTTGCCTTGGGCGCGGTCGATACCGACCTCACCGGCGATGGCCTGCGCCGTGTGCGGGTTGTCCCCGGTCAGCATCAGGGTCTTGACCCCGAGCGCGTGCAAGTCGGCGATCGCCTGTCGGCTGCTGTCCTTGACCGTATCGGCGACCGCGAACACCGCCTGCACGCCGTCGCTGCCTACGACGGCGACCACGCTCTTGCCTTGGGCTTCCAAGGCCGCGAACTGCGCTTCCAACTCGGCGGAACTGGCACCCAACTCCTGCACGAGCCGGTGATTGCCCAGGTGGTAGAGCGACCCAGCGACGCGGCCACTCACGCCGCGGCCCGGCAGTGCAGCGAACTCCTCGACCTCTTGCATCGGCACGCTGTCATTCTGTCCCGCCACGGCGATGGCCTTGGATACAGGATGATCGGAACGCGCCGCCAGGCTGGTCGCTATGGCGCGCACGCGGGTCGCATCAGCCTGGCCCCAAGCCGCGAAATCGGTCTGTTTAGGCTTGCCGTGGGTGATCGTTCCGGTTTTGTCCAGCGCCAACCACCGCAGCTTGCGGCCATTCTCCAGGTACACGCCGCCCTTGATCAGGATGCCGCGTCGCGCCGCCGCGGCCAGACCGCTGACGATGCTCACCGGGGTGGAGATCACCAGGGCGCAGGGACAGGCGATCACCAGCAGCACCAGGGCCCGGTACGTCCAGTCCAGCCAGTCCGCGCCCATCAAGAGCGGCGGCACCACCGCCACGCCCAGGGCGACGGCAAACACCAGCGGGGTGTACCAGCGCGCAAACTGATCGACGAAACGCTGGGTCGGCGCACGATTGCCCTGCGCGGCTTCGACCGCGTGGATGATGCGGGCCAAGGTGGAATCGCTGGCCACGGCGGTAACGCGATACTCCAGGGAACCTGCTTCGTTGATGGTGCCGGCGAATACCGGGTCGCCTTCGGCCTTTTCGACCGGCAGGCTCTCGCCGGTGATCGGCGCCTGGTTGACCGTCGAACGGCCGAGCACCACCATGCCGTCCAGCGCTATGCGTTCGCCGGGCTTGACCCGCACTCGGCTGTCGAGTGCGACGGCCTTGGCATCCACCTCGATCCAGCGCTGATCGTCTTGCAGAACGGTGACACGTTCGGGCGTGAGATCCATCAGGCCGCGTATCGCATTGCGGGCGCGATCCAGCGACTTGGCCTCGATCACCTCGGCCAACGCGAACAGCACCATCACCATCGCCGCCTCGGGCCAATGGCCAATGAGCATCGCGCCCGTGACAGCGATCGACATCAGGGCGTTCATGTTGAGATTGCGGTTCTTGAGCGCAATCCAGCCCTTCTTGTAGGTCGACAGACCGCCAGTCCCGATGGCGACCAACGCCAGCGCGATGACCAGCCACGTCGGGGCGCCGAGCCAAGACACGACTTCGGCCAGGATCGCCGCCACACCGGAGACGGCCAATGGCCACCACGCGGTGCGTGTCGGTACCGGCGCGCCCGGCTCTGCGCCACCTTGGCTGCCCACCACCTCGGCCTCGAAGCCCAGCGACTTCAGGCCGGTCAGCACGTCAGGCAAGGCCTCGGCCGCGTGACGCACGGTCAAGGTGCGCTGCACGAGGTTGAAGGCCAGCGACGCCACCCCGGGCATGCCGCCGAGTTTGCCGCGGATCAGGCCTTCCTCGGTGGGGCAATCCATCTTCGCGATACGCAGTGCTGTTTCCACGTCGGAGGACGGCGTATCCATGGGCGCCGCCTGCATGCCGATCGCGGCCAGCGCTTCGTCCACGGGCGTCAGCGCAGACAAGGTGTGGTGCACCGACAACGTCCGTTGCACCAGATTGAATTCCAGATCCGTCACTCCCTGGACTTGGCCGAGCTTGTTGCGGATCAGCGCCTCTTCGGTGGGGCAGTCCATGTTCTGGATGCGATAGCGCATCGGCGACCGGACGGCCGCTGCTGCGGGCACCGTCGTCGTTGCCACTGCCTGCGTGCTACCGCAGCTATTGCAGGTGTCGCTCATCGCGTGGGTTCCTCCATGCAGGCCTGTAGGGTCTGCGGGATCGATCGCATCTGGAAGGCGTCGCGCCGAGCGCCGTCCCTGCTGCCGCGCGCAGGCCACATGCCGTGCCTCATTGTTCCACTCGTGCGGACACGCGCGAGGTGCGGGCGTTGAAGTAGAAGCCGCCGATGGCGATGACCGCGACAGTCACTTGCGCTAGCAGCGACTGCCAGGACGGATACACGCCGAGCCAATCGATTCTCGGAGCAGCGACCAGGGCCTGGCCTATCCAGCCGGCCTCCTGCAGCGCCGCCACGCCCTTGCCAACGAGCACAACCGCGAGCACCGCAATCAGGATCGAGCTGATCGAGAAGAACTGGCCGATTGGCAAACGCTTGCTCATGCGCAGCATCCAATAGGCGACCGCCGCGAGCACGACGCAGCCCGCCACTAGTCCGCCGAGAATCGCGGTGCTGTTCTCCTGGCTCCACATCGCGATGAAGAACAAGATCGTTTCGAACACTTCGCGATAGACCGCGACGAAGGCCAGCAGGAACAGGAACACCGCCGAGCGTCGCGTCAGCGCCGCCGACACCTTGGCGTGCAGATACTGTTGCCAGCGGCCGGCCAGGCTCTTCTGGTGCATCCAAATCCCCACGCTCAGCAGCACCGCGGCAGCGAACAATGCGGAGACGCCTTCAGTCACCTCGCGATTGGCGCCGCTCACATCGACCAGGTGGGTGGCGATCGCCCAGGTCGCCACGCCCGCCAGCAACGCGCCGATCCAGCCGGCGTGCACCGCCGGCAGGACCTCGCGGCGCTCGGCCTTGCGCAGAAAGGCGATCATGCCGATCACGATCAACAACGCCTCAATGCCTTCGCGCAACAGGATGGTGAAGCTGCCGAGGAACGCCGTGGTGCGATCGGTATGCGCGTCCTGCAGCACGCCCTCGGCGCGGTCGAAGAGTCCGGTGACCTGCGCGGCCTGCACGGTCGCGTCGGCCACCGGCACGCGCCGGCCGATCATGTCGCGATAGCGCGCCATCGTCGTTTCCAGCTCCCGCATCAGCGCGTTGTCGCGGGCGGCGAGCGTGGGTTCGACCGGCTCCACCCCATCCAGGTACGCCGACAAGGCCGCGGTCTTCGCCTGCACGGCATCGCCGGCCTCGTAGGCGCTGAGGCTTTCGGCCATGCGTTGGCGGGCCAGCGTGAACGGCCCGGCCGCCACGCCTGACGCCGGGTGCTGCAGCGCCTGCGGGTGCGCGCGCAGGTAGGCAACGATCGCCCGCGCTTGTGCCGCCTCGCTGCCGGCGGCCACCAGATCCGCCTCGCTGGTGCGGGTCAGCGCTTCCAGCGTGGGAATGCGCTGGCGCCAGGCGGGATCCTCGCGCCACAGGGTTTCACCCTCGGCCCGCGCCTGCGGCGAATGCGCCAAGCTGCCGACATGGAACGCCAACGCCCAGCGATCAGCCTCGGGCAGCGACGCGAAGCTGGTCATGGCCGTGCCCTGGATGCCTTGCGAGATCGCCTCGTACAAGGCGAAGGGCGTGCGCCGGGCGGCGCGGGTGGCATCGGTGAAGGCGATCGGGGGCGGATCCAGGCTCGCCGCGGCCGGCCCGTCGCCAGCGCCTGACGGGCCGTGGCAAGCGGCACACTGCGCGGCGTACAGATCCGCGCCGTGGGCAGGATCAGGAGGCGTCGCCGGCACGGCACCCACCGGATAGCTGGCCAGCAGGCCGTCTGCCAACTGGTGCGCCAACGAGGCGACGTGCCCAGCATCGGCCTTACCCTCGACGGCTGCGACCAGTTGATCCGCCTGGCCGATCAGCGCCGCTTGGCCCGGCGTGGTCGGCAGCACCGCCAATTGGCTCCGCACGGCGCCTGCAAACTCGCGCATCTCTGCGTACTCGGCCTCGGACACGACGCGTCCGGCTTGCACGGCCGCGCTGTAGTCGACAGCCACATAGTCCAGCAATTGCCAGGTCTGGCGCGGATTCACTGCCGACGTGGGGGCCCCAAAGACCGGCAGGCACATCGAGGCCAACAACGCGATCAGCAAGCCACGGCAAAAGGAGTTCGTCACGGGAAGCGCCTGGATGGGAGAGAGTCGAAAACGGGAATGGGAACCAGTTGCAATTGCACAGGGTAAACCCCGTACCACCTACAGAGTCAAGCGGCTGTATTCCCTGGCATGGCGACTTCGTTGTTGCAGGGCATAGCACCCGTAGGCCCCACAGGGTAAAGTCCGTAGCCGCTATAGGGTCAAGAGGCGTCGATGAAGATCAGCGAAGCGGCCGAATCCAGCGGCTGCCATCTGGAAACCATCCGCTATTACGAGCGCGTGGGGCTCATGCCCAAACCGCACCGGACCGCCAGCGGTTACCGCGAGTACCGCGACGAGGAGGTGGATCGGCTGCGCTTCATCACCCGCAGCCGCAACCTGGGCTTCAGCCTGGACGAGATCCGCAGTCTGTTGCGGTTGGAGCACAACCGCATGTTGTCCTGCGCCGAGATCGATGCCATCGCCCGCGAGCATCTGGCCGATGTCCGTAGCAAGGTCCGCGAACTCAACCGCATCGCCCGCGAACTGGACCGCACGATCAACGCGTGTTCGGGCGGCGCCCGCGGCCAATGTTCGATCCTGGCCACCTTGCGCGAACCACCGCCGGCCAAGCGGACAGAGAAAGCAGCAAATGTGCGTCGGACCAGGCAAGCGTGAAGCGTCCCGCAGCCCGATGCAATGACCGAAACCGCGCATGAGCCTGCGCATCGCATTGGTCCAGGCGGACTTTCCGGTCGGAGACCTCGACGGCAATGCCGCTCGCATTGCCGAACGGATCGCCGAGGCGCGCGATCTCTACCGCGCCGACTTGGTGCTCTTTCCCGAACTCACAGTCAGCGGCTATCCGCCCGAGGATCTGCTGCTACGACCGCAGTTCCTGTCCGACTGCGTCGCCACGTTGCACCGCGTCGCGCAAGAGGTCACTGGGATCGTGGCCGTAGTGGGCTGGCCGGAAGCTGTCGGCGCTGTGGTCTACAACGCACTGAGTGTGCTGCGTGAAGGCGCCGTTACCACGACCTATCGCAAGCGCGATCTACCCAATTACGCGGTCTTTGATGAGCGGCGTTACTTCGCTGTCGATCCCGATGGTGGGCCATGCGTCTTCGACGTCAACGGCGTCACCGTGGGCGCGATGATTTGTCAGGACTTGTGGGGATTGGAGCCCACGTTTGAAACCGTCGCGGCCGGCGCTCAGCTGATCCTGATCCCGAATGCTTCGCCATTCGAGCGCGACAAACATGCTGAGCGCGATGCACTGCTCGCCGAGCGCGCCCGCGCGAACCAAGTCGCGCTCGCATACGTCAATGTCGTCGGTGGCCAGGATGCGATCGTGTTCGATGGCGCGTCCCTGCTCGCCGACGCCAATGGCCACGTACACCCGGCGGCCATTGCCTTCGAGGAACACGCACTGGTTGCTGATTTCGATCCGCATTCACGTAGCTTTACCCCAGTCGCGTGGCCGATCGACACCGATGTCGGCCGCGACGCGGTCGCCTGGCGGGCAATCGTGCGGGGGCTAACGGACTACTGCAGCAAGAACGGCTTCGATCGGGTCTGGGTCGGCCTGTCCGGCGGACTGGATTCGGCGGTCGTGCTGGCGATGGCCGTCGATGCGCTCGGCGCCGACCGGGTCACCGCCGTGCGCCTGCCATCGCGCTACACCAGTGCGTTGAGCAACGATCTGGCCGCCGCGCAATGCGCGGCCCTGGGCGTGGCACTACGGACGGTGCCGATCGACGCACCGTTTCAGGGCTACCTCGACACGCTCAGTGGTCTGTTCGCGGGTACGACGATCGATGCGACCGAAGAGAACCTGCAATCTCGCGCGCGCGGCGCGGTGCTGATGGCGCTGAGCAACAAGCTTGGCGGGTTGCTGCTGACCACTGGCAACAAGAGCGAGTACGCGGTCGGCTACACCACGATCTACGGCGACATGTGCGGCGGCTATGCCCCGCTCAAGGACGTGTACAAGACCGAGGTGATCGCACTGGCACGCTGGCGCAATACCGTGGGCGGCGCACCGGTCATTCCACCCGAGGTGATCGCCCGGCCGCCGACGGCAGAACTGCGCGAGCATCAGACCGATCAGGACACGTTGCCGCCCTACGACGTACTCGACGCAATCCTGTTCCGCCACATCGATCAGGAGCAGTCGCGCGAGGAGATCCTGGCGGCCGGATTCGCCGCTTTCGTTGTCGACCCGGTGCTGGAGCTGGTGCACCGCCACGAATGGAAGCGGCAGCAGGCGGCGCCGGGACCGAAGATCTCGCGCCGGGCGTTTGGACGCGAACGGCGTTACCCGATCACCAATGCCTATGCTCAGGTGTTCCCCACACCGTGATCCCACGAGCAACGTTAACCGCTACCTCGGAACCGCCACCCGCCCTTTCCGCACCTTGAACCGCGTGGCATTCAGATGCTGACCATCCTCGCGCCGTCCCGAAAACGTGCCTAGCCCGAGGAACAACGGTGAGCAAACCAGCTACTCAATCGGGCTTTGTCAAGCTCCCCACGATCCTCACGCAGTTAGTCGTGGATGTCGGCGCCGCACTGGCCGTGCTGATCGCGACGGCCACGCCGTCAGTGTTCAAACCGGCGGGCGACCCATCGCGGTTGGGCGACGAAAGCCGCCCGCTAGTTGATCGCATCACTCAGATCTTGAAATCATCGAAAGCCACGTGGCTTTCCGGAACCTCCAGTTCCGCCAGCATGTGGCGGGTAGCCGACAGCATCGCCGGGGGGCCACACAAATAGAAATCGCACGATTGCAGGTCGGGATGGCCTTGCAGCAGATGATGGGACGCCGCCTCGTGCACCAGTCCCTGCAACAGCGCATCGTCGCATTCGGCGGCTTCCGAAATCACCAGGTGCCAGGTGAAATTGGAGCTCCTCGACCTGCCCTTTCAAGGCAACTGAAATAACTGGCATCTGGGCATGGCCGCATCGACCCGCCGGGCTTGGCGGACACGCGCCGGTGGCACCAGGTGGTGCGCAAGGCGGACGAATCCGGTTCGCCGGGCGTCGCCCTGATGGGTTTGGCCAGCGATGAAGGCATCCGCCGCAATTCGGGCCGAATGGGTGCGATGCAAGGGCCGCTTGCGTTGCGGAAAATGCTGGCCAACCTGCCGGTGCTGCACGCCAGCGCGCTGTATGACGCCGGCGACGTAGCCTGCGAAGGCGAAGCACTCGATGACGCGCAGGCCCGTTATGCCGAACGCGCCAAGGCCCTGCTCGACGCCGGTCACTTCGTCGTCGGCATGGGCGGCGGACACGAAATCGTTTATGCAAGCTATTCCGGCCTGGCTTCGCATCTGGCGAACGCGCGGCAACGTATCGGCATCTTCAATTTCGATGCACACTTCGACCTACGCGAACAACCGCGCGCCAGTTCCGGCACGCCGTTCCTGCAAGCCATCGAGGACGCGCGACGCCTGGGCCACGACGTTCGCTACCACTGCCTTGGCGTCAGTCGAACGAGCAATACGCCAGACTTGTTCGCCGTGGCCGACAGGGTCGACGCGCGCCATATCCAGGACGACGCGCTATCATGGACGTGTGCCGAATTGTCGCCACCACTGGACATCGACAACGCGACCGCGCGCGTGGCAGCACGACTCATCCACTGAGTCGTCGGTCGCCGCTGAGCCGTATCGTGGAAGACGGGTTTCGGCTTCGGCCGCAACCGCTACCGAAACCCGTTCACCGCAAAGCGTCACATGCCTTTGCCGGCGGCGAACTCTTTCGGGCTCAGGCGACCATCCTTGTTGGCATCCAGCATGCCGAAATGCGGGCCGAGGCGGTGCTTGGCCAACTCGGCCTTGGACAGCGTGCCATTCTTGTCCGTATCAAGCGTGGTGAACTCGTCCGGCTTGGCATCCATCTTCATCGCACCATGGTTCATCTTGCCGTGATCCATCTGGCCATGGTTCTGCGCTGGTGCCGTCGTTTGTGCCATCGCGGTGCCCGCAAAGAACAAGGATGCCGCCAATAGGGAAATCATCGTTTTCATCGTTCTACTCCAGTGGAAAGTGGGACCTTAGTGACAGGACGAGCCGCCCGCGGACCCGGCGGGACGGAGCGTAGTGGTGGTAGCGGGTTCGGCAGTCGGCATCCGCGCAAGGCGAAGCGCGTTGGCAACCACCGATACTGAACTCAGGCTCATCGCCAGCGCGGCGATCATCGGGCTGAGCAGCAAGCCGAAGGCCGGGTACAACACGCCTGCGGCCACCGGCACGCCGATGGCGTTGTAGAGGAAGGCGAAGCCGAGGTTCTGCTTCATGTTGGCGACGGTTTCTTCGGAAATCGCCCGCGCCTGCAGGATCCGCCGCAGGTCGCCCTTGACCAGAGTCACCTGCGCACTGGACATGGCCACGTCGGTGCCGGTGCCCATTGCGATGCCGACATCGGCGGCGGCCAGCGCCGGCGCGTCGTTGATACCGTCGCCGGCCATCGCCACCCGCTTGCCCTGCGCCTTCAATGCCTGCACCAATTCCGCCTTGTCCTGCGGCTTGACGTTGCCGCGCACGTCGTCGATACCGAGCGTGCGGCCGACCGCTTCCGCGGTGGCTTGCGCGTCGCCCGAGGCCATGACGATATGCAGGCCCGCGGCGCGCAATTCGTTGAGCGCCGGCAGCGTGGTCGGCTTGACCGGATCAGCCACGGCGATGGCGCCGGCCAGGCGACCGCCGGAAGCCAGGTACATCACGCTCGCGCCCTGCCCGCGCAAACGTTCCACTGCATCGGCCAACGGCGCGACGTCGGCGCCAACGGATGCCATCAGCGCCTGGTTGCCGAGGACCATATCTTGGCCTTCGACGCGACCGCGCACGCCCTGCCCCGTCACTGAGTCGAAATCTTCGGCTGGCGTCAGCGTAACGCCACGACGCCGGGCTTCGGCGACGATCGCCTCGGCCAACGGATGTTCGCTGCCCTGCTCCAGACTGGCCGCCCATTGCAGCACTTGGTCGGCATTGAAGCCGTCCATAGTCAGGCTGTCCTGGAACGCCGGTTTGCCTTCGGTCAACGTACCGGTCTTGTCGACGACCAACGTATCGATCCTGCGCAGGTTCTCGATCGCTTCCGCATCGCGGAACAGCACGCCGGCGTGCGCGGCGCGACCGGTGGCGACCATGATCGACATCGGCGTGGCCAGTCCCAGCGCGCACGGACAGGCGATGATCAGCACCGACACGGCGTTGAGCACAGCATAGGTCCACGACGGCTCCGGTCCGAACAGGCCCCAGCCGAAGAACGTCGCCAAGGCCACGCCGAATACCGCCAACACGAACCAGAACGCGACCTTGTCGGCCATGCGCTGCATCGGTGCGCGCGAACGCTGCGCCTGCGTGACCAGTTGCACAATCTGCGCCAGCACGGTGTCAGAACCGATCTTCTCTGCGCGAATCACCAGGCTGCCGGTGCCATTGATCGTGGCGCCGATCACGCGGCTGTCTGCGGTTTTTTCCACCGGGATTGGCTCGCCGGTCAGCATCGATTCGTCGAGGTTCGAGCGCCCTTCCAGCACGACGCCATCGACCGGCACCTTCTCGCCCGGACGCACGCGCAGGCGGTCGCCGACATGCACGTGTTCGAGCGGCACGTCTTCTTCATCGCCACGATCGTTGATGCGTCGTGCGGTCTTCGGCGCCAATCCCAGCAATGCCTTGATCGCGGCCGAGGTCTTCGAACGTGCGCGCAATTCCAGCAACTGGCCCAACAGGGTCAGCGACACGATCACCGCTGCCGCTTCGAAATACACGCCGACGCGGCCGTGTTCGCGGAAGGAATCCGGGAAGACGCCGGGCACGAGCGTCGCCACCACGCTGTAGCCGAAGGCAGCGGCCACTCCCACGCCGATCAACGTGAACATGTTCGGGCTGCGGTTGCGGATCGACTGTACGCAGCGTTCGAAGAACGGCCAGCCGGCCCACAACACGACCGGCGCACTCAACGCGAGTTCCAGCCAAGTGCGCGCCTGCGTGGACAGGCCGGGGATGCGATGGCCGAACATGGCCAGTACCAGCACGACCACGCTGAGCGGCAGTGACCACCAAAAGCGATGACTGAAATCGCTCAGCTCAGGATTCTCTTCCTCGTCCAGGCTGGGCATTTCAGGTTCCAGCGCCATGCCGCAGATCGGACACGTGCCCGGCCCTTCCTGGCGGATTTGCGGATGCATGGGGCAGATATAGATCGTGCCCTTCGGCATCGCTGCCGGCACCTCGGGTTTCGGTGCAAGGTACTTGGCCGGTTCGGCGACGAACTTCTCGCGGCAACGCGCCGAACAGAAGTGATATTCGTTGCCCGCGTGACTGGCGTGGTGCGGCGTAGTGGCGGGGTCGACCTGCATGCCGCAGACCGGATCGGTCAGCGGATCCGCATTCGCGGCATCGGGTTTCTTGCTGGAACAACAGCCGTGCGCCGCATCGTGGTCGTGGTGCGCGGCCGGCGCCGGCGCGGTCGCCTTCGCATCGGACGAACAGCAGCCCTGTCCCGCGGCGTGGTGATGATGGTGGGGATGTTTGGAAGGATCAGGCGTGTTCATGTGTTTCCCCGACGAGCGCATTTAGGATGGGGCAACCCTGCAGTTCCCCGTGACCCGGACAGGCATCGACCAGGCTAACCAGGCCGTCGCGCAGGCGGGTCAGTTCCGCCAGCTTGGCTTCGACGCCGGCCAGCCGCGCTTGCGCGGCCTGCCTGACCTGGGCCATGTCGGAAGTACGGTCGCCCGACAGGCTCAGCAGATCGCCGATGTCGGCCAGGGTGAAACCGAGCGCCTTGGCGCGCTGGATGAACTGCAGTCGCGCCACGTCGTCCTGGCCGTAGTTGCGGTAGCGCGATTCCAGGCGCGCCGGCGATGGCAGGACGCCTTCCCGTTCGTAATAGCGGATGGTGTCCGGCGTGACGCCGGCCTGTTTCGCGAGTTGTCCGATATGCATGTCCCGGCTCCAAGGTCAGGCGTGGCGGATTTCCGCAGCCTCAATGACGCCGTCATGATTGCGGTCGATGCGGTCTCGGCACTTGGCCTGGCATGCTGCCGACATCTGCGGATTGTCGGTTTCGGCCGCCTCAAGGAGACCATCGCGATTGACATCGCGCTGGGCGAACTGGTGCTTCAAGAGGCGGGCCTGTTCGTCGGCCTTTTGATCGCACGTGGCAAGATGGATTTCGTGCGGCGTGGACTGACCCATGGCCAACGTGGTGAGGGGCGCCAGAGACAGCAAGCCGGCGCTGATTGCAAAGATGTGGGAAGCTATTTTCATGATCTGTCTCCAGCGACAAGTTCTGGAAGAATTCGGTTTTTCAGCTAGGTGACCCTGGCTGACAAGGCCAGCTTGCACTTTGGAGTTACCTCCAAGGTCAAGCGTTTTGTCTCGGATTCAGGAAAATATTTCGCCTTCATTCATGCAGGGATGTCCTAAGGCAAGATGGGCATCAATGCTGGGCGAAAGCCTGTGTGCTGCCATCACGGGCAACCTGCTCCACGGTGTACGGCTCCGTTCGCCCGTCCGGCAGTTCCATGCCCGGCGAACCGGCCGGCATGCCGGGAAGCACCAGTCCCTTCACGTCGGGCTTCCGCACCAGCAACCGCTTGATGTCTTCCGCCGGCACGTGGCCTTCGATGAAGTAGCCCGCCACTTCCGCGGTGTGGCACGACCCCTTGCCATACGGCACCCCAAGACGCTGTTTGATCGGGGTGACGTCGTTCTGGTTGTCCACCTGCACCGTGAATCCGGCTTGTCGCATGTGTTCGACCCATTGGTTGCAGCAACCGCAAGTGGGACTCTTGTGCACCAGTACCACTGGCAATGTTGGCGTGGCCGTTGCCTGCACCTCAGGCGATATGCGGGTACCTTCGGCGACGGTTGCAACCGGCTTGGCGCAGGCCGCCAGGGCAGTGCCGCCTAACAACACCAGGATCGGAAAAGCGTGACGAATCAACATGGCGGCTTCCTCAGCGTTTGGGTCGCGATGACCAATGGATGTGGACGATGCGCCAGCCCTGCGTCCCACGCTTGAGCACCATGGTCTCGGTACTGAGCAGGGTCAGGGGCTTGCCATCCTTGCTGGCATGCAATTCGCTTTCGCTGCCGACCCAAGCCAGTTCGCCCACCGCCTTTGCCGTGCGTTGCTTCAGCTGTACATGCGCGCCTTTCAGGAATTCCGCATCGTGCTTGGCATGCCCATCCAGGTATTCGGTCCTGGAGCGCTCGGCACCACCGCTTTCCAAGATCAGCACATCATCGGCCAACCAATTGCCGGCGCGTTTCAGGTCGCCAGCCTGCAATGCACTCGAGAAGGCTTCCACGACAGCGACAGCAGGCTTCGCTTCGGCGGCGATGGCGGGCTCGCTGGCCTTCGCATGCTGCGCGGGATCATGGGCTTGCGCGGCGAACGGCAGGGCCAGCAAGGTCAGGAAAACGATTCGATGGATCATGAGACTAATGCTCCGGTCAGTGTTGGTGATCGTGTCCATCGCTGGCCGGTTTGGTTTCGGGCATGTCCATGCCGGCATGCGGGTCGACGACCGCCGGCTTGGCTGTCGCAGAGACAGCCGGCTTGGCGGCAGGAGCAGCGGCGTGGACGTGCTCCTTGCCATCGGCATGGGTATGCACTTGGCCGCCGGCCGGTGCTTTGGTGTTCTTCGGCGCGTCGTCGTGCGGTGGCGTGCCCGGAGGATGCGGGTGCGGCTTCGCCTCGCTCATCGGCATGCCGGCCATCTCGTCGTGCCCCTCGCCTTCGGCATGCTCATGCTCCTCGCCCTCCTCCGCATGCGAATGGCCGCCGCTCTCGCCACCACCATGCGAGTGCCCTCCGCTGCTGGCGACCAAGGTTTCGTATCCCGCCTTGTTGAGCTTCGGCAATTCCTGCAGGAAGGCGGCCATGTTCCAGATGTATTCGTCATTCATGCTCTTGCCCCACGCCGGCATGCCGCTGGCCTTGATGCCGTGCTTGATCACCCAGAACGCTTCGGCTGCATCGACCGATTCCTTTGCGAGATTGGGCGGCGTCGGGTACAGGCCCTTGCTCAGTTCGGTTTCCTGCATGCCCGGGCCGAGATGGCAACCCGTGCACATGGCGTTGTAGTTACCGGCGCCTTGGCGAATGCGTGCCGGGTCATTGAGGTTGGCCGGCAGTTGCAGCTTGTGCGCGCGGGTGTCGATCGAGCGCTCGCGCAGCGTTTGCAGCACCGCATACACGGGCTTGGTGTGTGTGTCGTCGGCGCCGATGTTGTAGATGCCCGACCAGACGAAACCGGCCGTCCCCACGAGGGCGACACCGGACAGGAGGCTCATAGCGAGCAGGGACTTTCGTGTTACGAACGGCATGGTGATCTCCCCAATCAGAACCAGATGCGGATGCCCGCCACAAAGCGGGTGTCGTTGACGTCTTCACCTTCTTCACGGCGCAAATCCGCGGTGCGGCCGAAGGCTCGTTCATGGACTACTCCGAGGTAAGGCGCGAATTGCCGGGTGAACTCGTAGCGCAGGCGCACGCCGGCTTCGGCGGTGCTCAGGCCGGAACCGATGCCGCGGCGCGCGTCGTTCTTGCCGTAGACATTGACTTCAATCAGCGGCTGCAGGATCAGCCGGTTGGTCAGCAACGTTTCGTACTCAGCTTCCAGGCGCGCACCGGTTTGCCCGGATTGGCCGATGTAGGCCGTGGCCTCGACTTCGAACTTGTATGGCGCCAGGCCCTGCACGCCGATCGCGACGAAGTTCTGCGAATCGCCGGGCTTGAAGTCGTGGCGCATGCCGGCGACCACGTCCCACCAGGTCGAAACGCTGCGCCCGTAAAGCACTTCCAGATCGGCCGACTCGGTACGCCCATCGACCCGCTCGCCTTCGCTGCGCCACCACAGGCGGTCCAGGTCTGTGCCGATCCAGCCTTGTCCTTCCCAAGCCTGCCCCTTGCCCGGATCGGCATTCCAGCCTTCCAGGCGATTGAGTAGCGTATAGCTGTGGATGGCATTATCGAGGTGTTCCATGTGCTTGGAGGGCGGCATGGCGGCAGCGCGGTCGGCTTCGATGATCGGCGGAATCGGCGTGCGCGGCTCGCCAGGTGCCATCTCCATGTCGCCGTGCTGCATGCCGGGCATGGCTTCCATCGACATGCCGGCCATGTCATGCCCCATGCCAGCGTGGTCCATCGGCGGTGCGATTTCGGCGGGGGGCTCCGGCATCGCATGGTCCATCTTGGAATGATCCATCGGCATCGCGGCAGGTTTGGCTGCCGTGGCCGGTGCCATCGGGTGCCCGGCATGGGGATCCGCAACCGCAGGCTTGGCGGCTATTTTCGGCGCCGGCTCGGCTACTGGCTGCTTCTTCGCCGTCGGCTTGGTTTCGGTCGACGGCGACATCGGCATGGCCATCTTCGAATGGTCCATTTCCTGCGCCCCGGCGGGCAGTGCCGTTGCCAGCGCGATGCCCAGCAGTGAGGTCTTCAAGGCATTCATGCGACGCCCTCCCCTACCTGCACGGCCCGCATCATGCCTGCCTCCATGTGATAGAGCAGGTGGCAGTGGTAAGCCCACAGGCCCAATGCATCGGCACGCACGCGGTAACTACGCTTGCTGCCTGGCGGCATGTCCACGGTGTGCTTGCGCACCATGAAGTTGCCGGCGGCGTCTTCCACATCGCTCCACATGCCGTGCAGATGGATCGGATGGGTCATCATGGTGTCGTTGACCAACACGATGCGTACGCGCTCGCCGTAGTTGAGCCGCAATGGCGTCACCTCGGAGAACTTCTGCCCGTTGAAGCCCCAGGCGAACTTCTCCATGTGCCCGGTCAGGTGCAGTTGGATCTCTCGACCGGGATCGCGGCCATCCGGATCCTCGAACGTGCTCTTGAGCATCGAATAACTAAGCACGGTGCGGCCGTTGTCGCGCAGGCCGTTGCCCGGATCGTCGAGGCGCGAGCTGACGGTCATCGCCTGGTTGTCGAGCAGCGGGTTGCGCGTTTCGCTGGCCGGGTGTGTGACCATGCTCCCGGGGTCCATGTCCGCCATCGCGCCGCCTTTCATGCCGGCCATGTCATGACCCGCGTCCGGATCGGCATTGGCCGGCTTCGACTCCTGCGTCATCGCGCCGTGGTCCATGCCGGCCATGCCCATGTTGGCGCCGCAGCTCATTTCCATGCCCTTGCCGCCGGACATATCCATGCCGCCCATGCTTCCATGATCCATTCCCATGTCCTGCATGGTCAGCAACGGGCGCGGATCGATCGCCGGGACCGGTGCGCGCAGGCCTTCGCGCACCGCCAGCGTGCCGCTCACGTAACCGGTGCGGCCCATATCCTGGGCAAAGATCGTGAAGGCATCCTGCCCCGACGGCTCGACGATCACATCAAAGGTCTCAGCCACCGCGATGCGGAATTCGTCCACAGTCACTGGATGCACGTATTGCCCATCGGCGGCGACCACGGTCATCTTCAGACCCGGGATGCGCACGTCGAAATAAGTCATCGCCGAACCGTTGATGAAACGCAGCCGCACCTTTTCCCCGCTGCGGAACAGACCGGTCCAATTGCCCAACGCCGTGGTGCCGTTCATCAGATAGGTGTAGGTGTTCGCGTTGACGTCCGACAGGTCAGTCGGCGACATGCGCATCTGCCCCCACATCTTGCGATCCTCGACCGTGGCGGCCACGCCATCGCGCTTTGCATCGTTGAAGAAGTCCCCGACGGTGCGCATGTAGTAGTTGTCGTACATCGACATCTTCTTCAGCCGCGCGAACAGCCGTGTCGGATCCATGTCGGTCCAGTCGGACAGCATGACCACGTAGTCTCGATCGTAGGCGAAGGGTTCCGGTGCGATCGGATCGATGATCAGCGGCCCGTACAAGCCGGCCTGTTCCTGGAACGCCGAATGGCTGTGGTACCAGTAGGTACCGCCCTGGTTGACCGTAAAACGGTATTGATACGCCTCGCCACGGGCGATGCCGTTGAAACTCAGCCCTGGCACGCCGTCCATGTTGGCCGGCAGGATGATGCCGTGCCAATGGATCGAGGTTTCATTGCCGTGGATCGAGCCGGTGGGTAACGCGTTCGCCACGCGCAGGTTCACCGTGGTGCCTTCACGCCAGCGCAGGATCGGTGCCGGCAGCGAGCCGTTCACAGTGATCGCCGGCCGCACACGCCCGGTGAAGTCCATCGGGGTTTCGCCGATGGTCAGATCGAAGTCGGTGCCGGCCAGGACGTTGGCGTTGCCGGGGCCTTTCAGCGCCCAGCTGTTCTTGGGCCACAACCCCAACCCCAGCGCCGCACCACCGGCGGCCAGACCTTGCACGAAGCGGCGGCGCGATGGCTGGAATGCGCCATCTGCCGTCCAGCCGAATTTTTCGGAAAACATGGAAACTCCATCAACGCGTCCAGAGGATCCGGTGTTAAGACCGGAACAGCCTGCGATCCCATGCGGTTCACAGCACGGTAAAACACACGCAAGCGAAGGGGCGCCGCAGGCGCCTTGGGACACTTAGCCGATGGGAGGTCGGACCAGATGCGGCAACGTGGGATCCGCGTGACGGAGGGACAGCGGACGGACCACGTCCGAGTGCAGCGGGCCCACGCCAAAGGCGGCCACGGTCATGAGTGCAGCCGCAACGGCCTGCGTACAGGCGCATCGGCAGACACTGGACTTGCAGCAATCCGGGGTCGAGTGCTTGGTTTTTTGCGCCTGTTCAGCAGGCAGCGCTCCGACAGTATTCGACGAGGAGCGTTCTGCCGTCATCTGCGCCATGTCGTGGCAGGGCGAACTACTCGACATCGCCACAGTCATCGGGTGTGATCGGGTCTGTCCCGTCGACACGCTATCCGGTGAAGCGCCAGGCATCAGTATGACGGACGCAGCTGCCGTCCCTGCCCCATTCAGGATCAGGGCAACGATCAGCATCACGCGCAACAGGGCAGACCGCAACGTCATTCAAATACTCTACCCCAGTCTGGCAGTGCGGGCCAGTCACATCCAGACACGAGCAGTCTGGAGTTCACTTCCAGGTTATCGAAGTGTTACGTCGCCGAACGGAGTTCGTTCTCGCCTTTCTCGTACTGGTTGATTCGAGGGCTCGCTGCTGTGGGTCAATATTGGTAGGCGAGCTGCGGCGACTCCCCCTTCGCACCTACCCGGCGAGTGAGCTGGGCTTGAATGGCGACACTCGCAGACGTGGACGTCATCGAAGTTCCTTGGCCGAAGCAGTGTTGGGAAGTACAACGCGATGCCCAGTCAATGTCGATCGAAGGTCTGCATTGACGCCTGTCCTGGACAGTGTACGAGCCGGAATGCCTGGTTGATGCGTCCGTGGACGTCACGAGGACTCGACGTCCACAGCCGCCAAGGGTTTGTGCCGGGGGAGCGACAGGGAAATCGCGGCGGCGAGCCCTACCAGCACTGCCGAGATCCACAGGCACGCCGCCAAGCCCGCCACCTGGAATATCCACCCGGACAGCACGGTACCCAACAATCGGCCAAGCGCATTGGCCATGTAATAGAAGCCTACGTCGAGGGAAACGCCGTCTTCGCTGGCGTAGCTGACGATCAGGTAGCTGTGCAGCGAAGAGTTGATCGCGAACAGCACCCCGAATACCAGCAAGCCAACGACCAGGATCGTCTGTACGGACTCCTCACGCGCCAGCAGCATCGCCATCACCGCCGGCACGAGCGCCAGGATCGCCGCGCATACGAAAGCCGAGCGTCCGTCTGGCACCTTGCCGCTGCGCTTGCCGGTGAAATACGGCACCACCGACTGCACGATGCCGTAGCCGATGATCCATACGGCCAGAAAGCCACCGACCTGCCAGAAATCCCAGCCCAGCGTCTGCGCCAGGAACACCGGCAGCGCGACCACGAACCATACGTCGCGGGCACCGAACAGGAATAGCCGTGCTGCCGACAGCAAGTTGATCGCCCGGCTCTTGGAGAAGATGTCGCGGAACTTCGGCTTGTGCTTTGCCTTGCCCAGGTCGCGCTTGAGCAACGCCAGGCTCAACAGCCATACGATCAGCAGCACGCCGGCCATCAGCGCCACCGCCGGCGCAAACCCCATCGTGGTCAGCATGGCGCCGCCGAGGAAGAAGCCGATGCCCTTGAGCGCGTTCTTCGAGCCGGTCAGCGCCGCCACCCAGCGGAACAGGGCCCCCTGCTGATCGCCCGGCACCAGCAGCTTGATGCTGCTCTTGGCGCTCATCTTGTTGAGGTCCTTGGCGATGCCCGACAGCGCCTGCGCCGACATCACCCAGGGCACGGTCAGCCATGCGCCGGGCACCAGCAACATCGACAGGGCCACGACCTGCAGGGCCAAGCCGATGTTCATCGTCCGGTTGAGGCCGATCCGCGCGCCCAGCCAGCCGCCGACCAGATTGGTGACGACGCCGAAGATCTCGTAGAACAGGAACAGCAGCGCTACCTGCAACGGCGAGTAGCCCAACTGGTGGAAGTGCAGCACCACCAGCATGCGCAATGCACCGTCGGTCAAAGTGAAGGCCCAGTAGTTGCCCGTGATCAACAGGTACTGGCGAACATCGGGCGACAGGCGGGACAACATGGACTTACCCTGCCTGACCCACCAACTGGACCAACTCGGCGGTACGGTTCACGTAGCCCCATTCGTTGTCGTACCAAGCGTAGATCTTCACCTGGGTGCCATTGATCACCATCGTCGACAACGCGTCGACGATGCTGGAGCGCGGGTCGGTCTGGAAATCGATTGATACCAACGGCTGGGTTTCGTAACCCAGGATGCCGTTGAGCTCGCCCTCGGCGGCGGCCTGCAAAAACGCGTTGACTTCCTCGACCGTGGTCGGCCGCTCGACCTCGAACACGCAGTCCGTCAGCGAGGCATTGGTCAGCGGCACGCGCACGGCATGACCGTTCAACCGCCCCTTCAGTTCGGGGAATATCTCGGCGATCGCGGTGGCCGAGCCGGTCGAAGTCGGGATCAGGCTGCTGCCACAGGCCCGAGCGCGGCGCAGGTCCTTGTGGGGCGCATCGACGATGACCTGAGTGTTGGTCAGGCTGTGGATCGTGGTCAGGCTGCCATGGCGGATGCCCAGCTTTTCGTGGATCACCTTGACCACCGGCGCGAGGCAATTGGTCGTGCACGAGGCAGCCGAGACGATGCGGTGCTGGGCCGGATCGAAGCGCTGCTGGTTCACGCCCATGACGATGTCGAGCGCGCCGGCCGACTTGACCGGTGCAGTGACGACCACACGCTTCACGCCCTGGTCGAGGTAGGGCCGCAGCACGTCGGGTTTGCGGAACTTGCCCGAGGCCTCGATGACCACATCGCAGCCGGACCAATCGGTGGCGGCGATGTCCTTGTTGCGGGCCACCGGGATACGGACGCCATCGATCACGAGGGCATCGCCATCGGCGATCGCCTCGTGCTGCCAGCGGCCATGGATCGAATCGAAGTTCAGCAGGTGCGCCAGGGTGGCCGCGTCACCGGCCGGGTCGTTGATCTGAACGAAGGAAAGCGCGGGATTGCCCCAGGCGGCGCGCAGGGTCAGGCGCCCCATGCGACCAAAGCCGTTGATGCCGATGCGTAGAGTCATGGTGGCGTGCAGTCGAAAGGAAGACGAAAGGTATCAGGTGGACGCCGTGCCGATCTCGCGGACGCGGGTCTCCAGCACCAGGCGATCGAGGGCTTCGACCTTCAGCGCCATCAGCAACGCGATCCGGTGCTGCAACAGATGAAGTGCATTGGTGAAGGCGCGGCGCACCTGGTCCTCGGTGCCGGTGACTTCGGCCGGATCCGGGACGCCCCAATGCGCGGTGATCGGCTGGCCGGGCCACACCGGGCACGTCTCGCTGGCGGCACGATCGCATACGGTGATGACGATATCCATCTGCGGCGCATCCGGTTCGGCAAACTCGTCCCAGGCCTTGCTACGCAGGCTGTCGGTCGACAATCCGACGTCCTGCAATACCTTCAAGGTCATCGGATGGATCTGGCCGCGCGGCTGGCTGCCGGCGCTGTAGGCATTGAATCGTGTCTTGCCCAGTTGGTTGGCCAAGGCTTCGCCCATGATGCTGCGGGCGGAATTGCCGGTGCACAGGAACAGGAGGTTGTAGCGACGGCTCATGACAGGGTCTCGGGGTTGGGCAAATCAGGGGCGCGCTTCGTACCACGCCTTGGAGGCGGTCACGATGCGTACGACGGACAACATGACGGGAACCTCGACCAGCACGCCGACGACGGTCGCCAGCGCCGCGCCGGAGTGGACGCCGAAGACGCTGACGGCGGTGGCCACGGCCAGTTCGAAGAAATTGCTGGCGCCGATCAATGCGGAAGGTCCGGCCACGCAATGGGCAACACCGAACTTGCGGTTGAGCCAGTAGGCCACCCCGGCGTTGAGATACACCTGGATCAGGATCGGCACGGCCAGCATGGCGATGATCAGCGGTTGTGCGACGATCTGCCGACCCTGGAAGCCGAACAACAGAACCAGCGTGACCAGCAAGGCGCCAAGCGAGACCGGCCCCAGTCGCTTCAGCAGGGCTTGCAGCGCCGCCTCGCCACCTCGCTGCAGGATCCAGCGACGCAGGACCGCGGCGATCAGCACGGGCACGATGATGTAGAGCTCCACCGACAGCAGCAGCGTCGACCATGGCACGGTGATCGACGAAATGCCCAGCAGCAAGCCCACAACCGGGGCGAAGGCGAACACCATGATCGCGTCGTTGAGCGCGACCTGGCTGAGGGTGAATTGCGGCTCGCCCTCGCACAGATTGCTCCAGACGAACACCATGGCCGTGCATGGCGCCGCGGCCAGCAGGATCAGCCCGGCGATATATGAATCCAACTGATCCGCCGGCAGATAACGGGCAAAGACGTGGCGGACGAAGAGCCAGCCCAGCAGCGCCATCGAGAACGGCTTGACCGCCCAGTTGACGAATACGGTGACGCCGATGCCTTTCCAGTGCTGCTTGACCTGTCCCATCGCGCCGAAGTCGATCTTCAGCAGCATCGGGATGATCATCAACCAGATCAGTACCGCGACCGGCAGGTTGACCTTGGCGATCTCCATCGCGCCCAGCGCGGCAAAGCCGTCGGGAAACAGGTAGCCCAGTCCGGTGCCGACGACGATGCACAAGGCCACCCACAAGGTCAGGTGGCGCTCGAAACCGCCCATGCGCCGGGAAAGCGGTACCGGTGAAGCGATCGTCTCGTTCATGCCGCGTCCTTCCTCCGGCGCGTGGGCTCGCACACCTGGCTTGGCAGGCAGTTCGTGGCACCGCCACAGCAGTTGCGGGTCAGGAAGGCGATCAAATTGGTCATGGCCTCGAAGTTGGCGCGATAGCGCTTGAAGCGACCGCGCGCCTCGCACTCGATCAAACCGGCACCACTGAGCTCCTTCAGGTGGAAGGTCAGCGTGGCGCCGGGCAGCGACAGGGTCTCGGCGATCTCGCCGGCCAACCGGCCTTGGGGACCTGCCTCGACCAGCAGGCGGAAGACCGATAGCCGGGTGGTCTGGCCCAAGGCGGCGAGCGAGAGGGTTGCGTCTTTGATTTCCATTTTTCTAAAATAATCGAATATACGAAGCGTAGCAACCCGCGATGACAGGAAAACGACAGCCTGGCTGGCACTGGCCTCACCTTCTCCTGCTGGCCGGCTTGCCGCTGGTGGCGATGGTCGCCATCCGCCTGCATTTGCCCACCACCGCAGTACTGTTCGGCTGGGTGCCTAGCTATTCCGCGGCACTGCGTGATCTCTTCGCTTTTGGCGCCTTGTTAGCTTCGACCAGCTTGACCAGCTCTTTCTTCTTGCGCAGGGACAGGCCGTTCCACTGCAGCAGAAGTTCAGCGAGCAGGTCGTCCTCGGTATAGAGAAAGGCCGGCGGGATGCCCAGCACCTCGGCTAGCCGCTTAGCCCGTTTGAGCTGGGGTTCGTGCTTGCCGCGCTCGTATTGATTGATTGTGGGAGAGGCCACGGCAGGATCCAAGCCGGCAAGCACACCGAGTTGCGTCTGCGACAGGCCTGAGCGCTCACGCGCCTGGGCCAGTCGTAGCACCGGTTCTTGGATACTAAGTTATTCTTAGAGCCCCAACAACCACCTCTGCCCTACATGGCGTCGCCCGCCCCCGCCACCGTCGATGAACTCGGGCTAAGAGGATGCCTGTACCTATGGGCGCTATTGACTGGGCAGGAATACCGCCTACCGATCGCGCAGACCAAGCGGATGACCCTGGTAGCTATGGGGTACTTACAGGAGCGCGGCGTCATCGAAGTGCCTTGGCCAGAGGCACGCTGGGAACTAAAGCCCGATGCCCGGATCACGCCGATCGAAGGCTTGCAGTGGCATCTGTCCTGGGCCGTGTATGAGCCGGAGCGGTTGGTCGATGCGCTGGATGACTACTTCAACTCCCTGGAACGCGACGACTTTACGACGGCAGAACGATTGCGGCTTTGGACCGAACTGGGATCCGCCGAGGCCGAACGTTTCTTCGAGCAGCAACTGCTGAAGCATCGGTTCTCCGGTGAGTGGGCACAGGACATCGCGTTCGCCTATCGGGAAAGCGGAGTAGTACTAACGGTAGCCCAGTGGCGCTACTGTGCCTGGGCGGCAGTACGGCGTGGCGCTTCCATGGCCATGCAGCACGGACCCCAGGTGGATGGCCTGCGCGACACGATCTATCAGGAAATACGCCGACGTGCGACTTCAGTAGCGAGCGGCACGTGGGATGGCTGTTCGTTTCCGCCCTTTA
>JAEKKX010000036.1 GCA_019510125.1 Lysobacterales bacterium
GTCGAGAACCTGGTGCTGACGGGCAGCGCCGACATCGACGCCACCGGCAACGGGCTGGACAACAGCCTCACCGGCAACGCCGGCAACAACCTGATCGACGGCGCTGGAGGCGCCGACCGCATGGCCGGCGGTGCGGGCAACGACACCTACCTGGTCGACAACGCCGGCGACACGGTCACCGAAGCCACCGGCGAGGGCACCGACACGGTCCGCAGCGGCGTGAGCTTCACGCTCGGCGTCAACGTCGAGAACCTGGTGCTGACGGGCACGGCTGACTTGAGCGGCACCGGCAACGAGCTGGACAACGCCCTCACCGGCAACACCGGCAACAACCGCCTGGACGGCGGCGCCGGGGCCGACGCGATGGCCGGCGGCGCGGGTGACGACACCTACGTGGTGGACGACAGCGGCGACACCGTGACCGAGAACGCCGGCGAGGGCACCGACACCGTGCTCGCCTCGGCCAGCCACACGCTGGCGGCCAACGTCGAGAACCTGACGCTGACTGGCAGCGCCAGCATCAACGGCACCGGCAACGACCTGGCCAACACCCTCACCGGCAACAACGGCAACAACGTGCTCGATGGCGGCACCGGCGCCGACGTGCTGAGCGGAGGCCTGGGCAACGACACCTACGTCGTCGACAACCTCGGCGACAACGTCGTGGAGAACTCCGGCGAAGGGACCGACACCGTGCGCAGCGGCCTTACCTGGACGCTGGGTGCCAACCTCGAGAACCTGGTGCTGACAGGCAGCGCCAACATCGACGGCATGGGCAATGCGCTGGCCAACGCCCTCACCGGCAATGCCGGCAACAACACGCTCGACGGCGGCGCCAGCGCCGACACGCTGGCCGGCGGTGCCGGCAACGACACCTACCTCGTCGACAACGCCGGCGACGCCATCGTCGAGAACGGCGGCGAAGGCACGGACACGGCCATCGCGGTCGTCAGCTACACGCTGTCGGCCAACGTCGAGCGCCTGGTGCTGGATGAAGCCGGCGGCGCCATCGACGGCACCGGCAACGCGCAGGCCAACGTCATCACCGGCAACACCAGCGACAACGTGCTGGACGGCGGCGCGGGTGCCGACACGCTGACCGGTGGCGCCGGCAACGACACCTACGTCGTCGACAACCTGGGCGACACGCTGGTGGAGGCCAGCGG
>JAEKKX010000034.1 GCA_019510125.1 Lysobacterales bacterium
CTGGCGTGAAGCGCGTGAATGGCCTGCCGGTCGGTTTCGTCCAGATGCGCCAGCCGTTCCAATTTCCGGATCGCGCGCCCGAATATGTCCTCACTGTCCGCGGCCATCGTCTCCTCGTTCATCATGCCAAATGCACGCATAAGGGGAACGGCACAGACGCCTTCCGGTTTCACGGGTCTGTGGACGGATTGTGTAAGCTGTTGACAAACCGCAGTAAGTATCTCGTTCTTTCGACGAAACGGCTGTGGTTGTAGGGGAGCCGCGGCGGTCGGCAGCCGTTGATAAGCCGATATGGCGGCGCAGGATATCCGGGGCAGACGGCAGCGGGTCGCGGCGGGCGGGATCACCTTTGGCATACACATCCTGCTGCTCGCGCTATTGCTGTTCGCGCCGGGCCGCGACCGCACACCCGCGCCGCGCGCGGATATCGTGCCGATCACGCTTACGGATGAGCCGCCGTCGCCACCTCCGCCGCGCCAGCGTGCCCGGGTATCACGGCCGCGCGTTCATGCCGTGACGATCGTGCCGCGGCCTACACCATCCGCCCCCGCTCCACTTCCGCCCCCGATGGTGATCGTGCCGCTCGCGATCCCTGCCCCGGCCGCGACCGGAATCGGCGGCGCGGGGAACGGCGGAGCCGGCAACGGAAGCGGCGGAGGCGGCGGCGCGGGCGGGGCCGGCGACGGCACGCCGCCGCAGCGGATCGGCGGCCGCATCACCGACCGCGATTATCCGCGCGAGCTCAGCGACGCCGGCATCTCCGGTACCGTCTCGGTCCGCTATCGGGTGGGGATAGACGGCCGGGCACGCGACTGCACGATCACCCGGTCGAGCGGGTCGGCCGCGCTCGACGCGCATACTTGCGCGCTGATCGAACGGCGCTTCCGCTTCCGTCCGTCACGCGATGCGGGCGGGCGGCCGGTGCCGTCGATCATCGTCGAAAATCACAGCTGGATCATGCCCCCGCCCGAGCCGGAGGCGGCGGCGAAGGATCGCTAGCTATTCACCTTATGACGAGCTTCCGCCGCAGCACGATATCGGCCGAACTGTCTCCGACCCCAAGCTCGACCGGCTCGGCCTCCACCGTAAGCGCCGTGCCATCCCAGTAAGCGAGTTCGACTGCCCTGAGTGGGATCTTCAAAGCCGGCGAGCTGCTGTATCGGCCGCCCCACCTTCGATCCCAGGTGATGGACATAAAGCTGCGGCACCGCGTCACCCGCTCGTCCGCCGCTGTTGGTCACGTCCACGCTCACCGTTGCGACGCCATTCTTCGCCAGCACCGGCCTGTCGGTGCGCAGGTTGGCATAGCGGAAGCTGGTGTAGGACAGGCCATAGCCGAACGGGTAGAGCGGCTTGCTTTTCATATACATGTAGGTGCGGCCGTGGCGGATGTCGTAATCCATCATCGGCGGGAGCTGGTCGATCGATGCGGGCCAGGTCGCGACCGTGTGCCCGCCCGGATTGTAGGCGCCGAAGATCACGTCCGCGAGCGCCGCGCCTTCGTCCTGCGAGGCATGCGTCATGTG
>JAEKKX010000035.1 GCA_019510125.1 Lysobacterales bacterium
TACTGGGATGGCACGGCGCTTACGGTGGAGGCCGAGCCGGTCGAGCTTGGGGTCGGAGACAGTTCGGCCGATATCGTGCTGCGGCGGAAGCTCGTCATAAGGTGAATTGCTAACGATCCTTCGCCGCCGCCTCCGGCTCGGGCGGTGGCATGATCCAGCTGTGATTTTCGACGATGATCGACGGCACCGGCCGGCCGTCGGCATCGCGTGACGGGCGGAAGCGGAAGCGCCGTTCGATCAGTGCGCAAGTATGCGCGTCGAGCGCGGCGGATCCGCTCGATCGGGTGACCATGCAGTCGCGGGCGCGGCCGTCTATCCCCACCCGATAGCGGACAGAGACGGTGCCGGAGATGCCGGCGTCGCTGAGTTCGTGCGGATAGTCGCGGTCGGAGATGCCGCCGCCGATCCGCTGCGGCGGCGTGCCGTCGCCGGCCCCACCCGCGCCGCCGCCTCCGCCGTTTCCATTGCCGGCGCCGCCGCTCCCCGTGCCGCCGGTTCCGGTCGCGGCCGGGGCAGGGATCGCGAGCGGCACGATCACCATCGGGGGCGGAGGTGGAGCGGGGGCAGATGGTGTGGGCCGCCGCACGATCGTCACGGCGCGGACGCGCGGCCGTGACGTGCGGGCACGCTGGCGCGGCGGAGGTGGCGGCGGCGGCGGTGCGACATCCGTAAGCGTGATCGGCACGACGTCCGCGCGCGGCGCGGGTGTGCGGTCGCGGGCCGGCGCCAACAGCAATAGCGCGAGCAGCAGGATGTGTATGCTAAAGGTGATCCCGCCCGCCGCGACCCGCTGCCGCCTGCCCCGGATATCCTGCGCCGCCATATCGGCTTACCAACGGATGCCGACCGCCACGGCTCCCCCATAACCACAGCCGTTTCATCGAAAGAACGAGTTACTTACTGCGGTTTGTCAACAGCTTACGCAATCCGTTCGTAGACCCGTGAAACCGGAAGGCGTCTGTGCCGTTCCCCTTGTGCGTGCATTTGGCATGGTGAACGAGGAGACGATGGCCGCGGACAGTGAGGACATATTCGGGCGCGCGATCCGGAAATTGGAACGGCTGGCGCATCTGGACGAAACCGACCGGCAGGCCATTCACGCGCTTCACGCCAGGATCGAGACCCACCCCAC
>JAEKKX010000037.1 GCA_019510125.1 Lysobacterales bacterium
CGGGCGTCGTACGTGGTGCCGCCGATCCACTGCTTGAGCTCGGCGGCGGTGAAGTCCGTGACGGACCAGTCGTTGGTGTGGTCCTCGCCGTCGACGACCAGCGCCTTGAGCACCGACTTCGGGTCGGCCGGGTCGACGCGATCGCTGAGGTATTGCGCAGGGCCGCCGTACTTGGCCGCGTCGTAGCCCACGTCGACCAGCACGCCCGGCGTGGTGCGCTTGCGTGCCGCGACGGTCGGGTTGGTCTGCGCGATGGTCGCGATGTTGGTGTTGTCGCTGAGCCAGGGGTTGTGGCGCGCGACCAGCACGCAGTCCTTGGTCATGTGGATGTCTTCCTCCAGCGAGTCGGCACCGGCGTCGGCCGCGCCCTCGTAGGCGGGCAGCGTCTCCTCGGGGTACAGCCCGGGCAGGCCGCGATGGCCGATGACCAGGGGCGCGCTGCCGTCGAGGGTGAGCAACGGCTGCGGAGCCGGGGTGGCGCCGGCCGCGGGCGCGGCGTCGTCGCTGCCGCCGCAAGCGGTGAGCGCGACGGCCGACAGGAACAGCGGCAGCAGCTTCGGGAGGGTGGCGTGGCGGGATGACATGGGGTGGAGGCCTCTTTCCATTTTCATGAGTGCTCCCATGGTCGACCGTCCCGATGACCCGGCGATGACGCGACCGTGCCGCGACGGTGACGGTTCCGGCGCCGGGCGGTAGGGCGGTAGGGCGGGTTAGCCGCAGGCGTCACCCGCCGTTCGGTGGCGCCTCGATCCGCTCCGGGATTCGTCGATCGAAAGACGGCCGTTGCAGCGTGCCGCAGAACGGCGGGTGACGCCTGCGGCTAACCCGCCCTACGGCAGCGCCGCGCTCAGCACCGCCAGCTCCGGGGCCCGCACGCCCGGCGGCGCGATCGCGGCCTCGTCCTCGGGCACCACGCGCTCGCCGGGATGGCCGCGCGTGGACCAGTCCAGGATCTCGAGGCGGCCGTCCGCGTGCTCGACCAGCGCCGTCAGGCTCTCCACCCAGTCGCCGTCGTTGCAGTACAGCACGCCGTCGATCTCGCGCATCTCCGCGTGGTGGATGTGGCCGCAGACGACGCCGTCGGCGCCGCGCTTGCGCGCCTCGCGCGCCA
>JAEKKX010000038.1 GCA_019510125.1 Lysobacterales bacterium
CTGGCGTGAAGCGCGTGAATGGCCTGCCGGTCGGTTTCGTCCAGATGCGCCAGCCGTTCCAATTTCCGGATCGCGCGCCCGAATATGTCCTCACTGTCCGCGGCCATCGTCTCCTCGTTCATCATGCCAAATGCACGCACAAGGGGAACGGCACAGACGCGTTCCGGTTTCACGGGTCTGCGGGCGGATTGCGTAAGCTGTTGACAAACCGCAGTAAGTAACTCGTTCTTTCGACGGAACGGCTGTGGCTGTTGGGGAGCCGTGGCGGTCGGCATCCGTTGAAAAGCCGATATGGCGACGCAGGATATCCGGGGCAGGCGGCAGCGGGTCGCGGCGGGCGGGATCACCTTTGGCGTACACATTCTGCTGCTCGCGATATTGCTGTTCGCACCGGGCCGCGACCGCACACCCGCGCCGCGCGCGGACGTCGTGCCGGTCACGCTGAAGGATGTTGCACCGCCGCCGCCGCCGCGCCAGCGTGCCCGCGTGTCACGGCCGCGCATTCGTGCGGTAACGATCGTGCCGCGGCCCACACCATCCGCCCCCGCTCCACCTCCGCCGCCGACGGTGATCGTGCCGCTCGCTATCCCTGCCCCGGCCGCGCCCGGAATCGGCGGCACGGGAAGCGGCGGAGCCGGCAATGGAAACGGCGGAGGCGGCGGCGCGGGCGGGGCCGGCGACGGCACGCCGCCGCAGCGGATTGGCGGCGGCATCTCCGACCGCGACTATCCGCGCGAGCTCAGCGACGCGGGCATCTCCGGCACCGTCTCCGTCCGCTATCGGGTGGGGATAGACGGCCGCGCCCGCGACTGCATAGTCACCCGATCGAGCGGATCCGCCGCGCTCGACGCGCATACTTGCGCGCTGATCGAACGCCGCTTCCGCTTCCGCCCGTCACGCGATGCCGACGGCCGGCCGGTGCCGTCGATCATCGTCGAAAATCACAGCTGGATCATGCCCCCGCCGGAGCCGGAGGCGGCGGCGAAGGATCGTTAGCAATTCACCTTATGACGAGCTTCCGCCGCAGCACGATATCGGCCGAACTGTCTCCGACCCCAAGCTCGACCGGCTCGGCCTCCACCGTAAGCGCCGTGCCATCCCAGTA
>JAEKKX010000039.1 GCA_019510125.1 Lysobacterales bacterium
CATCCGGCATGGCCGGGGTTCAAGCCGTCGCGGCCGACTCGGCTCAGGCTTTCGGCCGCCATATCCACGAAGAATTCGGCATCGGCGTGATCGAGCGCGGCGCGCAGAAATCGGCCAGCGGGCGCGGCATCGTTGAGGCCGGCGCAGGCGACATGATCACCGTCAACCCGGGTGAGGTTCATGACGGCAAGCCGTTCGACGCCTCAGGCCGCCGCTGGCGCATGCTCTACGTCGACCCGGCACGCGTCATCAATGCGGCGCGGGACGTGGCGCCCGGCGCCGGCTTCGAGTTCAGGGCGCCGGTCATCCGCGATGCGGTGCTGACGTCACGCTTTCGCGCGCTCTTCGACGCAGTCACGGCGCCCCATGGCGACGGCCTGCGCAGCGAGACCGCCCTGCTGGCCTTGATCGCGCGGCTGCTGCAACCGGTGCCGCACGATCGCCCTGCCCTGGCGGCCGGCGTCGCGGCGGCGCGCGAGCACATGGACGACGATCCCGCGGCGGAACTGACCCTTACCGCGCTGGCAGCTGGCGCCGGCCTGAGCCGCTATCAGTTCCTGCGCGCCTTCACGCGCCTGACCGGCCTGCCGCCGCACACCTACCTGCTGCAGCGCCGCGTGCAGCGCGCCCGGCAACTCGTGCGCAACGGTCTACCGCTGGCGGACGCGGCGGCGGCGAGCGGCTTCGCGGACCAGAGTCACATGACGCGCTGCTTCGTGCGCAACTTCGGCCTCACGCCCGGCGCCTTGGCTCCTTCACTGCGCGCCTGAAATTTCGTTCAAGACGGCGCCGCGATGGCGCCGCAGCATGGCGAGCCATCGAGGAGCGCCTGCATGAACATCGAATTTCTGACCGTCTCGCTGCTGGTCGTCGCGTCGCCCGGGACTGGCGCCGCCGTGACCATTGCCACCGGCCTGTCGCGCGGTGCGCGCACCGCCATGGTGGCGGCCTTCGGCTGCACGCTGGGCATCGTGCCGCACATGCTGGCCGCGGTGACCGGCCTGGCGGCATTGCTGCACGCCAGCAGCCTGGCTTTCGAGACCATCAAGATCGCCGGCGTCGCCTATTTGCTCTACCTGGCCTGGA
>JAEKKX010000040.1 GCA_019510125.1 Lysobacterales bacterium
TGCTCATCGCGCTGATGCAGCGCGAGAAGGACCGGTTTGGCGCCGACGCCGCAGCGGCGCTGAGCGAACCCACCGGTCGTACGGCGCTGCAGCACCTCATTCAGGCCGCCGTGCGCCAGCAACTGAGCCGTGCCGAACTCGCGCGGCTGCTGGACATTGCCGAGGAACGCCCGGGTGCTCGCGAGGCGGTGGACGGCAAGAGCGGCTTCGGCGCGCTGATCCACCAGATCCTGGCGCGACCCGATCTGCCGGCTCAGCCCGACACGGCGCGCGCCGCCGACGATGTCGGCCAGCTCATCCGTGCGCTGACCGACGCTGCCGGCCTGCGCGGCGACACGGATGCCGTGGCGCTTGAAAGGCGGCTGTGCGCGGCGGTCTTCGGCTACCTCGGCGCGGCGCAAATGTGAGCAGGCGCGCCGGCCGCGCGGCGCTGCGCCGGGGACGGTCCATGCGAGTAGCCTGAAACCGCCCCGGCGCCGACAGTGAAGGCCCCGCGAACACCCGGTTCGCCCGCACCACGGAGCCTTCCATGACCATCACCTTCGCCCCCATGAAGCTCAACCATCTGAGCTTCCCGTCCAGCGCCCCCGCGCAGACCGCGGCCTTCTTCGAGAAGTACCTCGGCTTCCAGGTCGCCCTGAGCGGCAAACACTGCATCCTCAAGTGCCCCGGCTTCGACGTCGTCATCGAGAACGGCAGTGGTACGGCGCCGACCTGGCCGCAGACCTTTCACGTCGGCTTCGAGCTGCCGACACGCGCCGACGTCGAGGTGTTGTATGCGGCCATGGCCGCCGACGGCGTGCCGATGGAGACGCCCGTCATCGAACACGAACGCGGCTCGCGCTTCTTCTGCCGGGCGCCCGGCGGCGTGATGTTCGAGCTGAACACGCGCGCCGACGCGGCCCAGGCCTATCGCGGCAGCTTCGATTGAGCGCCAGGCTCAGTAGGGGTTGGGCATCAGCACGCCCGTCTCGACCGAGATGAAATAGGGCGACTCGGTCGGCCAGGTCGCCACGTTGTAGTGCCCGCCGGCGACGCGCTTCTCGACCTGCAGGCTGCGGAAGGTCAGCGGCTTCTTGGCCTGCA
>JAEKKX010000041.1 GCA_019510125.1 Lysobacterales bacterium
CGAGGAAATCCTCGAAGCCGTCGGCGCCTATCGCGATCGCCAGCGACAGGCCGATGGCGCTCCAGAGCGAGTAGCGTCCGCCGACCCAGTCCCAGAAGCCGAACGTGGTCGTGATGCCGAACTTCGCCGCGGCCTGGATGTTGGTCGTGACGCCGACGAAGTGCGCGCCGACGTAGGTGCCGCCGTTGTTGACGAACCATTCGCGCGCGACGTTCGCGTTGGCCAGCGTCTCCTGCGTGGTGAAGGTCTTGGACGCGACGATGACCAGCGTGGTCTTCGGATTCAGCCGCTTCAACACCGGCGCGATGTCGTGCCCGTCGACGTTTGAGACGAAGTGGAAGCGCAGCTTGGGATGCGCGAACTCCTCCAGCGCGATCACCGCCATCTGCGGGCCGAGGTCGGAGCCGCCGATGCCGATGTTGAGGATGTCGGTGAACTGCGTGCCCGCCTGCTCGCGCACGCGTTCGGCATACGCGAGCAGCGGCTGCAGCACCGCGTGCACGTCGCGCACGGCCGCGTCGGTCACCGTGCCCAGCGACGGCGCGTCGGCCGGCGCGCGCAGCGCCGTGTGCAGCACCGCGCGGCCTTCGGTCAGGTTGATGGCCTCGCCGGCGAACATCGCGTCGCGCCGGGCCTCCAGGCCGCACTCGGCGGCCAGCCCGGTGAGCAGTGCACGCGTGCTGGCGTCCCAGCGGTTCTTGGACAGGTCGGCGAACACGCCCGGCGCCGTCACCGCGAAGCGGTCGAAGCGGCCGGCGTCGGACGCGAACGCGCTGCGCAGGTCGAACGGCCTGCCCTTGGCCTCGTAATGGGCGCGCAGGGCGACCCAGGCCTCCGTCTTGTCGCAGCGAACCAGGTTCATTTTGCGGCCTCGATCAGCGCGTCGAGCTTGATGGAATCGGCGGCGAAGGCGCGGATGCCTTCGGCCAGCTTCTCGGTGGCCATCGCGTCCTCGTTGAGCGCGAAGCGGAACGCCGGCTCGTCGAAGTGCACGCGATCCAGCGGCAGCGCCTGCGCGGCGTCGGCGTCGAGCGCGCGCGCGAGCGGCGCCGAATCCGACTGCAACGC
>JAEKKX010000023.1 GCA_019510125.1 Lysobacterales bacterium
AGTAGCGACTACACCGGTTACGTCTAGGACAAACAGGGGCGTGTGACGGGCATCAGCTATCCGAGTGGGGTCAGTGTGGGATATGGCTACACGGGTGGAAGGCTGGGAGCCATGACGGCAACAGTGGGTGGAACGACCTCAGTCGTCGCCGATTCGATGACCTATCTGCCCTACGGCCCGATGACCGGGTGGAGCTACGGCAATGGCCTGACGCGCCATTATTATTACGACCAGAACTATGTCGCAGGCGATCTCCGTTTGACCGGTATAACGACCATGGATGGAGGCTCGACTCTGCAGAGTCTGCTCATGCAGTACGACGCCAATAACAGGATCAACAGCATTACAAACTATGCGGATGCGACACAATCGCAGACATTCGGCTACGACTGGACGGGGCGCCTGACATCCGCGGCGTCGAGCGGGAATACTCTTTCACTCGGGTACGACGGAACGGGCAACCGGACAAGTCGTCTAGATTCTTCGACTGGGGTTTCCATCAACTACAGCTATCCAACCACTTCCCACCGACTGCAAAGCGTGATCGGTTCGAGTGGTCCAAGTCGGTCCTTCACCCACAATGCATTGGGAGACATCACTGACTGGAAAGATGTTTCGGGCTATGACCATTCCTTCGTGTACGATGCATTCCAGCGGCCCAAGTCCCATACGACTTCCGGTGTGACGACGAATTACCGCTTCAATGCGCTGGATCAGCGTGTCGGAAAAGCTGGCCCGAGCGTAACTGCCCGGTATACCTATTCCGGCCAGAACAAGCTGTTGTCGGAATACAGTAATGGCACATGGTCGAGCTACGTGTGGCTTGGTGGTCAACCAGTTGCTCTCGTCAAATCCAATGTGCTGTATTGGGTGGGTGCGGACCATCTCGGTCGATCTGAATTGATAACTAATGCAGCTAAGCAAGTCGTGTGGCGTGCGAGGAATCAGGCCTTTGGTCGCTCGGTGATTAGCGACCAGGTTGGCGGTTACAATTTTGGATTCCCTGGGCAATACTACGATGCGGAATCGGGGCTGTGGCAAAACGGGTATCGTGACTATGATCCCACCCTCGGTCGCTATCTGCAGTCGGATCCTATCGGGATGGCGGGTGGGGTTAATACCTATGCCTATGTCAGCGGGGATCCGGTTAACAGTTTTGATCCGCTTGGATTGGAGTCGTGGCAGTACTCCAATGGGATAACGCCAAACAATAAGGGCATTAGCGATTGTGAGGCGGAGGCAGTCTCTGACCTAGCCATCAATGTGACTGAAGCTGGCGCGATAGTTGATGCCCTTATGGATATTTTTGGCGTCGACATTGATGTCGTTGGGGGGTTGGATGTTTCTTTCGGCAATTACGGAGAGGTGGATGCGCCTGCAGCAGCACTTGGCCATGCTGGCGATATTGCAGCTCGTCGCTATAACAATCGAGCTACGAACCAAGCAGCTCGCGCGCAAGAAAGAGGCGTCCATTATTCCGTCGCAAATGGTCGTATGAATCGTTCGCTTGCATCGCGAGCGAGGGCTGCTGCTCTTAAGAAGGGGGTGGGTGCATTAGGCCCTATCGGCGCATTTGGCCAATACGCTTTTGACGCCAGTAAGTGTGGTTGCGGTAGATGAAAATTATTCAGTTAGCAGTGGGGGTTTTGGCGTTGGCTGCCTCCGCCGTGCAGTTCTATTACTTGATCGGCATTGGTCAGTGGACAACAAGAATGCAGCCGTTGACTGCGATCCTTTATATTCTTTTTTTCTGGATTCTCTGGGGGTATGCCCGAATAGATAACTTTATTCCACCGTTGCTAAGCGCAAGTCACAGACTGATTAAAGTGATTTCTTTGACGGTAGTGGCAATTTCTGTGCTGATGGTTTTTTTTATAAGCCAGACTTCAGGTGCCACGAGCAATTCTATGATGAAATTTGGGTTTCTAAATGGAGCGATTATGGCCTGTTATTTTCTCGTGGCCTTAGTATCACTCTTCGGCGATAAATGGCTTGGCTTTGTCGCTCGAATGCTTAAGATGGGGCGAGAGTTCCCTAGGGATGCAGCCGTGTAGCCCACGAAGGGTGGGTCTTTGGCCGCCATATTGAATGAAGAGGCCATGCCTTTCTGGATTCATGCTTGGCGGCTGGATTGTTGCTGCAACACGGTATCGATCACCTGGAGGAAGCGGACATCACGGTGCTGGGTGAGGTTGTCGGTGTGGTGATCACCACTTTAGCTAAGGCCGACAAGCCCGCCCAGAAACGAGCGTTTCAGGGACGGACTGTCGGGTGAATACTCACCTCATACAACCTGGGAGCTGTCATTGCGGTCGGCGCTGGGATAAAGTCCCGCCGACACGAACGATCAAGCAAAAGAAAGCGACCCATGAGCGACCAGGCACAACCCGCCATCCTCCCCACCGTCGATGCGCACATCTACCCGCGCGGTGCGCTCGACGTCCTGTCCCGCGACGAGGTCGCGCGCCTGCGCGACGCGTCCGCGGGCGGCATGCACGAGCTGCTGCGCCGCTGCGCGCTGGCGGTGCTGACCAGCGGCAGCGCGTCCGACGACCCGCGGGCGGCGCGCGAGCTCTATCCCGATTTCGACATCCAGGTGCTGCAGCAGGACCGCGGCGTGCGCATCGACCTGGTCAAGGCGCCGGCGATGGCCTTCGTCGACGGCGAGATCATCCGCGGCGTGGCCGAGCTGCTGTTCGCGGTGGTCCGCGACCTGGCCTACACCGCGATCGAGCTGCGCGAGGGCCACGGCAACCGCGACCTCGGCACGTCCGAGGGCATCACCGACGCGGTGTTCGGGCTGCTGCGCAACGCGCGCATCCTGCATCCGATCGACCCGAACCTCGTCGTCTGCTGGGGCGGCCATTCGATCAACCGCGACGAGTACCTCTACACCAAGCAGGTCGGCTACGAGCTGGGCCTGCGCGGGCTGGACATCTGCACCGGCTGCGGCCCGGGCGCGATGAAGGGCCCGATGAAGGGCGCGACGATCGCGCACGCCAAGCAGCGCCACCGGCGGATGCGCTACATCGGCATCACCGAGCCGGGCATCATCGCCGCGGAGTCGCCGAACCCGATCGTCAACCACCTGGTGATCATGCCGGACATCGAGAAGCGCCTCGAAGCGTTCGTGCGCATGGGCCACGGCATCATCGTGTTCCCCGGCGGCGTCGGCACCGCGGAGGAGATCCTCTACCTGCTCGGCATCCTGCTGCGCGAGGAGAACGCGAAACTGCCGTTCCCGCTGATCCTCACGGGCCCCGCGGCGTCGGCGCCGTACTTCGAGCAGATCGACCGGTTCATCCGCCTGACCCTGGGCGAGGACGCGACCTCGCGCTACCGCATCATCGTCGGCGACCCGGCGCAGGTGGCGAAGAAGATGACCGCCGGCGTGCGCAAGGTGCGCGAGTACCGCATCGCCGAGAAGGACTCGTTCTTCTTCAACTGGTCGCTGGAGATCCCGCTGGCGTTCCAGCAGCCGTTCGTCCCGACCCACGAGGCGATGGCCGCGCTCGACCTCCACCACGGGCGCAAGCCGCACGAACTGGCGGCCGACCTGCGCCGCGCGTTCTCCGGCATCGTCGCCGGCAACGTGAAGGAGGACGGCATGCGCCGGATCGAGCAGCACGGCCCGTTCCGGATTTCCGGCGACGCCGACATCATGCAGGCGCTGGACGCGCTGCTGCGGGCGTTCGTCGAACAGCGCCGGATGAAGATCTCGGGCGCCTACCGGCCCTGCTACGAGGTCGTCGCCTGACGATCGCCGGGGGCGGGCCGGGGCTCAGGCCAGCGGCGGCGGCAGCCGCACGGTCGCGATGAAGCGGCCGTCCGCGGTGGCGACCTCCACGCTGCCGCGGCCTTCGGTGTAGGCCTCGATCTGCGCCAGCGACGCCGGCAGGCCGACGTTGTGCCCGCGCGAGGCGTCGGCCGGTCCCGGCGGCAGCGGATTCGAGATCGCGACCACCACCCCGCCGTCGTCGCCGGCCTCCACCGCGATGTCTATGTCGCCGCCGCCGGGCAGGCGTTCGATCCCGTGCTTGATCGCGTTCTCGACCAGCGGCTGCAGCGACAGCGACGGCACCCGCAGGTCGGGGATCGGGTCGGGCAGGCGCCACTGCACCCGCAGCCGCGGGCCGAAGCGCAGCGATTCGATCTCGAGGTAGCGGCGGATCAGCGCGAACTCCTCTTCCAGCGGAATCTCGCGCGTTCCGCCCAGCGCGGCGCGGAACAGGTCGGCCAGGTCCAGCAGCAGTTCCTCGGCCTCGTGCGGGCGGTGATGGACCAGCGCGGCGCCGGTGTTGAGGGTGTTGAACAGGAAGTGCGGCCGCACCCGTGCGCGCAGGGCGGCCAGTTCCGCCTGCTTGGCGCGCACCGCGAGCTGGCGCAGGCGCCAGTGGTTCTGGAACGCGGCCAGTCCCAGCCAGCCGACGATCAGCACGATGCCGGTCGCGCGCAGGAACACGTCCACCCGCGCCTCCTCGGGGATCCGCCACAGATCGCCGAGCAGCAGGTCGCTGATCGCCAGCACCGACCAGCAGCTCATCACCAGCAGGCCGAGCGCGAGCCAGGCGATCCGGGTCGGCCGCACGTCGCGCAGGCGCTCGCGCAGCAGGTAGAGGGCGGCGAGCGTGAGCAGCGCGACCCATTGGGCGGTCAGCGACAGCAGGCCGAAACGGATCCAGCGCCCCAGCGGCGGATCGCTGGCCAGGGTGAGCGCGGCGGCGACGCCTTCGGCGGCGACGACCACCCAGATCAGCACCCGGGCCTGCCAGAGGCTGTCCAGCGGGGCGCCGGCCGGAGGCGGGACGGTCGTGGGCGGAGGCGGCGGGGCGGCATGCATCGGGTCCATGATGCCCGCCCGGGCCGCGCAGGGGCAGGGGGACCGCTCATGCGGCCGTGCCGGCCGCCCATCGGCCATCGTCTGGCCCCCCGTTCCGGGCGCGCCTAAGCTCGGTCATCGATCCTGGAGGCGCAATGCAAGCCATGCCCCGACGCCGACCCCTTGCGTCCGCCGGCCCCGCGCCGCGGCGCCACCGCACCGCCGGTTTCTCGCTGGTGGAACTGGCGATCACCCTGTTCGTGTTCGGCATCCTGATCGGGGTGTCGATCCCGATGTTCACCGGGGTGATGAACGGCAACCGCCTGACCGCGAACGCCAACGAACTGGTCGCCGCGATCCAGTCGGCCCGGGCGGAGGCGATCCGCCAGAACGTGCGGACCGCGATCTGCAGCAGCAACGACGGCGCCACCTGCGCCGGGACCACGCCCTGGCGCGGCTGGATCGTGTTCGCCGACGCCGATTCCGACGGCATCGTCGATGCCGGCGAAGTGGTCCGCGCCGGCACGATCGAGGCGCCGATCCAGGTGATCCCCAGCAGCAACATCACCGGCGCCAACAACCGCATCACCTTCCGCGCCGACGGCCTGGCCTACGGCAACGGCAACGCGCTGATGGAGGCCAACCTGCGGGTCTGCCACGCCACGACCAATCCGCAGCAGAACGCGCGCGACGTGAACCTCGCCATCGGCGGCCGCGCAGCGGTCCGCGCCCCCGTCAACGCCGCAGGCGCCTGCCCGGCGCCGGGGAACACCTGATGTCCGCCATCCTCGCCCCCCGTCCCCGACGCGCCGCCCGGCGTCGCGCCCCCGCGCGCGGCGTCGGCCTGATCGAAGTGCTGGTCGCGGTCCTCGTGCTCGCCATCGGCCTGCTCGGCGTGGCCGCGATGCAGGCGCTGGCGCTGCGCAACAGCCAGAGCTCGCTCGAGCGCAGCCAGGGCGTCGTCCACGCCTACACCATCCTCGATGCGATGCGCGCCAACCCCGTCGCCGCGCGCGGCGGCGCCTACAACATCGGCATGACCTGCACGGTCCCGGCCGGCGGCGCGCTGCCGGCCAACGACATCCGCAACTGGATGACCGAACTCCAGCAGAACCTCGGCACCACCGCCTGCGGCCAGGTCAACTGCGCGGGCCCGATGTGCACGGTCACCGTTCGCTGGGACGACTCCCGCGGCAGCGGCGGTTCCGTCACCCAGACCTTCAGCACCACTTCCCGGATATGACCCGCATGCGCCCCTCCCAGCGACGTCCGTCCATGCGCCGCGCCTTCCGCGCCCGCGTCCGTGGCCTCAGCCTGATCGAACTGATGATCTCGATGCTGCTGGGCCTGCTGGTCGTGGCCAGCGCCAGCGCCATCTTCCTGTCGAACCGGCAGACCTACCGCGCCACCGAAGGCCTCGGGCGCGTGCAGGAAAGCGGTCGCATGGCGTTCGAGCTGATGGCCCGCGACCTCCGCGAGGCCGGCGGCATTCCCTGCGGCAACGCCGACCGCACCCAGCCGCTGAAGCTCGTCAGCGTGCTCAATCCCAGCGCCAACTGGTGGGCAAGCTGGAACAACGGCGTGGTCGGCTACGACGCGGCGATCCCGGGCGGTAATCCGGCCAATCGCGTGCCGGGGACGGACGCGATCGATCTGATGTCCAGCGACACCTCCAGCGCGGTGACTGTGGTCGACCACAATCCCACCTCGGCCGAATTCCACCTCAACACGATCCACCACAACCTCGACGACGGCGACATCGCGATCGTCTGCGACTGGCGCCAGGCCTCGCTGTTCCAGGTCACCAACGCGCAGCCGGACATCAACACCAACGTCGTCCACAACCTCAGCGGCGGCGTCAGCCCGGGCAACTGCAGCAAGGGCCTGGGCTATGCCAACCCGCCGGTGTGCACGCCGAACGGCACCCCGTACCAGTACGGCGCGAACTCGCAGATCGTCCGCCTCTCCGCTTCGCGCTGGTACATCGGCACCAACGCGACCGGCGGGCGCTCGCTCTACCGCTCCACGCTGATCAACACCGGCGGCGGCGTGGCCACGCGCAACCAGGAAGTGGCCGACGGCGTCAACAACATGCAGTTGCAGTACCTGCTGGCCGGCGCCGCCAACTACGTCGACGCCACCGCCGTGCCCGCCAACGGATGGCGCAACGTCACCGCCGTCCGCGTCAACCTCGACCTGCTCAGTGCCGATCGCGCCGGCGCCAACGGCGCGCAACTGGCGCGCCGCATCGCCCATTCCGTCACGCTCCGGAACCGCATGCAATGAACCGCTCCGCACGCCGTCCCGCCCCCCCGCACGCCCGCCGCGGCGCCACCCTGGTGGTGGTGCTGATCCTGCTGCTGGTGATGACCCTGCTGGGGCTCGCCAGCCTCCGCAGCACCGTCCTCGAGGAGCGCATGACCTCGAACCTGCTCGACCGCAGCCTGGGCTTCCAGGTGGCCGAGGCCGGGCTGCGCGAGGCCGAGGCCTCGCTCGACCCCAACCCGACCTTCCCGACGTCGGGCTGCGTCGTGGCCACCGGCCTGTGCGCGATGCCGGTCGCGAGCGACCCGGAGCGCTGGCTCGATACCAGTTTCAACCAGTGGCACACCGGCACGGTCGCCGACGCCAACACCGCCGCACCCCAATACATCATCGAGGACATGGGCACCGGCCCGAACTGGCGCGACTGCGATCGCCTGTCCCCGATCCATCCGCTGTGCCTCACGCCGCGCTATCGCGTGACCTCGCGCAGCCAGCAGAACGGACGCGCGTCCGTGATGCTGCAGACCATCTTCGCCGGCAAGTAACCACGAGGCTGCCGTGAACACCACTTCCCGCTCCTTCCGTTCCCGTCGCGCGCGCCTGTCCTGGGCGGCGCCCGTGCTGGCCTGCCTGGCGACGCTGCTGGGTCTTCCGGTCCATGCCGGCGTGTCCTTCCCCGACACGCCGATGCAGACCAACCAGGGCATCCCGCCGAACATCTGGTTCATCCTCGACGACTCGGGGTCGATGGCCTCCACGTTCATGCCCGATTCCGTCCCCGGGACGACGCCGACCAACATCGCCAACCAGACCTACACGCGCAACACCATCTACTACAACCCGAAGAACAGCTACCTGCCGTGGCAGGGCGCGGACGGCAACTATTTCACGAACACGCCGTACAACGCCGCGTGGAACGACACCACGCAACTGAGCAGTGCGATCGACCTCTCCGGCAGCACGCAGACCTTCTACATCCCCCTCCCGACCATCACCGACTACGCCGACGCGAGGCAGTACACGCGCTACCGGTTCAAGACCGACGGGACGGCCGACGCCTGTACCTGGAATGTCCTGCTCAACAATTTCGGCACCTGCATCAACAACGTCACGACCTTCACCTGGCCCGGCGGCGTCGTCCGCAACCTCGCCCAGGAGAAGCAGAACTACGCCACCTGGTATTCCTTCCATCGCACCCGCACCAAGGTCGCGAAGGCCGGCGCGAGCTACGCCTTCAACGACACCTCGGTGTTCAACGACGACAGCGACTACCGCGTCGGCTTCACCACGATCTGGCAGCGCAACGAGTTCCGCATCCCGGTCGGCAACAACAACGGCCTGTTCAAGGGCAACAACCCGGGCGAGAACCGTCGCACCTGGTTCGACCGCCTGTTCGCCGCCACCGCCAATAGCACCACGCCGCTGATCCCCGCGCTGACCCGCGCCGGCCAGTACTATTCGGAAACGGGCTCGAACGGTCCCTGGGGTCCGCAGGCCAACGGTTCGCAGTACGAGTGCCGCCAGAACTTCACGATCCTGACCACCGACGGTTACTGGAACAACGGCGCCACCGCGCTCGGCAACGTCGACAACAACAGCGGCGCGACCATCTCGCGTCCCGACGGTCCGTCCTACCAGTACACCGCGCAGGATCCGTACCGCGACGGCTGGAGCAACACGCTGGCCGACGTCGCGATGTACTACTGGAACACTGACCTGCGGCCCGAGACGCAGATGACCAACATCGTCCCGTCCTCGGCCACCGATCCCGCCTTCTGGCAGCACATGGTCACCTTCGGCATCTCGATCGGCCTGCAGGGCACGCTGAACGTCGCCTCGACCAACGCGCGCATCGCCGCCGGCCAGTCGGTCGCGTGGCCGAATCCGATGGACGCCGAGGACCTGGACCGCATCGACGACCTGTACCACGCCTCGGTGAACGGCCACGGCACGTTCGTCGCCGCCAGCGATCCGGGCGAGTTCGCCGACGGCCTGGGCAAGGCGCTGCGCGCGATCGCTTCGCGCAAGGGGTCGGGCTCGAACGCGACCGTGACCGGCACCTCGACCTCGGCCGGCAACAAGGTCTTCCAGGCCAAGTACTACTCCTCGCGCTGGTACGGCGAGCTGCAGGCCTTCAACGTGACCACGACCGGCGTCGACACCTCCGCGCCGGTGTGGACGGCCAGCATCCCGGCCTACGGCAGCCGCAACATCTTCACCCACAACGGCTCCGCCGGCACCACGTTCCCGACGGCCGCGCAGACGCTGGCGCTGACCCCGACGGTCGCGAACTACATCGCCGGCGACCGCACCCTCGAGCTGCCCGCCGTCACCGGCATCTATCGCGAGCGTTCGTCGCTGCTGGGCACGATCGTCGACAGCTCGCCGACGTACCTGAAGACCTCCAACACCGTCGACACGGTGTTCGTCGGGGCGAACGACGGCATGCTGCACGCTTTCGACGCCACCTCCGGCGTCGAGCGTTTCGCCTACGTGCCGCGCGGCATCGACCTGACCAAGCTCAAGCAGTTCAGCGATCCCGATTACGGCCACCGCTTCTTCGTCGACGGTCCCATCGTGGTCTCGACCGACCGCGAGCTGACCGGCCAGAAGGTGATGGTTTCGACCCTCGGCCGCGGCGGCAAGGGCCTGTTCGCGCTCGACGTGACCAATCCCGCCTCGTTCAGCGCGTCCAAGGTGCTGTGGGACAAGGACGCCAGCTTCGACAGCGACTTGGGGCAGGTCATCGGCAAGCCGCTGATCGCGAAGCTCAACGACGGCAGCGTCGGCCTGATCGTGCCCAACGGCCTCAACAGCGGCAACGAGCGTGCGGTGCTGTTCGTGCTCGACCTGCGCACCGGCGCCAAGATCGCCGAGATCGACACCGGCGTGGGTTCGGCGGTCGCCACGAACGGCCTGTCCTCGCCGCGCGGCTGGGACAACGACGGCAACGGGACGGTGGACTTCGTCTACGCCGGCGACTTCCGCGGCAACGTCTGGAAGTTCGACCTGCGTGGATCGAACCCCAGCAGTTGGGGCCTGTACGGCAACCGTGCGCTGTACGCGCCCACGGCCCCGGGCACCCAGCCGATCACCGGCGGCGTGACCATCGCGGTCGATCCGGGCACCGACAAGCGCTGGGTGTTCTTCGGCACCGGCCGGCTGCTGACCACCAACGACATCACCGACACCAGCCGCCAGACCTGGTACGGCGTGATCGACGATGACGCCGCCAGCAGTTCGGTGACGCGGACCACCATGACCGCCCGCGACATCGTCCAGTTCGATTCGGGGACCAAGAACCGCGCCTTCCAGCCGTATGCGGCGCTGCCCGGCAGCAGCAAGGGCTGGTACATCGACCTCGACCTGCCGCCGAGCAACACCCTCGAGGGCGAGCGCATGGTCGGCGACCAGCAGGTGGTCAAGAACGCGCTGATCGCGGCCAGCGTCATCCCCAGCACGAGCAATCCGTGCTATCCGGGACGCGGCTACGTGAACGCCATCGACGCCTTCACCGGGACCAGCCTCCAGACCGGCCTGTTCGACGCCAACCGCAACGGCACGTTCGGCGATTCCGGCGACATGATGGGTTCGACCGCGGTCGGCTCGATCGACCTGGGCGTCGGCATGGTCACCGACCCGGCGCTGCTCGACCGGTTGCTGGTGGCGGGCGGTTCGCTGGCCACGCTCGCGTCGACACCGCTCGATCCGTCGCTGTATGGTGGACGCATTTCCTGGCGCGAAATCATCCGGAGATGATCGACATGACCCGCAATCCCCGTTCCGCCCGAGCCGCCGGCGGTTTCACCCTGGTCGAACTGCTGATCGTGGTGTTCATCGTCGGCCTGCTCGCCGCGATCGCCTATCCGACCTACATGAATTCGATGGTCAAGGTCCGCCGCGACGCGGCCAAGACCTGCCTGTCGGAAGACGCGCAGTTCATGGAGCGCTTCTACACCACGAACCTGCGCTACGACCAGACGCTCGGCGGCGTGGCGGTGGCGTTGCCGGGGTGCTCCAGCGGCGCGGACGTCAACAACTTCTACACGATCTCGCTGAGCGCGGTCGCAGCCCGCAGCTACACGCTGCGTGCCGTGCCGAAGTCGGTGCAGGCGACCCGCGACACCGATTGCGGCACGCTGACCATCGACAACGTCGGCACGAAGACCAAGTCGGGCACGAACACCGTTGACTACTGCTGGTGAGTTCCGCGCACGCCGGACCACGAAAAAGCCCGCCATCGGCGGGCTTTTTCCTTGGCCGGACGCGCCAGGCGACCCGCCAGGCCAGGTGACGATGGCGCAAAAGGAAAGCCCCGCGACTCGCGTCGCGGGGCTTCCGGTATCTGGCGCCCGAAGTTGGACTCGAACCAACGACCCCCTGATTAACAGTCAAGTGCTCTAACCGGCTGAGCTATTCGGGCGGGGGCGCTTATCGTAATGGCCTTGCCGGGCGCGATCAAGCACCGGGCCGCGACCGGGGTCACAGGCCGGCGGCGCAGGCCGCGGCGGCGGCCCGGGCGGGCCGGGCCGCGCGCAGGCGTCCGCCGTTGGACAGGATCAGCGCCAGCGCATCGTCCGGGCCGCGACGGTCGCACAGGGTGAAGGTGATGTTGGAGCCGGCGTTGCCGCCGTTGGGCTGATAGACGATCCGTGGCCGGCCGGCGCTGCCGGTGAGCCGGACGCCGCGGGGCAGGGCGGGGGCCCGGTCGATCACGGTCTCGTCGGCGCCGTGCAGGCGGTCGCCGTCGGTGTCGACGAAGGCGATCCAGCCGCGGCTCCAGTCGCTGCCGCCGATGCACTGGTCGCCGACGGCCGGGCAGACCACGATCTCGCGCCCGAGCACGGTGGCGCTGCGCAGGGCGTCGAACAGGGTCGTGGTGATCGCGGTCCGCGCCGCGGTGGCGCGCACGCGGGCGACGGCATTCGTCCACGCCGGAACGGCCAGTCCGAACACCAGGCCGGCCACCAGCAGGCCGAGGAGCAGGTCGAGCAGGGTGACACCGGCATCGGGACGCCGGGCGGCGACGGGCGGGCGGGACATGGCGGACTCCGGGTGTGAACGTGCATTCAGTCTCGGCGTCGCCCGGGCGTCGCGGGATCGGCCGCCGCCCCGCGCGGGGGTAGGAAAACGCCGCGGCCGCCACCACGACTGGCTAGACTGTCCCGTTCGCCTCCCCCATGCCGCCGATGAACGACCGTACGCCCGTCGATGCCGATTTCCAGTTGGTGGCGCCCTATGCGCCCGCCGGCGACCAGCCGCAGGCCATCGCCCGGCTGATCGACGGCTTCGAGAGCGGGCTGGCGCGGCAGACACTGCTCGGCGTCACCGGTTCGGGCAAGACCTACACCATCGCCAACGTCATCCAGGCGGTGCGCAAGCCGACCCTGGTGATGGCGCACAACAAGACCCTCGCGGCGCAGTTGTACGGCGAGTTCAAGGCGTTCTTCCCGCACAACGCGGTCGAGTACTTCGTCAGCTACTACGACTACTACCAGCCCGAGGCCTACGTGCCGTCGAGCGACACGTTCATCGAGAAGGACAGCTCGGTCAACGAGCACATCGAGCAGATGCGGCTGTCGGCGACCAAGGCGCTGCTGGAGCGGCGCGACGCGATCATCGTCTGCACGGTGTCGGCGATCTACGGCCTGGGCGATCCCAACGAATACTTCCGGATGGTGCTGCACATGGTCCGCGGCGAGCGCATCGACCAGCGCGAGCTGATCCGCCGTCTGACCGAGATGCAGTACGTCCGCAACGACACCGAGCTGCGGCGCGGCACCTATCGCGTCCGCGGCGAGGTGATCGACGTGCATCCGGCGGAATCCGACGGCGAGGCGCTGCGCATCGAGCTGTTCGACGGCGAGATCGAGCAATTGACCCTGTTCGATCCGCTGACCGGCGAGGGCCTGCGCAAGCTGCAGCGCTACACCATCTACCCGAAGTCGCACTACGTCACCACGCGGCGCACGGTGCTGGACGCGATCGAGGCGATCAAGGTCGAGCTGCGCGAGCGGCTCGAACACCTGTACGCGGCGAACAAGCTGGTCGAGGCGCAGCGGCTGGCGCAGCGCACCCAGTTCGACCTGGAGATGATGGCCGAGGTCGGCTTCTGCACCGGCATCGAGAACTACTCGCGGCACCTCACCGGGCGCATGCCGGGCGAGGCCCCGCCGTGCCTGTTCGACTACCTGGCGCCGGACGCGTTGCTGGTCGTCGACGAATCGCACGTCACCGTCCCGCAGATCGGCGCGATGTTCAAGGGCGACCGTTCGCGCAAGGAGACCCTGGTCGAGTTCGGTTTCCGGCTGCCGTCCGCGCTCGACAACCGGCCGCTGCGGTTCGAGGAATGGGAAGGCCGCGCGCCGCGCACGATCTTCGTCTCGGCCACGCCCGGCAAGTACGAGCTGGAGAAGTCCGGGGACCAGGTGGTCGAACTGGTGGTGCGCCCAACCGGCCTGGTCGATCCGGAGGTCGAGATCCGCCCGGTCGGCACCCAGGTCGACGACCTGCTCGGCGAGATCCACGCGCGGGTGGCGATGGGCGATCGGGTGCTGGTCACCACCCTGACCAAGCGCATGGCCGAGAACCTCACCGAATACCTCGGCGAGCACGGGGTGAAGGTGCGCTACCTACACTCCGACATCGAGACCGTGGAGCGCGTCGAGATCATCCGCGACCTGCGCCTGGGCGTGTTCGACGTGCTGGTCGGCATCAACCTGCTGCGCGAGGGCCTGGACATGCCCGAGGTCTCGCTGGTAGCGATCCTCGACGCCGACAAGGAAGGCTTCCTGCGTTCGGCCGGCTCGCTTATCCAGACCATCGGCCGCGCGGCGCGCAACGTGCGCGGCAAGGCGATCCTGTACGCCGACAGCGTGACCCGCTCGATGCGGCTGGCGCTGGACGAAACCGCGCGGCGCCGCGAGAAGCAGCTCGAATTCAACGCCGAGCACGGCATCGTGCCGACCTCGATCGTCCGCCAGGTCATGGACGTGATGGAGGGCGCACGCAGCGAGCCGGCGCCGGGCGAGAAGAAGGGACGCGGCCGCGGCGCGCGCGTGGCCGAGCCGGCCGAAGACTACGCCGCGCTGCCGCCGGAGCGCGTCGCCGCGCGGATCGCCGCGCTGGAACAGCAGATGTACCAGCACGCGCGCGACCTCGAGTTCGAGGACGCCGCGCGCGTGCGCGACGAGATCCGCCGGCTCAAGGAAGCTGCGCTCGGATGAGCGCCGTCGCCGCCGGCGCGCGTTTTCCGCGGCTGCGCTGGTTCGGCATCGTCTGGCTGCTGGTCTACCTGCCGGTGTACGCCTCGGCCTACGGCCTGCGCAATTTCCTGTTCCTGTGCAACATCGGGGTGATCCTCACCGCGGTCGCGCTGATCGTCCGCAGCCGGCTGCTGATCGCCAGCCAGGCGGTGGCCGCGCCGGTGATCGCGCTGGCGTGGGCGCTGGACGCCGGCTGGAAGCTGGCGACCGGCGATTTCCTCTACGGCGGCACGGCCTACATGTGGGATCCGGCCTTCCCGCTGGCGGCGCGGGTGCTGTCGCTGTACCACCTCGGCTGGCCGCTGCTGCTGTGGGCGGTGCTCCGCCGGATCGGCTACGACCCGCGCGGCTGGCCGCTGCAGTCGGCCATCGCGGCGCTCGCGCTGGTCGCCGGGCGGCTGCTGGCGCCCGCGGCGGACAACGTCAATTTCGCCTGGACCGACCCCTTCCTCGGCCGCCAGTTCGGGCCGTGGCCGGTGCACCTGCTGGTCTGCTGGGGCCTGCTGTCGACCGTGGCCTACGGGGCGACCCATGCCCTGCTGCGGCGGCAGTTCCCCGACCGCGTCGCCTGATCGACGGCGACGCGTCGGCGTGGTTCCGTCCGGCGAGGACTGGTGGTACCATGGCCGCCCTTCCGGGGGCCGGCATGGACTCGACGGGCGGTTAGCTCAGCGGTAGAGCACTACCTTGACATGGTAGGGGTCACAGGTTCGAACCCTGTACCGCCCACCACATACGTGGAGAAAGGCCACCCTCGCGGGTGGCCTTTCTGTTTTCCGGCTGCGCCTGCCGCGCGCTCAGGCGGTCGAGGGCATGTAGGGCCTGGCGCTGTCCGTCGGGCGCGCGTCCGGGCCCGCGGGGCGGCGCAGCACGATCCACAGGAGCAGGGCCAGCGAGGCGGCCTGGCTGATCCCGGAGACGATGTAGCGGCCGGCGCCCTGGTCCAGCGGCGTGCCGGTGAACGGCAGCACCGCCGCCAGCGCCAGCCACAGCAGTGCGAACAGGACGGCGCGACGGCCGGTCATGACGGTGCCGGCGGCGACCAGGCTCCACGCCCACACCGGGGCGAACAGGCCGGTGTGGTCGGGCAGGAACGGGCTGCGCGTCGCGGCCAGGCCGAGCAGCGCGATCCAGGTCGCGGCCAGTTCGATCCGCGACATCCGCGGCGCCCGCCGCGCGGCGAGCAGCGTCAGCACGACCACCACCACGGTCCATGCCCACGACACCTGCTGGACCAGCGCGCGGCTCATGCCCGGCACGCCCAGCGCGTTGAGCTTGTAGACCAGCCCGGGCACCGAATCGTTGATCGCGGCGACGAAGCCGAGTTCCTTGAGTTCGAGGAACGCCCAGGCCTCGCCGCTGCCCAGCCGATGCAGGTGGAAGTCGAGCAGCGCGCGGAACGGCGCGTCGCCGAGCCACAGGTAGGTGAGGACCGTGTAGAGCAGCGAGAAGGCGAGGGTCCAGCCCAGCGCCTTCCAGCGCCGGGTGGCGATCAGGTAGATGCCGAGGATGCCCGGGAACAGCTTGAACACCGCGAACCCGAGCAGCGCGCCGCCGAGCACCGGCCGCTCGCGCCAGAACAGGGCCATGGCCGCTGCGGAAAGCGCCACCGCGAGCAGGTGGAAGTTGCCCAGTTGCAGGGTCAGCAGCACCGGCGTCGACAGCCACACCGCCGGCAGCAGCAGGCCGGCATGCCGGCCCGCGCGCTGGCCGACCCAGCGCGCCATCCACACCAGGCAGGCGAGCAGCGCGAGGCCTTCGATCGCATACCAGGCCGTGCGCATCTGGTCGAAATCGGCGCCGGCGGCGATGCCCAGCATCGGCAGCAGCAGGAACTGCGGCAGGTACAGGAATTCGTCGAGCCGGAAGATGCCCTGGGTCACGCCGTCGTACAGCGCGGGATCGTAGAGGTTGGGGGCGTGCTCGTGCGCCAGCATCGCCGCCCGCCAGTAGCCCGAATAGCAACTGTGGCCGATGTAGAAGGGGTCGAAGCTGAAAGTGGAATAGGCCTGCTCCGCGGTGTCGATCATGAACAGCGTCAGCCCCGCGGTGCGTGCGACCGCGATCAGCGCGAGGCCGAACCACAGCAGCGACAGGACCGGGCGGCGCTTGCGCAGGCCGTCCCATTCGGCGGGCAGGCGTCGCGCGATCGACGGCGTCGGCAGCGCGAACGCGACCAGCGCGATCCCGATCACGGCCGCGGCGGGCAGGTGCAACGCGGAAACGCCGGCCGCGACCAGCAGTGCGATCAGCAGCGAAAGCAGTGCGGCAATGGTCCAGCGTTCGAAGGACGGGGCGTCGATGTGCATGACGGGACTCCTGTCTGCGGCGGGTCGGGGTCAGGCGGCCTGCAGGCCTTCGACCTGGCCTGAAAAAAGGAAGCGCTCGAGGTCGCGGAAATCGTCGAAGACGATGTCGGCCTCGGGTTCGCCGCGATCGGCGCGGTCCAGCCGCAGCAGCGCGGTCATGCCGAACGCGCGGGCGCCCTCGACGTCGCAGCGCCGGCTGTCGCCGACCATCCAGATGTCCTGCGGCTCAACGCCGAGCTTGTCGATCGCCAGCCGGAACGGGGCGGGGTCCGGTTTGTCGGCGCCGGCTTCCTCCGACGTCACCACGTAGTCGAAGCAATCGTCGAGGCCGAAATACACGATCTTGCGGAACTGGATCTGCGAGGTGAGGTCGGTGATGATCGCGGTGGCGATGTCGCGGTTGCGCAGGTTCACCAGCAGGTCGCGGACGCCCGGGAACAGCTCGCAGTGCGAGAGGAACGTGCGCCAGTAGGTCTGTTCCAGGTCGAGCGTGATCAGCAACTGGGTCTTGCGCCCGAGCATCTCGATGCCGCGCTGGAAATACAGCAGCCGGCTGTGCGAACTGGCGGTGTGGCCGAGCTGGCGCTTGACGTCGTCGCGCGCGCGCGCGAAGGCCTCGCGCACGTCCGCGGGATCGGCGCCGAGCAGGCGGACCGCCTTGGCCTCGGTGGCGGCGGTCGCCATCGCGTGCGGACCGTCATAGGCGTACAGGGTGTTGTCGGTGTCGAAGATGATGGCGCGCGGCGCGCGCAGCGATTTCGACGGATGCTTGACCACCATCTCAGCGAGTCCTGTTCTTGAGCGATTCTTCGATCTGCAGCAACACCATCAGCTGCATGATCCCGGTCATGCCATCCTCCCAGCGCGGGCGGATGTCGAGCATTTCCTGCAGGTTCGGCGCCAGCGTGCCGGCAGCGAGGGCGATGTCCTCGGCCCAGACGTCGCCTTCGACCGTGATCTCGACCTCGTCGGAGTCGTCGGCCAGCTCCATGTCCAGGTGCAGCCCGCAGATGCCGATCAGCATCCGCGCGAGGTGCTCGTGCCAGGTGCCGCTGCGGATGGTCGCGGTGAGCTTCAGCGGCACGTCGTGCGGCGAGGCGGCATTCTCGAGTTGCCGCGCATTGACCGGGCGCAGCTTCAGCACCAGGTCGGCGCCGGCGCGCTGGGGCTGCACGTAGCGCTGCGCGTCCGGCAGGCGGCGTTCGATCGAGCGCAGTACGTTGTCCAGCGGGTGGCCGCGCTCGGTGACGTCGCGATGGACCTTCCACGCGCGCCGCAGGTCCTCGTCGATGTCGAGGTAGACCGAGACGTCGTAGCGGCGGCTGAGCCGCTGCATGCGCAGCGCATGCAGGCCGGAGACGATGATCACGTCGTTGCGGCGCAGCTTGACCGGGGCGAGGAAGCGCCCGGCCTTGTGGTCGTAATGGCGGTTGTCGACGGTCTTGCCGTCGATCAGCGCCAGCGCGTCGTCGTGGAAGCGCTGCAGGTCGTTGGCGCGCGGGTTGAGGTGGGTCAGGCCCTTCCACATCGGCGCGTAGCGGTCCCACACGTGGTAGTCGTCGCCCGAGAGGTGGACCACGGTGTGCGCGCCGAAGATGTCGGTCAGGGCGAGGCTCAGCGTGTCCTTGCCCGCGCCGGAATCGCCGGCGATCCCGATCGTCACCGGCTTCTGCGCGATCCGGAAGTAATCGTTGCGCGCCACCCGCTCGCGCAGCATCTGCGCGATCAGCACCAGCCCCGAGCAGACCACCATCGTCATCCACAGCGACACCGCGTGCGGGGTCAGCAGGGCGGCGGCGCCGGCGATCGCGGCCCGCGGCTCCCAGCCGAAGGCCGGTACCCCGGCCCCGGGCGAGACCAGGACGTGCAGCGCGATCACCAGCGCCGAGAACGCCGCCGTCAGCAGCATCGCGCTGCGGTCGGCCTGCAACTGGTGCGCGACCAGGAACGGCACCAGCCACAGGTACCACCCCGGCGGCGCGGGCGTCGCCAGCACCACCAGGAAGAACGACAGGCCGGTGACCGCGATCAGCAGCTCGAAACTGATCCGGCGCAGTCGCCACACGCCGTAGGCGGCGAGCAGGTACAGCATCGGCGTGAGGTACAGGTGCAGCGTGTCGCCCAGCGGCAGCGACAGGTCGAACACACGCGCGGCCTCGTGGGTGCCGAGCACCATCGTGCGCACGCCGGGCGAGGCCAGGCACAGCAGTTGCGGCAGGAAGCCGAGCAGCAGGCCGATCGCGAACGGCGCCTGCAGCGCGCGCAGGCGCTTGTTGCGCCACAGGTAGATCGCGACGAACGGCACCGCCAGCAGCATGCTGAACTTCGCCGCCAGCGACAGCCCCAGGGCGATGCCAGCGGCGCGTGCGCGGTGCTCGCGCAGCAGCACCAGGCTCAGCAGCAGCAGCGCCACCGGGACGATGTCGGTCTGGCCGGTCCAGTAGGTCGCGAACAGCACCAGCGGCGACCACCAGTACAGCCACAGCAGCCGGCGCGGATGCTTCGGGAACAGCGCGTGCAGCAGCGCCAGCGCGGCGAGGTCGGCCATCAGCAGCCCGGCGCGGAAGCCGATGCCGGTGAAGACGCGTTGCCCGGTCGCCTGGTCCAGCAGCCAGCCGGGCACCGCGCCGGGCAGGTGCGCGACCAGCATCACCGGGCCGTAGGGATACGCCACCGGCGCGCCGCCCGCGGCGAGGAAGTGCGACCACGGATCGAGCGACGGATGCGCGATCGCGAACTCCACGAACGGCACGAACCAGTCGAGCTGGATCTGCGGCACCAGCAGCACCACCAGCGCCAGGCGCAGCACCAGCCCCGCCCGGAACAGCGGATCGCGCAGCATCGGCCGCAGGGTCAGGACCACAGCGCGGGTTCCTTCGTGCACACCGCTTCCGGCGCGATGCCCTCGCGCGCGAGCAGCGCGCGCAGCGCGGGGATCTCGCTCGCGGCGTCGCGGCCCTGCAGTTCCGGCGAGACCAGGCACAGCGAGAACCCGGCCGCCTGCAGCGCCGCCGCCTGCGCGCCGCCGAGCGGGAAGCGGGTGAAGCAGTCGACCCAGATCCAGCGCACCTTGCCGGCGAGCGTCATCGCGGTGTCGATCGATTCGAATTCCGACACCCGCACCGCGCAGCGCGCCTCGCCGCGTCGCGCGGTCTTCACCAGGAACGGGAACGACTGGTCGAGGAAGAACCAGTCCTCGATGCCGCGTTCGCGCATCAGCGCGATCAGCCGGTCCTCCAGGCCCTCTTCCTTGACGTTGAGGATCAGCAGCCGATGGCGGTAGCCGTCCAGCCAGCGCTCGAAATCCTCGCCGTCGACGAAGGCGTCGTGGTGGATGATCAGGCGCGAGCCGTGGCTGCGGATGTCGACCTCGATGCCCAGCGACGGATCGGTCGCGCGCAGTTCTTCGAGGGTGTTGCGGCGGTGGCGGACGAGGATCATGGCGAGCGCGAAAGCTCCCTGCGCAGGCGGAGGCTGTAGTCGACGGTGCGGCGGATGAAGCGCGCCTTGGCGCGCCAGTTGACGTTCCAGTGCGAACTGCCGTGGGCGCGCTGGCCGAAGACGACCGGGAAGCGCTGCACGGCGAGGCCGTGGTGCAGCGCCTGATAGTAAGCGTAGAGGTCCAGCGAGAAATCGTGCGGCGGATCGCGCCAGTCGTCGAAGAACGCGCGCGGGAACAGCGTCGGCTGCGCGTTGATGTCGACCAGCCGCCGCCGCATCAGCAGCGTCTCGAACACCGACATGCCGGCGGTGAACACGACGTCGGCGAACGGGCGACCGCTGCGGCGGCCCTTCACCAACAACCGCTGCGGCGTCGCCGACCGCTCGAACAGCGCCAGGCCGCGCAGGGCGTCGGCAGGGTCGGTCTGCATGTCGGCGTGGGTCCAGCCGATGACCTCCCCGCGGGCGGCGCGCAGGCCGGAGAGGATGCCGAAGCCGTAGCCCTGGTTGTTCTCGACGCGCACGCTGCGGATCCGCGTCGCGTCACGCAGCAGCGTGCGCAGGACTTCGGGCGAATCGTCGGTCGAGCCGTTGTCGACCAGGATCGCCTCGACGTCGTCGCGGACGAAGGTCTCGCGCAGGCGCGCGACCAGCAGCGGCAGGTTCTTCGCCTCGTTGTAGCAGGGGATGACCAGCGACAGGCGCGGCGCGGGCAAGGCGTGGACGGGGTCGGGGGCGGCGTTCATGGCGCGGGGCTCCCGGCCGGCAGGCGCGGGCGGAACACGAGGAATTTCATGCCGAGGAAATTGAGCGCGGTGGAGGTGGCGGTGGCGGCGAGGAAGGCCGCGGCGATCGCCGGCTCGGAGCGGCCGAGCAGCATCAGCGCCAGCGCGTTGACGCCGACGTTCGCCAGCAGCGAGCTGAGGTAGACACCGATGAAGCGCACGGTCTCCGACCAGTGCCAGGCGGTCGCCACGCGGAAGGTGAAGAAGCGGTTGGCGAAGTAGCCGAACACCGCGCCGGCGATGTAGCCGGCGGCCTTGGCGTTGCCGATCGGCCAGCCCAGCGCCATGCACAGCCGGTAGCTCGCGTAGTCGATGCAGACCGCGGTGACGCCCACGATCAGGAAGCGCGCCAGTTCGCCGGTGATGCGACGGGCCATCGCTCAGGCCTCGAGCGCCGCTGCGGCGGGCGGGGCCGCATGCGCGTCGCGGCGCACGCGGCTGTCGTCGGCGATGCGGTACGGATGCGTCGGCCAGCGGTCGAAGGCGCGCTGCCAGTATTCGAAGGCGCGCAGGTCGTCGGGGGTGCCCCAGCACAGGTAGTGCTCGATCTCGAAGATCCGGCAGCGCAGACCCATGGCCACCGCGTCGTTGAGGCAGGTGTCGACGTAGAACTCGCCGTTGATGCGGCCGTCGCGGGCGATCATCGCGTCCGCGGCGGCGACGAAGTCGCGCGCGCGCCGGAACGTGAAGGTGCCGACGATGATCGGATCGCGCGCGGGATCGGCCAGCGGCGTCTTCACCGAAACGCCGCGCACCGTGCCGTCGACCTCGTCGACCCAGCCGTAGTGGGTCGGTCGCCGGCGCGCGCCTGGGTAGCCGCGCGCGACCCAGACCAGCACGTCGGTGTCTTCGTCCTCGAGCGCGGCGCGCAGCGCGTCGGCATCGAACACCGCGCCGTTGTCGCAGGCACCGATGGTCAGCGGCGCGTCGAGGTCGACGGCCGCGGCCGGGTCGGCGAGGCCGAGCAGGCAGGTGCGGGCCTGGCCGTCGGTGGTTTCGGCCAGTTCGACCGTCGCGCAGCCGGGGAAGCGTTCGCGCAGCGTCGCTTCGATCGCATCGAGGCCGGGGAGGTCCTTGCGCAGCACGAACACGTGCCTGTCCGCCGCGGGCAGGTCGAGCGTGGCCTGGACCGCCATCGGTTCGCCGGACACGGGAATCAGCGGCTTCGGCAGCGCGTGGCCTTCCTGGGCGAAGCGCGAGCCGAGGCCGGCCATCGGCACCATGGTGGCGCCGCGTTGCGGTACCGGCCGGCGCGCGCGCGCGGGATCGCACAGGGCGCGGAACGCCGCCGACCATGCGCGGTAGTCGGCGAGGTCCTCGGGCGTGCCCCACTGCATGAAGTGGTCGAGCTCGAACACCGCGACGCGCCGCCCGTCCTCCAGCAGCGGCCGATAGGCGAGGCTCACGTAGTATTCGTCGCCCAGCTTGAGGTCGGGCCGCGCCATGCAGCGCTCGAACGCGTCCCGCATCAGCGCGCCGCTGGCGAAGTAGTAGCTGCCGCTGGAGGCGTACTCGCGCATCGGCGTGTCGGTGTACGGCTGCTTTTCCTGGATCGCCAGCACCCGCTCGCCCTCGGTGCGGACGTAGGCGTAGTTGGTCGAGCCCAGCATGTGCGGGTGGAAGCCGGTGTAGCAGGGGATCGCGCCGTCCCAGCCGCCTTCGGCGACCATGCGCCGGAAGCGCGGGTAGTCCCAGACGCAGGTGAAGTCGCAGTAGTTGACGATCGTCGGTTTCGCCGGATCGACGTGTCCGATCGCCTGCAGCACCGCGTTCACCGGGCCGAGCTTGTGCGGCGCGATGCCGACGATGCGGCCGGTCGGGCACCAGCGGTGGATCTGTTCCGCCATCGCGAATTCCGGCGTGTCCAGATGATCCTGGTTGCAGACGAACAGGAAGTCGGTCTCGCCCGGGAACATGTCCACGACGTGCGCGATGATCGGCTTGCCGTCGACCTCGATCAGCGGTTTCGGCACGCGGTAGCCGGCGCGGCGGAAGCGCTCACCGAATCCGGACATGGGGACGACGATCTGCATGCGGGACTTCCTGTGCAACGTACGGACTCAGTTGGCGGCGTTGTCGCGGGCGCGACGATAGGCTTCCGCTTCCCAGCCCATCAGCGCGGCGACGTCCTCGACGCCGAGGTAGCGCATGCGGTCGGCGGCGTCGCAGCGGAGCGCCACGTCGGCCAGGCAGCCGAGCATCGCACGCGCGCCGTCGCTCAGTCCCGGTGCGAGCAGCAGTCCCGCGCCGGGGACCAGCGCCCAGTCCGGCGGCGTGCGGCCGGCGGCGGCGACCTCGGCGCGCATGCGCGACAGCGGGCGCCCGGCATCGACGGCCTCGGCGCGTTCGCCGAGGAACACGACGTGGTCCGGGTAGAGCGCGCCGCGCATCGCGATCGCGGCGGCGACCGGATCGGTGGCGATCGCGTGCAGCGCCGTCGCATCGCCGGCGCTCCCGCCGGGCATGCTCCAGTCGGACATGCTCCCGTCGGGCACGGCCCAGTCGAGATCGTTGGCGGCGCGCAAGGCCTGCGCGTCGGGCGGCGTCGCCGCGCGCGGGGGCAGCGCGAGCCGACGCTCGACTTCATGCAGGCGCGCTTCGACGGCATCGCAGTCGGCGCCGCCGACCACCAGCCCGTGGTTGCCGAGCAGCAGGACGTCCGGCGGCGAAGCGGCGGCCGCCAGCGACGTGCGGATCGCCGCGGTCAGCGGCAGGCCCGGGCGGCGATACGGCACCCACGCCCAGGCCACGCCGTCGAGCGCGTGCGCAAGCGCCGTTTCCGCGTCGCTGCGCGCGGCCCACGCGATCGCGTTCACCGAATGGACGTGCGCGACCACCGGATGCGGCAGCAGCGCATGCAGCGAGGTTTCGATCGAAGGCCGCAGTCCGCCCGGCGGCGCCAGCGCCGTCAGCGCGTCCTCGGCATCGGCGCGTCGCATCGCGGCGTGCACGTCCGACAGCGGCAGGCGCACGAAGACGTCTCGTTCGCGCGCGTGCGCGAGCCAGGTGCCGGACGCCTTGACCCAGAACACGTCGCCCGCCTTCATCGACGTGTTGCCGCCGCCGCCCTGGACCAGGCGCGGATCGTTGCCCAGTCGCGCCGAGAGCTCGACCAGCGCGTCCGGCGCACCGGAGGCCGGGACGGGGCGCGTGCTGGAAAGGGGCGTCATGGCATGGGCGTCCATTCTGGGGGTGTCGTACGGTCCGCAGCCCCGTCCGCCGGTGTGGACGCGCCGGCGGCGCTTCCGGGACCGTAACGGAAATGGAGGGGAAAGACGGACAAGCGGGGACCGGGTGTTCTCGGGATCTGCGACGACCGCGTGCGAGGCTGTGGACCATGATCGGGCACAACGCTCGAACGGGTCGTCCGGCTTGCAGAATAAGCGCAGTGTGATAGCTTGAAAAGAATTAATCGAGACTGCGCATGGATGGCCTGGGGAGGACATCGCGTGGTCCGACCCGCGCGATGGTCCGCTCGCGCACCGCATGGAAGTCCAGCAGAATGAACGAACTCGAACAACGTCTTGCCCGGCTCTCACCGGAACAACGAGAGCAATTGCGGCAGGTCTCCGCACGTGAGCGCGCCGCGCGCGCGCGCATCCGGCCGCAGCCGCGACCGGAACGCATCCCGCTCACGTCCGGGCAGCGTCGCCTGTGGGTGCAGGATCGCCTGGATCCCGGCCAGATCGCCTACAACTCGGGCTGGGGCACGTGGCTGCACGGCGCCGTCGACGCGCCGGACCTGCGGCGTGCGCTGCAGGTCCTGGTGGACCGCCACGAAGGCCTGCGCACGGTCTATCCCGCGATCGACGGCGAGCCCTGCCAGCGCATCCTGCCGCGGCTCGATCTGCCGTGGCGGGAGACGCGCGCCGAAGGCGACGATCCCGCATCGCGTCGCGCGGACGCGCTGCGCATCGCGCGCGCCAGCGCGGCGGAACCTTTCGACCTGCAGGCCGGCCCGGTGCTGCGCGCGGTGCTGGTGGCGGTCGAGCCCGACCTGCACCTGCTGATGCTGACCTTCCACCACATCGCGATCGACGGCTGGTCGATCAGCACGCTCTCGCGCGAATTCCGCCACGCCTACAATCGATTGCGGGACCGGGCCGAGATCGATCTCCCGGTGCCGGAACTGCAGATCGCCGACGTCGCGCTGTGGCAGCAGGGCCAGTTCGCCGGCGAGCGCATGCGCGGCCAGCTCGACTTCTGGAAGACCGCGCTCGCCGGCGCGCCGCCGGTGCTCGACCTGCCGACCGACCGTCCGCGTCCGGCGCTGCGCAGCCATCGCGGTGGCCTGTGGTCGTGCGACCTGCCCGCGGCGACGTACGCACGCTTGCAATCGCTTGCGCGCGACAACGGCGCGACCCTCTCCAGCCTGCTGCTGGCGGCCTACCAGATCGTGCTCGCGCGCTATACCGGCCAGCAGGACATCGTGACCGCGATGGGCGTCGCCGGCCGCGCCCGGCTCGAACTCGAGCCGGTCGTCGGCTTCTTCATCAACCTGCTGCCGCTGCGCGCCGACCTGTCCGGCGATCCGACGTTCGCGGAACATCTCCAGCGCACGCACGCCCGCGTGCTGCAGGCGATGGAGAACGCGGACGTGCCGTTCGACCGCATCCTCGAGGAGCAGCGGCTGCCGCGTTCCACCGGCTACACGCCGTTCGCGCAGGCGACCTATTTCTTCCAGAGCTATCCGCAGGTCGAGGATCCGCTGGCCGGCCTGCGCGTCGAGGACGCCACCCAGCACGAGGTCGCGCCCGGTACGGCGCAGGCCGACCTGCAGTTGTTCGTGAACCAGCACCACCAGGGCGAGCTGATGTTCGAGTACAGCCGCGACCTGTACGACGAGGCGTCGATCCGGCGCATGGGCGGGCATCTGCTGACCCTGCTCGAGGCCGTGGCCGCGTCGCCGGAGGCGCCGGTGCGCGCGCTGCCGCTGCTGACCGCGGCCGAGCGCGCGGAGATCGCCGGCTGGAACGACACCGTGCGCGCGCTGCCCGCGGAGCCGACCATCGCCGCGCTGTTCGCGGCGCAGGCCGCGGCCACGCCGGACGCGGTCGCGGTCCGTTTCGGCGATCGCGACATGACCTACGCCGAACTCGATGGTCGCGCCGACGCGGTCGCGCGCGCGCTGCGCGAGGCCGGTGCCGGTCCGGGCCGGCTGGTCGGCCTGTACGTCGAACGCACGCTGGAAATGCTGGTCGGCCTGGTCGGCATCGTGAAGGCCGGCGCGGCCTACGTGCCGCTGGATCCCGGGTTCCCGCACGACCGCCTCGCGTACATGGTCGAGACCGCGCAGTCCACCGTCCTCGTCACCCAGGCGTCGCTGCGCGACCGGCTGCCGGCGCCGGTGCCGTCGGTGGTCGTGGTCGATGCCGACGCGCCGGTCGCCGGCGGCGAATCGATGCACGGCTGCGGCGTCGGCGCGGACGATCCGGCCTACGTGATCTTCACCTCCGGGTCCACCGGCAAGCCCAAGGGCGTCGAGATCCGCCAGAAGGCCGCGGTCAACCTGATCCGTTCGATCGCGCGCGAGCCGGGCATGGGCCCGCACGACACGATCTGCGCGATCAGCACGCTGTCCTTCGACATCGCGCTGACCGAACTGGTGATCCCGCTCACCGTCGGCGCGCGCATCCTGCTGGTCGACCGCGACACCGTCCGCGACGGCCTGCGCCTGCGCCGGCTGGTGGAATCCGAGCCGCTGACCCTGATGCAGGCGACGCCTGCGACCTGGCGCATGCTGCTGGACGTGGGTTGGCCGGGCAAGCCGTCGATGCGGATCATCTCCACCGGCGAGGCGCTGCCGCGCGAACTGGCGGACCGCCTGCTGCCGATGGGCCGCGAACTGTGGAACCTGTACGGGCCGACCGAGACCACCGTGTATTCGGCGCTGTGCCGGGTCGCGCCGGGCGAGGGCCCGATCCTCGTCGGCCGCCCGGTCGACAACACCCGCATCCACATCGTCGATCGCCACCTGCAGCCGCTGCCGGTGGGGGTGCCCGGCGAGCTGCTGATCGGCGGCGAAGGCCTGGCGGCGGGGTATCGCGGGCGTCCCGACCTGACCGCCGAGAAATTCATCGCCGATCCGTTCTCCGATGCGCCCGGCGCGCGCCTCTACCGCACCGGCGACCTCGCGTTCTGGCGCGCCGACGGCACGCTGCAAGTGATCGGCCGCATCGACCACCAGATCAAGCTGCGCGGCTTCCGCATCGAGCTGGGCGAGATCGAGGCGGTGCTGGGCGAGTACCCGGGCCTGGACCAGGTGGTGGTCCATTGCCGCGAGGACCGCCCCGGCGACCCGCGCCTGGTCGCGTACTACACCTGCGACGCCGCGCGGCCCGATCCCGCCGAGCTGCGCGCCCACCTCAAGCGCGCGCTGCCGGAGTACATGGTGCCGTCGGCGTTCGTGGCGCTGGACGCGTTCCCGCTGACGCCCAACGGCAAGGTGGACCGTCGCGCGCTGCCCGCGCCCGAGGCCGCCGCCGGCGACGCCGAGGATTTCATCGCGCCGCGCACCGAGGACGAACGGGCCGTGGCGGCGCTGTGGTCCGAACTGCTGCGGGTGCCGAAGATCGACGTGCGCGCCGATTTCTTCGACCTTGGCGGCCATTCGCTGCTGGCGACCCGGCTGCTGGCGCGGATCGAATACGACTACGGGATCGAACTGCCGCTGCGCGCGCTGTTCGAGGCCCCGACGGTGGAACAACTGGCGGCGCGCATCGCGCTCGCCTGCGAGGCGGCCGACCAGGCCGCACTGGCGGCATTGTTGGACGATGTCGAACACTTGAGCGAAGCCGAGCTGCAGGATCGCCTTTCGGCCGCGGGCGTGACCGGAACGGCGTAATGAGCGAACTCGAGCGACGGCTGGCGAATCTTTCGCCGGAGAAGCGTGCGCAGTTGATGCAGCAACTGGCGAAGCGTGCGGCGGAGACCGCCGTGCCGCAGACGGAGATCGGGCGTCGCCCGCGCCCGCCGCGGCTGCCGCTGTCCTCGGCCCAGCAGCGGCTGTGGATCCTCGACCAGTTCGATCCGGGCAACAGCGTCTACAACGTCACCTCGCTGATGCGGCTGCAGGGCACGCTCGACGTCGACGTGCTGCAGCGCTGCCTCGACGCCATCCTCGTCCGCCACGAAAGCCTGCGCACGGTGTTCCCCAAGGACGCGGACGGTCCGTTCCAGCGCATCCTGCCGCCGTCGCCGGTGCCGATGGCGCGCTTCGACGTCTCCGATCGCGGCGACGCCGCCGCGTGCGAGGCGGAAGCGTTCGCGCTGACCCGCGCCGACGCCCGGGCCCCGTTCGACCTGGTCGCCGGGCCGATCCTGCGCGCCACCCTGGTGCGGATCGACGCGCAGGACCACCTGCTCGCGCTCAGCGCGCACCACATCGCGGTCGACGGCTGGTCGTTCGGGGTGCTGTTCGGCGAACTGTCGAAGCTCTATCGCGCCTTCCTGGCCGGCGAACCTTCGCCGCTGCCGGAACTGCCGATCCAGTACGCCGACTACACCCTCTGGCAGCAGGACGAACTGGGCAGCGCCGAGCTGGCGCGCCAGCTCGAGTACTGGCGGACCCGCTTCCCGGACCGGCCGACGGTGCTGGAACTGCCCGGCGACCGGCCGCGGCCGCCGGTGCAGAGCTATCGCGGCGCGATGCTGTCGCGCACGCTGCCGCGCGAGCTGTACGACGCGGTGAAGCGCTTCAGCCGCCAGGAAGGCACGACCCCGTTCATGACCTTCCTGGCCGCCTACCAGGCGCTGCTGGCGCGCTATTCCGGGCAGGACGACATCGTCGTCGGCGTCGGCAACGCCAACCGCACCCGGCGCGAACTCGAACCGCTGGTCGGCTTCTTCATCAACACCCTGCCGCTGCGCGCGGACCTGTCCGCCGATCCGACCTTCCGCGAGCTGCTGGCGCAGGTGAAGGCGGCGACGCTGGACAGCTACGCCAACCAGGACCTGCCGATCGAGCGGCTGATCGAGAGCCTGGACATCGAGCGCGACCTCAGCCACGCGCCGCTGTTCCAGACGATGCTGTTCTACCAGAACTTCCCGTCCAGCGAGGTCGACCTGCCGGGGCTGCGCATGCAGGCCGTGGACATGGCCGATGCGCATTCGGGCACCGCGCGCGTCGATTTCTCGATCTTCGCCGCGGAGGACGACGAGGCCGGGCTGATCATGCTGATGGAGTACGCGACCGACCTGTTCGATCGCGACTACGTCGAGGCCTTCGCCGATCACCTCGGCCAACTGCTGCGGTCGGCGATCGACGCGCCGGACACGCGGGTGCGCGCGCTGGAGATCCTGGCGCCGGCCGAGCGCCAGCGGCTGCTGGTCGAGTGGAACGCCACCGCCGCGCCGATGCCCGCGGCGCAGACCGTGCACGCGCTGTTCGAGGCGCAGGCGGCGCGCGCGCCCGATGCGCTCGCGGTGGTCCAGGGCGAGGCGGCGCTCGACTACGCGACGCTCGACGCGCAGGCGACGCGGATCGCCGCGCACCTGCGCGCGCACGGCGTCGGCCCCGGGCGGATGGTCGGGCTGTACCTCGAGCGCACGCCGCGGATGCTCGCGGCGCTGCTGGGCGTGCTCAAGGCCGGCGCGGCCTACGTGCCGCTGGACCCGGGATTCCCGGCCGAGCGCATCGGCTACATGCTCGAGGACGCGGCCGCGCCGGTGGTGCTGACCGAGCGCGCGATCGCCGCGCAACTGCCCGCAGGCGCGCACGTCGCGCTCGACGTGGACGCGCTCGACGGCGACGCGCTCGACGGCGACGCGCTCGACGGCGACGTCCCGCCCGCCGCCGATGCGGTCCCGGGCGACGCCGGCGCGGAAGATCCGGCCTACGTGATCTTCACCTCCGGCTCCACCGGGCGGCCCAAGGGCGTGCGCATCCCGCACCGCGCGGCGGTGAATTTCCTCGCGTCGATGGCGCGCGAGCCGGGCCTGGGCGCGGACGATCGGCTGTGCGCGATCACCACACTGTCGTTCGACATCGCGCTGCTGGAACTGATGCTGCCGCTGACGGTGGGCGCGCGGGTGGTGCTGGCCGACCGCGCCACCGCCGCCGACGGCGCGGCGCTGGCCGCGCTGCTGGACGCCTCGGGCACGACCGTGCTGCAGGCCACCCCGGCGACCTGGCGCATGCTGCTGGACTCCGGCTGGCGCGGGCGCGACGGCCTGCGCATGCTCTGCGGCGGCGAAGCGCTGCCGCGCGAACTGGCCGACCGTCTGCTGGCCTGCGGTGCGGCGCTGTGGAACGTCTACGGCCCGACCGAAACCACGGTGTGGTCGACCCTCGAGCGGGTGACCGCCGGCGACGGCCCGGTGCCGATCGGCCATCCGATCGCCAACACCGAGGTCTACGTCGTCGACAAGGCGATGCGGCCGATGCCCGCGGGGTTGCCGGGCGAACTGCTGATCGGCGGCCTGGGCGTCGCGCTCGACTACCTCGACCGTCCCGAGCTGACCGCCGAGAAATTCGTCGACGATCCGTTCGGGCCGCGCCCGGGCGGACGGCTCTACCGCACCGGCGACCTCGCGCGCTGGCGCCGCGACGGTCGCCTCGAAGCGCTCGGCCGCATCGACCACCAGGTCAAGCTGCGCGGCTTCCGCATCGAACTGGGCGAGATCGAATCGGTGCTGCTGCAGGGCGAGGCGGTGGCGCAGGCGGTGGTGGTCTGCCGCGAGGATCGCCCCGGCGACAAGCGCCTGGTCGCGTACCTGGTGCCGGCCTCGGCCGCCGCCGACGTCACCGCGCTGCGCAACCGGCTGCGCGAACGCCTGCCGGACTACATGCTGCCCGCGGCCTTCGTCGGCCTCGACCGGCTGCCGCTGACGCCGAACGGCAAGGTCGATCGGCGCGCGCTGCCGGCGCCGGAGGCCGATGCGTTCGGCGCCGCCGACGAGACCGCGCCGCGCAATCCCGAGGAGGAGACGCTGGTGGCGCTCTGGGCCGAGATCCTCGGTCGCCCGAAGATCGGCATCCACGACAACTTCTTCGACCTCGGCGGCCATTCGCTGCTCGCCACCCAACTGGTCGCCCGCATGCAGGCGGCGCTGGGGCCGGACATCACCCTGCGCATGGTGTTCGAGGCGCCCACGGTGGCCGGGTTCTCGGAACTGCTGCTGCGCCAGCGCCTGCAGAGCCTCGGCGCCGACGACCTGGCCGGCATGCTCGGCGAACTGGAGGGGTTGTCGGACGAAGAGCTTCAGGCCCTGCTGGCCGGCTGAGCCTGCGCACGGAGCCGAGAACGCGCATGACCGTCCCGCAAGATCCGATGTCCGCCGGTGCCGCCCCGCTCGCTGCGGGCGCGTCGTCCCGGCGTGGGGACGACGCATGAGTGCGACGGTGTCCGCCAGCGGCCGTGCCGCCGGCCTGCGCGATTTCCTGCTGATCTGGTTCGGCCAGTTGGTGTCGGGCGTGGGTTCGCGCCTGACCAGCTTCGCGCTCGGGGTCTGGGTGTACCAGACCACCGGTTCGACCACCCGGTTCGCGCTGGTGTTCGTGGCGATGGCGATCCCCGCGCTGGTGCTCTCGCCGTTCGCCGGGGCGCTGGTGGACCGCTGGGACCGGCGCCGGGTGATGGTCGTCTGCGAGGTCGCATCGGCGGTCGTGATCGGCGCGCTGGCGCTGCTGGCCGCCACGGACCGGCTGTCGATGCCGATCATCTACGCCGGCGTGGGACTGTCGGCGGTCACCAACACCTTCCTGCAGCCGGCCTACGCCGCGAGCGTGCCGCTGCTGGCCGATCGCGACCAACTGGTGCGGCTGAACGGCCTGATCCAGACCGGGCAGGGCGTGTCGCTGGTCGGCGGTCCGGCGCTGGCCGGCGTGCTGATGAAGTTCACCGGCCTCGTCGGCGTGCTGGCGGTGGACGCGGTCAGCTTCGTGGCCGGCGCGCTGTGCATCGCGCTGGCGCGCATCCCGCGGCCGCGACGCGACGCCGCCGGGGAGCAGAACCTGATGCGCGAGGCCCGCGAGGGCTGGCGCTACATCGCCGAGCGCAAGGGCCTGCTCGGCCTGCTTGCGGTGGGCACGGCCGGCAGCTTCCTCTTCGCCATCGCCAGCGTCGCGATCACCCCGCTGGTGCTGGCCGCGGTGAACCAGGACGAGGGGATGCTCGGCCTGCAGATGTCGCTGGCGTGCAGCGGGCTGCTGGTCGGCGGCGTGATGATCACCGTCTGGGGCGGCCCCAGGCGCAAGATCGACGGCGTGCTGGGCTTTTCGTTCCTCGGCGGGCTGGCGCTGTTCGCGCACGGCTTCGCGCCGTCGTTCCTGCTCTACGTCGTGGCCGGGTTCGTGATGTTCCTGACCATCCCGCCGGCGCAGTCGGCGGTGTTCGCGCTGTGGCAGACCAAGGTGCCGTCGCAGTTGCTGGGACGCTGCATGGCGATCGTGCGCATGAGCAGCGAGGCCGCGCTGCCGCTGGGCTACCTGCTGGCGGGGCCGCTCGCGGAATTCGTGTTCGAGCCGGCGCTGCGTCCCGGCGGTCCCCTGGCCGACAGCGTCGGCCGGGTGATCGGCGTCGGCGAGGGGCGCGGGCTGGGACTGATGTTCATCGTGCTGGGCCTGGCGATGGCGGCGGTGGCCGCCGCGGGCTACGCCTTGCGTCCGGTGAGACGGATCGAACGGGACTTGCCGGACGTGGAGTCGCCGATCGAGGCGTGACCCCCGTCGCGCAGGCGGCGGGGAAGGGGGATGGACCCGCGGCGCGCGCCCGACGGCGCGCGCGCGGAACCGGTTCGCGGCGGGGCCGCGGGCCGGGCGGAAGGAGTTGCGCCAGACAGGCAGGAAGGCAGGACAAGCGGTTGCGGGACGCATGCGGGCGCGGGATCGCGGAAGACGGCCGAGGTCGTCTTCGCGCGGGCGCCGGCATTCCAGGACAGACACAGGAATCTACCCATGAACGCAAGTGATCAATCCATGGCAGTCCGCGCGGGCGGCGCCGAAGGCGGGTGCCCGCATGCGGCCAAGTCCGCGGGCAGCGGCTTCGCGCTGCGTCGCGCTTCGGAGGTGGAGGCGGCGAACACGCCCGACGCCCCGCTCGCCGAGTCCGTGGCCTGGGTGCGCAGCTTCCTCGCGCGTCCGCATCCCGATGTCGGCCGCGCCGGCCCGGTCTGTCCGTTCACGCCGATGGCGCTGGAGCTGGACACGATCTGGCTGATCGACATCCCGGACACCGAACCCGATCCCCAGCGCATCCACGACATCATCGAGCAGTGTCGCCAGCAGTTCCTGGAGACCGAGCCGCGGGAAGGGCCGATGGCGATCAACAAGGTCTTCATGGCCGTGTTCAGCGGCCTGGACGAGACCGCGGCGCCGCTGATCGACGCGATGCAGGCGCGGCTCAAGCCGGCGTTCGTGGACGTCGGCCTGATGCTCGGCGAATTCCATGCCCGCAACGACACGCCCGGCCTGCGCAATCCCGACTTCCGCCCGCTGCGCAGCCCCACGCCGATGCTGGTGATGCGGCACATGGTCGAGTCGGACCTGCCGTTCCTCAAGCGCGATCTGGATGCGCCGCAGGTGCGCAACGCCTACCTGCGCTCGTACCTGCGCCGGCTCGGCGGCAGCATCCGCCGCAACTACTTCGACCAGGCGGTCGATGCGCTGGTCCAGGCGGAACTGGAAATGCGCGCGGAGGCCGGACGATGATGGCCGCGACGCCGTCGCAGGCGCCGGCCGCCCGGGGCGCTGCCGACGACGACCGCGCCGGCGACCCGCGCCGGGTCGCGATCGTCGGCGGCGGGCTGGCCGGTTCGCTGCTGGCGCTGGCGCTGGCCGAGCGCGGCCACCGCGTGGACGTGTACGAACGCCGCGACGATCCGCGCACCGACGGCGCCGAGGGCGGACGCTCGATCAACCTCGGCCTGTCCAAACGCGGCATCCAGGCGCTGACCGAGGTCGGCCTGATCGACATGGTGATGCCGCTGACCGTGGTCATGCGCGGCCGCGTGATCCACGCGCCCGACGGCGGCACCCGCTTCCAGCCCTACGGCAAGAACCGCGGCGAGGTGCTGTATTCGATCGACCGCAGCGAGCTGATCCGGCTGCTGCTCGATCGCGCCGAGGCGCATCCGCACGTGCGCCTGCACTTCGAGCACCGGCTGGCGAGCATCGACAAGGATGCGCGCACGCTGCACCTGGAGCACGCCGGCGGCAGCACGGTGGTGCGCCCGGACTGGGTGATCTGCGCCGACGGCGCGTTCTCGCGCTGTCGTCCGGAGATGCAGCGCGGCCTGCGCGCGGATTACCACCAGGAATACCTGGAGTGGGGCTACAAGGAGCTGACCCTGGCCGCGGGCCCGGACGGCAAGTCGGTGATCGACCAGACCGCGCTGCACGTGTGGCCGCGTTCGCACGGCCTGTTCGTCTCGCACCCCAACCGCGACGGCTCGCACACGCTGACCCTGTTCCTGCCGCACGAGGGGCCGGACAGCTTCGAGACGACGACGACGCCGGAGCAGATCCAGGCGCTGTTCCGCAAGTATTTCCCCGATCTGCTGCCGATGCTGCCCGGGCTGGTCGAGCAGTGGTCGCGACGCCCGGTCGGCGCGCTGCTGACGACCAGGACCGCGCCCTGGCGCTTCCAGGACTGGATGGTGCTGGTCGGCGACGCCGTGCATGCGGTGTATCCGTTCTACGGCCAGGGCATGAACTCGGCGTTCGAGGATTGCTCGGCGCTGCTGTCGGCGCTGCAGGCGCGCCCGGACGATCGCGCCGCCGCGTTCGCCGCGTACGAACAGGCGCGGCGGCCGCACACCGACGTGCTGATGGAACTGTCGAAGGCCAATTTCGTCGAGCTGCGGCAGAAGGTCGGTTCGCCGTGGTTCGTGCTGCGCAAGCGGCTGGACGTGTTCCTCAACCGGCTGATGCCGCAGACCTGGCTGCCGATCTACACCATGGTCTCGCACACCACGATGCCCTACGGCGAAGCGCTGGCGCGCGCGCGCCGGCAGGACCGCATCCTCGGTGCGGTGCTGGGCGGGCTCGTGCTGGCGCTGGGCGCCGGCGCCTGGTGGGCGCTGCACGCTTGAGCGCTCCGCGGCAGCCACCGGAGTCCTCGCTGTTCCGGCCGCTGCTGCCGGCCGGCGTGACGCTGGCGGAAATGCCGCCGGCCGCGGCCGACCCCGCGACGCTGCCGCCGGAGGAGCAGGCGCTGATCGAGCGCGCGGTGGACAAGCGCCGGCGCGAATTCGCCGCCGGCCGGCTGCTGGCGCGCGCCGCGCTCGCCGAGGCCCGCATCGCCGCCGGGCCGCTGCTGCCCGATCCCAACCGGGTGCCGTGCTGGCCGGCGGGCATGGTCGGTTCGATCACCCACTGCAACACCCTGTGCGCGGTCGCGGTCGCGCCCGCCGCGCGCTGGCTCGGGCTGGGGCTCGACGTCGAGCCCGCCGATCCGCTGGAGCCGCGGCTGCTGCCGATGATCCTGCGCGAGGCGGAATTCGCCCGCGTCGACGCGCTGCCGCCGGAATTGCGGGCGATCGGCGGCCGGCTCGTGTTCTCGATCAAGGAAGCCGTCTACAAGGCGATCTATCCGTCGTGCCGGGTGTTCCTCGACTTCCAGCAGGTCGAGATCGCGTTCGCCGGCGACGACGGCTTCGTCGCCGACGTGCTGGTGCCCGGGGCCGCGCCGCGCGGGTTCGAGCGCATCCACGGCCGCTTCCGCGTCGCCCACGGGCACATGGGCGCCGCGGTCGTGCTGCCGGCGGACTAAGGTTCCGCTGCCGGTGAAGGCTCAGACCTGCATGCGCCGGGCGCGCAGCCTGTCGTAGACATCGCGGCAGGCCTCGGCGACGGCGGCGGGCTCGCCTTCGAGCGCGGTCTCGCGGGCGCGCCACGGCTCGAACCCGGTGGACTTCCACACCGCGTCGTACCAGTGCGGCGCCCAGACCCCGTCGCTGTCCCGCGGCCCGGGCGGCCACGCCAGCATGCGCGGAGTGAACGCGATCCCCAGCGTCCCGCACAACGCGCGCAGGTGCGCCTCGGGCGCGCGCAGGAAGTCGCCGGCGTCGATCACCGGCGGAGTCTCGCCCGCGGCGCAGAGCAGGTCGAACAGGCGTCCCTGCTGCGGCAGGCCGATGTCCTCGGGCGTCACCGTCGCCCGCGACTTGATGTACGAGGCCACGACCGCCGCCGGGTCGCGGATCAGGAACACGTTGCGCAGGCGCAGCACCCAGCCGGTGTCCATGCCCGGCAGCAGGTGGTGGCTCATGTGCTTCTGGTACCAGACCGGCGCGCCGCCCGGCGCGGGTCCGAGCAGGGCGTCCACCACGCGCCCGGGATCGGTGTCGCCGGCGGCGATGACCGCGTCGCGCCCGGGGTGGTCGAGCCCGGTCGCGGCCAGGTAGGCGGCGTACAGCGGCTCGTCGCTGACCGCGCAGTCGCCGCGGTTCTCCCAGGCCCGCATCATCGCGGTCGAGATGTTGCGCGGCCCGCTCCACATCGCGATGCGCAGCGGTTCCGGTGGCGTCGTCATGCCAGCCGCACCCCCGCGCGGAACGCCACGTCGCGCGCGACGAGTTCGCGGTACGCCGCCTGCAGGCGCGCCGTGACCGGCCCGGGCAGCGACGCCTCGCCGATGGTGCGGCCGTCGATCTGGCGCACCGGCACCAGCCCGGCGAAGGTGCCGGTGACGAAGGCCTCGTCCGCGGAGTAGACCTGGGTCAGGCTGAAGTTCTTCTCGAAGCAGGGGATCCCGGCCTCGCGGCAGGTGCGCAGCACGTTGCCGCGGGTGATGCCGCCGAGGCAGTAGTCGCCGGTCGAGGTCCACACCTCGCCTCGGCGCACGATGAAGAAATGGGTGGAATTGCAGGTCGCCACGAACCCGTGCGGGTCCAGCATCAGCGCCTCGTCGGCGCCGGCCTCGGTGGCCTGGATGCAGGCGGTGATGCAGTTGAGCTTGCTGTGGCTGTTGAGCTTCGGGTCCTGCACGTCCGGATGGCCGCGGCGCACGTGGACGGTGAACAGCGTGAGGCCGGCGGCGACGGTCTCGGGCTTGGCGACCTTGTGCTCGGGGATGATCACCACGGTCGCCGGGCCGACGGTGACCCGCGGGTCCTGGTACGGCGTGCGCTTGACCCCGCGCGTGACCATCAGCCGCAGGTGCACGCCGTCGTGCATCCCGTTCGCGGCCAGGGTGTCGTAGATCGCCCGGGTCAGCGCGGCGCGGTCCAGGCCGATGTCCAGCGCGATCGCCTTCGCGCCCTCGAACAGCCGGTCCAGGTGTTCGTCGAGGAACACCGGATGGCCGCCGACCACCCGCAGCCCTTCCCAGACGCCGTCGCCCAGCACGAAGCCGCTGTCGAACACCGACACCACCGCCTCGGCCCGGGGCCGGAGCGCGCCGTTGATCCAGATCCGGATGTCGGCGTTGCGCGGGTCGTCGTGGAAGTCGTGGATGCTCTGCGCCATGCCGGCTCCGGAAGCGTGCGATGGCCGAGTGTAGGCCGCCGCCGGCCCCGCGGGCAGGGGCGGGCGGCCGGTTCATTGACTTTCGGCCGGTGCGCCCCTACCGTTCCGGTGGTTCCCTGCAGACAAGGTGGCGCCCGGAAACGGCCGCCGAGCGTGCGACATGAGGACTACCGCCCTCTCCTGACGAACCCGCCGAGGCCCGCGACACCGCGCAGCGCCCTCGGGCGCTTTTTTGTTTGACGATGACTCCAGCCCGGTACTTCGCTGGACTGCGCCGTAGCTCGATACAGCAGGTTTATCAAGAACTTACGCGCGTCCATCATATGCCGGTGCTTTCTGAAACTTGACCCGGTTTTCCCTCGCGCCGCTCCTATCTGGCTCTTGGAATTCGGGTCGTTCCAAGGAGTCATCATGGCAAAGATCAAGCTCACCAAAACCGCCGTAGAGTCAGCGCAACCCCAGGCCAAGGACATCGAACTACGGGATACCGTGGTGCCGGGCTTCCTGTGCAAGATTACCCCGAAGGGCCGCCGGGTGTTCATGCTCCAGTACCGCACGAACTCCGGGCAGCCCCGCAAGCCCTCGCTGGGCCTGTTCGGGGAACTGACCGTGGAGCAGGCCCGCGTCATGGCGCAGGACTGGCTGGCCGAGGTTCGCCGAGGCGGCGACCCCGGCGGCGCCAAGGCCGAGGCGCGCAAGGCGCCCACGGTCGAAGCGCTGTGCAAGAAGTTCATGGAGGACTACTCCAAGAAGCGCAACAAGCCGAGCACGCAGCGCGGCTATCAGGCCGTCATCGACCGCTGCATTGTCCCGCTGATCGGCCGCAAGAAGGTGCAGGACGTGAAGCGGCCCGACATTGCCGGGCTGATGGAGAAGCTGGCCTACAAGCCGGCCGAGGCGAACAACGCCTTCGGCGTGCTGCGCAAGATGTTCAACCTGGCCGAAGTGTGGGGCTACCGCCCGGACGGCACGAACCCGTGCCGCCATGTCCCGATGTACCCGCCCGGCGAGGAAACCCGGCTCATCGTGGACGACGAGCTGGCGCTGATCTTCCGCCATCTGGAGAAGCTGGAGGCGGAAGGGCTGGAGAACTACGTCATCCCGCTGGCGATCCGCCTGCAATTCGAGTTCGCCGGCCGTCGCTCCGAAATCTGCACGCTCGAATGGGCTTGGGTCGATCTGGAGAACCGGCGCGTGGTCTGGCCCGACAGCAAGACCGGCGGCCTTTCCAAGCCCATGAGCGCGGAAGCCTATCGGCTGCTTTCGACGGCACCGCGCCGGGAGGGCTGCCCCTACGTCCTGCCGTCACCCAACGACCCGACCAAGCACCTGACCTTTGGCGAGCACTACGGCGGCTGGTGCCGGGTGCTCAAGGCCGCCGGCGTCCCGCACGTCGGCACGCACGGCATCCGCCACCGCTCCACGACTGACATTGCCAATTCGGGCGTGCCGACCAAGGTAGGCATGAAGCTGACGGGCCACAAGACCGTGGCGATGTTCATGCATTACGTCCACACCGAAGACAAGCCGGTGCGTGATGCGGCCGAACTGGTGGCGAGCCGCCGCCAGGCCATCACGGGCGCGCGGCAGCTCCAGGAGGCCATCGCATGAACAGGCTCAAGGCATCCGTTCCTGCGCCAGCAGCGCCTTCGGCGCTGCTGGGCGACATTCGGGCACTGATCGAGGCGGCGCGCAAGCGCGCCGCCTCGACGGTGAATAGCGAGCTGACGATGCTCTATTGGCGCATCGGCCAGCGCATCCGGTCGCAGGTCTTGGACGGGCGCAGGGGTGCCTATGGCAAGGAAGTCCTGCCGAACCTGGCGGCGCAGTTGGTGAAGGAATACGGCGGCAGCTTTGCCGAGCAGAACCTGCGCCGGATGGTGCAGTTCGCTGCCACCTTCCCCGACGAGCGAATTCTCGTATCACTGATACGAGAATTGAGCTGGACGCACTTCATCGCCCTGATGCCGCTGAAAGACCCGCTCCAGCGGGACTACTACGCGCAGATGGCCAGCACCCAACGCTGGAGCGTGCGGACGCTGCGCGAGCGCATCGACTCGATGCTGTACGAGCGCACGGCGCTGTCCCAAAAGCCAGACGAGACGATCGCGCAGGAGCTGGCGACCTTGCGTGATGCGCAGCGCATGTCGCCGGCCTTGGTCATGCGCGACCCGTACATCCTCGACTTCCTGGGCCTGCGGGACACTTGGCAGGAAGGCGACTTGGAAGCAGCGATCATCCGCGAAATGGAGTCCTTCTTGCTGGAGCTGGGCGCGGGTTTCAGCTTCGTGGCCCGGCAAAAACGCATCCCGATCGACGACGAGGATTTCCACCTTGACCTGTTGTTCTACAACCGCAAGCTGCGGCGGTTGGTGGCGGTGGAGTTGAAGATCGGCGAGTTCAAGGCGGCCTACAAGGGACAGATGGAACTTTATCTGCGCTGGCTCGACAAGCATGAACGCGAGCAGGAAGAAGCCTCGCCCTTGGGGATCATCCTATGCACGGGCAAGAAGCGCGAGCAGATCGAACTGCTGGAACTGGACAAGTCGGGCATCCATGTTGCCGAGTACCTGACCAGCTTGCCGCCGCGTGCGGTGCTGGGCGAGAAGTTGCAGCAGGCGACCGAGCGAGCGCGCTTGCAGATTGAGCAACGCAAGCAGGACACCGAGTAGTTCAGACCGCATTCGCGCGTCCCGGCGTGCCGTCGTCGGGTTGGCTGGCTACGCCCCGCGCTTCGTGCCGAATCACAGCTACCCGGTCTGCCTACCCGCATGCGCCTGATGCTCACCACACCCAAGTACATGACGCAGCAGCCCCCTGATTCTGCGCAGGATCAGGCAGACAGGATTTGCCCCGCTACGGCGGCCAGCACGACCACCAGCACCGGCGGCAAGCGTCCATAGACCAGCAGACCGAAGGCGGCCAAGGCCAGAGCGAAATCGGTGCGTCCGTGGATGGCGCTCGTCCATACCGGGTCGTAGAGCGCGGACAGCAGGATGCCGACCACGCCCGCGTTAATGCCCGCCATTGCAGCTTGGATGCCGTGGCGGTGGCGCAGCCGCTGCCAGAACGGTAGCGTGCCGATCAGCACGAGGAAGGCCGGCACGAAGATCACGACCAGCAGCACCAGCCCACCAATCCAGCCGTGCAAGGGCCAGTCGGCCACCGTGCCGAGATAGGCCGTGAAGGTGAACAGCGGCCCCGGTACGGCCTGCGCGGCACCGTAGCCGGCCAGGAAATCGGCATTGCCGACTGCGCCGGTCGAGTCGGTCGCTGCTTGCAACAGCGGCAACACAACATGGCCGCCACCGAACACCAGCGCGCCGGCGCGGAAGAAGCCGTCGATCAGCGCAGCCATCGTCGAGCCGCTGGACGCCGCCCACAGCGGCAGACCGAGCAGCAACGCGGCCAGCAAGCCCAACGCCATCGAGCCAGTACGCCGCGACACCGCATATGAGGTCAGATGCGCTGCCGGAAGCGGCGGCAGTTGCAGCCACCAGCAGCCGATCAGGCCCGTCATGGCGATGGCCACGACTTGCATCCAGGCAGACGGCAGCAGTAGCGTCAGCAACGCTGCCAGGATCGCCAGCGCGGCGCGGGTCCGGTCGGGGCACAACGTTTTCGCCATGCCCCACACCGCTTGCGCCACCACGGCGACGGCCACAACCTTCAAGCCATGCACCCAGCCGGCTTCGGCGAGCCCGTGGTATTCGGAGATGCCGTAGGCGAACAGGATCAGCGCGAACGCCGAGGGCAGCGTGAATCCGACCCAAGCCGCCAGTGCACCCCACCCACCAGCACGGCCCAAGCCAAGCGCCATGCCGACCTGGCTGCTGGCCGGCCCCGGCAGGAACTGGCACAGCGCGACCAGATCGGCGTAGCTGCGATCATCCAGCCAGCGGCGGCGCTCGACGAACTCCGTGCGGAAGTAGCCCAAGTGCGCGATCGGCCCGCCGAAGGAGGTCAGCCCCAGCCGCAGGAACACCAGAAAAACGCGCCAGGCGCTGTCGCGCTCTGCGATGGCCGGCTCTGGCATCAAATCGACCCCTGTTTCATGCGCTTGGACAACGCCTCGGCGCTTTCCTTGCGCTCGCTGTACCGATCCACCAGATACGGGGCCGCGTCGCGCGTGAGCAGCGTGAACTTCATCAGTTCTTCCATCACGTCCACCACGCGGTCGTAGTAGGCCGAGGGCTTCATGCGTCCGGTCTCGTCGAACTCCTGGTACGCCTTGGCGACCGAGGACTGGTTCGGGATGGTCAGCATCCGCATCCAGCGGCCCAGCACGCGCATCTGGTTGACGGCGTTGAATGACTGCGAGCCGCCCGATACCTGCATCACCGCCAGCGTCTTGCCCTGGGTCGGGCGCACCGCGCCGACCGACAGCGGAATCCAGTCGATTTGGGTCTTCATCAGGCCGGTCATCGCGCCGTGGCGCTCCGGCGAACTCCACACCATGCCCTCGGCCCATTGCACCAGTTCGTGCAGTTCCTTGACCTTCGGGTGATCGCCCGGCGCATCGTCCACCAGAGGCAGCGCGGACGGATTGAACAATCGGGTCTCGCCGCCCAGCGCCCGCAGGATGCGTGCGGCTTCTTCGGCTGCGAGGCGGCTGAACGAGCGTTCGCGCAGCGAACCATAGAGCAGCAGGAAGCGCGGCGCGTGCGTGGCCCGTGCCGGCGCGAACAGGTGTTCGGTGTCCGGTTGCTGGAACAGCGCCGTGTCGATGTTCGGCAGGTCGAGACGGGATTCAGACACGGCGGCCGTCCTGATCGACCACCGGCTCGCCGTCTTCCTTGTTGAACGCGCCGCGCTGCGGCTGCGGCAGCAGATCGAGCACGGCTTCCGAGGGCCGACACAGTTTCGTGCCCAGCGGCGTGACCACGATTGGCCGGTTGATGAGAATGGGATGCTGGAGCATGAAACCGATCAGGTCGTCATCGCTCCACTTCGGATTGCCCAGTTCAAGTTCGGCATAGGGTGTGCCTTTCTCGCGCAGCACAGCGCGCACCGGCACGCCCATTGCGGCGATCAACGCCTGGAGCGTGTCGCGGTCGGGCGGCGTTTTCAGGTACTCGATGATGGTCGGTTCTTCGCCGCTGTTGCGGATCAGTCCGAGCACGTTGCGCGAGGTGCCGCAGGCGGGGTTGTGGTAGATCGTGATGGTGCTCATGGGATGACCTTGAAGATTATGAAGCGATCGCGCGGCGTTCGTACCAGCCACGCGAGCGGTTAACAACGCGCACCACCAGCAGCATCACCGGCACCTCGATGAGCACGCCGACCACTGTTGCGAGTGCTGCGCCGGAATGGAAGCCGAATAGGCTGATGGCGGCAGCCACGGCCAGCTCGAAGAAATTGGATGCGCCGATCAGTGCCGAGGGGCCGGCGATGCTGTGCTTCTCGCCTACCTTGCGGTTGAGCCAGTACGCCAGCCCGGAGTTGAAGAACACTTGGATCAGAATGGGTACAGCCAGCATGGCAATCACCAGCGGTTGACGCAGGATGGCTTCGCCCTGGAACGCGAACAGCAACACCAGCGTCAGCAGCAGCGCCGCGATCGACAACGGGCCGATGCGTTCCAGTGTCCGATCGAACACGGCTTGGCCCCGGCGCAGCAGCGCACGACGCCAGAGCTGCGCGAGGATGACCGGGATGACGATGTAGAGCACCACCGATACCAGCAGCGTGTCCCACGGCACCGTAATGGCCGACAGGCCCAGCAGCAGGCCGACGATCGGCGCGAAGGCAAACACCATGATGGTGTCGTTCAAGGCCACCTGTGAGAGCGTGAACACCGGATCGCCGCCGGTCAGCCGGCTCCAGACGAACACCATTGCGGTACATGGGGCAGCGGCCAGCAGGATCAGGCCGGCGATATAGCTATCGAGCTGGTCATCCGGCAGCCAGTCGGCAAAGACCTGACGAATGAAGATCCACGCCAGCAGCGCCATCGAGAACGGCTTGACCGCCCAGTTCACGAACAACGTGACGCCGATGCCGCGCCAGTGCTGCTTGACCTGGCCGAGCGCGCCGAAGTCCACTTTCAGTAGCATCGGCACGATCATCACCCAGATCAGCGCGCCGACCGGCAGGTTGACCTGGGCGATCTCCATGCGGCCGATGGCCTGGAACACCCCCGGCGCGAACTGGCCGAGCGCGATGCCGGCAACGATGCACACCGCCACCCACACCGTCAGGTAACGCTCGAAGCCGCTCATGGCGGAGGTTGCCGGCGCGGGGCCGGCGGTATCGGTTGCGGTCATCGGGTGAGCCTCACTGGCGGCCAATGTCGCGCAGCTCGCGCTGCAACGACATGGCATCGAGACGCTGCAATGGCAGCGACAGGAACAGCTCGATGCGCCGACGCAGCGTGATCGCCGCATCGAAGAACGCTTTGCGCTGCTGCTCATCGGTGCCTTCGACCGCGGCCGGATCAGGCACGCCCCAATGGGCCGACACGGGCTTGCCCGGCCACAGCGGACACGCCTCGCCGGCGGCGTTGTCGCAGACGGTGAAGATGAAGTCGAACACCGGCGCGTCGGGCTTCACGAACTCGTCCCAGCTCTTGCTGCGGTAGCCGCTTGTCGGCAGGCGCAGCCGCTCCAGCGTGGCAAGCGCCAGCGGGTGCACCTCGCCCTTTGGGTGACTGCCGGCGGAATAGGCATGGAAGCGACCTTGGCCTAGCTCGTTGAGCAAGCCTTCGGCAAGGATGGAGCGGGCAGAGTTGCCCGTGCAGATGAACAAGGCGTTGTAGGTGGTCATGGCGTCAGCAGTCGCAGGGGGTGGTCGTGTCGGAAACCTCGCAGACACCGCCTTGGCAGCAGTGCTCGGTCATGTAGCCGAGCAAACCGTTCATCCGGGCGAAGTCGGCGCGGTAGATCAGATTGCGGCCCTGCTGCTCGATGGTGACGAGGCCGGCATGGGCCAATTCCTTCAAGTGGAAGGACAGGGAGTTACGGGCCACGGCGAGCTGGTCGGCAAGGACGCTGGGCGTCAGTCCTTCGGGGCCGGCGACCACCAGGGCGCGGAATACGCGCAGCCGCTGGGTGTGAGCCAAGGCGCCGAGGGCGGAAACGGCTTGATCTTCATTCATGATTCGATAATACAACATTTATTGAATCAATGTGCAAGCGAGTAACACACAGAGGCTCATGGCGTCCCGGCGTGCCGCCGTCGTGCTGTCGTGCTGCGCATCGAGCCTCGCTGCGCGAGTCTTGCCCCATCCGGGCTTCCATCGTTCCCTCGCCTTGCTCGGCTGACGCCTCCGGCCCGGCTCGTTGATCCGGGCCTGCGCGCTCCGCTTGCCGAATGCGGGCATGTGTGGGCGGGGTTAGACGGTCTTGCTGTTCCCTTTCACCCTACCACGGCGTTCTCGCCGTAAAGGGCTGCGCGTGCTCGCACGCTTGCGGCCGTGGCCGTCTTCGCCCCTGTGACGGCTTGCGCTGCGCCGTGCTGGCGACGGTTCCGGGCAATTCCGCCCGAGCAACCGGAGCACGATCATGTCGCAACTGTCCATTCCTTCCTTCGATTCCCCGCTGATGCTGCGTGACTCGCACGGGCGCTACCGTCAGGCATCGGCCGACCAGATTCTCGAAGCCGCGCGCCAGGTCATTGACCAGAAGATGCAGCGCGGTGACGAGTTCACTTCGCCGGCGGCGGTCAAGGACTACTTGCGCGCCAAGCTGGCCGGTTTCGAGCACGAAGTCTTCGCGGTGCTGTTCCTCGATACGCGCCATCGGCTGATCGACTATGCCGAGATGTTCCGCGGCACGATCGACAGCGCGGAGGTTCATCCGCGCGAAGTGGTCAAGGAGGCGCTGCGGCTCAACGCGGCGGCGGTCATCATTTCGCACAATCACCCGAGCGGGAACCCCGAGCCGAGCGCGGCCGACAGGGCAATGACCTCGCAGCTTCGGCAGGCGTTGGCGCTGGTGGACGTTCGCACGTTGGATCACATCATCGTGGCGGGCGGCACCACCACGTCTTTCGCCGAACGTGGCTTGATCTGATCGAGGGGGCTTCGGCCCCCTTTTTGCTGCGCCCGGTGGCGCAGCTCCGCCCCTCGCGGGACTGCGCGTGCTGCGCACTTGCCAAAGGCAGGTGTGGGTGTGTCTCGTTGGGGGCGGTCCTGCTGTGTCCCTCCACCGTATCACGGCGTTCTCGCCGTCAAAGGCTGCACGCGCCTTGCGCGCTTGCGTCCTGGCGGCCGTCTGCGACCCCTGACTGCTTGCGCTGCGCCGTGCTGACGACGGTTCCGGGCAATTCCGCCCGAGCAACCGGAGATCGTCATGAACGACAAATCGCACGTTTCGCTTGAACAACACGTTTGCCTTGTCTGCGGTACTCGCTTCGACACCGGCGCCATCCTGCTGGATCGCCGCCTGCGCGCGAGCATGGAGCGCCACACGGCAACCGGCTGGGGCTTGTGCCCCGAACATCAGAAGCTGTCCGACGATGGCTTTGTCGCCCTGGTCGAGTGTGACCCGCAGCGCAGCGGCTCGCCAGCGGGCGGTGGCCGCGTGAAGCCCGAACAGGCGTACCGGACGGGCCGCCTGGCGCACCTCAAGCGCGAAGCCTTCGCACAGGTGTTCAACGTGCCGATCGCGGCCGACCAACCGTGCGTCTTCGTCGAACCCGGCGTAATCGAGCAGTTGCAGACGATGACGGCGACCTGATCGCACCTAGTGCCATCCGGTGCGCTGCCCTGCGGGGCGGCGCACCTTTTTTCTGCTGCGCCCTGGTGCCAATGACTTCGCGCCTGCGGCGCTGCGCGCTGGCGCTTGCACTCCAGGGGAAGTGCCAGCGGCACATCCCCGCCGCGCTTCGCTTGGCGCCCCTGCAACACCGCCGCCCCGGCTGCGCCGGCGCGGCAATACCGATGCCGCAAAGGCTGCTTGTCCACCACAGTAGATCCGCGCTGCATCTCCACGACTGCATGGGCGTCCCCGGCCAAGAAACATGGCCGGTCGCGCTGTCGTGCTTCGCATCGAGCCGCCTGCGGCGTCTCGCCCCCTTCGGGCTTCCATCGTTCCCTCGCTCCGCTCGGCTGACGCCTACGGCCCGGCTTCCAGCTTCGGGCCTGCGCGCTTGCGCTTGCCGTGCGGTTCAGCACACAGGGACGGCCGTTGCCATGTCCAGCCGTCTTTCCTGACTCCATCACCTTGTCCGCGACTGTAGCCCGTGTCCGCGTGCCATCAAGGCGCGCCAGGCCGTGTCCTCGGCTGCGCCTGCGGGCCGCACCTACCTGCCGCTTTCCTCCTTGACGGCCCACGTCCGTGGGCTCCTGACCGTCGCGGGCGATGAACTCAGGAAAGACGGTGGCAACAGGGCCAACCGGGTTCCTCGTGCCAACCGCACCGAACAGCCGAAAGGCTGGGCTCCGAATCTAGGAATCCGGTGTGCGGTTTGAACAGCAAACCCTTTTCGTCAGGAGAAATGCAATGCAACTCGCATCCCGATTCGCTTCCCGTTCCCCGTCGCTGCGCAGCGATTACCCGCTGTCCGACGATCAAATCCGCAAGGTCGCGCCATCCATCTTCGCGGACGCCCCGCATGAAAGCCGTTCCGAGCGGTACGCCTATATCCCGACCGCCGCCGTGCTGGCGGAACTGCGCAAGGAAGGGTTTGAACCCTTCATGGCCGCGCAAACCCGCGTGCGCCACGACGACCGCCGCGACTACACCAAACACATGCTGCGCCTGCGCCACGCCAGCCAGATCAACGGCGCGGAAGCCAATGAAATCGTCCTGCTGAACTCGCATGACGGCACCAGCAGCTATCAGATGCTGGCCGGGATGTTCCGGTTCGTGTGCAGCAATGGCCTTGTCTGCGGCGACACCGTGGCCGATGTTCGCGTACCCCACAAAGGCGACGTGGCCGGTTCCGTCATCGAAGGCGCTTACGAAGTCTTGCGCGGCTTCAACCGCGTGCAGGAATCCCGCGATTCCATGCGCGCCATCACCTTGAACGATGGCGAATCCGAAGTGTTCGCCCGCGCCGCGCTGGCCCTCAAATACGACGACCCCGACAAGCCCGCGCCCGTCACGGAATCGCAAATCCTGATGCCGCGCCGCTTCGACGACCGCCGCCCGGACTTGTGGAGCGTGTTCAACCGCACGCAAGAGAACCTGACCCAAGGCGGCCTGCGCGGGCGCAGCGCCAACGGACGCCGCCAGCAAACCCGCCCGGTGCAGGGCATCGACCAAAACATCCGCCTCAATCGTGCGCTTTGGCTGCTGGCCGATGGCATGCGCCAGTTGAAAGCCTGAATCCCCACGCGGCAGGGGCAGGCAGCAGCCCTTGCCGCTTCTCTCGCTGCTGCATCCCTAACCGCAAGGAGTTATCACCATGAACGCCGTTACCCAAATCGAAACCCGCGCCATCGAAACCGCCGCGCCGCTGGAAGTAGCCGACCCGACCAAGAACCTGATTTTGGTTCCGCTCTCGCAGTTGCTGCCGCGCCGCTCCAAGCGCAACGCACGCAAGACCCCGCGCCTGTCCATTCCCGAACTGGCCGCGAGCATCGCCCGCATCGGTCTGCTGCAAAACCTCGTTGTCATCCTGTCCGCCGATGGTGAGCAATACGAAGTGGTGGCCGGCGACCGCCGACTGACCGCATTGAAGCTGCTGGCGAAGAAGAAGCGCATCGCCGCCGACTTTGAGGTGCCTTGCCTGCTGGTGCCGGACGCTTCGGCCCGTACCGTCAGCCTCGCGGAAAACCTGCTGCGCGAGCAGATGCACCCGGCCGACCAGTTCGAGGCGTTCGCCGCGCTGGTCAAGGAAGGCCGCCCCATCGAAGACATTGCCGCCGACTTCGGCGTGACCCCGCTGGTGGTGCAGCGCCGTCTCAAACTCGCCGACGTCTCGCCGCGCCTGCTGGCCGACTACCGGGACGGAGCCGTCACGCTGGAACAGTTGATGGCCCTGACCATCACCGACGACCACGCCGCGCAGGAAAGCGCGTTCTACGGTGCGCCCGAATGGCAGCGTGGCGCATCCACGCTGCGCGAACGCCTGACCGAACGCGAAATCGACGCCACGCATCCGCTGGTGCGCTTCGCCGGGCTGGACGCCTACACGCAGGCAGGCGGCGGCATCCGCCGCGACCTGTTCGCGGAAGGCGATGCCGGAACCTACCTGACCGATGCCGCGCTGCTGGAAACGCTGGTGCGCGGCAAGCTGGATGCGCTGGCCGATGGCATCCGCGCCGAGGGTTGGGCGTGGGTGGAAGCCGTGCCGCACATGAGCTATGCCGAGCGGCAGGCGTTCCAGAACGCACCGCGCCAGCGCCGCGAACCGAACGCCCGCGAAGCCCGCCGCATCGCCTCGCTGCAAACCCGCCTCGACAAGATCGACGCCGAACTGGAAGAAGCCTACGACGCCGAGGACGAGGACAAGACCGAAGCGCTGGAACCGTGCCGCGAACAGGTTGCCGGGGAACTGCAAGCCGTGGAGGAAGCCTTGCAGGGCTACGCCCCGGACGTGCGCGCCGTGGCCGGTGCCATCGTCACCCTCGACCGCAGCGGCGAAGCCGTGATTCATCGCGGGCTGCTGCGCGAGGCAGAAGCCAAGGCGCTGCGCACGCTGGAACGCTTGCGGCAGGGTTTCGGCAGCGCGGAAGGCGAAGCCGGGAACGACGACGAAGGCGAGGACGCCGAGCAGCCCAAGGCCGCGAGCCTGTCCGACCGGCTGGCGCAGCGGTTGAGCGCGCACCGCACCGCCGCGCTGCAAATCGAAGTCGCCCGCCATCCGCAAGTCGCGCTGGCCGCGCTGGTGCATGGCATGGTGCAGAGCATCTTGCAGGACAACCACTACGGCCACGACTTGCCGCTGGGCGTGAGCCTGAAAGTGCAAGACCGGCTGGAAGGCATGGCCCCCGACTGGCCCGAATCGCCCGCCGCCGTCGCCCTGCGCGAGTTGCAGCAGGTCGCGGGCGAAGCGCTGCCGCAGGACAGCGCCGAACTGTTCGCCGCGCTGCTGGCGATGGAGCAAGGCGAACTGGTGCGGCTGCTGGCGGTATGCGTGGCGGCGACCGTGGACGTGGTGACGCCTCGCGCCACGGCGCACCAGCCGGGCGCGGAACTGGCGCAGGCCGTGGGGCTGGACATGGCCGCATGGTGGCGGCCCACCGCAGACGGGTATTTCCAGCATGTGCCGAAGGCCGCGATTCTGGAAGCCGTGGGCGCGTTCGCACCGTCGCACGCTGCCCGGCTGGCGAAGTTGAAGAAGGCCGACATTGCCAGCGAGGCGGAACGGCTGGCCGATGGTACGGGCTGGATGCCCGCCATCTTCAAGACCGAAGGCCCGGAAGCTGCGCCGCAGGAAACGCAGGAGCAGGACGCCCCGGAGGATGACGAGGCAATGGCGGATGAACCCGCCGAGGCGCTGGCCGCGTGATTCCGTAACATGGCCCCGGCGCACCAAGCTGGGGCCTTTCTGCACCTCAAAAAAAGCGGCAGCAATTTTGCTGCACACATTTCACAAAGATCAAAGCAAACGTGTCGAAGCTCGCGACCCCGTGTCGTCAAGAACCTGAATTTCGCTAGTTCATAGTTGAGGGCGCGTTAGTTACTACACACCCATCAATTCCGTCGATCTTTAAGACACCTTCCTTGAATTTGGCATGTTCTTGTGTCGCGCGCGTGCAGTCCCACAGGATACTGACGATCCGTGCGTCCTTGTATTTCGCGTCGGCGCGATAAAGCGAAGCGTCTTCGGCAATCTCGCCGATAAGCGCTTGGAAGGACTTCTTCACGTCCTTCCGGTATTTGACCTCAATGATCGTGTGGAGCGAGGGCAGGTAAAGATCAATGCGCGGATTCTTCTGTCCGACGGGCTGGAGGTTCACTTCGTCTGCGATGTCATTGAAGATCGGTCCGAGCAGGAAATAGAGAAGATTCTGGACGTGGTATTCGTTCTCTACCGGCCACTTGACGGGCTCCGCGCCCCTGGTGCGGCCTGCATCCTCCCACGTCCATCGTTTGAGGCCAACAGGGATATGCTCCAGAAACTCCAAGAGATCATCGAGACTCCAGCCTTTTGGCGGCACGGCAGCCACGTCCTGATTAACTTGGTCGAAAACGTAAACCATCAAACTCAAGAGCGCCGTTGATGCGCCGCCTTGCGCCTGCGCCCGGAACTCGCCCATGAAACGGCCGATCAGGGCCATGCGGTTCTGGTGATCGTCGATCCGCCGTATCGTCCGGTAGTGAAGAAAGAGCGGTACGCACGCGCCGGCATAGATGGAGGATTCGCCGCTGAGGACATACGCCGCGATATCTTTCTCGAAGAGATTGAGATGGTCACCGCCCGCCTGCTGCGCAAGGAAACCGGATATCCAATTCTCGAACTCGCGGGCGATACGCGCATCGTTCATTCGACCGACCAGCCATTTCACGGCCATGACACCGAATACGTCCGAGACCCATGGGCGCGGCGTGGAGTCGATCTTTGCGGCCTGCCCGAGCAGGCGCGATACATCCGGGCTGGAGACGGTTTCGTTCAGAACGCCGAGGCCCGAAATCGCGCAGCGGTGATACAAGGAGAGCGCCGGAAAGTCGAAGGATGATGGGGCGTCCTTCGACAATCCTAAGAAATGCAGAAAGCAGGCTTTGAACGGATCAGCGTGCGCACTCTCAACAACCTTGCGGTGCAGGTGTTCGCGCAACTGGTACGCATTGTCTTTTTCTACAGAAACCATTGGGATTGCCCGATCTTCCCGATCATCACCGAGTCGTTCCAGCCCGGAAGCTGGTTGAGCCATC
>JAEKKX010000043.1 GCA_019510125.1 Lysobacterales bacterium
GACCGCCGGGCAAAGCGGGCGATGATCGCCGGATCGAGCGCCTGGGTGAGCGATATCTCCTCGGCATAATGGCTGGCGAAGGTCGTCGTCGCCTCGGCCGCCGCGCGGGCACGCAGGCGCGCGCGCACGTCCGCGCCCAGCTCCTCCAGCATGGGCCACACCAGCCAATAGCCGACAGTCCATGCGACGCCGACGTCCGCGCCGATTTCGGTCGGCGCGCGGCTGAGCCGGCCATAGAGATAGACCTGGCGGCGCGTGGTGGAGCCGAACCGGCTGTAACCGGTCGATCGCCGATCGTTCGCCTTTCCCATCGCCGCCAGGATTGTTCCGGCGAGAGGCCCGCCCCCGACCGCATCGAAGGCGAGCGTCGCGCCGACCTCGAATATCGCTTCGACGAGCGTGGCCTCGAAATCCGCCGCCGCGCTGTTCAGAACGTAGCGGGCGCCCGCGGCGCGGAGGATCGCGGCCTGTTCGTCGCTGCGCACGATGTTGATAAGGTCGACACCGTCGGCGAGGCAGAGGCGGTTGAGCATCTGCCCGAGGTTCGAGGCGGCGGCGGTATTGATCAGCGCTGTATGCCCCTCGCGCCGCATCGTTTCGAGCATCGCCATCGCGGTTAGCGGATTGACGATCGCCGATGCCGCCTGCCGGGGCACGACCCCGGGCGGGAGGGCAAGGATCTCGTCGATGTCCGCCAGCCGGAATTGCGCATAGGTCCGCCCGCCCGCGACCGCGACCGTCCGGCCGACCAGATGCTCGGCATGCTTGCCGGCCGCCACCACCACGCCCGCGCCCTCATTCCCGACGGGCAGCGCCTTTCCGGCCCTGGCCTGAAGCCCGGCAAGCGCATCGGACGGTATCGTGCCGAGCGTTTCGCCGCCCTCGCGGCGCAGCGAATGCAGGTCCACATGCGCCAGCAGCGGGACGAGATCGGACGGATTTATCGGCGCCGCCTCGATCCGGATGAGCAATTGACGCTCGCCCGGATCGGGGAATTGCTCCCGCTCCACATGCAAGCGCAGCGTGCCATCTGCGCGC
>JAEKKX010000044.1 GCA_019510125.1 Lysobacterales bacterium
AGGTCGCCAGCACGCCGGCGCCGAGGAGGGCGAGGGGCCACCACCCGAAGGGGGGCAGGGCGGCAGTGAGCAGGAGGCCGGCGAGCAGACCGAGTCCGGCTCGGACACGCACGTCGACGACCGTACTGGGCGCCCGACCTTCCCGAGTTCAGTGCCCAGAACCCGCGTGAACTAGGACGGCGCGTTGTCGCGGCCGCTCGCGATTCGAGCGGCGGCCTGCCCGGAGCCGATGCAGGCGGGGATGCCGACGCCGCTGAGAGCGGCGCCGGCGAGGCCGACTCCCGGCAGGCGCTCGGCGAGCTCCCGGTGCGCGGCAGCCATGCGGTCGAGGTGGCCGGGGGCGTACTGGGGGAACGACGACGGCCACCGGTGCACGCGCACGGCCGACGGCTCGCCGCGGAGGCCCATGGTGGTTGCCAGGTCGCTGCGGAGTCGGGCGACCAGGGCCTCGTCGTCGAGGTCGGCGTCGCGGTTGTCGACGCGCCCGGCCGATGCGCGCAACAACACCTGTCCCGGCCGCCGGAGGTGCGCCCACTTGCGGTCGGCCCAGGTGCACGCGGTCATGGTGAGCCCGCTCGGGCGGGGGACGAGGTAGCCGCTGGCGTCGAGCGGCCGGTCGACGGCGCCTTCGGGAAAGGCCATCGTCGCCAGCGCGACCGACGCGTACCGCACGGCGGCCAACGTGGTCGACGCGCCGGGCGCATGGTCGCCGATGAGTGTTGCGGCGGCGCCGGCCGGCACGGCCAGCACGATGCCCTCGGCCTCGACGCCCCCGACCCGGTAGCCCTTGCCGTCGCGCGCGAGCTGGTCGACGGTCGCGCCGGTGCGGACCTCGCCACCCTTCTCGCGGATGGCGGTGACCAGGGCGTCGACCAGGCGGCTGAGGCCGCCCGACACGGTGAGGAACACGGGCGCATCGGGATCGGTCGGCGGCGGCGTGGCCCGCAGCGTTGCGGTCAGGCTGCGGCCCTTGCGCGCCGCCGCTGCCAGCTGGGCGGCGGCCACGTCGATCGACAGCTCGTCGATGTTGCCGGCGT
>JAEKKX010000004.1 GCA_019510125.1 Lysobacterales bacterium
CGCGGTAAGCCGTCCACAAATCATGGGCTGTACCGATGGCTTCTTCAGTGCGATTGTTGAAGTTGTTGCCGAAGGATGGCCCGACCTGACTCTTGAACTCGAAGGCCGCGATGAGACGGCCTTGATTCATGACGAGCAAGTCCCAGAGTTTTGTCGGCCGGAAATATCCCGGCAGTGTGAGGACGCGACGTTCCAAATGGAGTTGTGCATGAGCAAGGCCGTTGGCGCGCACTATGTCTTTTATCAGCGCGACGAATCCATCCATGTTCTTGCCACCGGTGACACTGGCGCGCTCGCCCTGATCGACGACCCCAGCTTCGACTTGCTTCTGCCGCGCCTTCTCTCGATTTCCCCAGAACGCCATAACAGCATCCCGTGCTTTCGTTTCATAGTCCGCTAGATCAAGCGCCATAACTTAGTCCCCGTCTCCGCCGAGCGCCGCCTTTTCCTGGCGGCTCAATCCGTACAGTTGAAATGTTGCCGCATTGCAGGCCGCGAGGTCGCGCACGTCGGCTGCGTTGATAAGCGCAGTCTTGAGGGCCTGCGGCACATCGCTCCAGCGCGGCAGACGCAGGCGGCGCAGATACTGCGCTTGAAAGCGCAGGAAGCCGCCATGCATCTTGGTTGAATATGTTGCGATAAACAGCCGGGTCACGGACGAAAGGAGGACGGCTTGCAACGCCTTCAAGTCCCACTGGCTCGCCGTGATGTAGTAGAGATTGTGATGAGGGTAGAGCTTGCCTTCCTCAAAAACGATGTGGGCCTGCCCCTTGATGTCGGGGATCAGGAGCTTCGGCGTTTCGGCAATGGACGGTGTGATTCGGTCGATGGTGCGATACCAGTTGGCAGGCACTTTCTGCGCGCAATGCCGCCCGGCGATCTGCTCCTTCCGCAACTCCAGATAGCGTTTGAGCAGCGGATAGCGCGCGAGATCGACAAGCTTGCCATCATCGGCGAACGGGTTAATGACGCCCAGGCCGCGCCACTTCACGGTGCCGTCCGCAATGTCCTTCGTCATCGCGAGTGGCAGCTTGCGGTCCTCTTCGACAGTGAGTTCGTCCATCAGCCCGATGAAGGCTTTATCCGCTCCGGTCGCAACGCCGATTCCGACTTTGCAGCCCGTATCCTCGAGAAGAGGAAAGGTTGCCTCAAGACGCCGGATGATGACCATCTGATCGGATGAATCGAGAATCCACGGCTCCGCGCCGCTCGCCACACCGGCAATCAACTGCACGGCACTACCCTTTTCAGGGCGGTGCGATGAAGTCAGATCCAACGCAAGCGCGTGTAACGCCTTGGCCTCCACGGGCGGACGATGGGCGATCCGCGTGCTTGTGCCGCGCTCACGCGCAATGACGGTGATGGCCGGATAGGCGATCACCTCTGAATGAAAGGCCGGCGTATCGACCATATCGACGTAGACTTTCAGATGGAACTGCTCGGAAACGAGGTTCCTAAGTGGCCCGCCATAGCGGTTCTTCATCCAGCGGTCCGCACAGATGAATCCGAGAACGCCACCATTCGTCAGCGACCGCAGCGACCGTTCGATAAACGGGATGTAGAGATCGGCGCGGTCGTAGATCGTTGTGTAGCGCGAGCGGTATTCTGTCAGCAGGACATCGGGAACCCGTTCCTGCCGCACATAAGGGGGGTTGCCGATCACGACATCGAAGGGGTCGGGAAGATCAGCCAGCAGGAAATCGTCATTGACCAGCCACGCATCGGCCAGCGCGATGGATTGCGAAGCCGTCAAGCCGCTTCGGGACAGCAAGTCGATGACCTGGCCGCGCGTTTGCGTGAAGGTCTCCCGATGAAGCTCGACCGCACGAATAGCGCCTGCCAGAGCCTTCACGGGGATACGCGGATCATTCGAGGTGTTCCACGCTGCAAGAAGCCGCTCGATAGCCGGCAGCAGGAAGTCCCCGCCGCCAAACGACGGTTCAAGGAGCTTGAGTTTGTGTAGCGGACGGTCGGCCCTATACCCGCAGAGATCGAGGAGGAACTCGACGATTTCGCGGCGTGTAAATACGGCACCGCGCGCTTTGATGCCGGCGTCGGTTGCAAGTACTTCGACAGCCTGCGCGACCGGGCAAAGTCCCGGCAAGGACGACTGCCGGGCGGCAAGTCCCCTGGCACTCTGCTGGGCAACTAGCACGGAACTCATTGTGGCTTCCCCAGCAGCGGCCACTGTTCCGCGACATACCGTTCCGTAGCATCGCGTACGACCCACGCGACAGAGACTTTCTTGCTCCGGGCGAGGGCTTCGAGCATTTCGTATAGCTCGGGAGGAAAGGTCACGGACGCCCTCGGAGCCGAATCACGCTTGGGCTTTGAGGTAGCAATGTCTTTTGTTGCTGGCATGGCCTAAACACTGTCGGATAGATGATGCACCACTTTACACCAAGGTGGTGCACGACTCCAATTGGTCAGTCGTGCCCGTACACCACCATGGGGGACGGAGTGCTGGCGAACACGCTGGCGCTCGCTGCGACAGGTTGTGCAGGTGCGTGCCGTCCTCAACGCTGGTGATTCCTGCCCATCACGTCACGAAGGACGGTTCACGGACAACCCGCCCGGCATCGCTATGGAGCTTCCACGCCACGCCTCAAGAGCGGCGCCGCAAGGTGCGGCGGGGGCGTTCTCGCCTGTCGTCGGGTGGTTGACCTGGCCCGCGTCAGTGGGCGAGCCGCAGAAGCCTTCGTGCGGGGATGCCGAGCCGGCCCCATCTCCTTTCGGAGCGGTTCGACCCAAGGCGTCCTTGTCTCGTTGTGAATCCTGGCGAGGGCGCGGCTGCGCCTCGGGCTTATGGCTACAACCGTCCGGCGAAAACAATTTCCCCGCCGCTGCGCGGCTTCCTCGCGCAGCAAATTCTTTTCGCCTCCCGGCTCTCCACTGCGTTGCGACCGCAAGCGGTGCAGCCAGCCCGTCCCCCGCCGGCCGGATCACAACAAGGACGCGATGGGCGCGAACCTTGTTCAACCGAAAGGAGAAAACATCATGGCCAACATCGGCACCTTCACCACCGACAAAGACGGCTTCACCGGCACGCTTCGCACCCTGACGCTCAACGTCAAGGTCAAGCTGGTTCCCAACGACAAGGGCGACACCGAGAACGCCCCGGACTTCCGCCTTCAGGCGGCCGGCCACGACATCGGCGCGGCGTGGAAGAAGACCAGCGAGGCCGGGCGCGACTACCTGTCCGTGACCCTCGACGATCCTTCGTTCCCGGCGACGGTCTATGCCCGCCTGATCGAGAACGAGGACGGTACGCACGACCTGATCTGGTCGCGCAGCAAGCCCAAGGCGGCGTGACCGCCGCAGCGCCCCGCCCATTGCGGCGGGGCGCTGTGCTGCTGTTCGCAGCACATCACCGCATCACGCGCGCGGCTTCGCCGCATCGCGTTCGCTCAACACCGCCTCCAGCTCCCGGCGCACCTGCGCCAGCAGCTCGTCGGCCTTGCGCGGGTTGTCGCCCGCAAAGGCCAGCGTCAGCAGCGTGAGCGGGTGGATCTCCATCACCTCGCACAGCTCGGTCAACTTGTGCAGGGTCGGGCTTTTCAGGTCGCGCTCCAGGGTACTCATATAGGTACGGCTGGACACGTCAGAGAAGGCTTCCTGGCTCAAGCCACGCGCCTTCCTGACTGTCTTCAACGCCTTCGCCAATGAGTTCCCAGCCGCCACCTATGGTTTTCCTCGAAAAACCAAGATGACAGCCCATTGCGCCCTATAGGGCTACAATCTATAGTGTTCATTTGGTGTTCTACGTTTTTATGCCTTTACGGAAATCCGCATCGGCAGGTTCCGGCAAAGTCACGGAACCGCATCCGTGCTTGCGCACGAAGGCGTAAATCCGGTTTGGCGGTTCTGCGCTTTGGCGTGAAACCGCATTCGTGCATCATTGGATTTGTGGGATTGCCGACCATGCCGCAGCCACTCGCCACCGCCCCGGAGCGCGCGCAACTGCTCGCCAACGGCGAGGCCCGTGCCGCTGGCCGGGCCATCGACCCGGTGCCCGTGGTGCGGCTGTTCACGCCGGACGCGCATGTGACCTGGCTGCTGGCTGCGCTCGATCCCGCCGATGGCGATACCGCCTGGGGTCTCATCGACCTGGGAATCGGGATGCCGGCGCAGGGAACCGTCAAGCTGTCCGAGCTGGCCGGCATCGTCGGGCCGCGCCAGCAGCCCGTGCTGCGCGACCGCTATTTCCACCCCACGCGCACGCTGTCGGAGTACACCCGGCTGGCCGAGCGCGACGGCGCAATCCCGGACTGAATACGGCCGACTGTGACTTTTTCAGTCTGGCGTCATACCGGGCAGGTCTTAATCAGCATTCTTGCGGCGTAGCCCGACCAGTCTGATCCAAATAGACATGATGCCCAGCACGGGCTGCGGCAGGCTGGCCTGTGCAGCACTCCAAGTTCGGGGCGCTGCCGCCGCATCATTGAGACGAATATCGCAACACATCGGAGCCAATCGGTCTTGACAACCCCATTCGCCTTTTTAACCCATGACGCTCTGACGATGGCGATGTAGCGCGTAGTTCTTCCGTGGCGGCGAGTCCTGTTCGCAGGAGGAGGCGTCATGGTCAATCCTCATCACCTCGCGCATTGGTATCCGACTGCCGCATACCTGTATGTCTTTTGGCTGGATGCGCTCGCGCTCGCTTGGGAGTATTTGCGCAGGCATCCCGACTACCGGCTCGACTGGCTTCGCCGTCATCGCGGGCCAGACACGGCGCATCGCTGGGGTTTGCGCCTACTGGAAGACCCGGCGCTCGATGCGCGCGACGCGCATCCGGCCTGGCTGCCCGGCCATGCCGCCGTGGTGCAGCTCTACCCCGATGCCGATCCGCCACAGGATGCGGCGACCTTCGCGTTCTGGCGCATCCCCGGTCACAAGCAACTGCTCCATGACGGCAGAGGGCTGGCGCTGATCGCACGCAGCCCAGGTCATTGCCTGCGCTTCACGCTCGCGCCCGGCCTGGAAGACGGCATGGCCGTGGCCTATGCCCACCGCGGCGACGCTGCCGCGCCTGCTCATGTGCTCCACGCGGCACTGGCAGCCGCCAAGCCCAGGCCGACACCTACCGCGCTGCTGGAACTGCACAGCTTGCAGGCGCTCGACGCGACCCTGGCGGGCGCGTCCTTACGTGAAGTCGCGGAAGGACTGTTCGGCGTAGATGCCGCAGCCGATTGGTACAGCGATGGCGGGCTGCGCTCCAAGGTGCGCCGCCTAGTGCATCGCGGCGATGCGTTGATGCGCGGCGGCTACCGCCGGTTAGCACAGCTTCCGCCGCTTGAGAAGGGTCGTTTTGATGTGGACGCAAAACGGCCCTGATCCAAAACCCCTCGCTTCTTGAGACTGCCTCCATCCGGTCGCGCTGTGTGGCCGGGCGCTTTCAACCGATGGAGGTTCACACCATGCGTCCCGCTCCCTTGCGGCCTGCCGCCACTGTCTCGACCGCTGCCGCGCAGCCCCAACGCTATCTCACCAACGACGAAGCCGCCGAGTACCTGCGCCTGTCGCCGCGCACGCTGGAAAAGCAGCGCGTGATCGGCGGCGGCCCGCGCTTTCGCAAGTTCGGCCGCCGCGTCATGTACGCCGTGGCCGACCTCGACGCCTGGGCCGCCGACCGCAGTTTCGAGACGACTTCCGATCCCGAATACGCCGAGCACCACTCGGCCGACAGCCGTGCGCGCTGATCGGCGGCGCGCGGCAGGCCATCGCTATGTCCAGCATCGCGCTGCCGTCCCGGCAGCGGCCGTTGCAGGAGCGCGAACAGCTCGACCTGTTCCGCGCCTTGCCCGGCGACATGGCACCGCGCGACAGCCAGGACTTGATGGCCTATCCGTTCTTCTCGCTCGGCAAGTCCAAGCGGGTCAAGCCCATCGACTTCCGCGCGGGCAACGTGACGATCCGTGTGGAAGGCACGCAGGAGCATGGCATCGCCACGATTTGGGATGCGGACGTGCTGATATGGGCGGCTTCGCAGATCGTGGAGGCGAAGGACGCGGGCCTGCGGCCTTCGCGGCTGATGCGCGCCACGCCCTACGAGATCCTGCGCTTCATCGGGCGCGGCAAGTCGCTGCGCGACTATCAGCGCCTCAAAGCCGCGCTGGATCGCCTGCAATCGACCACCGTGGCCACGTCCATCCGCGAGACGACCGGGCGGCGCTTGCACCGCTTTTCGTGGATCAACGAATGGAAGGAACTGGCCGATGCCAGCGGCACGCCGCTGGGCATCGAGCTGATCCTGCCGGACTGGTTCTATGCGGGCGTGCTCGACGCTGCCCTGGTGCTGACCATCGACCCGGCGTATTTCCGGCTGACCGGCGGCATCGAGCGGTGGTTGTACCGCCTGGTGCGCAAGCACGGCGGCAAGCAGGAACACGGCTGGCAGTTCGACTTTCGCTACCTGCACCAGAAATCGGGCAGCACCGCGAAGCCCTACGACTTCGCCTGCGACCTGCGCGCGCTCGTCGCGCGGCAGTCGTTGCCCGGCTACGTCCTGGGCATCGAGCGGATGCCGGACAACGGCATGGAGCTGCTGACCTTCCGGCCCGTGCCGCAGACGGCACGGGGATAACTCCGGGAGAGCCTGTGGATGGTGTCGTGCTATCAGGCGTGCGGGGTATCGTGCTATCAGGCGTGGGACTATCGTGCTATCAGGCGTGCCGATCGGCCGCAAACCCGCGCCAGCACTGGGTTTCCTCGCCCTCTAACTTCCCTAACTTCATTTCTCTAACTTTTAGTAGGGAAACGCCGCTGCGGTGGACAACCACCACGCGGCCACAAACGCAGCAGCAAAAGCCCGGCTTTCCAGTGTGGAGGGCCAGGCCATGATCGTCGCTCTGCTCAATCAGAAAGGCGGCGTGGGCAAAACCACGCTCGCCACGCACATCGCCGGCGAGCTGGCGATGCGCGACCAGCACGTCGTCCTGCTGGACGCCGACCCGCAGGGTTCATCGCTGGACTGGACACAGCGCAGAAGCCAGCAGGGTTTGCCAAGGTTGTTCAGCGCCGTGGGCCTGGCACGCGAAACGCTGCATCAGGAAGCACCAGAACTCGCCAGGCGGGCCGATCACGTCGTCATCGACGGCCCGCCACGCATCGCGGCACTGGCGCGCTCCGCGCTGCTGGCGGCCGAGCGCGTGCTGATCCCCGTGCAACCCAGCCCCTACGACCTGTGGGCCAGCGCCGAGATGGTGGCGCTGATCCGCGAGGCGCAGGTGTTTCGGCCTGCGCTGCGCGCGGCCTTCGTCATCAATCGGCGCGTCAGTACCACCGTGATCGGGCGCGAAGCGCGCCAGGCGCTCGCCGACCAGCCGCTTCCTGCGCTGCGCGCGGAAGTGCATCAGCGCATCGTGTTCGCCGACAGCGTGGCCGCTGGCCGGCTTGCACGCGAGACGGCGCCGGACAGCGCCGCCGCCCGCGAAATCACCGCACTGGTGGACGAACTGCTGCGGTGGCCGACATGACCGCGAATCCGCCACCGAACAGCAAGCGCACGGCAAAGCGCGTCGGCATCGGCGCGCGTCCGCCCGCGAATCCGCACGCCGAGGCGTGGATTCGCCAGGGCGACGCCGATGCGCTGGGCAAGGGCGACCTCTACACCGCCCGCCTGACCCTCGACGTGACGCCCGCGCTACGCGCTCGCATCAAGATCGCCGCCTTCGGTCAAGGCGTGACCGTGGCCGACCTGCTGCGCGGCCTGCTGGAACGGGAGTTTCCTGAACACCGCAGGGAGAACACGCCATGACTGCATCCGCTTCGCCTGTCGCTGGCGCGGCCACGGCCGCGCTCGCAGCGCCTGCCGGCCAGCCAGCCAGCGCACCGCTGACGCGCGTGGCGCTGGCCTACATCGAACCGCGCTTCAAGCTCTACCTGCGCTTCGGTGAACCTGCGCGCACGCACCAGCTCGACCGCTGGCGTCGCTGCGCGGTGTTCCTGCCAGGCGCCATGTTGTGCCTTATCCGCTGGCAGGCCAACGACTACGGCACCGTTCGCTGGCAGCTCATGGTGATGCAGGCTTGTACGCCGCTCGATGCGGCACAGCGCATCCCCGGCGTGCAGCCCGGCGCACGCCTGCTGCTGCACGCCGAGGGCGAGAACCAGGTGCGCGCCGTGCTGGAGCGCATCGACGCCATCGAGGCGCTGGACATCGCCCCCGCCGCTGTCTCGCCCGCGTACTGGCGCACGCTCGCCAACCGGCTCGCTGCCCGCCTGCCGCTGCCCGAATACACCGCCGAGCGGCACGCCGCCTGGCTGACCGCGAGGGCACTGCCATGACCGCCGTTTCCACTGCCGGCACCGCGCCGCGTCCTCGCTCGCGCCTGCGCGCTCGTATCGTGCTGACGGGTCTGTCCGCCTGCGGCCTCGCTGCGCTGGCCTGGGCGTCCTTCGTGCATCCGCTGCCGCGCCTGATCTACAACCCATCCGACAGCGTGGCGGTCGGCTGGTATCGCGTCGATCCGCTGGGCGACGGCACCGACTCGCTGCCGCGTTCTTTCTCCGTCGGCAGCATCGTCCTGACCACGCTGCCGCCAGACGCCGCCGCGCTGGCCGCGCAGCGCGGCTACCTGCCGGCGCGCGTGCCGCTGCTCAAGCGCGTGGGCGCAGTCGCGCCGCAGGAGGTGTGCATCACTGGCCGCATCGTCCGCATCGACGGCGTGCCTTCGGCCGCCGTGCTGCCCGCTGATCGCTGGGGTCGTCCGCTGCCATCCTGGCAGCAATGCCGTCGCCTTGAAGCTGGCGAACTGTTCCTGCTCAGTGTGACCAACCCGGCGTCATTCGACAGTCGGTATTTCGGGCCGGTCAGCGCATCCGCCGTGATCGGCGTCGCGCATCCGGTCTGGCTGGAGGCTCGCCCATGATGGCCGCCGACTCGCTGCACGTTGCCGTGCATCTCATCGTGCCATCGGGCGTGTCGTTCTGCTGCTCGTCGCCGTGTCGTCGCGCATGCAGTGCGGGTGCATTCGCACCGCACTTCGCGCTGCCTTCGGCGCAGCCGTCCAACGTGCAGGCGTCTTGCCTCGAACGCGCCCGGCCTGTGGCCGTCGCCGCGTTCGCCGGCGCGCTGGCCGCTCGCGCAGCAGCGCCGCCGGGCCGCCGCTGCCCGGAGCGCCAGCGAGGGGCAAAGGCGGAAGGCAAGACAAAAGGACGCGGCACCGGGCCGCGTCGAAAGCCAGTCTGCACATGGGGGTGGCGCGGCACGCAGCGGCTTCGCCACCGTGCCGCTTGGGGCGCGAGGCCCGCGCCAATGCAGGCATGTCCGCGTGCTTCGCACGACCGGACACGCCAGAGCTTGCAGGGAGCGCAGCCATGACCGACCGCCGCGACGATGATTTCCGCATCCGCCCCAGCGCCCCAAAGAACCGGGGCCAGGGCTTCGTCTCCAAGGTGCTCAAGCAGGCAGGCAAGGCCAGCAGCGGCAAGTCCACTGTGCGCCGTCTTGGCACTGCGAGCGGCACCGGGAGGGGCACCGGCCAGCGGCCCGGCTCGCGCCTGGGGCGCGGCCACACGGCGGCGCGCTTCGCCGGAGCGAAGCTCACGCCCATGTCGCGGCGCGTGACCATCAAGACGCTGCTGGTCAACCAGCGCCAAGCCAGCCCGCAGTCGCTCGCCAAGCACCTGCGCTACATCGAGCGCGACGGTGTGGGCCGCGATGGCGAGCCGGGCCAAGCCTATGGGCCGCAGACCGATGCTGCCGACCTCGACGCCTTCAAGGAACACTGCGCCGACGACCGACACCATTTCCGCTTCATCCTCTCGCCCGAGGATGGCGCGGAACTGGAAGACCTGCGCACCTACACGCGGCACCTCATGGGCCGCATGGAGGCCGACCTGGGCACGGGCCTCGATTGGGTGGCCGTCACTCACTGGAACACCGACAACCCGCACACGCACATCGTCGTGCGCGGGCGCGATGACACCGGCAAAGACCTCATCATCGCGGGCGACTACATCGCCGATGGCTTCCGCCATCGCGCCGCCGAACTGGCGACCGAATGGCTGGGGCCGCGCACCGAACTGGAGATCCAGCAGACTTTGCAGCGCGAGGTCGAGCAAGAGCGATGGACGAGCCTCGACCGCACGCTGCAACGTGAGGCCGGCGATGATGGCCGAGTGCATGTCGAACGCCTCAACGAACCGCGGTTGCAACGTCAGCGCCTGCTGCTGATCGGCCGCCTGCAACGCTTGCAGCGCCTTGGCCTGGCCGACGAGCTGCGGCCGGGCACCTTGGCCTTCCATGCCGACGCCGAGAAGACCTTGCGTGCCCTGGGCGAGCGTGGCGACATCATCCGCACCATGCAGCGGGCCATGCGTGGCGAGCCGCGCGAGTTGGCGGTGTTCGAGCCGGGGGACGATGGCCGAACCATCGTCGGTCGCGTGGCCGCGAAGGGGCTGGCCGACGAGCTGCGCGACCGGGGCTATCTGGTCATCGACGGCGTGGACGGCAAAGCCCATTACGTCGCGCTCAATGCCCGCGACGAACTGGCGAACTATCCGACCGGCGCGGTGGTGGAGGTGAAGGGATCGGCTGACGTGCGCGCTGCCGACAAGAACATCACCGCACTGGCGAGCGGCGGCCTATACCGCACCGACCATCACCTGGCCGTTGCGCAGGGTCAAGCCGTGCCCGGCCGCGATCCGCAGGAAGTCGTCGCGGCCCACGTCCGCCGGCTGGAAGCCCTGCGCCGCGCAGGCATCGTGGAGCGCGTGGCCGAGGGGCTATGGAAGGTGCCGGACGACCTGGCCGAACAGGGCCGCCGCTATGACGCACAGCGCCTGGGCGGCGTGGCCGTGGAACTGAAATCGCACCTGCCCATCGAGCGGCAGGCCCGCGTGATCGGAGCCACCTGGCTCGACCAGCAACTGATCGCTGGTGGCTCGGGCTTGGGCGACCTGGGTTTTGGTGGCGAGGCCAGACAGGCGATGCAGCAACGCGCCGACTTTCTGGCCGAACAGGGGCTGGCCGAGCGGCACGGGCAGCGTGTGATCCTCGCGCGCAACCTGCTGGGCACGCTGCGCAACCAGGACCTGGCGCAGGTCGCCAAAGACATTGCGGCCGACACCGGCTTAGAGCATCGCCCGGTGGCCGACGGGCAGCGCGTGGCTGGCATCTACCGGCGCTCCGTCATGCTCGCCAGTGGGCGCTACGCGATGCTCGATGACGGCATGGGGTTCTCACTGGTGCCGTGGAAACCCGTGATCGAACAACGCTTGGGGCAGCAACTTGCCGCCACGGTGCGCGGCGGCGGGGTGTCGTGGGAGATTGGGCGGCAGCGTGGGCCGTCAATCAGCTAGTGCTAACCCATGTATTTCGCTTTGTTTGAAAGCCTCGGTCAATTCCGAGCGAGCGGACTGCCAATGTGACTTCAACTCACGTATCGCGTTGCATCCATGTTCAGTCAGAATAATCTCGACAACTCTGCGGTCATGCGTGCGATCCATGCGCTCTTGTGCTGCTCTTTGGAGCATGCCCTTGTTTTCAAGACGGTCCAATAGCCTTGTCACAGAGGCTGAGTCGACTGCCAGACTGCGGGCCAAAGTGCTAGGCGTACATGCTGGAGTGGCTGAAATATGGTGTAGCGCCATCACCTGCACAGCGGTCAAACCGAACGGAGCAGCCACGCGATTCAGCACTTGATTCCTTGCTGTGCAAAGCCGCGTGATGGCCGTAGAAAGCTCCATCACCCGAAGGGCGTCGTCTGATTTCTCCGTGCCGATTGACCCATTCGGCATCATGACCGGGAACGCTTATTGGGCGAGTCCTCGCCGCAACCATAGGCACGCATGAATGTCATTACGGCTGCATTCGCCCACTGGTCAATCTGCGCCGAGGAAGGCGCGGCATCCGGATGAGTCAGGCACTGAAGCTGGGGTTCACCCCGAACCAGGTTGATGAACAGACTGGCGGCCGTCTCGCGGCCAATCTCGCCAAGATCGACCTCGCCGGATGCTGCCGCATTGGCCAGTTGTTCGGCCACCATCGCCGTCATGACCTGCGGGCCGGCCAGATAGAACGTCCGTGCGAGCTGGGGAAAGCGTGGGCCTTCGGCGATCACGACGCGGAAGACAGCCAGCCCGCCCGGAGACAGCACGATGTTCAAGTAGGCCCGAGCCAACAGGGTCAACGTTTCTCGCAGCTTCCCCGGGCGGAACTCGATGCCCTGCACCGTGTTCGTGAACGCTGCACATTCGGCTTCGATTACCGCGGTGAAGAGTGCTTCCTTGTTCGCGTAGTGCGCGTAAACCGTGGACTTGGACACGCCAGCCTCGCGCTGGATCATGTCGGTTGTTGCCGCGCTGAACCCATGGGTCAGGAAGACGTTTCGCGCAGCGCGCAGAACGGTGAGAGCCTTGGCGTTCAGCTCGCCGCTGCTCGGCGGCGGGGCGGTCATGACTTGGTTGGTTCGTCGCATCTGCTTGGGTCGGAAGTTTTGACACGGTGGCCAGGATTCTATATAGTACCAAACCGCTCGGTACGCATCAACCTAACCATTCGTCTCACAGGCATCTGCACCTAAGCAGGTTTCTTGTGAGCCGTCGGCTTAACTTTTATCGTAAATCACACCGAGCGGTTCGGTACTATTCGCGCATTGGATAAACCTTCATGACGTCACAACCGCTGCTCTCACAACTGCTGCGACAAGCAGGCACGGCGCTCTGCACGATCTCACTGGTCGGCTGTGCGGTGGGTCCTGACTTCGTGAAACCCGACGACAGGCTTGCAGCCGTTCAACTGTCGCCCAGGGCGGATTACGCGCAGGCTCAGGAAACATCCGCTGCGAACTTCCCATCGTCATGGTGGACGCTGTTCAACGATGACGTGTTAGCGGATCTGCAAGCCCGTGCGCAGGCGGGCAACCTGAACCTGCAGATCGCTTCCGAGCGCATTGAGCAAAGCCGGGCGCAGTTGGGGATTGCTTCCTCGCTGCTGCTGCCCAGCGTGGGCGCATCGGCAGGCTATTCCCGCGAGGCCCTCAGCGAGCACGGCAAGTTTGCCGCGTTGGGTGCACCGACGAGCGCGAGCGATTTCTGGCAGTTGGGATTCGACGCCAGTTGGGAACTCGATCTGTGGGGCCGCGCGCGGCGATCGCGCGAAGGCGCCGCAGCCGCCTTCGAGGCCACTGTGTATGAGCGCGAGGCGGCACGGGTGGCCTTGTCCGCCGAAGTGGCCCGCACCTACCTCCAATTGCGAGGAACGCAGGCGCAACTGGACATCACCCGGCAGAACCTGGAGGTCGCCGATCGCACCCTGCGCCTTGCCGAAAGCCGTGAGCGCAACGGTGTCGCCACGCGCTTTGAAACCGCTTCGGCGCGCGCGCAACTGGCAACGGTGGAGGCGCTGGTGCCAGAACTGGTCCAGCGCCGCAACACGCTGATGAACGCCTTGGCACTGCTGCAGGGGGAGGAGCCGCGCGCCCTCGATGCGCAGTTGCTTGAGGCGATGCCCTTGCCTTCGCTTCCTTCCAATGTGCCGGTGGGCCTGCCCTCCGAATTGGCGCACAGGCGGCCGGACATACAGCGCGCCGAAGCCCAGCTCCATGCCGCGACGGCGGCCATCGGCGTCGCCAAGGCCGATTTCTACCCGCGGATCGGCTTGCGGGGAAGAGTCGGCGTCGAGGCCTTCGAGTTCAACGACCTCGACAGTTGGGATTCCCGGTTCTTCTCCGTTGGCCCGACAGTCTATCTCCCGATCTTTCAGGGCGGTCGTTTGAAGCAGCGCCTGGCGCTGAACGAGGCACGGCAAAGAACAGCCGCCATTGCCTATCGGCAGACGGTGCTGCAAGCCTGGCATGAAGTGGACAACGCCCTGGACGCCTGGGCAGCCCAGCAGCACCGACATGCCGAATTGCTGGTTTCGTATGAACAGAACAAGCAGGCGCTGCATGCTGCCGAGCGCGGCTATCAGGAAGGCGCTGCCGACTACCTGAATGTCCTGGCCGCGCAGCGTGGCGTCCTTGCCAGCCAGACCAGCCTCAATGCCAGCGCCACCAACGCCGCGCTCACCCTGGTCAATCTCTACAAGTCGCTGGGCGGTGGCTGGGACCCTGACGCACTCACATCCGACCGGCAGGCCGGCGGCGATGCGCCCCTGACGACCACTGCGTCGTCTGCCACCTCGCCATCAAAGGCCGGCCAATGAGTGCCGCAGCGTTGCAGCCGACAGCGGCGCCACCCGCACCCGCTGCTGCGGTAGCCCCTCCGAAGCGGGCGATCGCCGGGCTGGTCGGCATCCTCATCGCGGCCATGATGGCCGGACTGAACAACCGCGTGGGCGCGTTGGCGCTGGCGGACGTGCGTGGCGCGCTGGGCTTCGGCCTGGACGACGCCTCCTGGCTCACGACCGTCTATAGCGCCGGCGAAGTGATCGCCATGCCGTTTGCGGCATGGTTCGCCATCACGCTCTCAGTGCGCCGCTTCGAGCTGTGGATGATCGGCGCATGCACCTTGCTGGCGGTGTGCATTCCCTTCATCCATGACCTCGATCTGCTGCTGGCCATGCGCTTCCTGCAAGGCATCGCCAGCGGCACGATGATTCCCGTGCTGATGATGGCGGCGTTGAAGTTCCTGCCACCCCACATACGGCTGCACGGACTGGCGCTGTATGCACTGACGGCCACCTTCGCCCCCAACCTCTCGATCTGGCTGGCGGGGCAATGGACGGATGGCCTGTTCGATTGGCGCTGGGTGTACTGGCAAATCCTTCCGCTCGCGGCCATTGCCGCCTTGTTGATCGGATGGGGCCTGCCGAAAGACCCGATCCAGACAGACCGCTTCCCGCAGGCCAACTGGCCGGGCATGGCTTTCGGCATGCCGGCATTTGCCCTGATTACCGTCGCCCTGGATCAGGGCGTGCGGCTGGACTGGTTCAACTCCCCCCTCATCGTCGTCTCATTGGTGGCCGGGCTGACGCTGCTGGCGGCCTATCTGCTGACGGAGTGGTATCACCCGGCGCCGTTCATCAAATTGCAGATGCTCAGCCGCCGCAACCTGGCGTTGGGCTTCACCTTGTTCATCTGCCTTCTGGTCGTGCTGACCTCTGGCGTGATGTTGCCGATGACCTATCTCGGGCCGCTCCAAAGCTACCGACCGCTTCAGATGGCACCAATCGGGCTCATCGTCGCGCTGCCTCAACTGGTCCTGGGTTCCGTGGTGGCGCTGTTCCTGTACCGGAAATGGGTCGATGCCCGATTCGTGTTCGCGGGCGGCCTGCTGCTGATCGCCCTGGCGTGCTTCTTTGGTGCGCAATTGACTTCCGATTGGAACCGCGACCAGTTCGTTATGACGCAGACGCTGCAAGCCTTTGGCCAGCCCATGGCTGTCGTCTCGATGCTGTTCCTGTGTACCAGCGTCGTACATCCCAGCGAAGGCCCGTATGTGTCGGGGAACATCAACACGCTGCGCGCCCTGGGGTCGGTACTCGGGGGCGCGGTGGTTGGGCAACTCGTGACCGTGAGACAGCGGTTCCACGCGGAAATGCTGCTGGACCACGCTGCGTTGGTAGGCAACTCCGTCCCGCTTGCTCCGGAGCCCGCTCAACTGATGGGAATCATCGGCCAGCAGGCGCTGGTGCTGTCAGTCGCGGATGCCTATCGCGTACTCGGCGTTCTGGCGCTGGTGATGGTCCCCTTCGTATTGCGGCTGACCTGCATTCCCGCCCCCGACTTGCAGGCCGCTGCTCCTCAATCCAAACCTTTGCCCCAAGGATAGTTTCACCATGGCCATGCCGAAGAAAGCCAAGATTACCAGTGCCGTGCTGCTGCTCGCAGTCGCAGTGGGCTGTGTCATTTATCTGAATCGTCCCGAGTCCAGCGCATCGACCCAATCTACGGACGATGCCTACGTCCAAGCCGATTTCACCCTCGTCGCGCCGCAGGTGTCCGGCGTGATCGGAAAGGTACTGGTCGAAGAAAACCAGCCAGTGAAGGCTGGGGATTTGCTCGTCGCCATCGACGACCGGGATTTCATCGTTGCGGTGAACACGGCAAAGGCACAGGTCGCCGCTGCCGAGGCCAGTGTCGAGGGGCTTGCCGCGCGTGTGGTGCAGCAGGAAACCGCGATACGTCAGGCGCAGGCGGCCGTTGCGGTGGACGATGCAGAACTCAAATTGGCAGAGGCCAACCAGAAACGCTACCGGAACCTGGCCTCCGATGGATCAGGTTCGATCCAGGCACAGCAACAGGCCGAGGCGCAGTTGGCCATTCGGCTGGCCAGCCGGGACAAGAATCGCGCGGGCCTGCAAGCGGCGCGGCAGCAGACGGACATCCTGAAAGCCGATCTTGAAAAGGCCAAGGCTGCGCTTTCTCAAGCGCAAGCCGCACAGGCCGCAGCGGAGTTGAAGCTCTCCTATACCCAAATCACGGCGCCCATCAGTGGCGTGATCGGCCAGAAGTCAGTGCGCGTCGGATCGTTCGTGAATGCCGGCAAACCATTGGCGGCCGTCGTTCCGCTGGATGCGGTCTACATCACGGCCAACTTCCGCGAAACGCAGTTGGCGCGCGTGCGGCCTGGGCAGCCGGTGGACATCAAGGTGGATGCCTTGCCGGGTACCGAGTTGAAGGGAACCGTGGAGAGCCTGGGGCCGGCCAGTGGCGTCAGCTATTCGGCCGTCGCGCCACACAACGCCACGGGCAACTTCACCAAGATCGTCCAGCGCCTGCCTGTGCGTATTCGCATCGACTCCGACCAGCCTGATGCGGCGAATCTGCGCGTCGGTATGTCCGTAACGCCGAAGATCCGCATCGGCGACTAGGTCATCACTCCAACATGAGGAGCCACACAAATGAGGCAATACCTTTATCGCGTAACTCTGGAGCAATTGACGGATTCACATGGCGTCCCCAGTGAACGCAAGCCTCTGCAGTTTAAGGTTGGGAATCATGACGACATCATCTCTGTCGTGACGTGGATTCGCAGCAGAGGTGATTTCAGCAGCCAGGCAGATGCGGCGGCATTTGCGGTTGGCCTGAAGCTGTTTGGCGGAGCCATCCTGGCGAACAAAGACAACCCGCTTCTATTTTCATTCCTGCCGCAGCTATATCAGTTTGTCAAGGATTTGAAAGCAGGATCAACCGACAGCCAAAGAAAAGACTGATTGTTCTCTTTGCGAAATGGGATGTGAATCGCCATGGAGCTTCGTCACCTTCGATACTTCCTGGCCGTGGCCGAAGAACTCCGTTTCGCTCGTGCGGCGGAGAAGCTGCATATTGAACAATCGCCGCTGTCGCGGGCCATCAAGGAACTGGAGGAAGAACTCGGTGTGGCGCTGTTTGCCCGTACCACGCGCAGTACGCGGCTAACCCATGCCGGAACATTGTTCTTGGAGCATGTGCGTCGCGTGTTTGCCGCCTTGGAACAAGCGCGTGATAGCGTGAAAGCGGCAGCTAATGGCTTTCATGGACAATTGCGAGTGGCCTTGTCGGATGGCATTACACCGTCGCGCTTGCCGACCTTGTTGGCGTTATGTCGTCAGGAAGAACCCGAGGTCGAAATCCGCTTCTTCGAGGTGCCGCTGTCGCAGCAGATTAAAGGGTTGCACGATGATCTATACGACGTGGGGTTTGCTCAGTCCGACGAGGTGGGCGATGGCATCGTCGCGTTGCCAGCTTGGAGTGATGCGCTAATGGTGGCGGTCCCCGCTCGCCATCCTCTACTGGCCCACAAGCGTATCCCCTTGGACGAACTGCTGCGCTATCCGCTGGTTTTGTGCGATCCGCAAGTGTGTGAAGGCCATGCCAAACACGTGGAACGAGTGCTGCGTCGTGCTGACATGGAACCGTTGATCGCAGAGCGAGTTGCCACATGCGATCTGATGATGGCGCTGGTATCAGCCGGCTTCGCGCTCGGGCTGGCGGGCGCTGCGCATATTTCCGCCAGCCGTGAACCGGGAGTGGTAGCGCGGCCACTTGCGTCGCGTGTACCTCCGCTGACGACTTACTTGCTTCGTCTTGACGGTGATCCGTCCGACGAACTTGCACGGTTCATCGAACGGGTACAGACAATTGAAACGCCGGAGACTCCCAGGCCCATCCGAGGCCGCAGTTCTGATCCACCGGAGGAATTGATGCCATGAAGAAAATCATTCCGTTCTTGCTCGTGACCGCCTTGTCTGCTTGCGGCCAATCCGAGGCACCTCAGAAGGCCGCCGATTCGGAGACGAATATTCCGACGGTGGAAGAGCTGGCGGCCAACCCTGACCAGCTTAAAGGACTGCGCCAACAGTGCAAGACCGATCGCCCCAAGCTGGGCGACATGCTGTGCAACCGGGTGGCCGAAGCCACGCGCAAGCGATTCTATGGCGACGGCGAAACGCCCTATACACCGCCGAAAGAGTCGCCAAAGTTCTGATTGTTGGCCGCTCGCCGATTCGCCTTCACTTTTTTTTCGACACGCCGCAATGCGCTCGCGCTTGCGGCGTTTTTCTTTGGTTCGCCGTCGCACTCATTCTGTCTTTTTGCTCGACCTTTCTTCTGAAAACGGTCTTTGACCGGCACTGACCCGGCACCGATCCTGACGCCTGCGGCACGCCTTTGTGCCGCTCTTTCCATGAGGAATCAGCTCAGGAGAAATCGGAGGCCAGGTCATGCAAGGGACGAACGTGCTGTTCGGTCAGATCGCCGTGGTATTCGGCATCGTGATCGCCGGCGTGTGGGGCGCCACACAATGGACAGCAGCGGCCCTTGGCTACCAACTACGCCTTGGCTCGCCCTGGTTTGATTTCTTCGGCACGCCGGTCTATCACCCGTGGCGGCTGTTCGAGTGGTGGTTCTTCTTCGACGCCTACGCGCCGCGCGTGTTCGACACCGGCGGCGCCATCGCGGGCGGCAGCGGTCTTGTTGCCGTGCTGGTGGCGATTGGCATGTCGATCTGGCGCTCGCGGCAATCGCGCCTGGTCACGACCTACGGCTCGGCCCGCTGGGCGAACGCGGATGACATTCGCAAGGCCGGCCTCACACAGCCGGCCGGCGTGTTCCTCGGCCAGCACGATCGCCAGTACCTGCGTCACGAAGGCCCGGAACACGTCCTGACCTTCGCGCCCACGCGCTCGGGCAAAGGTGTCGGCCTGGTGGTGCCGACGCTGCTGTCCTGGCCGGCCTCGGCCGTCATCCATGACATCAAGGGCGAGAACTGGCAGATCACCGCCGGCTGGCGCAGCCGATTCAGCCATTGCCTTCTGTTCAACCCGACCGATGCGAAGTCGGCGGCATACAACCCGCTGCTGGAGGTGCGGCGTGGCGCGCATGAAGTGCGCGACGTGCAGAACATCGCGGACATTCTGGTCGATCCCGAAGGCGCGTTGGAGAAGCGAAACCATTGGGAAAAGACCTCGCACGCGCTGCTGGTCGGGGCCATCCTGCATGTGCTCTACGCCGGCGAGGACAAGACGCTGCGCGGCGTCGCCAACTTTCTCTCCGATCCGGCCAGCCCGTTCGAGCTGACCTTGCACCGGATGATGACCACGCCGCACCTCGGCGACGGGCCGCATCCGGTCGTCGCATCGGCGGCGCGTGAAGTCCTCAACAAGAGCGACAACGAACGCTCGGGCGTGCTGTCCACGGCCATGTCGTTCCTCGGCCTTTACCGCGATCCCACGGTGGCCGAAGTCACCTCGCGCTGCGACTGGCGCATCGCCGACCTGATCGCTGCGGAACATCCGGTGTCGCTGTATCTGGTGGTGCCGCCTTCGGACATTTCGCGGACGAAGCCCCTCATTCGCCTGATCCTCAACCAGATCGGGCGGCGGCTCACCGAATCGCTCGACGGTTCCGATGGCATCGCGCGCCGCCACAAGCTGCTGTTGATGCTCGACGAGTTCCCGGCGCTGGGGCGCCTGGACTTCTTCGAGACGGCGCTGGCCTTCATGGCGGGCTACGGCATCCGCAGCTTCCTCATCGCGCAGTCGCTCAACCAGATCGACAAGGCGTATGGGCAAAACCACTCCATCCTCGACAACTGCCATGTGCGCGTGACGTTCGCCACGAACGACGAGCGCACCGCCAAGCGGATTTCCGAGACGCTGGGCACGGCCACCGAGCTGCGCGCGCAGCGCAACTATGCCGGCCACCGGCTCGCGCCGTGGCTAGACCACCTGATGGTGTCGCGCCAGGAAACCGCGCGCCCGCTGCTGACGCCGGGCGAAGTCATGCAGCTTCCACCTGACGAGGCCGTGGTGATGGTGTCCAGCGTGGCACCGATCAAGGCCAAGAAGCTGCGCTACTACGCGGACGCCAATTTCAAGCGTCGCGTGCTGCCACCGCCCGCGCTGGCGGATGGGCAGTACGCCGACGCGCCGCCATTGCGGCCCGACGACTGGAGCGGGTTGGCGATTCCCGCCGTGCCCACCGCACCCGCCGCGGCATCCGCTGATGGCCTGGGTTCCGCCGATGACGGTGGCCCACGCCGTCAGCCCGAACTCTCCGAAACCGTCGCCTACGACCCCGAGCTTGCCGCGCCTGCGGCCGACCTTGGGCTGCTCGATGACGACGACGACCTGCCGCTTCCCCTTCCTCGCCAGTTCGATCCAGCCATGCAGCGCACGGCCCGGCTGGCTTCCCTCGACCCCAACGACGGAATCGAGCTATGAGCCAATATCGCCTGAATCTCTTTATCCAGCCGGAGCACGCCAAGCGCCTGGACGAGCTGGCCGCCAAGAAAGGCGTGTCCAAGTCGTCCATCGTCGCGGCGGCGCTCGCATCGTGGCTGTCGCCCGATGCCGCCGACCAGCGCGAAGCGGCTATCGCCAAGCGGCTGGATCGCCTGTCGCGCCAGGCCGAGCGTATGGAGCGCGACCAGAACATCCAGATCGAAACGCTGGCGCTGTTCATTCGCTACTACCTCACGGTCAGCGCGCCAGTCCCCGAGGCGCACCAAGAGGCCGCCCGCGCCCAGGGCAAAGCTCGCTTCGAGCAGTTCGTTGAACAGTTGGGTCGGCACCTGCTGCGCGGGCGCAGCCTGGTGCGCGACGTGGTGGAGGAACTGCATCCCGACCCAATGCGGATGGAAGACGCGGCGGCAGCCGCGCAAGCGCAGGAGCGTGCGTCATGAGCGCCGTTCCACAGTCCATGAGCGCCACGTCGCTCGACCGCCGCATCCAGATGCTGCGCACGGCGATGGGGCCGCTGATCGCCGCTGCGCTCGAAGACCCGGACGTGGTGGAGGTGATGCTGAATCCCGATCGCACCCTTTGGGTGGATCGGCTTTCCAGTGGGCGCGCGCCGATGGGCGTGGAACTGCCCGAGGCGGACGGCGAGCGAATCATCCGCCTGGTCGCGGCCCACGTCGGCGCAGAAGTCCATCGCGGCCAGCCGCTGCTGTCCGCCGAGTTGCCCGAAACGGGCGAACGCTTCGAGGGCATCTTGCCACCGGCAGCGCCGGGGCCGGCCTTCGCGCTGCGCAAGCGCGCCATCGGCGTGATTCCGCTGGAGCGGTACGTCATCGACGGGATGATGACCAGCGCGCAAGCGGGCTTTCTCGTTCGCGCCGTGCGCGAGCGGCAGAACGTGCTGATCGCCGGCGCCACCAGCAGCGGCAAGACCACGCTCGCCAATGCGTTGCTCGCCGAAATCGCCGCCACCGGCGACCGCGTGCTGGTGCTCGAAGACACGGTGGAACTGCAATGCGCAGCCCGCGACCACGTTCCGCTGCGCACCCGCGCAGGCGTGGTGTCGATGACCGAACTGGTGCGCTCGTCCATGCGCCTGCGGCCTGATCGCGTCGTCGTTGGCGAAGTGCGCGGCGCCGAGGCACTGGATCTGATCAAGGTGTGGGGCACAGGCCATCCGGGCGGTATCGCCACGATCCATGCCGGCTCCGCGCTCGGCGCGCTGCTGCGCCTGGAGCAACTGATTCTCGAAGTGGCGGTGAACCCTCCCCGTGCGCTGATCGCCGAGGCGGTCAACGTAGTGATTCACATCGCCGGACGCGGGCGCAAGCGCCGCATCGAGAACATCGCCCGCGTCGTCGGCTTCGACGGCGTGGGCTACCAATTGGCGGACGCGCTGGAAACGCCGTTTCCCGAGCTGCCGCCACGTCCCGATGCCGCCCCCGCTGCGGCGACTTCCCCATCGCCTGACTCACTTGGAGAACTGCCATGACGCAGATGATCGTTCCTGCTTTCCGTTTTTCTGCAAATCCGGCTTTGCGTCTTGCGCGGCTGCGCTGCCTGGCCCGCCCTGCGGCGCAAGGGCTGCTGCTGGCCGCGCTGCTGTTGTTCCTGGCCGGAACCGCGCAGGCCGCCGGTTCCTCGATGCCGTGGGAAGGCCCGCTGCAATCCATCCTCGAATCCATCCAGGGGCCGGTGGCGCGCATCGTCGCGGTCATCATCATCATCGCCACCGGCCTTGCGCTGGCCTTCGGCGACACCTCCGGCGGATTCCGCAAGCTGATCCAGATCGTCTTCGGCCTGTCCATCGCCTTCGCGGCTTCGAGCTTCTTCCTGTCGTTCTTCAGCTTCTCCGGCGGGGCCGTCGTATGAGTGCCCCGGACACCTTCGCGGACGGCTTCGAGGTGCCGCTGCATCGCTCGCTGACCGAGCCGATTCTGCTTGGCGGTGCGCCGCGCACCGTGGCGATCGCCAACGGCACGCTGGCCGCCGCCGTCGGGCTGGGCCTGCAACTGTGGATTCCCGGCGTGGTGCTCTGGATCGTCGGCCATTCGCTGGCGGTGTGGGGTGCGCGCGTCGATCCGCAGTTCATGCAGGTCTTCGCCCGGCACATCAAGCACCGCTCGCTGCTGGACGTGTGAGGGGAGGACGCCGCGATGCTGAACCTCGCCGAATACCGCCAGCGCCCGGCCTTGCTTGCCGACTGGCTGCCCTGGGCCGGACTGGTCGCGCCGGGCGTCGTCTTGAACAAGGACGGCAGTTTCCAGCGCACGGCCCGGTTTCGCGGGCCTGACCTCGACAGCGCGACGCAAGGCGAGCTGATCGCCACGTCAGCGCGGTTGAACAACGCGCTGCGCCGCATGGGATCGGGCTGGGCGCTATTCATCGAAGCCGAGCGCCGGCCTGCGGCCGATTATCCGCACTCGGAGTTTCCCGAGCCGCTTTCGTGGGTGGTGGAGGAAGAACGCCGGGCCGCCTTCGAGGAATCGGGCAATCACTTCGAGAGCGGCTATCACCTGACGCTGCTTTACCTGCCGCCGGAAGAATCCCGCGCCCGTGCAGCCAAGATGCTCTACGAGAACACGCCGACGAATGGCGTGGACTGGCGCGAGCGGCTGCAAGCCTTCGTCGCGGAGACGGATCGCGTCTTTGACCTGCTCGACGGCGTGATGCCGGAAATTGACTGGCTCGATGACGCGCAGACGCTGACCTACCTGCACGCGACCATCTCGACGCGGCGCTATCGCGTGGGCGTGCCCGAAGTGCCGTTCCACATCGACGCGCTGCTGACCGATTCCGCGCTGGTCGGCGGCCTGGCGCCCATGCTGGGCGACCAGCACCTGCGCGTGGTGTCGGTGCGGGGCTTCCCGACCTCGACCTGGCCGGGGATTCTGGACGACCTCAACCGCCTCGGTTTTGCGTACCGCTGGAGCACGCGCTTTCTCTGCCTCGACAAATCCGAAGCGGAACGGGAGTTGGGACGCCTGCGCCGCCAGTGGTTCGCCAAGCGCAAGAACGTCATCGCGCTGCTGCGCGAAACGATCTTCCAGCAGGAAAGCCCGCTGGTCGATACCGACGCCAACAACAAAGCCGCCGATGCCGACGCTGCCTTGCAGGAGCTGGGCGGCGATCAAGTCGCCTTCGGCTATCTGACGGCGACCGTCACCGTCATGGACGAGGACGCTGCCGTCGCAGACGAGAAGCTGCGCATGGTGGAGCGCGTCATCCAGGGTCGGGGCTTCGTCACCATCCCTGAAACGCTCAATGCCGTGGATGCCTGGCTGTCCTCGCTCCCCGGCAACGCCTACGCCAACGTGCGCCAGCCCATCGTCTCGACGCTGAACTTGGCGCACATGATGCCGGTGTCGGCGGTATGGGCTGGGCCGGAGAAGAACGACCACCTCGACGGCCCGCCGCTGATCGTCACACGCACCGATGGCGCGACGCCGTTCCGGCTGGTGACGCACATCGGCGACGTGGGCCACACGCTGGTCGCGGGGCCGACTGGCATGGGCAAGTCGGTCTTGCTCGCCACGCTGGCGATGCAGTTCCGCCGCTATCGCGGTTCACGCATCTTCGCCTTCGACATGGGCCGCTCCATGCGGGCCGCGATCCTCGGCCTGGGCGGCGAACACTACGACCTGAGCACGGATGGCGAAATCGCCTTCCAGCCACTCGCGCGCATCGACCGCGAGGGCTACCGCACCTGGGCCGCCGAATGGATCGAAGGTCGCTTGCTGCACGAAGGCGTGGCGGTCGGCCCCGACGAGAAGGCGGCTATCTGGTCGGCGCTGGGAAGTCTCGCCGGTGCGCCGGTGGAGCAGCGCACGATGACGGGGCTTTCCGTGCTGCTGCAATCGAACACGTTGCGGCAGGCGCTGTCGCCCTATGTGCTGGGTGGCGCCCACGGCAAGCTGCTGGACGCCGACCATGACCGGCTCGGCATGGCCGACGTGCAGTGCTTCGAGATGGAGGAGCTGATGCACAGCAAGGCCGCCGTCATGGCCGTGCTGCATTACCTCTTTGCGCGTTTCGATGAACGCTTCGACGGGGCGCCCACGCTGCTGATCCTCGATGAAGCGTGGCTGTTCCTCGATGCCCCGGTGTTTGCCGCGCGTATCCGCCAGTGGCTCAAGACACTGCGCAAGAAGAACGTCAGCGTCATCTTCGCCACGCAGAGCCTCGCCGACATCAAGGATTCGAGCATCGCGCCCGCGATCATCGAGAGCTGCGCGAGTCGGATTTTCTTGCCCAACCCGCAGGCGACAGAGCCGCAGATTCGCACGATCTACGAGGGCTTCGGCCTCAACATGCGGCAGATCGAAATCGTCGCCACTGCGCAGCCCAAGCGAGACTACTACTACCAATCCCGCCTCGGCAACCGCCTGTTCGACCTCGATCTGGGGCCGGCAGCGCTGGCGTTTGCGGGCGCTTCCACGCCGCAAGACCAGCGCGACATAGACCGCGTGCTGCTGGACGCCGGCGTGCCCGGCTTCGCGGGCGCCTGGCTGCGCCATCGCGGCCTCGATTGGGCGGCCGACCTGCTGCCCTCGTTCCCCGGCCTCGCGCCGGGTTCCCTCGCTGACCAATCCCTGGAGAACCTGTCATGAAAAAGCGCCTTATCGCCGCCGCTATCGCGGCCATGCTTTGCACTGCCACCGCCCATGCGCAATGGGTCGTGGTCGATCCGACGAACCTCGTGCAGAACACGCTAACCGCGATCCGCACGCTGGAGCAGATCAACAACCAGATCCAGCAGCTTCAGAACGAAGCGCAGATGCTGATGAACCAGGCGCGCAACCTCGCCAGCCTGCCGTCCAGCGTGGTGAACCAGTTGCGCGCCAATCTGGCGACGACCGAACGACTGATCGCCCAGGCCAGGGGCTTGGCCTACGACGTGACGAATTTGGATCGGGAGTTCGCGCGCCTGTATCCCGAGCAGTACGCCGCCACGATCAGCGGCGACCAGATGTACCGCGACGCGCAGGAGCGTTGGCGAAACACGCTCAACGGCTTGCAGACCACGATGCAGATGCAGGCGCAGGTGTCGCAGAACTTGGGCGAAGACGAAAGCGTGCTGGCCGACCTCGTGGGCAAGAGCCAGTCGGCCGAAGGCGCGCTGCAAGCAATGCAGGCTATGAATCAGTTGCTGGCCTTGCAAGCCAAGCAGTCGATCCAGGCGCAGCGGCTCCAGATCACGCAAGACCGAGCGACTGCGCTGGAGCTGGCGCGGCAGGCGGCAGCCACGGAGCGCGCCCGCGAGGTGCGGCGGCGCTTCCTGGGCGACGGCACGCCGTACACGCCGCAGTCCGTGAACTTCTACGGCAACTGACGGGAGGCCGCCATGCGATGCGTCCTCGTCCTGTGTGTCGCGCTGCTGGCCGCGTGCAGCGAGCAGCCGGCCGACCACCTTGCCGATGCCCTGGCCGCCGATCCCGTGCGGCTCAAGGCATTGCGCGCGCAATGCGCAGCCGACCGGCAGGCCACGGGCGAGGACGCCTGCCGCGCCGCCGCCGAAGCCTTCCGGCGGCGCTTCTTCTCCGGCCAGGCCGGGCCGGATGAATACCAGACGCTGGCCGACCTGCCGCCGATCCCGCCGAGCTTCGATGAACCGGCCGATGGCGAAGCGCCGCCCTTGACCGCCGTACCGGAGGACACGCCATGAATGACGTGACCATCATCGACCGCTTCCTCAACATCTTCTCCACCTACATCGACTCGGGTTTCGGGCTGTTGCAGGGCGAAGTGGCCTTCCTCACCGCCACGCTGATCGTCATCGACATGACGATCGCCGGACTGTATTGGGCGATGAGTCACGCCACCGGCCAGGGCGAGGACGTGATCGCCAAGCTGCTGCGCAAGGTGCTCTACGTCGGTGCCTTCGCTTACATCATCGGCAACTTCAACTGGCTGGCCGGCATCGTGTTCCGCTCCTTCGCCGGGCTGGGCCTGACGGCCACCGGCTCGACCATCACGATGGAGAACTTCTTGCAGCCGGGCCGACTGGCGAAAACCGGCATCGACGCAGGCGCTCCGATTCTGGAGCAAGTCGGCGAGATGGCCGGTTTCCCCGAGGTGTTTGTGAACCTCGATGCCATCACGGTGATGTTCCTCGCTTGGCTGGTCGTGGTCTTGTGCTTCTTCGTGCTGGCAATCCAGCTTTTCATCACGCTGATCGAGTTCAAGCTGACGACGCTCGCGGGCTTCGTGCTGGTGCCGTTTGCCTTGTGGAACAAGACGGCGTTCCTCGCCGAGAAGGTGCTGGGCAACGTGGTGTCGTCCGGCGTCAAGGTACTGGTGCTGGCCGTGATCGTCGGCATCGGCTCGGGCCTGTTCGCCGAGTTCCAAGTTCATCCCGATGAGCCGTCCATCGACCACGCGCTGGTCATCATGCTTGCGTCGCTCACCTTGCTGGCGCTGGGCATCTTCGGCCCTGGCATCGCTACGGGCCTGGTGTCCGGTGCGCCGCAGCTCGGCGCCGGCGCTATGGCCGGCGCTGCTGTAGGCGCAGCCGGCACGGCCGTTGCCGTAGGCGCTGCCGCGACGGGCGTGGGCGGCGCGGTCATGGCCGGGGCGCGCATGGCGCCTGCCGCCGCCAAGCTCGCCGGCAGCGGCGCGCGTGCTGCCGCCTCGACGGCCAGCAGCGCCCGGTCGGCGTTCCAGGCCGGTTCCGCCGCCGCAGGCGGTGGCGCGAAGGGCGCGATGGCCGGCCTGGGCAACGTCGCCAAGACCGGCGCGCAGTCCGCCGGACGTGCGGCTGCATCCCGTGCTTCCGCTGCCGGGCAGCGGATGGCCGCTCCCTTCCGCGCTGGCTGGAATGGCGCTGCTGCCGATGGCGGCGCGGGCGCGGCATCCGGTCAGGATGCCGCAGGCGAGGCCGCATCCGGCACCGCTACCGCGCAGACGCAGGAACAGCCCGCTTGGGCCAAGCGCCTGCATCGCCGCCAGCAACTCACCCATGCCGCGACCACCACCGCCCACGCGCTGCGCGGTGGCGATGGCGGCGGCTCCGGGCAAGGCCCGAGCCTGCGCGATTCCGATTCATAAGGAGAACTGACCATGCGATTCAAGAAACCGCAGGTGCGCTACGCCGACACGCCGCAGCCTGCCACGCCGTATCAAGCTGCCGGCCAGGTGTGGGACGAGCGCATCGGCTCGCCGCGCGTGCAGGCGAAGAACTGGCGGCTGATGGCCTTCGGATGCCTGACGCTCGCGCTGCTGATGGCCGGCGGCCTGGTGTGGCGGTCGGCGCAGTCCATCGTGACGCCCTACGTCGTGGAGGTGGACAACGCGGGCCAGGTACGCGCCGTGGGCGAAGCCGCCACGTCATACCGGCCCAACGATGCGCAGACCGCGCACCACATCGCGCGCTTCGTGACGCTGGTGCGCTCGCTGTCCATCGACCCCATCGTCGTCCGCCAGAACTGGCTCGACGCCTACGACTACACGACCGACAAGGGCGCGGCGGTGCTCAACGACTACGCACGGGTCAACGACCCGTTCGCGCGCATCGGCAAGGAGTCGGTGACGGTGCAGATCACCAGCGTCGTGCGCGCCAGCGACACGTCTTTCAACGTGCGCTGGACGGAACGCCGGTACGTCAACGGTGCCGCGGCGGGTTTGGAGCGGTGGACGGCCGTGGTGTCCATCGTGCTTCAGCCGCCGCGCACCGAAGAACGCCTGCGCAAGAACCCCCTGGGCATCTACGTCAACGGCCTGTCGTGGAGCCGCGAACTGGATTCTTCCGAAGGAGCCAAGCCATGAATGATCTTTTCCGTAAATCCGCCTTGCCGGTGATCTTGCTTGCCCTCGCGGGCTGCGCCACGCAGGGCAAGCCACCGCCGACCATCTCGCTCGATGAGCCGGTGCAGGCCCAGCCGCTGCCCGAGCCGCCTGCGCCGGTGGAGGTGGTGGCCGTGCCCGAGGTGCTGCCGATGCCGGCGCAGTTGAAGCCGTTGCCCGAAGCCGAGGACGCCAAACCTGCACCGGAGCCAGCCGACGAGAAGGTGCGCGTCTCGCGCGCCAATGCCGAGGCCCGCGTCGCACCGACGCGCGAGGGCTACGTCAACGCGATTCAGGTGTGGCCCTTCACCGATGGTGCGCTCTATCAGGTCTATGCGGCCGTGGGCCGCGTGACCGTGATTTCGCTCCAGCCGGGCGAGGAGCTGGTGACGGTGGCCGCTGGTGATACCGTGCGCTGGATCGTGGGCGATACGTCGAGCGGCAGCGGTGCTGACCTGCGCGTCAATGTGCTGGTCAAGCCGATCCGCTCGGGCCTCAAGACCAATCTCGTCATCACCACCAACCGCAGGACGTACCTGCTGGAGTTGGCTTCGACAGAAAAGACGTGGATGGCGTCGGCTTCTTGGGAGTATCCGCGTGACCGGATGCTGGCCTTGCAGCGCCAGGCGCAGGCGGCCAGCGCCGCCGCGCCGGTGGACTCCGGCTTGTCGCTGGAAAACCTGCGCTTCCGCTACGCGGTCAGCGGTAGCAACCCGCCGTGGAAGCCGCTGCGCGCCTTCGACGACGGGCAGAAGGTCTATATCCAGTTCCCCGCCGGCATCGCGCAAGGCGAGCTGCCGCCGCTGTTCGTGATCGGGCCGGAAGGCGACGGGCAACTGGTCAACTACCGCTTCCGCTCGCCGTACTACATCGTGGATCGGCTGTTCGGTGCCGCCGAACTGCGCCTGGGCGGGGACAAGGGCGACGTGGTGCGAATTGAGCGCACGGACGGCGTTGCGCGGAGGAACTGACCATGAGCCAGGACGACACCCCCGACCTCGCCACGCCGCAGGCAGGCAAGGTCGCGCCGGAAGCGGTGGCGCTGCGCGCCCAGCCGCGCCCGGTCACTCGCCTGAACCGGCGCACGCTGGCCATCCTCGTCGGCGGCCTGTCGGTCGCCGTCCTTGGGGCCACGATCTGGTCGCTGCAACCGCAGCGGCGCGGTACGGGCGAGCAAACCGAGCTTTACAACGTCGATCGCGTCTCGAAGTCCGAAGGGCTGGATGCGCTGCCGACGGACTACTCGAAGCTGCCACCAGCCTTACCGCCCGATGTGCCTGAGCTGGGGCCGCCGTTGCCCGGCGACCTTGGCCCGGCCATCGTCGCTTCGCAGCAGCCGGTGACGCCGGGCTATTCGCCGCCAGGCCATGATCCCGAAGATGCCTTGCGCAAGGAGGCGGACGCGGCGGCGGCCTCGTCGGTGTTCTTCCGCTCGGGCGGCCAAGGGCAGACCGCCGCCACGGTCGCGCAGGCAGCGCCGGGGGCTGCAAGTACGTTTGCGGCCTTCGATCCGCTCGCTGCTGGGCCTGCCTCGACGGCGGCCCAGCCCGCCGACCCGACCGCCGTGCAGAACCGGCAAGACCAGAAAGAGTCGTTCCTGAAAGCCGGTTCTACGGAAACCCGCAATTCCGGCAATCTGGCGCTGCCCGCGTCGCCGTATCAGGTGATGGCCGGAACGGTGATCGCCGGTGCGCTGGTGACAGGCATCAAGTCGGACTTGCCGGGCGACGTGATCGGCACTGTGACGGAGCCGGTCTATGACACAGCCACCGGCAAGTTCCTGCTGATTCCGCAGGGGTCGCGCATCCTCGGGCGCTACAACAGCCAGGTCAGCTACGGACAGAGCCGCGTGCAGGTGGTGTGGAACCGGATCATCCTGCCCGACACGTCGTCGCTGACGCTCGACAACCTTGTCGGCACCGACCCGGCCGGCTACGCGGGCTTGGAGGATGACGTGGACTGGCACTGGAACCGCATCTTTGCCGGAGCGGTGCTGACGACGCTGCTGGGCGTCGGCGCAGAGCTGGCCGCGCCAGAGAACCGCCAGGACGGCAACCGGATCGTCATTGCCGGGCGTGACAGCGCCCAGGACAGCATCAATCAGGTTGGCCAGGAGATCACCCGACGCAACATGAACATCCAGCCGACGCTGACCGAGCGGCCTGGCCTGCCCGTGCGAATCATCGTCAACCGGGATCTGGTGCTGCGGCCGTACCAGCCGCTGTTCTTCAATCGGGGAGCTTCGCAATGAGCACGACCAAGAAGCTGCGGCTCGGGCCGCTGCCAAAGACCGAAAGCGTCAAACTGACCTTTGCTTGCCCGGCCAGCTTGAAAGCCGACCTCGACCGCTACGCCGCGATGCACGCGCAGACGTATGGCGAGGCGGTCGATGCAGAGAAGTTGATCCCGCACATGCTAGAGGCGTTCATGGCGGGGGATAGAGGATTCAAGAAGGGAGGCACGGACAAGACCGCGCCCCCTAAACCAAGCTAATCGTGTACTCAGCTCGGCGAATTGCCGAAACGGCTGCCCGGATCGATCAACAGGTTGTTGTCACCCTTCGTAGTGGGAAGCGTCAGGCATGCCTCGAAGCCTGAACCCTGTCCAGGCCTCGGCGACCTTAGAACCAGCGCACTGTCGGTGCGCTGTGCAATCGCCTGAACAATCGCCAACCCGAGACCGCTGCCATCCCTGAGCTTTCCCACACGCTCGAATCGGTCCGTCAAACGGGCAAGAACGTCGCCCGGCACGATCGGTCCATCGTTGGCGACCGTCAGCACGCCATCGTTGGTCAGCGAAACATGGATGGGCGTACCGTCCGCGCCATGGCGCAAGGCATTTTCGACGAGGTTGCGATAGAGGATGGCGAATACGTCGGGGTCGAGGTCCGACATCAGAGGATCGGGTGGCAGCACCAGGGAGATTCGATCCGCGCTCGTGGTACGAGACAACTCGTCGGTCAGGATCCGCGCCACGTGCCGCAGATCCGAGGCGTGCTCCAGACGCAGCCGCCCGCCTTCGGCCCGCGCTAGTTGCATCAAACGTTCGGAGAGTCGCGTCAGGCGCTTGAGCGTCGATTCGATATCAGTCGCGCGGGTCTTAGCCGCCGGGTCTCCCGTTTCCAACCGCAAGCGCTGGGCCTGTGCGATGGCGCCCGCCAGCGGCGTGCGCAGTTCATGGGCAGCATTGGCAGCGAAGCTGCGCTCGGCCTCGAAGGCGGCGCCGAGCCGTCCGAGTAGGCCGTTCAGGGTGTCGGCCACCGGCGCAACCTCTGTCGGCAGTTCATCCACTGGAATCAGCGACAGATCGCGTACCCCACGTGCCGCCAGCCGTTCGCGAAAGCGGCGCAAGGGGGCCAGGGTCGTACGCACGGTCAGCACAATGGCCAGCAACGCAACGGGCAAAAAAATCAACAGAGGCAGAACCAGGCCCATCTGGATCTCACGCGCCACAACCACGCGATGCGCCAGCGGCTCGGCAACAGTGAGCCGGACAGAGCCCTGCAGCGCTTCTTCGCTGTAAAAGCGATGAGTTGTGGACTGAGTGAATCCGATACCGCCCCACGGAAGAAAGACCGCTGGGCTGGCGTCGTGCGACAACAACAGGATGCGTCCTTGGGCATCGCGCACGGCGTAGGTGAGGAGTTCGTCGTGCTCGCGGATTTCGGCCAGGCGCTGGGTCACCCCTTCTTCCTCGCGCCCGAGGATGTCGGCGACGGCCAGCGGCAGGATCCGCTGAGCCGCTTCCTGGAGAGCCGAGTCAAAGACCTCCTCCATGGCATGGCGCGTAATAAGCGCTGTCATTGAAGCAGCACCGATCCAGAGCGCCGTCAGCAGGACGCCCAGCGAGAGCCCCAAGCGCCGCTGCAGGCTTCGGGGCATCCTCATGCGTGCCCCAACCGATAGCCCAGTCCGCGTTCGGTCACGATGATCTCGGCGCCCAGTTTCTTGCGCAGGCGGCTGACATGCACCTCAATGGTGTTGCTCTCCACCTCGGTGTCGAAGGCATAGAGCTTTTCTTCCAGTTGTGTCTTCGAGAGCAACTGGCCAGGCCGGGATAGAAAGGCCTCGAACAACGCCCATTCGCGCGCCGTCAGCGGCACCAAGTGGCCGTCTCGGCGGATGCTGCGTGCGGCCAAGTCGATCTGTAGCGGCCCATGGGTAAGGATGGGATTGGGATTGCCGCTGTACCGCCGCGCGACCGACCCGATGCGCGCCGACAGCTCTGCCAGATCAAACGGCTTGACGAGGTAATCGTCGGCGCCAGCATTCAGCCCCTCGATCCGGTCCGACACCTGATCCAGCGCCGTCAGGATGATGACCGGTGTGACCACGCCCCGCGCGCGCAGGCGCCGCAGGAAGGGAATGCCCCGGCCATCCGGCAGCATCAAATCGAGCAGGGCAAGGTCGTAGGGCACACCCGCGATCGCGCTGTCTCCCGCATCCAGGCGGCGCACCCAATCCACAGAATGGCCATCGCTCGCAATCTGGTCGCGCACGGCTGCACCGAGCACGTCATCGTCTTCAATCAGCAGGACACGCATGGAACCTTTCCTCTATAGGGGCCAACGCAACGGCATACCTGACGACAACCTGAAGATTTTTTCTTTCAGGGCTCAGGCTGCGGTCACGTTGGCAGAGCATCCTCAAGCCATCAAGGATAAAGGAGCTCACCATGAAATCATTCCTACCGATTGCCGTGATCATCGCGTTGACCGCCTCTGGCGCCGCTTTGGCCGATGACGATTGCCGCCGACCCATGGCCGAATGGCAGTCCCGCGAAGCCGTGACGGCCCATGTTACGGCCCTGGGCGTCACGGCGGAGCGCTTGCGCATCGACGATGGCTGCTACGAAGTCCGTGGCCGGGATAGCGATGGCAATCGGGTCGGCCTGAAGATCGACCCCACCTCGCTGGCCATCCTGAAGCTGGAGGTTCGCTTCCGCTCCGGCGCCGATGCGGTGCGCTACCTGCCTGCTGTACGCGGCCAGGCGGCCAAGACGAGCAAACCCGCGGACGACAGGCTGCAACGTGCGCCTGTCCCGGTGACGCCAGAGGGCTCACGCTAGGGAGCGCGCTATGTACCTTGCCGGGCCCATGCTGGCCACCCTGGCTGTTCTGTACGCCGCCGTGCTCGGTGCTCAGACCTATGCTCCCTACGGTGCAGACATCGCACTGGGTATTGCACTCGGCGCGGCATCCATTGCCGCAATGAGTCTGACCTTGATCCTGTCCACACGCCCGCGTTGGGCCGAGCCCCTATTTGGGGGGCTCGATCGGATGTATGAGGTTCACAAATGGCTGGGAATTGCCGCACTGGCCCTGATGATCGGCCACAACACCTTCGAGCCCGAGCTAGAAAATGTTGTGCGCGAAACGCGGCTGGGAGAATTTGCTTCGGACGTCGGTGAAGTCGCATTCAATGGCCTCATCGGGCTGATCCTGATCAGTTGGATCAAGCGGATTCCCTTCACTCGGCTGGAGTTGCCCTGGTCGATCTGGCGCTTCACTCACCGCTTCACCGGGCTTCTGTTTGCCGTCGCCGCACTCCACCAGTTTGCCGTCGACAAGCCCTCCGGCCTGGACGGCACGCTGGATCTATACCTGAACGCATTGAGCCTGGCCGGGTTGGCTGCTTGGTTGTTCATGCAGTTCGTCGCACCGTACCTGCGTCCGCGTGCCTTTGTGCTGGAGAACATCGACCGGCACGGGTCGGTCGCGGAGGTCACGCTGCGCCCGGAAGGTCGTGCCCTGCGCTGGCGACCGGGTCAGTTCGCTTTCCTGTCGGCCCCCGATGCGGGGATGGCCGAGGCTCATCCTTTCACCATCGCGAGTGCTCCGCGTGCGGATGGTCACCTGCGTTTCGGCATCAAAGCCCTGGGTGGCTGGACCCGGCGCCTGCCCGAACGTCTGGCACACGGTCAGCGCCTGCGGGTCGAGGGGCCCTACGGTCGCTTCGTTTTCCGCAAACGCGCGCGGCGCCAGGTCTGGCTGGCCGGCGGTATCGGCATCACCCCTTTCCTGGCCTGGGCCGAGGCATTGACCGATACCGACCAGCAGGAGATTGCTCTGGTCTGGGTGGTGACAACGCGGACCGAGGCTTTCGCCGCCGAGCGCTTGGCCGCCATCGCCGCGCGCCATGCCGGCCTGACGGTGCATATCGTGGCCAGCGCCGAAGACGGGCGCTTCACAGCGCAACGGTTGACCCAACTGGTGCCTTTCCCACTGCACGAATCGGAGTTGTTTTACTGCGGACCGACAGGGCTGCGCGATGCCGTCGTATCTGGGCTCCAAGCGGCGGGACAGCGCCCGCGCCGCGTTCATCACGAGGCGTTCGAGCTGCGCTAGACGGCCCCACACCTCCACCAACGACATCGCCTCATTTGCAAAGGAATCATCATGAAAAAACTCGTCTCTTTCCTGGTTGTATCCACCGCCCTGGCACTGCCTGGCCTGGCTGCGGCACGTCCGGTCACCCTGACCACCACACTCAAAAACTATGGGGGCGATGGCGCCTATCTGGCGTTGTACCTGACCGATGCGAACGGCGCCTATGTACGCACGCTGTGGGTCGCGGGCAAAAAATCAAAGTACTACAAGCACCTGACGGACTGGCATCGCGCCACCGGCGGCAAGGGCCCGCAGATTGATGGCATCACCGGCGCCAGCGTGGGCGCAGGCCGCAGTCTGAAGGTGACGGTGGATCTGGCCGACGCCCTGTTCGATGCGGGCTACAAGTTGAACGTGGATGCCGCCGCCGAGGACATGCAGGACAGCCCGCGTGATGTGTCGGTGCCGCTGACAACCGCAGGCGCTGGCAAGCCCGTTGCGGGGCGGCGCTATGTCGCCGATTTCAGCTATGGGCTCTGACGCTGATTGGAGGCCTGCGCGATGATGCGAATCCTGCACCGCTGGCTGGGCTTGGTGCTGACCGTCCTGCTGCTGGTCACGGCGCTGAGCGGCGCGGCGCTGTCGCTGTTTCCGGCGCTGGAGTCGGCCCGCACCGTGCAGCCGGAAGCCACGCTGACCGTGGCCGATCTGGCCGCGCGGGTGCAAGCGGCGCACCCGGGTCTGGAACAGATCAGGCGCGCGCCCTCGGGACAGATCAGCGCATGGTGGTTCGATGGCGACCAGCCGGGCTCGGCGGTGATCAACCCGGCCACGGGCCTCGACGTGGCCAGCGCCGATCCGGACTCACTGCGGCGCTGGCTCACCAACCTGCACCGCTCGCTCTTTCTGGGCGACGGCGGTCGCTGGATGGTGGCGACGGGCGCGCTGGCGATGCTGCTGCTGGCCCTCTCCGGCGCGGTGCTGGTAGCCCGCCGCACGGGTGGCTGGCGACGCTGGTTCACACGCCTGCGTGGCCCGCTGCTTGGCCGCTTGCACACCGACATCGCGCGCGTGGCGGTGCTGGGTCTCGTGCTGTCTTCGGTGACCGCGCTGTGGATGGCGGCCGAAACCTTGGAGCTCGTCACGATCGACACCGCCAGCCTGGAAACGCCAGCCGCGGTCAGCGGCCAAGCCGGCCTGGCGCTGACCGAGATGCCCGCGCTGCGCGCCACGCCGGTGGCCGAGCTGCGCGAGTTGAGCTTTCCCGCCGCAGACGATGCACAGGACATGTTCACCCTCAAAACCGAGCGGGGCATGGGGCATGTGGACCAAGGCACCGGCACCCTGCTGGACTGGCAAGACCTGGGTTTGAGGCAGCGTGCGTCGGAGACGGTCTACATGCTGCACACCGGGCAGGGCGCCGCCGCCTTCGGGCTCATCTTGGGCCTGATGGCACTGGGGGTGCCGGTGCTGGCGGTGACGGGGGTGCTGACCTGGCTGCCCGGATGGCGCAACCGCCCCAGACTCCAAGGCAACACAGCGCCCACGCAGGCCGACACCATTGTGCTGGTGGGCTCCGAAGGCGGCAGCACCTGGGCTTTTGCCGCCACGCTGGCGCGCGCTTTGCGCGACGCCGGGCAGTTGGTTCACGTGGCCCCCATGGCGGGCTTTGCGCCCGCACGCTATCGCCAGGCCCGGCGCTTTGTAGTCCTCGCCGCCACCTATGGCGAGGGCGATGCCCCAGCCTCGGCCAAGGGCTTTCTCGATCAACTCCAAGCCTTGAAGACCGTGCCCACCGCACCGCTGGCGGTTCTGGGTTTTGGCGACAGCAGCTTCCCAGCCTTTTGCGCGTTTGCCCGCGCCGTGGATCAGACTGCCCAGGCCAAGGGCTGGCCTGCCTTGATGGCCTTTGACACTATCGACCGCCAATCGCCGCAGGACTTTGCCCACTGGGGCCGCGCCCTGGGCCAGGCGCTGGGCATCGAACTGGAACTCGCTCACCAAGCGGCTGTGCCGGCCACCCAGACGCTGACCCTGTTGGCTCGCAGCGATTACGGCGCGGCCGTGCAAGTACCGATGTCGATCTTGCGCTTTGCGTTGCCTACGGCTTCCTTCTGGCAGCGCCTGACGGGCCAGCACTTCACGCGCTTCGAACCCGGCGACTTGCTGGGCATCGTGCCCGAAGGCTCAGCGGTCCCGCGCCTGTACTCGCTGGCCTCGGGCGCGCGCGATGGCTTCATCGAAATTGTCGTGCGTCGGCATGTCGGCGGCCTGGCCTCGGGCCAACTCACCCAGATGGAGCCCGGCCAGACGGTTCGCGCTTTCTTGCGGCGCCATCCGGGCTTTCATGCAGGCCCGGGCCGGGCGCCGCTGATTCTGATTGGCGCGGGCACCGGCGTGGGGCCTCTGGCGGGCTTCATCCGCAACAACACGTCAGACCGTCCCGTGCACCTGTTCTTCGGGCTGCGTCACCCAGACAGCGATTTCCTCTATCAGAACGAATTGTCGAGCTGGCAGACCGATGGCAAGCTGGCGCATCTGTCCATCGCCGTCTCACGCGGGGAGCGGCCGCAGTATGTGCAGGACGTGCTTCGGCTGCAGGCACCACAGGTTGTGGCGGCTATCCGCCAAGGCGCCAGGATCATGGTGTGCGGCGGGCGGGACATGGCCCGTGGCGTGACGGAAGCACTGACCGACATCTTGAAACCCGCTGGGCTGACGCCCGCCATGCTCAAAGCCGGGGACCGCTATGTCGAAGACATCTACTGAACTGATCCGCCATGCGTTGAATGGCCCCACCATGGGCACGCGCTGGTCTGCCCTGTTTTTCGCCGTGCCGGGATTCGACACCGGCCCGGTGCAGGCAGCCTTGCAGCAGGCAACCGACGAGGTGGACGCACAGATGTCCACCTGGAATCCGGACAGCGACCTGATGCGCCTGAACCGGGCGCCGGTAAACACACCGGTTGTGGTGCCTGATGAACTGGCTCAGGTACTGGCCCTGGGCGTGGCCATCGGGCGCGCCTCGGGCGGCGCCTTCGACATCGGCATGGGTGATGCAGTGCAAGCTTGGGGTTTCGGCCCGGAGGCCGTCAATGAAGAAGGCATTCGCCGTGCCCTGTCCGCGCCACGCCGCCCTGCGCACGAGACGCTGGAACTGGCGGGTAGTCGGGTGCGCAAACGCGAGGCCATCACGCTTGACCTGAATGGCATCGCCAAGGGATACGGAGTGGATCGACTGGCGCAGACCCTGCGCAGCTTTGGCATCACCGCGGGGCTGGTCGGCATCGACGGCGAGATGCGCGCGCTGGGCCTGCGGCCCGGTGGCGAGGCATGGACGATTGCGGTCGAGGCGCCCGATCCAGACTGCCGCGCTCCGAATTCGATCCTGCGCCTGCAAGATGGCGCTGTCGCCACCTCGGGCGACTACCGGCATGGCGTGACGGTGCAGGGCCGCCGCTTGTCGCACACAATGGACCCGCTGCGGGGCGCGCCGCTGCTGTCTTCGCCAGCGTCGGTCACCGTGCTTGCCCCGACCTGTGCAGAAGCCGACGCCTGGGCCACAGCCTTCATGGTGACAGGCTCCGAAGCCGGGTTGGCACTCGCGGCGCGGCAGGGACTGAGCGTGTTGTTCCTGATACGGGATGGCAGGGGTGGGCTACTGTCAAAAGGATGCGGATTGTTCCAGGTTGAGGACCGAAGTCGGCGCACTGCACAATCCATTTGATGCTGAAACCGACGAGCTACGAATGCGGATTCGTGGGCTATGATGATGTGGCAGGCTCGTCGTTGCTCAGCAATCCAGCACGACGCAGCGCGATGTGTCCTTCTCTCCCGATGCTCCTATGTAGCTCCTAGCCTACGAAGCCGCCATTCTGCAAAGCGGCCTTGAAAAGAGCTAACCTGCTGTCCCATATACGGTTTCAAGCCCTGCGTGATCTGTACGAAGGGCTTGACACCGGAACTTTTTTGTTGCCCCGCCTTCGACGACCCCACGGTCTTTCCCTCGATCTTCAGGTCTCTCACACGAGCTTTCCGCGCCTCCTCCCATGATCGCCATCACCCTTCCCGACGGCAGCCGCCGCGAATTCGAACACCCCGTCTCCGTCGCCGAGGTCGCCGCCTCGATCGGCGCCGGCCTGGCCAAGGCCGCGCTCGCCGGCAAGGTCGACGGCCGGCTGGTCGACACCAGCTACCGCATCGACCGCGACGCCGAACTGGCCATCGTCACCGACAAGTCGCCCGAGGCGCTGGAGATCCTGCGCCACTCCACCGCGCACCTGCTGGCCCAGGCCGTGCAGCGCCTGTTCCCCGGCGCGCAGGTCACGATCGGCCCGGTGATCGACAACGGCTTCTACTACGACTTCGCCTACGAGCGCCCGTTCACGCCCGAAGACCTGCCGGCGATCGAGGCGGAGATGCAGAAGATCGTGAAGGAAGCGCACCCGGTCAGCCGCAGCGTGAAATCGCGCGACGACGCGGTCGCCTACTTCAAGGGCCTCGGCGAGGCCTACAAGGCCGAGATCATCGAGAGCATCCCGGCGAACGAGGACCTGTCGCTGTACACCCAGGGCGAGTTCACCGACCTGTGTCGCGGCCCGCACGTGCCCGGCACGGACAAGCTGCGCGCGTTCAAGCTGATGAAGGTCGCCGGCGCCTACTGGCGCGGCGATTCCAACAACCAGATGCTCAGCCGCATCTACGGCACGGCCTGGCTCAACGACAAGGACCTCAAGGCCTACCTCACCCAGTTGGAAGAGGCCGAGAAGCGCGACCACCGCAAGATCGCCAAGGCCCAGGACCTGTTCCACCTGCAGGAGGAGGGCCCCGGCCTGATCTTCTGGCATCCGAAGGGCTGGGCGATCTGGCAGGTGGTCGAGCAGTACATGCGCAAGGTCTATCGCGACAGCGGCTACCAGGAAGTGCGCTGCCCGCAGATCCTCGACGTGTCGCTGTGGCAGAAGTCCGGCCACTGGGACAACTACAAGGACAACATGTTCTTCACCGAGTCGGAGAAGCGCACCTACGCGCTGAAGCCGATGAACTGCCCGGGCCACGTGCAGGTGTTCAACCAGGGCCTGCACAGCTACCGCGACCTGCCGATCCGCTACGGCGAATTCGGCGCCTGCCACCGCAACGAGCCCTCGGGCGCGCTGCACGGGATCCTGCGCGTGCGCGGCTTCACCCAGGACGACGGCCACATCTTCTGCACCGAGGACCAGATCGAGGCCGAGGTCCGCGCCTTCCACGAGCAGGCGCTGCGGGTCTACGCCCACTTCGGCTTCTCCGACGTCCGGATCAAGATCGCGCTGCGCCCGGACTCGCGGCTGGGCGACGACGCCACCTGGGACAAGGCCGAGGACGCCCTGCGTTCGGCCCTGCGGGCGGCGGGCGTCGAGTGGGAGGAGCTGCCGGGCGAGGGCGCCTTCTACGGCCCCAAGATCGAGTACCACCTCCAGGACGCGATCGGCCGGACCTGGCAACTGGGCACGATGCAGGTCGATTTCATGATGCCCGGACGCCTCGGGGCGACCTACATCGACGAGCACAGCCAGCGCCGGCACCCGGTCATGCTGCACCGCGCCATCGTCGGTTCGATGGAGCGTTTCATCGGTATCCTGATCGAACACCACGCCGGCCAGATGCCCGCCTGGCTGGCCCCGATCCAGGCGGTGGTGATGAACATCACGGACGCCCAGGCCGAATATGTCGAGGAAACCCGGAAATCCCTTATGAATCAAGGTCTCCGGGTGGCGGCCGATTTGCGGAACGAGAAAATCGGCTTTAAGATTCGCGAGCACACGCTCCAGCGGGTGCCGTATCTGCTCGTGGTCGGGGATCGCGAGAAGGAAAACGGCCTCGTGGCGGTCCGTACGCGTTCGGGGGAAGATCTCGGCAGCATGACCCTCGCCGACTTCGTCGCACGTCTCGCGCACGACGCCGCTTCGGCGTGACCCGGGTTCCGGTCGGCGCGACTGCCGGCCGGTCCTTATCCCTTTCGGAGACAGCCCACATCAGCACCCCCCAGGACAAGCAGAACCGCAAGAACCACGAGATCCGTGTCCCGCGCGTGCGCGTGATCGGCAGCGACGGCGAGATGATCGGCGTCCTGTCGCGCGACGAAGCGCTGGCGAAGGCCGAGGAGGAAGGCCTCGATCTCGTCGAGATCCAGCCCAATGCCGACCCGCCGGTCTGCCGCATCATGGATTTCGGCAAGTTCAAGTTCGAGCTGCAGAAGAAGGCGTCCGCCGCCAAGAAGAAGCAGAAGATCGTCGAGATCAAGGAAGTGAAGTTCCGTCCGGTCACCGACGAGGGCGACTACCAGATCAAGCTCCGCAAGATGCGCGAGTTCCTGGAGGAGGGCGACAAGATCAAGGTCAACATCCGCTTCCGCGGCCGCGAGATGAGCCACATGGAGCTCGGTCGCGAGATGGCGCAGCGGATCGAGGCCGACCTGGGCGAGGACATCGTCATCGAATCGCGGCCGCGCCTCGAAGGCCGGCAGATGGTGATGATGATCGCGCCGAAGAAGAAGTAGGCGCCGCGTTCGCGGCGACGCATGCGGGGGCGCCTTCGGGCGCCCTTCGCATGTCCGCGCGCCGGTCCGCGCGCGTGCCCGGGGGGCGGGGTCGGGTTGCCCCGGGGGCGCCCGCGCCGGTAGGATCGGACCCGGGAGCCGGGCGACGCCGCCCGGTGCGTCGAGGGTCTCAGGCAGGAGCGCCATGTCCGGTAATCGTCTGCATCGGTCGGCCGCCGTCCTCACGCTCGTCATCGCCGTCTGTGCGGCCAGCGCCGCATGCGCCAGGGAGAAACACGCAATGCCAGCGACCGCAGAAATCCATCGGGTGGACATCCACCAGATCTTCCCGGACCCGCGCGCGGCCGATCTGGCCGACGCCGTGGCCGAGGGCGACGACGCCCGCATCCGCACCCTCGCCGCCGGCGCCGACCTCGCCTATCGCGGCGACAAGCAGGTGACCTTCCTGCAGTGGGCGCTGCTCAACAAGCGCCTGGACAGCCTCAAGGTCCTGCTCGATGCCGGCGCCGACCCGGCCCAGCCGGGCATGGACGGCGACACCGTGATCCACACCGCGGCGATGGCCAACGACCCGGCGTACCTCGCCGAACTGCTGGCCCGCAAGGTCGACCCGAACGTCGCCAACGCGGTCACCGGCGCCAGTCCGCTGCGCTCGGCGCTGATGGGCGAACGCGCCGAACAGTTCCACGCGCTGCTCGCCGCCGGCGCCGATCCGGACCGCCCGGACCGCATGGGCAACACCCCCCTGCACGTGGCCGGCCAGATCAACGAGCCGGCGCGCGCGCTGGAGCTGCTGGAGGCCGGGGCCGACCCGATGGCCCGCAACGCCCAGGGCGTGACCTTCCAGCGCTACCTGTTCATGACCCGCGCCGCCCTGCTCAACGCCGAGACCCGCAGCCAGCGCGAAGCGGTCGAGGCGTGGCTGAAGGCGCACGGCATCGCGATCGAAGACGCGCGCTGACCGCGCGCCCGAGACCATCATTCCCGGATGGCCGCCGAGCGGCCGCATCCGGCCAGCGGAGGAAGCACGGATGAATGCACAGTTCGACCCCGAACGTCAGCCCGGCGGCGGTGGCCGCCAGTCGGTCGATCCGCTGACCGGCCAGACCCATGTCCGGCCCTCGTTCGCCGACGAAGTCCGCGGCCCGGCGCCGCGCGACATCGACCTGACCCTGGCGCGCATGGCCCAGGACGTCTACGGGTCGGACAACCGCCAGCGCGGCGAGGTCGAGGGCTGGCGCCCGCTGACCGACGACCAGTTCCGCCAGGTCGGCATCGACCCGGCGATGCGCCACAACGCCTCCAGCGGCTTCGACGCCGACATCTACACCGACGGCCAGGGCCGCTACGCGCTGGCCTTCCGCGGCACCGACGCCGGCAAGGACTGGGCGACCAACCTCGGCCAGGGCCTCGGCTTCGAGACCTCGCAGTACAACCAGGCCATCGCGCTGTCGCGCCAGGCCAAGGTCGCGTTCGGCGACGAGCTGGTCATCACCGGCCACTCGCTCGGCGGCGGCCTGGCCGCGGTCGGCGCGATCACCGCCGACACCCCGGCGGTCACCTTCAACGCCGCCGGCGTGAAGGACAAGACGCTGGAGCGCGTGGGCATCGACGCCGACGCCGCGCGTGCCCAGGCCGAGGCCGGCGGCATCCGCCGCTATGCCGTGGACCACGAGATCCTCACCGGGCTGCAGGAACGCAACCTGATGACCCGGTACCTGATGCCCGATGCGATCGGCAACAAGGTCGAACTGCCCGATCCCGACCCCCTCACCGGCTTCTCGAAGATCAACCCGTTCAAGACGGTGCCCCACAGCATCCAGAACCACAGCATGGACGCGGTGATCCGGGCCCAGGAGCAGGCGTTCGGCCATGGCGCCGGCGCCGCCGGCCTGCTGTCGAATCCCGACCATCCGCAGCACGCCCAGTACCAGCGCCTGTACGACCAGATCCAGCCGCAGTTCGAGACCCGCGGACTGAGCCTGCGCGACGCCCAGAACGTCGCCGGCGCGCTGACCCTCGAAGCGCAGCGCACCGGCATCGCCCCCGACCACGTCGTCGCCAACGGCGATCGCCTGTTCGCGGTGCAGGGCAGCCAGCCCGAGACCCAGCGCTACGTGCAGGTCGACGTGCAGACGGCCCGCGGCGTGCCGATGGAGCAGAGCAGCCGCGAGTCGCAGGCCCTGGTCGCGGCCCAGCCGCCGCAGCAGCAGGCCGCGCCGCAGATCGCGCCCGACCAGGCCGCGCCCAACCCGGAGCAGGCGGCCCCCACGCGCGGCGCGCGCTGAGCCGATTCGCCGGCAAAGCCGCCAGGACACCAGAGAGGAGACCGTCGCGATGGCCCGATCCCCCGACCACGCCGTCGACGGCCGCACTTCCACGGCGCCCGGCATCGCCGTCGCTGCGCCCCCGCCGTCCTTCGCCGACGGCGTGGAAGGCCGGGCGCCGCAGCCGATCGACCTGACCCTGTCGCGGCTGATGCGCGACGTCTACGACTACGACGGCAACGGCAAGGCCGACGGCGTCGGCCGCTGGCAGCCGCTGTCCGCGGACGAACTGCGCCGCGACGGCATCGATCCGGCCTCGCTGCGCGACACCTCCAGCGGCTTCTACGCGGTCATCTACGGCGATGGCAACGGTCACAAGGTGCTCGCCTACAGCGGCACCGACGAGACCAAGGACTGGGTCACCAATTTCGGCCAGGGCCTGGGCTTCGAGACCGCGCAGTACAACGAGGCGATCGCGCTCGCCCGGCAGGCCAAGGTCGCCTACGGCGAGAACGTGATCATCACCGGCCATTCGCTGGGCGGCGGGCTGGCGGCCACGGCGGCCATCGCCGCGGACATCCCGGCGGTGACCTTCAACGCCTCCGGCGTCCACGACCGCACCCTCGAACGCATCGGTCTCGACGCCGACGCGGTCAAGGCCGAGGCGGAAAAGGGGCTGATCCGCCGCTACGCGGTCGACAACGACATCCTCACCGGGCTGCAGGAGCGCACGCCGGTGATGCGCCACCTGATGCCGGATGCGGTCGGCCACAAGATCGAACTGCCCGATCCCGAACCGCTGGGCTTCTGGCAGAAGCTCAATCCGGTGAAATCGGTCAGGCACGGCGTCGACATGCACATGATCGACGCGGTGATCGAGGCGCAGGAAAAGATGTTCGGCAAGGACTACGACCGCTCGACCACGCTTGCCGACTCCCGGCACCCCGGCAACGGCCTGTACCGCCAGGCGCTGGCGCGGCTGCCGGACGGCGACGGCGGAGAATCGCAGGCGCGGCTCGCCGGCGCGCTGACCGTCGAGGGCCAGAAGGCCGGCCTGTCGCGGATCGACCAGGTGGTGTTCGGCGACGAAGGCCGGCGCGCGTTCGCGATCCAGGGCGACAGCGACTCCCCGGCGCGGCTGCAGGCGCATGTGGACGTGGCCCAGGCCGCACGCACGCCGCTGGCCGACAGCAGCGCGCAGGCGCTGGCCGTCGCACCCGCGCCCGACGCCGCACGCGGGCAGGCGCCCGAACAGGCCGCGGCCCGCGCGCGCTGAGCGCCGCCCGCCGGCCGGGGCGCCGGAACCGCTTGATTTGCATGACAATCCCCGGGCGGGCATAATGGCCGGCCCGGTTCGCCGGGCTGTTGCACCCGCGTCATCCTCAGGACCCGCCCGCGTTCCGGGAATCCCTTTCCGGTCAAGGGCCTACCACCGGCAGGGCAGGACGGAAAGCGTGGCCACGGCCACCGCCCACGCCAGTACTCGTTGAGACCCCAGGACTTTCCAATGCCCAAGATCAAGACCAATCGGGCGGCGGCCAAGCGCTTCCGGAAGACCGCTTCCGGCAAGTACAAGTGCGGCCACGCCAACAAGAGCCACATCCTCACCAAGAAGGCGACCAAGCGGAAGCGCAACCTCCGGCAGACGAACCACGTTCGTGCCGAGGACGCGGGCCGTCTGGACCGCATGCTGCCGTATCTCTGAGGAGGACTGAACCATGGCTCGAGTCAAACGCGGTGTCACGGCGCGTCGTCGCCACAAGAAGATCCTCAAGCAGGCGAAGGGCTACTACAACGCCCGCCGCAAGGTGTTCCGGGTCGCCAAGCAGGCGGTCACGAAGGCCCTGCAGTACGCCTACATCGGCCGCAAGCAGAAGAAGCGCAACTTCCGCACGCTGTGGATCGCCCGCATCAACGCGGCCGCCCGCAGCAACGGCATCACCTACAGCCGCTTCATCAACGGCCTGCTCAAGGCCGGTATCACCCTCGACCGCAAGGTGCTGGCCGACATCGCCGTGCACGACGCGAAGGGCTTTACCGCGCTGGCTGAAAAGGCGAAGAGCGCGCTCGCGGCATAAGGATTCCTCCCCGAGCCTCACTTCCCGGTGCAGGCTCGGTGCGAAGGACATCGAATCATGCATGGGGAAGGGCGCAAGTCCTTCCCCATGTTCGTTTTGGGCTGCTGGAAAGACGGAACACGTCGAGATGAGCGATCTGGAACACCTTTCGACACGCGCGCTGGCCGACATCGCGGCCGCCGACACGCCCGACGCGCTCGAGGCGCTGCGCGTCGCGCTGTTCGGCAAGCAGGGCAGCGTCACCGCGCAGATGAAGACGCTGGGCGCGCTGCCGCCGGACCAGCGCAAGGCCGCGGGCGAGGCGATCAACCGCGTGCGCGATACGCTCGGCGACGCGCTGTCGGCGCGCAAGGCCGCGATCGACGAGGCGGTGCTGACGGCGCGCCTGGCCACCGAAACCATCGACGTCACCCTGCCGGGCCGCGACGCCGGCCGCGGCGGTCTGCATCCGGTCTCGCGCACGCTGGAGCGCATCGCCGACATCTTCGGCCGGCTCGGCTACGAAATGGCCGACGGCCCGGAGATCGAGGACGACTGGCACAACTTCGAGGCGCTGAACTTCCCGCCGCACCATCCGGCGCGCGCGATGCACGACACCTTCTATTTCCCGCCCGACAGCCGCGGCGTCGCCCGCCTGCTGCGCACCCATACCTCGGGCTGCCAGGTGCGCTACATGCTCGGCCACCGACCGCCGCTGCGGATGATCGCCGCCGGCAAGGTCTATCGCAGCGACAGCGACCAGACCCACACGCCGATGTTCCACCAGGTCGAAGGCCTGCTGGTCGACGAGCACGCCAGCTTCGCCGACCTCAAGGGCACCCTGGCCGAGTTCGTGCGCGCGTTCTTCGAGCGCGACTTCGAGATGCGCTTCCGTCCGAGCTACTTCCCCTTCACCGAGCCCTCGGCCGAAGTCGACATCGCCTGGCTGCAGCCGGACGGCTCGACCCGCTGGCTGGAGGTGCTGGGCTGCGGCATGGTCCATCCGAACGTGCTGCGCAACGTCGGCATCGACCCGGAGCGCTACACCGGCTTCGCGTTCGGCCTCGGCGTCGAGCGCTTCGCGATGCTGCGCTACGGCGTGAACGACCTGCGCGACTTCTTCGAGAACGACGTACGGTTCCTGAAGCAGTTCGCGTAGGGCGGGCCTTGGCCCGCCATTGCGGCGGCTCCGCTCATAGCACGCATGGCGAAGCGACTCCGGTCGATGTCGATGCATCCGAGAGATCAAGACGGCGGGCCAAGGCCCGCCCCACGGCGAAACAAGGGTTTCAACGCATGAAATTCTCCGAAAACTGGCTGCGGCAACACGTGAAGACCGACGCCTCGCGCGAGACGCTCGCGGCGACGCTGACCGCGATCGGCCTGGAAGTCGAGGAGCTGACGGTGCTCGGCGCCGCGCTCGACGGCGTGGTCGTCGCACGCATCGTCGAATGCGCCAGGCACCCGGAAGCCGATCGCCTGCAGGTCTGCCAGGTCGATGCGGGGCAGGGTGCGCATGCTCCCGACGGATTGCTCCAGATCGTCTGCGGCGCGCCGAACGCGCGCCCGGGCCTGGTCGCGCCGCTCGCCACCCTCGGCACCCGGGTCGGCGAACTGACGATCAAGGCCGCGAAGCTGCGCGGCGTCGAGTCCAACGGCATGCTCTGCTCGGCGAAGGAGCTCGGCATCGACGCCGACGCCTCCGGTCTGCTGGAACTGCCCGACGACGCGCCGATCGGCACGCCGCTGGGCGCGTACCTCGGCCTGCCCGACGCCGCGATCGAACTCAAGCTCACCCCGAACCGCGCCGACTGCTTCGGCGTGCGCGGCATCGCCTTCGACGTCGCCGCCGCGCTCGGCAGCGCGGTCGAACCGCTGGCCGCCGACCCGGTGCCTGCGGCCAGCGACGCCGTGCTCGCGGTCGAACTCGACGCCGGCGCGAAGGTGCCGCGCTTCGCCGGTCGCGTGATCGACGGCGTCGACGCCACCGCGAAGACGCCGCTGTGGATGGCCGAACGCCTGCGCCGCAGCGGCGTGCGCCCGATCAGCTTCCTCGTCGACGTCACCCAGTACGTGATGCTGGAACTCGGCCAGCCGATGCACGCGTTCGACAAGGACACGCTGCAGGCGCCGGTCGTGGTGCGCCCCGCGCGCGCCGGCGAGGAGACGACATTGCTCGACGGCCGCACCGTCGCGCTCGACGACGACTTCCTGGTCGTCTCCGACAGCACCGGCGGCCGCGCCGCGCGCGCGGTCGCGCTGGGCGGGATCATGGGCGGGCACGACACGCGCGTGACCGACGCCACCCGCAGCGTGTTCCTCGAAGCCGCGCACTGGATCCCGTCGGCGATCATCGGCCGCAGCCGCAGGCTCGGCCTGCATACCGACGCCGGTCATCGCTTCGAGCGCGGCGTCGATCCCGAACTGCCGCGGATCGCGGTGGAATACGCGACCCGGCTCATCCTCGACGTCGCCGGCGGCGTGCCCGGCCCGGTGATCGACGTGGTCCGCGCGGCCGACATGCCGCAGCCGCAGGTCGTCGGCCTGCGCCGCGCGCGGCTCGCCCGCGTGCTCGGCACGACCGTGGCCGACGCCGAGGTCGAACGCATCCTGCGCGCGCTGGGCCTGGGCGTGACCGCGACCGCCGACGGCTGGACGGTGGACGTGCCGACCCGGCGCTTCGACCTCGCGATCGAGGAAGACCTGATCGAGGAGGTCGCCCGCATCCACGGCTACGACGCGATCCCGACCACGCTGCCCGGCGGCGCCACCCGCATCGCCGCCGGCAGCGAGACGATGCTGGACGAGGCCACCGTCCGCCGCCAGCTCGTCGCCCGCGACTACCTGGAAGCGATCAACTACGCCTTCGTCGACGCGGCGCTGCTGGCGAAATGGCAGGCCACGGCCGACGCGGTGGCGCTCGCGAACCCGCTCAGCGCGGAACTGGGCGTCATGCGCACGCAGTTGCTGCCGGGGCTGGTGGCGGCGCTCGCCCGCAATGCAGCGCGCCAGCAGACGCGGGTCCGGCTGTTCGAGATCGGCAAGACGTTCGCCGCCGCCGCCGCGGGGGAGGCCCCGGTCGAGACCCGGCGCGTGGCCCTGGCCGCGGTCGGCACGGCGGCGGCCGAACAGTGGGGCGTCGCCGATCGTCCGGTCGATTTCCACGACCTCAAGGGCGACCTGGACAGCCTGGCCGCCGCGGCCGGCGCGCAGCTCGAGTACCGCCCGTCGTCGGCGCCGTGGGCGCACCCCGGCCGGTCGGCGGACCTGTATCGCGATGGCGTGAGAATCGGCTGGATCGGGGAACTGCATCCCCGGCTGCTGAAGGCGCTGGAGATCGACCACCGGGTCGTGGCCGCCGAGGTCGACCTCGCGCCGCTACAGCGCCGCAGCCTGCCCCGCGGGGCCACCCTCAGCCGCTATCCGTCCGTCCGCCGGGATCTCGCGTTCGTCGTCCCGGAAGCGGTCTCCTGGGATGCCCTCCGGGCCACCGTCGAACGCGCCGCGGGCCCGTCCCTGCGCGCCCTCCGGCTGTTCGATCGCTACGTCGGCAAGGGGGTCGAAACCGGATGCAAGAGCCTCGCTATGGGCTTGATTCTGCAAGAAGAATCACGCACTCTCACCGATCGGGAGGTGGATGCGGCCGTCACGGCCGTGGTCGCCGCCCTGCAGGGGGAGCACGGGGCGGAAATCCGCGCGTGAACCGTGACGGCCGGCTTCGGTCGGCCGCTGCGTGCAACGATCGTGCAAGCGTCACGTGAATGAAACGGGCTCGTTTTGGGGGAAACGGATGGCATTGACGAAGGCTGAAATGGCGGAACGCCTGTTCGACGAAGTCGGACTGAACAAGCGCGAGGCCAAGGAGTTCGTGGACGCCTTCTTCGACGTCCTCCGCGAAGCCCTGGAGCAGGGCCGCCAGGTCAAGCTGTCGGGCTTCGGCAATTTCGACCTGCGCCGCAAGAACCAGCGCCCGGGCCGCAACCCCAAGACCGGCGAGGAGATCCCGATCTCCGCGCGGACCGTGGTCACGTTCCGTCCCGGCCAGAAGCTGAAGGAGCGGGTCGAGGCCTTCGGCGGAGGCGCGGCCGATGCTTGATCCCGGCAGCAACCGCGAACTCCCGCCGATCCCGGCGAAGCGGTACTTCACCATCGGCGAGGTCAGCGAGCTGTGCGACGTCAAGCCGCACGTGCTGCGCTACTGGGAGACCGAATTCCCCAGCCTCAAGCCGGTGAAGCGCCGCGGCAACCGCCGCTACTACCAGCGCCACGACGTGCTGATGGTCCGCCAGATCCGCAGCCTGCTGTACGAACAGGGCTACACCATCGGCGGCGCCCGCCTGCGCCTGGACGGCGAGGGCGCGAAGCAGGACTCGGCCATGACCTCCCAGGTCATCCGCCAGGTCCGGATGGAGCTGGAAGAAGTGCTGCAACTGCTCAAGCGCTGAGCAACGATTCCGGACGACGCGCCCGGGCTGGCCGATCCGCCGGCCCAGCGGGTACAATGTCCGACCTACCCGGGGTATAGCGCAGCCTGGTAGCGCACCAGTCTGGGGGACTGGTGGTCGTCGGTTCGAATCCGGCTACCCCGACCAATACACGACGGCAAACCCTCTCTGCCGTATCAAGAAAACCTCGCATTTTTGCGGGGTTTTCGCGTTTTTGGTGTGGACTTCAGTCCCGCACCCTTTGGTCTGGTTTGGCGAAAAAAACGCCAATTTCTCTCTCTCTTTCTCCGTCCCTGTGGACTTATTGATTGTCAAGACCACAGGGCTATTTTCGGAATTCCTTCCAGGTCAACGAGTTACGTGTGGTCTCGGGAGAGCGGTTTTATGGCGTCAATGCCTATCCAGCGGGATGCCAGCGACTTCCGGCACAGCCTAGTGATATCGCATTCGCGCGTGATGCGAGGGGCCGATTGAGATACCGTTGAAGCCGCCGAACGCCATAGGCTGCTGCGAGGACGTGCAAATGCCCGATCCGGAAGCGCCCACGCTGATCTCAGTCCCTGCGGGCGCCACCATCGGATTTGCCACCATTGCATTTCCGCCCGGACCGAAGTCCTCGTGCCGGCGCGGTCGTGAATCGACCGCGCAATCTCCACCTCGGTGTCTTGGAGACGTTTAGCTGTGCAGCAGTTCCTCTCGTGTTTCCACATCCCGGTGCAGCCAGCGGTACAACGCCGGCAACACCAACAGGGTCAGCAGCGTCGAGGACACGATGCCGCCGATCACAACGGTGGCCAGCGGCCGCTGTACCTCCGAGCCAGCACCGACGTTCAACGCCATGGGCAGGAAGCCCAGTGAGGCCACGAGCGCAGTCATCAGCACAGGCCGAAGTCGGCCGAGCGCGCCGTCCTTCACGGCCTCATCCAGAGGGTCACCTTGTTCTCGCAGGCGTCGGATGAAGGCAATCATGACCAAGCCATTCAACACCGCCACGCCCGACAAGGCGATGAAGCCAATGCCGGCGGAGATCGACAGTGGGATGCCACGCAGCGCCAGCGCGGCCACACCGCCGGTTAGCGCCAATGGCACACCGCTGAACACGATGGCGGCGTCCTTGGCGGACCCGAAGGCCATGAACAGCAGCGCGAAGATGAGCGCCAGAGTCACTGGCACCACCACCGCCAAGCGCTGACTGGCTGAAATCAACTGCTCGAACGTGCCGCTGTACTCCACCCAGTAGCCTTCTGGCAGCTTCACATCGCGCCCGATACGCGACCGCAGGTCAGTCACGAAGCCGCCGAGGTCGCGCTCGCGCACGTTGGCGGTGATCACCACCCGACGCTTGCCGTTCTCACGGTTGATCTGGTTCGGACCACGCTGCACTTCGATCCGAGCGACCTCGCGTAAGGGCACCGTGCGCGGTGCGCCGCCGCGCCAGGCTGCAGTGTGGCTGGACTCGTCGGCATCTTCAGTGACTGGCAACGGGATCGGCAAGTCGGCTAACACCGCTGGATCCTGTCGCAGCGCTTCGGGCAGGCGTACCACCAGATCGAAGCGGCGATCGCCCTCGAACAGTTGTCCGGCGATGGCGCCGCCGACTGCGATGGCGACGGTGTCCTGGACGTCGCCCGGGTTCAATCCATAGCGCGCCAGCGCGTCCGGATCGGGCGTGACGGTGAGCAGCGGCAGGCCGATGACTTGTTCGGACTTCACGTCCTCGGCGCCGGGCACCTGCCGCATGACTCGTTCGATGCGGGTGGCCAGCCGCGCCAGACGCTCCAGATCATCGCCATATACCTTCACCGCCACGTCCGAGCGCACGCCGGAGATGAGTTCGTTGGTGCGCATCTGGATCGGCTGGGTGAACTCGTAGTTGCTGCCGGGAATCTCGCGGGCCGCGGCTTCCAATTCCTCGATCAGCTCTGTTTTGGGCTTGCGCGGATCAGGCCATTGCTCGCGTGGCTTGAGCATCAGGAAGGTGTCGGCCATCGACGGCGGCATCGGATCGGTGGCCACCTCGGCGGTGCCGATCTTGGAAAAGACGTTGGCCACTTCCGGAAACTGCCGCATCCGCAGTTCCAGCGTCTTCTGCATGGCCACCGACTGCTCCAAGCCGGTGCCGGGAATGCGTAGCGGCTGCAGGGTGATGTCGCCTTCGTCCAGGCTCGGCACGAACTCCGAACCCAGGCGCGTCGCCAGTAAGCCGCAGGCCACCACCAGCACCGCAGCGCCGGCCGGCACCGTCACGCGGTGGCGTAATGCCCAGTCCAGCAGTGGCGTGTAGCGGGCTCGCGACCAGCGCATCAGACGATTGTCATGCTCGGCCACGCGTCCGCGCAGGAAGGTCGCGATCGCCGCCGGCACGAAGGTCAGCGACAGCATCATCGCGCCCGTCAGCGCCAGCACCACCGTGATCGCCATCGGGTGGAACATTTTTCCCTCCACACCTGTCAGCGCGAAAATCGGCAGGTACACCGCGGCGATGATGCCCAACCCGAACAGGCTGGGCCGGATCACTTCGGCGGTGGCCGAGGCGGTCAGGTCGAAGCGCTCTTCGTCGTTGAGCTCGCGGCCGAGCGCATGTTGCGCCTCACCAAAGCGGCGCAGGCAGTTCTCGATGATGATCACCGCACCATCGACGATCAGGCCGAAGTCGAGCGCGCCCAGGCTCATCAGGTTGCCCGAGACACCGCCGCGGACCATGCCGATGATGGTGAATAGCATCGCCAGCGGAATCACCGCCGCGGTGATCAGCGAAGCCCGCACGTTCCCTAGCAGCAGGAACAGCACCACGATCACCAGCAGCGCGCCTTCGATCAGGTTCTTGGCGACCGTGCCGATGGTGCGATCGACCAGCGCGGTGCGGTCGTACACCGGCTTGGCATGCACGCCTGCCGGCAGGCTGGCGTTGGCGGCCTCCAGTTTCGCAGCCGCAGCACGGGACACCTCACGGCTGTTGGCACCGAACAGCATGAAGGCGGTGCCGACCACGACCTCATGGCCGTTCTGGGTGGCCGCACCGGTACGCAACTCCTTACCTTCAGCCACGGTCGCGACGTCGCGTATCCGGATGGGCACGCCCTCGCGCCGGTCCAGCACGATGTTGCCCATCGCCTTCAGGTCCGCGAGCTGACCGGGCACCCGCACCAGGAACTGCTGGCCGTTGCGTTCGATGTAACCGGCTCCGATGTTCTGGTTGTTGCGGGCGACGGCCTCGACCACGTCGTCCAGGGTGAAGCCCAGTGCCACGAGTTGTGCCGGGTCCGGCGTGATGTGGATCTGCCGCTCGAACCCGCCGATGGTATTGACCTCGGTGACGCCGGGCGCGTTGCGCAGCTGCGGCCGGATCACCCAGTCCTGCAGGGTGCGCAGGTCGGTAGCCGTGTACGTCGAGCCGTCGGGCTTGCGGGCGCCGGGCTCGGCCTCCACGGTGTACATGAAGATCTCACCCAAGCCGGTGGCGATGGGGCCGAGTTCCGGATCCAGCCCCTCGGGCAGCTGTGAGGAAATCTGCTGCAGGCGTTCGGCGACTTGTTGGCGGGCGAAATACAGATCGGTGCCGTCCTCGAACACCACGGTGACCTGCGAGAGGCCGTAGCGCGACAGCGAGCGCGTGTAGTCCAGCTTCGGCAAGCCAGCCATCGCCGTTTCGATGACGTAGGTGACCCGCTGCTCGGCTTCCAGCGGCGAGTAGCCGGACGCCTGCGTGTTGATCTGCACCTGGACGTTGGTGATGTCGGGAGTGGCGTCGATCGACAGGTGCCGGTAGCTCCAGACACCCAGCGCGATCAGCGCGGCGGTAAGCACAAGCATCAACCAACGATGATGGATGGCAAAGCGAATGAGGCGTTCCAGCATGGCGGCTCTCACTCCTCTTCGACCGTGGACTTCTCGATGTCCGCCTTGATCAGGAAGCTCTGCGCCACGACCACGCGCTCACCAACCTTGAGGCCATCCAGTACCTCCACGTGCTCGGCATCGCGCCGGCCCAGCTTCACCGGCCGGGTGCGGTAGGTGTCGCCTTGTTGCATGTAAACGACATCCTGGTCTTCAGCGGTCTGCAACGCAGTGATCGGCACCACCAGCTTGACCGGCTGACGGTCCACGGTCACGCGGGCCTTGACCGCCGAGCCTGGGCGCCACAGGCCATCGGTGTTGGCCACGGTGGCGCGGGCGACCGTGCTTTGGCTCGCCGTGGCCGTGCCCGGCAGTACGCGCTCCAGCGTGGTCTGCACGGACACACCATCGCTCAGGCGCGTCACGGTCACCGGCACGCCGGTGCCGATGTGCTGCGCATCCGCACCGAAGATGTGCAGGTCCACCCACAGCATGGACAAGTCGGCGATCTCGAATAGGAGCGCACCTTCGGCGGGTGACATACCCACGGTGGTCGTGCGTGCCATGACCACGCCATTGATCGGTGCAGTGATCGAGTACGTCGTCAGGCTCAGGTTGCTCTCGATCGTTGCCAACACCTGGCCGGCGCGCACGTGATCGCCGACACCGACACCCACCGAGCGCACCGGACCCGGAAACCGTGCCGTGACCTGCGCGATGCGGCCCTCTATGGGCGTCAGCAGGCCTTGAACTTGGTGCTCGTCTGCGATCACGCCGGGGCCGACTGGCGCCACGCGGATGCCGGCGGCCTGCGCCGTCTTGGCGGGGATGCTGGTTTGCTGCGGCGCTTCCTCATGCTCGCCGTGCTCTTCGCCTGCGTGGGCTTCGCCAGCTTCGGATGCGGGGTTTGGCGCGGACGCGCTGCACGCGGCCAGCAACAGGGCGAGACCCAAAGCGGTCCAATGGAAGCGGGTCATGGAATGGAATCTCCTGAGGAAGCGGCGGCCGCCGGCGTCAGGAACGCCTGGCCGGTGAGCCGCTGGATTTCGATAAGGGCGCGTTGCGCGTCAAGCGCGACATCGAGCTGTTGCTGGTGTACAGCCGTCCGTTCGGATTGCAGCTGCGCCCATTCCAGATAGCTGATGGCGCCGGCACGGTAAGCGCGCTCGGCGGCCTGTTCTGCGCGGGCGAGCTTGGGCAGCACGTCGTCTCGCAAGCGCACCACTTCGGCCTGCGCCACGGTGTAGCGGCCGTGCGCCTCGACCAGCGTCGAGTACAGCGACAGGCCCTTGGCCTCACGCTCGATCGACAAGGCTTCCAGTTCGGCGTCGGCGGCGCGGATTTCCGGCTGTGCGCGGGCGCGGCTGCCCAGCGGCATCGACACCCCGGCCACGAGCGCAGTGTCGTCGCTCTCCTGTCTTCGCCGGATACCGACCTGCCATTGCAGATCCGGTGTCGCCGCCGAGCGCGCCAGTTGCAGGCGGGCTTCGGCAATGCGGCGATCATCGGCGAACTGGGCTAGCTCGGGCGTACGCTCCAGTTCGGCCTCCAACGCCTCCATCGAGCCGATGGTCGGCAAGGCCAGCGGGTCGCCGGCCACAGTGCCGAAGGCGGGAGTGCGCTCGCCCCACAGTGCGGCCAAGTGCTGGCGGGCGGCATTCCGCTGCTGTTTGGCGCGATCGCGGGTGAGTTCGGCCCGGGCGAGCGCCGCTTGCGCGGTGAGCACCACCGATTCCGGTGAGGCGCCGGCCTGCAGGCGCTGCCGCGCCGCGGCGACGGTGCGCTGGCGCTGCCCCACATCAGCCTCGGCCAGCAACTGCCTCCGGTCAGTGGCGACGACCGCGAGGTAGCGCCGGGCGGTCTCGGCGAGCAGGTCGAGCCGCCGGGTTTCCCGTTGCACAGCCAGCGCATCAATCCTGCTTTGCGCTAGGGTACGGCGGGCGTCCAGCTTGCCGCCACGCTCCAGGACTGAGGCCAGCGTCAGGGTCAGCTCAGCACTGTCCAGACCACGGGCCTGACCGGTGCCGAACACATTTTCGACCTCGGCGCCGACGGTCCAGGGCGGGCGTTGTTCGGCCTGCTCACGCTCGGCGGCCAGCACCGCTGTGCGGGCGTCTACCCAACGAATCTCCGGGTGCATCTGCGCTACGCGTGCGAACGCCTCGTCGAGGCTCAAGCGTGTCTGCGCGTGTGCACTCCATGCCCAACAACATAGAACAGTCACAGCCATCGCGCATCGCCGGTGCCATCTGCCGAGGTGCCTCACGCTTGGGTCTCGCGCTGGGCACGACGCGCATCGCCGAGAATCTCGAAGGCTTCCTTGATCACGTACAAGCCGATCAATGCGCCGATGACGAAATCCGGGTAAGGCGATCCCAGCCACAGCACCAAGATGCCGGCGAGGATCACGCCGAGGTTGGCTACCACGTCGGCGCGGGTGAACAGCCAGGTTGCGCGCAGATGCACCTCGCCAGACTTCAACGGCGCCAGCATGCGCAACACGGTGACATTGACGGCCAGCGACAACAGCGCGGTACCGATCATCCAGCCGCTCTGCGGTTCGGCGCCGTCCATGATGCGTCGGCCGACTTCGACCAGCACGCCGATGCCCAATACGAGCAGCACGCTGCCACTGAGCCAGGCCGCATTGGCCTTGAAGCGGGCCGTGCGTCCGATCGCCACCAAGCCGATCGCATACGCGGTCGCATCGGAGAGCATATCCAGTGCATCGGCAAGCAGCCCTGTCGATTGCGCGATCCAGCCTGCGATGCCGCCAATGACCGCCATCAAGGCGTTGAGTACCAAGGCGATCCGCAGTACGCGGCGCTCGTGGGCGTTCTTGGCTTCGTGATGGCAACCACAATCACTCATCGAGATGTCCTCCTGCTCAGGTGTTGGGGGCGGGTGTCGGTATGGGTGCTGACCGGGTGTTGACGAGGAATCCGATCACCGCGATGGTGGCCACGGCCACCTGCGCCAGCAACGACTGCCAAGACGGATACATGCCCAGCCATTCGATGCGCGGTGCCTGGACCAGGGCCTGGGATACCCAACCGGCCTCCTGCAGGGCGGCGACGCCCTTGCCGACCAGAATGACTGCCAGTACCGCGATCAGGATAGAACTGATCGAGAAGAACCGGCCGATCGGCAGACGCTTGCTCATGCGCAGCATCCAGTACGCCACTGCGGCCAGGACCACGCTGCCGGTCGCCAAGCCCGCGAGGATGGCGCCGGAAGCCTGTTCGCTCCACATCGCGATGTAGAACAGGATCGTCTCGAACACCTCGCGATACACCGCCACGAACGCCAGCACGAACAGGAAGATTGCCGAGCGCCGCGACAGCGCCGCCGACAGCTTCGCGTGCAGATATTGCTGCCAGCGGCCGGCCAAGCTCTTCTGGTGCATCCAGATGCCCACGCTCAGGAGTACCGCGGCGGCGAACAGCGCCGACACGCCTTCGGTCACTTCGCGGTTGGCGCCGCTGATGTCGACAAGATAGGTTGCCGCCGCCCACGTCGCCGCGCCGGCCAGCAAGGCACCGATCCAGCCAGCATGCACATAGGGCAGCACCTCGCGGCGCTCGGCCTTGCGCAGGAACGCGATCATGCCGATCACGATCAGCAACGCCTCCAAGCCCTCGCGCACCAGGATAGTGAAGCTGCCGAGGAAGGCCGTGGTCGTGTCCGTATGCGTGTTCTGCAGCACCGCTTCGGCGCGATCGAACAACATGTTGATCTGCGTCGCCTGTGCGGCGATATCCGCCGGGGCCGAGCGGCGGCCCAGTTGGCTGCGGTAGCGGGCCATGGCGGTTTCGATCTCGCGCATCAGCGCCGTGTCGCGCGCGGCCAGCGTCGGCTCCGCCGGCTCCACGCCGTCCAGGTAGGCCGACAACGCCAATGTCGTGGCTTGGGCGGTATCGCCGGTGGCGTAGGCTCGCTGGCTGTCCGCCAGCCGCTGCCGGGCCAATGCCAGCGGACCGGCGCCGGCCACGGGTTCGTTGACGGCCTGCGGACGGGAACGCAGGTAGGCGACGATGGCGTGGGCCTGTTCGGTGGACAGCATCGTCGCAAGATCGGCTTCGCGGGTTCGGGTCAGTGCTTCCAGCGTGGGGATGCGACCATGCGCCTCGGCGTTCTCTCGCCACAGCGTTTCACCCTCCTCACGGGCCTGCGGTGAGTTCGCCAGGCCGCCCACGTAGAACGCCAGCGCCCAGCGGTCCTCCTCCGAGAGTCCGGCAAAGCTGGCCATGCCGGTGCCCGGCACACCTTGGGAAATCACTTCGTACAGCGCCAGGGGCGTGCGCTGGGCGGCGCGCTCGGCGTCGGTGAAGGCGATCGGTGGCGGATCCAGCCCGGCAGCGGCTGGCCCGTCGCCGCGCCCGGAGGCACCGTGGCAGGCCGCGCATTGCTGGGCGTAGAGCGCCGCGGCTCGGCTCGGTTCCGGCGGCGCGGCCGGCACCGCCCCGATGGAGTAGCTGGCCAGCAGGTCGTCGGCCAGCCCACGGGCGAGTGTCGCCACGTGCGCGTGCTCGGCCTTTGCGGTCACCGCCACCACCAGTTGGTCGGCTTGGGCCAGCAGGGCCGTCTGCTTCGGGGTGACGGGCAGGCCCGTCAGCTGCATTCGCACCGTCGCGGCGAATTCCTGCATCTCGGCGTACTCGCCCGGCGACACGATACGGCCACCCTGGACGGCACCGGCGTAGTCGACCGCTATGTAATCGAGCATCTGCCAAGTCTGGCGGGGGTTGGTCGCATGTGATTCGGCACGGACGGGCAGTAGCACGGCCCACCCGATCAGAAAGACGAAGAGGCTGAACCGGATCAGGGTAATGGGTTGAGGCATGGGTGTGACCGCGGCAGGGCGCCGCCGGGTGGCAGCGGAAACGTCCCAAGCGTAAAGTCCGTAACTACTACAGGGTCAAGCGGAATGCGAATGAAAATCAGTGACGCTGCCGCGGCCAGTGGCTGCCACCTGGAAACCATCCGTTATTACGAACGCGTCGGACTGATGCCACCATCGATGCGAACCGGGAGCGGCTACCGCACCTACGCCCCGGCCGATGTCGAGCGGCTGCGATTCATCGCCCGCGGGCGCGAGCTGGGTTTCAGCTTGGAGGAGATCCGTAGCCTGCTGCGCCTGAATGATGATCCGAAGCTGTCGTGCTGCGATGTCGATGTGGTGGCTCGTGCGCACCTGGCCGACATTCATCAGCGGATTGAGGCGCTGAACCGCATGGTAGGTGAGCTGGAGCGGGTGATCGGTCAGTGTGCGGGGGGCGAACGTGGAGCCTGCACCATTCTGGGGGCGTTGCGGCATACAGGATGACAAGCCTTTGTTCGGCGCATGGCACGCGCCTTCATATGCCGAAGTCTAAATAGCTGACATTGTCTATCTCCGTCCGCCTGCCCGCTTGGAAGACGGCTGATCGAACAAGTTGACCATCTTCCGGAGCCGGTCCTTGTCGGCCCGATCCATGCTGGTGTACTTCCGGAAGAACTGCAGGTCTTCGGGGGAGGCTTGCACGGGAGGCGGTTCGCCCATCAAGTCCTGGGTAGTGACCCCCAGCGCCTTGGCCAGATCGACCAGGACCTTGACCGACAGGTGGGGAACTTCGCGGTTCTCCAGTTCCCAGACATAGCTCTTGCTGATGCCGGCCGCCTGCGCCAAACCCTCCATCGTCAGGCTTGAATTCTTGCGTAGTCGCCGCAATCGGAGGCTGAAAGAGGTCGCCATTCGCCTTCTCCCTTGGTCGGAGGCGCCGCCAATACGGCGCATGAACAGGAATGTGTAAATTTTATCACCGTATGACTCCAGGCGATTGACAACTGTGACGCGGGTTCTAGAATCCGAATCTTACGTATGACGAAAGTGAACAAGCGTGGATCTGCGGGGCGCTTTGTCGGCGAAGGGGATCGTCGACGTAAGAACTGGGGTTACGCTGGAGACGAATCGTGTCCAGCTCTATGTCTTATCTGGAATTGTTGTTGAAAATCCCGCCGGATGAAGTCCTCCTGGACTTTCTGGCGCAATGCGGCCTGACACTGTCATTCGAGATCGAGAGGTCGGAAGGCGATACCTACAAGCGGTTGCGCATCGCGACCGCGATCGAGCGCGCGCCCGAGTCCGTGCGTGGCTGCATTCTGGCGGGCATGCGTCATGTCGCGTTGTTGGCCGATGCTGCCGGTCTTGATGCATTGCGCGCCGCGAACGAGGCGCATGCCGGGCAAGTGAACCCGCTGCATCTGCCGGATGCGCCTGCGCAGTGCGCGCTGTGGATGTACCTGCGGCACCCGGCGATCTTCGATGACGCTGTCCGCATGCGCGGACTGTATCCCCTGCTTGCCGATCCGATGCCGCAGCCGCTGGACTACCTGCGCCGCCCCTTGATGCTCCCGGATGAGATGGCCGTGGACAACGTGCGTCTACTCGAAGCGACCATGCTCGATGAAATCACGGGTGGCGAGATCGCGATCATGGCGCCTGCCGGCGACACGCGGGTCGGCGTGCTGGAGGTGCTGGACATCTGGATGCCGATCGAGAACCCGATGCGTCGCCGTCGCTTCCGACTGGTCGAGGCGGTGCTGGGCGTCGACTTCTTCCCAGAACCGGGGCAGCCGATCGGCCGCTCGGTGACGCTCGCGCTCAAACGGCGCGGCGGCAGCAATCTGGGCGACTTCGATGTCGGCACACGCGCGCAGATTGAAACATGGCTGATCCGCTGGCGGCAGGCGCCGGGTCACGATACCCCGATGGGGTCAACCTTGCCGACGACGGTCTGATGTGCAATGGACTGCCTGGCATTGTTGGCCTCCTGCATCGAGGAGGAGGGTGGCGCGATCGCGCCTGCATTGGCCGACCTGGTCGAACGCAGGCAACTCGAACGATTGCAGCAGATCGGGGCGCTGGTCCCGTCGCGCGCGCGGACGATCATCTGCCCGCGCTGCGAGGCGCATAGCGTCCGCGTGATCACCGCGGGCTCCGCGCTTTGCGTGGGGTGCGGAAAGGTCGTGCTGGCGGCACAGGATTTGCAGCGGCTCGCGCCTGATAGCGAATGGCTGCGGCGACGTATCGCCCAGGCGTTGGGCTTGCCCGTGGGGCCGCCCTGGCCGTTGGTGCCGGGGCAACTCTGGCGGCTGGGCGATCTCGGCCGCGCGGGCGCGCGACGGCGCATCCTGTATGGCGAGCGGCTGAGGTCTTCAAGGACCGGGCGCGCACTCCATGCCGTGTGGCCGTCGCTGGTGGGGCAGGGGCCGGCGATCCTGCTGACGACCACTGCGCCGGATGATGTCTTTCTGCCGGGGCTGCCGGTGTCGGTCGTACCGCTCGCTTCGGCGTTCCAGGTCCGCGGGACGGGCCTGGTCGTGGCCGGCCCGGTGTGGGAGGGCATACTCGATGAGGCATCGCTAGGCAACGATGATGGTCGCCACGGGCCGTTCGGGCGGGAATTCAGAACGGTGCTGCTGCCGAGGGAGACCGAACCGGTGGCGCTCACGCCGACGCAGTCGGCGCTGCTGCGGGTGCTGTGGGAGTTGTCCGGCGAACGGATCGAGCGTGAAGCGTTGCTCCGCCGGGCGAAGGTCGATCTCGGCAAGCCGATCGTGGCCTTTCCGCAGAGCAAGTATCCGCAAGCGCATCGGGCGTATCGCATGCTGGTACGTTCAAACCGGCAGGGGCAATACTGGTGGGCGTTGGAGGTCGAGTGCAAGAATGGACCTTCGGACACAGGTGGCACATGAATATTGGGATGTAAGGGAGATCAGGGCGATGGCGAAACCAGGCAAAGATAAGCCGGCCCTATCGGCCAAGCGACGTGAGGCACTGGAGCGATTGCGCTCCGGTGGGCTGTTGGTCGCGGGTCAATATTTTCTCCACTACATCGACGGTTGGGAGGTAGTGCCGCAGAATTTCTACTGGCTGGTCAACCGTCGCCTGATCCGAGTACTCGATCCTTCGCGCAAGAGCAGCGTCAAAGGCAACGGGCACGTGATTTCCGAGCAGGGACTGGCGCTGTTGGCGGCAATTGAGGCGGCCGAGAAGGCTTGATCCTCGCTGCAAAAAAGCTTCGTGATCATTGAAGGTGTGTCACGCCATCCTTGGCCCACGGCCGGGGCCGTCCGGCGTCGGCTGTTCCTGTTGCTGCGCCAGCGCTTGCGCCTGTTGCTGGTTCACCGCATCGAGCTTCTGTTGCGACTGCTCCAGTGGGCGTTCAACGGCCTGTGCCACGTCGGTCATGGAGCGGCGTGCCGCCGGGTCGGAAGGATCCTGTCCCTGCACGACGAAGAGCAGTGTCCCGCCTGAAACCTGTGAACCATCCTGCTGCAGCTTGCCGGCAGTATTGAGGGCGATATGGTCGGCCGAGGTGATGCCCGCAGCTTTCGCGTCGGCGAGCGTGCTCATCGCCAATCTCTCGCTGGTCGCATCGAACGTGCGGCCGGTGGAGGCGTCGATGCGGGCGACGCCGGCTTCAATCTGTTTGTAGAGGCGGTGATCGGGGTGATCCGCGTCGCGCGGATCGGGAAGTCGTGGCGACAGCGCCAGTGTCGAAGCCGCAACCGGCTCGACGCGATCATTGGGCGATGGCGCCTTCTGTTTGTCGTCCTGCCGCGCATCCGGCTCCTGAGCGCCATCGTCGCGGCGTCCGGAACTGGCCATGCGCATGGTGGCCGCGACCGTCTGGGCGCCTCCGTCCTGCGCCAGCCCCTGCAGGTTCGCTTCGCGTTGCGCCTGCGCGCGGGTGTCGCGGTCCTGTTCCGATGGACGTTCGATCGCATGCGGTGAAAGAGTCGCTTCTGTCCGCGCCCGCTCGATCTCCTCGGCGGTGGTGACGCTCTTGGTTTCCATACGCCGATCGTCGTGGCCGACCAACGTCGCGATGGAACCATCGGGACGCACTTCCAGCGTGTAGGGCGACCGACCGAGGCCATCGCGTGCGTGATCCTGCGTGACCGCCCTCGTCGCAGCATCGATGTCACCATCACTGCGCACGACGCCAGCCCGAGCGTAGGCATCGGTCACCGCGTTGCGCAGGCCGTATTCCGTTGGCGTCGGATTCGCCCGCGCGATCGCGGCGTACTCGGACAACTCCTGCAATCCCACCTGCTGCGCCTGCCATGTGCGATTCAATTCTTCGCGGGTGTTGCCCGACGCCTGGTTCGTGCCGAGCATTCCGGGCCTGGTCCATTCCCCGTCGGCACCGCGGGTGTAGGTGTTCCCATCGGACGCCGGCAGCGTCTCGGTCTGTGCGGCAGAATTGCGGATCACCGGTGGAACCGGTTCTTTCGATGCGAATTCGCCCCAGGCGAATTGGTCGTGGGCAATCTGATACCGAGCAGCGATCACGGCAGGTGTGTTGGCGGCGTTGTTGGCGATGATCAGAGCCGACTGACGCTCCAACTCCATCGCACGTCCATCGCTGACTGGTTCGTTCCGGGTCAGCGGTATGCGGCCGTCGAGGTTCTCTCTGATCTCGATCTGCCATTTCCCGGACTGCGCGTCACGCACATAGTCTCGGCCGGTCTCAAACGGGGCTCGTGGTGAGTCGGTCCCAGGTTCCGCAGGCAGCCGAAACGGCGCTTTCGGCTCCGGAGGATTCGCGAGACCCAGCGAATAGGAGTCGTTGGCGGATCTGTAATTCAGTTCGTCGGCCAGACGACCAACAGCGACGAGGCGTGTTTCGTCGAAGCCGCCTGTCGCATTCGGGGCACGCGCCGTGCGCAACCATGCGCCTTGAGGATCTGCAGGGTCCCGCGTCCACGCATTTCCATTGACGTCGGTCTGGGTATAGATCTGCTCGAGTTGCTTCTGATCCGCCCATTTGTCGCCCAGATAAGCCCCAACACCGCCGCCGATTACCCCGGATACCAGCGCACCTGGGCCGGTCCAGGAACCGGTGGCGGCGCCGTAGGCGAAGCCCGCTCCGAAGCCGACCAGCAGGCCGCCCGCATTGCGACCGACGAAGCGTGTCCCAGCGGCTTCGGCCGCGGCGTCGTTGCCTTGCGCCCGCAGCTCAAGGACACGATGCCCGGTGCTAGCGAAGTCGTAGGCCATGAGGGCCACGCCCGCCGCACCGACGACACGCAGTGCCCGGCCCGAACCCGGCGCTCCGGTGCGGGGCGTGTCCACGTCCGGCACCCTGCCGCCTTCCACCAGCGGTCCACGCGTTTCCGGCAACGCAGGCGCGCGCACGAGCGTTGGTGGCATCTCCTGCGGGAAGGCGGCACGCAGCCTGACCTCCATCGGTTCCGATAGCGGCAAACGTCCCGCTTCGTTTGCCTGCGCAACGGCCGTACCGAGCGATTGTCGGCCCGCGGCAGGATCGCCAGCCACCGGCTTCATGGCCGGTTGTTCGATCGCATCGAGCGTCGCCGCGACGTTGCCTTCCGACCGGGTCACACCAGCCCAGCGTGCCTCCTGTCCAGGCATCCTGCCGATCTCCGCGATCTGCGTCGCGTGCGTTTGTCGATACCCATCGATGTCGCCGAAGAATTCGCGAATGCGTGCATTCGTCTGTTCGCGCGTCATGCCCTGTGGCGTGTTGGAATGCAGATCACCGTTGACCAGTCCGGCTTTCATCGTATCGGTCAGTTCGCCCACCCTGACAGCCATGCGTTCTGCAGCAGCGCGGTCGCCTCGAAGTGCGGCTTGGCCGTCGGGACTTTGTTGCAGCCGCTCAAGCCGCAACTGGACACCTTCGGAATATGCACCGAGCGGGCCACCTGGGTGCGGGGAAAGATCAAGTTGAGCTGCCAACGCACGATCGACAGGCAGATTGAGCAGGTTGCGGGGAGCATGCAGATCAAACAAATCTTGCTTCGACAATTCCCGAAGCAGTCGGCTTTGTTTATATGCATCCTGCTCGATGACGTGATGCCCCTGAAAAACAGGCGTGTCGCTCATGAGTGCAACTCCTTTGCGAACATGTGCCTGGCAATCAGCAGTCAGCGACGTCGATGAACTTCACGCCCGCGACGTCTGCGGCATTGACAGCGTCATAGAGCATGCGATCACAGAACACCGTAAGTGCGAAGGGAGTCCGAAACACATGCGCTGATCCGACGACTTCCTCCTTGAAGATCAAACGCGCTCCCCCCGAACGGTCGTAGTACTTGCCATTGACGAAATCGCCAGTTTCGATCTTCACCCTCGACGCACTCTCATCGAGTGCGTCCAGTGTTCGCAATACACCGCAGAAGTAGAGCTGAGAGCCCGGTGAACCATCCGCGAGCGTGAAATCGCAAGCGACGAAGACGAACCCATCGGGGTCGACCGACTCGAACACGCATTTCAACGCCTCGGAGACGATCCAGATGCCGTACAGATTTTCAAAATCGCGCGGCAAGCCACCCTGCTCGGGCACATGAATCAGATGCGGACGCTCCGGGTACTGATTCGGATCGCCGTTGGGTGGCTCCACCGTGTGAGCCCCAGGAAGCGCCAAAGTGTCTTCATTGGCGATCTCCAAGCCCGGGATCCTACCGCCGCCCCAGAAGCTCGGCTCGATGATGAAGAACTTCCCTTTCTCGAATGCGTCCCCCGCCGTGACGGGGATCGGAGCTTCGCTGGCCATGACCGCTTCCTTCTTGAGTGCGACGGGACTTCATAGGCTGCCCCGAGATACCCCGATCCTACCGTCCGGCTAAAGAGTGGGGCAAGCGTTTGCGACATGCCGAACGGCAGAAAGTTCAATCAATTCAATGACTTTAAGGTTGGAAAAAAAATCCCGGTTTTCCAACCGTCTTTCCACCTGTATTCCAACCGTCCGATGCATAGTCTGTGTGTCGCCCGCTGCTACCGCAGCACGACGAGAAGCACGACATGCAAGACCGCACTTCCGCGCAAGGCGTCTCCGACGATGCCCGCGCCTTCGATGAGAACCAACTCGCCCGGCGCTGGGACATCTCCCACCGCACACTGCAGCAGTGGCGCCGGATGGGGATCGGCCCTGTCTACCTGAAGCTCGGCAATCGCGTCAGTTACCGTCGCGAGGACGTCGAGGCCTACGAACGCCAGGCGCTGCGCCGCGGCACCGGCGAACGCGCGTTCGCGTGAGGACGACGATCATGACCGACCTCACCCTCCTGCCGGCGGAACTCGCCGAACTGTCCGTCGCCCAACTGGCGGCGCTCTCCCCCCAACAGAAGATCGTTCTCGCCCGGCAACTGGAGCAGGCCGGCGACTGGCTCAAGCAGGTCAAGGCCCGCTTCGACGCCGCGCTGGAGCAGACCTACGGCGACCGCATCCGCGACGCGCGCAGCGACGGAGGCAAGGACTTCGGCGTCGTTCACGTCGCCGACGGCGATCTGCGCCTGACCGTGGATGTGTCCAAGCGCGTGACCTGGGACCAGACGCAACTGGCGACGATCGCCAAACGCATCGATGCTGCGGGCGAGTCCGTCGAGGAATTCATCGACGTGAGCTACAGCATTTCCGAATCGCGCTTCCAGAACTGGCCGTCGACGCTGCGCTCGCAGTTCGAGGCCGCGCGCACCGTCAAGCCCGGCAAGCCGACGTACCGGCTGACGCCGGCCGGGGAGGGCTGAGATGACGCTTCCCATCATCGGCGCCGACCAGCGCATGTCCGAGCGCCGCGGCGTGAAGGGCGTGCTGATCGGTAAATCCGGCATCGGCAAGACCTCGCAGTTGTGGACCCTCGACGCGGGCTCGACCCTGTTCCTCGATCTGGAGGCGGGCGATCTCGCGGTCGAGGACTGGGCCGGCGACAGCCTGCGCCCCCGCACCTGGGGCGAGTGCCGCGACCTCGCCGTGTACATCGGCGGCCCGAACCCGGCACTGCGCGACGACCAGGCCTACAGCCAGGCGCACTACGACGCCGCCTGCGCGCGCTACGGCGATTCGGCGCAGCTCGCGAAGTACCACACGCTGTTCGTCGACTCGATCACCGTCGCCGGCCGGCTGTGCCTGCAGTGGAGCAAGGGCCAGCCGCAGGCGTACTCGGACAAGACCGGCAAGCCGGACATGCGTGGCGCTTACGGCCTCATGGGCCAGGAGATGATCGCGTGGCTCACGCACCTGCAGCACACCCGCGGCAAGAGCGTGTGGTTCGTCGGCATCCTCGAGGAGAAGATCGACGACTTCGGTCGCCGCATCCTGCAACTGCAGATCGACGGCAGCAAGACGGGGCTGGAATTGCCGGGCATCGTCGATGAGGTCGTCACGATGACGGAGATCGCCGCGGACGACGGCACGGCGTACCGCGCCTTCGTCTGCCACACCCTCAATCCGTGGGGCTATCCGGCCAAGGACCGTTCCGGCCGCCTCGAGCTGATCGAGGAACCCCACCTCGGTCGCCTGATGCAGAAGATCGCCGGCAGCGCGCGCCCCGCGCTGGAACGGCTCGACTTCACGCGCCCCGCGACCACGACCACCCCTTCGCACGCGCCGGCCGTTGCCGCGCAGGAGACTCCATGACCGTCTGGAACGATTTCAACGACGCCGAACAGCAGCAGAGCTTCGACGTCATCCCCAAGGGCACCGTCGCCTGGGTGCGGATGACGATCAAGCCCGGCGGCTACAACGATCCGAGCCAGGGATGGACTGGCGGCTGGGCAACCCAGAGCGACGAGACCGGCGCGATCTATCTGGCCTGCGAGTTCGTCGTGCTCGAAGGCCCGTTCGCGAAACGCAAGCTGTGGTCGAACATCGGTCTACACAGTCCGAAGGGACCGACCTGGAGCGGCATGGGCCGCAGCTTTCTGCGCGCGCTGCTCAATTCCGCGCGCAACGTGCGACCGGAGGACAACTCGCCGCAGGCGGCTGCCGCGCGGCGCATCCAGGGCTTCCACGAACTGGAGGGCATCGCCTTCGTCGCGAAGATCGACATCGAGCGCGACGGGCGGGGCGATGCGAAGAACATCATCAAACAGGCGGTGGAACCCGGTCAGCCCGACTATCCGCCGGGCGCGCCGCCCGCGGCCGGTGCGGCGGCCCGTGTGGCCGCACCGGCCACGCCGCACACCGGGTCGGCGGCCCCGACCGGCCGCCCGACGTGGGCGCAGTAAGGCCCACCCGTGCGGTGCTGGGCCTGCGGCCAACCGGCGCGCGGGTTCGGTCACCTTGACCTGAGACACCCGCCCGCCGATCCACGGCGTTACCCGCACCGCTGGGCCTTCTGCTCGCGCCGCTGCCAGGACGCCTTCCACCAACTCTACGACACCCGCCGCCGGCACGAGCCGGCGGCGCTGGAGGAGCTTGTTCCCGTGACTCTGCCCCTGTCCCCCGATGCCCAGCGCGCTTGCCTGCTCGCGCTCGGCAACGCCGCCGACGCCGTCGGCTTCGCCGTGCCGCTGGCGCAGTACTCGCAGCAGCAGGCGCTGCACGTCATCGATGCGGTGATCCATGCCTACGAACGCCAGCAGCACCAGCACTCGCGCGCGCTGCGCGGGCTGCCGCCGCTGGACGATTTCGAGGACGACGACATCCCTTTTGACGATGGGCGTGATGCCACGACCGCCGATTCGCATCGGTGCGTCACGCCTGCCTCGAACCACTGACGACCGACTTTCACGATGCTCGATTTCAATTCCTCTTCCACCGAGTCCGGACGCCTCGAAGCGTTGATCGACATCGGCCTGCTGCAGGCGCGCGCGGCCGAGCCCAAACGCACCTACCTCGGTGCGTCGCGACTGGGCGTGGCCTGCTCGCGTGCGCTGCAGTACGAGTATGCCGACGCGCCGGTCGATCCCGGCCGCGACACCGACGGCCGGATGTTGCGCATCTTCGAGCGCGGTCACGTGCTCGAGGAGAGCATGGTCGCGTGGCTGCGCGGCGCGGGGTTCGATCTGCGCACGCGCCAGGACGACAGCACGCAGTTCGGCTTCTCCGCGCTTGATGGCCGATTGCGTGGCCATGTCGATGGCGTGTTCGTGGCAGGACCGGAGGGCTACGACTACCCGGCGCTCTGGGAGTGCAAATTCCTCGGGTCGAAGGCCTGGCGCGAACTGGAGAAGAACAGGCTCGCCGTCGCCAAGCCGGTGTACGCCGCGCAGGTCGCGATGTATCAGGCCTATCTCGACCTGCATGCGAATCCCGCGCTGTTCACCGCGATCAACGCCGACACGATGGAGGTCTACGCCGAGCGCGTGCCCTTCGACGGCCGGCTCGCGCAGCGCATGTCCGATCGCGCGGTGCAGATCGTGCTCGCCACCGATGCCGGCGAGCTGCTGCCGCGCGGCTTCTCCGACCCCACCCACTTCGAGTGTCGGTTCTGCGCCTGGCAGGACCGTTGCTGGAGATCCGCATGACCCCCGATGTCCTTCCCGATTGCAACGCGCCGATGGTCGCCGCGCGCACCGCGCACCAGGCGCTGCGCATTCCGATGCAGTGGCTCAACAACAAGGTCGAGCGCAGCGCGCGCGGCGTGCCGCACTATCGCATCGGCCATCTGGTCCGGTTCCGGCTCAGCGAACTGGAGCAGTGGCGCGATCGCCACGCGGCCGTGATCGCGCCGCGACTGGAACAGGCCGATACCGCAGCGGTCGTCGTCTCACCGCCGCCGGTGGCCACGGATTTCACCGGCGTGAACTGGCACCGTCGCGAAGGACTCGCCGAGATCTTCGTGCGCCGCCACCGCAACGACTGCCGCTACAGCGCGCGCCTGCGAAGCTGGTTCGTTCGCACCGATCAAGGCTGGCGCCGGGACGACACGCTTGTCGTGTTCGACCGGGTGCGCGGCATTTGCCGTGAAGCCGCTGATCGCGCCCGGACAGAACAGGCACGGCGCTGGTTCGCCAGTGCCACGACGGTCGCGGCCGTGGAGCGGATCGCGCGTCTGCGCGCGGATGCGATGCCGGCCGGCGAGGGGAGCGGGCAGTGACGCATCCGTCTCTGGACTTCAACGATGTTCCGCAGGTCGCCGCGCCACGCGACGGTCGGGATGAGATCCGCGCGCAACTGCTCGATCGTCTGGAATCGGTGCTGACCGCGCTGTTCCCCGCCGGCAGGAAGCGACAGGGCAAGTTCCTGATCGGCGACGTGCTCGGCAGTCCCGGCGACAGCCTGGAGGTGGTGCTCACGGGCGAGAAGGCGGGTCTGTGGACCGATCGCGCCAACAATACCGGCGGCGACATCTTCGATCTGATCGCAGCGCACTTCCGGATCGATGCACACGCCGAGTTCCCGCGCGTGCTGGACGAGGCGGGGCGGCTGCTGGGGCGCGCGTCGGCGATGCCGATCGCGAAACCGAAGAAATCGCCGCCGATCGACGATCTCGGCCCGGCGACCGCGAAGTGGGACTACCTCGACGCCGACGGCCAGCTGATTGCCGTCGTCTATCGCTACGACCCGCCGGGCGGCAAGAAGGAGTTCCGGCCGTGGGATGCGAAGCGTCGCAAGATGGCGCCGCCGGAGCCGCGCCCGCTGTACCACCAGTCCGGGATCGCGACCGCGGACACCGTCGTGCTGGTCGAAGGCGAGAAGTGCGCGCAGGCGCTGATCGATGCCGGCATCGTCGCGACCACCGCGATGCACGGGGCGAACGCGCCGGTCGACAAAACCGACTGGTCGCCGCTGGCCAGCAGGACGGTCGTACTCTGGCCCGACAAGGACAAGCCCGGTTGGGAGTACGCCGAGTGCGCCGCACAGGCGATCTTGGCCGCGGGCGCGCAAGGCTGCCGGATTCTCTATCCGCCGGAAGACAAACCCGAAGGCTGGGATGCGGCCGATGCGATCGCCGAGGGCTTCGATGTCGCCGGATTTCTGGTCGCCGGCCCATGCACGCCTGTTCGGTATGCGGGCGATCTTCTGGCGACGCAGACCGCGCAGGCGGGCGATCCTGCGGCTGGGCACGGCCTGTTCGAGGATCTGGACTGGACCTCGGAAGCCGGATTGGCGCGGGCGTTCACCCGGCGCAACGGCCAGGACTGGCGCTACTGCGCACCGTGGGGCAAGTGGCTGGCCTGGACAGGCACGCGGTGGAACGCCGACCAGCGCCTGTACGTCATGCACCTGGCGCGCGAAATGTGCTGCGCGGCGGCGCTGATGTCGAAGTCGCCGCCGTTGAGCCGCCGGCTGGCCAGTGCCGCCTCGATCGCCGCGGTCGAGCGGATCGCACGATCGGAGCCTGAACTCAGTTCGATCCCGGACGAGTGGGATGCGAACCTCTGGGCGCTCAACACGCCGGGCGGGGTCGTCGATCTGCGCAACGGCCGATTGGCGGCACATCGGCGCGAGGATGGGATGACCAGGATCGCCACAGCGACGCCGCGCGGCGACTGCACCCGCTGGCGCGCGTTCCTCGGCGATGTGACCGGCGGCGACGCGGATCTGCAGGCGTACCTGCAGCGAATGGCCGGCTACTGCCTCACCGGCGCGACCAGCGCGCACGCGCTGTTCTTCCTCTACGGCACCGGCGCGAACGGCAAGTCGGTGTTCGTGACCGCGCTGGCGACGATCCTCGGCGACTACGCGACCAACGCGCCGATGGACACGTTCATGGAGGCGCGCGGCGATCGCCACCCGACCGATCTGGCCGGCCTGCGCGGCGCGCGCTTCGTGGCCTCGGTCGAAACCGAACAGGGTCGACGCTGGAACGAGTCGAAGGTCAAGGCGATCACCGGCGGCGACAAGGTCTCGGCGCGGTTCATGCGCCAGGACTTTTTCGAGTACACCCCGCAGTTCAAGCTCGTCATCGCCGGCAATCACAAACCGGCCATCCGCAACGTCGACGAAGCGATGAAGCGGCGCATGCACCTGATCCCGTTCACGGTGACGATCCCGCCCGAACGCCGCGATCCGAAGCTCACCGAGAAGCTGCTCGCCGAGCGCGACGGCATCCTCGCCTGGGCGCTGGCCGGTTGCCTGCAATGGCAGCGCACGGGCCTGCAGCCGCCCGCGAGCGTGGTCTCAGCGACCGAGGAGTATTTCGAGGCCGAGGACGCGCTTGGACGCTGGATCGACGAACGCTGCGTGCGCATCGATCGCGCCCGATCGCTGACGGCCGAACTGTTCAACGACTGGAAGGCCTGGGCCGAGGCCGCGGGCGAGTTCGTTGGGTCGCAGCGCCGGTTTTCAGACCAGTTGGTCGCCCGAGGCGTCGAGAAGTGGCGCAACGGCCTGGGCGTGCGCGGCTTCCAGGGCATCGGCCTGAAGGCGGAGCTCCGACCCGAGCGAAGCCGATTCCCCGACGACAACGACGATTGATTCCCCGCCACGCCACCCACGTCTGACGCAGTCGACACAGTCCATGATTATCCTCTTTACGCGCGTGTACGCGCGCGTAAGAAGTTATCCATAAGCTGAGTCGACTGCGTCAGACCCGATCCCCCACAGGACTCCGGAATGACCAGAACCCTCCTCGCGCTCGACCTCGGCACCACCACGGGCTGGGCGCTGCGCACCCCCGATCGCCGCATCGTCAGCGGCACCCAATCCTTCAAACCGCAGCGGTTCGAGGGCGGCGGCATGCGCTTCCTGCGCTTCGTCCGCTGGCTCGACGAACTGCAGGCGCTTTCGGGCGGGCTGCAGCACCTCGCGTTCGAGGAAGTGCGCCGGCATGCCTCCACGGACGCCGCGCACGCCTACGGCGGCTTCCTCGGCCAACTCTCCGCCTGGTGCGAACAGCGCCAGATCCCGTACCAGGGCGTGCCTGTCGGCACGATCAAACGACACGCCACCGGCAAGGGCAATGCGAACAAGGACGCGATGCTCGCCGCGGTGCGGGGCTGGGGCTACGCGCCCGTCGACGACAACGAAGCGGATGCGCTCGCGCTGTTGCACTGGGCCATCGCGCAGGAGCGTTCGGCATGACCGTGTGGACGTTCGACGAAGTCGAGCACCGCTTCCACGAAGCCGCAGCGACGTCGTACCGCTTGCCCGCCGCGCGCGTGGCCGGCTACGTCAGCCTGTGGCCCGAGATCGCGCGCCAGTCGTGGGAGGGCTACGCGGACGAGCGGATCGTGCTGCGCTTCCCAGCCACACCCGCGGCCGTCGATCGCCTGGCCGAGACCACGCAGTGGCTGCAGTGGCTGAGCGTGGAGCAGCGCAAGCTGGTGTGGGCGCGCGCCCGCTACGTGCCGTGGCGAGCGATCTGTGAAGCGCACCAATGCTCCAAGCCCACCGCGTGGCGGCGTTGGCGGCACGCGCTCACGTTGATCGTGGTGCAGCTCAACGGCCAGCCGCCGCGCATCGTGGAGGCAATGCCGCAGCATGAAGCGACGTGACGCAATCGAACGCAAGCGCGCGCGTTGGATCGTAAAACCCCACGAAAATCGCTGAAACACTCACCCCGATTGCAGGGTATCTTTTGTGCCACGGTGGTCATGCGTCCTGAAGCACCGCGCTTCGGACGCGATGGCGACCCACGAGGTCAGTTGTAGACCCACAGGGTCTACGGGTCCTCCCTGTCGCACTGCAACAGCGGGCGGCAGAGCCGCAGAACCCCGCTACCGTCTGACTGCAAACCGAGGTTTGCACCGTTTGCGGTTTGCACACCGGGTTTGCGCCTCGCACGTTTGCACCCCTCTCTCCAGCCCATCGGCCAGCGCGTTCGTCCCCCTGTTCCCGGACACGCTGGTCGGTGGGTTTCTTTTTCCGAGCCCACGATGCCCCACGCCCTCACCGTCGAGACCCGCCGGGTCGAGGCGCTGATTCCTTACGCGAAAAACCCGCGCACGCACAGCGATGCGCAGATTGCGCAGATCGCCGCGAGCATCGTGGAGTTCGGGTGGACCTCGCCGATCCTGATCGATGGCGACAACGGCGTGATCGCCGGCCACGGTAGGCTGCTCGCCGCACGCCGGCTCGGCATGACCGAAGTGCCGGTGATCGAACTGGCGCACCTGGACGCGGCGCAGAAGCGCGCGCTGATCATCAACGACAACCGCATCGCACTCAACGCAGGGTGGGACGACGCGCTGCTGGTGCTGGAACTCGCGGACCTCTCGGACGCGGGCTTCGACCTGGACCTGACCGGCTTCTCCGCCAGCGAGATCGAGCGCCTGCTCGACCTGGTGGAAGACGGCGACGCGGTGGGTGGCGATACAGAACACGCATTGCGTACTGCGGAAGCGGCGAACGACGAAGGTGCCGATGCCGACGCGCCGGAGGACAGCGACGAAGACGGTGACGAGGACCACAATCCCGTACCACTGGTGGCGCCGGTGTCCCGCGCGGGCGATGTCTGGATCATCGGGTCGCACCGGCTGATTTGCGGCGACGCCGCCGATCCGACCGTGGTCGCGGCGCTGATGCGCGGCGAGACCGCGCATCTGTGCATCACCTCGCCGCCCTACGCCCGGCAGCGCGACTACGCCAGCGGCATCGGCGACTGGGACGCGCTGATGCGTGGCGTGTTCGTTGCCGCCGACGATGCATTGCGCGACGACGCGCAGCTGCTGGTCAATCTCGGCCTCGTCCACGACGACAACGAAGTCCAGACGTACTGGGATGACTGGATCGCGTGGATGCGCGCGCAGGGTTGGCGTCGTTTCGGGTGGTACGTCTGGGACCAAGGGCCGGGCCTGCCGGGCGACTGGCGTGGACGACTCGCGCCGAGCTTTGAGTTCGTCTTCCACTTCAACCGCAGCAACCGCAAGGCGAACAAGACCGTGCCGTGCAAATTCGCCGGGCAGGACATCCACCTGCGCGCCGATGGCTCGTCCACCGCGCTGCGCGGCAAAGACGGCGGGGCGCTGGCGTGGTCGCACGAGCACCAGCCGACGCAGGCCATGCGGATTCCGGATTCGGTGATCCGCATCATGCGCCACAAGGGCAAGCTCGGCCGGGGCATCGACCATCCGGCGGTGTTCCCGGTCGCGCTGCCCACGTTCGTCATCGAGGCGTACTCGGATGCGGGCGAGGTGGTGTACGAACCCTTCGGCGGCAGCGGCAGCACCCTGATCGCCTGCGAACGCACCGGGCGCGTCTGTCTCGCGGTGGAGATCGCTGGTGAGTACGTCGATGTCGCCATCGAACGCATCCGCCAGCAACTGCCGGGTCTGCCGATCACGCTGGAAGCGACCGGCCAACCCTTCGATGTGGTCGCCGCGGAACGCCGCGGCAGCGGGCAGGTGGCGGCATGAGCTGGGTCGCGGAGAAGATCGCGCACTGGCCGCTCGCGCGGCTGTTGCCCTATGCGCGCAACGCACGCACGCACTCGGACGAGCAGGTCGCGCAGATCGCCGCCAGCATCGTCGAATTCGGGTTCACGAACCCGTGTCTCGTCGGTGCCGATGGCGTGCTGGTGGCCGGTCACGGTCGCCTGTTGGCGGCGCGCAAGCTCGGGCTGGAGACGGTGCCGGTGGTCGTGCTCGATCATCTCTCGCCGACCCAGCGTCGCGCGCTGGTGCTCGCGGACAACCGCATCGCCGAGAACGCAGGCTGGGACGACGCCATGCTGCGCACCGAACTGGAAGCGTTGCAGGCCGACGGCTTCGATCTGGACCTGACCGGCTTCGATCCGGACGCGCTCGCCGAACTGCTGGCCGGTGAGGAGACCGACCAGGCTGGTGAGGTCGATGACGACGACGTGCCCGAGGAGGTGGTCGCCGTGGTGTCCCGCCCTGGCGACCTGTGGGTGCTGGGCGAGCATCGCGTGCTGTGCGGCGATGCCACTGATCCGGAGAGCTATGCGCGTCTGCTGCCCGGCGAACGCGCGGACATGGTCTTCATCGACCCGCCCTACAATGTCGACTACGCCAACAGCGCGAAGGACAAGCTGCGCGGCACCCAGCGTCCGATCCTCAACGACAATCTCGGCGAGGGCTTCTACGATTTCCTGCTGGCTGCGCTCACGCCGGTGGTGGCGCACTGCCGAGGTGCGATCTACATCGCCATGTCCTCGGGCGAACTCGATACGTTGCAGGCCGCGTTTCGCGCCGCAGGTGGTCACTGGTCGACGTTCGTGATCTGGGCGAAGAGCACCTTCACGCTCGGACGCGCCGACTACCAGCGCCAGTTCGAGCCGATTCTGTACGGCTGGCCGGAAGGGGCGCAGCGTCACTGGTGCGGCGATCGCGACCAGGGCGATGTGTGGCAGATCAAGAAACCGCAGCGCAACGATCTGCATCCGACGATGAAGCCGGTGGAACTGGTGGAGCGGTGCATCCGCAACTCCAGCCGACCGGGCGATGTGGTGCTCGACAGCTTCGGCGGATCGGGCACGACGCTCATCGCCGCGCACAAGAGCGGCCGGCGCGCGCGGCTGATGGAACTCGATCCGAAATACTGCGACGTGATCGTGCGCCGCTGGCAGACATGGAGCGGTGAATCTGCAGTGCGCGAGGCCGATGGCGTCGCATTCGACGATGCGGCGGATGTCCTGGCATGACCCCGGCACCGCACGCGCCGGCCTTCTACAACGAAATCGAACCTTACCTCTGCACATGGCTCAACCACCAGATCGCTGCCGGCCTGATTGCGTCGGGGCGCGTCGACGGGCGCGACATCCGTGACCTCGACGCGAACGACCTCGCGGGGTACCGGCAGGTCCACCTGTTCGCGGGCGTCGGCGGCTGGGCCTACGCCGCCCGGCTCGCCGGGTGGCCGGACGACGCCGAACTGTGGAGCGCCTCGTGCCCGTGCCAGCCGTTCTCGGTCGCGGGCAAGCGCGGTGGGACCCACGATCCACGGCATCTATGGCCCGACGTGTTTCGGCTCGTCCGACAGCGTCGCCCCGCCGCACTCGTGGGTGAGCAGGTTGCAGCGGCGACTGGCCAGGGTTGGCTCGACGGAGTGTTCGCTGATCTGGCGGGTCTCGGCTACACCTGCGAAGCGGCGGTTGTTCCGGCTTGTGCCGTCAATGCGCCCCATCGACGCGATCGACTGTGGTTTGTGGCTTACACCGACGACGCGCGACTACAAAGACTCGTGGGGGATGTCGCTGGCGCCGAGGAAGGATGGGGCGTCGCGGACGGATCTGCTGCCGCGTCAGGTGTACGCGACGGTGCGGGCGCTGTGGGCGACGCCGACGGCCTCGGCCGACAAATCGATCCGCACGCCGGAGGGCGCGCGCCGGGAAGTCGAGCGCGACCGCTCGCCGGATCTGGCGGCGCAGACGCTGGCGCTGTGGCCGACGCCGACGAGTCTGGCGCCGCCGAAGGACGGTTACAACGGCGCCGGGAATTCGGCGGGGCTGGTGGCGATCCGACAGATCGCGCTGGGGCTGTATCCGACCCCGACGAGCGCCTGCGCGAGCGGCGGCCAGACCTCGCGCAGCGGCACGCGCAGGCACGAACCATTGCTGCGCGGGATCGCGATGGACGTGAGCGCGGCGCTTGGGACGACGTCGAGTGGATCGTCGGCCACGACGGCAAGGCGCGCCGGGTCCCTCGCACCGGAATTCGTCTTCTGGCTGATGGGATACCCGCGCGCATTCCTCGATTGCGCGCCGCCGGCAATGCGATCGTCCCGGTCCTCGGCGCGGAAGTCATCCGGGCGTTGATGGACACGTTGTCGGATCGCTGAGGTGGATCGCAACGCGGGACCGGGCGATGCCCGATCCCGCAGAGGTGTCGTTCGGTGGGTGCGTCAGATCTTCGCGACGCTGAACTCGTCGTCTTCGTAGATGCGTTTCGACATGCGCGCATCGGCGTTCGCGCGCAGTCCGTCCTCGCCGTACCGGCTGAGGGCGGCGCAGCGCGCGAGGGTGTCGTTGCGTTCGTGGACGGTGCCGATGCAGCCGACGCCGGTGACGTGGATCTGCCATTCGTGCATGGCCTGCTCCGTGGTGGCGTTCGAGGAAGAGACCCGGCGCGGCCTGATCCCGGTGCGGTCAGGCGTCTTCGTTGAACATGAAGCTGCCGGGGCCGTTGCCCTCGTCGTCGCTGAGCAGGATGAGCGTGCGTTCCTTGCCGTCGCGGCACTTGACGACGAAACCGTACAACTCTTCGTCGAGGGGATCGCCGCTCGCGCCGCTGCGTGCGAGCGCGGTGATGGTGCCGCCGACCAGCGGCGCGAGTTGCTTGAGGTAGAAATCGATCGAGGAGGGCATCGGAAACTCCAGTGCTTGGGGGTGAGGGTGGAATCGTCGAGGCGCGGTCAACCGCGCTCGGCGGTCTCGTCGTGGATCGCGGCGTGCATCACGAAACCGGTGAGGTAAGGCAATCCCTGCGGAATGCCGTAGTCGATGGCGGTGCGCCGTTTGATGGTCATGCGCATCCATGCCGCGACGGTGGTCGTGATCGCATCGGGCAGCGCCTGACCGTGGTACTGGTGGCCGCTGACTTCATCGGCGAAGTGCCGTCCGGCCTTGCTGTCGAGAAAGGCGCGCACCGCGTCGAGCGACTCGCCGGTGGCCTCGGCGATGGCGGTCATCGCGAGCGGCCACGCGACGCTGGCGTAGCCGCGCATCGTGCCCCAGAAGCCCCAGCTTTCGTTTTGCGTGGCGGGGATGGCGGTGTCCGTGTTCGTGCTCATGTGGTGATGTTTTCGTGTGGTGTGTGTGCGGACATGAACGCGCTGTTCGCGATGGAAGCCAAGCGAAAGATCGCGCTTATCGGCTTGTTTTTTTCGCTCTTTCGCGAGGTCCGTCGTGCATCGATTGTCGGTGCGCAATGCCGCGTATCGGCGCGGCATTACGTCAGGCTGCGTTGCGCTGCGACATCACGCCGTCGGCGCGGCCTCGACGATGCGGTAGACGCGCACGCCGCCTTCGGCCTTGTCGGAGGTGACGGTCAGGCCGAGCTTCTTCTTGAAGGCCCCGGCGAAGGTGCCGCGCACCGTGTGCGCCTGCCAGTTCGTCGCTTCGCAGATCTGCGCGATGGTGGCGCCTTCGGGTCGCTTGAGCATCGCGATCACCTGCGCCTGCTTGCTGTTCTCGCGGGTGCGCGGCGCGGCCTGTTCGCCTTCGCCGGAGGCTTCGGTCTTCGGTGCGGCCTTGGCTTTGCGTGCGGCCTTCTTGCCGGCCGGCGTCGCCGTTTCGGTGGCGGCGGTCTGCTCGGGGCGCGCGCGGCCCAGCGCCTCGTAGGCGGCATCGGTGACGATCCAGTCGCCGTTGTTGCCGATGATCATTGCGCGGGTGAAGAGGCCTTCGATGACCTTCTTGCGCGCGCCGCCCTTGATGGTGTCGGGGAACCATTCGACCTTGCCTTGCGTGCGGTCGATGGCGTGGGTCAGCACGGCGGTCTGGGTGTCGTTGAGCGTGATCGGCTTGGCGGTGGTGGCGGTGTTCATTGCGGTGCTCCTGTTTGCGTGTGGTGTTTGGGTTTGGTTGGCGCGATGGGATGAACGCGCTGTTCCCCACCGAAGCCAAGCGCTCATTCGCCGATCCGTGCGTCGTTAAGCCAACGGACGGGAAGCCGTCGCCTGGCGCGCTGTGCGCGCGCGAAGTCAAGTCATTGGTCAAGCATTCGGATGGGAATTTCGATCCGCGCGTATGCGCGCCATCGCGGCGTCACCGACACCGCGGTCCACAAGGCGATCCGTGCCGGGCGCATCGCGCCGGAGGCCGACGGCACCATCGATGCGGCGAAGGCCGATGCGGAGTGGGCGCGCAATTCCGCGCCGGCACGCAGCGGCACGCAGGCGCGCGCACCGCGCGTGACGGTGCCGGAGGCGGCCGACATCGGGCGCGAGACGGGCCGCGACGCGGGCACGGCGGCGCTGCCGGCGGGCGGTGCGTCGCTGTTGCAGGCGCGCACCGTCAACGAGGTCGTCAAAGCGCAAACGAACAAAGTGCGATTGGCCCGCCTCAAAGGCGAGCTGGTCGAGCGTTCGCAGGTCGTGGCGCATGTGTTCAAGCTGGCGCGCGACGAACGCGATGCGTGGCTGAACTGGCCCGCGCGCGTGTCGGCGCAGATGGCGGCGACGCTGGCGGTCGATCCGCATGCGATGCATCTGGCGCTGGAAGCGGCGGTGCGCGCGCACCTCGCCGAATTGGGCGAGGTGCGAGTGAAGGTGGATTAGGCGCTCACGAGCAGCGCGCAGGCCTGCTGGAGCAGGTGGTCGACCATCGCAAGGCGCGCGTGTCGGGCGGGATCGTCGTTGTCCTCGTCGCTGCGCGTTTCGATGCGGATGTGCATTTCGGCGAGCAGGCTCTCGATGCCGTCGAGGTGGTCGCCCGCGTGTGGGGCGGCATCGGGTTCGCCACCGGCCGCGCCGAGCGCCTGCTCGATGCCGCTGACCGCGAAGTTCAGGCCGTTCTGGAACTCCTCGTCGTCGGGATAGGCGTCGTACAGCGACTCGATGCGCTGGCGGACGAGCAGCAGATCGGTGTGCAGGGGATCGATATCCAAGGTGTCGATATGCATGCGGTCGTTCATGGCGGTGTTCTCGATGGTCTGCGTGGCCGGGGACCGCATGAACGCGCTGTTCGCCACCAAAGCCAAGCGGCGCCGACGTCGCGCTGCAACAAGGTTTACGAATGCTCGATTACGAAGGCGCGCACGAGATCGAGCGCGCCTGGCACGAGGGCCTGACCCCCGATCCGCTGCTGTCGGTCTCCACCTGGGCCGACCAGCACCGGATGCTGTCGAGCAAGGCCTCGGCCGAGCCCGGACGCTGGCGTACCGCACGCACGCCGTATCTGCGCGAGATCATGGACTGCCTCTCGCCGGCTTCGCCGATCGAGCGCGTGGTCTTCATGAAGGGCGCGCAGGTCGGCGGTACGGAGTGCGGCAGTTGCTGGATCGGCTACGTGATCCACCACGCGCCCGGCCCGATGATGGCGGTGTGGCCGACCGTGGAGATGGCCAAGCGCAACTCGAAACAGCGGATCGATCCGCTGATCGAGGAGTCGCCGGTGCTGGCGGCGTTGATCGCACCGGCGCGTTCGCGCGATGCGGGCAACACCATCCTCGCCAAGGAGTTCCGTGGCGGCGTGCTGGTGATGACCGGCGCCAACAGCGCGGTCGGCCTGCGCTCGATGCCGGTGCGGTATCTGTTTCTCGACGAAGTGGATGGCTACCCGCTCGACGTCGAGGGCGAAGGCGATGCGATCTCGCTGGCGGAAGCGCGCACGCGCACCTTCACGCGCCGCAAGATCTTCATCGTCTCGACGCCGACCATCGCCGGCGTCAGCAGCATCGAGCGCGAGTACGAGGCGTCGGACCAGCGCCGGTACTTCGTGCCGTGCCCGCACTGCGCGCATGCGCAGTGGTTCAGGTTCGAGCGGCTGCGCTGGGAGCGCGGCCAACCTGAAACCGCCGCCTACGTCTGCGAGGGATGCGAGCAGCCCATCGCCGAGCACCACAAGACGTGGATGCTCGAACAGGGGCAGTGGCGCGCGACGGCACCGGGCAACGGCCGAACGGCCGGCTTCCATCTGTCGTCGCTGTACAGCCCGGTGGGCTGGCGCAGCTGGCGCGAGATCGCGGCGGCCTGGGAGAGCGCGATCGACAAGGTCACGGGCTCGGCGTCGGCGATCAAGACCTTCAAGAACACGGAACTGGGCGAGACCTGGGTCGAGGAAGGCGAGGCGCCGGACTGGCAGCAGTTGCTTGAGCGGCGCGAGGACTATCGCATCGGCACGGTGCCGCGCGGCGGCCTGCTGCTGGTCGGCGGCGCGGACGTGCAGAAAGACCGCATCGAGGTCTCGGTGTGGGCGTTCGGCCGCGGCAAGACCGCGTGGCTCGTCGAACACCGCGTGCTGATGGGCGACACCGCGCGCGACGCGGTGTGGACGCAGTTGCGCGCACTGCTCGCGGAGACCTGGACGCACGCGGGCGGGGCGCAGTTGCCGCTGGCGCGCCTCGCCATCGATACCGGTTTCGCGACGCAAGAGGTCTATGCCTTCGTGCGCGCCTGCCGGGACAGTCGGGTGATGGCGGTGAAGGGTGCAGCACGCGGCGCGGCGCTGGTCGGCACGCCGACGGCAGTAGACGTCACCGTCGCCGGCAAAAAGATGCGCCGCGGCGTGAAGGTGTATACGGTGGTGGTCGGCATCGCCAAGCAGGAGCTGTACCAGCATCTGCGCCTGCACGCCGACGTGGCGGAGGACGGCCTGACGCCGGTGTATCCGGCCGGTTACCTCCACCTGCCGAAGATCGATGCCGAGTTCCTGCAGCAGTTGTGCGCGGAGCAGTTGATCACGCGGCGGGACCGGAACGGCTATGCGGTCCGCGAGTGGCAGAAGCTGCGCGAGCGCAACGAGGCGCTCGATTGCTACGTGTACGCGCGCGCTGCAGCGGCAGCGGCCGGACTGGATCGTTTCGAGGATCGTCACTGGCGCGAACTGGAACGCTCGCTCGGGCTGCCGCCGCCGGAAGCGCCTCCGCCGATCTCGAACCCGGAACCCGACCAGGCCACCGACTCCGGTGGCCTTTCCACATCTGCGCGCCCGAATCGTCGGCGCGTGATCAAGAGCCGTTGGCTCCATCGCTGAGATTCGTTGCATGAGCTACACCTCCGAACAACTCGCCGCGCTCGAACGCGCGCTCGCGACCGGCGAACAGCGCGTGAACTTCGGCGATCGCACCGTCGAATACCGCTCGATCGACGACCTGATCGCCGCGATCGGCGTCGTGCGACACGGTCTCGAAGAGCAGGCGATCGCCGCCGGCACCGTCAAGCGCCGCCCGCGCCGCGTCGTCGTGAACACCGACAAGGCGACGTGATCGCATGAGTTGGTGGTCGCGGCTGCGCGCCCGGATGTTCGGCGCGTCGCCGACCTACGACGGCGTCGGCGGCGGGCGTCGTGCGCGCTTCTGGCAGGTCGGCAATCCCGGCGCGGTCGCGGCGCTCGCCTACGCGCAGGACGAACTGCGCGCCAAGAGCCGCGATCTGGTGCGTCGCAATGCCTGGGCGGCGACCGGCGTCGAGGCGTTTGTCGCGAACGCCATCGGTACCGGGATCAAGCCGCAGTCGATGCTCGCCGATCTCGACCAGCGCGAGGCGGTGCAGGCGCTGTGGCGCGACTGGTGCGAGGAGGCGGACGCCGCAGGCCTGACCGATTTCTACGGCCTGCAGGCGCTGGCGTGCCGAGCGATGCTCGAAGGCGGCGAGTGCCTGGTGCGGTTGCGCTACCGGCGGCCGGAAGATCGCCTCAGCGTCGGCCTGCAGCTGCAACTACTCGAACCCGAGCACCTGCCGACGACGCTGAATCGGGAGCTGCCCAACGGCAACGTCATCCGCGCCGGCATCGAGTTCAACGGCATCGGCGTGCGCGTCGCCTATCACTTGTACAAGAGCCATCCCGGCGACGGGATGCTCGCGCCGATGTCGGCGCACGGCGGCCTGGACACGGTGCGTGTGCCGGCGAACGAGATCCTGCACCTGTTCCGCCCGTTGCGCCCCGGTCAGATTCGCGGCGAGCCGTGGCTGGCGCGGGCGCTGGTGAAGCTGCACGAACTCGACCAGTACGACGATGCGGAACTCGTGCGCAAGAAGACCGCGGCGATGTTCGCGGGCTTCATCACCCGCGGTGCGCCCGAGGATGCGCTGCTGGGCGAGGGCGAGGCCGATGCGCAGGGTGTCGCGATGGCAAGCCTGGAGCCGGGGACGATGCAGTTCCTGGAGCCGGGCGAGGACGTGAAGTTCTCGCAGCCGGCGGATGTCGGTTCGAGCTACGCCGAGTTCATGCGCCAGCAGTTCCGCGCGGTCGCCGCCGCGATGGGCATCACCTACGAAATGCTCACCGGCGATCTGACGCAGGTGAACTACTCCTCCATCCGTGCCGGGCTGCTCGAGTTCCGGCGCCGCTGCGAGGCGATCCAGCACGGCGTGATCGTGCATCAACTGTGTCGCCCGCTGTGGCGCGCGTGGATGACGCAGGCGGTGCTCGAAGGCGCGCTGACGCTGCCCGGCTACGCGCGCGGCGGCGTCGCGCGTCGTCGCCAATACCTCGCGGTGAAGTGGATCGCGCAGGGCTGGCAGTGGGTCGATCCGAAGAAGGAGTTCGACGCGATGATCGCGGCGATCCGCGGCGGCCTGCTCTCACGCTCGGAAGCGATCTCCAGCTTCGGCTACGACGCCGAAGACATCGATCGCGAGATCGCCGCCGACAACGCTCGCGCCGATGCCCTTGGGCTGCGCTTCGATTCCGATCCCCGTTACGACCACCCCGCGCAAGCGGCGGCGACACCTGCTTCCCAGGCGAATTGATGACCTCCCTTGTCCACCTGGCGTCCCGTCTCTACGGGACGCCGCTGCTGATCGCGCGCGCCAAACTCGACACGATCCTCGCCGTGCTCGGTCCGCGCATCGGACTGGCGCCGACCGAACTGGCGTTGCCGGTCGTCGTGCCGGCCGCAGCGGAACCCGAACCCGGCCCGACCGCGCCCGGTATCGCCGTGATTCCGATCCACGGCACGCTCGTGCGCCGCGCGATCGGACTCGATGCCGCCTCGGGCCTCACGTCCTACACGCGCATCGCCGCCGATCTGGATGCCGCGCTCGCGGCCCCGGAGGTCGCGGGCATTCTGCTCGATATCGACTCGCCCGGCGGTGAAGCCGGCGGCGTGTTCGAGTTGGGCGCACGCATTCGTGAGGCGAGCGCACGAAAGCCGGTGTGGGCGCATGCCGGCGACAGCGCGTTCTCCGCCGGCTATGCGCTCGCTTGCGCTGCGCAGCGCGTGACGCTCGCGACCACCGGCGGCGTCGGCTCGATCGGCGTGATCGCGCTGCACATCGACCAGTCGGTGCGCAACGCGCAGAACGGTCTCAGCGTGACCGCGCTGTATGCCGGCGCACACAAGAACGACGCCACCCCACACGCGCCGCTGACGCCGCAGGCGACCGACGCGCTGCAATCCGAAATCGATCGCCTCTACGCCCTGTTCGTCGCGCACGTCGCCGCCATGCGCGGCCTCGACGCCAACGCCGTGCGCGCGACCGAAGCGGCGCTGTTCTTCGGCGAGGACGCGCTCGCTGCGGGCCTCGCCGATGGCGTCGCGTCGCTCGACGCCACCCTCGCCGACTTCGCCACCGCCCTCGGCAGGCGCGGGCGTCCGCCCGGTTCCAACCCACCGCTCGCATTACCCGCGCGCCTTGCGCTCCCACCCCCCACGGAGTTGTCCATGACCGAATCCACTGCGACGGCGCCCGCGCCGTCCACGCCCCCTGCCGCGCCCGCACCGGCCGCTGTGCCGGCGCCGACCGCGTCCGTCGCGCCGCCTTCCACCGATCCGCAGGCAGAGGCCGTCGCCATCGCCGAGCTGTGCCTGCTCGCCGGTTGCCCGGAACGCACCACCGAGTTCCTCGCCGCGCGCATGAGCGCCGCCCAGGTCCGCCAGGTGTTGCTGCAAGCCCGCGCCGACCAGGTCGAGATCGCCTCGCACCACCTCGCGAACGCGGCGCCTGCGGCGGCGACCACCACCAACCCGGTCCTCGATGCGGTGCGCAAGCGCATCGCGTCGACGACCCCGCAAGGAGCCTGAGCCATGCCTGTGCTGCACGAACCCGTCAACCTCGCCGACCTGCTCAAGTACGAAGCCCCGAATCTGTACTCCCGCGACGAAGTCGTCGTCGCCGCGGGCCAGACCCTCGCGCTCGGCGCCGTCGTCGGTCGCGTGACCGCGACCCGCGAGATCGTCGCCCTCGATCCCGCCGCGAACGACGGCCGCGAGATCGCCGCCGGTGTCCTGATCGAAGCGATCACCACGACCGCGACCGAACGCCGCCGCAGCGTGATCGTCTCGCGTCACGCCATCGTCTTTGGCGGCGCGCTGGTCTTCGCCCCCACCCTCACCGCCGAACAGACCGCAGCTGCCCTCGCGCAGCTGGCGGCGCTCGGCGTCCTCGTCCGTCAATTCCCCCAGGTCGCCGCCTCCCATGCTGAATCCCTTCGCTAATCCCGCGTTCTCGATGGCCGCGCTCACCGCGGCCATCAACCTGATTCCGAACCGCTACGGCCGGCTGCAGGAACTGGACCTGTTCCCCGAGAAGCCGGTGCGCTCGCGCCAGATCCTCGTCGAGGAGAAGGCCGGCGTGCTGACCCTGCTGCCGACCCGGCCCCCGGGCTCGCCCGGCACGCTCGCCGCGCACGACAAGCGCCGCGTGCGCTCGTTCGTCGCGCCGCACATTCCGCACGACGACGTGGTCCTGCCCGAGGAAGTCTCCGGCCTGCGCGCGTTCGGCTCGGAGACCGAACTCGAATCGGTCGCGGGCGTGATCGCCGAGCGCCTGGAGACCATGCGCAACAAGCATGCGATCACGCTTGAGCACCTGCGCATGGGCGCGCTCAAGGGCCAGATCCTCGACTCGGACGGCAGCGTGCTCTACGACCTGTTCGAGGAGTTCCGGATCGCGCAGCAGCACGTGCCCTTCCAGATCGACAACCCGAACAACGGCACCGACGTCAAACAAAAGTGCATCGAGACGTTGGCGCTGATCGAGGAGGGCCTGCTCGGTGAGTTCATGACCGGCGCGCGCGTGCTGTGCTCGCAGGAATTCTTCGCCGCGCTCACCTCGCACAAGGACGTCAAGACGGCCTACGCGCAGTGGCAGCAGGGCGCGGTGCTGATCAACGACGTGCGCAAGGGCTTCAGCTTCGGCGGTCTGGTGTTCGAGGAGTACCGCGGCAAGGCGTCGGACCTGGAAGGGACCGTGCGCCGGTTCATCGCACCGGGCGAGGCGCATGCCTTCCCGATCGGCACCCTCAACACCTTCGGCACCTACAACGCGCCGGCCGACTTCAACGAGACGGTCAACACGCTCGGCCGGCCGGTGTACGCCAAGCTCGATCCGCGCAAGTTCGAGCGCGGCACCGACCTGCACACGCAGTCCAATCCGCTGCCGATGTGCCTGCGGCCGAGCGTGCTGGTCAAGCTCTCGATCAACTGAGGCACGCCCATGAACGACCACGACACGCTGGCGGCAATGCCGCCGGCCGGGGATCGCTTTGTCCGCGCGATCGACCGGGTGCTGATCCACGAGGGCGGCGATGCCGACGATCCGCGCGATCCCGGCGGTCGCACGCGCTGGGGCATCAGCCAGCGCACGTATCCGACGCTCGCCATCGGCAAGCTCACGCGGACGGAGGCGATCGCGCTATACCGGCGCGACTTCTGGACGCCGCTGCAGGGCGATGCGTTGCCGCCCGCACTCGCATTCCAGGCGCTCGACGCCGCGGTGAACCACGGCGTCGGCCGCACGGTGCGCTGGCTGCAGCGGTTGGCCGGTGTGCGGATCGATGGGCAACTCGGGCCGGTGACGCTTGCGGCCCTGCGTTCGGCCGATGAGGCGTCGCTGATCGAGCGGCTGCTTGCGCTGCGTCTGGACCTCTACGCCGAGCACGACCGCTTCGTCGCGTTCGGCCGCGGCTGGACGCGGCGGATCGCCGAGAACCTGCGGTACGCCGCGCGGGATCTAGCGTGAGCAGTCCGCTCGATCCGGCCTTCGAGGCCGCGCACGACGCGCTGTTCGCGGTATTCGGCGAGCCGGCCATTGTGCGCCGCGGTCGCCGGCCGCCGGTGCCGGTGCGCGTGGTGATCACCTACAACGTCGCCGAGCTGGGCGACTACAGCCAAGGCTTCGCCCGCGTCACCACCGTGAAGTTCCGCAATCCCGAGTGGCGACCGCGTGCGGGCGATGTCCTGCATGTCCCCGGCGGACGGTTCCGGATCGAGCGCATCGTCGTCGACGACGGTTTCGTGACCGAAACGGTGCTGCATGGGTGAGATGCCGATCCCGTGGGCGATCCTTGAGCTGGTGCAGGCGCGCCTGCGCACGGTGCGTCGGGCGAACGACTACCGCACCGACGCCGGTCGCGACGTGCGCCTGGAGCCGGCGCCCTTCGACCCGAGCGATGCGCCGCGCCTGACGCTGTATCCGCTGACCACCCTGTATCCCGACGATGCGCGCAGTGTCGGCGAACGCGGCTTCACGTTCGTCGTCGAGGCGCTCGTGCCGGTGCGGATCGACAACGCGCAGCAGCGCATCGTCGAGACGATCGCCGACATCGAGGATGCGCTGGATGGTTACGCGCAAGCGCCGCTCGGACTGCCGCTGCAGTTCCAGGAATCGGTGCTGCTCGACCGGCCGGATGGCCTGGCCGCGATGGCGGCGCAGGTGCTGTTCGGGACGCGGTACCGACGTTCGCCGCGGTAACGACCGATCCGCTCACGAGAAGAAATCCCGGATGTCGCGCCGGGGGCGATGGCCGTCAATGTGGCGGATGGCCTGCGCCAGCGAAAACAGGATTTTCGACGTGTAATCGAAGGAGGGGAGGCCATAGACGGCGTGATCCTCTCCGGTCGCGCAGTACTTCGGATCGTCCAGCGCATGGAAGGTGCGGCAGTTGAACGGGCGCACCGAGTAAATCGTGCATTCGCCCTGCGCCCCCAGAAACGGACATGGCGAAGTGTGGCCATGCGTATGGATGGCCCGCTTCGTGTAGTCGCGCCCGGTATGACGTGCGATGAGGACCGCCTCGGTTTCGGTGAGATCCACGTCGATGTGGCAGCACGCACTGCAGCCTCTTCGACACACCGCGAGGGTCGAGATGAAGCGGTTGTAGATGTTCATGTAGCGGTAGATCCACCGCAGCCGTCCCAGCGGATCGGTCACGACGACGTTGCACCACCACACCAGCGCCTTGTGCAACCGGACCAGATGGCGCGGCAGCGGGGGCAATGGCGGTACCGCGGTCTTGTCGCGAATCGGTGCGGGCATGCGTCCTTTCCTGGCCAGGGCAGGGATCTGTTGTAACCCACCTCGAACCTCCGCGGAAGCGGACGCGTTCGCTGTTTCCATCGAATTTTCATTCCTCCCCATGACCACGACCTCCACGCAGGTCGGTGGCGGCGCGTTCGCGCTGCACGCCGATCTCGACGGCCTGCTGTCCGCCTCCCGCAATCTGAGCGTGCTGGCCTCGCACCTGCCGACCCTGCACGCGCGCGCGATCGGCACCTTGTCTCGGCGTCTGCCGGTGCAGGCTCGCCGCGACATCCAGGCCGAGTACCAGATCGGCGCGCGCCGCCTCACGCAAGACCTGTCATCGCGCACCACCGACGACGGCGTGCGCCTGGTGGGGCGCTTTCGTGGGATCGGCCTGCGGAATTTCGCCGCGCGTCCGACCTCGCGTGGCGTCACCGCCGCGATCGTCCGCGGCAAACGCAGCCTGCGCGAACGCGCCTTCATCCGACGGGGCCTCGCGGGCAACGAACACGTCTTCCGCCGCGAAGGCCCCAAGCGCCCGATGCAGCAGGGCCGCTATGCCGGCAAACAACGCCAGCCGCTGGTCGCCGAGTACGGCGCCACCGCCGCGCAAATGCTCGCCAAGGGCCGCCGTCCCGAGCGCCTCATCGACTACGCCCGCGGCGTGCTCGCCGCCGAATCCGAACGTCTCCTGCGGCTCGCCGCCGGGGCGTCCGCCCCGTCTTCCCCCAGCGCATCACGCACATGAAAACCATCCGCCTGTACCACCCGCACACCCACGAAGGCATCGCCTACGACCCACCGCCGGAAGGCCTCGAACTCAGCGTCAACGACGCCGATGCCGCCGTGCTCGAGGCGTGGGGCCTGACCACGCCGCCGCCCGCGCTCACGGACGCACCGATCGCGTCCGGCGCCGACGCCCCCGTTGCCGTCGCCGATGGGGCGGGAAGCGAAGCATCGGCGACCGAGGCGATCTCGCCACGTCATGACCGCCGCGCGCGCGTCGCGGTCGATCTTTCCCCCACCGAACCGGCCGTCGACACGACGGCCAGGAGCGTCTGATGCAGGATTTTTCGTTCCAGGGAAAACTCTATCTGGGCAACCGCCTGCCCGGCGGTCGACCCGGCGCGCTGCGCTGGGTCGGCGATGCCCCCAAGTGCGACCTGACCCTCAAGACCGAGACCGAGACCCGCAAGGAATCGTACTCGGGCAATCGCCTGACCTCCGCCGTGCTGCAGAAGGGCAAGGAGGCCGAACTCACCGTCGCGATCAACTGGGCCGACATCGACAACCTGCTGCTCGGCCTCTACGCGAGCAAGGCGTCGATCGCTGCGGGCACTGTCACGGGTGAAGCGTTTCCGGCGGGGCTTGCCCCGAACGACGTGATCGCGCTCGACCACACCACGATCAGCCAGTTCGTGTTGACCGACGGCAACGCGGCGCCGGCCACGCTGGTGGCGAACACCCACTACCGGATCGAGAGCATTCGCGCGGGCCTGATCAAGCTGCTGAACCTCGCGACGTTCGTCCAACCGCTGCGCGCGGCCTACCGCTATGGCGCGCGCACCAGCGTGGCGATGCTCACTACGTCGGCGCCCGAACGCTTCCTGTATCTGGACGGCACCAACTCGATCGACAACGCGCCGGTACAGGTGCGCCTGTACCGCGTGCAGTTCAATCCGGTGAGCAACCTCGGCCTGATCAACGAGTCGTTCGGCCAGTTCGAGCTGACCGCCTCGGTACTGTTCGATGCCGAAGCGGCGGCCGACCCGCTGCTCGGCGGCTTCGGCCGGCTCGATCTGCCGGAGGTGGTCTGATGGCCACGAAACTGCCCGCCGCGCCTGCGCCCGATACCGCCGCCGCGGACGATCTGGCGATCCTGCATCCGGATCGCACGCTCGTGCTCGGCGGTCGCACGATCGTCCTCCGCGAGTACGGCTTCTTCGAGGGACTGGATGTCGCCGATCGCGCGGCCGGCTTCATCGCCGATCTGATCGCCGCGAGCGACGACGGCGCGCTGCGGTACGCGCACGTGCGCCGGCTGTTCGGTCGTCACCGTGCGGTGATTCCCGCGATCGCGGCGCAGGCCGGCGATGTCGAGGCCGCCTGGCTCGAAGCACTGCCGCCGGACGAACTGGAGCTGTATCTCGCGACCTGGTTCGCGGTGAACGCGGCTTTTTTCGTGCGCGAGGTGCTGGCGGAACTGCGCGAGACCCAACTGCGCGAGGCGCAGCGGCTCGCGGCCGGCGCCTCGGCTGGAGCGATCTCTTCGCCCGACTCGCCGCCGCCGGATGCGGCGACCTCGCCCGCCTCGGCCGGATGACCGAACGCCAGCTCCTCGCGACCTTCGAGGCCGTCGACCGTGGCGAACGCCACCGTCGCGCGGACTTCATCGAGGACGCGGCCAGCGCCGTGTGGGGCGGGGACGCCGCCGAGGCGCGCGTGAAGGCCCTGCGCGGCCGTTCGTGAACCAGGTTCCATGAATCAGGATTTCGTTCTCAATCTGAAGGTCCGCGGCGATTCCGCGCAGGCCGAGACCAGTCTCGGCCGCCTGCAGAGCGCGCTGGCCCAGGTCGACCGCGCGCTCGGCCAGGTGCGCGCCGCCGGCCGGGCAGTGACCGTCGATGCGCAGGCGGCGCCCGTGCTCGCCGCGCAGCGCGCGATCACCGCCGAGGTCGAGCGACGCACGCGCCTCGAAGCCGACGCCGCGGCTCGCAACGCTGCCGCGCTGCGCCAGCAGGCGGCCGAGCAGGCGCGCATCGCCGAACGGCGCGCCGCGTCCACGGCGGTGTTTTCCGCCGCCACGCCGGACCAACTGCGCACGCCGGCCGACCGCACGGCGGCCCTGGGGCAGGCCCAGGCGCTGCGCCGCGACGCCGAACTGCGGATGCTGGAGATCAACCGGCGTGCCGACGCGCTCGAGACGCGCCTGGCGACGACCCGCACCGGGCTCGCCACCGCGACCGTCACCGCCGCGCGTGCGACCGACGTCGGTCGCCGGGCCGTGGACCAGTACGGGATCTCCGTCGGTCAGACCCGGCAGGCGATGCGGCAGCTACCGGCGCAGATCACCGACATCTTCACGTCCCTGGCTGGCGGCCAGAAACCGTGGCTGGTGGCGATCCAGCAGGGCGGCCAGCTGAAGGACTCCTTCGGCGGCATCGTGCCCGCCGCCCGCGCGCTGCTCGGCGCGATCACGCCGATGGTCGCCGGGCTCGCCCTGGTCGCGGCGGTGATCGGCACCGTCGCCGTCGCGACGCTCTCCGGCTACCGCGAGACGCAGGCCTACGAGCGCGCGCTGATCGCCAGCGGCAACGCCGCTGCGACCACCGCCGGCCAGCTGCGCGTGGTGAAGGACAGCGTCGGAGGCGCGACAGGGGAGTATGGCAACGCCGAGGCCGCACTGACGGCGCTGGCCGCGGCAGGCACCGTCGCGGGCGATACGCTCGCACTCGCGGCGAGCGCGGCGGTCAATCTCTCGACCCTCACCGGCGCGTCGATCGAGGACACGACCCAGAAGGTGATCGCGCTGGCGCGCGCGCCGTCCGCGCAACTGCTCGAACTCAACCAGCAGTACCGCTTCCTCTCGGTGGAGGTCTACCAGCACGTCCGTGCACTCGAAGCGCAGGGCCGTGCCCAGGACGCCGCGCGTCTCGCGATCGAGACCTTCGCGCGCGTCCACGAGCAGCGCGTGCAGGAAGCGTATGCGCGGGCGGGATCGCTCGAACGCGCGTGGATCGCGCTCGGCAAGGTCATCGGCGGGGTCTGGCAGACGATCCGCAACATCGGCCGCGACGATCTGGCGTTCCGGCTGAAGAAGACCACCGACGAACTCGATCGCATCGGCAACGAGTGGCGCGAACTGGGTGGGATCAACTCGCTCGATGCGGTGCTGGCAAGCACCGAGGTCGATGCGGACACGAAGCAACGCATCCGTGCGCTGCGGCAGGAGCAGGCGACCCTGCAGCGCGAGGCGAACGCCGAACAGGCGAAAGCCGATGCGCAGGCGGCGACGCAGGCGAAGCAAACCAACGCGATCAACGCCCTCGGTCGCGCGCAGGCGGCGCTCGGCCAGGATCGTGCGGTCGCCAAGGCGCAGCAGCTGCGCGAGCTGGAGCGCGACATTGCGGCGCTGCGCGCGGGGGGTGTGACGCAAGTCGAAGGCGTGTCGCTCGCGGCGTTCGAGAAGACGCGGCGCGCGCAGATCGACGACCAGTTCAAGGCGCCGAAGGGGCCGCGCGCACCGAAGCCGAAGGCGACCGATGCCGACCGCGCCCGCGAGGCCGCCGAGCGCGAACTGGAGTCCCTGCGTCGCGAAGTCGCCCTGCTGGGCGAGGTCGAAGCCGGCCAAACTCGTGCCGGTGAGGCCGCGCGCCTCCGCTACGAGACCACGCAGGGCGCCCTCAAAACGCTCACGCCCGCGCTGAAGACGCAACTCATCGCCGAAGGTGAAGCGCTCGACACCGCCCGCGCGGCGGCCGAGGCTGAGCGCGAACGCAAGGCCGAACTGGAGAAGACCACGCGCGCCTACGAGACGCTGCGCGCGAGCCTGCGCACGCCGGCCGAAGTCGCGCTGGAAGAAGCGCGGGCGCAGGTCGCACTGCTCAACGATGCGCTGCGCGATGGGATCGCGACCAAGGCCGCGTTCGATGCGGCGATGGCGCGCGTGGTGCAGACGAGTTTCCGTAAACCTGACGCGGCCCTCGATCGCGTCCCCGGCGCGACACCGGATCTCGGGCCGGCCGGCAGCGATCTCGCGCAGATCGAACAGTCGCGCACGCGGCTCGAAGCCTGGCATGCCGAACAGCTCGCGCTGCTGGCGCAGTTCCGTTCGCAGCGCGCCGATCTGAATGCGCAGTGGGACGCGCAGGAAGAGACGATCGAGCGCCAGCACCAGGCCGCGCTCGCGCAGCTGCAATCGGCGCAGACGCAGGTGCTGCTCGCGGGCGCGTCCGCGACCTTCGGCCAACTCGCCGACATCGCCAAATCCTTCGGCGGCGAACAGAGCGCGACCTACCGTGCCCTGTTCGCCTTGTCGAAGGCCTTCGCCATCGCCCAGGCGGCGCTCGCGCTCGCCAACAACGTCGCCGAAGCGAGCAAGGTCGGCTTCCCGCAGAACATTCCCTTCATCGCCGGGGCGATCGCGCAGGGCGCGACCATCGCCGGGCTGATCGCGCAGGCGACGTTCAACGGCGGGGGCGGGTACGCCACCGGCGGCCATGTGCGCGGGCCGGGCACGGCGACCAGCGACAGCATTCCGGCGTGGCTGTCGGATTTCGAGTTCGTCACGCGGGCCGCCGTGGTGCGCCAGCCGGGCGCGCTGCCGTTTCTGGAGGACTTCAATCGTCGTGGCATGCCGGCGCTGGAGGCCTGGCATGCACGCCGCTTCGCAGGTGCGCCGCCGCCCGCCGTGTCGCTGCCGCGCGCACCGCGCGTCAACTTCGCCGAAGGCGGCCTGGCGCGCGCGGCAGCGGGGCTGAACCCGCAACTCAATCTGCGCCTGATCAATGCGATCAACACCGATGCGCTCGCCGAGTCGATGGCGCAGAGCCGGGGCCTGGAGCAGACCATTCTCAACGTGATCGACCGCAACGGCAGCTTCCTGCGTCAGCGGATCGGAGGCGGCTAATGGCTTACGCCATCGATACCGTGATCCGGGGCGCAGGCCCGGACGCCCACCTGCAACTGCTCGATGTGCTGCGCGCGCTCGCCGAAGCCGCCGGCTGGACGACGCTGCGCTTTGATGCGTCGATCGCCGAACGCGAACTGATCCTGCGTTCGACCGGCACCACGGGCGAGGAGGAGATCACGGTCGGCTTCAAGGCGTACCAGAACATCGCCGCGGATTACTACAACCTGCTCGCCGCGACGATGACCGGCTACGTGCCGGCCGCGCCGTTCGAGGCGCAGCCCGGGATCAAGACGTCGGGCGTGCCTGGCCATAACCAGGCGGTGAGCTACTTCCTGACCGCCAATCCGCGTCGCATCGTCGGCGCCCTCAAGGTCGGTTCGCCGATCTACGCGCACCTCTACGTCGGCAAGGCGCTCGCGTATGCCCGGCCGAGGGAGTTTCCTTCGCCGCTGATCGTGGCGGGGCATTTCGACGGTCGTGATGCCCGACGCTACAGCGACCTGCACTGGTTCCCCTACAAGGGCCGCCGCGGCAGCAGCGAGGCCGGCTACAACGACGGGTTCCTGTTCCTGCGCGATGCCGGCGGGACCTGGAAGAAGGTGCAGATCTCGCCCTTCGGCAACGGTCAGGGCACCGAGACCACCTACGCCGGATTAGCGGGCGAGTACGTGGGTCGCAATGGCAGCGGTTATCGCTGTCTGGTGCCGGCCGGCACCCTGCACCAGCCGCAGCCGCTGGAACTGTACGAGATGACCTTCGGCGCCTACGACAACGAGGCACGCGCCTATCCCAGCAGCGGCAATCTCTACGGCGTGCTCGACGGCGTGAGCATGGTCTCCGGTTTCAACAACGCCTCCGAGAACGTGCTGCAGCTCGAAGGCAGTGCGCTGATTGATCAAACGGGCATGAGCGTGCGCCAGGCGGTCGATGCGATCCGCGCGGTGAACGGCCGCGCGTTCGTGGTGCTGCAGGACGGCGCGCGCACGACGTGGCGCGATTACGTCGCGGTGGAGATGAGCTGATGGCGACTGTCTCCGGTCAGGTCGCGAGTTTCGCGGCCCTGAAGGCCGCTATCGAGACGACGCTGACCGCGCGCGGCTGGACGCTCGCGAGCGGCATCCTCAGCAAGGGCGTCGCCTTCGTGCAACTGACCGCGACGGCGACGGAACTGCGCCTGCAGGCCGGAACCGGTCAGGCGGGTGCGGCGCTGACCGGCGCCTGCCCGCAGTCGGTGAAGCTGTTGTCCTTCGCCAACGCGCCGATCCAGTGGCCGGCCGTCTACGTGCTGCACGCGTTCGACGCGCCGGACGAGATCTACTGCGTGCTGCGCTACAACGTCGATCGCCACCAGCATCTCAATTGGGGCGTGTCCTCGATGCCGCAGATCGGCGGTACCGGCCTGTGGTGCAGCGGGTCGTTCCGCGGCGATGTCCTCGGCACCTCGGCGACCTGTCGCGTGTTCATCGCCGCCAACAGCGGCACGGATCTCGGTGCGTTGCCTTACGACGGACTCGGGCTCGGGTTCTTCTTCGCGAGCGCGGCCGGCAGCTATCACTCGTCGTTCATCCACTGTGGGCTGGAAGGCGCGGCGGGCTGGCGCACCGCCAACGGTGGCGCGCCGGGCGAACTGCTCGGCGTCTCGCACAAGGCCGGCTTGTTGCACGCGCTGCCATCCACCTTCAATCAGGCGACCGTGCTGCTGCCGATCGACGTGCTGCTCGCGCGCCAGGCGCAAGGGCAGACCATCGTCGCCACGTTCGCGCACGCGCGTTACTGCCGGCTCGATCACCTCGATCTGAGCCAACCGCTGCTCTACGGCCCCGAACGCTGGTGGGCGTATCCGTTGCACGCGGTTCACCCGGTGCAGCGCAATGGCGCCGGCTGGCCGATCGGCGCACAGCATTCCGGCACCTTCGGCGTCGCGCTGCGGGACGTGCCCTGATGGCGGCCTTGACCGGCATCGTGCCGACGCTGCGGGCGTTCGGCGCGATCAATCCTGCGCTCTCGACCGAGTTGAATGCGCTCGGCGAGGCCGCGTTCGCCCCGGCCGCGTACCGTCGCGAGCGCATCGTCGCGCGGGCAGGGGTGTTTCGGGCGCCGGCCGCGCTGCGCTGGCCCGCGACCGGGCGCCTCGCGCACCGGTTCGCGGAGGACCTGTTCGACCGCGTCCACGTCCTGCCGACCGCGCTGTCGCTGGGGAACGTCGTCTCCGAGCTGACCCGCGAGATCGCGGTGTGGAATGCCTGGCGCGCGATCCCGCAGACGCTGACCGCGTTGCGACTGGGGGGCGATGCCGGCAGCACGCTCGCTGCGCCGGGGGCGTTGCCGCTGGCGCTGCGTCCGCTGCAGGAGCGGGTGCTGACCCTCACCGTGGGCCTCGACGGCCCGCCGGTGATCGACGCGGTGGCGGGGCTGTCCTTCGCCGACGGCGCGACGTGGTCGATCCGGATCGACGGCCTGCGCCTGCAGGCATGGACGCTGCCGCCCAACTGGTCCGAGCCGCTGACCGAAACGCTCGCCTGGCTCACCGATGTCCAGATCGCCATCGCCGGCACCGTCACCCGCACGCCGCTGCGCGAGGCGCCGCATCGGTCGTGGGAGTTCGCGGTGCTCGCCGATCGCGTCGAACGCCGCTGGGTGGAGTACGCGCTGTTCGACTGGACGGCGCGGGTGTGGGCGCTGCCTGTGTTCGTCGACACGACGCACCTTCGTGCGCCGCTCGCCGCGGGTGTGACCGAGATCCCGGTCGACACCGCGGGCCTCGATTTCGCGGTCGGTAGCCTCGCCATGCTCTGGCGGGACGTGGCGACCTACGAACTGGTCGAAGTCGCGCAGATCGCGAACGGTCGCATGACGCTGCGCGCGCCGACGCGCCGCGCGTGGCCGGTCGGCACACGCCTGATCCCGTGCCGCACCGCGCGCCTGACCGACGCGCCGGAGTTACGGCGCCACACCGACCGGCTGATGTCCACGCAACTGCGCTTCGAGGCGACCGAACCCTGCGACTGGCGGCCTGCACTGCCGGCGACGCGCTATCGCGGCTTCCCCGTGCTCGAACACCGCCCGGACGAAACCCGTGACCCGAGCGCGATCCTGGCCCGTCGCTTCGATCTGCTCGATGGCGACGTCGGCCGCACGCAGGTCGACGATGCGTCGGGCCTGATGTGGACCACGCAGTCGCATGCGTGGCGGCTGGTCGGCCGCGCCGAACGCGCGGGTCACCGCAGCCTGCTCTATGGCCTGCAGGGGCGGGCGGAGGCGCTGTGGTTGCCGACCTGGACCGACGATCTGGAGGTGACCGAGACGATCGGCGAGACCGCGCTCACGCTCACCGTCGCCGCCTGCGGCGTCGCGCGCAGCCTGCGCCAGCAGGCGGGGCGTCGCCACGTTCGCATCGAACTGGTCGATGGCGCCGTGTTCTACCGCGCCATCGAAGCGTCGAGCGAACTCACGCTCGCCAACGGCGATGCGGCCGAACGGCTGAGGCTCGATGCAGCGCTGGGCCGCGTGATCGCACCCGACCGGGTCCGGCTGGTGTGCTGGCTGGCGCTGGTCTCGCTGGCGGGCGACACGGTCGAACTGCGCCACCACGCCGACAGCGACGGTCTGCTCGACTGCGCCGTGTCCTTCGCCGGGATTCCGGCGGAAGAACCCTGAGTCCACACGCATGGGCCTGCTCTCGCGCGAGATCGAGCTGTACGACTTCTCGATCGGCTTGCACCACTGGCGCTACACCGACGCCAAACGCGAAGCGATCGTCGAAGGTCAGCGTTACGCCCCGATCACGCTGACGCGCGAGAAGATCGTGCAGTCGGCGGAAGAATCGAAGAACGCGCTGCAGATCACCGCGCCGCTCGATCTGCCGCTGCTGAACCTGTTCCGCCCCGTGCCGCCGGGGCTGCGCCTGCGCCTGGACCTCAAGCGGGTGCGGGTGCGCGATGGCCAGGTACGCCTGGGCTGGACCGGGCATGTCGCCAATCTGGACGAGACCCACAGCGTCGCCAAGCTGCGCTGCGAATCGCTCGCCGCCGCCGTCGAGACCCTCGGCCTGCGCCGCAGCTGGCAGTCGAACTGTCCGCTGGTGCTCTACAGCCAGGGGCTCGGATTGTGCAACGCCGATCCGGACGCGCATGCCGTCCCCGCGATCCTGAGCGATGCGACCGGCTACACCGTCGTCTCGGCCGCCTTCGATGCCTTCGACGACGGCCACTTCGACGGCGGCGTGCTGCAGTGGACGGCGGCGCTCGGCGTCGAACGTCGTTTCGTGGTCAGCCACGTCGGCGCCACCCTGCGCCTGCTCACCCCGGCCGCACTCACGCCGGATGCGCGCGTCGTCGCGTTCCCCGGCTGCGATCGCACGCTCGGGCCGAACGGCTGCCCCAAATTCCGCAATGAACTGAACTACGGCGGCCAGCCGACCTTGAAGGGCATGCGCAATCCCTTCGGCAGCGACCCGGTCTTCTGATCCATTCCCCCGCGACGCACTGCTTGGCGCATGCGCCGGACGGCGGCTGCGCGCGTCCCGCGCCCCAGGAACCTTTCCACGATGTGGATCTACGTCTTCGTGCTGATTCTCTCCATCGCCATCAGCATCGCGATGCGGCCCAAGCCGCAATCGACCAAGCCGCCGTCGCTCGCCGACTTCTCGGTGCCGACCGCCGAAGAAGGCCGCGAGGTCATGGTGATCTTCGGCGAGGTGTGGGTGGACGATCCGAACGTGCTCGCCTACGGCGATCTGCGCACCACGCCGATCAAGGCCAGTGGCGGCAAGTGATCATGCCGTCGAATTGCGCGCCGTCGAACAGCACGTCGTCGAAGCGCGAGTTGCGCATTCACCTCCGCCATGTGCGCGCGATCGATCCGGCAGGTGGGCCGCTCTGCACGCCGGGCATTCGCGCGTGGTGTCGCCAGCACGGCATCGATCTGCACGTGCTGTGCGAGGACGGCATCGCTGTCGACGACCATCCCCACCTGCACGACGATCCCTTCGTCGTACGAGTGATCGAGATCGCGCGCGCAGAGCAGGCGGGTGGGGAAGCGGTGATACGCGATGCGACGTGAGTCGATGTATCGCGGCTGGATCGTGGTCGCCTGCGTGGTGTCGATCCTCTCCGGGGTCTGGCTGTGGGTCACGGGCGAACGCCCGTTCGGCGCATTCGGCATCGCGGCCGGCGTCTTCCACGCGCTGTGGGGTCTCGATCTGCGCGCGCTCGTGCGTGGGCGTTGGCGGCGACGTCCGATCGTGATCCCGACGCTGCGCCCGATCGTCGTCTCGCCGCCGCATCGAAGCCTCGCGCAGCGCCTGCGCGCGTGGAGTGTGCGACGTGATGCGGTGAAGCATGGGTAAGTCGAGCAAGCCGACGATCGGCTATCGCCACTTCATGTACCTGTACATGGGCGAGTCGATCGGCCCGAACGATTACCTCGCAGGCGTGAAGGTCGGCGGCCAGACCGTGTTCGAGGGCGAACGCGCCGGCAGCGGCACCCTGGCGATCAACCTGCCGCAACTGTTCGGCGGCGACAAGAAGGAAGGCGGGCTCGTCGGCACGCTGCAGATCCGCATGGGCGAGCCGGACCAGCTGCCGGTGCCCTACCTGCAGCAGCAGGTGCCGGGACCGTGGCCTGCCGCGCGCGGGCTCTGCACCACGCTGTACCGCGGAATGGTCGGGGCGATGAACCCTTACCTGAAGCTCTGGGCCAAGCGCTGGGGGCGCTTCGTGCAGGGCTGGTCGACGCCGGTGTGGCAGCCGCAGCTCGCGCGCATCGGTCGCGGCATGAACGCGGCGCACATCCACTACCAGTGCCTGACCGACACGGTGTGGGGCTGTGGGCTCGATCCCGCCCTGATCGATGGCGATAGCTTTCTGCGCGCGGCCGAGCAGTTGCACGACGAGGCGTTCGGGTTGTGCCTCGGTTGGCGGCGCGGGGACTCGATCGGGAATTTTCTGCAGACGGTGAACACCCACGTCGGTGGGCTGTGGGCGTTCGATCCGATGCGCGGCCAGTTCGTCTACCGGTTGTTCCGACCCGACTACGACGTCGCCACGTTGCCCCTGCTCGACGAAACCAGCGTGCTCGCGCTGGAGAGCTGGCAAACGCCGCTGCTCGATGGCTCGGTGAACGAAGTCACCGTGCTCGGCCGCGATTGCGTCACGAATCTCGAACTCGCCGCGACCTTCCAGAACATGGCGAACGTCCAGGCGCAGGGCCGCGTCGTCGCCGACCGGCGCACGCTGCCGGGTCTGTGGAACCGCACGCTGTGCGAGCGCGTCGCCGCGCGCGAGACCGCTGCCGCCAGCAGCTTGCTGCAGCGGATCAAACTCACCGTCGACCGCCGCTGGTGGGGCGTGAAGCGCGGCGACGTGCTCGCGCTGTCCTGGCGACGGAAGGGCGTACTGCGCATGCCGGTGCGGGTGCTGGAGGTGGACGAGGGCACGCGCACCGACGGCGCGCTCGCGCTCACGCTGGTGCAGGACATCGACGGCATGGCGGCGACCACCTATCTGCGGCCGGTGATCGGGCCGTGGACGCCGCCGGACACGCGTCCGCAGCCGCTGCCGGCGCAGCGCCTGGTCGAAGCGACGTATCGCGATCTGGCCGGTCGCCTGCGCCCTGCGGATCTGGCGCAGGTCGAGGACGATGCCGGGTTCGTGGTCGCGCTCGGCGCACGCCCGAACGGGCCTGCCTACGGCTACACGCTCGTCACGCGCACCGGCGCGGGCGACTTCGTCGAGGTCGCGGGCGGGGACTTCTCCGCCACGGCGACCCTCGCGGGCGCGCTGGGGCCAACCGACACGGTCGCGACGCTGGCGGACACGCGCGATCTGGATCTGGTTGCCGTCGGCAGCGAGGCGTTGATCGACGAGGAACTGGTGCGGATTGATGCCCTCGATCCCGTCACGGGGACGCTCACGATCGCGCGAGGGTGCGTCGATACCGTGCCGGTGGCGCATGCGGCGGGTGCGCGGGTGTGGTTCACGGACACCTACGTCGGCGCCGATCCGACCGAATACCTTGCCGGGGATACCGTCCAGGCGAAACTGCTCACGCGCACGCAACAGGGCACGCTCGATCCCGCACTCGCGCCGGTCGCGCAGGTGCGACTCGACGCGCGCCACGCCCGGCCTTATCCGCCGGGCCGGTTGCGGATCAACGGCGCCGCAGGGCCGGCGACGGCGTTCGCGCGACTCGACCTCGCCTGGGCGCACCGCGATCGCGTGTTGCAGGGCGATCGCCTGATCGAACATGAGGCCGGCAGCATCGGCCCGGAGCCGGGCACGACGACGACCGTGCGTGTCCTGCACGCGCTGAGCGGGGCGGTGCTGCACGAGACAACGGGCATCGTCGGGACGAGTCATACGGTCGAGGTGCTGCTGGCCAACGACGCCACCGTCCGCGTCGAGGTCGACAGTCGCCGCGGCGTACTCGTGTCCCACCAGCGGCACGTCTGGACGATCGCCTGCGAATGCGGCGAGAAGCTCGCGAACGCGGACTTCGACACCCCGGCGGCGTGGACGCTCGGCGCCGGCTGGTCGATCGCCGGTAGCGCCGCGGTCAAGGTCGCCGGTACCGCCTCCGATCTCACGCAGCCGTTCGCGTTCGTCGACGGCGGCGTGTACCGCACCGAACTGGTGTTGTCCCAGGTCACGGCGGGTTCGGTACGCGTCGGCCTCGCGGGCGTCGCACCCATCGATGGCGCGACGCGCAACGCGAATGGCGCCTTCGTCGAAATGCTCACCGCGAACGCGAACACCGCGCTGCGCATCGCCGCCGACGCCGCGTTCGCCGGCCGCATCGAGCGTGTCAGTCTGCGCCGGTTGGCGTAGTGCCTACGCGAAGTCAATACACAGGTTGAACCCTCTACGACGGGTGTCCGGTTGTCGCAGCGCGACATCACTTCGCGCTTGGCTCGTCGCGGCGACAGCGCGTTCATGCGGCCACACACCACGGAGACGCCCATGAACGATGACAGACCCGCCGCCCAGGACGAAGGCGAGCGCCATTTGCGCGCGCTGATCGATGCACTCGCCGCCACGCGCTCGGACATCGAGCTTCAACTGCAGCGTCTTGAAAAGGCGCAATCGCTGGCGGAGCGCGGCGACGTGCTGCGCGATGCCATCGTCGCTGTCGAAGATCGCCTCTGCCCGCAAGTCCGTCTCGACCAGTTGGCGCGATTGGGGGATGCCTACGACCTAATCGTGGGAAAGAGCCGCCGCTGATGCCGGCATGCGCCCCGTGCCGCGTGCGCGGGGCGCGATACACCCACCTGTACGGCGACGATCTACGCGCTCGCGGCGCTTGGCTTCCATCGCACACAGCGCGTTCATGGTCGCGTCGAATCGCCGACGCCCACACGGAGAACGCCCATGCCCACCATGACCATCACCATTGAACGCACGCCCCGCACGCTGGTGTTCGGCGGCGAAACGCTGCATGTCGAAGAACTCGGCGTGCGACTCCCCTTCGCACGCAAGCCCGAGAGCCTCGAAGAGATGTGCGCCAGCGGCAACGCGCGCATATTCATCACCGAAACGGTCGAAATGACGCCCGCCGAGTTCGACACTTTCGCGCGACACCTCTATCTCTCTCGAGAATGGCTCCGAGGCAAGGGCGGCAACATCGCCGACGGCGTGCTCTGTGTCGAAGTTCACGCGCCCGGTCGCCCCTACCTCTACGTCGATCCCTCGGGCGGCGACTTCGCCCGCTACGTCGCGCGCCTCGGATAGCCGAAATCCCCGAAAAAGAAGCCAATTCGACTTGGCTTCTTTCCCGAACAGCGCGTTCATGCAGCACTCCACGCCATCAGCCCACAAGACATGAAACACCTCGACACACGCCTGACCCGCATCGCACAGCAGCACCTGCGGATCGAAACGCTGGAATCCCGCCGTCGCGACAGTCTGGACTTTCATGAAGTCTCAGTGCTTGAACTGCGGGATGCGCTGGAAGCGGCCTACCGCGCCGGCATCGAGCAAGGCCGCAAGGGCGCGAAGGCCAACGCCTCTGACGGCTGAACAAGGACATCGGACACCGGCCCGATGGGCTTGGCTTCCCTCGGGCACAGCGCGTTCATGCCCACCCCGACACGGACATCGACCCGCATGAAAACCAGCCCCTCCCGCAAGCCCAAGCGCGTCAAGGAATTCTTCCTCGCCTCCCTGCTGGTGCGCGTCCCCGGCAAGCGCGGTCGGCACGCATGGCGCCGCGAAGTCCTGCGCGCACGCACGCCGCACGCGCTCATGCGCCGGATCGACGGCCGCAAGCACGTCGCCTATGCCAGCAACGGCATAGACGTCATCCGCATCGAACTGATCGACACCGGCAGCACCCTGCTCACACCCATCGCGGAGGGCGCGCAGGCCGAGCCGCTGGTCGACCTGCTCGCGCGCATCGCCGCCAACCCCACCAGCATCGTGTGGTGACCGACATGACGCCGCATGCCTTCGAGCACAACGAGGATCCCTATCGCTTCATCGCGCAGGCACGCATCGGCATCCTCCTGGGTGAACCCCGCCAGTGAAAGCCTCACCCTAAGACCTGAAGTTTTTCCGCAAGTACACCCAGATGAGCAAAACCGAAAAGGACCGGCTCAGGAGGATGGTCGACCTGTTCGATCAGCCCGCCCCCCAAGCGCGCAGCGCGCGGGCGGTGACGAACAGACCTACACACGCAGACCTGCTTCAGATCGTCAGGCCCTCGATTCTGATGACAGATCACTCGCATGTGCGAGTAAATCCAGCGTTGGGCAGGCAGCCCCCTTCGCAACATGGTGGCACTGCTCCACCAGCTTCTCCAGTTCGACTTCTAGTCGCCTGAGATCCTGAAGCCGCTGCCGCACTTCGATCAGCTTTCGTTCGGTCAGCAGCCGCGTCTGTTCACACGCATGCTGGCCTTTGACCTCCAGCAGCCCTGTAATCTCGTCGAGACTGAATCCCATCGCCTGGGCTCGGCGGATGAACTGCAATCGGCTAACATCATCAATCCCGTAACGACGCACGCTCCCCGGTGCGCGTGACGGCTCGCGCAGAAGCCCCCGCCGCTGGTAATAGCGAACGGTCTCGACATGCACGCCTGCCGCGGCGGCCAGCCGACTGATTGTCATTGCGTTGGCAGTCATCGCTTGACTCCGTACTTTGGTACGGAGAGTACCATACCCAGATGATCCAGCCCGCCTCCCGCACCTCGCTCGTTGCCCTTCTGGGCGCCGCCGCAGCCGCCATCGGTGCGTCCGTATGCTGCGTCGTGCCCCTGCTGCTGGTTTTGATGGGGGTAAGCGGTGCTTGGATCGCCAACCTCACTGCCTTGGACGCATGGCGTCCCTGGTTCAGCGCAGCCACATTGGCATGCTTGGGTTGGTCATTCTGGCTGCTCTACGGCCCGACTTCACGCTGTCTCGTCGACGGTGCTTGCGCCAGTCCGGCCCGGCTGCGGCGTCGCCGTTATTGGCTGTGGATCGCTACTGCCCTGATCGTCCTTCTGCTGCTTTTTCCGTATTACATTGGCTGGTTACTGTAGGGGTTCAATATGCACAAGATCCTTCTCGGGTTTCTGCTGACGACGTGTATGGAATTCGCTTTAGCGGCCACTCCCAAGCAACTCGTACTCCAGGTGGAGAACCTGACCTGTCCGGCGTGCAGCATCGCCATCGCAAAAGCGTTGGACAAGGTGCCCGGCATCACCGCCAAGCGTGTCGACTCTCGCAGGGCCACCGTGACCGTCAGCTTTGATTCCGAACGCACCAATCCGGCGGCCATCGCGAAGGCCATTACCGACGCCGGGTTTCCCGCGACCGCGGTAACGAGCAAGAACGGTGGCTGAGGTGCAGTTGCAAAGCACGCTCACGTGCCCGTTCTGCGGACACCAGGCGACCGAGACAATGCCGACGATGGCTTGCCAGTTCTTCTACGAATGTCTGGCCTGCCACACCCTTCTGCGCCCCAAGTCGGGTGATTGCTGCGTGTTCTGCTCCTACGGCACGGTGCCGTGTCCGCCCATCCAGCAGCACAGTCCCTGCTGCGGTAGTGCGGGCTGAACTCGCATCACCTCACGACGATTGCAACCTGCGTGTCGTCACTCCTTATTGTAAAAGCAGCGCATGGCACCAAGGAGTACCACACGCTGCGCTTCCCTCATTCAGCCGGTTCGATTTTCGCGATCGTGGCGTCCATGCCCTGCGCTTGGAACTCGAAACGTACCTTCTGGCCGACTTTCACGGCAGCGATCTGCTCGGGCGCGGCCTTGAAGCCCATCGTCATCGCAGGCCACTGCAGCGCATCCACGGGACCATGTGCGATGACGATCTTGCCGGCAGCGGCATCGACGGATTCGACCATGCCGGTTGCGGACGCGACCTTGACTGTTTGTGCCATCGCATCCGGCGCGGTTTTTGGCGGTGCTGCCATCGCCGCGTGTTCGGCAGCAGGCATCGCCATTTCGCTGGCGGTGGTCGCGTCCTTGGCGGCAGCGGCCTCGTTGCCTGGTGTTTGCGAACAGGCCGCCAGCAGCAGCGCGGCAAGAACGCAGGGAATGAATGTCGGTTTCATGTGGGTTTCCTTGAGTGGGTTGAAGTAGAGACAACGGGAATGACGACAGCGCCTTCCGCGCTGCCGCCATCGGCAGACGGCGATTTCACTTGCGAACTTCGTCCTGACGACGCGCTTTTCCTTTGATCAGCGTGGCCGCGACGCAGGGGCCGGATCGATCGTCGCCAATCCGCGCCACACCGACGGTGCGCCTGCGGAACATCGGGCCGGATTTTTGGCTGCCCGAGTGCATGCGGTGGACAATGCGCACTGCTTCGCCAGCCGCCGGCTGTGCGGCCTGTGAATCGAAGCACAGTTGCAAGGTGTCGCCAGACGCTTCGGTGACATGGCCGAGGCGTTCCCTTGCCGACAGCGTGCCGGAAACGCTCAGCGTCCCGATCAGGGTCGCCAAGGCCACAATGAGGGAGATGCGTTTCATGATTGGCCTCCTGTGTTGTGTGGTGTTGAGGTGAGCGGACCAACGCGCCGCTCACGTCGCGGTTCCCGCCGGCGATGCGGTGGGCGAAGTACGGGATAAGTCTCGCCCGCGCAGCAAGCGATACGCCGCGGGAATCACCAGCATGGACAGCAACGGCGCGGTGACCATGCCGCCGAGCATCGGCGCGGCGATGCGCTGCATCACTTCCGAGCCGGCACCGGAACCAATGAACAATGGGAACAGGCCGGCGAGGATCACGGCCACGGTCATCGCCTTGGGGCGCACGCGCAGCACCGCGCCTTCGCGGATCGCGGCCTCCAGCGTCGCGACGGTCGCCGGCTCGCCCGCCGCCAGACGGCGTTCCCAGGCCTGTCGCAGGTAGAGCAGCATGATCACGCCGAACTCGGCGGCGACGCCGCCGAGCGCGATGAAGCCGATCATCGTCGCGATCGACACCGCATGGCCCAGTGTCCAGATCAGCCAGAGCCCGCCGACCAGCGCCAGCGGCAGGCTGAGCAGAATGATGGCGACCTCGCCAAAACGGCGGAATACCAGCCAGATCACCAGGAAGATGATCGCCAGCGCTGCCGGAATGACCCATTGCAGCCGGGCCAGCGCGCGCTGGAGATGCTCGTATTGCCCGGACCAGGCGATCCCGTAGCCAGGAGGCAGTTTCACTTGCGAGGCCACCGCGCGCTGCAGATCTTCGACGACCGAGCCCAGATCGCGACCCGCCACATCGACGTAGACGTAGCCGACCAGACGGCCGTCATCGCTTCTGAGCATCGGCGGCCCCGGGCTGAGCGAGATATCCGCCACTTGCCCCAGGGTCAATTGCGCCCCGCCCGGAGCGACCACAGGCAGTTGCATCAGCGCGGACAACGAGTCGCGTTGTCCGCGCGGGTAGCGCAGGACGATGGGATAGCGTTCGCGGCCCTCGATGGTTTCGCCGATGGGATCGCCACCGACCACGGTCGCGATCAACATTTGCAGCTCGGCTTGATTCAGCCCATAACGGGCAGCGGCCTCCGGACGAATCCGCATATCCACGTAGCGTCCGCTCGCGACGCGTTCGGCCAGCGCGGAATTCACGCCGGGCACGGTTTTGGCGACACGTTCGACCTCGGTGCTCAATTGCGCGATGCCCTCGATCTGCGGCCCCGTCACCTTGATGCCGATCGGGCTCTTGATGCCGGTGGCGAGCATGTCGATGCGGTTGCGGATCGGCGGCACCCACAGGTTCGTGAGCCCGGGCACCTTCACCGCGGCGTCCAGTTCGGCGCGCAGCTTTTCCGGGGTCATGCCCGCGCGCCACTGGTCGCGTGGCTTGAAAGTTACGGTCGTCTCGAACATCTCGACCGGTGCCGGGTCGGTCGCGGTCTCGGCACGGCCCGCCTTGCCGAAGACGTGCGCCACCTCGGGGACGGTCTTGATCATCCGGTTACTGAGTTGCAGCAGTTGTCGTGCCTTGTCCGCCGAGAGGCCCGGCAGCGCCGTGGGCATGTACAGCAGCGAGCCTTCTTCCATGGGCGGCATGAATTCGCTGCCGATGCGGACGTAAGGAATGACGGTCAGCGCGAGCAGCACGCCGCTTGATGCCAGAGTGAGGCGCGGATACCGCAGCACCGCATCCAGCACCGGCCGATACCCGGCGATCAGCACGCGATTGATCGGATTGTCGCGTTCGGGCCGGATGCGTCCCCGGATCAGGTAGCCCATCAGCACCGGAATCAGCGTGATCGACAAACCGGCTGCCGCCGCCATCGCGTAGGTCTTGGTGTAAGCCAGCGGCGAGAACAGCCGCCCCTCCTGCGCCTGCAACGCGAACACCGGCACGAACGACAGGGTGATCACCAGCAGGCTGGCGAACAGCGCCGGGCCGACCTCGGCGGCGGCCTGTGCCATCAACTGCCATCGGGCCTCACCCTCCGGCTCGCGACCATGCGCCTCGCGCCAGTGCTCCAGATGCTTGTGCGCGTTCTCGATCATGACGATCGCCGCATCCACCATCGCGCCGATGGCGATGGCGATGCCGCCCAGCGACAGCAGGTTAGCGGTGATGCCCTGCGCGTGCATCACGACGAAGGCAGCCAGCACGCCGAGCGGCAGGGTGATCACCGCCACCAGCGCCGAACGCAGGTGCCACAGGAACAGCGCGCACACCAGGGCCACGACCAGGAATTCCTCGCCGAGCTTGTGCGTGAGATTGCGTACGGCGTCGTGGATCAGTTCGGAACGGTCGTAGACCGGCACGATTTCCACGCCTTCCGGCAAGCTGGCCTGCAGTTCCTTCAGTCGCGCCTTGACGTTCTCGATGGCGCTGAGCGCATCCTTGCCGGTGCGCAGCACGATCACACCGCCGGCCACTTCCCCTTCGCCGTCGAGTTCGGCGATACCACGACGGAAGGTGGGTCCACGCGAGATGGTCGCGACTTCGCCCAGCAGCACCGGCACGCCATCAGCCGATGCGACCGGCACCCGCTCGAAATCCTCCGCACTGCGCAGATAGCCTTCGCTGCGCACCATCAGTTCGGCTTCGCCCTGTTCGATCACCGAGCCGCCGGTGGCGCCGTTGGCGGCACGGACGGCATCGATCAGTTGTGCGACGGAGAGGCCCTGGGCGGCGAGCGCCTGCGGGTCCGGCACGATCTGCCAGGCGCGCACTGCACCGCCAACGCTGGCGACTTCGGCGACATCGGGAATGGTTTTCAGCTCGTAGCGCAGGAACCAGTCCTGCAGCGCGCGCAGTTCGCCGACATCGTGTTGCCCGGTACGATCGACGAGTGCGTACTGGTAAATCCAGCCCAGGCCAGTCGCGTCCGGCCCCAGTGCCGGGTTGACACCTTGCGGCAACCGCTCGCGGACCTGACTCAGATATTCCAGCACCCGCGAACGCGCCCAATACAGATCGGTGTCATCGTCGAACAGGATGTAGACGAAGGAATCGCCGAAGAACGAAAACCCCCGCACTGCCTTCACGCCAGGCACGGACAGCATGGTCGTGGCGAGCGGATAGGTCACCTGATCCTCGACGATGCGCGGCGTCTGTCCAGGCCATTGGGTGCGAATGATCACCTGCGTATCGGACAGGTCCGGCAGTGCGTCCAGCGGCGTCCGACTGACGGACCACACGCCAGCGACGGCAAGCAGCGCGGCCGCGATGAGCACCAGCACGCGGTTGGCGATACAGGCTTGAATGAGGCGGGCGATCATGGCTGCACCTCCCCGCCATCCGCCTTCACGTCGCGGATGGTGCAGTCCGTCGCCGCTCCGGGCGCGAATTTAGGGACCAGTTGCATGTCCATGAAGGGCGACTTGCCCGGCTTGTCGAACTTCTGCTCCGGCACCATCGGGTCGTACCAGTACGCCACCGGGCATGTGCGTGCTGGCGGCTTGTTCGCTGTGGGCTGCGCGTGGCGGGGTTTCGGCATCGTTGAGCGCGCATCTGGCTTGGTGCGCATGTCCGACATCGGTTCGGACGTGGCTTGCGGATGCGGGGATGCCTGCACGGCGGTTTCCCTCTTCGGCATCGCGGCTTGGGCAGGTGGTGCCGGCGCCTCACCCATGCGCGCCAACGCGCCGGACAGGCTGGCCTCGGAGTCGATCAGAAACTGGCCGGAGACGACCACGCGTTCGCCGCCATCCAGCCCGGCGAGGACCTCGGTGCGCCCACCGCCGCTGCGGCCGGTGCGCACGCGGACCGGGCGGAACCCGCCCGTCGCCGTCTGCACGATCACCCGGCTGTCGTCGCCGGTCGCGATCAACGCCTCGTTCGGGATCAACGGCACCGGCGCACCAGCATCCGCTTGCAGCACCACGTCGGCGAACATCCCCGGCGCGAGAACGCCGTCGGGATTGCGCAACACGATGCGCGCAGGTTGCGTCCTGCTGACGGCATCGACCACGGGCAACAGCGTCTCGACCTCGCCCATGAACGTCTGGCCCGGCACCGCGTTGATCGTGGCTTCGACGGGTGTGCCTGGGAGCATCCGCAGCGCACTGGCCTGCGGGATCGCCGCCTCCAGCCACACCGTGGCGGTGCCGTTGATACGAAACAATGGCGTCCCCGGCACGACAGTCTGGCCTTCGCGGACCAGCACCTCGGTCACGATGCCATCGTCCGTCGCGCCCAGCGTCACGCTACCGTCGCGCGCGACGCCGCCTGGCGGAACACCGAGCACGCGCAACCGTTGCTGAGCGGCCGACCGCAGTTCCCGCGCGGAGACGGACTGCGCGTGCTGCAGCGCCTCCGCTTCGGCGATCGCGCTGCGCCAGCCCGGCGCCAGTAACGACACCAGCGGCTGACCGCGGCGCACCGGCGTGTAAGGTGCCTTGACCTGCACACGGGTGACGACGCCTTCGACACGGGCGCTTACCACCGACTCCAAGCGCAGATCCCAAGTCAATGTGCCTGGCACGCGGACGCCCGCCGCCAAACGACCTGTTTCGACCTGCGCGGTGCGGATGCCCACGTTCTGCTGCAGGCCCGGATCGATGCGCACGCCGCCGTCGAGCGTCTCATCGGCATATTTCGGGACCAGTGCCATGTCCATGAACGGCGACTTGCCCGGTTTGTCGAAGTGCTGATCCGGCACCATTGGGTCGTACCAGTACAGGGCCTTCCGTTCCGGCGTGGCCGCTGTCGGGGTGTCCGCCATGTCAGCTCCGTGGCCTGCGCTTCGTCGCGCCCACCAGGTGCCGCCGGCCAGCCCAACAGCGAAGAGCACGATGCCGCACACGAGCAGCGTCAATCGGATTGTGGTGCGGGTCATGGCCGGGTCTCCTCATCGGGCAGCAGATAGGCCAGCGCCGCCCAGGCGCGGCCGAGTTCGCCCAGGCGTCGGGCGTGTTCCAGGTGCGATTCGAGTTCGTCGCGGCGCGCGTCCAGCCACGGCTGCAGATCGCCGCCCCCGGCGTAAGCCGCCAGCGCCGTTCGGCTGCGGTCGCGCGCGAGCGGCAGGGTGTCGGTCTCCAGGCGAGCGACCTGACGTTGCAGCCCCTGCCACTGGGCCAATGCGCGACGGACCGCCTCGGTCTGCGCCCGGCGCGCATCTTCATGCTCGGCCGCAACGGCCTCCCGTTCGGCCCGACGCGCGGCGACGCCCCGGTCCTGCCGATCCCGCGCGAACAGGGGGAGATCGATGGAAACCTCGACCATCAGCATGTCGCTGCGCTGTCCGCCGCTGGGCATCCGTTCGCGACGCCCGTAGGTCGTGCCGAGGCTCCAGTCGGGACGCTTCTCGGCGATGGCGGCATCGATGGCGCTATCGGCCATCGCTTCCCGTGCCTGCCAGGCCAGCAGCGGGCCCTGGCGATCAATCGAAGCGAGTATCGCGGCGGGATCGATCGGCAGCACACGGACATCCGGTGGATCGCCGAACACCCGCACATCCGCACCCGATCCAAGCCAGCGCGCCAAGCCGGCGCGCGAAGCGTGCAATCCGGCTTCGGCGGCATCGAGTCGGCGCTCCAACTCCAGCGTCGCCGCTTGCGCCGCCAACGCGTCGGTCGCGCTCCCCGTCCCGCCCGCCAGTCGCGCCTTCGCGGTTCTGGCAGCGAGCGTGGCCGGCTCCCGAAGTCCCTGCAGCGCAACGACCTCGCGCTGGGCCGCCCATTGATCGAGCCATGCCAGCGCGGCCGATTGGCGAACCGCCAACCGCTCGGCGTTCGACTGTGCCTGCGCCAGTTCGACCGTGCGATTCGCAACCGATTGGCGCGCTTGCCGTTTCGCGCGCGCGGGAAACGTCTGCATCACACCGATCTGCTGCATGGTCATGTCGTCGGCCCGCAGGTCGAACGCATCGGAACCAGTGACCGGCCAGTTGCTCAGGCCAAACGTCAACGTGGGATCGGGCAAGGCCGCCGCGCGGGCGGACTCTTCTCGGGCCGCCGTCTCCTGCGACTGACGGGCACGAAGCAGGGGCGCGCGCTCGACCGCCAGTCGCAGGGCGTCATCGAACGACACCTCGGCAGCAACGATCCCAGGCGAAACGGAAAGAAAGCCAAGCACCATCAGCCATGCGGGCCAACGGCGTGTGCTACGCATCAAGCGCAGACTTGAAAACATGGACATAAGACCTCCAGACAGGTAACGACATACGCGCCGCCGGCAAGCGGCAGCGCGGGACAGGTCGTAGTCTGGGTCTAGATCTGCAGGCTACAGAAGCGCTGCGCCGGTGGAGGATCGGACTGGTAAAGGGGAACGTCTTTGTAATGCTGCGACCGAACCGGGGGCAGCAGGGCTTCGGTCAGGGCGAAATGCGGCGGCGGCAGGGCCAGCGGCGGCACCTGGGGGGATTTGAGGTCTGGACTGGTCAACTGATCGCGCTGGCAGTGCTGCTGGCACAGCACCGGGGCTTCCGGGTCTGGCATCTGCATGTCTTCGCAGCCGACCATGGGCGTCTCAGATGCGGGAGCGGGAAAGACGGCAGGACAGGCGTAAGCGAGCAAAGCGATCTGTTGCAGTAGCAATGCACAGAAAGCAAGGCACGCCATGCGAATGCGATGGCGATTTGTGCGCATTCCTAGCAGTGCTTTTGTCATCCGCCCCCCTTCGACCGAAATGGCATGCAGTCATTCGGCGTGACGCTCTGGCCAGGGCGGCAGGAAATCACCATAGTTGCGAGTCTAGTACATCTTCAAACGAAACACATTGATTTTGGTCAAGCGCGATGCCGCACCTCTGGTCTGCGCTCGATTGATATGAATAGTCCTGTATTTGGACCATCCTCGAAGGGTATATCTGCTGGCGAACGTCTAAAGCCTGCCGCCGCGCTGCTTCAAGTGTCAGCCTTGACTCTCGGGAGAAGGGTCAGTGAATCGCAAACGCGCCAATCATCGCAGGCGCCTAACCAAGCCACATCAGTTTTCGCAAGGCGAACTCTAGAGTCTAGGCCGCGCTATAGACTCAATACTTTTGCTGCGTTGCGACTTGTATTAACTGCGAATGAACTTAGATTTGGCGCGCTGCCCATACACGACGGACAGTATCGCCAAACATTCCCGCATCACTTTCATTACACATCATCCAACAAATTACGGAGAAGAACCACGATGAAAGCTCGAAGCATCTTGCGCAACGGAATTATTGCTGCAGCGGTCGCCACGACCTCGTTCGCGGCGTATGCAAGCCACAGTTGGAGCAACTACCACTGGGCACGCACCGGCAGCTCCTTCACCCTGAGGGTGATCGACAGCAACACCACGGACTGGGACGATGAGCTTTCGCGTGCGCTCTCGCAGTGGTCGCAATCCACGAAGCTCGACATGGTCGTGAGCAGTTCGGATTCTTCGACCGCCACGCGCAGCAGCTGCCCCGCGCCTGCCGGAAAGATCCGTTCCTGCAATTACACTTACGGCCAGAATGGCTGGCTTGGTCTCGCATCGATCAATCTCGACAGTCGTGGTCACATCTCCACCGGCACGTCCAAGATGAACGACAGCTATGCTTCCTCCTTCGCGAGCCAGAATCAGCGGTGGCACGTGATGTGTCAGGAGCTCGGTCATCTGCTCGGACTGAATCACACCAGCACGAACGGAACCTCACAGTCGACCTGCATGGATTACTCGCAATCGGCATCAAGCGTCTCGCCGAATTCCCACGACTACGCGCAGTTGGTCACGATCTACGGGCACACCGACAGCTACGCCAGCACGACCAGTCTCGCGTCCACCGCGGTCAGCCCCCAGCAGTTGACGATGGCCGGCGGCAAGCCGCTCGGCATGCGCATCAGCTTCGGCGTGTTCGACGAAACCTGGGTCGCTCCGGACGGCCGCGGAGGTGTCTGGATTCACAAGGTGATCCTTGCGCCGGGCCATGAGCACACGGAACTGCTCGGCGACTGAGCTGGTGGTTCAACGTTGCCCCCGACATGGCCATGCACTCTCCCGCATGGCATTGTCACCAACGCCGGGCGTTTTTCGCCCGGCGTTGTTCTGAGGGAAATCCCGCACTCAATGCTCAACCGGGTTCCGGCACTAGTGCAATCTATCAACGCGATAGTTTGTGAGCGATCGATTCGATCCCTTTCAGCCCCGTCCCGAACCGGGCGATGGCCTCACGGTGGTACTTCAGTTGGCCGTAGGGCAGGTAACGCAGATTCAACTCGGCGACTCTGAGGAAGGCCGGACGGGAGAACTGTGAACGCACCTCGGCTTCGCGCGCATCCGGAGCGACGAGCACGTAGAGTCCAGCGGTATGCTCCGGAACGCCGAGAGCGAGATCGAGCATTCGAACAATCCCAGAGTAAATGCTGGTGCTGTGCTCGACCTCGAAGGCCGCTGCGATTCTCCCGCTCACGGTATCCACCCACATGACGTCGATCAGACGGACCGCTTCCGCAGCATGCTCCGTGATCGACGACGGCAACTCCGTCAGGCACCCGTCGCAGAGCCTGCCGCCGGCATACTCCCGACTGCGATCGTTGCTTGCGATCCAGATGCCGTAACCCAGCGCTTGCCCCAGATCTCTCAGCCATCCCTGGACTTCGGTATGGGTATGATCGTTGTCTGCACGTTGCTGCATCGCGCGAGCTTCCGAGGCGCCGAGATTGCGAATCGTGGACAACTGCTCCTCCCAACGTGCCTTGCCATCGTCGGTATTCGCCATGTCGGGAACCGGATAACGTCCGTTTCCCAAGTCGTATAGGAAACCTGCGATCGCGCCCATGTCGTTCGACAGCAGTGCGCGATGCTCCTGGTTGAGCGTCAGCATGCCTGCACGCATCGCGAGATACTCGTCCCACTTCCCAAGTTTGACCTTGGCGCCCGTCAGCATGTTGTAGCCCTTCACGATGGCGGTATTGAAAGGCGGAACGATAGTCGGATGAAGGAAGTAGAGCAGGTTCGCGGCGGCCGGCCCGAGCCCCTTGATCCGACTGGAATCCAACTGCCGAATCGCGCGCAACACATCGGCTTCCTGGTTGCAGCAGGCACAGTCATGCAAGAAACGCGCGAATGCGCGCTGGTTCTCCAGATTCTCGTAAATGTCGGGAATGCGCAGCTTAGGCTTCCATAGAAAGGCATGGTCCGCGCCCCGGAAAATCTGGCGCTGTTCGGCAACCGCCGCCACGACGGTTTCAAGGGACGATCCTCGATACAGGTTCCCGAAGCGACCCTCCTCGATCTCCTGCACGACAAGCTGCAGTCCCCGACGGATCGATCGGAAATTCTTCAGCCGTTCCTCCCAGAGAAACCAACTGCGATAGGTGCCGCTTGGATCGTCGCGCCAAAGTTTGATCAATGATCCAATTGCGTTCCCTTCCATGGTGCCTCCATCTCATTTGCCGTCGAGAATGACCACGCCTGTCATCGCGCAGTCCATAACAGGCTCGGGCGAGCCGAACTGCTCGACATCGCTGATGGAAAGGGTAGCACCGGAAATTTCGCCTTTGACGCGGACATAGACCGGATTGCCTTCGATCAGTCCGAAAGCGCCCGCCTTTTCCCTCAGTTTTGACGGTCCTGATATCCGCAGAGTTTCGTTTCGCCCACACCTCTGCAGCGTGGCCTGCCCAGCATGCTCGATATACCATCCCGTGATCGACGCATCTTCACCGGACCCATTCGATTCCGGGCGATTCGGGGTGCAACCAGCCTGGGCGGATGATATCAGGAGAATCGCCACTATCGATTCTGAAGACATGCTCATGGCGTCACCGGCGGTTTCGGTTTTGGGGTGCGCGACGAACTGTGCATCGAAACGATGCGCCAGTCGCCATCGGTCTTCTTCAGCACGCTCGTCGCCACCCCCTGTCTTTCGATGACGTCGGGCTTGCCTTTCAGGCGAATCGTGTAGCGATACGTCTCGGTGGCCAGCGCTATCCCTCCCTCGATGCGAACCGCAACGCGGTAGTCGGAAAACGAGAAGGACTCGAAATGTCCGAGCTCGGGACCGATATGGTGATCCCGGTAGTCCGCGTAGCTGCCTTCGACCTTGCCGGATTCGACTACTTCGTTGTCGGACGCGAACAGCCGCTCAACGCCGGACAGGTCGCGCCGTTCCAGCGCCTGCTTATAGCTTTCCAAAACAACCTTGACGGCAGCGTCGTCGCCGACTTCGCCGATCGCCATAGCAGGCATGGCGAACAGCGCAGTTACCAGCAGAAATTCTTTCAGCATGACCGTGTTCCCTTGAGAAGTTGGAGATCGTATGAGGCGGCACCAGGCGAGCATTTGCGCCGCAATGGCGGAATTGTGCGGAGAAAGGCCAGGCCGTCCCGCAACTGCAGGCGCATCGAGCGCATAACGCACTTCGGAAGCGACCCGTGCTTTCCTTGACGCCTTAGCGAAACTGTTGCGGATCATTCAGGGCGCTTTCTCGAGAAGTTCCTTCATTTGCGCTATTTCGGAGCGCTGAGATTGGACGATGTCGTCGCACAGGCGCTGCAATGCCGGATCGCTCAGGCGGTTCTGCTCGCACATCAAGACCGCGCCGGCATGATGCGGGATCATGGAACGGATGAATTGCCGGTCGTTCACCGCCGCTTGCTCCCGAATTCCGAACCAGCAGGCCGCCATGAAGATCAAGGCGCCGATCGCGAGCAGCAGGTTCCATCTGCGATTCGGATACATCTTCGCCATCAGCAGAAGCTCGATGACCAGCATGGGCGCTGCCATCAGGCCAGCCATGTAGAACTGGTTGATGTTGCCGTAGACGTTGGCCCAACGATCGACCATCGCGTACATCAACGCATACATCGCCAGGAACGAAAGAGCCATCATGGCCAGCAGGCGTCCGTAGTGACCGCCGCTATGCATGGAATGCGAATGCTTGGACATTTCAGACCTCCTTGAAAATCAGATCACGAGAGCGAAGGAGCGCATACAGCGCCCCTTCGCAACCGAGAGTCACATCGCCTTGCCAGCTGCGAACTCGGTCGGGCTCAAGGTGCCATTCTTGTCGGCGTCGAGCATGCCGAAATGCGGTCCGAGCTTGTGCTTGGACAGTTCCGCCTTGGACAGCTTGCCGTCCTTGTTGGCATCCAGCGTTGCGAACTCGCCGACTTTGTCATCCGGCTTGTCATGGTGGCCATCCATCTTGCCGTGGTCCATGTGACCGGTGGTGGGTTTTGGGGTCGAAGGCGGCGTGCTCGGGCCGGCGGCCGAGGCCGTAGCTGCGAACAGGGAAAGCGCGAGCAGGGAGGCTGTTGCAAGATGTTTCATGGGGGATCTCCTATAAGGATAATGAGCCGTCAATGCCCGGACGCGCCGCGCACCGGCTCGGCATGGCGGACGTCGGATGGGTGAAGGTCGGGCACCGCCGTTCGCGCCAATCGCAGCGCATTGGCGACCACGGAGACCGAACTCAGGCTCATGGCGAGCGCGGCGATCATGGGACTGAGCAGCAGGCCGAAGATCGGATAAAGCACGCCCGCGGCGATCGGAACGCCGATGGCGTTGTAGATGAAGGCGAAGGCAAGGTTCTGTTTCATGTTGGCCACAGTCGAGTTGGAAATCGCTCGTGCCTGAACGATCCGACGCAGGTCGCCTTTCACAAGCGTGATCTGCGCGCTGGACATCGCCACATCGGTACCTGTACCCATCGCGATGCCGACATCGGCCGCCGCGAGCGCCGGAGCGTCGTTGATGCCGTCGCCCGCCATCGCCACGCGACGACCTTGGGCGCGCAGTTGCTGCACCAGTTCGGCCTTGTCCTGCGGGCGCACACCGCCGCGGACGTCCTCGATACCGAGTTCGCGCCCGACGGCCTCTGCCGTGGCCTGCGCATCGCCAGACGCCATCACCAGGCGCAGGCCGTCGGCGCGCAAGGCATTCAGTGCGGCGAGCGTTGTCGGCTTGATCGAGTCGGCCACGGCGATCGCGCCCGCCAATCGCCCGTCGACCGCGAGATACATCACGCTGGCGCCCTGTGCGCGCAGATGTTCGGCGCTGCTTCGCACGGCTGCGATGTCCGCACCGATCGACGTCATCAGCGCTTGATTGCCCAGCGCGACATCCCGCCCGTCGATGCGACCGCGCATGCCTTGGCCCGTGATCGAATCGAAGTCCGCAGCGGTCGAGAGCGGCAGTTCCCGACGCCTGGCCTCGGCGAGGATCGCCTCCGCCAAGGGATGTTCGCTGCCCTGTTCCAGACTCCCGGCGAGACGCAGCAGTTCGTCGGAATCGAAGCCCTCGGCCGAAATGGTGTCGCGGAATGCGGGCTTGCCTTCGGTCAGTGTCCCGGTTTTGTCGACGATGAGGGTATCGATGGTGCGCAGTTGTTCGATCGCTTGCGCATCGCGGAACAGCACGCCCGCCTGGGCGGCGCGGCCAGTAGCCACCATGATCGACATGGGCGTCGCCAACCCCAGCGCGCATGGGCAGGCGATGATCAATACCGAGACCGCGTTGAGCACGGCATAGGTCCACGACGGTTCCGGACCGAACAGCCCCCAGCCGAAGAACGTCGCGAGGGCGATGCCGAACACTGCAAGGACGAACCAATAGGCGACCCGATCGGCCATTCGCTGCATAGGCGCCCGCGAGCGTTGCGCCTGCGCGACGAGTTGCACGATCTGCGCCAGCACGGTGCCCGATCCGACCTTCTCGGCGCGAACGATCAGGCTGCCGGTCCCGTTGATGGTCGCGCCGATGACGCGCTCGCCCGGCACCTTTTCCACCGGAATCGGCTCACCGGTCAGCATCGACTCGTCGATGCTCGTGCGCCCCTCCAGCACCATGCCGTCGACCGGCACCTTTTCGCCCGGCCGCACCCGCAGGCGATCGCCGACATGGACGTGCTCCAGCGGAATGTCCTCCTCGGCGCCGTCCTCGCGGACCCGGCGCGCGGTTTTCGGCGCCAAGCCCAGGAGAGCCTTGATCGCAGCCGAGGTTTTCGATCGCGCCCGCAGTTCGAGCAACTGGCCCAGCAAGGTCAACGACACGATGACCGCCGCGGCCTCGAAATACACGCCGACGCGGCCGTGCTCGCGGAACGATTCGGGAAAGAGGCCGGGGGCGATGGTGGCCACGACGCTGTAGCCGAAAGCCGCGGCCACACCGATGCCGATCAAGGTCCACATGTTGGGGCTGCGGTTTTGGACCGACTGCACGCAGCGTGCGAAGAAAGGCCACCCCGCCCACAGCACCACCGGTGTGCTGAGAACGAGCTCCAGCCACGTGCGCGTCCCGGTCGACAGTGCCTCAATGCGGTGACCGAGCATGGCCAATGTCAGCACGATCACGGTCAGCGGCAGCGTCCACCAGAACCGGCGCGAGAAATCCCGCAGTTCCGGGTTCTCGTCCTCTTCCAGGCTCGGCATCTCGGGTTCCAGCGCCATGCCACAAATCGGGCAGATGCCAGGCCCGGGCTGGCGAATCTCCGGATGCATCGGACAGGTGTAGATCGCACCCTCGATCGCATGAGATTTCTCCGCGACCGCAACCGATGTCTGCGAACGATACTTTTCCGGAGCGGCCAGAAACTTCTCGCGGCAACCGGCCGAGCAGAAGTGATATGCCATGCCTTCCAGTTCGGCATGATGCGGCGTTGCAGCAGGGTCGACCTGCATGCCGCACACCGGGTCGATGACCAAGCCCGTCGCGGTGGGAGGGGGCTTCGCGCAGCATGCGTGCGCTGTGGCGGATGGATGTTCGGGATGGTCGGTGTGATCGTGCGGTTTCATGCGGGTTCCTCTGCGATGGCATTCAGGATTGGGCAGCGGGCCAAGGCGCCTTGACCGGGGCAGGCGTCGATCAAAGCGCCGAGCCCGTCGCGGATGCGGGTCAATTCGGCAATCTTGGCGTCGACATCGACCAGTTTTTGCCGAGCCGCCGCCTTCATCGCGGCCATGTCGTCGTCCTTGCGGCTCGATAATGCGAGCAGATCGCGAACTTCCGGCAGCGTGAACCCCAACGCTTTGGCGCGGCGAATGAAACGCAGACGCTGGATGTCGTCCTCGTCGTACATCCGGTAGCCGGACGACCGCCGCTGCGCCTGCGGCAGCAGCCCTTCGCGCTCGTAGTAACGCACCGTGTCGATGCCCACGCCCGTGCGTTTCGCCAGATCGCCGATTTTCATCATGATCGCATGCTCCTCGTGACCCGACTCCAGTCTCGATCCTTGACCATGGTCCAGAGTCAAGTCCCGATGCTTCTTCAGGAACCCGTTTTGCCGTGCCGGGAAAAAGGGGCCGTGCTCCCGTCAGGGTTCACCATCTCCACGGTGTAGGGGTCGATCCGGCCGTCCGGCATTTCCATACCTGGGGAACCCGCTGGCATGCCCGGAAGCGTCAAGCCTTTTGCCGCAGGCCGTTCCGTCAGCAGCCGCTTGATGTCCTCCGCCGGCACGTGCCCTTCGATGAAATAACCGCCGACCTCAGCGGTATGGCACGAGCCCTTACCGTAGGGGACACCAACGCGCGCCTTGACCGGGCCGATGTCGTCCTCGTTCCGGACTTCGACGGCAAAACCGGATCGGCGCAGATGTTCGACCCATGATCCGCAGCAGCCGCAAGACGCGCTTTTATGGACGAGGATGCGAGGCATCGCGGTCGCTGCGGGAGCGGCCACGGATTCGTGCGCGTGCGGAGCGGCGGATGGCACGGCCACCGTTTCCGGTGGCCGTGCGCAGGCATTGAGCGCGAGGCTGGCCGCCAACGTACTCAAGACGAAAGAGTTGCGGTGCGTGCGCATTGTGGTTTCCTCAGCGCTTCGTTCGTGAAGACCAGTGAATGTGGACGATCCGCCATCCCTGCGGAGTGCGGTTGAGCACCATCGTTTCCGTGCTCAGCGTCGTCGTCGCCTTACCGTCCTTGGTCGCATGCAGTTCGCTTTCGGTGCCCACCCACGTCGTTTCTCCGCTGATGCGCGCGATGCGACGTTTGATCTGCTGATGCGCGCCTTTGAGGAAGGCCGCATCGGCGATCGCATGATGGCCCAGGTATTCATCGCGCGAGCGTTCGGCGCCGCCGCTCTCCAGAATCAGCACCGCCGGATCGAGCAGGTCGCCGACGGTCTTCAGATCGCCGGACGCGAGCGCCTTGCCGAACTGATCGACGATCTCCACGGCAGGCAGCGCGTCTTGCGGGACATCCATGGCAGATGCGGCCACGCCAGGTTTAGCGTGCTGTGCGTGCGCGTCGGGTTTGGTCTGCGCGAAAGCCTGTAACGAGAACGGAGCGATGAGAGCAGCGAGCAGCAGGGAGCGGGTCATCGTTTTGGTGTTCATGGTCGGGTTCCTTGGTCAATGCTGGTGATCGTCATGGCCATCGTTGGATGCTGGCTTGGAAGCAGGCGCTGGATGGGATTCGACTGTGCCGTCGGCATGCCGGTGCTCGACGGTGGCCGCGGCGGGCTTTGTCGCTGTCTTGGCGGATGTCGCCTTGTCCGAAGGCTTCGGGGCGTGATGGTCGGCCGGCGTGTTCGGACCGTGCGCGTGCGGCTTGCTTTCGGCGGCTTGACCGCTTCCCATGTCCATCCCGGCGTGGCTGCCGCTCGCGGGACTGTCGTCGTGCGGGGGCGTACCGGGGGGATGCGGATGCGCTGCCGATCCGGACGGCATGGCACCGCCGTGATCGTCCATCTCGCCGTCGTCATGCCCATGCGGCTCTGTTTCGCCGCCGCCGTGCGAATGTCCGCCGCTGCTCGCGACCAAGGCGGCGTATTGCGCTTCGTCGAGCTTTGGCAGTTCTTGCAGAAACGCGGCCATGTTCCAGATGTAGTCGTCGCCCATGCTCTTGCCCCAAGCAGGCATGCCGCTGGCCTTGATGCCGTGCTTGATGACCCAGAAGGCCTCGGCAGCGGACACCCGTTCACGTGTGAGATCCGGAGGCGCCGGGTACAGCCCCTTGCTCAGCTCGGTCGGCGCCATGCCCGGCGCAAGATGGCAACCGGTACACATCGCGTTGTAGTTCCCGGCACCCTGGCGGATGCGGGCAGGATCGTCCAAGCCGTCCGGAACCTGCAGCTTGGCGGCGCGTGCGGCAATGGAGCGATCCCGAGCGGTTTCGAGCATCGCGTAAACCGGACGGGTGTGCGGGTCGTCTGCGGCTACGTTGTAGACGCCCGCATACATCGCGGCGGCACCGCCGAAAAAAGCCAGTCCGATCAGGACGCTGACGACAAGAAATTTCCTTTTGTTCGTTTTCATGCTCATGATCCTCAGAACCAGGTGCGAAGACCGATGACGATGCGCGTGTCGTCGACACGCTCGAAATCGTCCCGGCGCAGATCGGCGGTATTGCCGAAGGCGCGCTCGTACACCACCCCGACGTAGGGTGCGAATTTGCGCGTGAACTCGTAGCGGAGGCGGAGCCCGACTTCCGCAGTGCTCAGCCCGGAGCCGATTCCGCGCATCCGGTCGGTCTTGCCGTACAGATTGGCTTCGACCATCGGCTGCAGAATCAGACGGCCGGAAAACGGCAATTCGTATTCGACCTCGAAGCGCGCGGCCGTCTGCCCGCGTTCTCCGACATAACCCGTGGCCTCGACCTCGAACTTCTGCGGCGCCAGACCCTGCACCCCGAAAGCGGCGAAGCTCTGCGATGCGCCCGGTCTGAAATCGTGGCGCACACCGGCAACGATGTCCCACCAGGGCGAGATGCTGCGACCGTAAAGCACTTCGAGGTCGGCGGATTCGGTATTGCCGTCGGTGCGCTCCCCTTCGCTTCGCAGCCAGAGACGGTTCGTGTCGCTACCGATCCAACCCAACCCCTCCCACGTCAAACCGGTCCCGGGGTCCGCGTCGAATGCTTCGAGTTTGTCGAGCAGGAAGAACGAATGGATGGTTTGCCCGTGGTCGTGTCCGGCGAGATCTGGAAAGGCAGCGGCGCGTTCGGCATCGGTCAAGGAGGGAATCGGCTGCCGTGGTTCGGTCGGCGATGGGTCGGAATCGCCCATGGCACTGTGGTCCATGCCTTGCATGGCGCCATGATCCATGCCCGACATCGGCTTGGTGTCGTTTTGCGGAACCTGCGATGTGTTCTCGGGTCGAGCCGTACCGTGATCCATGCCCTGCATGGCATCGTGTTGCATCGCGCCGTGGTCCATGCCCGGCATACCGTCGGCGTCCTGCTCAGCGTCCGGGGAAGCGGCTGGATCGTGTTGCATGTTCGCATGGTCATCGCTTGATACCGATGTTCCGGCGTTCGTCTGGCCGTTGCGATCCGACGCGGGTTTCGGCTTTGGCTTGGGTTTTGCCGGCTCTGTGCGCGTGGGCGGCATCTGATGCTGACTGTGATCCATCTGCTGGGCTGCGGCGGATGTCGCCGTCAGCACCAGTCCAATGGCGACGACCAGCACAGCGTTTCTATGGTTTCGATGGGCTGCGTTCATGGCGTCATTCCTCCACCCGCACTTCGCGCATCATTCCGGACTCCATGTGGTAGAGCAGGTGGCAGTGGAACGGCCAGCGGCCGAGCGCATCGGCGCGGACGCGGAAGCTGCGTTTGCTGCCCGGCGGCATGTCGACGACGTGCTTGCGCAGGTGGAACTCGCCGGCGTCGTCCTCGATGTCGCTCCACATGCCGTGGAGGTGGATCGGGTGGGTCATCATCGTGTCGTTGACCAGCACGATCCGCATCCGCTCGCCATAGTTCAGGCGCAGCGGCTCCGCGCTCGCGAACGAAATGCCGTTGAAGGACCAGGCGAACTTCTCCATGTGGCCGGTCAGATGCAGCTCCACCGTGCGCCCGGGTTCGCGACCGTCGGGATCCTCGAACAGCGTTCGCATTGCTGCGTAAGTCAGCACCTTGCGACCGTTGTCGCGAAGACCAATGCCCGGATCGTCGAGCTTGGACGTCGGCGACATGGTCTGCATGTCTACAAGCGGATTTCCCTGCTCGGATGCGGGGTGCGACTGCATGCCCCCGCCGTGGTCCATCCCGGGCATGCCAGCCATTCCCTGCGCGCCATGGTCCATGCCCGGCATCGAGGCTGCGCCATGCTGGCTATGGTCCATCCCGGCCATGGGAGCTGCGTCGCTCGGCTGCATCTTCGCCATGTCGTGTCCGCCGTGTCCGCCCATCCCCCCGTGTCCCATGTCGTCGAGCGTGAGGATGGGGCGAGGATCGACAGCAGGTACCGGAGCGCGCAGACCTTCGCGCACCGCCAGCGTGCCGCTGATATAGCCGGTTCGCCCCATGTCCTGGGCGAAAATGGTGAACGCGTCCTGGCCGCTGGGCTCGACGATGACGTCGAAGGTTTCGGCGACGGCGATGCGGAATTCATCCACCGTTACCGGATGCACGAACTGGCCATCGGCGGCGACCACCGTCATCTTCAAGCCCGGAATGCGCACGTCGAAATAGGTCATCGCCGAGCCGTTGATGAAGCGCAGACGCACCTTTTCGCCGCTGCGGAACAGTGCGGTCCAGTTGCCGAGCGACGTGGTGCCGTTCATCAGATACGTATAGGTGTTGGCGTTCACGTCCGAAAGATCTGTCGGCGTCATCCGCATCTGGCCCCACATCCGGCGGTCGGCCAATGTCGCCTTCAGGCCGTCCTCACGCACATCACGGACGAAGTCGCCGACGGTGCGCATGTAGTAGTTGTCGTGCATCGACATCTTCTTCAGACGGTTCATCAACGCTTTCGGCGAAAGGTCGGTCCAGTCCGACAGCAGCACGACGTAGTCGCGGTCGTAGGCGAACGGCTCCGGCTCGGCGGCGTCGATGATGATCGCTCCGTATAGCCCAGCCTGCTCCTGCATCGCAGAGTGGCTGTGATACCAGTAGGTACCGTTCTGACGAACATCGAACCGGTATTGATAGGCCTCGTCGCGCCGGATGCCGTCGAAGCTGAAACCCGGGGCGCCATCCATGTTGGATGGGAGCAGAATCCCGTGCCAATGGATCGAAGTGATGTCGCCGTAGATCGATCCGGTGGGCAAGGCGTTGCCCACCCGCAGATTGACAGTCGTGCCTTCCCGCCAGCGCAGAATCGGTGCAGGCAGGCTGCCGTTGACGGTGATCGCCGGCCGCGTCCGTCCAGTGAAGTTGACAGGCGTTTCGCCGATGCTGAGCCGGAAATCCGTGCCGGCCAGCACTTCGGTTTGGCCGGGCGATTTCAACGCCCAGGAAGGTTTGGCCCAAAGGCCCAGGCCGGCGAGCGCGCCGCCGGCGGCCAGTCCCTGCACGAAGCGGCGCCGCGACACATGCCGCGGGCCGCCGGCAGAGCCAGCGTCTGAATCGAATGACATGAGAATCTCCGAACGTCCAAATAGGTCCGCAGGGCGCGGACTTGACGAGGTGCAACGCCCAGACCGCAGATCGCGGACGAGCGCGCACGCCAGCCGGCGCCGTAAGCGCCGAGAAGACGCTTAGCCGATCGGAGGTCGGATCAGATGAGGAAGCACCGGGGCAGGGTGCCCAAGGGAGAGGCGACGCACACCGACATCATTGCCCAGGGGAACGGGCATTCTGACCGCCAGGACAGGCAGGGCGGCACAGGCATGCATGCAGGGACACTTGCAATGCGATGGATCACAGCAGTCGGGGCTGCCGTGCTGGTCACCCGATGAAGGCGGGCTTGCAGGCTGTTCGCGCTCGGTCGTCTGAGGTTCCACTGCCATTGCGCCATGATGATCAGGACACGGAGGCGTAACGGCCTGCTGCTTGTTCGCACTTGTGAGCGAATGCGATTGTGTGGACTTCAACTGCATTCCAGCGGACGCATAAGCACCTCCGACCCCATTCAATATCAGGATCAGAATCAGCATCACACGCAGGAGTGTGGAGAGCACGGGCATTCCTGAAGGGTAGCGGATCGGAGCAGCGTGTTGTTAATAAAATGTTATTTGGCGTCTTGAAGGTTCATGCAACTGGGCTGTCTGACTCAACATGACGTGCTGGGGCCAAAGAACATCTTCACGTCCGTAGAAAGAACAAGTGAAGGGACTGGGATTCGAGCCCGCAAGCATGGACACCATGCAGCACCATGCACGGTTGCCTTTGAATGGAAACAATGCCTGTATGGAGGCTCACCAACGCATAGGCGCCATGAGTATCAGATGGCCCCCTGCGCCACAGGTGCGCTGGCGAAAGCCGGTAAGAAGCGGACGGCCGAGGTGCGTCAACACCCCGGTCGCCCTGACCACCACCGTTCCCAAGGAGAACGACCATGGCTTTAAATACTGTATCAGAGCTTTATGAGGCTGCCCGACATCAGCCAAACCTCCCGACTGCCTGTCTCCGCGGGAGCTGAACATGACCGAGACCACTCGTGAAACCCCGTTCCGCGACGTCCCGGTCGAACAACGTTCTTTGTTGTCGGTTTGCATGGGCGTTTCAACCGCTACTGCGCTTCGTGAGGCCAGCGACTTGGAGCACGCCGTGCGGTGCGTACTTGCCAACAGCATCGAAACGGGCGCCAATGGCAGCGTTGCCTACCTTTGCGAGTTCGTGCTGGAGATCGCCGATGCGCTGCGGCGCGCAACAATGCCCGATTGAACCAGACGCACACCCTCTGGCGTCCGCGTCGCGCCGCATGATTATTTCGAAGTTTCGCCGGTCGCCAACGACGGAGTAAGCACCTCGTTTCTCGGATTCTAAAGCGAGAGAATTACGCTTCTCTGCGATACAACAAAACGACAACACTGGGACACTGCCCGCTGGTTCGACATTCCAGCGGGACACCCTTGACGACTTCCAACCTCCACGACCCGGCGCGCATGACGCCGGCACAGCGGCGCACAGAGGCCGCCGCACTCCTGGCCCTCGGCCTGGGCCGCCTGCGGGGTAGCGACGCGCACACCGCCGCCGTCGCCGCGCCCTCTCCGGTTTGTCTTGGCTTTGGCGACCACCCACGCGTACATGCCAACCCCGCTCACCGGAGTCCACAGGCATGACGCAACAATCCCCTCCCGCGGCTGCGCCCACATCGATGGCCGCGCGCATCGCGCACCTGGCCGATTGGTCGTGGCCTGATATCAAGAAGGAATGGCAGCGCCTCTTTGGTGGCGATCCGCCCATCGCGAATCGCCGTTTCGTCGAGAAGCGGATTGCGTACCGCTGGCAGGAGATCGAGTTCGCCAGGACCGACCGCGGCTTGCTCGAACGCAACCAGCGTCGGATTGACGAACTGGTCGCGACTGGCACATTGAAACGCCAGAAGGTCGGCGCGACGCCGATTGCCGGCACCGAACTGATCCGCGTCTATGCTGGCGTCGAACATCGGGTCCGGGTCCTGCCAGACGATGAATTCGAGTACGCCGGCAAGCGGTACCCGAGCCTGTCGATGATCGCCCGCGCGATTACGGGCACCCGCTGGAGCGGACCGGCATTTTTCGGACTGCGCAAGGCAGGTGGCCGATGAGCGCCGTTCCGACAAAGCGACTGCGCTGCGCGGTCTACACCCGCAAATCCACCGACGAAGGGCTCGACGCCGAATACACCTCGATCGACGCCCAGCGCGATGCTGGCGCGGCGTTCATCGCCAGCCGGCGGATGGAAGGCTGGATCCCGGTCGCAGGTGATTACGATGACGGCGGCTTCTCCGGTGGCACGCTGCTGCGTCCCGCCCTGCAGCGCCTCATGGACGACATCCGCGCAGGCCAGATCGACATCGTCGTGGTCTACAAGATCGACCGCCTGACGCGATCCCTGTTCGACTTCGCCGAGCTGATCAAGGTCTTCGAGGAATACGGCACGACCTTCGTGTCCGTCACGCAACAGATCAATACCACGGATGCGATGGGGCGGATGATGCTGAACATTCTCCTCGCGTTCGCGCAATTCGAGCGCGAGCTGACCGCCGAGCGCATCCGCGACAAGTTCGCCGCCAGCAAAAAGAAGGGCCTGTGGATGCACGGCATCTGTCCACTGGGGTACGACGTTGTGGATCGTCGGCTGGTGGTGAACACGGTGGAGGCCGAACAGGTGCGAACCATCTTCCGTCGCTTCGTCGAACTGGGCTCGATCCTGAAGATCGTGCAGGAGGCGAGGGCGCGCGGCTGGTGCAACAAGACGTGGACGACGAAGGCGGGCACGGTACGGCCCGGGAAGCTCCACGACAAAAGCTCCATTCACGGCATGCTCCATTGCCGGACCTATCTGGGCGAACTCAAGCATCGTGGCGAGTACATCGAGAGCACCCACCCGGCGATCATCGACAAGGCGCTCTGGGACGAGGCGCATGCGCTGCTTCAGATCAACGGCCGGGTCCGCTCCGCCGCCTCGCGCGGCAAGGTCGACTTCCTGCTGAAAGGCATGCTGACCGGCCCCGACGGCCGCGCCCTGTCGCCGTGGCACACGACCAAGGCCAACGGACGCACGTACCGCTACTACCTGAGCACGCGCGACATCCACGAAGGGCGGGGCACGTCGGGCCTGCCTCGCCTGCCGGCGGCCGAACTGGAGGTCGCGGTGGTCGGGCAACTGCGCCAGTTGCTGCGCGCGCCGGAGATGATCGAGGCGATGATCCCGCAGGCGATTGCGCTCGATCCGACTCTGGACGAAGCGCAGGTCACGGTCGCGATGACGCAGGTCGACCGGGTATGGGAGCAGTTGTTTCCCGCCGAGCAGCAGCGGCTGGTACGGCTGCTGGTGGAGCGGGTCATCGTGACGCCGACCAACTTGGAACTCCGCCTGCGCCCCGGCGGCATCGGCAGCCTCGCCGCCGATGCCCGGCAGGTCGCCGAGGCGGTCGCATGAACCGCCCGATCCTGACGGTGGCGGGACAGGCCAGCGAGGTAGTCGCCAGCGACGGCAGCGTCGTGCTGAACGTCCCGATCACCCTGCGGCAGCGCAGCGGTCGACGGGTGGTCGCCGTCGGTGGTCCCCGGTGCGAATCCGGCGAAAGGACTCGAACCGGCGCCACGCCGCTGCAACTGGCGTTGGCCCGTGGCCATCGCTGGTTGCGGATGATCGAAACAGGTGAAGTCTCGTCCCTTCGTGAGATCGCGCAGCGCGACGGCGCCGACCACAGCTACGTCGCCAAGCACCTCAACCTGACCCTGCTGGCGCCGGACATCGTGGCCGCGATCCTGGAAGACGCCCTGCCGGATGGGGTGCGGCTCAGCGCCCTAATGATCAGCCCCCCGGTACTGTGGGAGGACCAGCGGGAGGCGCTCGGGACGACGCCTGCGCCTCCTCGGGCGAAGAGGGTAAGGCTGTAGCGTGGGGGCAGGGTAGGCGTCGGCTGTTGTTGAAGGGGGTAACTCGCGACCCGATGCAGCCTTTCCATCAAGCCGAAGTTGGGTTCAGGTAGCGAATCTTCCAGCCTGCTAACTCTTGAAGCCCTTGAAAACGCGGACAGCGTCCCATATTTCGTGGTCATGGACCCACAGGGGGCGCATATATGGGGATTGAAGATCCGTTTCGAGTCCTGTGCCTGGACGGTGGTGGGATGCGTGGCGTCTACCAGGCGACCTACCTCGATGCATTCTCGCATCGGCTCCGGGTCTCAGGCTCTGGAGAGACTGATCCGGGCCGGGCATTCGATCTGCTGGTAGGGACCAGCACCGGCGGGATTGTCGCCTGTGCTTTGGCGGCGGGTATTCCTCTCGGCAAAGTGCTGGCTCTGTACCAGGTGCATGGCCGGGAGATTTTTCCGCGGCAGCGGCTGCGAGCAATGCCGAGGCTGGGCAAGTACGTCCGCGGCCTGTTCTCCGGTCTTTCCTCCGGGGATCAAGCATTACGCGCCGTGCTCAGCGATGCCTTCGGCACCGAAACCATGGGGCAGGTCTACGAGCGCCGCGGTATCGGCCTGGCGATCACCACGGTGGACTTGAATCGCCATGCCTCTGTGGTGTTCAAGACCCCCCACATGGATCGTCTCAACGGACGAGACAACGATCGACTATTGGTGGACGCCTGTATGGCGACCAGCGCTGCCCCCATCCTGCGATCAATCGCACGCCTGACCGAGCCCGGTGGCAGCGGAACCACTGTGGACTACGTGGACGGCGGCTTGTGGGCGAACAATCCGGGCGCGGTGGGCATGATTGAAGCACACGAGATCTTGCAGCGGCGAGGCGAGGTTAGTCGTCCGATCCACCTGTACATGCTTGGCACGCTTCCGGTGCAGGGCGGCGAAGAACTTAAGAGTGTCAAGAAACTGCACCGTGGGGCGCTGGGCTGGGACGGTGGTCTCAAAGCTATCGCCGCGAGCATCAACGCACAGGCGGTCGCATACGACTACCTCGCGCGGAAGATCGCAGAACTGCGGGGACATGGCAGCTTCGCCTACCGGCTGCCGGCGCAATGCCCGTCCGGCGAGCTTCACAAGTATCTGGAAAACATGGACGACGCGCGTCCCAAGGTGCTCAACGCGCTCGCCCGGCAAGCCATCTCCGACGTCGATTTTGCCTGGGCGACGACTGAATCAGACGATCGGATGAGCGCGTTCCGCACTGCACTGGCAGGCGCATCCGATCCCTGTCGCCAGCATCCCGAGGCAGACAAACATGACCAGCATTGACTGCAATAAAGAGATGAGGGGGTACCACACGGACGAGGTGACCCTCTCTAACGACGATCAGGCGGAGATGCGCGACCGCCGCGACAATGGTCGGACGAGGCTCAAGAACGGATTGACCAAAGCCGGTCACCCCCTGCCGGAAGAGTTCAGCTCGCAAGGTTCCTATGCGATGCGCACCATGGTTCAGGACGATGCGTGCGACTACGACATCGACGATGGCGTGTATTTCGACAAAGAGGACCTGAAGGACGCTAATGGCAACTATCTCGGCGCACGCGATGCTCGCGCGCGGGTGCGCAGCGCGTTGAAGGACGACCGGTTGGCCTACGACGCAGTAGTCAAGACCAATTGTGTGCGCCAGCAATACCCTGACGGGTACCATATCGACATTCCCGTTTACCGCACGATCCGCTCGAAAGACTTCTGGGGAAACGAGGTCGTTGAGTATGAGCTGGCTAGCGGCGACAACTGGGTCAAGTCGGATGCTCGTAAGGTGACGCGTTGGTACAAGGACGCCGTCGGCTCTGAACTGAAGGCAGGGCAGTCCGATACCAGTCAGCTTCGTCGGATCACCAAGCTGACCAAGAAAATGGCTCGCAGTCGCGCTGCCTGGAAGAAGAAGACCACCAGCGGCATCTGCATCTCGAAGCTGGTCGTGGATCACTTCGTGGCGCGTGCTGACCGGGACGATGACGCTCTGCGCGACACTTGGAAGGCGATCAAGGCGCAGTTGGCTTTCAGTCAACGCATTGGCCATCCGGTGTATGCAGACAAGAATCTCGCCGAGGAAGGCGACGAGTGCGTACTCTTCTTCCGCGATTGTCTGGGCGATGCATTGGAGTTGCTGAAGGTCCTTGACGAGCACGACTGCACGCGCAAGAAGGTGGGCGGCGCCTGGGACAAGGTATTCAATACGGACTATTTCAGCCTCCAGCTCGCAAAAGACGTCACTGCGGCCAAATCGTTGCTGCGGCCTGCTGCTGCGGCTGCCGCCAGCCTCAGCTTCCCCGGCCGTCCGGTGGTTCCGAACAAGTCCTCGGGTTTCGCGTGATGAAATGGGCCATCGACGATCCTGCTCGCTTCTTGCACGAGCGCGCGGAGCTTGATCGTTTCGAGGCAGAAAGCGATTGGCTGAGCACGGCGTGGCGCGTGTCTGAAAGCGGTTCGATCGCAGTCGACCTCGACATGACAATTCATGGTCGCGTATTTGCGGGGCGGATGACCTATCCGGAAACGTTTCCGGACTCGCCGCCCTACATCTGTCCGCGCGACTCTTCCGATCGATGGTCCGGCCACCAGTACGGTGCCGGAGGCCCGCTATGCCTGCAATGGCGGTCTGACAACTGGCACCCCGCCGTGACTGGTGCGGACATGGTGCGTAGTGCGCGCGAATTGCTGAGCACCGAACAACATCCCGATTTGCCGAACACCGTACCGTCGGCTCACCGTTTGACCCCAGGTCAGGGCATGCGCGGTGCGGGGCGGCGCTTCGTGGCGACCGCCGAGTTGCTGGCCACATGGATGGCGCTCCCGCGGTTGTCCAGAACCGGGCTGCAATCGTCGATCGTGTACAACTCGGACGCAATCGTCATGTTCGTGGCGAAAGTCGCCGACGCGCAGGATGTACTGCAGGATGTGATTGATCTTCCAAAAGGCATCGCCACATCGCTTCCGCTGTTCTCACTGTCCGGCGATGGATGGATCTTCCGGAGCGATGCCTTCGACCAGCGCCAATCTATCGAATCCGCAGGGATGCTGGTACGAGTACTGACAGAGGCCGGCTTCGCCACTGACGACGTCCTGGTTCAGGAATCGGGCAAGTACAAAGCCAAGACCATCGTGCTGCTAGGCACGGCGTTGTCGTCGCTGCGGGTGCTTCTGATCGACTCAGGCGAGCAGCTAGAATTGCTGGAGCACCGGATCGTATTTCCGTCGCTTTCCGACTTCAGACTGTCAGAGGAAGCACAGCAATTGGCCAGTGTCCGTGTCGGTATCGCCGGGCTCGGTTCTGTTGGCAGCAAGGCCGCGATTTCATTAGCGCGAGCCGGCGTCCGGAAATTTCTGTTGGTGGACGACGACTACCTCTCGCCCGGCAACATCGTGCGTCATGAGTTGTCTTGGGCCTATGTGGGTACGCACAAGGTGCGGGCCATGCGTGACGCCTTGTCGCTGATAGCCCCGGCAGTGCGGGTGGATGCAATGACCACCCGCCTCGCCGGTCAGGAGTCGGCGGTGTCCGCAGCAGCCGCGCTCAAGGATTTGGCCAGCTGCGACCTGCTGATCGACGCGACGGCCAACCCGGAAGTATTCCTTTTGCTGGCGGCGCTCGCGAGAAAGAACGGGAAGCCGCTTTGCTGGGCTGAAGTATTTGCTGGTGGCTACGGCGGAATGATCGCACGGGCACGCCCAAAGCATGACCCGAATCCGTTAGCTGTTCGCGACGCCTACCACGCCTATCTGGCAACCCTTCCCGACGCGCCCTTCAAGAATGCGGCCGGTTATGATGGGACTGAAGAACAGCCGCTAATCGCATACGATAGTGATGTCGGTTTCGTCGCGACTGCCTTGACCCGGCTAGTGATCGATACTGCATTGTCCCGAGACCCAAGCGAGTATCCGTACTCGGTGTACTTGCTAGGCATGCGCCGCGAGTGGATATTCGAGGCACCATTCGACACCCGCCCGGTTGACGTGCAGGGCGAAGGCTGGGAGAGCGATGGAGATGTCGTGAGTGATAAGGACAGAATCGCTGTTGTGGAGGCGTTGTTGAGGATGTGCGAGGAACTGCGTGCTGACACTGATCCTCCCACCTGAGCATCATGAAATGCTGCTGACGGCACTTCACAAGGCGGGCCGGCGAGAAGTCGGCGGAGTCTTAATGGGTGAACATATCGGGCCGAATCTGTTTGTTGTCCGGGAGATGACCGTGCATCGCCGTGGTGCATTCGCGTCCTTCGTTCGGCGCATTGAGGATGCCATCGGGAAGATTCATGCTTTCTTTCGGGAGACAGGGCACGACTATGTTCGATTCAACTACATCGGCGAATGGCATTCGCACCCATCGTTTGCGCCTTACCCAAGTAGGACAGATGATCTGTCGATGCTGCAGATTGTCCAGGACGTAGCTGTTGGTGCGAACTTTGCAGTCTTGCTGATAGCCAAACTGGGCCCCGGCGGAGAACTGATTTCCACCGTTCATACCTACCTCCCTGACGGAGCGCGGTCCCTATCCGAACTTCGTATCGAAAGACTTGATAAAAACGACCGTTGAATCTGTGGCGGATGCCGGTCAAACCGCCCAATGCCGCTGTTTGGTTGAAACTCGTTGTGCCAAAAATGCAGCCTTCCCGGTTGTGCGGCTGGTTACGATGCGCTACTGTTTACATTGAGAGAGTGTTTGGATACCGGTTGGTCAGGCACGACCAATACATCACGGCAGGCCCGCCCTGCCGGATCACGAAAACCCCGCACCCTGCGGGGTTTTCGCGTTCAGGGCGGCGGTTGCGCGGCGCCGTTGCGCCCGGCATCGCGCCGATGGCCTTGCGCTCCTCCCTTGCGAACGATGACTGCGCCGGAGGGCGTGGGCGCCCGTTCCGGCTTCCCGATGTCCGCGCCGGCCTTGATCGGCTCCTGAAAATGCCTGCCCCGGATCCGCCCTTTGGATCCGCCGCCCGGCCAGCGTCCGGCGGACTGTCGTCGGCGCCGCGTTCGCTCGGAAAAAAGCGTCGTGTCATCCAGGGATGCCCCCGGAGGTCGCCTGCTTTCACCGCGAAACCGGCGGCCTTTCCTCATCAAACGGGATGCCTGCTTCCGTCCGCATCCGCCGCGTACAAGGGATACAGAAGCCGTACTTTGGTATTCGATTGCAAAAATTTGTGCGAACTTAAGCACAATTTCGCACCGGGCCGCGTGACATATTCGATGGATGCATCGTGCTTCCAGCCACGCGACCCGGCCGTTCAGCCGACGGCTCCGGCCGGAGGCGGCGCATCGCCGCGTCGCGTCCGCTGGACCGGGGAGGGGATCTCCTCGACCGTTCGTCGGTTACGCCGATGGCCCCGCACATTGCCCCTAAACTCCCGCGTCCACCGCCGGATCATTGTTCTTGTGGCGGCCGCAGGCGCCATGTATTGCCTGTTTCGTGCCGGTCGCGCGACGGTCCCGCTGCGTTCGCGGGCCCCGGTCATTCGCCGCCACCGTTCCCGGCGCTGCTGTCCCTCGCGCCGCCTTCCGCTCTCATTTCGACGCCTGCGCCACCGTCCGTCCGTTCGGGGATACCCGGTCGGCGCGGGCTGCGCGTCCGCGTGCAGCGTCGTGCCGCCCAGGACCGAACCATGACGCTTGACCATCTCGACAACGAAGAACTGCTCCGCCTGTCGCTCTCCGCGATCGAGTCGGATCGCGATGCCGACGCCATCTCCATGCTCAAGGAGATCGTGGCGAGGCAGCCCGATCACTTCCAGGCCGTCTATCTGCTCGCCGCGCAGCATGCCCAGATCGGCATGTTCGATCGTGCCGAATCCGAATTCAGGGCCGCGGTGGAGATGGCGCCCGATTTTCCGGTGGCCAGGTTCCAGCTCGGACAACTGCTGGCGATGAGCGGTCGCGTCGACGAAGCGCGCGGAATATTGCAGCCGATCCTCGAGGGTCGCGATGCGCTCGGCGCGTATTCGCGGGCGATGGTCGCGCTCGCGGAGGAACGGGCCGATGTCGGGCTGCGCGAGATCGAAGAAGGCCTCGCGTTGCCGCAACCGATCCCCGCGCTCGCCAACGACATGCGCCGGCTGTCGCAGTCGCTTCGCGAGGCCGAACCCGAACGTACGCCCACTGCACCGGTTTACCTGGCCGGTTACGGCTACGGGCGACCAGGTGGCGTCGAGTGAGCGTCGACCCGCTTTCATCGCTTTCCGCGCATCTTGCCCGCCTGCGTACGGAGCACGCGGAAAAGAGCGGGAAATCGCGAAGAAAGCGAGCCGCGGAAGATCGTGGCGATGCTGCCGCGGATACGATTTCCGACGCCTTCGGCAACACCGGTCGCGAAGCGGGAAGCCTGCGCGAAGTCGTCGTCGAGATCGTGCGCAACGCACACGACCAGGGCGGCGGCAACGACGACATGCTGCGTTCGAGGATCGTCAAGGCGATCCTGCTCTGGGAGTTCGGCGCCTCGATGCGCGAACATCCGGAATGGAAACCGATGATCGAAAAGATTGTGCGCGCGATGGATAACGATGATCGATTTTCCAGCGCATTTTCAAGGATGATCGACGAATTGAAATCGGATTCGAAGCCGTAAGAATATCGTTGACAAATTCAAATCCGCTTTAGTAGTTTGAAAAAAGCGAAGTGCAACGCTTCGAAGGAAAGAAGCACGTATTCCAGGGAATCGGATTTTTCGTCCGACCTGCCATTTGACGGGCTCGACCGACCCTCGTCCGAAAGCGAGGGCATGGGTCGATCCCACGGGGAAACCATCGACATGACTGCCGACATCGCGTCGGTCGCGCGTCTGCGCGGCCATTTCGAGCGCGACCCTCAAAATCCGGATCTCGCCTGCGCCGTCGCCGACGCGAGTTGGTCGATCGGCGACAACGCAGGTGCGCGCTCGGCGCTCGAATCGCTGTCGCCTCCGGCGGCTGAGGTTCCCGGGGTGCGCTTCAGGCGGGCGCGCTGCGCGCTGATCGACGGCGACTATGCCACCGCCGCGGGCACATGCGCCGCGCTGCTGGAGGACGGGGTGGATTCGGCGGCGGTGCGTCACGACCACGCCTTCGCACTGCTGTGCCTGCGCCGCACCGACGAAGCGGAATCGGCGGTCGGGACGGCCATCGAACTGTTCGGCCCGTCTCCGGAGGCGCTGGTGCTGCGCGCACGGATCGAGTCGATGCGCGGCGGGTACGCGGAGGCCGCGGCCAGCGCCGCCGAAGCCGTGGCCCTGCGGCCCGACGACGCGTCGGCGTACGGCGTGATGGCGCTCGCGCTGTTCGACGGCGGCGACGCCGATGGCGCGATGCGGGCGGTGCGGGCGGCCCTGGCCCTGGACGCCGCGCAGCACGAGGCGCTGCTGGTCGCGTCGACCGTGAGCCTGTGGCGGATGGACGTGGACGCGGCGGGCGAACTGTTCCAGCGCGCGCTCGCCCGGCATCCGAATTCCGGCCGCGCACTGTCCGGCTACGGCCAGGTGCTCATGCTCCGCAACGCACTTCCCGACGCGTCCGCGACGCTGGAGCACGCGGTCGCCGCCATGCCCGACCACATCGGCACCTGGCATGCGCTGGCCTGGGCCTACCTGCTGCAGGGGCGCATCGACGATGCCGAACTCTGCTACCGCGGCGCCTACGACATCGATCGCAATTTCGGCGACACCCACGGCGGATTCGCGCTCGTCGAGGCGCTGCGCGGACGCTTCGAGGAGGCCGACCACATCGCTAGGCGCGCGCTGCGCCTCGACCCGCAGGCGGCGACGGCCCGCTACGCGCGCGCGCTGGTGATGGAGGCGCGCGGCGACGCCGCCGGCGCCGAAGCCGAACTGGCGGCGCTGCTGCCCGCGCGCGATTTCCCGGGGGTGCCGATCGGCACGTTCGCCAGCCGCCTGAAGGCACGACTCGTCGGCGGCACGGACTGAGCGACGACGATGGATTCCGATCTCGCCCTGCGCCTGCTCACGGACATGCTGCTGTCCGCCGCGAAGCTTTCCGCGCCGCTGCTGCTGGCCACGCTCGCGGTCGGCTTGGCGATCTCGATCGTGCAGGTCGCGACCCAGATCCAGGAGATGACCCTGACGTTCGTGCCCAAGCTGATCGTCGTCATCGTCGTCTGCCTCGGGCTGGGCAACTGGATGCTGTCGGTGGCGGTCGACATGGCGCGGCGCATGTTCGAGATCGCGGGGGGACTGTGAACATGGCCGTGGCGGCGTCGACGCTCGAATCGCAGGCCGGCTGGGTCGCACTGGCGATGGTGCGCTACGTGCCGGTGCTCGTGCTCGCGGCCTATTCGCCGCTGCGATGGGCGCCGGCGATGATCCGGATCACGCTCGCGCTCGGCCTCGCGTGGCTGACCGTGCTGTCGATCCCGGAGACGGCGCTGCAGGCCGTTCCGGAAGGCGTCGGCGCATGGATCCGCGCCCTCGTCGGCGAATTCGCGATCGGCCTGATCTTCGGGTTGGCCCTGCTGGTGCCGCAGGCGGCGCTGCACGGCATGGGCTGGCTGCTCGACGTGCAGGCCGGTTTCGGTGCGGCGACCCTGTTCAACCCGGGCGCCGACAACGATCCGCAATCGTTGCTCGGCACCGCGCTCTCGCTCGCGGCGGTGGTGCTGTTCTTCACCCTCGACCTGCACCAGGCGCTCTATCGCGGCCTGGTCGCCAGCGTCGACTGGCTGCCGCTGGGGGCGGCGGCCGCGCGACCGGATCCGGAAGCGTTCTTCGGCCTGCTCGGGCACGGCTTCCTGCTGGCGCTGGCGCTGGTCGCGCCGGTGGTGCTGGGCCTGTTCGCGGTCGATGTCGCGGTCGCCTACGCGACCCGCTCGATGCCGCAGGCCAATGTGTACTTCCTGGCGCTGCCGCTCAAGGTGCTGGTCGCGATGCTGCTGTTCGCCGTCGCGATCCGCTATGCGCCGGAGCTGCTGTCGAGACTCTACCGCGACGCGTTCTCGCGGGTTCCCGGCATGTTGGGAGGATAGGGGCGATGTCGCAGGGGGACCAGGACAAGACCGAAGAGCCGACGCGCCACCGGCTCGACGAGGCGCGCAAGCGCGGCGAGGCGGCGAAGAGCATCGATGTCGCCGGCGCCGTGGTGATGATCGTGGCCGCGGCGACGCTGGGGCTGATCGGGGCCGGGCTCGCGTCGGGGTTCGCGGACGCCACGCGCAGACTGATCGCGGTCTCCGGCGAGGCGACCGTCATCGACGGCCGGTTCCTCGGCTGGGTCGGCGACGTCTACGCGCCGGTCTTCCGCGCCGGCGCGCCGCTGGTGCTGGGACTGGTGGTCGCGGCGGTGGTCGGGCACCTGTTCCAGACCGGACCGATGTTCACGCTGCAGCCGCTGACGCCGGATTTCAAGCGGATGAACCCGGTGCAGACGCTGCGTCGCCTGTTTTCCTTCCGCACGGTGTGGGAGCTCGGCAAGGTGGCGCTGAAGCTGTCGCTGCTCGCGGCGATCGCGGTGCCGCTGGTGTGGAAGGCGAGCGCGATCGCCGACTCGGTCGCCGCGACCTCGCCGTCGCGCTACGGCGGCTTGCTGGGCGACTTCTTCGTGTCGGCCTCGGTGCGCACGCTGATCGTGCTCAGCGCCGTCGCCGCGCTCGACCTGCTGTTCGCGCGCCGCGAGTTCATGAAGAAGATGCGGATGAGCCGGCGCGAGCTGAAGGACGAGATCAAGCGACGCGACGGCGACCCCGCGGTCAAGTCGCGGCAGAAGCAGCAGATCCGCGAACTGCTCAAGAAGACCCATGCGCTGTCGCGCGTGCGCGACGCGGACGTGGTGGTGACCAATCCGACCCATGTCGCGGTGGCGCTGCGCTATCGGCCCGGCGAAACGCTGGCGCCGGTCGTGCTCGCCAAGGGCGCGGGCGCGCTGGCCGGCCGCATCCGCCTGCTGGCGGGCCGCCATGCGGTGCCGATCGTGCGCTCGCCCGCGCTGGCGCGCGCGCTGTACGCCGAATGCGAGATCGACGGCATGGTGCCGCCGGATCGCTATCTCCAGCTCGCGCCGGTCTACCGGTCGCTGTGGGCTGCGCGCGAAGGGAGCGCGACATGAGGGAACTGCTGACCCAACTGTGGGCCGGGAAGCGCGATCTGGCGCTGGTCGTGCTGGTCATCGGCGTGCTGGTCGTGCTGTTCGTGCCGGTGCCCGCGCCGCTGCTCGACCTGTTCCTGGTCGCCAACACCAGCATGGCGCTGCTGATCCTGCTGGTGACGTTCTTCACGGAGACGCCGCTGCGGTTCTCGACCTTCCCGACCATCCTGCTGCTCGCCACGCTGTTCCGGCTCGCCCTGAACGTCTCGGCCACGCGGCTGATCCTCGAAGGCGAGGACGCCGGCCGGGTGATCAACGCGATCGGCGAATTCGTGGTCGGCGGCAATTACGTGGTCGGCGCGGTGGTGTTCCTGATCCTGGTCGTCGTCCAGTACGTCGTGGTCACCAGCGGCGCGCAGCGCGTCGCGGAGGTCGCCGCGCGCTTCACCCTGGACAGCATGCCCGGCAAGCAGATGAGCATCGACGCCGACATGAACATGGGGCTCATCGACGAACGCGAGGCGCGCCGTCGCCGCGCGCTGATCGAGAAGGAAGCCAACTTCTACGGTGCGATGGACGGCGCGACCAAGTTCGTGAAGGGCGATGCGATCGCCGGCATCATCATCATCCTGATCAACATCGTCGGCGGGCTCGCCATCGGCATCGCCCAGCTCGACCTGCCCTGGGCCGAGGCGGTGCGCCGCTTCACCCTGCTGACCATCGGCGACGGCATCGTCACCCAGATCCCGTCGCTGGTGATCTCGGTGGCGACCGGCGTGATCATCACCCGCGCCGCCGCGGACGCCCAGCTCGGCACGGAAATCCCGCGCCAGATCCTCGCGAACCCGAAGGCGCTGCTGATCGTCGGTGCGGTCCTGCTGCTCGCCCTGATGATGCCCGGCTTTCCGAAGCTGCCGGTCGCGGCGGCGCTGTGCGTGCTCGGCGGCCTGGTCTGGCTGAGCCTGCGCATGGTGCGCGAAAGTGCGGAAGCCGGCGACGCGACCGACGACGCGGCCGTGCCGGAAGCCGGGAAGCCCGGCGACGAACTGCAGCAGATGATGCGCATCGAACCGCTGGAGCTGCGCCACGGCGCGGGACTGGCGTCGCTGTTCTCGGGCGTCGACAGCGACTTCCAGGACCGGGTCGCCACCCTGCGCCGGCAGGTCGTGCAGGACCTGGGCTTCCTCATCCCGCGGCTGCAGACCACTGTCCGCCCGGAACTACCCGAGAACGGCTACGAGGTGCTGTTCCACGGCAGTCGGGTCGGCGGCGGCGAGCTGATGGCCGATCGCCTGCTCGCGATCAATCCCGGCGGCGCGCGCGCGAAGCTCGACGGCCCGGAAACCCGCGATCCGGCCTACGGACTGCCGGCGCAGTGGATCGAGACTGCGCAGCGGCAGCAGGCGCGCCAGGTGGGCTACACCATCGTCGATCCCGATACGGTGCTGATGACCCATCTGGGCGAGCTGATGAAGCGCCAGTCCGCCGACCTGCTCACCCGCGCCAGCGTCGAGAAGATGCTGCAGCGCATGCGCGAGGCCCACGCGTCGCTCGTGGACGAACTCGTCCCGGGGGTGATGAGCTATTCCGACGTGCAGAAGGTGCTGCAACTGCTGCTTCGCGAGCAGGTGAGCATCCGCAACCTCGAGGCGATCCTCGAAACGCTGGTCGACGCCGGCAAGACCGTCAAGGGCAGCGAAGACCTCGCCGAGCGCGTCCGCGAACGCCTCGGGGCGACGATCTGCCAGACCTACCGCGATCCGCAGGGCGACCTGCACGTGCTGACCCTCGCGCCGGAGTTCGAGCGCGCGGTGCTGGCCGGCGTCCGCAGCGGCGAGACGCGCGGCGCGCTGTTCAGCGAGATCGGGCAGCTCGACGGTTTCATGAAGAACCTCGTGCGCCAGGTCGAGGCGATGATGGCGCGCAATCTCGCGCCGGTCGTGCTGTGTCCGTCCCCGGTGCGCCGCGCGCTGCGCAACGTGCTGCAGCGATCGATGCCGTACGTCGCGGTCATCGGCCTCAACGAAGTGCCGGCGAGCCAGTCGGTGCGCTCCTTCGCCTCCCTCCAGTCCGCCGCCTGAGGTGCCCGTGTCCGATCCCGTGCAGACCATTTCCCGCAGCCTCAGCGCCGATGTCCGGACGCTGTCCTCGGTCAGCCAGAACGTGGCGAACATGCACACGCCCGGCTACCGCGCGATCCGCGCCATGCCCGCGTTCCTTCCGGACCCGGCCGCCGACGTCGGCGGCGCGCCGTCGGCGGCGACCGCGATCGACCAGCGCGACGGCGTGCTCGCGCAGACCGGAAATCCCCTCGATGTCGCGCTGCGCGGCCCCGGCTTCTTCGTGATCGAGCGCGGTGGGCGCGCCCTGCTGGCGCGGGCGGGCGACTTCCGCACCGATCGCGACGGACGCCTGACCAACGCCTCGGGCGACACGGTCATGGGCTATTCCGGCGAACTGCGGCTGCCCCCGGGCGAGGTGCGCATCGCCCGCGACGGGCAGATCTTCGTCGGCGACGTCGCGGCCGGGCAACTGCAGATCGTCGCCGTCGGCGATCCCGCCCGCCTGCAGCCCGCCGGCGACGGCGCCTACGTCTACGAGGGCCCGCTGGCCGAGTGGAAGGGGGCCGTCGTCCAGGGCGCGATCGAGCGCGGCAACGTCGACGCCGCGGAAGAAACCGTGCGGCTGATGGAACTCACCCGTCATGCCGAATCCGTGCAGCGCGCGATGTCGGTCTACGACAAGGCGATGGACACCGGCATCAACCAGATCGGCGGCAACTGATCGCCGCCCCCTTTCCAGGAGTCCCCGATCCATGATCGACGCCCTCTACATTTCCGCCAGCGGCCTGCGCAGCGACCAGAAGCAGATCGACGTGACGTCCAACAACGTCGCGAACATCCACACGCCCGGTTTCAAGCGCAGCCGGGTGAATTTCGTCGAAGTCGCCTCGGCCATGGTCGACGGCGGTGCCGCGCCGGCCGACGCCGTCGGCGACGGCACCCGGGTGCACTCCACGTCGACGCTGTTCGACCCGGGCGATCTGCGCGCGACCCGCAATCCGCTGGATCTCGCGATCGACGGCGCCGGCTTCTTCGAGTTCGAGTCCGAAAGCGGCGAGCCGGTCTACAGCCGCGACGGCCAGTTCCGGATCGACGCCGAAGGCTACCTGGTCAGCGTCCAGGGCCTGCGCACGACCCAGCCGATCCAGATTCCGGCCGGCGCCACGGACGTGGCGATCGCGCCGAACGGCGACGTGACCGCGAAGCTCGACGGCGGCACCGAGCGCAGCATGCTGGGCACCCTCGAACTGGCGACGTTCGCCGCCGCGGACGCGCTGGTGCAGGTCGGCGACAACCGCTTCAAGGCCACCGACGCCGCGGGCGCCGTGGCCTACGGTCGCCCGGGCGACGCCGGCTTCGGTCGGCTGCAGTCGGGCTACGTGGAAATGGCCAACGTCGATCTCGTCGACGAGATGACCACGCTGGTCCTCGCGCAGCGCAGCTACCAGCTCAATGCGCGCGTGCTGCAGGCCGCCGACCAGATCCTCGAAACCATCAATAACCTGCGCCGCTGAGCGGAGCGATCGGCATGCCGCACACCATTCTCTTCGCGCTTGCGCTGGCCGCGGCCCCGCCCGCGACGAACGCCGTGCCCGCCGAGCGCTTGCGTCGCGACGTGTCCGCGGTCGTGACGCAGCGCCTGCAGGCGATCGGGAGCGACGCCCGGATCGTCGCGATCGAGGGCCTGCGCGACCAGACGCTGCCGGCGGGTCGCGTCGAACTGTCGGTCGGCGCGATCGCCGGACGCTGGCCGCGGGCGCGGGCGGGCGTGCCAGTCCGGATCGAAGTGGACGGCCGGGTCGTGCGCACGCTGACCGCCTGGGTGTCGCTGCGCGACCTGCGCCCGGTGCTGGCATACGAAAGCAGGGCCGCCGCGGGCACGCCGGGCGATGCGCTGCGACTGCAGCCGGCGCAGGTCGACATGACCTGCTGCGAGGGCGCTGCGGTGGTCGACGCCGCCGACCTCGCGGGCCTGCGCCTGCGACGGGCCGCACGCGCGGGCATGCCGGCGCTGGCCTCGGACTTCGAGCCGGCGCCCGCGGTCGAGGCGCGCGCGCGGGTCGAGATCGAAGTGGAGCGCGGCGGCGTCCGCCTCAGTACGCCGGGAATCGCGCTGGCCGACGGCCGCATCGGCGACCGCGTCCGGGTCCGCCCGGAGGCGACCGAACAGACGGTCCTCGCGCGGGTCGTCGCAACACGCAAGGTGAGGATCGATGAAGACACGTTCTGATGTTTCCGCGGCTGTGCGCATTCGCAGGGCGCGGGCCATGGCCGCCGGGGCCGCCGCCGCGTTCGTCGTCGGCGCGCTGCTCGACGCGACTGCGGCGGCGGCCGATACCGGCGTCACGGCGGTGACGCCGGCCCGCGACAGCCTGATCGACCCGGCGCACTACCGCGGTCTCGCCGCGGACCACCGCGCCGCCATGGTGGGCGACCTGATCACCATCTACGTGCAGGAGGCGACCCGCGCCAAGTCGCAGGCCGCGACCGCCGCCAACAGCGACGTCGGCCTGCAGGCCGGACTGCATTCGCCGTCGACGACGTTCAACGCCGGCGTCGGACTCTCCGGCAGCGACAGCGCCGGCGCGCAGACCACGCGCGTGGGCGAGCTGCACACGCAGATGTCGGCCCGCGTCGTCGGCGTCGAGGCGGACGGCAGCCTGCGCATCTCCGGCGAACAGACGCTCATGGTCAACGGCGAACGCCAGCGGATCCGGATCAACGGGGTCGTCCGGCCGGAGGACATCGACAGCGGCAACGCCGTCTGGTCGAACCGCATCGCCGATGCCGACATCGAGCTGGTCGGCTTCGGCGTGGTCAGCGAATCGCAGCGCCAGAGCGTGCTGTACCGGGTGATGAAATGGCTGAGGCTGCTGTGATGCGCATCTGGCTGATGATGTTCGCGCTGGCGACGCTGCTGTCGCCGTGGACGCAGGCGTCCGCCGCCGAGGCCCGGATCAAGGACGTCGCGCGCATCGCCGGGGTCCGCGAGAACGCGCTGACCGGCTACGGGCTGGTGTTCGGCCTGTCCGGCTCCGGCGACTCGATGCGCAATCGCGCGACCGTGCAGTCGATCGCGAACACCCTGCGCAACTTCGGCGTCAACGTCGCCGACACCGACATCGCCGGGCGCAACGTCGCCGCGGTGATCGTCACCGCGCGCCTGCCCGCGTTCGCCGAGCCCGGGCAGACCATCGACGTCCAGGTCGCGTCCTCGGGCGACGCCCGCAGCCTCAACGGCGGCACCCTGATGCAGACGCCGCTGATCGGCCCGGACGGCCGCCTGTACGCGCTGGCCCAGGGCGCGCTGCTGAGCGGCGGCTACCAGTTCGAGGGCGAAACCGCGTCGGTGCAGAAGAACCATCCGACGGTCGGCCGCATTCCCGCGGGGGCCACGGTGGAGCAGGCGTCGCCGCTGCGCGTCGCCGGTGGCGGCCAGTCGCTGAGCGTGCTGCTCAACGAACCGGACTTCACCAACGCCAGCCGGATCGCGGCCGCGATCCGCGCCGCCGTCCCCGGCAGCGCGGTGCGCGCCGAGCACGCCGGCAAGGTGGTGGTCGAGTTCGCGGCGCCGCCCGACAACCTGGTCACGGAGATCGCCCGCATCGAGAACCTCGGCGTCGAGCAGCAGCGGCGCGCGCGGGTCGTCGTCAACGAGCGCACCGGCACGATCGTCGCCGGCGGCGACGTTCGCCTGGGCGCGGTGAGCATCTCCCACGGCAACCTCAAGGTCGAGATCCGCACCGACTACACCGTGTCGCAGCCCGGCGGCGTGCTCGTCCGCCCCGGTCCGGGGATCGGCACCGCGGTGGTGCCGCAGACCGCGATCCGCGTGGCCGAAGGCGAAGCGCCGCTGGTGCGCATTCCGGAAGGCGCGTCGGTCGGCGATCTCGTCGCGACGCTGCGCGCCATCCATCTCGGGACCCGCGACGTGATCGCGGTCCTCCAGTCGATCAAGGCCGCGGGCGCGCTCGACGGCGAACTCATCATCCAATAGGGGAATACGCATGGACAACACCATCGATGCGGTCAGGCTCGCGCTGAACCTGCAGGAACTGCGCGCGAGGACGGCGAGCGCCAACGTCGCCGGCGCCTCGCAGCCGGGCGCCGTGGCCCAGCGCTACGACTTCGCCGACGTCGAGAACGCGCTGCGCGAAGCGGTGCATGCCGGCGACGGCGCCACGGCCGCCAGATGGCTGCGCACCGCGGACGCGGCGCTGCGCGGTCTGCGTCCGGAAAGCGACGGCGCGATCCGCCTCGACGAGCAGATCGCCGAGCTCTCGGCGACCTCGGTCGATTTCCAGGCGCTGACCGAGGCGCTCGGTCGCCGCTTCGGGCTGATGCGCATCGCCATCTCGGGGAGGGTCTGATCATGCCCGTCGGTTCCCTGCTCGAAGCCGCCCGCGGCGGCATGGACTACGAACGCCTGCGCATGGAGGCGGCCAGCCGCAACATCGCGAACGCCAACGCGCCGATCGCGCCCGGCGCCGCCGCGACCGTCTGGCGCGTGGGCGGCGGGGCGGACTTCGCCACGGCCGCGCTCGACCAGGCCGACGCGCAGGCGCGCCAAGTCTACGACCCCAGCCATCCGCTGGCCGACACCTCCGGCATGGTGCGCTACCCGGCGGTCGACATGGTCGAGGAAATGACCACGCTGATGACCGCGAGCCGCGGCTACGAAGCGAACGTGCGCGCCTTCAACTTCCTGCGCGGCATGCTCCAGCGCGCGATCGAGATCGGAGGCAAGTGATGAGCATCGAATCGATCGCACCGCTCGGCGCGGGCCTGCCGATCGCCGACGCCGGCGCTTCCACCCAGATCGCTTCCGAAGGCGCGGGCGCGCCCGGATTCCTCGACACGATCGGCCATGGACTGGCGCGGGTCGACGCCAGCCTGCGCGAGGCCGACACCGGGCTGCGCGCGCTGGCCGCCGGCGAGGACGTCCCGCTGCACGACGTGATGGTGTCGATGGAGCGCGCCCGCCTCGAACTGATGCTGGCGGTCGAGGTCCGCAACCGCCTGATCGAGGCCTATCAGGAGCTCAACCGGATGCAGATGTGACGCGTGCGCCGCGCGACGCCGCGGCGCGCATCGCCCACTGTTCCCGTTCCCAGGATGCCATGACATGAGTTTCCTCAATTTCTTCCGCTCCCTCGATCGCGCCGCGCGGATCGGTTTCGCCGCCGGTGCGGCCGCCATCCTCGTGTTCGCGGCGATCGCCGTGTGGTGGCTGGCGACGCCGCGCGAGCAACTGCTGTTCGGCGGGCTCAAGCAGGCCGACGCGGCCGAGATCGTGCAGGCGCTGGACGAGTGGAAAGTGCCGCACACCATCGTCGACGACGGCGCCGGGATCTCGGTGCCGGCCGATGTCCTCTACGAAACCCGCATGCGCCTGGTGTCCGCCGGGATCCCGCGCGGCGGCGCTGTCGGGTTCGAGCTGTTCGACGATTCGGATTTCGGCGTGACCGAGTTCGCGCAGCGGGTGAACTACCAGCGGGCGCTGCAGGGCGAGATCGAACGCACGATCGCCGCGCTGCCGGGCGTGGAGAACGTGCGGGTGCACCTGAGCATCCGTCGCCCGGGCCTGTTCGTCGGCGATCGCGAGCAGTCCAAGGCGTCGGTGGCGCTGGGGCTGCACGCGGGCGAGACGCTCACCGCCCGGCAGGTCCGCGGCATCCGCAGCCTCGTCGCCGGCGCGGTCGAAGGGCTGTCGATGGAGCAGGTGAGCATCGTCGATGCTGGCGGCAATCTGCTCGCCGGAGGCGGCGGCGCGACCCTGCAGAGCTACGAGGCCCGCGACGATGTCGCCGGCGAAGTCGAGGACCGGCTGCGCACGCGCATCTCCGCGCTGCTGGGGCAGGTGCTCGACAGCGACGACTACCGGGTGTCGGTGGACGTGCAGATGAACTTCGACAGCGTGCGCCGGATCGACGAACGGCCGATGCACGACGATGCGGTCGTGGTCCGCAAGCGGGTGAACGCGCCCGATCCGGCCGCCTTCGAGGGCCAGGAGGCGCAGGACGAGGACGTCGAATACCGGCACGGCACGGTGCGCGAGGAAGTCGCGGCCGCGCCCGGGCGCATCGAACGGATTTCGGTGGCGGTGATCCTGCCGGTCGGCGTCGGCGACAACGAACTCCAGCGCATCGAATCGCTGGTCTCGGCCGCCGCGGGCCTCGACGAGCGCCGCGGCGATCGCCTGGAGATTTCGCGGCTCGGCCGCGGCGCGACCGCCGATGCCGGCGCCGCCGGCGAACGCGTGCCCGCCGAAGTCGCCGCGGCGACGCCTGCGCGGGTCGGCTTCGAGGCCTCGGCCTGGCCGGCCTGGACCCGGATGGCGATGCTGCTGGCGCTCGGCCTGCTGCCGGGACTGATCCTCGGCTACGGCCTGCAGCGGCGTCCGCCCAGGCTCGCGCCCGCGGAACGCGAGGCGGTGCTCGGGAAGATGCGCGCCTGGCTCGCCGAAGGGACGCCGCCGCAATGATGCCCGCTGCGATGACACCCGTTGCAATGACCGCGGCCACCACGCCCGGGCAGCGCAAGGCGGCGCTGCTGCTGTCGACGATGCGCGGCGAAGACCGGCGTCGCCTGCTGTCGCGCCTGCCGCGCGCCGCGGCCGCGCCGCTGCGTCGCCTGCTCGATGAGCTGGACGCCATGCCCTGGCCGGTGGCCGAGCTTGCCGATGCGCTCCTCGCCGACGAGGTGCTCGGACTCACCGCGCGCAATTCGCCGGATCTCGAACGCCTGGTGGGGCTGTCGCAGCGGTTGTCGCCGGCCTGGTTCGCGCGGGCGCTGGCCGCCTGGCCCGGGCTGGATCGCAACTTCTGCCTGGCGCTGCTCGATCCGCCGTTCGCGGTCGGCGTCCGCCACGAGCTTGCGAATCTGCCGACGCTGCCGCCGAAGCTCGCCGATGCGCTCAAGGCCGAGGCGCTGGCGTTGATCGCCGACCGGGAGCCCGCGCGATGAAGGCCGTCTTCGAACGCGTCGGCGAAGGCGCGCGGATCGTCGGCCTCGGCGAACTGTTGACGCCGCGTCCGCAGCGCGCGGCAACGGATCCTGCGTCCGCGCCGGACCCGGTGACGGACGCGGCATCGCAGCCGACCCCGGCGCCCGACCCTCGCGTCGCGCTGGAAGCCGAACGCCGCGCCGCGCTCGACGCGGCCCGCGAGGAAGGGCTCGCCGCCGGCTTGCGCGAGGCGGAAAAGCGCATCGAGACCCGCGCCCGCGCCGCCGAACGCAGCGCGCGCGAAGCGCTCGACAGCGAGACCAAACGCCTCGCGGACGTGTCCGCGCGGCTGGCGGCTTTGCTCGCGGCATGGCCGGCGGAAATCGCCGCGCTGGAGCAACGCTGCGAAGCGATCGTCGTGGAAGCGACGTTCGCCGCCACGACCCGGCTCGTGGGCGAGCTGGCGCGGGACGATGCACGACTCGTCGACTATTGCCGCGCCGCGCTCGTCGCGCATTCCGCAAGGCCCGCGGTGCTGCGGGTGCACCCGGACGCGCTCGCCGCGGTGCGCGATGCGCTGCCGGACCACGCCAGGGAGACCCTGCGCGTGGAGGGCGATGCGACGCTGGGCGCGCTGCACTGCCGGATCGAAAGCGAGCGCGGCGTGTACGAGCTCTCGCTCGAACACCGGCTCGACGCCCTGAAGCGGGCCCTGCTGGCCGCGCTGGCGGCGGACGACACGGACGGGCGCGCATGAACGGCCTCCGGGATCGTCTGCGCGCCGGCATCGATCGCATTCCGGCGGGGCGTGCGCTCGGTCGCATCGTGTCCTACAACGGACTCGTGATCGAGGCGATCGGCCCCGAAGCGAAGCTGGGCGAACTGTGCGAGATCGCGCCGGAACCGGATTCGGGCGTGCGCCTTCCCGCCGAAGTGGTCGGTTACCGGCGCGAACGCACCCTGCTGATGCCGTATGCGCACCTGTCCGGCGTGTCCACGCGCAGCCTGATCCACGCCACCGGACGGCCGATGACCGTGCCGGTCGGCGAGGCGCTGCTGGGGCGGGTGGTGGACGCGTTCGGGCGTCCGCTGGACGCCGGCCCGGCGATCGTCTTCGACGACGCCTACCCGCTGCACCGCGCCCCGATCAATCCGCTCGAGCGCGCGCCGATCGACACCGCCCTGCACACCGGCGTGCGCGCGATCGACGGCCTGCTGACGCTCGGCGTCGGACAGCGCGTGGGCGTCCTCGCCGGCAGCGGCGTCGGCAAGAGCACCCTGCTGGGCATGCTCGCGCGGCAGGTCGTCGCCGACGTCACCGTGCTGGCGCTGGTCGGCGAGCGCGGTCGCGAGGTCGGCGAATTCCTCGAACATGCGCTTGGACCGGAAGGGCGCAAGCGTTCGGTCGTCGTGGTCGCGACCTCGGACGAGCAGGCGCTGGTCCGCGTGCATGCCGCGAACGCCGCGCATGCCGTCGCCGAGTACTTCCGCGACCGCGGCAAGTCGGTGCTGCTGATCGTCGATTCGATGACCCGCTTCGCGATGGCCCAGCGCGAGATCGGCCTGGCCATCGGCGAGCCGCCGACGTTCCGCGGCTACACGCCGTCGGTGTTCAGTCGCCTGCCGACGCTGCTCGAGCGCTGCGGCCGCCTGCGCAAGGGCGGCGCGATCACCGGCGTGTACAGCGTGCTGGTCGAAGGCGACGACATGAACGAGCCGGTGACCGACCACATGCGCGCGATCCTCGACGGGCACATCGTCCTCGACCGCGATCTGGCGTCGCGCGGCCATCACCCGGCGATCGACGTGCTGCGCAGCGCCAGCCGCCTGATGCACCAGGTGGCGCCGGACGCCGACCAGCAGCTCGCACGCGAACTGCGCAAGCGCATGGCGGTGTACGCCGCCTCCCGCGACCTGGTCGAACTCGGCGCGCACCAGCGCGGCGCGAATCCGGCGCTGGACGCGGCCATCGACCTCCAGGGGCCGCTGGAGGCGGTGCTGCAGCAGTCCCCGACCGAGGCCACGCCGCGCGAGGAAACCCTGCGCCGCCTTTCCGCGGCGCTGCAGGCCGGAGCGCCGGCATGAAGACCGACGGCGCCGGTGCGGTGTCCAGTCTCGTGCGCTGGCGCGCCTTCCGCGAAGCGCTGGCCGCGCGCGATCGCGACGCCGCCGCCGCCGCGGTGCGTGCGGCAGAAGCGCGCCGCGACGCCGCCGAGGACGCCGCCGCCGCGATCGCGCGACGCCGCGAGGCCGTCCTGTCCGCGCCGCACCTCGATCTGTCCCTGCTGCAGGCCGTCGCAACTTTCGAGACGCGCGCGTTCGATGATCTCACCGCCTGCAGCGACGCGCTCGCGGAACGGATGCGCACGCACGCGGAGGCCCGCGACGCGCAGTTGCGCGCGCGCGCCGACGTGCGCGTGGCCGAATCCCGCCGCGATCGCCTGCTCGCCGAAGCGGCCGATGGCGAAGAAAAGCGCCTGTTCGATCGCATGGCCTCGCTGATGTCCGCCGCCCATGGAGCGCCCTCCGATGATTGAGCCCCTGCCGCCGGGCAGCCTGCCACTGCCCTCGACATCCTCGCCGCAGGATGCCGTCGCCCGCGTGCCGGCGTTCCTGCCGTGGGCGATGCCGCAGCGGCAGGCGTCGCCGCCGGCGCCGTCGGCATGCCCGCCGACGCCGACATCGGGACTGTCCGCGCCGGCGCTGCCCGAGCCTTCGGCGCCGCCTGCCGCGCTTCCACCATTCCCGCCGTCGTTGCCGATGGGCGAACGCCCCGGCGGCTTGCCTGCGATGCCGCCCCGGATGCCCGGCGCACTGGCGTCGCCGCCGGACGCGGCGCCTTCGCCGCACGTTCCGGGCGCATTCGCGCCTGCGCCGGTCCTGCCTGCGGATCGGGACGCGCCGATCGATGGAGGTCCGTCGGCGGCGGCGAGCGCGGAAGCGGTCGGGCCGACGCCCCTCGCCGCGACGGCGTCTCCCGACGAATCGATCGCGATCGCGGTCGAGGTCGAAGCGCATCTGCTCGATCCCCGCGGCGGGCGCGAGATCGTGATCGTGCCCATGCGCCTGCGCGCCACCGGACGCCTGGCGCAGTCCGCAGACGCGCGATCGTGGCCGCCGGTCGGCGACGGCGCGATGGCGTCCGCGCCCTCGATCCCGGCGCCGATGCCGATGCCTGCCGTTCCGCGTCCGTCCTTCGCCGGCGCACCGGCACTTCATCCCCGCGCCGTCGAGCGGGAGACAGGTGCGCTGACGCCGTGGATGTCCGCATTCCGTCCCGACGACGCCGGTCTCGAAGAAGACACGTCCCCACGCTCGCCGACGACCGCCGCTGACACCGCCAACTGGCTCATGCGCCGGCTGGCGCTGGTCCAGCAGGCGGGCAGGGCGCCGACGCTGTGGCTGCGCGACTACCGGCTCGATCCCGACGAAGCGTTCCGCGCCGCCGCCGACCTGCACCGGCTCGCCCGCGACCGCGGGGTCGCGCTCGACCGGATCGTGATCAACGGCCGGGAACATCGCCCCGATCCCGGCGCCCCGGCGCGCGCCGAACCCCAGGAGTGACCCATGCCCGTTGACGCGATCGGCAACGTCTTCAATGCGCAGAGCACCGGCGCTTCCAACAACACCAACATCAACCAGGAGGAATTCATCCGCCTGTTCCTGACCCAGCTCCAGTTCCAGGACCCGCTGGAGCCGGTCGACAACCGTGAATTCCTGGCCCAGTTGGCGCAATTCACGTCGCTCGAACAATCCCGGCAGACCAGCCAGAACACCACCGATCTGCTGGCGATGACGGCGACGACGCAGGCGGTCTCGCTGCTCAACCGCCAGGTCGACGTCGCCGGGCTCGCCATGCCCTTCACCGGGACGGTGATCGCCGTGGAATTCAACACCAGCGGCGCGCAGTTGAGCGTCCGCAACGCCACCGGCCAGGTGCAGACCGCCATCCGTCTGTCCCAGGTCACGCTCGTCAAACCCTGACCCATCGAGGACAACGCCATGTTCCAAGCACTCTACAACAGCCTGTCGGGCCTTTTCAGTTTCTCGAGGAGCCTCAACACCGTCAGCAACAACGTCGCCAACATGAACACCCCGGGCTTCCGCGGCAGCGACGCGTTCTTCTCGAACGTCAACGGCGGACGCGGGACGCGGATCAGCGGCGAGGGCCTGCGCACGCAGTCCGGCGACATCCGCCAGACCGGCAACGTCACCGACGTGGCGATCGACGGCGAGGGCTACTTCATGCTGCGAGACCCGGACGGCAACGTGCACTACACGCGTGCCGGCCAGTTCCGCTTCAACGAAGAGGGCGTGCTGGTCGATTCGGTCAACGGCTACGAAGTGATGGCCTACGACCAGAGCGGCAGCCTCGTGTCGATCGACATGGACGACTACCGCGCGATCCCGGCGGTCGCGACGACCGGCGTCCACCTCACCGGCAACATCGCGTCCGGCTCGACGACCACGGCGGTCAACGCGATCACCGTGTTCGACGCCAACGGCGCGTCGCACACCCTGACCGCGACCTTCACAAATACCGGTTCCGGCGTGTTCCAGGTCGTCGTCACCGACGAGAACGGCGCCCAGATCGGCAACGGCGCGGTGCATTTCGACGCCAGCGGCCTGCCGATCACCGGCTTCAACACGATCACCGCCAACCTGTCGGTCGCCGGCGCGACCCAGGCTATCGTCTTCAACTTCGGCACGCCGGGCACGCTTGATGGCATGTACTCGCTCAACGGCGCGTCCAGCAACGTGACCGCGCGCGTCGACGACGGCCATGGCGTGCTCGGCGCGACCTCGATGCGGTTCGACGAGAAGGGCGTGCTGCAGTTCGTCTACTCCGCCTCCGAACGCCGCAGCGGGCCGCAGCTCGCGCTGGCCCGCTTCCCGAACGAGAGTGCGCTGCAGCTCGACGGCGGCCGGCTGATCTCGGGCGCGTCAGTGACCGAGCGCGAACTCGGCCGGCCGACCCAGGGCGGTTTCGGCCGCATCGCCGGCGGCAGCCTCGAAATGTCGAACGTCGACCTGACCCAGGAGTTCGCCGACATGATCATCATCCAGCGCGGCTACCAGGCCAGCTCGCGGGTGATGAGCGTCAGCAACGAGATGCTCGACCAGCTCTACAACAGCACCCGGGGTGGCTGATGGAGCTGCTGCCGCTGCGCTGGCAGGGGACCACGCGCATCGAATCCCTGCGTTGCATCGTCGCCGGGCGCGCTGCCGAATGGGTCGCGCAGTGGTCGGCGGCGAACGCACGCGCCGAACCACCGGTCGAGACGCTGGGGGCATGGCGTCCCGATGCGGTGGGCGTCGACGCCGGCTGGTACGGCCTGCGCGACGAGCCCGCCGCGCTCGCGCTGCGCGTGGGCGAGCGCGGCCTGGAGCGGATCGGCGCTGCGTTCGCCGGGATCGCGGTCGCAGACGACTGCGGCCTCGCCTGCGGCCTCGGCCGCAGGGCGATCGAAGCCTTCGCCCGCATGCTGCTGCCGGCGGCCGCGGCCGTGTGGCGCCGGTCGGACGTGCCGCCGCAGGTGCAGGACACGGGCCCGCGCCACGGCGCGATCGGTTTCGGGCTGACGGTCGCCGGGGTCGAGATCGAGCTGCGCCTCAACGCCGCGCTCTGCGCGCGGCTGCTGCCCCCTGCGGACACGCCGGGGCCGACGCTGGCCGCCCGTCGCGATGCGATCGCCGCGGTGGACGCGACGTTCGATGCGGTACTCGACCTCGGCCGCGTCTCACTGGTGGAGTCGCTCGCGCTCGCGCCTGGCGACGTGATCCGCACGTCGGTGCCGGTCGGCGCCGGCTTGCGCCTGGTCACCGAACGCGGCGAGCACGTGCTGGACGGCGCGCTGACCGCCGAAGCGGGCCATCGCGCACTGAAAGTCACCGATCTACGCACTCCAAGGGGAAAACAACGATGAAAACCTCTCTCGCGAAAGACCTCGCGCCCGCTGGCCAGGCCGCCGCGCCCGGCCGCGACATCGATCTCATCGGCCACGTGCAGGTGTCGATGACCGCACAGGTGGGCACCGTCACGATGTCGGTCGAGCGCCTGTTCGCGCTCGCGTCCGGTGATGTCGTCAAGATGAACGAACTGCTGGAGGCGCCGCTCACGCTGATGCTCGATGGCCGCCCGGTGGCGCGCGGCGAGCTGCTCGCGGTGGACGACCACTTCGGCATCCGCATCCTCGACGTGGCCTGAGTCGCATGACGCCACACGATGCCGCGCCGTCCGCCGGCGGCGCCGGGACACCGCACGCCCCCGCGCCTGCGACGGCGCACGTCGCCGAGGGGACGCCGATTCCGTACCGCCACGAGTCGGGCGCGGTCGCGATGCCGGCGCTGGGCGCGCTGGTCGCTACGGTGCTGCTGCTCGCCGTGTTCGCTGCGGCGCTGAAGTTCGCGCGCCGGCGCGGCCTGCTGGACCGCTGGATCGTCGCGCCGCGCGTCGCCGAGGACGGGCGTCCCGCGCTGCGGGTCGAACAGTCGCTTCGGGTCGGGCCGCGCACGACCGTGCATCGCGTCCGCGACGGCGAGCGGCGCTACCTGCTGGTGGAGTCGCTGGCGCCATCCGTCCGTCTCTTGCCCATCGATGAAGTCTCCGCAGGAATCTCCCACGATGAAACCGCACGCTGACGTTTCCGCCCGTGGCCGCCGATGGCGCATCGCCGCGGCGATCGTGCTGCTGCTGTCCGCCGGTGCGGCGCTGGCCGCGGGCCAGGCGCCCGGCGCGACGGCGACATCGGGCGCGGTCGTGGACGACGCGTTGCGCCAGGACTACTCGCCGATCCTGCGCAACTTCGTCGCGATCTCCCTGCTTTCGCTGATTCCGGTGATGATGATCGGCATGACCGCGTTCACCAGGATCGTGATCGTGCTGTCGCTGCTGCGGCACGCGCTGGGGTTGCCGCAGACGCCGCCGAACAGCGTCATCGTCGCGCTGTCGATCTGCCTGACCTACTTCACGATGGCGCCGGTGTTCGACGAAATGAACCGGGTGGCGCTGCAGCCGTACATGGCCGAGCAGATCGACGCGCGGCAGGCGCTGGATCGCGGAAGCGTGCCGCTGCGCGATTTCATGATCCGGCAGACGCGCGAGTCCGACCTGCAGACGGTGCTGGAAATGGCGCGCGCGCCCGCGCCGGCGACCGTCGAGGACATCTCGATGCGGCATCTCGCGCCGGCCTTCCTGCTGAGCGAGCTGAAGACCGCGTTCCAGATCGGCTTCGTGATCTTCCTGCCGTTCCTGATGATCGACCTCGTCGTCGGCGCCGTGCTCATGTCGCTGGGCATGATCATGGTGCCGCCGGCGACGATCAGTCTCCCGCTCAAACTGCTGCTCTTCATCCTGATCGATGGCTGGGTGCTGGTGTCGCGAGCGCTGCTCAACAGCTACTGGACGTGACCCGATGGCCCTGGCCGCGAAGACGCCCTTCGAGGAAAGCGAACTGTGGCGGCGGTACCGCCAGCACGGGGATCTGGTCGCGCGCGACCGGCTCGCGGTCATGCACCTGCCGTGGGCGGCGGCGGTGGGCAAGAGCGTCTATCGCCGGGTGGGCATCTATGGTCTGGACAGCGAAGACTTCATCCAGAACGCCAGGCTGGGCATGCTCGAGGCGATCGGTCGCTTCGAGCCCGATCGGGGCGTGGAATTCCGCGCCTACGCGCGCCCGCGCGTGCGCGGGGCGGTGTTCAACGGCATCCGCTCGATGCTCCAGGAGCGGGGCACGGCCGCGGACGAGCGGCGCCACGCCGAGCGCCTCGACCATTTCCACGACGACGAGCGGTCGCCGTTCGACAGTGTCGTGGACGCGGTCGTGGGCCTCGGTCTCGGTTTCCTGCTGGAGCACACGGCTGCCGATAACGGCGCCGATGCCTATGCCTACGCGCGCCGGGACCAGACCCAGGCGCGTCTGAAGGCCGCGGTCGCGCGCCTGCCGGCTCGCCTGCAATCGCTGGTGACCGCCCACTATTTCGAGCATGTCCCGTTTTCCGAGATCGCCGACGCCGAAGGGGTCACCAAGGGTCGGATCTCCCAGTTGCATCGCGAGGCGCTGACCCGCCTGCGCGACGCCCTGCGCGACCAGCGCTGACCCGCTTCCGGGGTGACGCCGCTCCCGGATCGCGCGCCGCCGGCGTCGCGACCGGCGTCGGCGGCGTCCCCGCGCATTGGCCCTAAACAAATCCCCCGGCCTGCGGATGAGTAGTGATCCATCCGGGGCGGATTGCGCCCCCCTCTTGCGCATCGACAGGGTCAAAACAATGGTCGCAGTCTTTACCGGTAGTGGACTCGGGCTTTTCAACACGTCCATCACGCAGTTGGGCGGAAGCTCGGGAGGCGCCTCCGGGCTGGGTCAACTGCGGAGCGGCCAGTACGTCAACGCCGCGACCGGCAACCTGGTCCTGCAGGATCTCGACGAGAGCCTGCTGGTGCGCGGCCTGAACGCGACGTTCCTGCGGACCTACAACAGCCGGGGGACGGTCACCGGCGCGGGCCAGGACGGCTTCGTCACCGGATTCGAGCGCAGCGTGGCGCTGACCGGCACGCTGAACCAGGCCGGCAGCACGATGGTCCTGTCCACCGGCGACGGCCAGTCGGTGGTGTTCGCGTACTCGGGCACGGCGAACCTGTACGTGGCGACCGGCGGCGACGGGGCGCACGACACGCTGGTGTGGGACAACACGGCGCGGACGTGGACGTACACCGAAGGCAGCACCCGTCGCGAAGAACTGTATGCGGACCATGCGAGCGCGACGCTGAAGGGCCGCCTGACCCGGATCCGCGACCTCAAGTCGGACGGGACGACGCCGGCGGAGTTCGACGTGCTGTACGACGCGAACGGGCGGATCAGCGAGGTGCGTTCGATCGACGGCAGCGGTGCGACGGCCGACGCGATCCTGTTCGGCTACGACGGCTCGACGACGCAGTTGACCAGCGTGACCACACGCGAGGGCGGACAGACCCGGTCGCAGATGACGTATGCGTACGACGGCTACGGGCGGCTGGTCTCGGTGCTCACGGATCTGACGCCGGGCAATGTCTCGGACAACGTCTGGAGCACGACGGCCTCGGACAACGACGGCAAGCTGTTCAAGACGACCTATGCCTACGTCACGGCCAGCGCGAGCGACCTGCGCATCGCCAGCGTGACCACGAGCGACGGTTACACGGTGGCGTACACCTACGAATCGGATGGCGGCACCGGTTACCGGGTCAAGACGGTGACCCAGGGCAGTGCGACGGACGGGTCGTCGCAGACGATTTCGTTCGTGTATTCGGCGAATTCGACGGACGTGATCGAGGGCGCGGTGGGCGGCGGCGGCCGCACCTGGACGTATCAGTACGATGCCAACAAGCAACTGACGGCGGTGCTGGAGCCGGCGGTCAACGGGCTCCAGCAGAAGACCAGCTACAGCTACGACACTGCGGGCAACCTGACCCGGATCAGCGTGGCCGGGGATTCGGCGAACACCGGCACGACCACGCAGCTCGACACGGTGTTCTTCTACGACGCCAACGGCAACCGAACGCTGCAGCGCGACCGGCTGGGCAACACGATCGCGTGGACCTACGACGCCTCGAACCAGGTGGTGACGGAGACCCGCTACACGGTGGCGGACGCCGACGGCCTGGACCCGGGCAACACCGGCGCGACCAACGTGCCGTCCGGGGCGCTGACCACGCACTACGTCTACGACGCGCGCAGCCGCCTGCGGTTCGTGGTGGATGCGACCGGCGCGGTGCGCGAGCTGACGTACGCCACCAGCGGCAACGGCATCGGCCAGGTCGCGACCGAGCGTCGCTACCTCCGCAATGCGTATACCGGCACGACCTGGACGGAAAGCGCGCTCAACACCTGGGCGACGGATGCGACCGCGAAGCCGAAGTCCAGCAGCGCGCTGACCGCCTACAGCTACGATGGCAAGGGCCGGCTGTCGCAGTCGGTCCAGTACGCCTCGGTGAGTACGGACGTCAACGGCGCCGGCGTGTTCGATGCGACATCGTCGCTGACGACCTTCGCCTACGATGCACAGGGGCTGTTGTGCAGGCAGATCACCGTCCACGGCGCTTCTCGAACGGTCGGTGGAACGGAGCCGTCCGGCAGCGAGGTCGTCGACTACGTCTACGATGGCATGGGCCGCCTGCAGAGCGTGCTCAAGCGCGATCAGGCGACGGCCGGGTCGGACGACGCGGCGACGATGTTCACCCAGTACGCCTACGTCGATTCGGCCAACCAGGTGCGGGTGACGCTGGATAGCGGCGTGATCCGCACCGAGGCGCGGAACAAGGCCGGTCAGTTCATTTCGATCAGCGAGTCGGCGACGGTGTCCGGGGCGACGGTCACGCGGACCACGCAGAACTACTACGACGTCAACGGACGGCTGCGCGCCAGCCAGGACGCGACCGGGGCACGGACCTACTACTTCTACGACCGCGATGGCCGGCTGACGGCGACGGTGGACGGCACCGGCGCGGTCGTGCAGACGGTGTACGACAGCGTCGGCCGGGTGGCGCAGACGGTGGCGTACGCCACGTCGGTGGACACCAGCGCCTGGCTGTCGGGCGGGGCGGTGGTCAAGGACGCGCTGGTGTTCGCGGCGACGGCGCCGACGCTGGCGACGGGCCAGGCATGGGTGCCGACGGATGCGACCCTCGACCGGACCACCCAGCGCACCTACGATGCGTCCGGCCGCCTGTCGACCGAGACGGTGGTGGGCGCGGACAGCGGCCAGACGCTGAAGACGACCTACACCTACGACGGCGCGAACCGCCTGCTGCAGGTGGTGGTGAGCGACGGCGCCGGGACCGCGGCGACGGCGCGGACCACGCGCTACCTGTACGACGCGGCCGATCGCCAGGTGGCGATGGTCGATGCGAAGCAGTACGTCACCGAGATGGTGTACGACCTGGCCGGTCGCGTCGTGAAGACGGTGCGCTACGCCAATGCGGCGAGCAATCCGACCGCATCAGACCTGGCGACGCTGAAGGCGTCGATCACGGCCAGTGCGACGAACGACCAGGTGACCCGGGCCTTCTACGACGGGCGCGGCCAGCAGATCGGCGTGCTCGACGCCGCGGGGTACCTCACCGAGTTCATCTACGACGAGGCCGCGAACCAGCGTGCGGTGAAGGCCTACGCCAAGGCCCTGACCGGGCTGGGCGGCACCGAGACGCTCTCTGCGCTGCGCACGCTGGCGACGACCGGCGCGCCGACGGAGGCGTATCGCCTGACCCAGCGCAGCTTCAACGGCCTGGGCCAGGTGCTCAACGAGGTCGATGCCGAGGGCACGGTCACCGCCTACCTCTACGACGAGGCCGGGCGCCTCGTGACGACGAAGGTCGGCAACAGTGCGAGCGAGATCCGTGAAGGCAACCTGCGCTACGACGTCTTCGGCAACCTGATCGGCGAACTGGGCGGCGAGGGATCCACCCACCTGATCGCCGGCATGAGCGAGGCGCAACTGGATGCCGTGTACGCCCAGTACGGGGTGCGCCACGGCTACGACCTGGCCGGGCGTCGGATCGAGAGCATCGACGCGCAGGGCAACAAGACCTGGTACTTCTACGATGCGGACGGACGACAGACCTTCGTGGTCCGCGGCCAGCGCGACAGCGGCAATGTCCAGAACGCGCTGGGCGAAGTGACCGAGACGCGCTACGACGCCTTCGGGCAGGTGAAGGACAGCATCGCCTACACCGGCCGGATCACGATCCCGACCCCGGGCGACCGCAGCAGCCTGCAGGGCGCACTGTCGACCTTCGCCGTGGTCTCGTCGCTGGACAGCCGCGTGCAGAACAGCTACGACCGCCGCGGCCTGCTGATCCAGCAGATCGACGCCGAAGGTTATCGCAGCCGCTACGCCTACGACGCGTTCGCCCAGCTCGTGTCGCGGCAGGACTACGAAGCCGACGGCACCACCGTGCGCCGCACGGCGTCCTGGACCTACGACGCCCGCGGCCAGGTCGCGACGACGGCGGAATCCGGCGGCGGCCTCAACCGCGGCACGAGCACGGCCTACGATGCGTTCGGTCGCGCGATCACCCTGACCGACGCCCGCGGCACCGCGACCAGCCTCGTGTACGACCGGCTCGGCCGGGTGCTGTCGACCTCGACCACGGTCGGCGGCCGCGCCGAAACGGTGTCCAGCACCTACGACGCCTTCGGCCGCGTGCTGACGCGGACCGATGCGCGCGGCTACGCCACCGCCTACAGCTACAGCGACGCCAATCGCACGCTCACGATCACCTCCGCCGAAGGCGTGGCGGTGACCACCGCGCACAATCGCTTCGGCCAGACCGTCACCGTGAGCCAGACGCTGCCGGGCGGCGTCGTCGCGACCACGACGACGGCGTACGACAAGAACGGCAACGCCACCAGCGTGACCGACCCGCTGGGCAAGATCACGACCAGCGAATACGACACGCGCGGCCTGCTGGCGGCGACGGTGGACGCCACCGGTCGGCGCATCGAATACGCCTACGACGCCCTGGGCCGGGTGCTGACCCGGCGCGAGGATCCGACCGGCCTGAACCTGGTCACGACGACCGTCTACGACGGCCAGGGCCGCAAGATCAAGGTCACCGACGCCAGCGGCCGATCGATGACGATGGCGTACGACCGCCGCGGCAACCTGACCGAGACGGTGCAGGATCCGACCGGCCTGGCGCTGCGCACCACCTACACCTGGGATCGCGACGGCCAGCAGCTCAGCGTCACCGAGGGCGCGGGTTCGACGGTGGCGACGACCACGGCCTACGTGTACGACGCGCTGGGCCGGCGGACCCAGACGATCGAGGGTTCCGGCAGCCTCAACCTGACCACGACCTACGCCTACGACGCCAACGACAACGTGGTGTCGAAGACCGACGGCAGCGGCCGGGTCACGCGCTACGCGTACGACGCGGCCGATCGCCTGCGGTTCACGGTGGATGCGCTCGGCGACGTGACCGAGGCGAGCTACGACGTCGACGGCCGGCTGGTGATGTCGCGGCGCTACGCCAAGGCGCTGAACCTGGCGACGCTGCCGTCCTATGCCGAGAGCGACCTGGCCGCGCAGATCGTCGGGCAGGGGCTGGCGAACAACGCGCTGGACGAGACCGAGTACGCGATCCACGACCGCGACGGTCGCTTGGCGGCGACGATCGACGGCGCCGGTGGCGTGACGACGGTGACCTACGACAGCGCCGGCCGCAAGCGGTCGGACCGCCGCTACGTCGCGACGCTGGCCTTGACCCAGACCCAGCGCAACGCGCTGCGGGACGGTACGGCGACGACGGCCGATTTCACCGCGTTCCTGACCGATGCGACCAACCTGGCGACGGCGGAGACGACCCGCTACGTGTACGACACCGCGGGGCGCCTGCGCTACACGGTGGACGCCACCGGCGGGGTGAAGGGGATCTGGTACGACGCGGCCGGACGTGTCGCCGCAACGCGCCAGCTTGCCAAGCCGATCAGCCTCGCGCTGGTCAACGACAACATCACCCAGGGGCAGATCGAAGGCGCGCTGGGCGCAGGCGCCGAAACCGACGGCGTCGAATACTTCATCTACGACGGCGCCGGCCGCGTGCGCTACACCCTGCGGACGAAGCGTGCGGCGGCCGACTATCCGAACATCGTCGACGTGACCGAAGTGCGCTACGACGGCGCCGGCCGCCTGCTGTTCAGCCGGGTCTTCGCGGCATCGATGAGCCTGGACCTGACGACGGCGGCGAAGATCTCAGGCGGCAACGGCGAAATTTCCGATCTGAGCGCCTTCGTGGCGGCGAACGGCGCGATCGCGACCAGCGAGCGCCGCGTGTACGACACCGCCGGCCGCCTCAAGCACGTGATCGACGCCAGGGGCGACGTGACCGAAACCTGGTACGACGCCGCCAGTCGCGTGGTGGTCACGCGGCGCGGGGCCGCGCCGATCAACACCGCATCGCTGACCGATGCGTCGACCTCGGCGCAGGTCGACGGCCTGGTGGCCTGGGGCGCGAACGACGACTTGAGGATGTACGTGTACGACGGCGCGGGGCGCCAGGCGTACGCGCTGCAGGCGGTCGGTTCGCCGGTGGTGGCCCCGTTCACGGCGTCGGTGATGCAGACGCGCTACGACGGCGCGGGCCGTGTGCTGCTGAGCCAGACCTTCGTGCCGCTGATGTCGCTGGACGCGACCCTGATCGGCAAGCTCGGCGCCGGCACGGCGACGACGGCCGATTTCGCGAGCTTCGTCGCCGCGAACCAGGGCGCGGTCCAGGGCGAGCGCAGCGTCTACGATGCGGCTGGCCGGCTCAAGCACACGATCGACGCGCAGGGCAACGTCTCGGGCCGTTGGTACGACGGCGCGGGGCGAGTCGTGGTCACGCGGCGCATGGTCCAGCCGATCGCGACCGCTTCGCTGAGCGATGCGACGACGTCGGCGCAGGTCGACGGCCTGCTGACCTGGGGCGCGAGCGACGACCTGCGGATGTACGTGTTCGATGCTGCCGGGCGCACGCGATTCGCGCTGCAGGCGGTGGGTTCGCCGCTGGTGTTCCCGTTCACGGCGCGGGTGAGCGAGACCCGCTACGACGGCGCCGGCCGCGCCGTGCTCTCGCAGATCTTCGTGCCGTTGATGACGCTGGATGCGACCCTGATCGACAAGCTCGCGACGGGCACGGCCACCGGCACCGACTTCGCCGCCTTCGTGTCGACCAATGCCGGCAGCGCGCAAATCCAGCGCAGCGTCCACGACGCCGCCGGGCAGTTGCGCTACAGCATCGACGCCCTCGGCTACGTGACCCAGATCGACCGCGACGGCCTCGGCCGCACGCTGTCGCAGCAGACCTACCGTAACGCGATCACGGTGACGCCCGCATTGCAGGCCAAGCTGGACGCGGGCACTGCGCTGGATGCCGACATCGCCTCGGCGCTGGGCGTGTCGACGGCGGCGTCCTGGAGCACCGGCTTCGACAGCAAGCAGCCGCTGGGCCTGGACGTGGGCCAGATCGATCCGCTGGGCAACGGCGCAGCGGTGATCCAGAACGGCCGCCTGGAGTTCCGCCGCGCGGCCGGGTCGAGCCTGGATTACCCGCAGGTGCTGAGCCAGACCACCTACAGCGTCTCGCAGGCCATGACTTACCGGGCCGAAGTCACCACCGACAGCACGCTCACGAACGACATGCTCGTGCTGGCGCTGAACGGATACGGTGCGGGCGGGCTGCAGCGCGAGGGCATCCTGATCTGGGATGGACAGCTCTACCAGCATGAATATGCGTCGGGGGTCGATGTCGGCGCCAGCACCTGGCTGGGGTCGCTCGACGCCAACACGACGTACGTCGTCGAGATCGAAGTCGCCGCGGGCACGGCCACCACCTACGTCTATGCCAAGGGCAAGGGTCGCGACAGCGGTTACCGGTTCAGCCGGGCGCTGAACCAGGCGACCTTCGGCGACTACCGTCTTCTGATGCACGGCACCACGGAGCCGGGCGTCAGCGGCGGCAGCGTGTTCGTCGACAACCTGGCGATCCTCAACGGCAGCGCGGTGCAGTCGGCGGCCTACCGCTACGACGCGGCGGGCCAGATCGTCGCGAAGGTCGACGGTCTGGGCAATACCGAGACCTACACCTACGATGCCGCCGGCCGCCGCCTCACGACGACCGACGCCAACGGCAACGTGTCGCGGAATGTGTACGATGCCGCGGGCCGCCTGATCTACGCCATCGACGCCACCGGTGCGTTCACCCACAACTGGTACGACGGCAACGATCGTCTGGTGGCGGTCCGCCGGTTCAGCGCCCGCTTCGACACCGCGCTGCTCAACGATGCGGTCACGGCCTCGGAGCTGGACGGACAGCTCGGCGCATTGGACGCCTGGAGCGCGGAGTACCAGACCGAGTACCGCGTCTACGATGGCGCCGGCCGCCTGCGCTACGTCTACGACGGTGGGGCCTACCTGACCCGGATGGACTACGACGGGGCGGACCGCACGACGCTGACCAGCCGCTACGCGGTCGCGTTCTCCCCCTCCGATTCCACCCTCGTCAACCGGCTCTTCGCCGGCAATGCCACCGAGGCGGATTTCTCGACGTTCGTGGCCGCGAACGAGGCCTCCGCGCGCGTCGAGGCGACGGTTTACGACGCCGCGGGGCGCGCGCGCTATGCGCTGCGCCGCGACGGCAGCCAGTGGACGGTCTCCGAACGCCAGTACGACGGCGTCGACCGGGTGACGCTGGAGACGCAGTTCGGCGTGACCATCGCCTACACCGCGGGACAGACCGAAGCGCAGGTGATCGGCGCGCTGCAGGCGCAGCTCAGCAGCGATCCCGCCATCCTGCTGACCCAGGCGCGCACCACACGGTATCTCTACGATGCCGCGGGCCAGCAGCGCTTCGTGCTCGATGCGAGCTTCGCGGTGACCGAACAGCGCTTCGACGGCGCCGGACAGGTGATCGAGACCCGCGCCTACGGGGTGCGCCCGAACAGCATCGGCATGGATACCGGCTCGGTGGCGACCTGGGCGGCGACCCAGGCCGCGGCGGACATCCGCAAGGTCTCGATGACCTACGACGTCGGCGGCCGCCTGACGTCGCGCACCGATGCGCTCAACCACAGCGAGACCTTCACCTACGACGGCGCGGACCGGATGCTTACCCGCACCGACCGCAACGGCGCCGTCTGGACCTACCAGTACGACGCCGCCGGACGCCGGGTGGCCGAGATCAGCCCGCAGGTCGCCGTGTCCTCGGTGGACGCGCTCGGGGTGCTGTCCACGACGACGCGCGCGATCGTTACCCGCTACGTCTACGATGCGCTCGGGCAGACGACCAAGAAGATCGAGGACGCGGACACGGCCGCGGCGCGGGTCACGCAGTACGCCTACGACCGCCGCGGCCTGCTGGTGAAGACCACCCTGCCGAACGCCGGCCGGATCGACCCGGCCACCGGCGCGCTGGTGTTCGACACCCAACCGGCGACGGTGGAAACCACCTACGACGCGCTGGGACAGGCGAGGGTGGTCAAGGACGAGAACGGGAAATACCGCTACCTGGCCTACGACAGGCTGGGCAACCTCCAGGCCGAGGTCGATCAGAACGGGAACGTCTCGGCTTACTACTACGACGCTTACGGCGACCAGACCGCGATGGTCCGGGTCGCCGCGGCGATCAATACAGGCGCCACCGCGTTCACGTCGGTCAACTGGCAGGCCGGCCAGGCGATGAGCTGGACGCAGGTGAACGCGGGCGTCGACGTCAACGCCACCGGCAACCGCTGGATCGCCACCGCCTACGACGGGCTCGGTCGCAAGACCCAGGTCCTGATGTCGTCGGTGACGTACTACAAGGCCGACGGCAGCGCCGCCAGCGGCCAGCCGCAGACGACGTACGCCTACAACGCCTACGGCGAGATGGTGAAGCAATCGGTCCTGCTGGAAGGCACGGCCGGCCAGCCGGGCGCGGTATGGGCCGATACGTGGCACTACTACGATGTCACAGGGCGCGAGACGCTGACGGTCGACCCCGAAGGCTACGCGACGACGACCGAGTACAACGCCACCGGCGAGGTGACCAAGGTCGTCGAGTATGCCCGCGCGGTGTCGACGACCGCCATCGGCGCGCAGACGCCGCCGGCGCTGCCGGCCGCGGGCGATGCGACGACCGGATACGATCGCGAGACGCGCTGGAGTTACGACCTGCTCGGGCGCAAGGCCAGCGAGACTGCGGTGCGCCATTACCGCAGCGTCGACGGCAGCAGCCTCGTGTCGAACATGGTCACGACCTACGGCTACGACAACGAGGACCGGCTGGCGACCGTGACCGACGCCACCGGCACGGTCACGACCAGCTACGACGCCCGCGGCCAGGTGGTCGCGGTCCAGGAGCAAGCGCGCAGCGTGCTGGCGAGCAATGCCTCGACCCTGCTGCAGCAGAGCACCGCGACCAGTCTGTCGTCGGCCGCGCTGTACGTGCAGCGTTCGCCCTACACGACGATGGCCTACGACGCCTTCGGCAACGTGGTCGGCGTCCGCCGCTACGCCAACGGCAAGGACGGCGCCAACGCGGCGGTGGCGGACGATACCCGCGACCAGGTCGCGACGACGCGCTACCTCGGGACCGGGCTGGTCGCCATGACCCGCGACACCCTGGGCAACATCGCGTATTCCGCCTACGACGCCGCCGGCCGGTTGCTGCAGACCTGGTCGCGACTGGAAGGGTCCGAGGATGCGCGCGATGCGACGGTGCATCGCACGTATACCTACGACGACACCGGGCGTCAGCTCAGCACGAAGGTCCTGCGGACGAACCTCGCCGGCACGACGACCCTCGGCGTGGACCAGTTCGAGACGGTCACCTACAACGCCTTCGGCGAAATCACCACCAAGGTCTTCGGCGACGCCACGACCCAGACCCAGCTCGCCGGCACGCTGCAGTACACCTACGACGCCGCGGGCCGGATGACCTCGGACAATGCGACCGGGGCGACGCGCAACTACGGCTACAACCTCGCCGGCCAGCAGGTCCGCGAGTCGCACATGACGTGGACCGACGCCACGACCGGTGCGGTCGAGGCCGTGACCGTCAGCCGGACGGACCGCCTCGGGCGGGCGACCTCGATCCTCCTGCCCTCGTACACGACCGCCGTGGCCGACACCGCCTACGTGCGCCAGAAGTTCGACCGCTGGGGCAACGTGATCCAGGTCATCGACGCCCGCGGCTACCAGACCGACTACCAGTACGACGACCGCAACCAGGTGGTCCACGAGACGCGGCCGCTGGTGTGGGTGGTGGGCGAGGACGGCAGCGCCGGCTGGACCCGGCCGACCAACGACTGGTACTACGACGCCCTGGGTCGCCTGTCGGGCACCCGCGACGCGAACGGCCACCTGCGCTCCTACGCCTACGATGTCGTCGGCCGCATGGTCGCCGACACCGACGCCCTCGGCAACACGACCCGGCATGCCTACGATGCGCTCGGCAACGACGTGCTGACCCAGGATGCGCTGGGCTACATCACGTCGAGGACCTACGACCAGGCCGGCCGCGTGGTCGCGACCGGCGACTACCTCGTCTCCGGCACCGCACGCCAGGCCAATGTCCTGCAGACCTTCGTGCTCGACCAGAACGGCGACCGCATCCGCGTGGTCGATGCGCTGGGCCACATCGTCCGCTACGACTACGACAGCCAGCAGCGGCTGATCCGCAGCCAGACGGCGACGGGCGTGACGATGGACTACGCCTACGACGTCCAGGGCCGCAAGGTCATGGAGCGCAACGCGTATTTCACCTCGTCCAACAGCGTGACCTTCAACGATCGCGATGGCCAGAGCGTCATGACCAACGGTCTGACCTGGAAGTACGACGCCTACGGCCGCCTGACCGACCACAACGACCTCAGCGCCCGCGATTCGGATTACGTCTACGACGCCGCCTCCGGCATGCTCAAGTCCGAGAGCACCTCCACCGGCGGCGCCAAGACCTACGAGTACACCCGCAACGGCCGCGTGAGCAGGATCACCGAGGCCGGCGGCGGCACGTACCTGTACGCCTACGACGCCGCCGGCAACCGCGTGGTCGAGGATGTGACCACCACCGATGGGCAGGCCCAGACCTATCACCTCGTCACCCGTACCACCTACGACAGCAACAATCGCATCCAGCGCGTCGTCCAGGACGACGTGGCCAACAGCAAGCGCGTGTTCGACCTGCGCTACGACTACGACGCCAATGGCAACCGCCGTCGGGTCATCACCCAGTCGGGCTTCGGCGACAACGTGTCCGCAATCGCGGTGGAGGACGCCGCGCCGACGGTGACCGCGGCGCCGCAGGACCGCGGTGCGAAGAAGGGCCAGACCTCGACCTTCCGGCTGCTGTTCAGCGACGTGTTCCGCGACGCCGAAGGCGACGCGCTGACGCTGTCGATCACCCAGGGCGACGGCAGTGCGCTGCCGTCGTGGCTGGTGGCGACGCGCGATGCGCAGACCGGCGAGATCGTGTTCACCGCGACGCCGGGCGCGGGCATGGCCGACACCGACCTGGTGGTCAAGCTGACCGCGTTCGAGACCGCCAACGCCGCCAAGACGGTGAGCACGACGTTCACGGTGAAGGTGCGCGCCAACAACGCGCCCGTGGCGCTGGCGCCGGGCGGGGTCACCTACTACCCGCGCACCAACCAGGTGTACGGCCGCGACCTGCTGGCCGGCGACTTCTTCCGCGACATCGACGTCAACGACGCGCTGAGCCTGAGCGTGATCGGCACGCTGCCGCCGGGGCTCACCGCCACCGCCAGCGCCGGTCTGGTCCATCTTGGCGGGACGCCGACGACCGCCGGCACCTACACGTTCACCCTGCGCGCGACCGATCAGAACGGCGCCACCGCCGACCAGACGATCACGCTGGTCTGCGCGGCGAACAACGCACCGACGGTGGTCGCGACGCCCGCGCAGGTGGATGCGACGATCGGCCGGACGTTCGCCTGGCAGATGTCGCTGGGCGATGTGTTCAGCGATGTCGATGTCGACACGCTGCAGGTGGCGGCCAGCGGTCTGCCGAACTGGGTCACGTTCCAGTACGTGACGACGCAGTCGCCGCCGGTGATCCGGATCAGCGGCAACGTGCCGTTCGACGCGGTCGATGGCCAGAACTACAACGTGGTGCTGACCGCGACCGATCCCTCCGGCGCGAGCGTGAGCACCACGCTGGTCGTCCGGGTGACGACCAACCACGTGCCGGTCGCGCCGAGCGTCGGCGGCAAGACGGCGTACCAGAACGCGGCGTACAGCCTGGTGCTGCCGACGTACTTCGACGAGGACGCCGATCCCCTGACCTACACGGTGTCCAACCTGCCGCCGGGTCTGAGCTTCAACGCCTCGACCCGGACGATCAGCGGCACGCCGACCACCGCCGGGACCTGGACGGTGGCCTACGCGGCCTACGACGGCCGGGTGACGACGACCACCAGCTTCACCATGACGGTGAACGCGAACCACGCGCCGGTGGCGCCGACGATCGCGACCCGCAACGGCACCCGCAACACGCCGGTGTACTGGGAGATGCCGGCGTTCACCGACAGCGACAGCGATGCGCTGACCTACACGGTGAGCGGCCTGCCGACCGGGCTGAGCTTCAACGCGGCGACCCGGGTGGTGAGCGGGACGCCGTCGGCGTCGGGAAGCTGGACGGTGACCTACACCGCCAACGACGGCCGCGGCGGCGTGGTGAGCACGACGTTCACCTACGCCATCGCCGAGCCGGTGGGCAACCAGGCGCCGGTGGTGACCAATCCGCTGCCGGATCGGACCTACGACATGAACACGGGCTTCAGCTTCCAGTTCGTGTCGAACACGTTCAGCGACCCGGAAGGGCAGACGCTGACCTACCTGGCGACGAAGTCCGACGGCACGAGCCTGCCGTCGTGGCTGAGCTTCAATCCGACGACGCGGACGTTCTACGGGACGACGCCGGACATCGAGCTGATGAGCTGGACGATCCGGGTGACGGCGACGGATCCGTCGGGCGCGAGCGTGTCCGACGACTTCGTGATCTCGACGACGTGGCAGAACGGGGGCGGCGGCCAGCCCCAGGCGATGTCGACGACGTTCGAGATGGGGATGAGCGAGGAGACGCTGTCGCAGGGGCCGACGCAGTCGACGACGAGCTCGGGCCCGGTGGCGGTGCAGGTGAAGGAGCAGTGGTTCACCTACGACGCGCTGAACCGGATCAAGATCAGCGGCGGCGTGCTGGTGGCGGGCGTGCCCGGGCAGAGCAACGCCTCGATCCAGGTGGCGGCGGACAAGTACGACTCGTACGAACTGGGCTACGACGCGGTGGGCCGGCTTGTGGCGACGTACCGCAGCTACACGTACAACACCCAGTCGCAGATACACGTGGACTGGACCGGCTACGACGCGCGCGGCAACCGGAAGTACGAGTTCTACCGCCAGCTCGTGGGGGTGTCGGACCCGGGCGTGAAATCGCAGTACTTCTACGACGCCGACAACCAGTTGGTGGAAGTGCGCACGTACATGCCGAACGACACGGTCAAGGACGGTCCGCTGGATGGCGAGGGCTTCCCACTGTACCGGGTGGACGTCAGCGGCATGCTGCTGACGGGGCAGCGGATGCAGTACGACGCCGACGGCCGGCTGCTGCGCCAGGACACGCTGGAGCGCGGGGAAGAGAACTGGTGGTACCACCCGAGCTGGGCCGAGGGCGCGCCGGCGGCGCAGTACAACGACCTGTCGGTGCTGAGCCTGAAGGAGCGGGTCGACTATACAAAGAGCGACGGCAGTAACGCGTGGGAGGATGCGGACCCGACGAACAATGCGTCGGGCTACGACGCCGCAGGCCGGCTGGAGAAGTATCGGTACACCGCCAGAACCAGTGCGAACGGCGCTTACTACACCCACACGTTCACAAGCACGTTCACAGGTTGGGACAGTTGGCAGGAATCGTATGTGTCCGGCGTAAGCACGTACGCGAACTATCGTCAGACCTCGAACACACTGACGTACGACGGGTATGGCCGTCTGATCCAGCAGCGGGAGAACACCGACTACAAGAACCTCGTGGACGACCGGATCCGGGCGTACGCGTACAACGCGGAAGGGCAGGTGCAGGCACGCCGGGACGGCACCTGGCACAACAGCGGCTTCGTGCAGGACACGACGATCACCAGTAGTGGCGCGCAGGAGAAGCAGAACTACCAGTTCGTGTTCTCTGCGGGTCAGCAGATGGCGGAGCTGCAGGCGGGCGGGACGGTGCGGGTGGCGGAGTCGGTCGACGCCCTGGCGCAGTACCTGTCGGCGCGGGGGATGGAGTTGCCTGGCTCGCTGGCGCGGCAGATGACGCCCACGCAGAACAACCGGCTGAGCGCGGTGACCGGCGTGGCCGGCAGCGGCGTCTACACCGCCGGCGGCGGGATGGTGACGGTGCTGCAGGGCGAGACGCTGCAGGGTCTGGCGCAGCGGGTGTACGGCACCAGCACGCTGTGGTACGTGCTGGCGGACGCCAATGGCCTGAGCGACCCGAACGCGACGCTGACCGCAGGCGTGCAACTGAAGGCGCCGAGCGCGAGCGTGAACGTGAACGACGCGAACACGTTCAAGCCGTACAACCCGAGTGAGGCGGTTGGCTCTACGACACCGAACCTACCGTACATCCCGCCGCCGCCGCAGGCAGGGTGCAATGCACTGGTGATGGTGTTGATGGTGGTGGTGATGGTGGTTGTCACCATCTATACCGCAGGAGCAATGACGGGCGTGGTCGGTGGCGGATTCAGTGCCACTATGGGTGCGGGTGCTGCAACTCTTGCTGGCGCTGGTGGTGTCGGCATGGCGATGGGAGCCGCTGCGGTAGGCGGCTTTGTCGGCAGCGTCGCTTCCCAAGCAGTAGGCAGCGCCCTTGGGGCAACTACGTTCAGTTGGAGAGCTGCATTCACACAGGCTGCGGTTGGCGCGGTGACAGCGGGCTTTGGTGCTGCAGCAGGTGCCGGTACATTCGGAAGCTTCTTGCAGAACAGCAATGTGGCGCGTGCGGCGGCGACGGCTGTCGTCGGGAATGTAACCAACTATGCTGCGAATCGGGTCGTAGGTAACAACGATGTCAAGTTTAGCTGGAAGAGCATCGCGGCCAGCGCGGTTAGCGCAGGGCTTACCGCGGCAGCTATGCCATATGTTTCGAAAGGGTTGAATATCGATTTCGAAGCGTCGTCGGGGCATGCGCTAAACGGCTTTGTCGGCGGGGTGCTCGGCGGTGCAGTTAGTCTCAATGTGCGACGCGCCTTCGGATTCGATGACAAAGTGGACTATGGTGCCATCGCTGTCGATTCTTTCGCCAATATGTTGGCTGGTATCGCAAGTGGTGATACGCGGCGTCAAGCCCAAAATATCATCGATATGAAAGATGCGCAGGCCTATTACACGCAGGGTATCGCGGATGCTGCCGAGTCCGAAACGAATACTGTTGCCCTCGCGCGACGAGAATTCGACGAAATGTTCAGCCTGCCGGATGACATCGGCAGCGGAAATCAGTTCCCGTCAGGATCCGATAGACCGCAACTAGGCGCCAGTCAGCCATCGAGTGCGCGGACCTCGGCCACGCAGTCTGCATCAAGGCAAGGGTACGACTGGAGCAGCCGCTCCGCGATGGATTCTCTGAGTCGCTTGCTGGCCCTCGAGGTCGAGACCATGGCTTTGCTGAAACCCGGCCAGAGGCTGGTTGAAGGCGTCCTCGTCACCGCAGGCAGATACTCGTGGGGCGGGACGGCGAATGACATCGTGCGCAACATTGGAAGATACGCGCCACAAAATTACGTGCTTGCCAGCACGATGAAGTGGAATGGAGACACGAGTCTCTATGCGGAGAAATATGGCAAATGGAAGGATGACGAGAATCCGAATGGGTTCTTCGCTGTTCCGATTGGAGCCAGTCGTGAACAGGCGATGCTGGCTTACCAGGCCAATTCGGCCAGGCAGAGAGCGATGAGCCGGGAGTTCCTTGAAGTCGCGTATGCCGGCCGCACCAGTACCAATGGGCCGATGCGACCAACATGGGAAGAAGCCGGTCATCTGCTGGCGCAATCGGATAATCAGTTCTTCAAGGATTTTGCGATCGGCCTGCCGAAAGCAGTGGTCAACATGGCATGGGACTTGGGAGTGAATTTTTCCGGTGCCGGCCAGATGTACCAGTGGGGCGCCTCGGCGATCGGCATGAATGCTGACTGGCGTCCCTTCACGATGGATTCGACCGGCGAGCAGGCGGCCAACTTCTACGTCAATGTCGCATCGCTTGCCGTCGGTGGGGAGGGCATGCTGCTTGACGCGGCGCTCATGGCCAGGGGCGCCCCCCGGTTCGTGGCGAACACGACCCGCCAACTCTCGCGGGAAGCCTTCGTGGCACTCGACACCATGACTGCCAAGGCCGGCGACCTTGCCCGGAAGGTTCCAGTCGTGTTGGACGAGCTCGGCGCCAAGGCCGGCAACTTGGCAGACCGCCTGAGGCCGAGTAGGCTAGCGGCTGGAGTGGATGAGGTGGGAGGAGCCGCAAACAGCGGAAGAGCTGCACCAGGCCCAGCTAACTTCATGGGCGAGACCGATAATTTCTATCGATTCTCGTCTCGAAGAGCTGAGATTGACCCAAATGGCCATTTCGACGTGGTCGCGCATGGCGGTGCTAACGAAATCGAGGTCATGACGGCAAGAGGCCCCGTCACTGTCGACCATCGAACTGCAGCGCGCCTTATCGAAGAATCCCCCGGATACAACGGGCAGCCGATCAGACTATTGTCTTGCGAGACAGGTGCATGTGATTTTGGATTTGCGCAGAATCTAGCGAACAAGATGCGTGTGAGCGTGCAAGCGCCGACGGAGCTTGTATGGGCTTATCCGGACGGGCAAATGGTTGTTGCCCCGCGCCTCTCACTGAATCCAAAGTTGCCTGAGTTCAATTTCCCTGATCTGTCTCGGCAAGGGACGTTCCGAACATTTACACCGAGTAAGCCGGGAGGTAGCAATTGATGGAGGCCGCTATGAATATGCTGTGCGAGAAGTGCGGCGGCGCAATGGAAGTGCGCAGAGAGGGGAGTACACAAGGCTTGTACTGCACCCAATGTGATTGGGCGGTGGTAACAACTGTTTTCCCAGAAATCAAGAAAGATATGACGCAGTATGAAGTGCGTGTCACTCAAGGTGATGTGCACAACGATGGGCAAATCAAAGCGGTTGCCTCTGCAGCAGGAGTTAACTTTTTGGCTGCAAGAAGGCTATTAGGTGAACGGGAGCCGCTTGTTTACTCCGGGCGTGCGATCAAGGTCCTTGAGGTGAAGAACAGCCTAGAGTCTGCTGGCCTCACGTGCGTGATTAGCCCAGCCTTCATCTATTCCTGATGAAGGCTGGACACCCACTTTCTTCTAGCTGCTAAAAAAGCACCCTCCCAACGCCCGGCACCGCCGGTGTGCCGTCCGCGTCCGCGAAGCACCGATTCTGTGCCCGACAATGGGCCGGAATCGCTTTTTAGGTATTGCGTTTTGCGCGTTTCACGAGTTTCATGTGGCCAGAAGGAGATGCTGATTGGCGAAATTTTCGCCATTTCGCGTTGATTTCGGGCGCATCGGCGAGCGAGTACGCGGACAGGCGCTGTCCGGTCGTTGCAGATCGGCTTTTGATCGCCCAACGGCTATCGTCGTCGACGCGATCGTTTCGATTTTCTTTGCGCGAGGATGGCCCACGCTTCATCCGGCGTATGCCCGCTCAATGACTGATGCGGGCGGTACTGGTTGTGGGTCTCGCGCAGCAGGTTCAACGTCGCCTGCAGTTCGGCCTAGTTCTTCATGTCGAACATCCGCAGCAATTGCTTGAAGGTCGACCAGGCGCGCTCGATGCGGCTGTTCATCCACGGGCAGTGTGGCTCGATGCGCTCATGGTGAATGCCTGGCCACTGCAAGGCAAATATCGAGGAAGCGGGGACCACCAGGCGCGCGGGGCACGAACATCTGCAATGAACAGGAAGGCCCGCGCGGGCAGTTCGTGAAGATCGACGCCTGTTAAACGCTGGAGAATCCGTGGCGCTGAGCGAGCGCTTCCTGATGCCGATGATCGCCAGCCTGCCCGACAAGGGCAGGCGAGACGACTGGCCGGTTTCCGAGCCTCGCAGACTTGAGGGCGCGGAGTGACGGGGGCCGCGCGTGGTCGTGCGCGTTACGGGTTCGTGCGTCAGATCCGCGCGACCAGGCCGAGTCGGGCCGCTTCCACCGCGGCTTCGGCGCGGCTGTTGACGTTGAGCTTGCGGTAGATGCTCTTGAGATGATCGGAGACGGTGTGGCGGCTGATCTCCAGCCGTTCGGCCAGCTCCGGCAGTCGGCAGCCCTTGCTGACCAGCACCAGCACTTCGCGTTCGCGCGCGGTGAGCTGTTCGGCGCCGGCGTGCAGGGGTTCGGGCGGTGCGTTGAAAACGCGCAGCAGCCGTTGCGCGATCGACGGCGACAGCGGCGGTTCGCCGCGGAGGATGCCGTCCAGCGCCGCGCCGAGGCGTTCTTCCGGCTGGTCCTTCAGCAGGTAGCCGTGCGCGCCCGCGCGCAGCGCGGGAAAGACGTGGGCATCGTCGCCGAACAGGGTGGTGACCACGATGACGCAACGCGGATGCTCCACTGCGAGCCGGCGAATCAGGTCGACACCACTGCCGTCGGGCAGGCCCAGGTCGACCAGCGCCACGTCGGGCGACGGACCGGTCTCCAGTTGCCGCCGCGCCTGTGCGAGGGTGCCGGCGCAGGCGACCTGCACGCCGGCGAAGCGCTGTTCCAGCAGCCGCGCGAGCCAGTCCGCGACGTCGGGCAGGTCTTCGAGGATCAGCGCATGGGCCGGGATCGCGGTCATCGCGGCATGCTCTCCGTCGCGGTGTCGGCCGGATATCCCGCGGATGCGGGAGCGAAGTCCGGCAGGGGAAAGCGCAGCCGGACCTTGGTGCCGCCCAGCGTACCCGCCTGCCAGCGGATGTCGCCGTGCAGTTCCCCGGCGCGCGTCTGCATGCTCCGCGTGCCGCGTCCGCTGCCGATGCGGGCGGGATCGAACTGGCCGTCGTCGGTGACCTCGAACACCAGATCGTCGCGGACGCGATCGACCACCACGCGCAGACGATGCGCCGCGGCGTGGCGCAATGCATTGGTGATCGCTTCGCGCCCGATCCGGAACAGGTGCATGGCCTGGGCCGGGTCGAGCAGCGGATCGGGCAGGTCGTCGGCCTGACGCCAGTCCAGCGCGATCTCGCGGGTGTCGAGTCGCTGTTCGGCTTCTTCGCGCAGTTGCGCCAGCGCTTCGAGCAGCGTGCCTTCGACGCCGCGCTCGCGGGCAAGGATCGCGCGCAGGTCCTGCAGCACTTCGCGCACGAGCTGCTGGTGCTCCGGTTCGCGCACGCGATGCAGCAGGGTCAGCAGGCGACTGCCGATGTCGTCGTGCAGATCGTCGTGGATGCGGCGGCGTTCGGCTTCCAGCGCCTGCGCAAGATCGACCTGGCGCTGCAGCGCGGCCAGCCGCTCGCGGGTCTCGTCGGCCGGCGCAGGCGGGGCAGGGGGCAGGCGTCGCCACCAGCGCCTCATGCCGTCGCTCCGGCGGCGCGCAGCCGTTCGCGGTTCTTCTGCGTGCGCGCATGATCGACGCCGAAGCGCGCTTCGAGGACGGCCTCCGCGGCGCGTAGTTCGCGCAGGGCATCGGCCTTGCGGCCGGCGCGGGTGAGGATCTCGCCGTAGTTGCTGCGGAAGATGCCGACGTAGGGATGATCCATGCCCAGCGCGCCGGTCGCATCGTCCAGCACCGTGCGCATCGTCGAGATCGCTTCGTCGTGGCGGCCGCGCTTCGACAGCAGCATGGCGAGGTTGCTGCGCGGCGCGAGGCGTTCGGGATGCACATCGCCGCCCTGCGCTGCCTGGGTCGCGACGATGGTCCGCAATTGCGCTTCCGCCTCGTCGAGGCGTCCAAGATCCTCGAGGACGTAGGCGCGCTGGTTCATCGCCATCAGCGTGTTCGGCGCGTCGGCGCCGAAGCGCTCGGTGGTCGCCTGCACCAGCGTGTCCAGCAGCGGGCGGGCCTCCTCCAACGCGCCGCGCTGGATCAGCAGGGCGGTGAGGTTGTTGAGCGTGACCAGCGTGCTCGGATGCCGCGGCCCCAGCGTCTCGCGCCGCGCGGCATAGGTCTCGCGGTAGATGGCTTCGGCCTGCGCGCTCCTGCCGAGGCGATCGAGGATGCCGCCGAGCTGGTTGTACGAGAACAGCGTGAGCGGATGGTGGGCGCCGAGCGTGGCCCGCCTGCGCTGGTAGACCTCGCGCGCCAGTGGCTCGGCGGCGGCGAATTCGCCGCGGTACTTCAACAGCCCGGCGCGGTTGTGGCGCGCGGTCAGTGCGTCGGGATCGTCCGCGCCCAGCGTGCGCGAGGCGCGCGCGTCGGTCTTTTCGGCGAGCGCGTGGGCCTCGTCGATGCGGCCCTGCGTCTCCAGCATCGTGGTCAGCGCGATGCCGGCGCGCACCGCGACGCGATCGTCGCCGCGCTGCTCGGCCGACTGCAGGAGGGCGCGCAGCCGCTTCTCGCCCTCGCCCGGATGCGCCTGCGGATCGATCGCCGCGGCGGCGTCGATCCGGATCGCCTGGGTGTCGAACGCGTCCTCGCCGCGCAGGCGGGTGGAGAGCGCGTCGGCGGTTTCCAGCAGGTCCGAGGCCTGGTCGGGTTGGCCCAGGTGCAGCAGCGCGGTGCCCAGCGTCGAGGCGAGAGTCATGCGCGCCGCCGGCGGTAGCCGGGCGGCGCCGTCGAGATAGCCCTGGCGGGTGATGCTCAGCCATTCGCGCATGCGCAGATCGTCGCCGGCCCCCTGCTCGGGATCCGCCGAATGCAGCATGTCGGTGAGGAAGCCGTTGACCGCGTCGCGCTCGGCCAGGCGCAGTTCGGCGACGCGTCGCGCCTCGGCTTCGGCCTGCGCCATGCGCACGGACACCACGGTCGCGACCACGAGGACCGCGGCGATCGCCGCGGCCGACGCCGTCAGCGCGCGGTGCCGGCGCACGAACAGGCGGGTCGTGCGCCACAGGCCCGGAGGCGCGGCTTCCACCGGGCGACCTTGCGACCACCGGCGCAGTTCGTCGGCGAGCTCCGCGGCCGAACCGTAGCGATCGCCGGGATCGTGGGCGATGGCCTTCATCACCACGGTCTCGAGTTCGCCGCGCGTCTGCGGCGCGACGCGACCCAGCGGGGTCGGCGCGCGGGCCGAGACCAGCTTCATCGCGGCCACGACCGAGGTGGCGTCCGCCAGCCCGGGATAGGGCAGCGTCCCGCCGAGCAGTTCGTAGGCGATCACGCCCAGCGCGTAGACGTCCCAGCGTGGATCGGTGCGCGTGCCGCCATCGAGCTGCTCCGGGCTCATGTAGGGCAGCGTGCCGAGCACCGAACCGGCGGTGGTCATGCGGGTGAGGTCGCCGCGCTCCAGCGCGGCGGCGATGCCGAAGTCGATGATGCGCGGCTGGCCCTGCGCGTCGACGAGGATGTTCGACGGTTTCAGGTCGCGATGGATCACGCCGCGGGTGTGCGCGAAATGCACCGCGCGGCACAGCGCTTCGAGCAGGCGCACGCGTTCGCGCAGTGGGTGCGCGCCGGCGCCCCAGTCATCGAGACGGTCGCCGTCGACGTATTCCATCGCCAGCCACGGCACCGGGCCGGAAGGCCCTTCGACCGCGCCGGATTCGTAGAGGCGCGCGATCCCGGGGTGTTCGAGCATCGCCAGCAGTTCGACCTCGTGGCGGAAGCGCGCGGCCAGTTCATGGCTGGCGAGGCTGCCGTTGAGGATCTTCAGGGCCACGTTGCGCTTCGGCGAAGCCTGGGCGGCGAGCCAGACGGCGCCGTGGTTGCCTTCCCCGAGCAGCGATATCCGCCGGAAAGGGCCGAATCCGGCGCCGTCGGTTTGCGTCTCCCCATCGACCGTCATGGCCTGCCCCCTTTGCCGGTCGATTGTAGAAGAAAACGTCGGGCCGGCGATGCGCGGGCGGATGTGCGCCGGATCGGTCCGGCGCCGCGCGAGCGCGTGCCGCAGCGGGGTGTGGCGGGGCGTCGCAGGCGCGGCCGGATCCGGTCCGGTCCGGTCCGGCGGCCAAGCAATCGCGCCGCTGAACGCGGACGGCGGCGGCCGGCCGGCGCCGCGGTTTTTGTCGGAGACTGCGCGTCCCTTTCCGCGAAGGTGTCCTGCATGTCGTCCTGCGTCCGATCGCTCGCGCCGCTGTTGCTCTCCCTCGGCATCCTGTTCGCCGGCGCCGTCGCCGCGCAGGGCGCGCCGCCGCTCGATCCGCAGGCCGACGCGCCCGGAACCGATGCGCCTGAAGCCGAGACGCCCCTGCCGCCGGGCGCGCAGGAACTCGAGGCCATCGTCGTCACCGGCCGCCAGCCGGGACCGGGGCTGTGGAAGGTGCGCAAGGGCGACCATGTGCTGTGGATCCTCGGCGTGCAGAGCCCGCTGCCCAAGCGCATGGAGTGGGATTCGACGAACGTCGAGCGCAGGATCGCCGCCTCGCAGGAAGTGCTGACTGCGCCGTCCGCGACCCTCGACGCGGACATCGGTTTCTTCCGCGGCCTGACCCTGCTGCCGTCGCTGCTCAAGGCGCGCAAGAATCCCGACGGCAAGACCCTGCGCGAACTCGTCACGCCCGAGCAGTACGCGCGCTGGACGGTGCTGAAGGCGCGCTACATCGGCGGCGATGACGGGGTCGAGGAATGGCGGCCGCTGTTCGCCGCGCTCGAGCTGTACCGCAAGGCGATCGCGCGCACCGGGCTGTCGGATTCGCAGGTCGTGATGGATCTGGTGCGCAAGACCGCGAAGCGCAGCGGCGTGCCGGTGACGGAACCGAAGGTGGTGGTGAAGGTGGCCGACCCGAAGTCGGCGCTCAAGGAATTCTCGCGGACCACGCTGGACGACACCCAGTGCTTCGCGAAGACGCTCGAACGCATCGAGGCCGACCTCGGCACGATGGTCGTGCGCGCCAACGCCTGGGCCGCAGGCGACATCGAGACCCTGCGCGCCAACACGCATCCGACCCAGTGGTCCGCCTGCGCGGCGGCGATGACCGGCAACGCCATCGCCCGCAAGGCCGGGTTCGCCGACATCGAGGCGCGGGTGCGGGCGAAGTGGATGGAGATGGCCGAAGCCGCGCTCGCGCGCAACGCGTCGACGTTCGCGATCCTGCCGGCGGGCGAGATGTTCGCCGCGGACGGTTATCTCGCGCGGCTCGCCGCCGAAGGCTACGCGATCGAGGAGCCCTGACCGGGGCTTCGCTCAGCCCGCCGCGCGGGCGGCGGGCGCGTCGGGCGCGTCGGCGCCGGTCGCCGGCAGCGGCGTCTGCAGCGCGGGCCAGCGCGCGAGCAGCGCGGCGCGGATGCCGTCCACGTCGAGCCCGGCTTCGGCCAGCAACTGTTCGCGACTGGCGTGGTGCTGGAAGGCGTCCGGCAGGCCGAGATGCAGCATCGGCATCGCGATGCCCTCGGCCGCCAGCAGTTCGGACACGCCGGAACCCGCGCCGCCGGCGACGACGTTGTCTTCGAGCGTCGCGAAACCGTCGTGGGTCTTCGCCAGTTCCAGCAGCAGCGCGCGATCGAGCGGGCGCACGAAGCGCATGTTGACGACGGTGAGGCCGAATTCGGCGCCGACCTGTTCCGCCGCGGGCACGATCGCGCCGAACGCCAGCAGCGCGACGCGCGCGCCCCTGCGGCGCAGCTCGGCCTTGCCGATCGGCAGCGCGTCCAGCGTCGGCTGCACCGCGACCCCGGGGCCGGTGCCGCGCGGGTAGCGCACCGCGGCCGGGCCCGGATGGCGATGGCCGGTGGTCAGCATCTGCCGGCATTCGTTCTCGTCGGCCGGCGCCATCACCACCATGTTCGGCACGCAGCGCAGGTAGCTGAGGTCGAGGTTGCCGGCATGGGTCGCGCCGTCGGGACCGACCACGCCGCCGCGGTCGATCGCGAACAGCACGTCGAGGTCCTGGATCGCGACGTCGTGCACGAGCTGGTCGTAGCCGCGCTGCAGGAAGGTCGAGTAGATCGCGACCACCGGTTTCGCGCCCTCGCAGGCCATGCCCGCGGCCAGCGTCACCGCGTGCTGCTCGGCGATGGCGACGTCGAAATAGCGATCGGGATATTCCTTGCTGAAGCGCACCAGGCCCGAGCCTTCGCGCATCGCCGGGGTGATGCCCAGCAGCTTCGGGTCGGCCGCGGCCATGTCGCACAGCCAGTCGCCGAACACGTCGGTGTAGGTCGGCTTCTTCGCGCCGGGCTTGGCGACCACGCCCTTCTCGGGGTCGAACGGCGACACCGCGTGGTAGCCGATCTGGTCGCCCTCGGCCAGTTCGTAGCCCTTGCCCTTGGTTGTGATGATGTGCAGCAACTGCGGGCCCTTGAGGGTCTTCAGCGTCTTCAGCGCGGCGACGAGGTCGGCGACGTTGTGGCCGTCGATCGGGCCGGTGTAGTGGAAGCCCATTTCCTCGAACAGCGTGGAGGGCACGAACATGCCCTTCCAGTGTTCCTCCCAGCGGCGTACGAACCGCGCCGGGGCGCTGGTGCGCTTGTCGCCGAGCAGCTTCTTGCCGCCCTCGCGCAGCGCGTTGAGGGTGCGGCTGCCGGTCAGGCGGCCGAGCATCTTGGTCAGGCCGCCGACGTTCTCGCTGATCGACATCTGGTTGTCGTTGAGCACCACCAGCAGGCTCGGTTCCTCGTCCATGCCGCCGGCGTGGTTCAGCGCCTCGTAGGCCATGCCCGCGGTCATCGCGCCGTCGCCGATGACCGCGACGAACCGGCGGCCGTCGTCGCCGGCGCGCGCGGCGGCGATCGCCATGCCCAGCGCGGCGGAGATCGAGGTCGAGGAATGACCGACGCCGAAGGTGTCGTATTCGCTTTCCTCGCGCTTGGGGAACGGCGCCACGCCGTCCTTCTGCTTGACCGTGTGGATGCTGTCGCGGCGGCCGGTGAGGATCTTGTGCGGGTAGGTCTGGTGGCCGACGTCCCACACCAGGCGGTCGTTCGGCGTGTCGTACAGGTAGTGCAGGGCGACCGTCAGCTCGATCACGCCCAGCCCGGCGCCGAAATGGCCGCCGCTCTTGCCCACCGATTCGATCAGGTAGGCGCGCAGCTCGTCGCTGATCGCCGGGAGCTCGTCCTCGGGGAACTGGCGCAGGTCGGCGGGCGTGGCGATGCGCGAGAGGCGCGGATAGCGCGCGGAGTCGATCACGATGGGGGCGGGTCCGGGAGGCAACGGGCTATTGTCCCCCCGGGCGACACGCAGCGGCAACAAACGCGGTGAACGGGGGCTGGCGGCCCGCCGCGGTCAGCGTCCGCGCAGGCGGTCCAGCAGCCCGCCGGCCCGCGCCTCGGCGGCGGCAGCGGTGTCTCCAGCCTGGCTGGCGAAGCCGGTCACCAGGCTGGCGTTGACGAAGTCGACCACGTCCGCCTCCGGCACGCCGCTGGCGGCGGCGATCTCGGCCAGCGTCTGCGGGCCCTTCATCATCGCGGTCGCGATCCGGAAATGGCGCGGGTACTCGCGCTCGGTCTGCGGCCATTTCGCCAGCACGAAGCGGCCCTCGGGGTCGAACCCCGGCAGCATCCGGCCCTCGCCGGCGAGCAGGCCGCCGTACCACTGCAGGCGCTGCAGCGGCTGCGCGGCCCCGAGGCCGGCGACTCCGGCCTGCCAGCCGGCGTCGTCCAACTGCTCGAAATCGCGCAGGCCGACGGTTGCGACGAAGTATTCGGCGAGCGGCTTGAGGGTGGTCGGGCCGTAGTACTCGCGGCGGACGAAATCGATGAATAGCGCCGGGCCCTGGCCGCCCTGGTAGCGGGCCCGCCCGGTCAGCGCGCCCGGACGCAGCCACTGCGCGAACAGGGTGTTGCGACCGGTGGCCGGCGCGGGTTCGTCCGCTTCCGGTTGCGGGACAGGCGGCGCCGGCGGCTGCGGCGCGGGCGGCGCGACGGCGACCGGCGGCGGGGCTGCGACCGGGGCCGGAGCCGGAGCCGGCGTCGGAGCCGGGATCTGCGGCGCGGCCACGGCGGGTGGCGGCACGGGCGCGGGCACCGGGGGCGGCGGCGTCGGTGCGGGAGGCGCTGGAGGGGGCACGGCGGCCGCGGGCGGCGGCGGAGGCGGTGCCGGCGGCGCCGGTTCCTCGACCACGCCGCCGAGTTCGCTCAGCAGTACCGCCAGCGCATCGGCATCGAACGGCCGCGGCAGGCGGTAGTCGGCCTGGGTGCGGGGCGCGCTGGTCAGGCCGATCACGTGCTTGCCGGCGGCATGCAGCCGCAGCCAGCTCATCGGGCCGTACATGCTGTCCATGTCGACGACGACGTAATCGGCATCGTTCTCGCCCAGCAGCGACCAGCCGCGCACCCGCGTCGCCGCCTGGGCGAAGGCGCTCCGCAGTTCGGATTCGGTCGCCTGGTCCATGCCGGTCAGGCCCAACGTCAATGCCATGCTGTCTGCCCGCTCTTGCCTGGCCGCACAGTGTCGCGAAGCGCATTTTCCGCGTCAACGCGCGTGTTTCGGCCGTTTGCGGCGCTGTGCGTCACTTTCCCGGGGGCGGGAGACGCGGATTGCGACGGACGCCTCGGAACCGGCATGGCGGCCGTCGCATCGGCGAGGCGGCCCGGCGCGGGTCGGGCGCGCGCGTGCGCGTGGGACGCAACGCGGAGGCGCGCGGCCCGCCGCCGCGATCAACTGACGATCGATGTGCCGCGCGGATTCTTCGGCAGGTGGGTCTTCAGGAACGCCATCTGGTCGGCCAGGATGTTCCGGTTCGACAGGATCAGGTGTTCGATCCAGCTCGGCCGGTACGGCACCGCCAGCAGCGGCATCGACGCCTGCTGCGGAGTGCGCCCGCCCTTGCGCGAATTGCACTGGAAACAGGCGGCGACCACGTTCTCCCACACGTCGCGGCCGCCGCGCGAGATCGGCATGACATGGTCGCGGGTCAGCAACTGCCGGCTGAAATGCTTGCCGCAGTACAGGCACAGGTGCTGGTCGCGGGCGAACAGCGCGGTGTTGGTGAGCGCCGGGGTCGGGTCGAGCGCATGCGCGCGCGCGTGGCCGCGCGAGGCGACGATCGGGTGCAACTGCAGCACGCTGCGCTCGCCGGTCATGCGGCTGATGCCGCCATGCAGGCTCAGGCAGGGATCGCCGAGGGTCCAGGCGACGGCGTCGCGGGCGTAGAGGCAGGCGGCGTCCTGCCAACTGATCCAGTCGAGCACGCGGCCGTGGGCGTCGAGCGACAGCAGGCGGACCGCGTCCAGCCGGACGATGTCCGCCGAGGCGACGGCGGGACCGGGGGACAGGTCGGAAGGCGGGGCGACGCCGATGGCGACGGGCGCATCAGGCTCCCGGCGAACGGGCGTCCCGTGAGGTGGATCCACGGGGATCGGGCGCAACGCGGGTGTGTCGGCCTCCATATGGAAGCCGAGCATATACCCATTCCGTGACGATTTGCGAACCGCGCCGGCGGCTGCGGCCGGGCGCGGCCGCGATCAGTCGCCGAAGCCCGCGTCGGGCAGCGCCATCAGCGGCGCGGCGCCGGCGGCGATGGCCGCCGCGTGGGTGCGCGTGCGCGGCAGCAGGCGCGCGAAGTAGAACCGCGCCGTCTCGCGCTTGGCGTCCTTGAACGCCTGCGGGTGCGACGAGGCGTCGGCCGCGGCCACGCTGCGCGCCCACCAGTAGGCGAGGGCGGCGTAGCCGGAGTAGAACAGGTAGTCCCACGCCGCGGCGCCGATCTCGTCGGCGTCGGCCATCCCGCGCTTGCCGATCTGCAGCGTCAGCGCCTGCCATTCCTGCGCCAGTTCGCGCAGCGGGCCGACGAACTCGGCCAGCGCCGCGTTGTCCGACTGCGCCGCGCAGAACGCCTCGATCATGCCGAGGAATACGCGCAGCCCGGCGCCCTGCAACTGCATGATCTTGCGGCCCATCAGGTCCAGCGCCTGGATGCCGGTGGTGCCTTCGTACAGCGTGGTGATGCGCGCGTCGCGCGCCAGTTGCTCCATGCCGTGCTCGTGGATGTAGCCGTGGCCGCCGAAGCACTGCTGGGCGTGGTAGGTGCACTCGATCGACCACTCGGTGAGGCAGGCCTTCACGATCGGGGTGAGGAAGCCCAGCAGCGCGTCGGCGCGCTGGCGGGTCTCCGCGTCGGGATCGTGCGCGACCACGTCGACCAGCGACGCGCCGTGGTAGCCGAGCAGGCGGCCGCCTTCGATCAGCGCCTTCTGGGTCAGCAGCATGCGCCGCACGTCCGGATGCACGATGATCGGATCGGCCGGCTTGTCCGGGAACTTCGCGCCGCTGAGCGAACGCATCTGCAGGCGATCGCGGGCGTAGCGCAGCGCGTTCTGGTACGCGCGATCGGACAGGCCCAGGCCCTGCAGGCCGACCGCCAGGCGCGCGGTGTTCATCATGGTGAACATTGCCATCAGGCCCTTGTGCGGCTCGCCGATCAGCCAGCCTTCGGCGCCGTCGAAGTTCATCACGCAGGTCGCCGAGGCGTGGATGCCCATCTTGTGTTCCAGCGCGCCGCAGCGCACCGCGTTCGGTTCGCGGAGCGCGCCGTCGCGGCCGACCTTCACCTTGGTCACGATGAACATCGAGATGCCCTTGCTGCCGGCCGGCGCGTCCGGCAGGCGCGCCAGCACCAGGTGCACGATGTTGTCGGTGAAGTCGTGCTCGCCGGCGGTGATGAAGATCTTGGTGCCGGTGATCGCGTAGCTGCCGTCGGCGTTGGGCACCGCGCGGGTCTTGAGCAGGCCCAGGTCGCTGCCGCAGTGCGGTTCGGTCAGGCACATCGTGCCGGTCCAGCGGCCTTCGACGATCGGCTTGAGGAAGACTTCCTTCTGCCAGTCCTCGCCGTGGTGCATCAGCGCCTCGGTCGCGCCGTGCGAGAGCAGCGGGAAGTTGCCCCACGCCAGGTTCGCGGCGTCGATCATCTCTTTCACCGGCACCCCGACCGCGTGCGGCAGGCCCTGGCCGCCGAACTCGGTCGGCGAGGTCAGCCCGCACCAGCCGTTCTCGGCGAACTGCGCGTAGGCCTCGCGGAAGCCCGGCGGCGTGGTCACCTTGCCGGTTGCCTTGTCGAGGGTGCAGCCCTGTTCGTCGCCGATGTGGTTGATCGGGGCGATCACGGTCTCGGTGAAGCGCGCGCCCTCCTCGAGGATGGCGTCGACCAGCTCGCGGTTGGCGTCGGCGAACCCGAGGCGGGCGAAGGCGGCTTCACTGTCGAGCACGTCGAACAGCGCGAAACGGATGTCGGCGAGGGGAGCTTTGTAGGCGTTCATGGCAGGCATGCAGGAAAAGTGGGGAAAGGGAGGGCGCGCAGGCGGCGCAACCGCCGCCGGCCGGTCCGATCGAGGTCAGCGCAGGGTGCCGGGCAACCCCGGGACGGGGCTGAGGGCGCTGCTGCGGCGCAGCTTGTAGTCGCGGGCCTTCTTGTCGTTGGCGCCGGCGCCGAGCGTGCCTTCGAGGACGTAGTCGAGGCTGCGGCGATCGGCCAGCGCACCGGCCACGGCGATCCTCGCCCCGGGCGCCGGGGTCAGCGCGATCACGACGGTGTCGGCGGACTCCGGGCCGATGGCGAGCGCCGGCTCGGCGCGCAGCTCGCCGGCGTCCTGGTCGCCCGTGCGCAGGGTCAGCGCCACCCGGTCGAAGCGCATGGGCACGCTGCTGTAGTTCTGCAGGCGCAACTGGACCGTCCAGCGGCCGTCGGCGCCGACGCTCAGCTCCTGGATGCTGGCGGAAGGCTCGGACACCCGGCGCACCGGGCCGGAGGCGCAGCCGGCCACCGCAAGGACCACCACGGCGACGACCGCGGTCGTCGCCCGAACCATCCAACGCTGCATTGCACGCTCCAAGACAGGACCCGCGGCCATACTAGCGCGACCGGGCCGCGGACCGTACGCCCCGGTAGGTTCGGGCGTCGTTCAGCGGACCGGACCGCTCACCACCAGCGCTTCGAGGTCGTAGCCCATCGCCTCGGCCTGCGCCTTCAGCGCCTCGAAGCGCGCGCGCTCCATCTCCGGCGTGCGCGACAGGATCCACAGGTAGTCGCGCCCGGGCTCGCCGACCATCGCCCACTGGTAGTCCGGGTCCAGCGCGATCACCCAGTAGTCGGCCCAGGTCAGCGGCAGCCAGGACAGCCAGTCCGGCGCGAACCGCACCTGCAGCCGGCCGGGATGGTCGGGGTCGCGGCGGGCCACGCCGTTCGCTTCCAGGGTTTCGCCGTCCCCGGTCGCGCAGCGGTTGGCGACCCCGACCAGATCGTCGTCGCGGAGCGTGTACTGGGCGATGACATCGCCGGTGCACTTGCGCTGGAAGAACATCGGCAGCCGGGCGATCTCGTGCCACTCGCCGGCGTAGCGGGTGATGTCCAGGGTCTCGACCGAGGTGACTTCGGCCGGTCCGGCCGCCTGCGCGGCGGCGGTGGCCAGGGACAGCCCGGCGCCGAGGAGGAGCAGGATCGAGCGGCTGAAGCGTCCCATGACGGCCTCCGGGCGGGCCGCGGCGGCGCGGCGGCCCGATCTTAGCGCAAGGGCGACGGTGGCCGCGTCCTGCCGGGCGTCGCGCAGGCCCGGCATCGTCCCGGTCGTGGCCGCCTGCGTCGGCGGCGGGCGCCGCCGGCGATCTCAGTCCGCCGCCGGGCCGCCCTTCAGCGCCCGCACCACCACGCCCTTGATCGTCAGCCCCTGCACCAGGATCGAGAACACCACCACCGCGTAGGTCAGCGCCAGCAGCAGGTCGCGCTGCGGGCCGGCCGGCAGCGACAGCACCAGCGCCACCGAGATGCCGCCGCGCAGGCCGCCCCAGGTCAGCACCCGCCAGGCGCCGGCGGGCAGCCGGAACACCCGCGGCATCGCCGCCACCGGCAGGCCCACCGCCAGCAGCCGCGCCAGCAGCGCGATCGCGATCGTCGCCAGCCCCGCGGTCAGGGTCTGCATGTCGAACGCGATCAGCACGATCTCCAGCCCCAGCAGCACGAACAGCACCGCGTTGAGGATCTCGTCCAGCAGTTCCCAGAACAGGTCGACGTGGTGCCGCGTGGTGTCCGACATCGCGTAGGCGCGGCCCTGGTTGCCGACGATCAGCCCCGCCACCACCATCGCCAGCGGCCCGGAGACGTGCAGTTGGCTCGCCAGTTCGTAACCGCCCATCACCCCGGCCAGCGTCAGCAGCACCTCGACCTGGTAGCTGTCGATGCTGCGCAGCAGGTAGAACATCACCCCGCCCAGCAGCGCGCCCAGCAGCAGCCCGCCGCCGGCCTCGTGCAACAGCAGCATCGCGCCTTCGCCCACGCTCGGCGCCTCGCCGCGGGTGGCCACCGCCAGCAGCAGCGAGAACAGCACCACGCCCACGCCGTCGTTGAACAGCGATTCGCCCGACACCACCAGGTTCACGCTGCGCGGCGCCCCGGCGGACTTGAGGATGCCGATCACCGCGATCGGATCGGTCGGCGAGATCAGCGCGCCGAACACCAGGCAGTACGCCAGCGGCAGCGACAGCCCCACCGCCGGCAACAGCCAGTACAGTCCGAAGCCGACGATCGCGGTCGACAGCGCCGTCCCCACCACCGCCAGCAGGCCCACCTGCCAGCGGTACGCCCGCAGCTCGCTCAGGTCGATGTGCAGCGCCCCCGCGAACAGCAGCAGCGACAGCATCCCCTCCATCAGCAAGTCGGAGAAATCGATCGAGCGCAGCATCGCCGCCTCGTAGTCGCGCAGCGCCCCGAAGCCCAGCCGGTCCAGCGCGATCAACCCCAGCGACAGCAGCAACGCCACCGCCATCACCCCGATCGTGGTCGGCAGCCCGATGAAACGGTGGTTCACGTAGGCCAGCAGCGCAGTGAGCACCAGGCAGACGACGGCGATCTCGAACATCGGATTCCCCCGCGCCGTGAAGACAGGCGCAACCGGGCCAGTTTACCTGCCGCGCCTACGGCCCCGCCCATGCGTGCAGACGCCCGCGCCCGCATGCCCGCCCGCATCGCGCGCACAGGGACACCGATGCGCCCCACACGATCACACCCGCCCCCGCGAGCCCATCCCCCCGCCGGCCCCGGTAGGGTGGCGGTGAGCGCAGCGAACCCCACCACCCGGCGTCACACCTGCGCCGACCTCCCTGGCGGGCGACGCCAGCCGCCTCCCATCATCCCGAGCCAACGGCGAGGGACCTGCTTTCCGCCGTCATCCCGGCGCAGGCCGGGACCCAGCCTTGCCCCTTCGAGGCGCAGCGTTGCCCCTCCAACCCGCACCCGTGCCCCTTTTTGGCGCACCGCTGCCCCTCGGAGCGCCAACGTTGCCCCTTTTACCTCCATCGATGCCGCTTTTTTCGCCATCGCGATCGTCGAAAAGGGGCAATGCAGGCCCTCGAAGGGGCAACGCTGCCGCTTTTTTCGCCACGCGTGCCCCTTCGAGGCGCAGCGTTGGCCCTTCGAGCGGCAGGCGTGCCCCTTTTTGGTGCAACGCTGCCGGTCCAAGGGCCATCGCTGCCGCTTTTTTCGGCATCGATGGCCCTCCAAGCGGTAACGCCGTCCCTCGCGGGCGGAGGCGCTGCCCCGGCAGCGTCAGCCCGCCGGCTCGATCACCAGCCGCCCGGCGTCCACCCGCACCTGCACGCGCTGGCCCGGCGCGAACCCCGCCCGCTCCAGCCACACGCCACTCAGGCGCAGTACCGGGAAGCGACGACTGCCCGTCCAGAACCCGTCGCGGCGGTGCTGGTAGCTGGAGTAGGTGAGGGTGAGCTGCCGCGTGTCGGCTGTGGCGAGGGCACGGGCGACCGGCGCGACGGCCGGCCGGTGGGGCGCGAAGTGGTGGTCATTGAATGTTCCTAGCGAAGTGTTCGAATGCACCCCCTGTTCAGAGGGGGCGGCCGGGTGCTTGAACACGGTGCTAGGCCCGCCCGCAGTTTTTCCCTTACGGGTCTTGCATGGCTGCGGACACCCGACCACAGGTAAAACTCGCCCTCCGCACATGGGCGTGCGGAAACAACGGGCGCAAAAAAACCGCCTGCCTGTCGGGTGCGGTGTACCGCCTAGCGAATGAAGGTGTGTTCAGCACCTGCGGCGACTCTAGTCCTGCGCCTGCGACCGGTCAATGCGCCAGACCCCAACCCCGTCATCCCGAACACCCGCGCAGCGGGTGGAGGGATCTGCTGTTCGGGCCCGTGCCCCAGCGGGTGTCGCCTCCCGCACGGAAACGGTAAAGTTCCGGCTTCGATGCAAAGGCGGGAAAACGCGTGTTCGAACAGACTTTCAAGAACATCGACGATGTTCTGCACAAGGACGCCGGCTGTACCAGCGAACTGGATTACACCGAGCAAAGCTCGTGGCTGTTGTTCCTCAAATATCTCGATGCCCTCGAACAGGACAAGGCCAACGAGGCCAAGCTCGAAGGCAAGCGCTACGACTACATCATCGACAAGGCCTACCGCTGGGAGACCTGGGCCGCGCCCAAGGGCAAGGACGGCAGGATCGACTACAACAAGGCGATGACCGGTGCCGACCTGCTGAGGTTCGTCAATCGGAAACTGTTCCCGTACCTGGCCGGGTTCAAGCAGCGCGCGGAAAGCGCCGACACCATCGAATACAAGATCGGCGAGGTGTTCGGCGAGATCAAGAACAAGCTGCAGAGCGGCTACAGCCTCCGCGATGCGATCGATCTGGTCGACGAGCTGCGCTTCCGCTCGCAGACCGAGAAGCACGAGCTGTCGCACCTGTACGAAGCCAAGATCAGGAACATGGGCAACGCCGGGCGCAACGGCGGCGAGTACTACACGCCGCGCCCGCTGATCCGCGCCATGATCAAGGTGGTCGACCCGAAGATCGGCGAGCGCATCTACGACGGCGCCTGCGGCTCGGCCGGCTTCCTGTGCGAGGCCTTCGACTACCTGCTTCCGAAGGCGCAGAAGGCCGCCGACCTCAATGTCCTGCAGAAGAAGACCTTCTTCGGCAAGGAGAAGAAGAGCCTCGCCTACGTCATCGGGATCATGAACATGATCCTGCACGGCATCGAGGCCCCCAACATCATCCATACCAACACGCTGGGCGAGAACATCAACGACATCCAGCAACGCGACCGCTACGAGGTGATCCTTGCCAATCCACCGTTCGGCGGCAAGGAACGCAAGGAAGTCCAGCAGAATTTCCCGATCAAGACCGGCGAAACCGCGTTCCTGTTCCTGCAGCACTTCATCAAGTCGCTGAAGCCGCACGGCCGGGCGGCCATCGTCATCAAGAACACTTTCCTCAGCAACACCGACAACGCCTCGACCAGTCTGCGCAAGCTGCTGCTGGAAAGCTGCAACCTGCATACCGTGCTGGACATGCCCGGCGGCACGTTCCTGGGCGCGGGCGTGAAGACCGTGGTGTTGTTCTTCGAGAAAGGTGCGCCGACGCGCAAGGTCTGGTTCTACCAGTTGAACCCGGGCCGCAACATGGGCAAGACCAACCCGCTCAACGACGACGATCTGGCCGATTTCGTGGCGAAGCAGAAGACGTTCGCCGCTTCGGCGCAGAGCTGGTCGGTGGATGTGGCCGACATCGGCACTGCGACGTGGGATCTGTCGGTTAAGAATCCGAATGGTGGCGATGCGGTGGTGCTGCGGACGCCGCAGGAGATTCTGGATGAGATTGCAGTGCTGGATGCGGAGAGTGCTGAGGTGCTGGCGGTGATTCGGGGGCTTGTCGCGTGAAGCAGGGGTGGGAAATCAAGCCATTGGGCGAAATCTGTACGATCAAGCCACCTAAGGCTGAGGCAAGAGCCAAGCTTTCCGATCGGGACGAAGTGTCTTTTGCTCCGATGGAAGACCTCGGCATCGGTGTGAAGTACATGCAGCCGCTTCGTGCTCGTCAGCTTGGTGAAGTGAGCGGAAGTTATACTTACTTCGCTGAGGGTGATGTCCTGCTGGCGAAAATCACACCATGCTTTGAGAACGGCAAGTTGGGTATTGCGCGCAATCTCCATAATGGCGTTGGCTTCGGTTCCAGCGAGTACATCGTCCTTCGGCCAAAGCCTTTATTGGATGCCGAATTTCTCTACTACTATCTCTTGCGGCCGAAGTTCACGGAGGAGGGCGCCCGGACAATGACGGGCGCTGTTGGTCACAAGCGTGTCGCTAAAGAGTTCATTGAGAACTATCCGGTGCCGCTGCCATCCTTACGCGAGCAGCGCCGCATCGTCGCTATCCTTGATAGAGCGTTGGATGGTATCGCCACCGCTAAGGCCAGCGCTGAGAAGAATTTGCAGAACGCAAGCTACCTATTCCGAAGTCACCTAGAACATTTTTTCTTGCGACACTGTGAGTTATTTGATTCGTCGTCTCTTGAGGCGCTTGCGGATAGTGATTCGCCGATCACATACGGCGTTGTGAAGCCCGGGGGCGAGGGAGATATTGCGTTTGTTCGCGGTGGTGACATTGCGCAAGGGCGTGTCCTCATGGAGCAACTTCGTACCATCGATGAAACGGTCTCTCGCCAGTACCGCAGAACTCTACTCAGAGGGGGCGAGCTTCTGATCTCCCTGGTTGGACAGCCGGGTCAAGTGGCTGTCGCCCCTGAAGAACTGAAGGGGGCGAATATCGCACGACAGGTTGGTCTCATTCGCCTCAGCAAACAGGCTGATGCCAACTACGTTAGGTACTTCTTGCAGTCGCCGGTGGGCCAAGCGGCACTTGGAGCCAAGCAGTCAGGTTCGGTCCAGCAAGTAATCAACCTTGGAGAATTGCGGGAAGTTATGGTGCCAATCCCGGTCCTCTCAGTGCAGCGTGATGCGGTCAAGTCCTTGGATGCGTTTTCTGCGAGTATCGAGCGGCTTACGAGAGTGATGCAGTCGAAGCTGGCTGCGCTAGATGACTTGAAGAAGTCGCTCCTCCATCAAGCCTTCACCGGGCAGTTGTAAAAGGCGTCTGGGAATGATTGTGATCGAGTCTCGTGCTAAGCGTTTTTTTATTGGATCGATGGCGCCGAGCTGGCCGAGCACCCAAGATCTGGCTATGTGCCGCACTGGGCCTGACGTTCTTGATCGGGTTTTGACCCGGGGCCGTCCTTGGTCTGGTGCTTACAGCTGCGCTTCAATGAAATCAAATGCTTACGATGTTTCGAGTGAGCCTGAATTCTTGATCGGGTTTTGATCCAATGGACGGACCAACATGAACGAAGCCGAGACCCGCGCCGAACACATCGATCCCGCCCTCAAGGCGGCGGGCTGGGGCGTGGTGGAAGGCAGTCGCGTCCTGCGCGAGCATCGGATCACGCTCGGGCGGTTGCAGGGCGGTGGTCGCGCGAAGCCGGAGGTCGCCGACTACGTGCTGGTCTACCGCAACACCAAGCTGGCGGTGATCGAGGCCAAGGCCTGGGGCCGGCCGTACACCGAGGGCGTCGGGCAGGCGAAGGCCTATGCCGCCAAGCTGGCGTTGCGTTACACCTTCGCCACCAACGGGCAGGCGATCTACCGCATCGACATGCAGAGCGGGCAGGAGGGTGATGTCGCCGCCTACCCGACGCCCGACGAACTCTGGGCGCTGACGTTCGCCGAGCGCAATGTCTGGCGCGACCGCTTCGCCGTGGTGCCGTTCGAGAACCGCAGCGGCAGCTGGGACCTGCGTTACTACCAGGAGACCGCCATCCAGCGCGTGCTGGAGAAGGTCGCCGACGGCGCGGATCGCATCCTGCTGACGCTGGCGACCGGCACGGGCAAGACCTCGATCGCGTTCCAGATCGCGTGGAAACTGTTCGAGGCGCGCTGGTCGCTGAAACGCGACGGTGCCCGCCAGCCGCGCATCCTCTTCCTTTCGGACCGCAACACGCTGGCGGACCAGGCGTTCAACGACTTCAATGCCTTCGCGGCCTTCGAGGAGCGGGCGCTGGTGCGGATCGAACCCGGCTCGATCGCCAAGGCGGGCGCCGTCCCGCGCAACGGCGCCGTGTTCTTCACCATCTTCCAGACCTTCATGAGCGGGCCGCCGAAGGACGGCCAGCCCTCGCCGTACTTCGGCGAATACGCCAAGGACTTCTTCGACTTCATCATCATCGATGAATGCCACCGCGGCGGCGCCAACGACGAAAGCACGTGGCGCGACATCCTCGACTATTTCTCGCCGGCCGTGCAGTTGGGCCTGACCGCCACGCCCAAGCGCAAGGACAACGTCGACACCTATCGCTACTTCGGCGAACCCGTGTACGTGTATTCGCTGAAGGAAGGCATCAATGACGGGTTCCTGACGCCGTTCAAGGTCAAGCAGATCGCCACGACGCTGGACGAATACGTCTACACGCCGGACGACCGCGTGATCGAGGGCGAGGTCGAGGCCGGCAAGCGCTACGAGGAGAAGGACTTCAACCGGATCATCGAGATCCGCGAGCGCGAGGTCTACCGCGTCCGCCTGATGATGGACCTCATCGACCAGCGGCAGAAGACCTTGGTGTTCTGCGCCACGCAGGATCATGCGCTTGCGGTGCGCGACCTGATCAACCAGATGAAGACCAGTCCCGATCCGCTGTACTGCGTGCGCGTGACCGCCGCCGACGGTGCATTGGGGGATCAGTACCTGCGCGATTTCCGCGACAACGAAAAGACCATCCCGACCGTGCTGACCACCTCGCAGAAGCTGTCGACGGGCGTGGATGCGCGCAATGTGCGCAACATCGTGCTGATGCGGCCGGTGGGCTCGATGATCGAGTTCAAGCAGATCATCGGCCGCGGCACGCGGCTGTACGAAGGCAAGGAGTACTTCACGATCTACGATTTCGTGAAGGCGCATCACCATTTCAGCGATCCCGAGTGGGACGGCGAGCCGGTCGAGCCGGACGAGAAGAAGCCGCGCGGCGGGCGTGTGGAAGACCCGGCGGCCGATCCGGCCGAGGACAAGCCGCCGACCGTGCCGAGGCCCGAGAAGGTCAGGATCAAGCTGGCCGACGGCAAGTCGCGCCGCATCCAGCACATGATGGCGACGACCTACTGGAGCGCCGATGGCCGGCCGATGTCGTCGGCGCAGTTCCTCGAAGCGCTGTTCGGCGCGTTGCCGGAATTCTTCAGGGACGAGGACGAGTTGCGCCGGCTCTGGGGCGATCCGCAGACCCGCAAGGCCTTGCTGGAGGGGCTTGCGGACAAGGGATTCGGCCACGAAGCACTGGTCGAAATGCAGGCCATCATCGATGCGGAGGACAGTGACTTGTTCGACGTGCTGGCCCACGTTTCGTTTGCCGCCGAACCCGTGTCCCGCGAGCGGCGAGCGCAGGCCGCGAAGACGGCGGCAGAGCAGGCATTGACGGACCCGCAGCGTGCTTTCGTCGACTTCGTGCTGTCGCAGTACGTCGCGCAGGGCGTGGATGAACTGGAGCAGGAAAAGCTGTCGCCCTTGCTGAAGTTGCGGTATCGGGACTTGAACGACGCTTTCGATGCGCTGGGCGATCCGGATCGGGTACGAGCCCTCTTCGTCGGCTTCCAGAAGCACCTTTATGCCAAGTCGATACGCGGGGACAAGGTTTGAGCTGAATGCTTTCCTTTCGCGCCTCCCGGCACTCCTACGTGACGGGACTGACTTTCCTCGTCGCGACTTCCGTCGCTCCCACGAGATGGGGCGCTTGTGGTGGATCGCTTGACGGCGTGCTGTTGTACGCATCGCGCACATGCAACGTCCACACCGCCTTCCCCTGCGCATCGACGCGGGCGGCGGCGACGCAGGGGCGTTCGGGGATGCCGCGCGGGCGGCGGCCTTGCGACAGGGCGGCGAGCAGGGCGGTGGGGTCGTGGCGGAAGCGGACGAGTTGCACGGGCGGTGGGCCGGTGCGGGCGCGTTCGAGTTCGAGGGTGGCGCGTTCGTAGGCGACGACATCGTCGAGGTAGCGCAGGCGCAGGCGGCGCTGCACGAGCCAGTCGCAGAAATCGACGGCTTCGGGCAGGAAGTAGAAGCTCGCCGGCGGGTGGTCGCGCCAGAAGCGGGCGAGCTCGTCGCACAGGCGGCGGGTGCCGAGGACGCGGCAGGTGAAGGGCAGCAGGCCGCGCAGTTTGCCCAGGCGGAAGCCCTTGTGCAGGGTGCGGTTGATGCCGAGGCCGGGGTCGCGGGCGATCCGCTGCAGGCGCGCGGTTTCGCGTGCGTCGAGCTCGCTGCCCGGTACGTCGTCGCCGGCGGCGACGCGATCGCGGAAGTCGGGGTCGAGGATCAGCCGGACCATCGCGTCCTGGAAGTGGGCGAGGCTCATGCGTGCGCCTCGCAGGCGTGCGCGACGTGCGCTTCGTGCGCATGCGCCCGAATGGGCGGATGCGCGGGCGCGGGCAGGTGGCGCGCCCACGCGGCGCGCAGGCGGCGCAGATCCTCGCGGATGCGCGCGAGGCCGACGCTTTCCACCCACGAGCCGAACACCTCGAAGGTCACGCCGCCGAGGTTGGGGCAGCGCGGCAGGGTCCAGTCGAGCAGCGTCCAGACCTCGTCCGGGATCGCGCCGGAATGGGCGTCGAGCCAGAAACCGTCGAGCGCCATGCCGCCGGCGACGTGGATCTCGCCGACGTTGGACAGGTCCAGCGCGCGCAGCATCGCCATCGGGTCGAAGCCGTGGTTGAGGGCGTTGGTGTGGAGGTTGTGCAGGTCGAGCAGCAGGCCGCAGCCGCTTTCGCGACACAGCGTGTTGAGGAAGGTCGCTTCGTCCATCTCGCCGTCGTCGATGTCGAAGTAGTAGACGTTGTTCTCCAGCAGGAACGGGCGCGGCACCGAGCGCTGCACTTCGCGGATGCGCGGCGCCAGCAGGTCGAGGCTTTCGCGGTCGCGCGCCAGCGGCAGGGTGATGCCGGCGTTGATGCGCTGGCCGCCGTGGTCGGCGAGATGGAAGGCGAGGTGGTCGCTGTGCCACGGGAAATCGAGGCGTCCGCGCCATCGCTCGATCTGCGCGATGTGGTCGCGATCGAAATGCGCGGCGCTGCCGATCGACAGGCCGATGCTGTGCGGCACCACCGGCATGCGCGCGTGCAGTTCGCGCATGCGGGCGAGGCCGGCGTCGTCGTCGAGATGGCGGGGGACGGCGTCGGCGCCGCGGTCGGTCCAGAAGATGTCGGGCACGACTTCGACGTAGTCGACGTCGCAGGGTGCGGCGTCGAAGATCGCGCTCAGCGGGGCCTGGTAGGCCAGGCCCACGCCGAGTCTTGGCAGCGGTGCGCGCATCGTGCGCTCAGCGCATGCCGCGGATCACGGGGTCTTCGATGATCAGGCGGTCCAGGCCCGAGAGGCAGGGCCGGCAGCCCTTGAATCCCGGGATTTCCGGGATGGTGAGCACGCCCTTGAGCGTGGCGACGAGGTCTTCGAAGGAGGTGTCCGGGGCGATGGCGAGCTGGAACTCCGCGACCGGGGTCTTGCGCTTGGTGATCGGACGGGTGGCCATGTGCGATTCCTTTTCGGGGTGTCGGAAGCGCCGTTCGCGACAGTGTCCGCGCCGCGTCGGGCGGAGGGCGGTCTTGCCCTCGTCTGCGGTCAACGCAGTGCTTTCCGGCGACCGGCCACGGATCGCCGCTCCCGATCAGCGATAGGCCGCCTTCGGCTCGTTGACCCGGTCCGCCGCCGACAGCACGAGGCGCGGACGCAGCCACTCGGCGAAGGCGGTTTCTTCGAGGCTGCCTTCGGCGAGGGCGAGATAGACCGGATACAACGCCAGGTCATCAGCATCCAGCGTCGCATCGTTGAGACGAATGAACACTTCGCAGCAGACTGCTGCGGTGCGTTTGTTGCCGTCGACGAACGGGTGGTTGCGCGCCAACCCGAACGCGAGGCTGGCGGCCAGCGCGGCGAGGTCCGGCGGCGGGTCGCCATAGGCGAACAACTGCTGTGGACGGGCGAGCGCCGAGTCGAGCAGCGCTTCGTCGCGCACGCCGCTGCCGCCGCCGTGTTCGGCGAGCTGGCGGTCGTGGATGGCCAGGGCCAGGCGCTTTTCGATCCAGACGATCATGTCGTGATCCTCACTGCGCAAGCTTGTGCAGGAGCGTGCGGCGATCGCGCATGACCTGCTCGGCCACTTCCATCTGCGCGGCGAGCTCCGGGTCGTACGTGGTCAGCACGATGCCGCCGGGCGTTTCCAGCGCGAACAGTTCGTCGCCCTTCTCCAGGCGCAGGCGGGCCAGCAGCTCCTTCGGCAGGATGACGCCGGCCGAATTGCCGACGGTCGTGATTTTCAGCTTCATGTGCGCCTCCGACAGCGTTATAACGCATGTTATACGGCATCGACCCGGCACCGGCAAGCCGGAAACGACGCACCCCCGCCGGAGCGGGGGTGCGAAGGGGCGGCGCGTGGCGGCGGTCGGACCGCCGATCAGGCATGTCGCGGATCAGAAATCCGGCGAATGCTCGGCGGCGGCGAACCCCACGCACAGCGCCTGGGTGCCCATGTTGACCATGCCGCTGATGCTCATCGGGCACAGGTGCAGGGACACGCCTTCGTTCTCGCAGACCGTGGCCAGTTTGCGGTAGCCGCTGGTGTCGGCGACATCGCTGGTCGGGCCGCCGTAGGACACGACGACGTGCGGCACGACGAGGCCGCGCTGGACATGCTTGGCGGTGAACACCAGCAGGCGGTGCCAGGCCTCCTCGCGGCCGCGGAACTTGCCTACCGGCGTGGTGGTGCCGAGGCGTCCGCGCACGATCGGCTTGATGTCCATCGCATCGCCGAGCATCGCGGTCATCAGGCCCACGCTGCGGTCGCCGCGCAGGCGCGCGCGCTTGCGCATGTAGCCCAGGTCGTCGACGACGAGGTAGCCGTAGGTCGCGTCGATCGTCTGGTAGAGGCGGTCGCGGACGTCCCTGGACGGGGGGCCGGCGTCGAGCAGATCGCGCAGCGCCAGCGCCGGGATGCCCTGCGCAGCGAACAGGTTGCGGGTGTCGATGACGCGGAACTGGAACGGCCGCTGGATGCCGGCGGCCGCGCGCGCCGCGCGGACGTGCGGCAGCACCTGCAGGCTCGCCTGCATCGCGTTGTCGTGGATCTGGCTGCGGCTGGCGGTGATCGTGAGGCAGTACACGGAGTCGTAGTCCAGCGCGAAGCGCTCGATGAAGGACGACTGCATGTCGGCGACGCTCTGCGGCGTGGACACGGCGGTGACGCCGCGGCCGCCGTCCTGCTCGCGCAGGTAGCGCAGGGTGGAGTCGGGGCTGTGCTGGTCGATGTAGGTCGTGTCGCCGACCTGGATCGAGACCGGCAGGACGACGATGTCGGGCGAGCCGAAGAAGCTTTCGGGCAGGTCGCAGGCGGCGTCGACGACGATGCCGACCCGCGTTTCGGCGGCCGGCAGGCGGCCGATGGCCGGACCTTCGACAGGCTCGGCCGAAGGCCCCACGGCCTGGAGGTGGTGTTCCCTGAATTCGACAACCGACATGGCGATGCCTCTCTCCCCGCGTGATCGATGGACCAGCGGGGAGCAAGCAGCATGCCAATCGGTCACATGATCGACGTGCGGGCAGTCACGGTGAAAACGTGCTGTAACACACAGAATATGACGGGCTGCGTCACATACCGTCTGGTACGGTGGCGGTCTCGCGCGATCCGGACCGGATCGCGCGAACGGGAAAGCGTCAGCCTGCCGCCAGCGCAGGGTTGTCCCAGCCCGGGCGCGCGGCGAAGCGGTCGCCGTGCTTGTCCTGCAGGGCCTTGAGCTTCGCCAGCAGCGGCGCGACGCCGGTGTCGCGGATGTACTGGATCGGGCCGCCGCGGAACGGGGCGAAACCGGTGCCGAAGATGACGCCGGCGTCGAGCAGGTCGGCATCGGCCACGACGCCCTCGTGCAGCGCGGCGACGGCCTCGTTGAGGAACGGCAGGATCAGCCGGTCTTCCAGGTCCTCCGGCGCCTTGTAGTCGCCCGGGATCTCCGGCTTCTGGGCGCGGCCGTCGACCCACTTGTACAGGCCCTGGCCGTCCTTCTTGCCGCGCTTGCCGGCTTCCGGCGGCGAGGCGAGGGCGGCGGGGATCGGCAGGCCGAGGAACGGCGCGAGCTCGGCGCCGACGCCCGCGGCCACGTCCAGGCCCACGGTGTCGATCAGCTCGATCGGGCCCATCGGCATGCCGAACCTGACCGCGGCCTTGTCGATGACGGGGCCGGGGATGCCTTCGGCGTACGCGGTCGCGGCTTCCAGCATGTACGGGAACAGCAGGCGGTTGACGAGGAAGCCCGGGGTGCCCGCCACCGGCACCGGCAGCTTGTCGATGGCCTTGCAGAACGCGGCCAGGCGCTTCTCGGTCTCCGGCGCCATCGTGTCGTGGTGGATGATCTCCACCAGCGGCATCAGCGCGACCGGGTTGAAGTAGTGCAGGCCGGCGAACTGCGCCGGGCGCGCGAGGTGCTCGCGCAGTTCGGTCAGCGGGATCGACGAGGTGTTGGTGGTCAGCAGCGCGTCGGCCTTCATCTTCGGCTCGACCGCGGTGTAGAGGTCGCGCTTGGCTTCGGGCTTCTCGATGATCGCCTCGATCAGCAGGTCGGCCTTCGCCACGCCGTCGCCGGCGAGGTCGGACACCAGCCGCGCGGCGACCTCGGGACGCTTGGCGTCGTCCTTCACGCGCTTGGCGAACAGTTCCTGCGCGCGCTTCATCGCGGTGTCGATGAAGCGCTGCTCGCGGTCCTGCAGGGTGACGTGGAAGCCCTTGTACGCGGCCCACGCGGCGATGTCGCCGCCCATCACGCCGGCGCCGACCACGTGGACGTGGGCGATGCCGTGATCCTTGCCGCCCAGGCCCTTCAGTCGTTCCTGCAGGAAGAACACGCGGGTCAGGTTGCGCGCGGTCGGGGTGCCGGCGAGCTTCACCACCGAGCGCCGTTCGGCGTCGAGCAACTGCTGGGTGCCGCCGCTGCTGCGGCGCCAGGTCTCGATCAGCGCGTAGGGCGCGGGGTAGTGCGCCTTGTTGGCCTTGCGCGCGACCGACTTGACGATCTGCGGCGCGAGGAGCTGGCGCGCCGGCCAGGTGTTGGTGATCCAGGCCAGGAAGGTCTGCTTGAACGGGCGCGCGATCTCGCCGGCGGCGCGGGCCTTGAGCGCCAGTTCCGCGGCCGCATCGACCAGCGCCTCGGGCGCGACCACCCGGTCGACGACGCCCAGCGCCTTCGCCGCGGCGGCCGACAGGTTGCGGCCGGTGAGCATGACGTCCATCGCCGCCGGCGCGCCGATCAGCCGCGGCAGGCGCACGCTGCCGCCCCAGCCGGGATAGATGCCGAGCTTCACCTCGGGCAGGCCGATGCGCGTCGACGGGTCGTTCGAGGCCACCCGGCCGGTGCAGGCGAGCGAGATCTCGGTGCCGCCGCCCATGCAGAAGCCGTGGATCGCGGCGACGGTGGGGAAGGGCAGGTCGGCGATCCGCTGGAACACGGTCTGGCCGCGGCGGATCGAATCGCCGATCGTGCCCTTGCGGTCGAACTCCTGGAACTCGCGGATGTCCGCGCCGGCGATGAAGCCCTTGGCCTTGGCCGAACGCAGGACCATCGCCTTCGGCGGTTCGAGCACGATGCGGTCGAGCAGGTCGCCCAGCTCGATCAGCACGTCCTGGCCGAAGGTGTTGACCGACTCGCCCTCGCGGTCGAAGGACAGCACGAGCACGCCGTCCGGGCGCAGGTCGGTCTTCCAGTGGCGGAGGCGCAGGCCGTCGAGGCCGGGCTGGGGCGTGGTCATGGGTCGATCCATACGCTGGAGGATGGGGCCTATGATCCCGACCCGGCCGGGACCGCGTCAAATGCCGCCCGCACGCCTTGTGACGCGGGCCTCGACGCCCCAGATGAACCGATGTTGCACGCAGGCGGCCGCCCGAGGGCCGCCGGGGCCGGGAACTTCCCCCGGCGTGTATTGTCGGAACGACCGGCCACCGCGCCGGACGATCCATTGCCAGGAGAGCCGGCCGGTGGCCGAGACGATGACCGAAAACGTGGACCTCGAACTGGTCCGGCGGGTGCAGCGCGGCGACAGCGCGGCCTTCGACCTGCTGGTGCGCAAGTACCAGCACCGGGTCGTGGCGCTGATCGGACGCTACGTCCACGACTGGAGCGAGGCCCAGGACGTCGCCCAGGAGACGTTCCTGCGCGCCTACCGCGCGCTGGGCAACTTCCGCGGCGACGCCCAGTTCTCGACCTGGCTGCACCGGATCGCGGTGAACACCGCGAAGAACCATCTGGTGGCGCACAAGCGCCGGCCGCCGGGCGAGGACATCGACATCGACGATGCCGAGAACTTCGAGTCCGCGCTGCGCCTGCGCGACAACGACACCCCGGAGCGCGAACTGATGCGACAGGAGATGGAACAAACGGTGATGCGCGCGGTCGAAGCCTTGCCGGAGGAACTGCGGACGGCGATCACCCTGCGCGAGGTGGAAGGCATGAGTTACGAGGACATCGCGCAGCAGATGCAGTGCCCGATCGGCACCGTGCGTTCGCGGATCTTCCGCGCCCGCGAAGCGATCGACGCGCAGTTGCGCCCGCTGATGGACGCCGTCGACCCCCGCGCCCGCGCCACCCGCTGACAGCGCATCGCTCCCGCTGCAGTCCTTCCGTACGCCCCACGCGCCCCCGTCCACCGTTCACATCGCGACAATGCCCATGACCGGTCTGCACTCCCCTTCCGTCCACGCCGCCGATGCCGGCGACCTGCTTCGCGAACAGCTTTCCGCGATGATGGACGGCGAACTGTCCCCCGACGAAACCCGCTTCCTGCTTCGGCGCATGCAGCACGACGACACGCTCGCCGACTGCTGGGCGCGCTGGCAGTATTTCGGCGACGCCATGCGCGGCGAATGCGAACGCGCGCTGCCCGCCGATTTTTCCAGGCGCGTCGGTCGCGCCATCGCCGACGATCTCGCGCAGACGCAGGCCGTCGCCGCGCCGACGGTCGCGTTCGCCCGCCAGCCGCTGGTGCGCTGGGGCGGCGGCGCCGCGCTGGCCGCGACCGTGGCCCTGGCCGCCTTCCTCGTCGGCCGCAATCCGCAGACGCCCGCGCCGACGGCGACGCTGCCGCCGCCGGTCGCCGCCGCGCCCGGCGCGATGCCGGTGCTGCCGGTGCCCGCACCGGTGTCGCAGCCGCAGGGCAGCACGCCGGCCGGCGCTCCCGACGCCCTCGGCGGCGCCGCCGCGCTGGCGGTCGCCGCCGGTGCGGTCGCCGTGGATTCCCGCGCGCGCCGGCCGCGGATGATGGCCGCCGAACAGGCGCTCCCCGACCAGCGCGCAGTCGCCGTGCAGACCCGCGAACGACACGTCGCGCGCACGCCGCTGCGCGCCGAGGGCGTCCAGGTCGCCGCCGCCGACCGGCCCGCCACGTCCGCGAAGGACATCGACGCGATCGTGATCAAACCCTGGCCGCGCGCGCTGGTGCCGGGCGCTTCGGGCACGGGCGCCTACACGGCCGGTTACGACGGCCCCGCGGCGATCGATCGCCACCCGGTGTTCCTGCCGGCGCAGCCGCAGTCGCCCCCCGCGTTCGAGCCGCCGTTGCTCAAGCGGGTGCCCGCCGCGGCCGGCGACGCCACGCCCTGATCGACCGCCGCGCCCGGTCGTCCTCCGGGATGCCGGGCGCCACGCCATCGCCTTCCTCCCCTTCCTCGAGGACCGTTCCCCGATGAACCCCCGTACCCGTACGCTCGCCCTCGTCGCCGCGACCGCCGCGGCGACCGCCGGGCTCACCACCATCCTCCCGATCGGCGCGCACCAGACCGCCGCTCCGGCCGCCGCCGCCGTGCCGGCCGCCGCCGCCGAGGCGATCAACGCGACGTCCGCGCCGCTGGTCACCGGGCTGCCCGATTTCACCCAGTTGGTCGAACGCGTCGGCCCGGCCGTCGTCAACATCGAAGCGACCGGCCACCAGGCCAATCCGACGATGCGCGGCATGCCCGACCAGGACGACATGCCCGAATTCTTCCGCCGCTTCTTCGGTCCCGGCATGCCGATGCCGGGCGGTCCGGGCGGCCCGCAGTCGCCCGGCGACGATGGCGACGGCGGCGGCGACGGCCCGAAGAGCGCGTCGATCGGCACCGGTTTCCTGATCTCGGACGACGGCTACCTGCTGACCAACCACCACGTCGTCGACGGCGCGGACGAGGTGACGGTGCGCCTGTCCGACCGCCGCGAGTTCAAGGCCAAGGTCGTCGGCAGCGATCCGCAGTCGGACGTGGCGGTGCTCAAGATCCCCGCCACCGGGCTGCCGTACCTGCGCGGCGGCGACTCCAGGGGGCTCAAGCCCGGCCAGTGGGTGGTCGCGATCGGCTCGCCGTTCGGCCTCGACCACTCCGTCACCGCCGGCATCGTCAGCGCCGTCGGCCGCGCCGCCAACGCCGACCAGCGCTACGTTCCCTTCATCCAGACCGACGTCGCGATCAACCACGGCAACTCCGGTGGCCCGCTGCTCAACACCCGCGGCGAGGTGGTCGGCATCAATTCGCAGATCTTCAGCAACTCCGGCGGCTACATGGGCGTGAGCTTCGCCATCCCGATGGACGTGGCGATGAACGTGGCCCAGCAGATCCGCACCACCGGCAAGGTCAGCCGCGGCCAGATCGGCGTGGTGGTCGGGGCGATCAACGCCGACGCCGCCAAGGGCTTCAAGCTGCCCGATACCCGCGGCGCGCTGGTCAGCGAGGTCCGCCCGGACGGTCCCGCCGACAAGGCCGGCCTGCAGCCGGGCGATGTGATCCGCGCGGTCGACGGCCGGCCGGTCGAGGACTCCAGCGACCTGCCGCCGATGATCGGCAACATGGCCCCGGGCAGCACCGCGACCCTGTCGATCTACCGCGACGGCAAGCCGATCGAGCGCAAGGTCACGCTGACCCGGCTCGACGACGCCCAGGTCGCCGCCGGCCCGGGCCGCCCGTCGCCGAAGCCCGCGGCCGCCACCGGCAAGGGCAACGCGCTGGGCCTGATCGGCCAGGATCTCGCCGGCGACGACCGTCGCGACCTCGGCCTGCGCTCGGGCGAGGGCGTCCAGATCGCCCGCATCGAGGGCAAGGCCGCGCGCAGCGCCGGCCTGCGCCCGGGCGACATCATCCTGCGGGTCGGCACCACCCCGGTGGGCAGCGCCTCGGCGCTGGATCGCGCCCTCGCCGGCGTCGGCGGCGACGACACGGTGATGCTGCTGGTCCGCCGCGGCGGCGCGACCCAGTACGTTCCGGTGACCCCCGACAAGCAGGGTTGACCAGACGGGGACGCCCCGGCGGCGAAAGCCCTCCCCTCCGACCGACGGCGGCCTCCGGGCCGCCGTCGGCGCGTCGCGGGCCCGGAAGGCGACCCCGCGGCTGGGGCGGGGCCGCCCTGTGCGATAATCCCGCGTTTACACCGAGCGGCCATGACGGCCGAGCCACGCCCCCATGTCCGACCCGATGCGGAACATCCGCAACTTCTCGATCATCGCCCACGTCGACCACGGCAAATCGACCCTGGCCGACCGCATCATCCAACTGTGCGGTGGCCTCGAGGCGCGCGAGATGGAGGCGCAGGTGCTCGACTCGAATCCGATCGAGCGCGAGCGCGGCATCACCATCAAGGCCCAGTCGGTGTCGCTGCCGTACAAGGCGCGGGACGGGCAGGTCTACCAGCTCAACTTCATCGACACCCCGGGCCACGTGGACTTCAGCTACGAAGTCAGCCGCTCGCTGGCCGCCTGCGAGGGCGCGCTGCTGGTGGTGGACGCCGCCCAGGGCGTCGAGGCGCAGTCGGTCGCCAACTGCTACACCGCAGTGGAGCAGGGCCTGGAAGTGGTGCCGGTGCTCAACAAGATCGACCTGCCGACCGCCGACGTCGACCGCGCCAAGGGCGAGATCGAGGCGGTGATCGGCATCGACGCCACCGACGCCGTCGCGATCAGCGCCAAGACCGGCCTGAACGTCGGCGAGGTGCTGGAGGCCATCGTCCACCGCATTCCGCCGCCGAAGCCGCGCGACACCGACAAGCTGCAGGCGCTGATCATCGACTCGTGGTTCGACAACTACCTCGGCGTGGTCTCGCTGGTGCGGGTGATGCAGGGCGAGATCAAGCCCGGCGACAAGCTGCTGGTGATGTCCACCGGCCGCACCCACCAGGTCGACAACGTCGGCGTGTTCACGCCCAAGCGCAAGGTGCTGCCGAAACTGTCCGCCGGCGAGGTGGGCTGGGTCACCGCCAGCATCAAGGACGTCCACGGCGCGCCGGTCGGCGACACCCTGACCCGCGCCCAGGACCCCGCGCCGGCGCCGCTGCCGGGCTTCCAGGAGATGCAGCCGCGCGTGTTCGCCGGCCTGTTCCCGGTCGACGCCGAGGACTACCCGGACCTGCGCGAGGCGCTGGAGAAGCTCCAGCTCAACGACGCCGCGCTGCGCTTCGAGCCGGAAAGCTCCGAGGCGATGGGCTTCGGCTTCCGCTGCGGCTTCCTCGGCATGCTGCACATGGAGATCGTGCAGGAGCGGCTGGAGCGCGAGTACGACCTCGACCTCATCACCACCGCGCCGACGGTCGTGTACGAAGTGCTGAAGACCGACGGCAGCGTGATGCCGCTGGACAACCCGGCCAAGCTGCCGCCGGTGAACCACATCGAGGAGGTCCGCGAGCCGATCATCCGCGCGAACATCCTCACCCCGCCGGACTACATCGGCAACATCATCAAGCTGTGCGAAGAGAAGCGCGGCGTGCAGATCGGCATCACCTACATGGCCAGCCAGGTGCAGATCAGCTACGAGCTGCCGATGGCCGAGGTGGTGCTGGACTTCTTCGACAAGCTCAAGTCGGTCTCGCGCGGCTACGCCTCGCTGGACTACCACTTCCTGCGCTTCGACGCCGGTCCGTTCGTGCGCGTGGACACGCTGATCAACGGCGACCGCGTCGACGCGCTGTCGATCATCGTCCACCGCAGCCACGCCGACCGCCGCGGTCGCGAGCTGTGCGACAAGATGAAGGACCTGATCCCGCGGCAGATGTTCGACGTCGCGATCCAGTCGGCGATCGGCTCGCAGATCATCGCCCGCACCACGGTCAAGGCGCTGCGCAAGAACGTGCTCGCCAAGTGCTACGGCGGCGACGTCAGCCGCAAGCGCAAGCTGCTGGAGAAGCAGAAGGAAGGCAAGAAGCGGATGAAGCAGGTCGGCCGGGTGGAGATCCCGCAGGAGGCCTTCCTCGCCGTGCTGCAGGTGGACAGCAAGTAGGCGGGACGCGGCGCCGGACGACGCGGGCGGCGCACCGTCCGCCCGCCCACGGCATCGCCTCCCGGCACCCCATTCACGATTCGAAGGAACACCCATGGTCTGGTTCGAAATCCTCCTGGTCGCGCTGACCCTGATCACCGGCGTCATCTGGCTGATGGACAAGCTCTTCCTCGCCAAGCGCCGGGCGCGCGCCGACGGCCTGCTGGACGGCGCCGAAGAGCCGGTGGTCGTCGATTACGCCCGCGCGTTCTTCCCGGTGCTGGCGCTGGTGCTGGGGCTGCGCAGCTTCGTCGCCGAACCGTTCCGGATCCCGTCCAGCTCGATGATGCCGACGCTGCTGATCGGCGATTTCATCCTGGTCAACAAGTTCGCCTACGGCCTGCGCCTGCCGGTGACCAACACCAAGGTCCTCGACATCGGCGAGCCGCAGCGCGGCGACGTGGTGGTGTTCCGCTACCCCGGCACCGGACCGCAGGACCCGAACACCGGCGCCGACTACATCAAGCGCGTGATCGGCCTGCCGGGCGACACCATCGAATATTCGGGTCACACCCTCTCGATCAACGGCAAGGCGCTGGAGTACGTGCCGGACGGGGAGTTCACCGGCACCGGCCGCAACGCCGAGATGAACGGCGCCGCCCGGCTGACCGAGAAGTTCCCGGGCCACGAGCACCAGGTCCTGGAGCTGCCCGACCAGTTCCAGGACCCGCGCGGGGAGGGGACGTGGACGGTCCCGGCGGGCCATTACCTGGTGATGGGCGACAACCGCGACCGCAGCGATGATGGTAGATTCTGGGGATTCCTGTCGGAGGACAGGCTGCGCGGCAAGGCCTTCCTGGTGTGGCTCAACTGCAGCGGCTGGTTCTGCTCCGACGGATTCGATGCCTCGCGCATCGGCAACGGCATTCCCTGAGTCCGGCCCGGCCGGCCGGGTCCATCCAGAGATCGTCCACGACCATATCGCCAGAGGGGACACGGATATGCGACGCAAGCAGAGCGGCATGACCTTCACCAGTTTCGTCATCGTGATGGCGGTCGTCGGTTTCTTCCTTTTCATCTTCATGAAGCTGTTCCCGATGTACCAGGAATTCTTCTCGGTGAAGAGCGCGCTGAACGGCCTGTCCGCCGAGCCGGACATCGCGACCCAGGCGCCCGAGCAGATCAAGGACAAGTTCTTCAAGCGGCTGTACGTCAGCTATTCGGAGAACGTGAAGCCGCAGAACGTGCGCTTCGAGAACCGCGGCGGCGCGCAGGTCATGCACGTCGACTACGAAGTCCGCAAGCCGCTGATCTACAACCTGGACGTGGTCGGCAAGTTCAGCGCCGAGCAGGTCTTCGGCGGCAAGCCCGCGGCGCAGTGATGCCGGTCCGGCGATGAGCGTCGCCGCTTCCTGCGGCGGCCACGTCTTCCGCGATCCGGCGCTGCTGGAACGCGCACTGACCCACCGCAGCGCCGCCGCCGTCCACAACGAGCGCCTCGAATTCCTCGGCGACGCCCTGGTCGGGGCGATCGTCGCCGAGGCGCTCTACGCGCGCTGGCCGAAGGCGGCCGAAGGCGAGCTCACCCGCGCCCGCGCCGAACTGGTCCGCGAGTCCGCGCTGGCGGCGCTGGCGCGCAGGCTCGACCTGGGCCCGCGCATCCTGCTCGGTCCGGGCGAAATGAAATCCGGCGGCCACCGCCGCGAATCGATCCTTTCCGACGCCCTGGAAGCGGTGGTCGGCGCGATCTACCTCGACGCCGGTTTCGAGGCCTGCCGCGCGGCCGTGCTGCCGTGGTTCGCCGAGGCGATCGAGGCCCTGCCGCCGCCGCACAAGCTGGGCAAGGACGCCAAGACCCGCCTGCAGGAATGGCTGCAGGCCCGGCAACGGCCGCTGCCGACCTACTCGCTGCTGTCCGAGAGCGGCGAGGAACACGCCAAGACCTTCCGCGCCGAGTGCGCGCTCGGCGAGCCGCCGCTGCGTCGCGAAGGCGAGGGCGCTTCCCGGCGCGCCGCCGAACAGGCCGCTGCCGAAGCGGTGCTGGGCGCGCTCGACGCCTGATCCCGGACGACGGCGCTCGACGCAGGCGCCCGTCCGACCGCCCCGACGCCGGGGATTTCCACTCGCCGGTTGTCCGGTCGCGCGCGGCTTTGTCGTGACCTTGGCTGCGCCCGCAGCGTGCGGGCGACACCGCCAACGGACCCACGCCATGACCCGTTCCTCGACGCTGCCCATCGTCGTGCTGTCCCTTGTCGTCCTCGCGCAGGCGTGGCTGCTGCACGGCCGCGGCGCGTCGCCCGCGCGCATCGCCGCCGCGGCCGGTGGCGCGGAGACCGCCGGCAGCGCCGAGCCGGCCGCGCCCGATGCCGACCCCGTCGCGGTCGCGGTGATGGCCCGCCTCGACCGCATCGACGCCCGCCTCGCCGCGCTGGACGACGCGCGCGTAGCGGCAGGACCCGCAGTCGTTCCGCCGGCGTCTCGGTCGGAACCGCCATCGAGCGACCGCATCGATCCACGCACCATCGCCGACGCCGATCGCCGCCTCGCCGCGCTGCTGCCCGACCGCGACATCGACCGCGGCGCCTGGGCGCGCTGGCAGGCCGCGCTGGCCTCGCTGCCCGCCGAAGAACGCTTCGCCCTCTCCGCCGCGTTCGCCCGCGCGGTAAACGAGGACCGCCTCCGCTGGCGTCCCTGACGCCGGCCGTCCATCCACCCCAGGGAGATCAACCGCCATGAAGCCGACAGTCCTCGTTCCGTTCGCGGCGCTCGCCATCGCCGCCGCCCCGCTCGCGTCCGCCGGCACGCGCGCGGTCTACCAGGTCGTGATCAACGACAGCGCGCGCTGGGCCAACGGCACGCTGACCGATGCCCGCGGTTCCGCCGACAGCGTCCAGGGCATGGGCTGCTACCACAACGCGACGTCCGCCGGCTGCTTCGCCACCAACGCCGCCGGCGTGTCGCGCACCTGCACCACGGTCAACGCCCAGTTGATCGAGGTCATCCGCCACGTCGGTCCGGAGGCCTACGTCTATTTCCAGTGGAATACCGACGGCACCTGCAACTACGTGCTGGTCGAGAACAACTCGCGCTTCAAGCCGGGCTCCGCCTCGGGCTTCTGATCGGGGCGCCTCGTCCCGGGCGGCCCGGCGCTGGCGGTCCGGCGCGGGCGGCCGGCGACGCCCGCCCGGGCTTACAATGCCGGCATGAGCGAACCTTCCCATCGCGCCGGCCACGTCGCCGTCCTCGGCCGCCCGAACGTCGGCAAGTCGACCCTGATCAACGCCCTCGTCGGGGCCAAGGTCAGCATCGTCTCGCCGCGCCCGCAGACCACCCGCCACCGCATGCTCGGCATCGCCAGCTTCCCCGAAGGACAGCTCGTGCTGGTCGACACCCCCGGCATCCACGCCGACAAGGGCAAGGCCACCGCCTCGGCGATGCACCGGATGATGAACCGCGCCGCCCGCGGTGCGCTGGAAGGCGTGGACGCCGCGCTGCTGGTGATCCGCGCCGGGCAGTGGGACGAGGAGGACACGCTGGCCTACGACGCGCTCAAGGGCGCGGGCATCCCGACGGTGCTGGTCGTGAACCAGGTCGACCGCCATCCCGACAAGACCACGCTGCTGCCGTTCCTGGCGCAGGTCAGCGAAGGCCGCGACTTCGCCGCGGTGGTGCCGCTGTCGGCGCTCAAGCGCAGCGGCCTGCCGTCGCTGCTCAAGGCCGTGCTGCCGCTGCTGCCCGAGCAGGACGCGCTGTACCCCGAGGACGAGATCACCGACAGGAGCCAGCGCTTCCTCGCCGGCGAACTGGTGCGCGAACAACTGATGCGCCAGCTCGGCGCCGAACTGCCGTACGCGACCACGGTGGAGATCGAGCGTTTCGAGGAGGAGGCGGTCAAGCGCAAGGGCGCGCCGCCGGAGACGATGTACCGGATCGGCGCGGTGATCTGGGTCGAACGCGACGGCCAGAAGGCGATCGTCATCGGCAAGGGCGGCGCCCGCCTGCGCGAGATCGGCACCAAGGCGCGCCAGCAGATGGAGCGCATGTTCGGGGTGAAGGTCTTCCTCGAAACCTGGGTCCGTGTCCGCGACGGCTGGTCGGACGACGAAGCCGCGCTGAAGGCGTTCGGGTATTCGGACTGAGCCGGGCGCAGTAATGGATCGGCACCAGCGCGTACTGCCCGAGCTGAGGCAGGCCGTGGTCGGGCGCACGATCGGACATGTCTGGCGAGGGCACGGTTCCGCGATCTTCCTCGAATTGGGCGCTCCGACCTCCTCGACTCGCGCGGATGGTCAGCCGGGGCAACCGCGCGGAGATCTTTCCATCGGGATCGAATGGAACTGGCGCTTCGAGCGAGCGCGTTCGATCCTTGGCGGGACCTGGAGCGACGAACGACGCTGGCCGGCTTTCTTCCGTTCGATCCTGGGGCAATCGGTTCGCGACCTGGCGTTGCTCGGAACGCTTCCCGAGATCGAGCTGACGTTTTCCAACGACATGCGCCTGCGATCGTTCATGAACGACGCCGGTCAACCGCAGTGGTCGGTCATCGAGCAGCGGCCCGGCCACATGCGGACATGGTGCGTGCAGCGTGGTCGCATCGTGTGCGTAACCCGGAACGTGGCATCCACCTCGCTTGTCCGGGTGTCCATGCAGGGCGATGCCTGATGCGCTACACCGCCGAACCTGCGTTCGTCCTACATGCGCGCGCCTGGCGCGAGACCAGCCTGCTGGTCGAGGTGCTGAGCCGCGAGCACGGGCGCGTGGGGCTGGTGGCGCGCGGCGTGCAGGGACCGAAGAAGCACGTGCTGCGCGCGGCGCTGCAGCCGCTGCAGCACATCCGCTTCGACGGCGTGCAGCGCGGCGAACTCGCGCAGTTGCACGGCGCCGAGGCGATCGACGAGGCGCCGCGCCTGCAGGGCGAGGCGATGCTGGCCGGCTTCTACCTCAACGAACTGATGCTGCGTCTCGCCCCGCGCCACGACGGCGTCGGCGCGCTGTACGCGATCTACGGCGAGACCCGCGCGCGACTGGCGCTGGTCGACCTGCCGCTGGCGTGGACGCTGCGCCGGTTCGAGCGCGACCTGATCGAGGCGCTCGGCGTGGGCTTCGCCTGGGACGCCGACGGCGACGGCCGCGACATCGACCCGGCCGCGCGCTACGTGCTCGACGCCGAGCACGGTCCGCGACGGTTGCTCGGCGATGTCGCCCGCCGTGAAACCGCGACCGGCCGCGCGCTGCTCGATCTCGCCGCCGACCGCGAACCCTGCGCCGAGGACATGCCGGGCCTGCGCCGGGCGATGCGCGCGCTGTTGCTGCATCACCTCGGGGGGCGCGGGCTGAAGTCGTGGGAACTGATCGCGGCGCTGCCGCGGGGCGCGCCCGTGGCTGCTCAGACGGACGACGCGATGTCGTCCGACAGCGCGGGCGACGCCGCCAGCGTGTCCTGAACCGCGGCCTCGAATCGGGCCAGCGCTTCGCCGTCGCCGGGACGCGCGCGCAGCGCATCGACCGCCGCCGCCATCCGCGCCGCGCCCACGAAGCCGCAGCTCGCCTGCAGCCGATGCAGCTGGGCGCGGATCGCCGCGACATCGCCAAGGCGTGCGTCGGCGATCACGCAACCGGCGGCGGTCGGCAATTCCTGCAGGAACAGACCGCGCATCGCGGCGACGTGCGCGCGGCTGCCGTTGAGCGCCCGCAGCGCGACGGCGTCGTCCCAGACCGGAAGTTTCGCGCCGACGCCGACGCCGGCGATGCGGCGGGCCGGCGGTTCGAGCGGTGCTTCGAGCGGTGGTTCGAGCGATGCTTCGATCGGCGTTTCGGGCGGCATTCCGGCCGGCGTCGATCCGTCCGGATCGCCGAGCGCCCGCCGCACGCCGGCCTGCAGTGCCGCCACCGACAGCGGCTTGAGCAGCACGGCGTCGAACCCGGCGGCGATCAGCGCGTCCAGCGGTTCGCGGCGCGTCTCCGCGGTGTGCGCCAGCGCGGGCGTGCGCAGCCCGCATGCGCGCAGTTCCGCGAGCAGCGATGCGCCGTCGCCGTCCGGCAGGTGGGCGTCGAACAGCCACAGGTCGCAGCCGTCGGCCCGCCGGCGGGCTTCCGCCAGCGAGCCGGCGACATCGACCCGGGCGGGCAGCGCTTCCAGCGCCGACGCCAGGAACGCCGCGCTCACCGGATCGTCCTCCAGCAGCAGGAGGCGGGGCAGGGGCGGGGCGGCGGATGCGTTCATCGCGGCTCGTATACGCTGACGGCCATGTCGCCCCGCATCTTACGCACCCCGTTCGCGCTCGTGTTCGCCGCGCTCGTGCTGGCGGCGTGCGCGTGGCCGCACGCGGCGCTGGCGCGGACCGCGACCGCGACGATCGCGCGTGTGACGACCGGGCTCGCCACCCTCGACCGCGTCGAGGTGCGGCTGGACTGGCCCGCGGAAGCGGAGGCGGGCACGCTGCAACTGCACGTCGGCGCGCTGTCCGCGCCGTCGCTGGGCTACGCCTTCCGCGACCTGCGCTGGCGATGCCCGCTGCGTCGCGACGGTGCCGGCGGCTGGCGCTGCGCCGGCGAGGTCGCCTCCGGCGGTGCGCGACCGATGCGGCTCGACGTCGCGCTCGGCGCGGCGTTCACCGATGTCGTGCTGGCGCAGGGCGAGGCCCGGGTCGAAGTGCACCGCCAGGCCGCCGCGCCCGACGCGACGCGGGTCGATCTGGTCCGCGTGCCGCTGCTGTGGACCCAGGCCCTGCTCGACCGCGCCTGGTCGGCGGGCCGGCTCAAGCAGGGGCGCGCCGATGCGCGATTGACGGTCGATGCGCCGGCCAACGCGCCGCTGCGGGTCTCCGGCCCGCTCACCATCGCCGGCGCCGGGCTGGAGACCGCCGACGGCGCCATCGCCGCGGAAAACCTCGGCGGCCGTTTCGCGCTCGACATGCGCTTCGACGGTCCGCGCACGAGCGTCGGCCTCGACGGCGCGCTGCAGGGCGGCGAATTCCTCTACGGCAGCGCCTACGTCGCGCTGCCCGCGACGCCGGTGGGATTGACGATCGCCGCCGCCGGCGACCCGCGCGGCTGGCGGCTGCCGACGATCGCCTGGCGCGACGGCAAGGCGCTGACGGCGCAGGGGCAGGCCGCGTTCGATCCCGGCGGCGGCCTGCAGGCGCTCGACATCGCGCTCCGCAGCGACGATCTCGCGCCGCTGCCGGCGCGCTATCTCTCCGGCTGGCTCGGCAGCGCCGGTCTCGGCGATCTGGCGCTGGACGGCGCGCTCGACGCCCGCCTGCGCCTGGATGGCGAAGGCCTGCGCGACGCCGAGGCCAGGCTGTCGCAGGTGACCCTGCGCGACGGCAAGGACCGCTTCCGCTTCGACGGCCTCGACGGCGACGTGCGCTACGTCGGCGGGGCGACGCCGGCGTCGAGCGACCTGGCGTGGCGCGGCGGACAGCTCTACGGCCTCGCGTTCGGGGCGACGACGCTGGCGCTGCGCAGCGCCGACGGCCGGATCGGCCTGCGCAGCCCGGCGACGCTGCCCGCGGTCGGCGGCAGCCTGCGCTTCGACCGCTTCGAGCTGCGGCCCCCGGCCGGCGAACGACGGCTGGAAGCCGGCTTCGGCCTGACCCTCGACGGCATCGACATCGGCCGGCTCGCGCAGGGCTTCGGTTGGCCCGCCTTCCGCGGCACCCTCGGCGGCCGCATCCCGGACGCGCGTTACGCCAACGACCGGCTCAGCTTCGAGGGCGGGCTCGACATGGCGATCTTCGACGGCCAGGTGCACGTTTCGTCGCTGGCGATGGAGCGGCCGTTCGGCGTGGCGCCCACGCTGTCGGCGGACGTCGCGCTGCGCGGGCTCGATCTGCTCGCGGTGACCGAGGTGTTCGACTTCGGCAGCATCAGCGGCCGCCTCGACGGCAGCATCCGCGACCTGCGCCTGGTCGACTGGACCGCCACCGCCTTCGACGCCGAATTCCACACCGTCCCGCGCAAGGGCGAGCGCCAGCGCATCAGCCAGCGCGCGGTGCAGAACATCTCGAGCGTCGGCGACGCGTCGTTCGTCAGCACCCTGCAGGGCAAGCTGATCGGGCTGTTCGACGACTTCGGCTATCGCCGCATCGGCATCGCCTGCCGGCTGCAGAACACGGTCTGCACGATGTCGGGACTCGAGGGCGTCGCGGGCGGCGCCGCGGCCGATGCCCCGGAAACGTCCGGTTCAGCCGGCGGATTTACCATCGTCGAGGGCGCGGGCCTTCCGCGCCTGCGGGTGGTCGGGTTCAACCGGCACGTCGATTGGCCGACGCTGGTGGAACGCCTCCAAGCGGTCGGCAGCGGCGACGTCGCCCCGGTCATCCACTGACGGCGCTCGATCGGCGACCGGAGACATTCGATACACTCGGCCACAGTCATCCACGGGAGAAAACGCATGCGTCGTCTGTTCGGGCTCACGATGGCGTCCGCGCTGGTGCTCAGCGCCTGCGTCACCATCAACGTGTACTTCCCGGCCGCCGAGGCCAAGGAAGCCGCCAAGGTCTTCGTCGAGAAGGTGCTGGACCAGGCCGACGCCCCGGCCCCGCAGGCCGCGCCGTCCGGCGGCGGCATGGCGCTGCAGGCGCCGCGCCCGCGCCCGGAGCCGGCCCGCTTCGTCGTGGAGCTACCGGCCTCGGGTGGTTTCGACCCGCTGATGCTGCTCGGCATCTCCCCGGCGATGGCCCAGAGCCAGCCCGACTTCAACATCCAGACGCCCGCGATCCAGGCGATCCAGGCGCGGATGGAACAGCGTTTCGACAGCCAGTTGCGGCCGCATTTCGACTCCGGCGCGCTGGGCTTCGGCGACGACGGCCTGGTCGTGGTCCGCGACCCTGCCGCGCTCGCGCTGAAGGATCGCGTGCCGGTCAACAACGCCGTCGCCGACGAGAACCGTGACCGCAAGGCGGTCTACCGCGAGATCGCGGTCGCCAACGGCCATCCGGAATGGGAAGGCCAGATCCGCAGCGTGTTCGCCCGCCAGTGGATCAGCAGCGCTAAGTCCGGCTGGTGGTATCAGCAGGGCGGGGCGTGGAAGCAGAAGTGAGCGGAAGCGATAAGCCGCGCCTCGTCATCGATGGCGCGGCTTTCGATACGCTGGAAGGGTTTTTTCAGCATTTTTCCGAGATTGCGCTCGATGGCAGCACATGGGGGCGCAACCTTGATGCCTTCAACGACGTGCTCCGGGGCGGATTCGGAACCCCGGAGGGCGGTTTCATTCTCGAATGGCGGAACCACGTGCTTTCACGGCTCCGGCTGGGCCATGCGGAAACGGCCCGGCAATACGAACGGATGCTGCAGACGTGCCATCCCAATCATGTGGCTCGGCTCGAGTCCTTGCGGCGTGATGCCATGAGAGGGGAGGGGGCGACGGTCTTCGATTGGATCACCGGGATCATTGCCGACCATGGCCCCGGGGGTGATGAGTCCGAGGATGGGATCGAACTTGTCTTGAGTTGATGCCCGTTCCACCCGATTGGTGGAATGAGGCTGGCGCGCGCCGCCATGCGACAATCGCGGCCCGCTTTTCGCCCGACGACCCGCCCGTGGCCCGCAACCGCATCGACCAGACCCCGTTCGCCCTCGACATCCTCGACCTGAGCCACGACGGTCGCGGCGTCGCCCGCCGCCCGGACAAGGACGGGCAGGCCGGCAAGGCGGTGTTCGTGTCCGGCGCGCTGCCGGGCGAGCGGGTGATGGCGAAGCAGACCGCGAAGTCGCGGCACTTCGACGAAGCCGCGACCGTCGAGGTGCTGGTCGCCTCGCCGGACCGGGTCGAGCCGCGCTGTCCGCACTTCGGCACCTGCGGCGGCTGCGTGCTGCAGCATCTCGCCGAGGATCGCCAGATCCTCTACAAGCAGCAGGTGCTGCTCGACAACCTGCAACGCATCGGCCACGTCGAAGCGAAGACGCTGCTGCCGCCGCTGGTCGACGCCGCGTGGGGGTATCGCCGCAAGGGCCGGCTGTCGGTGCGCCGGGTCGAGAAGAAGGACAAGACGCTGGTGGGCTTCCGCGAAGCCGACCCGCGCTTCGTCGCCGACCTGCGCGAATGTCACACCGTGATCCCGGCGATCGGCCTGAAGCTCGAGGCGATCGGCGCGCTGGTCGACGGCCTCGACGCGCGCCGCGACATCCCGCAAATCGAATTCATCGCCGGCGACGCCACCGTCGCGCTGATCTTCCGCCACCTGCAGCCGCTGGGCGAGCGCGACCGCGAGGCGCTGACCGGGTTCGCGCAGGCGCACGGGTTCGCGGTCTTCCTGCAGCCCGGCGGCATCGATTCGGTGCAACCGCTGTGGCCGCAGGATCCGCCGCTGTCGTTCGCGCTGGCGCCGTGGAACGTGGAACTGCGGTTCCGGCCGCTGGATTTCATCCAGGTCAACGCCGGCCTCAACGAGAAGATGATCGCGCGCGCGCTGGAGCTGCTCGACGTGCAGCCGGACGATCGCGTGCTCGACCTGTTCTGCGGGCTCGGCAACTTCACGCTGCCGCTGGCGCGCGTCGCGCGCGAGGTCGTGGGCGTGGAAGGCGAAGCCGGGCTGGTGGCGCGCGCGCGCGAAAACGCGGCGCACAACGCGCTGGCGAACGCCCAGTTCCATGCCGCCGACCTCGCGCAGGATCTGTCGGGGCACGCGTGGATGCGCGCGGGCTTCGATCGCCTGCTGCTGGACCCGCCGCGCTCCGGCGCCGACGGCGTGCTGAAGCAGTTGCCGCTGAAGGGGCTGAAGCGGATCGTCTACGTGAGCTGCCATCCGGGCTCGCTGGCGCGCGACGCCGGCTACCTCGTCAACGAGCGCGGCTGGACGCTGGAATCCGCCGGCGTGATGGACATGTTCCCGCACACCGCGCACGTCGAATCGATCGCGCTGTTCTCGCCGCCGCGCTGACGGCGGCGCCCTCCGCACCGGCCGTGCGCACCGGCTGGATGCGACGACGCCCGCGTCACCGGACGCGGGCGTCGTGGTCTTCGCGCTCTTGCGGGCGGATCAGCCCAGCGAGCGAGGCGCGATGGTCGGCGCGTCCTGCTGCGGCTGTTCCTGGGCCTGCCCCTGCGCCTGCGGCGAGGGCTTCGGCGGTTCGATCATCGCCTGGGCGCTGCTGACCTCCAGCGGCTGCTGCTTCGCCTGGTCGACGGCGACGGCCGCGTAGACCGCATCCGGCGCGCCCGGCGTGCGGCCCTGGATCGCGAACAGGCGGTCGTTGCCTTCGCTCAGCGCGACCGACAGGTTGGCCGGGTCGAATTTCGACCGATCGAACCCCGGGGTCTGCGACAGGTGCGCGGTGAGCGCGCCGGCGGTGTTCGCATGCTCGGAAGGATTCAGCGACAGGCGGCTGGCGTCCTGTGCGCCGATGCCCTTGTGCACGGCGTCGTAGACGGCGTTGAGCGGATGGTGGATCTGGTCGAGCCACACCAGGCCGCCGAGGCTGTGCGCGGCGTGCGAGGCGTGCGACGCGGAGTGGGATTTCGAGGCGTGCGCATGCCCGCCCGGATGCTCCAGCCGCCATTCCTGGATGCGCAGCGCGCGCTCGGCTTCCATCTGCAACTGCATCTTGATTTCGCTGTTGTCGACGCCGTCGTCCGCATGGCGGCGCATCGCGAGGACGCTTTGCTGTTCGGCGGCGGAGAGCTTGCGCTCGTGCGGCATGAGCGTCGCGCCGGGATCGAGCCCGTCCGAACTCATGGCCGGGATCGCGTCCCGTGAGGCGGTGTTGGTGTGTTCGGTGAGTTCTCGCCCCAGGGAGCCCGGGGTGTCCGGACGGTCGTGTCCGGGCGCATGGTCCGCATCGGCGGCGTGACGATCTCGCGGCGTTTCGCTGTGCATGGCGATGTTCCTTGTGCGGTTGGACGATCGGCATTCGTCAGTTTCGCCCGGCCGGCCGAGAATTGTTAAAAATTCGCTAATCGCCAGGCAACCGCGTTCATCCTAGCACGCGTCCCGGCCCGCTGCGCAAGCGGGCGGACGAGCGGGCAGGGCCTGCGCGCAGGGCCTGCGGCTGGGGGCAGCGGCTGGGGGCAGCGGCGTGGGGACGGCGTGCGGCGCTGCGCCTACAATGTCGGCCCCCGGCGCGCCCGGACCGCAGACGGCTTCCCGTGCCCCTCGAGATCGAACGCAAATTCCTGGTCACCGACGACCGCTGGCGCACGCTGGCCGAGCGCACGATGCCGATGGCCCAGGGCTACCTCAACGATCAGGACGCGCTGGAAAGCGGGCGCCAGCAGGTGTCGGTGCGCGTGCGCCTGGAAGGCGACGAGGCGCGGCTCAACCTCAAAAGCCGCGAGCTGGGCCATACCCGCGAGGAATACGACTACCGCATTCCGGTCGAGGACGCCCGGGCACTGCTGGCGCGCTGCGTCGGCGGCCTCATCGACAAGCGCCGGCACTTCGTCGTCCATGCCGGGCGCCTGTGGGAAGTGGACGAATTCCTCGGCGACAATGCCGGCCTGGTGGTCGCCGAGATCGAACTGGAATCCGCCGACGCACCGTTCGAGCGTCCGCCCTGGCTGGGCGTCGAGGTCACCGACACGCTGCGCTACTACAATCTCGCGTTGGCCGCGCGCCCGTACTCGCAATGGTGCGAGGACGAACGCCGGGGCCGCGATCTGGAGGCATCCCCATGCTCGTAATCGGCGTCGCCGGTCCTGAACTCACCGCGCAGGAGCGCGACTGGCTGCAGCACGAGGCCTGCGCCGGCGTCATCCTGTTCAAGCGCAATTTCGTTTCGCGCGCCCAGGTCGCGGAGCTGTCCGCGGCGATCCGCGCTGCGGCGCCGCGGCCGCAGTTGGTCTGCGTCGATCAGGAGGGCGGCCGCGTGCAGCGTTTCCAGGACGGCTACAGCGCGCTGCCGCCGCTGGAGGGATTCGGCCGGCGCTACGCCGACGATCCCGCCGCGGCGCTGGCGCTGGCCGAGGAGCATGCGTGGCTGATGGCCAGCGAGGTGCGCGCCAGCGGCGTCGACCTGAGCTTCGCGCCGGTCGTCGATCTGGGCCGCGGCAACCTCGCGATCGGCGATCGCGCTTTCTCGGACGATCCGCAGGTGGTCGCCGCGTTCACCCGCGCCTACGTGCGCGGCATGCACGCCGCGGGCATGGCCGCGACCCTGAAGCATTTCCCGGGCCACGGCTCGGTGCGCGAGGACACCCATTTCGACGTCGCGGTGGACGATCGTCCGCTCGACGCGATCCGCGCCCAGGACCTGGTGCCGTTCGTCGCCGGCATCGACGCCGGCGCCGATGCGGTGATGCTGGCGCACGTGACCTATCCGCAGGTCGCGCCGGAGCCGGCGGGCTATTCGCCGTACTGGATCGAGACGATCCTGCGTCGCGAGATGGGCTTCCGCGGCGTCGTGTTCTCCGACGACATCGGCATGGCCGCGGCGTTCTCCGCCGGCGGCGTGAAGCAGCGGATCGACGCCCACCTCGACGCCGGCTGCGACGTGGTGCTGGTCTGCCATCCGGAACTCGTCGAGGAATCGCTGGCGGCGGTCCAGGGCCGTGCGCTGAACACGATGGCGCTGGCCGGCCTGCTCGGCCGCGGCGCGTTGGGCTGGGACGGCCTGCTCGCCGACGATCGCTACGGACGGGCGCAGGACAGGCTGCAGGCGCGGCCGGGAGCGGCGGCATGAGCGCGCCGCGCCTGGCCGAAGTGCTGCCCGCCGCCGACGTGCTGTTCGATCGCGCGGCGCTGGAGGCGGCGATCGCCACGATGGCCGACGCGATCGTCCCCGAGTACGCCGGCGACGCGCTGCCGCCGCTGTTCGTGACGATCATGCACGGCGGCATGCCGTTCGCCGCGCAGCTCGCGTTCGCGCTGGGCGAGCGCGGGCTCGATCTCGAATTCGATTACCTCCACGCCACCCGCTATCGCGGCCAGACCTCCGGGTCCGGGCTGGCGTGGCTGCACCGTCCGGCGACGCCGATGCGCGGTCGCCGGGTGCTGCTCGCCGACGACATCCTCGACGAGGGCCACACCCTGCTGGCGGTGAAGCGCTGGTGCGAGGACCAGGGCGCGCAGGACGTGCGCGTCGCGGTGCTCGCGGTGAAGCGGCACGACCGTCGCGTCGAAGGCATCGACGCCGATTACGTCGGCCTCGAGGTGCCGGACCGCTACGTGTTCGGCTACGGCATGGACTATCGCGAACAGGGCCGCAACCTGCCCGCGATCTACGCGCTGGCGGACTGACCATGACCGCACCCATCGCACTCGCGGTCGTCGGCGGCACCGGCCTGTACCGGCTGGCCGAGCTGCAGGACGTCGAAACCCACCAGCCGCCGACGCGCTACGGCGCGCCGTCGGGACCGGTGCGCGTCGGCACCCTGGCCGGGCGCCGCGTCGCCTTCCTCGCCCGCCACGGCGAGGGCCATTCGGTGCCGCCGCACCGCATCAACTACCGCGCCAACCTCGCCGCGCTGCAGGCCGTCGGCGCGACCCGGGTGCTCGCCCTCAACACCGTGGGCGGCATCGGCGAACGCTTCGGGCCGCGCGTGCTGGCCTGTCCGGACCAGTTGATCGACTACACCTGGGGCCGCGTGTCCACGCTGTGCGAGGAGCCGGGCACCGAGGTGCTGCACGTCGACTTCGGCGATCCGTACACGCCGTCGCTGCGCGCCGGGATCCTGGCCGCGGCCGCGCGCGCCGGCGTCGCCGTCGTCGACGGCGGCTGCTACGGCGCCACCCAGGGGCCGCGCCTGGAAACGAAGGCGGAAATCGCGCGCATGCGTCGCGACGGCTGCGACCTGGTCGGCATGACCGGCATGCCGGAAGCGGGGCTCGCCCGCGAATTCGGCCTCGAGTACGCCTGCCTCGCGATCGTCGCGAACTGGGCGGCCGGCGCGGGCGCCGTCGCCGACGAAGTGATCACCCTCGAAGACGTGCTGGCGAACGTCGAAGCGGCGAGCGCCGGTCTCGGCCCGCTGCTGGCGGCGATGCTCGAAGCGCCGGGCGTCGGCTGAGGCGCGCGGAACTCTTGCGCGCGGGTCCGGGACATGCATACTCGCGCCTGTGCGCCCGTTCCCGGGCCGCACGTTACCGCATCCCAATCGAGGTCATCAGGAATATGCCGTACGGAACAGTGAAGTGGTTCAACGACGCCAAGGGATTTGGCTTCATCGCTCCCGAAGATGGGAGTGCCGACGTGTTCGTGCATTTCTCCGCAATCAATTCGAAGGGCTTCCGCAGTCTGCAGGAAGGCCAGCGCGTCAGCTACGAAGTGACCACGGGGCCGAAAGGCGCCCAGGCCGCGGGTGTCACTCCCGTGACCGCCTGAGTCGCGTCGCGTGTCTCATCCCGATTCCAGGCCCCGCTCCGGCGGGGCCTTTTTCGTAGGCGGACGACGGGCATGAAGGCGACGCTGCGCATCGCGATCGTCGGCTACGGCACCGCCGGCCAGGCCCTGGCGGTGGCGCTGGGCCGCGACGGCCATGCGGTCGAGGTGTTCGAGCGCGTGCCGGAGCCCGGTCCGGTCGGCGCCGGCTTCCTGCTCCAGCCGACCGGCCTGGGCGCGCTGTGGGCGCTCGGTCTGCTGCCGCAGGCGCTGGCGCACGGCGCGCCAGTGGGGCGCCTGTACGGCGAGACCGTCGACGGCCGTCCGGTGATGGACATGCGCTATCGCGAACTGCATCCGGCGATCTTCGGCCTGGGCATGCAGCGCGGCGCGATCTTCCGCCTGCTCGACGCCGCGTGGACCGAGTCGCGACGCCTGCACTGCGGTCGCGCCATCGTCGCGATCGATCACGCGCGCGGCACGCTGCGCGACGACCGCGGCGACGAACACGGCGGCTTCGACCTGATCGCGATCGCCGACGGCGCGTCGTCCGCGCTGCGCGCCGGGATCGGCGGGGTCGCGCTCGATCGTCCCTACCCGTGGGGCGCGCAGTGGTGCCTGGTGCCCGCCGATGGCTGGCGCTGGCCGGACGAACTGCGGCAGCGCTACCGATTGGCGCGGCGCATGGTCGGGCTGCTGCCAGTGGGCACGCGGCCGGACGATCCGACGCCGCGCCTGAGTTTCTTCTGGAGCCTGCCGGTCGCCGAACTCGCCGGCGCCGGACGCGACCCCGACCGCTGGCGCGCCGACGTGGCGGAGATCTGGCCGGAGGCGCTGCCGACGTTGTCCGCCATCGACGTCCCGGAGGGGCTTGCGCAGGCGCGCTACCGCGACTGCGTGATGCGGCGCTGGCATCGCGGCCGCGCGGTGCTGGTCGGCGACGCCGCGCACGCGATGAGCCCGCAACTGGGGCAGGGCGCGAACATGGCGCTGGTCGATGCGCTCGCGCTGCGCGACGCATTGCGGGCGGCGCCGACGCTGCCCGAAGCGCTCGTGCGCTACGAACGCGGGCGCCGCGTCCACCTGCGCGCCTACCACTTCTGGAGCCGCTGGCTCACGCCGCTGTTCCAGTCCGATCGCGACCGCGTCGCCGCCGTGCGCGACCGCGTGTTCCATCCGCTCTCGCGCCTGCCGGGCGGGCGCGGGCAGTCGCTGCGCGTGCTGACCGGCACCCGCAACGGCTGGTTCGGGACGTGGCCGCTGCCGCCGGCGTTCGTCGATGCCCTGCGCGGGGCCGCGCCGTCGCGCTAATGTCGGGGTTCCACCGCCGCGACGGGAGCGCGCGATGCCCGAGCCGAATGCCGGCCAGTCGATGTCCGGGACGCACGTCGTCCGCAACCAGCCGCCGGAGTTCGGCCCCTGCGACCTGTGGGCCGGCGACGCCGCCCTGCGCGAGGCGGTGGCGCGCGAAGGCGGCGCGGCGTTCGCGGCCCATCTCGGCGACTACGGCCGGCTGGCCGGCGACGCGCTGTACCGGCTGGGTTTCGACGCGCATCGCGACCGGCCGCGGCTGCGCACGCACGACCGCTTCGGCCACCGCATCGACACTGTCGAATTCCATCCGGCGTACCACGCACTCATGGACGCGGCGATCGCCGGCGGCGTCGCCGGGCTGTCGTGGGCGCCGCAGGCGTGGGCGCTGCCGCAGGCCGGTGCGCACGCGGCGCGCGCGGCGCTGAGCTACCTGCACCACCAGGTCGAGCCGGGCACGAGTTGCCCGCTGACCATGACCCACGCCGCGGTGCCGGCGCTGCGCCGCGAACCGGCGCTGCGCGAGTGGGCCGACAAGGCCGCGTCCGCGCGCTACGACCATCGCGACGTGCCGATCGCCGACAAGCCCGGCGTCACCCTCGGCATGGGCATGACCGAGAAGCAGGGCGGCAGCGACGTGCGCAGCAACGAGACCGTCGCGACCCCGCTGGCCGGCGACGACTATGCGCTGGTCGGGCACAAGTGGTTCTTCTCCGCGCCGATGAGCGACGGCTTCCTGGTGCTGGCGCAGGCGCCCGGCGGCCTGAGCTGCTTCCTGATGCCGCGCCGCCTGCCCGACGGCGCGCGCAACGCGTTCCGGGTGATGCGCCTGAAGGACAAGCTCGGCGACTGGTCGAACGCCTCGTCCGAAGTCGAATTCGACGGCGCCCGCGCGCACCGCATCGGCGAGGAAGGGCGGGGGGTGTCGGTGATCCTCGAGATGGTGATGCTGACCCGCCTCGACTGCATGCTCGGCTCGGCGGCGGAGATGCGCATGGCGCTGCTGCAGGCCTGGCACCACTGCCGGCACCGGGTCGCGTTCGGCCGGCGCCTGATCGAGCAGCCGCTGATGCGCAACGTGCTGGCCGACCTCGCGATCGAATCCGAGGCGGCGACCGCGTTCGCGCTGCGCGTGGCCGGCGCGGTCGATCGCGCCCCGGCGGACGCGCACGAGGCGGCGTTCGCGCGGGTGGCGACCGCGATCGGCAAGTACTGGATCTGCAAGCGCGCGCCGGCCTTCGTCAACGAAGCGCAGGAATGCCTCGGCGGCGCCGGCTACGTCGAGGAATCGCTGCTGCCGCGGCTGTACCGGCAGGCGCCGCTCAATTCGATCTGGGAGGGCAGCGGCAACATCCAGTGCCTGGACGTGCTGCGCGCGCTGCAGCGCGAACCGGGCGCGGCGCAGGCGCTGCACGACGAGCTGGCGTCCGCGACCGGCCGCGACCCGGTCTTCGACGCCGCCGCCGCGGCGCTCGCAGGCGACCTGGCCGGATGGCGGACGCTCGACGCCGACGCCGCGCAGGCGTCGGCGCGCAGGCAGGTCGAGCGTCTGGCGCTGGCGCTGCAGGCGGTGACCCTGGTCCGTGGCGGCAGTCCGCTGGCGGGCGCGTTCTGCCGCAGCCGGCTGGGCGGCGGGCGCGGGCTCGTGTTCGGCACGCTGGACGACGCCGACGCCGTCGATCGCGCGCTGGCGCGGCTGGACGGGGCCGCAGCCGCGCCGATCCCGGCGCAGGGAGCGGCGGCATGAGCCCGACGTTCGCCCGCACCGCGCTGGCCGCGGCGCTCTCGTGCGTCATCGTCTCCGCGTCGTCGGCGCCGGCAGCCTGGCCGCCGCCGCTGGCGCCCGTCGCCGAGCGCGCCGACGCGATCCGCGTCGACAAGTCCGAACGGCGCATGGAGCTGCTGCGCAAGGGCAAGGTGATCCGCAGCTACCGCATCCTGCTCGGCGATGCGCCGGTCGGGCACAAGCGCCAGCAGGGCGACGAGCGCACGCCGGAAGGCCGCTACACCATCACTTTTCGCAACGGCGCCAGCCGCTTCCACCTGTCGCTGCGGGTGTCGTATCCGAACGCCGCCGACGTCGCGTGGGCGAAGGCGCACGGCGTCGATCCCGGCGGCGACATCATGATCCACGGCGGCACGCCGCCCGGTTACCGGCGCGACTGGACCGACGGCTGCATCGCGGTCACCAACGCCGAGATCGAGGAGATCTGGCGGCTGGTGCCGGTGGCGACGCCGATCACGATCGCGCCCTGAGACGCCGCCGCCGGCGACGGGCCGGGGCCGCCCCGCGCCCCCGGGCGGCCGGTTGCGCGCGCCCCCCGGACCTGTGTTAAATGCCCGCTGGTTCAAGGGACGCCTGCGCCGCGGGGGAGCGGCAGGGCGAAGGACGCCGCGATCGCGGCGGTTGCGCGCTTCCGAAGGTACGGAAGGCGCCCAGGGTGTCAGGGAGCGTCGATGTACGGGGTGATTTTCGATTTTCTGCGCAGCTACGTCATCGAACGCCATGGCGGCCGCGCGACGTGGGACGCGCTGCTCAAGGAAGCCGGCATCGGCTACAAGGTCTACTTCCCGGTCGCCCAGTACCCGGACGAGGAGATGGTCAAGCTCGCGACCACCGCGGCGCGCATGCTCAATGCGCCGTTGACCACGGTGCTCGAGGATTTCGGCGATTTCGTCGGGCCGTCGCTGGTGACGTACTACGAGATGTTCGTCAAGCCGGAGTGGCGCACGTTCGAGGTGCTCGAGAACGCCAGCTACAAGATCCACGACGCCATCCACAAGCACAATCCCAGGCGCAACCCGCCCGAACTGCGGACCTACCGCCAGGACGAGGACCGGATGCTGCTGACCTACTACTCCGAGCGCCGCCTGTGCTTCGTGGCCAAGGGCATCGTCCGCGGCCTGGCCAAGAAGTACGGCGAGGACATCGAGGTCCGCGAGACCCAGTGCATGCACCACGGGGCCGGACAGTGCCACATGGAGATCACCCGCCGGCCGGCCCTCGGCAGCGGGGGGGGCTATGGAGTAAGGTAGCGGGCTTCCTCCGCCCCCTTTCCGACCGTGTCCGTCGATGCCCAGCCGGGCGCCTCCGCTTCGTCCGAGGTCGCCGCCTACAGCCCCCGTTCCGTCGAATCCGCCGCCCAGTCGTTCTGGCGGGAGACCCGTGCCTTCGAGGTCGACGAGACGTCCGCCAAGCCCAAGTACTACTGCCTGTCGATGCTGCCGTACCCCTCGGGCGCGCTGCACATGGGCCACGTGCGCAACTACACCATCGGCGACGTGATCAGCCGCTTCCGGCGGATGACCGGGCACAACGTGCTGCAGCCGATGGGCTGGGACGCCTTCGGCCTGCCGGCCGAGAACGCCGCGCTCAAGCACAAGACCGCGCCGGCGAAGTGGACCTACGCCAACATCGAGCACATGCGCGGCCAGTTGCAGGCGCTGGGCTACGCGATCGACTGGTCGCGCGAGTTCGCCACCTGCCGCCCGGACTACTACGTCCACGAGCAGCGCATGTTCACCCGGCTGATGAAGAAGGGCCTGGTCTACCGCAAGAATTCGGTGGTGAACTGGGACCCGGTCGACCAGACCGTGCTGGCGAACGAGCAGGTGATCGACGGCCGCGGCTGGCGCTCCGGCGCGCTGGTGGAGAAGCGCGAGATCCCGCAGTGGTTCCTGAAGATCACCGCCTACGCCCAGGAGTTGCTGGACGGGCTGGACACGCTGGACGGCTGGCCGGATTCGGTCAAGACGATGCAGCGCAACTGGATCGGCCGCAGCGAGGGCCTGGAATTCGCGTTCGACGTCGCCGACAGCGACGACCGGCTGTCGGTGTTCACCACCCGTCCCGACACGCTGATGGGCGTCACCTTCGTCAGCGTCGCCGCCGAGCATCCGCTGGCGTTGCGCGCGGCGGAGACGAATCCGGCGCTGGCCGCCTTCATCGCCGAACTGCGCCAGGGCGGCGTGTCCGAAGCCGAACTGGAGACCCAGGAAAAGCGCGGCATGCCCACCGGGCTGTTCGCGATCCATCCGATCAGCGGCGAACAGGTGCCGATCTGGGTCGCCAACTTCGTGCTGATGGGCTACGGCACCGGCGCGGTGATGGCGGTGCCGGGGCACGATGAGCGCGATTTCGAGTTCGCGACCAGATATGGCCTGCCGATCAGGCAGGTCATCGGCCTGCGCGGACCGATCCCGCCGCACCTGTTGCCGGAAGAGCTGCAGTACGACGCGACCCGCTGGAAGCCGTGGTACGGCGACAAGACCAATCCCGCCGCGATGTGCATCAATTCCGGCGAAGGCCTGGACGGCAAGGGCTACCGCGAGGCGTTCGACCACCTGGCCGCGAAGTTCGAGGCCGAAGGCCGCGGCGAGCGCAAGGTCAACTTCCGCCTGCGCGACTGGGGCGTGAGCCGCCAGCGTTACTGGGGCTGTCCGATCCCGGTGGTCTACTGCCCGACCTGCGACGCGGTGCCGGTGCCCGAGGACCAGTTGCCGGTGGTGCTGCCCGAGGACGTGCAGGACGCGTTCGCGTCCGGCGCGGTGATCTCGCCGATCAAGGCCGACCCGAACTGGCGCAAGACCACCTGTCCGCAGTGCGGCGGTCCGGCCGAACGCGAGACCGACACCTTCGACACCTTCATGGAGTCGAGCTGGTACTACGCCCGCTACACCTCGCCCGGCGCCGCCGACATGGTCGACGGCCGCGCGAAGTACTGGACGCCGGTCGACCAGTACATCGGCGGCATCGAGCACGCGATCCTGCACCTGCTGTATTTCCGCTTCTACCACAAGCTGCTGCGCGACGAAGGCCTGGTCGACAGCGACGAGCCGGCGACCAACCTGCTGTGCCAGGGCATGGTGATCGCCGAGACCTTCTACCGCGACGGCGCCGACGGCGCGAAGGACTGGATCAATCCGGCCGACGTCGAGGTCGAGCGCGACGACAAGGGCCGCATCGTCGGCGCGAAGTCGAAGACCGACGGTGCGCCGGTCAGGATCGGCCACGTCGAGAAGATGTCGAAGTCGAAGAACAACGGCGTCGATCCGCAGGCGATGGTCGACAAGTACGGCGCCGACACCGTGCGCCTGTTCTCGATGTTCGCCGCGCCGCCTGAGCAGTCGCTGGAGTGGAACGAGGCCGGCGTCGAGGGCATGTCGCGCTTCCTGCGCCGGTTCTGGCGCGAAGTGACGACCCACGCCGCGCAGCCGGACCATCCCGAGGTCGACGTCGCCGCGCTGACCGCCGCGCAGAAGACCCTGCGCCGGCAGTTGCACGAGGCGATCCAGAAGGTCGGCGACGACTACGGCCGCCGCTACAGTTTCAACACCGCGATCGCGGCGCTGATGGAACTGCTCAACCACGTCTCGAAGTTCGACGACATGAGCGACCAGGGCCGGGCGGTGCGCCACGAGGCGCTGCAGACGATGGTGCTGCTGCTCAACCCGGTCACTCCGCACATCAGCCACCACCTGTGGCAGGTGCTGGGCAATCCCGGGACCCTGCTGGAGGACGTGCCGTTCCCGCAGGCCGACCCGGCCGCGCTGGCGCGCGACGCGGTGACGCTGGCGGTGCAGGTCAACGGCAAGCTGCGCGGCACGATCGAGGTCGGCGTGCAGGCGGCGAAGGACGAGATCGAGGCCCTGGCCCTGGCCGAGCCGAACGTCGTGAAGTTCATGGAAGGCATGGCGGTCAAGAAGGTGATCGTCGTGCCCGGCAAGATCGTGAACATCGTGGCGGGCTGAACGGGCGACGTCCCGCTTGCCCGCCGCCGCCCCCTCCTCCAGACTGCGCCCATGAAGATTACCCGTCTGATCCTCGGCCTCGTCCTGCTGCTCCCGCTCGCCGGCTGCGGCTTCCACCTGCGCAACGCGCTGGTGCTGCCGGCCGACCTCGGCCCGCTCGCGGTGACCGCGCGCGACCCGTACAGCCCGCTGGCGGACGCCCTGGCGCGGGCCATGGAGCGCGCAGGCGCGACCCCGGCCGCGGCCGACGCCGAGGGCGCGACCCGGCTGGAAGTGCTGTCGGAGAAGTGGAACGACCTGCCGATCGCGATCGACACCTCCGGCCGCGCCCAGGAATTCAGCCTCCGCTACGCCGTGGTGTTCCGCCTGCGGCGCGCTGACGGCAGCGAGATCCTGCCGCAGCAGGCGGTGGAACTGTCCCGCGACTACATCGCGCCGCCGGCCGACTCGATCGGCCGCAACAGCGAGCGCGAACTGCTGGTCGACGAAATGCGCAAGGACATGACGGCCGCGATCCTGCGCCGCATCGACGCCGCGCTGCGCGGCGCCCCGGCCGGGGCGCCCTGAGCGCGGCGCGCCCGCCGCCTCCGATGGAACTCACTCCCGAACGCCTGATCGCCCAGCTCGACAACGAGCCGCTGCGTCCGGTCTATCTGATCGCCGGCCCGGAGCCGCTGCGCGTGCTGGAAGCCGCCGACGCAGTCCGCGCCCGCGCCCGCGACGAGGGCGTCGCCGAGCGCGAGGTGCTCGACGCCGACGGCCGCGATTTCGACTGGGGCCGGCTGACCGGCAGCCTCGGCGCGATGAGCCTGTTCGCGAGCCGGCGCCTGATCGACCTGCGCCTGCCCTCGGCGAAGCCGGGCAAGGACGGCGCCGAGGCGATCCTCGACTTCTGCGCGCATCCGCCGGACGACGTGGTGCTGCTGATCACCGGCGAGGACTGGAGCCGCCAGCACGGCGGCAAGTGGAGCGAGGCCGTCGCGAAGACCGGCCACCACGCCATCGCCTGGACCCTGAAGCCGCACGAGCTGCCCGACTGGGTCGAGCGCCGGCTGCGCTCGCGCGGCCTGCGCGCCGACCGCGACGCGGTCGAGCGGCTGGTCGAGCGGGTCGAAGGCAACCTGCTCGCCGCGGCGCAGGAGATCGACAAGCTGGCGCTGCTCGGCGACGGCACCGCGATCGACCTGGCGCGGATGGAGGCCTACGTCGCCGACGCCGCGCGCTTCGACGTGTTCCGCCTGGTCGACGCCGCGCTCAACGGCCAGCCGGCGCTGGTGGTGCGGATGCTGCATGGCCTGCGCGCCGAGGGCGAGGCGGTGCCGGCGCTGATGGGCATGCTGGTGATGGAACTGCAGCGCGCCGCGGCGCTGGCGCGGGCGCAGGCCCGCGGCGGCAATCTCGCCGCCGAGTTCAAGGCGCAGCGGGTCTGGGACGCCAAGCAGGCGGTCTACCGCCGGGCGCTGCAGCGGCACGACGCCGCGCGCTGGGAGCGGTTCGTGATCGAGGCCGGCCGGGTCGACCGCATCGCCAAGGGCCGCGCCCGCCCGGGCGAGGAGCCCGCCGACGCCTGGCTGGCGCTGGAACGCCTGCTGGTGGCGGTCGCCGAGTCCCGCGGCGCGCGCCTGCTGGCCGGCCGCGCGACGGGTTGATCCGTGCTGCGCGTCTTCTACGGCGGCACCTTCGACCCGGTGCACAACGGCCATCTGGCGATCGCCCGCGCCGCGCGCGACGCGCTGGCGACGATGGTCCGGCTGCTGCCCGCCGCCGACCCGCCGCACCGCGCCGCGCCCGGCGCCACCGCCGAGCAGCGCGCCGCGATGCTCGATCTCGCGCTCGAAGGGCAGGGCGGCCTGCGCGTGGACCGGCGCGAACTGGCCCGCACCACCCCGAGCTGGACCATCGACACCCTGCGCGAGCTGCGCGCCGAATTCGGCGAGGCCGCGCCGCTGGCCTTCGTCGTCGGCGCCGACAGCCTGCACGGCCTGCCGGGCTGGCGCGAACCGCAGGCGCTGGTCGCCGGCGCGCACTGGGTCGTCGCCGAGCGCCCGGGCAGCACCCTCGACGAGCACCTCCCGCCGGAGGCCTCGCGGCTGGTCGCCGGACGCTGGACCCGCGATCCCGAGGACCTGCGCCGCAGCCCGGGCGGGCGGGTGCTGCGCCTGCGCCACCCGCTGCAGCCGGAATCGGCGACCGACATCCGCCGCCGGATCGCCGACGGCGAGACCTGGCACCACCTCGTGCCGCCCGCGGTGGGCCGCTACATCGTCGAACACCACCTGTACGGCGCGACCCCGGTGACGGTCCGGCCGCCATCGGCACCGCGGGTATAATCCGGCCATTCCACCCGAGGACCGCTCTTGTCCAGTTCCAGCAACGCGCACGTGATCAAGACCGTGCTGCCCACGCCGCCCCCGGCCGCCGACGTCCTGCTGCGCCAGGTCCGGGCCGCGGTCGAGGACCTCAAGGCCAAGGATGTCGTCGAGATCGACGTCCGCGGCAAGACCAGCGTCTGCGACTTCCTGCTGATCGCCTCGGGCACCTCGACCCGTCACGTCAAATCGATCGCCGACGAGGCGGTGAAGAAGGTCAAGGAGCTCGACGTCATGCCGCTGGGCGTGGAAGGCGAGCGCGAGGCCGAATGGGTGCTGGTCGATCTGGGCGACGTCGTGCTCCACGTCATGCTGCCGCGGGTGCGCGAGTTCTACGCGCTGGAGCGGCTGTGGACCGTCGGCGACCAGCCGCCGGAGCACGCCGACGCGGACTGAGGTCCGCCGCCGGTCGTCCATCCCGCCATTCCGCCGCACGTCCCGGAGACGTCCGATGAGCGACCCCTACAACTCCGGCGCCGGCGGCTCGCCGCCGCCGCTGCCCGCGTCCAGGCCCGCTTCCGCGGCCGTGCCGGCGCAACGCCCGCGGATGGCGCCAGCCACGCTCGGCGACACGATGGTCACCACCGCCTTCGCGCTGCCCGGCTACCGGGTCGTCGAGAATCTCGGCATCGTCCGCGGCATCGTCGTGCGCTCGCGCTCGGTGGTCGGCAATTTCATCGGTGGCCTGCAGACGCTGTTCGGCGGCAACATCACCATCTACACCGAGCTGTGCGAGCAGGCCCGCGCGGACACCTACCGCGACATGGTCGCCCACGCCCGCCAACTGCGCGCGAACGCGATCATCGGCATGCGCTACGACGCCACCGAGGTCATGGCCGGGCTCACCGAAGTGCTGTGCTACGGGACCGCCGTGGTCGTGGAGGCCGTCGTCGAGCCGGCCGAAGGCTGATCGGGCGGCGATGAAGGCCCGCCTCGTCGCCGTCGGCGAACGCGCCCCGTCCTGGGTCGCGGAAGGCTTCGCCGAGTACCGCAAGCGACTGTCGCACTGGCTGCCGCTGGACCTGGTCGAGATCGAGCCGGGCCTGCGCGGCAAGGGCCGCGATCCGGCGCGCGCGACCGCCGACGAAGGCGCGCGCGTGCTCGCGGCGCTGCCGAAGTCGGCGCAGATCGTGGCGCTGGACGGCCGCGGCCGGCAGCATTCCTCCGAACAGCTTGCGCAGCGGCTGGAGCACTGGCGCGCCGGCGGCCGCGACCTGGCGTTCCTGATCGGCGGCCCGGAAGGCCATGCGCCCGAGGTGCTGGCGCGCGCCGACGAGCAGTGGTCGCTGGGGCCGCTGACGCTGCCGCACATGCTCGTCCGGCTGGTGCTGGCCGAACAGCTCTATCGCGCCGCCGCGCTGCTGGCGAACCATCCGTACCACCGGGCCTGAGCGGTTTCACCGCCCTGCGCCGCGCGCCGCGGCGTGCGCGAACGGCCCCGCGGCGTGCGCATGCGCACAGCGCGCGCGTGTGCGCAGCCGCGAAAGCGCGCGTCCGGCCGTTCATTGATGAATTGCGTCACGGTTTCCGTGGCCGCGGCCGTCTACCGTGCCGGGCGTGCCGCTGCGGCGGCGCCTCCGCGCGCCGCCCGCCGACGGCCGCGGTTCCTTCCCCCGTTCGGCGCGAGCGCCGGCGGCACGCCCTCCGCGGCATGTGCCCCCGCGCTGTCCGCAGGTGAGCCCATGCGTTCCTTCCCGATTCCGTGCTTGGCCGTGTCCCTCCTGCTGCTGCTCGCCGGCTGCGATGTCGATCGCCTCCAGATCCGTATCGGCGAAAACGCGGCGGCCCGCCGCCCGGCGGCCGCGGTCGCGGTCGCGCCGCGCACCGTGCTCGCGATGCGCCCGCAGACCCCGCCGGCCGGGGCCGCCGCGCAACCGCTCGCGGCCGCCGCCGCGGGTCCCACCGCGATCCGCCCGCTGCTGCCGGCCGCGGAACGCTACGGCAACCTCGACGTCCGCCTGCATCCGGTCGAGGGCGTGCCTGCGGGCGTCCCGCAACTGGTGACCTTCGGCGTGCCGTTCCCGCGTGGTTCGATCGACGCCGCCGGGCTGTCGACGGTGCGTGTGCTCGACGCGAAGGGGGGCGAGATCCCCGCGCACGTCGAACAGCTCACGCCGTGGCGGCACGTCAGCGACGCCGCGATCGACGGCAAGTCGGTCCGCGTCGCCCGCATCCAGTTGCGCTACAGCTTCGCCGCGCCGTATCCGGCGTCGGAAGCGATCCGGGTCGAATGGGGTTACCGCGCCCGCGCCGCGGACGTGGCGACGCTGGAGAATCCGCGCAACGGCTGGCAGCCGGTGACCAGCGGCAGCTTCGTCGCCGGCGACGGCGTGTCCGAGCCGAAGGTGTACGCGGTGCTGCCGGCGGCGACGCTCGCCCGCGGCGTGCTGCGGATCGGGCCGATGCAGCCGTTTGCGCCGGAGATCGCCGCGACCCGCGACGACCCCGCGACCATGGACGCCACCGAGCACTATCCGCAGTACACCGAGCAGATGTACGCGGCCAAGAATTTCTTCTACGCGCACATCGGCGAGGACGACCCGCGGGTCACCGCCGCCAACCAGATCCCGTACAAGGGCGCCGAGGGCGAGCCCTGGCTGTACGACCGCGTGTCCGCGTTCTACGGGCTGTACTTCCGCAGCGGCTTCTTCAAGGCGCTGCGCGAGTCGGTGCGCGCGGCCGAGTTCTACCGCGTCAACCTCTACCCGCAGGGGACCACGCCCGACAGCGCGGTCGGCGCGTTCAAGCTGAAGAATCCGAATCCCGCCGCCTACATCGGCGCCAACGGTGCGATGTACAGCTACGGCGAAGGCCTGGCCTACACCTACTGGCTCACCGGCGACGACCTGGCGAAGGACGGTGCGAAGCTCGCGGCGAAGGCGCAGCAGGACGCCAACGACGAACCCGACCGTTGGTCGCCCACCAGCAGCTACACCGAGCGCCACATGGCGTTCAAGCTGATGGCGATGATCGTCGGCTACGAGCTCTACGGCGACGTGCCGTACAAGACCGGCGCGTCGAAGACCTACCGCGAGCGCGTGCAGACCCTGCTCGACAACCTGGTCTGGCACCAGAACGGCGCCGGCGGCGCGCTGCCGGCGAACCGCATCGACGGCGGACTGTGGAAATACGGCAGCCAGGAGGGCAACGGTCCGCAGGACCAGCTCGTGGTGAGCTTCTGGCAGACCCCGTTCATGGTCGATGCGATGGTCCGCGCCTACGTGCTGACCGATCGCGCCGACGTCGCGAACTTCATCCGCCGCACCGGCACCGCGCTCAAGTACGGCGGCAAGTCGTATCCGCCGGCGCAGCGCCAGTACTACACCGACCAGCCGGAGAACCTCGGTCTGGTCGATTACGTGACCCTGGTCGACGGTTCGACCTACGCCGCCGACGGCGTCGGTCCGGAGCACGCGCTCGAGGTCGCCGGCGCGCTCGGCTGGGCGTACTACTTCAGCCGGCTGACCAACCAGCGCGACGACACGCTGAAACAGGCCGCGAACGACCTCTACCGCACCTACGACTACGAAGTGAACGACTGGACCCGGCCCACCGCGCCGGAGCTCGGCCTCACCGCGTACCGCACCAATCCGCCGCGCCGCTACAACTGGACCTACAAGACCAGCGGCAGCCTGTCGTGGTGCCTGTCGGACGTGCGTCGGGTCAGCAACTGAGTCGATGCGCGGCAGGCGTCGCGCGCGACCTGTCTGTCGCGCGCCACGTGCATCGCCGCACGACGCATGGCGCGGGCCGCGTGGGTGCGGCCCGCGCTGCGCCCGGGCGCGGGCCTCAGCCCGCGTAGCGCGGATAGTCGGTGTAGCCCTTCGGGCCCGGCGTGTAGAACGTCGCGCTGTCCGGCGCCGCCAGCGGCGCGCCGTCGCGGATGCGCTCCGGCAGGTCGGGGTTGGCGATGAACGCCGCGCCGAACGCGACCGCGTCCACCTTGCCGGCGGCGATCGCCGCGTCGGCTTCCCCGGGGGTGTAGCCCATGTTGCCGATCAGCACGCCGTCGTAGACCTCGCGCGCCGGGGTCAGCACGTCGCCCTGCTGCTGGCCGAGGAAATCGCCGCGCATGACGTGCCAGTAGGCGAGGTCGTAGTCGTTGAGGCGCTTGCCGAGCCAGCGGACCAGGCCGACCGGATCGCTGTCGCGCATGTCGTTGTAGCCGTTGAGCGGCGACACCCGCAGGCCGACGCGACGGCTGCCCCAGACGCCGCAGACCGCCTCCAGCACTTCCAGCAGCAGGCGCGCGCGATGTTCCAGCGGCCCGCCGTAGGGACCGCTGCGGCGGTTGCTGCCGTCGCGCAGGAATTCGTCGAGCAGGTAGCCGTTCGCGCCGTGGACCTCGACGCCGTCGAACCCCGCGGCCAGGGCGTTGCGCGCGGCCGCGGCGAAGCCGGCGACGATGCCGGGCAGTTCGGCGTCCTCGAGCGCGCGCGGCACGACGTAGTCGACCTTGCCCTTCGGCGTGTGGACCTGGTCGTTCTCGATCCGCAGCGCGCTGGGCGCGACCGGCTGCGCGTCGTCGTTGAGGTCGGGATGGCAGGCGCGGCCGCCGTGCCAGAGCTGCAGCACGATCCGTCCGCCGGCGGCATGCACGGCGTCGGTCACGCCCTTCCAGCCGGCGATCTGCGGCGCGCCGTAGATGCCCGGCTCGTGCCAGAACGCGGAGTTGCCGGCCATCGCCATCGTCGCCTCGGCGATGATCAGGCCCGCGCTCGCGCGCTGCGCGTAGTACTCGGCGATCAGCGGCCCGGCCACGTGGTCGTCTTCGGCGCGGCAGCGGGTCAGCGGCGCCATCAGGATGCGGTTGGGCAGCGACAGGTCGCCGGCCTGCAACGGGTCGAACAGGGACGTCATCGGGAGGTCCTGGGTGAGGGGCGATCAGTGTCGCAGCCCGACCCCGGCGCGATTGCAGACGATTGCGGAACGCAGCGGCGCATCGGCCGCGAAGAAGCCGCCGGTCGCGCGTCGGCGACCGGCGGCGGTCCGGGCCCGTTCGCGAGGGAACGACGGGACCCGGGCAACGCGCAACGCGCAACGGGCGGCGGCCTCGGCCGCGCGCTTCCCGGCCGCGCTCCCGTCAGCCGCGCTCCAGCGAGAAGTTCACCGGCACCAGACCGTAGACCTGGATGGCGCGGCCCTCGCGGATCGCGGGCCGGAACTTCCACTTGCGCAGCACCTGGCGCTTCGCCGCGTCGTCCAGCCGGCGATTGCCGCTGCTGCGCTGGATCTCCACCTCCAGCGGCGTGCCGTCCACGTCGACCAGCACCTTCAGCACCACCGTGCCCTCGACCCCGGCCATCAGCGCTTCGCGCGGGTAGCTCGGCGGCGGTGCGAGCGCGTACTGCAGGCTTTCGGTGGTCAGCGGACCGGTCGGCGGCGGCGGATCGATCTTCGCGACCTCGGTGCCGGTGTTCGCCGGCGGCGGGATCGACATCTCCGAGGTGGCGTCGGACAGCACCGGTGGCGGGGGCTCCACGATCGGCTGCTGGCGCACCACCGGCGGTGCGGTCTGGGTGTGCGGCTTCGGCGGCGTGACCTGCTGGATCGGCGGCGGCGGCGGGGGCGGCTTCGGCGGGTCGAGCGAAACGATCGTGGTGTTTTCCGGCGGTGCGATCGCGACCGGCGCAGACACCGGCACCAGCAGCAGCATCAGCGCGGCGATGTTCAGCGCGATCGCACCGGCGAGGCCGGCGATGCGGGCGGGCTGGACCGCGGCGAGCGCCTGGCCGAAGCCGGCGGGGCGGGCGTGGGCGTGCGAAGCGGCGAGGATCATGGCGCACCTCCGTCGTGGGATTCGACGATAGGAACGGCGCAGCGCCGGCCGCGGGGTTGGAGCGACGAAACTTTTTTTGCTGGGCCGGAAGCGCGACGTTTCCAGCGCCCGAAATGCGACACCCGCCGGAGGGCGGGTGTCGGGGGAAAACGCCTGGAGGCGGACGCAGGGGGCGGATGCGGCTCAGTCGCCCAGTTCGAACACCACGTCCAGGTTCGCCGACAGCGAGGTCTCGCCGGGCGACACCGGCGGCGAGCCGGCGTCCATCGCCGCCATCTTCATCATCGGCATGGGACCGGGGGCGGCCATGCCGCCGCCTTCGCCGATGCTGACGATGCGCTTGATCCGCATGCCCAGCGTCGAGGCGTACATCGCGGCGCGGGCCTGGGCCTGCTTCAGCGCGTTGCGGCGGGCTTCGTCGTAGACCGCGTCCGGCTGGTCGATCTCGAAGCTGGGGCCGTTGATCTGGTTGGCGCCGTTGGCGACCAGCGCGTCGAGCACCTTGCCCAGCTTGTCGAGGTCGCGGACCTTGACGTTCACGGTGTTGTTGGCCTGGTAGCCGGTGATCGTCGGCGGCTGGTTCTCGGCGTAGCGATACTGCGGGAACAGGCCGATGCCGGCGGTCTGCACGTCGCGCTCGGCGATGCCGGCGGCGCGGATCGCGGCCATGACCTTCTCCATCTGCGCCGAATTGGCGCGCATCGCGGCGTTGGCGTCGGCCGCCTGGGTGACCACGCCGGCGGACAGGGTGGCGACGTCCGGCTTGCGGCTGGCGTGGCCCTCGGCGGAGACCGAGAGCAGGGTGCCGCGCTCGGCGGACGGGGAGGACTGGGCGGAAGCGGTCATGGCGAGACCCGGAAGCAGGAGGAAGGCGAGGACGGCGGCGAAGCGGGGCAGCGGGGAAGCGGGGCGGGGCGACATGCGGGGCTCCTTGTCGAGGCGATGCGTCGGAATGGTCCGGGGGACCGGGTGAACGCTCTGTGAGCCCGGTCGGGGTTCGCCGAGGGGGCGGTCGGGCGGATGCGATCGGCAAGGTATCCTAGCCGGATGTTGCATCTTGCCTCGAAATCCCCCCGCCGCCGGGAACTGCTGGCGAAACTCGGCCTCGACTTCGGGGTGCTCGACCTCGACCTGCCGGAGACCCCCGCGCCGGGCGAACCGCCGGACGACTACGTCCGCCGGGTCGCGCGCGAGAAGGCCGGCGCCGGCCTGCTGCTGGTGGTCGGCCAGCCCGGCGCGGTGGTGCTGGGCGCCGACACCGAGGTCATCCTCGACGGCCGCGTCTACGGCAAGCCCGCCGACGCCGCGGACGCTGCGGAGATGCTGCGCAGCCTGTCCGGACGTACCCATCGGGTGGTCTCGGCGGTGTCGGTGGTCGATGCCGGGCGCGAGCTGCAGGCGGTCAGCGTCTCCGAGGTGCGTTTCGCCGCGCTGTCGGAAGACGACATCGCCGATTACCTCGCCACCGGCGAATGGGCCGGCAAGGCCGGCGCCTACGGCATCCAGGGCCGCGCCCAGGCGTTGATCGCGCACCTCTCGGGCAGCTACTCCGGGGTGATGGGGCTGCCGCTGCACGAGACCGCCGGGCTGCTGCGCGAGATCGGCGCGCTGCCCGCCCGCGCCGTCGCGGGGGCCGCGGCATGAGCGAGGAGATCCTGATCAACGTCACCCCGCGCGAGACCCGCGTCGCGGTGGTCGAGAACGGCATGCTCCAGGAGCTGCACATCGAGCGCGGCTGGCGCCGCGGCGTGGTCGGCAACATCTACAAGGGCCGGGTGCAGCGGGTGATGCCCGGCATGCAGGCGGCGTTCGTCGAGATCGGGCTGGACCGCGCGGCCTTCCTGCACGCCAACGACATCGTCCGCACCAGCAGCCAGGCGCCGGTCGACGCGGTGCTGGAAACGGCGCTGGAGAGCGCGGTGGACGGCGGCGGCGACGCGGTCGCGGTGGCCGCGCCGAGCGCCGCCCAGGCGCCGGCCACGACGGTCCAGGCGGTGCCGCCGATCACCGAACTGCTGCGCGAGGGCCAGGAGATCGTGGTCCAGGTGGTCAAGGACCCGATCGGCAGCAAGGGCGCGCGCCTGACCACCCAGATCAGCATCCCGTCGCGCTACCTGGTGCTGCTGCCGCATTCCAAGGTGATCGGAGTGTCCTCGCGCATCGAGGACGAGGCCGAGCGCCAGCGCCTGAAGACGCTCGTGGCGGTGCAGAACGCGCAGGCCGCCTGCGGCTACATCGTGCGCACCAACGCCGAGGGCCAGCCCGAGGAGGCGCTGGCCGAGGACATCGCCTACCTCGCCCGCGCCTGGGCGCTGATCGAGCGCAACGTCGGTGCCGTCGGCATCGGCCGCTGCGTGTACGAGGACCTCAGCCTGCCGATGCGCGCGGTGCGCGACCTGATGCGCCGCGACGTGGAGAAGGTGAAGGTCGATTCGCGCGAGACCTGCGAGAAGCTGCGCACGTTCGCCGCCCAGTTCATGCCCGGCCTCGCCGAGAAGATCGAGCACTACGCCGGCCAGCGCCCGGTGTTCGACCTCTACGGCGTGGAGGACGAGATCCAGCGCGCGCTGGACAAGGAAGTGCCGCTGAAGTCGGGCGGCTACCTGGTCATCGACCAGACCGAGGCGATGACCACGATCGACGTCAACACCGGCTCGTTCCTGGGCCAGCGCAACCTCGAGGAAACCGTCTACCGCACCAACCTCGAAGCGGCGCAGGCGGTGGCGCGGCAACTGCGGCTGCGCAACCTCGGCGGGATCATCATCATCGACTTCATCGACATGATCGACCCCGAGCATCGCCGCCAAGTGCTGCGCACGCTGGAGAAATCGCTGGCCCGCGACCACGCCAAGACCACGGTCTACGACTTCTCGCCGCTGGGCCTGGTCGAGATGACCCGCAAGCGCACGGTCGAGAGCCTGCAGCGCCAGCTCAGCGAGCCCTGCCACGAATGCGGCGGGCGCGGCACCCTGAAGACCGCCGAGACCGTCACCTACGAGGTGTTCCGCGAGATCACCCGCGCGGTGCGCCAGTTCGACGCGGCGCGGCTGCTGGTGATCGCGTCGCCGAAGGTGGTGGCGCGGATCACCGAGGAGGAATCGCCCGCGGTCGCCGAACTGGAGGAGTTCCTCGGCAAGACCATCCGCTTCCAGGCGGACGAGCAGTACACCCAGGAGCAGTTCGATGTCGTGCTGCTCTGAGGCGCGGCCGGCCGGGCGGGCGGTCGCCTGATGCCGGTGTCGATGCGTCGCCGGCTGCGCCTGGCGCGTCGAGGGCTGTGGTACCTCACCGCGGTCTCGCTGGTGCTGATGGCGCTGGGCGCGGCCATCCTCAGCCAGTTGCTGCCGCTGGCCGAACGCCATCCCGACCGCATCGCCGAATGGCTGAGCGCGCGCGCGGGGCGACCGGTGCGGTTCGATCGCCTCGATACCGAATGGACCCGGCGCGGCCCGCTGCTGCGGCTCGACGGCCTGCGCGTCGGCGAGGGCGCGGGCGCGGTGTCGATCGGCGCCGCGGAAATCCTGGTCTCGCAGTACGCCGGCCTGCTGCCGGGGCGCTCGTTCACCGAACTGCGCGTGCGCCACCTCGCGCTCACCCTCGAGCGCGCCGACGACGGCAGTTGGCGGGTCCGCGGCCTGCCCGGACAGGCCCAGGGCGGCGATCCGCTGGGCTCGCTGGAGGGCCTGGGCGAACTGCAGGTGATCGACGCCAAGCTCGGCATCTCCGCGCCGTCGCTGGGCATCGACACCACCGTGCCGCACGTCGACGTGCGCCTGCAGGTGAACGGGCCGCGGGTGCGCAGCGGGCTGCGCGCGCGGATGCGCGCCGACGCCGCGCCGGTCGATTTCGTGCTGGACTTCGATCGCGTGCGCGGCGACGGCCGGCTCTACGCCACCGGCCGCGAGCTGCGCCTGGCGGACTGGTCGTCGCTGCTGAAGATCGGCGGCGTCGACGTGGTGGGCGGCGCCGGCCGCGCCGAAGTCTGGGCGACGCTGCGCCACCGGCAGGTGTCCGCGATCGCCGTCGACGGCGATCTGCGCCGGCTGCGGCTGCGCGGCGCGGCCCTCGCCGACGACGCCGCCGGCGCGCGGCCGGTGGCCGAGTTCGCGCAGTTGACCACGGTCGCGCACTGGCGCGTCCGCGACGGCGACTGGCGCCTGGACGCGTCGCGCCTGCAGATCCACGCCGACGCCGGCAGCCGGCCGCAGGTGCTGGACGGGCTGGCGATCGCCGGCGGCCGCCACTACGGCCTGCGCGCCGAGCGCATCGACGCCGGGCCGCTGTTCGCGGTGGCCGCGCTCAGCGACCGGCTGTCGCCGAAGCTGCGGCGCTGGCTGCAGGCGGCGCATCCCGGCGCGGTGCTCGAAGCGGTGCAGGTAGCCGGCGAACGCGGCGGTGCGATGCGCGCGACCGCGCGGGTGCGCGGGCTCGGGTTCGCGCCCGTCGCCAACATCCCGGGCGTGTCCGACCTCGCCGGCACGCTGCGCGGCGACGGCGACGGTTTCGCGTTCGCGTTCGACCCGGTCGCGAAGCTGCGGTTCGACTGGCCGACCGGGTTCGGCCCGACCCACGTCGTCGGCCTGCGCGGCGAGGCGGTGGCCTGGCGCGACGAGGCCGGTGGCTGGCGGGTGGAAACGCCGGCGCTGCGCATCGACGGCGACGGCTACGGCGCCGACCTCCGCGGCGGCCTGTGGTTCCAGGGCGACGGCAGCCGGCCCTGGCTCGGCATCGCTGCCGATCTCGACGATGCGCAGGCGCCGGTCGCCAAGCGTTTCTGGCCGAAGTTCGCGATGTCGCCGGGGCTGGTGCGCTGGCTCGACACCGCGCTGATCGCCGGGCGCGTGCGCGACGGCCGCGCGGTGGTCGCGGGCGAGCTGGAGGACTGGCCGTTCAAGTCGATCGCCGGCGCGCCGCCGAAGGGCGTGTTCGACGCCCGCGCCACGCTGCAGGACATGCGCGTGAAGTTCCAGGACGAGTGGCCGGCCACCGCCGACATGGACGCCGACATCGCCTTCGTCGACAACGGCTTCTCGGTCAACGGCAAGGCGGTGCTGGGCGAGGTCGGGATCCGCGCCTTCGACGCCGGCATCCCCGACTACGGCGCCGGTGCGCTGGGCATCCATGCGCACGCCGACGCCGACGCCGCGAAGCTGCTGGCGCTGCTGCGCCAGAGTCCGCTCAGGCGCGAACACGGCAAGGTGCTGTCGACGCTGTCCGCCGACGGCCCGGTCACCGCCGACTTCGGGCTGGAACTGCCGCTGCACGGCCCGCTGCCGCACCGGCCGAAGATCGCCGGCAGCGTCGAGCTGCGCGGCGCCAGGCTGGCCGAGTCGGAGTGGAAGCTCGCGTTCTCCGGCGTGACCGGGAAGGCGCGCTACGACGAGAACGGGTTCAGCGCCGACGGCCTGCGCGCGCAGTACGACCGCCAGGACGGCAAGCTCTCGCTGCGCGCCGGCGCCGGCCACGTCCGCGACCGCCGGCAGGGTTTCGAGGCCGAGCTGGAAGCGTCGATGACCAGCGACGACCTGCTCGCGCGCGTGCCCGACCTGGTGTGGCTGCGCCCGCACGTGCGCGGGCGCTCGCGCTGGACCGCGGGCATCGCGATTCCCGCCGGCGCGGGCCCCGCCGCCGGCGCGAACGCGATCACCCGCCTGCAACTGCGCTCGGACCTGGTCGGCACCGCATTCGACCTGCCGGCGCCGATGGACAAGCCGGCCGGCGCCGCGCTGCCGACGACGCTGGACCTGCCGCTGCCGATCGGCAAGGGCGACCTCGCGCTCGCCTTCGGCCAGCGGCTCGCGCTGCGGGTGCGGCAGACCCGAGACCAGCTCGGCATCCGCGCGGCGTTCGGCAGCGATCGCGTCGCCGAAGCGCCGCCGGCCTCCGGGCTGGTGCTCGGCGGCCGCGCGCCGACCCTGGACGCGATCGGCTGGATCGCGCTCACCGGCAGCGGTTCCGGCGGCAGTCGCCTGCCGCTGCGCCGGGCCGACGTGAGCGCCGACCACCTGCTGCTGCTCGGCGGCGATTTCCCCGACACCCGGCTGCAGATCGCGCCGGCGAACAACGCCCTCGCCGTGCAGATCGACGGCGCCGCGCTGGCCGGCAGCGTGCAGGTGCCCGACGGCAGCGGCGGCACGCTCGCCGGCCACCTGCAGCGCGCCCACTGGCGCGCCCAGGCCGGCGCCGCGGCGCCCGCGGCGGGCGCGGCCGGCGACGACGGCGGGTTCGACCCGGCGAGCGTCCCGGCGATCGCGCTGCGCGTGGACGACCTGCGCATCGGCGACGCCGCGCTGGGCGAGGCGCAGTTCCGCTCGCGCCCGTCCGCCACCGGCATGACCGTGGAACAACTGCAGACCCGCGGCCCCAAGCGCAGGATCGACGCCACCGGCGAGTGGGCCGGTCGCGGCGCGGCGGCCCGCACCCGGTTCGACGCGCACGTCGCCAGCGACGACTTCGGCGACCTGCTCGGCGACCTCGGCATGGGCAACCGGGTCGGCGCGGGCAAGGGCGAGGTGCGCTTCGCCGCGCAGTGGCCCGGCAGCCCGATGGGCTTCAGCCTCGGCGCGCTCGACGGCGAGCTGAAGATCGACGTGCGCGACGGCCGCCTGGTGCAGGTCGAGCCCGGCGGCACCGGGCGCGTGCTCGGCCTGCTGAGCCTGGCCCAGTTGCCGCGGCGCCTGACCCTGGATTTCCGCGATTTCTTCAACAAGGGATTCGCATTCAACACCCTCGCCGGCACCGTGCGTTTCGGCGACGGCAGCGCGCGCAGCGACGACCTCGCGATCGACGGCCCGGCCGCGCGGATCAACATCCGCGGCGCTGCCAACCTGCGCGCGCAGACCTTCGACCAGACCATCGAGGTGCTGCCCAAGGCCGGCAACCTGCTGACCGCGGTCGGCGCGATCGCCGGCGGTCCGGTGGGCGCGGCGGTGGGCGCGGTGGCGAACGCGGTGCTGCAGAAGCCGCTGGGCCAGGCCGCGGCGAAGAACTACCGGGTCACCGGGCCGTGGAAGGACCCGAAGGTCGAGGTGCTCGAACGCGCCGACGTCTCGTCGCGCGCCCCGCCCGGGACGGGTTGAGTCCGTCGCCGTCCGCCACCATTCCCCTTCCATGCCCTCCACGGAATCCGCGATGTCATCGATGCCCGCGCCCGCCGACAACTCCCTGCCCGAAGCGCGCCTGCTGGCGCCCGCCGGGCTCGATGCCGGCGGCCTCGACCGCGCATTCGCGCAACTGCTCGGCCCGGGCATCGACTTCGGCGACCTGTATTTCCAGAACAGCCGCCGCGAGGCCTGGACGATGGAGGACGGCATCGTCCGCGACGGTTCGCATGCGATCGACCAGGGCGTCGGGGTGCGCGCGATCTCGGGCGAGAAGACCGGTTTCGCGTATTCGGACGAGATCCACCCCGACGCGCTGCTCGCGGCCGCGCGCAGCGCGCGGGCGATCGCCCGCGACGGCCATGCGCAGGCGCCGCGGCCGGTCGCACGGATGGACGGCCCGGCGCCGCTGTACCCGGCGATCGATCCGATCGACGCCTTCGCCAACGCCGCCAAGCTCGATGCGATGCGCCGGGTCGACCGGCTGCTGCGCGCCGCCGATCCGCGCGTGCGCCAGGTGACGGTGTCGCTCAGCGCGTCGCTGGACACGATCTTCGTCGCCCGCAGCGACGGCGTGACCGCCGGCGACGTGCGCCCGCTGGTGCGCCTCAACGTGCAGGTGATCGTCGAGCAGAACGGCCGCCGCGAATCGGCGACCTCCGGCTACGGCGGACGCTACGGCTACGACGAGCTGCTGGCCGGCGACCGTCCCGAGCAGTGCGCGCGCGAAGCGCTGCGGCTGGCGCTGGTGAACCTGGAGGCCGTCGACGCCCCCGCCGGCACGATGCCGGTGGTGCTGGGCCACGGCTGGCCGGGCGTGCTGCTGCACGAGGCGGTCGGCCACGGCCTCGAAGGCGACTTCAACCGCAAGGGCACCTCGACCTACGCCGGCCGCGTCGGCCAGCGCGTGGCCGCGCCGGGGGTCACCATCGTCGACGACGGCACCCTGCCGGGGCGGCGCGGTTCGCTCACCGTCGACGACGAAGGCACGCCCACCAGCAGCACCACGCTGATCGAGGACGGGGTGCTGGTCGGCTACATGCAGGACACCCACAACGCGCGCCTGATGGGCGTCGCGCCGACCGGCAACGGGCGCCGCGAATCGTTCGCGCACCGGGTGATGCCGCGGATGACCAACACCTACATGCTCGCCGGCGAGCACGACCCCGAGGACATGATCCGCTCGGTGAAGAAGGGCCTGTACGCGGTCAATTTCGGCGGCGGCCAGGTCGACATCACCAGCGGCAAGTACGTGTTCTCGGCGACCGAGGCCTACCTCATCGAGGACGGCCGGATCACCGCACCGGTGAAGGGCGCGACGCTCATCGGCAACGGCCCGGAGACGATGCAGCGGGTGACGATGATCGGCCACGACCTCGAACTCGACCAGGGCGTCGGCACCTGCGGCAAGGACGGCCAGAGCGTGCCCGTCGGCGTCGGCCAGCCGTCGCTGCTGATCGACCGGCTGACGGTGGGCGGGACGAAGGCGTGATCGTCGGAACCGGGACGTCAGCCTTCGCTGTCGTCGCGCCCGTCTGCCGCGTCCGCGACCGCCTCGTCCGCCTCGTCGGGCGCGGTCGTGCCGAACAGTTCGCGCAGTTCGCGGAACAGTTCGCGGTAGGCGTGCGGCGGCTTGTTCTTCAGCTTTTCCTCGTGCGCGTTGCGCGCGAGCTGGCGCAGGCGCTGGCGGTCCGCGTTCGGGTATTCGACCAGGAATTCGGCCAGCGCCGCGTCGCCGTCGGCGATCAGGCGCTCGCGCCACGCCTCGGCACGGTGCAGCAGCGCCGCCTCGATGCGTCCGGCCTGGCCGTTGGCGTCGAGCGCGTCGCGGATCGCCTCCAGCGTCTCGTCGTCTTCCCGGCGCATCTGTTTGGCCAGATACTGCAACTGGCGCTTGTGCGCGACGTGCGAGGTGATGCGCCGGGTCTCGTCGATGTGCGGGACCAGGTGCGCGGGCACGGGCAGCCGCCCCACCTGCTGCGGGGTCAGCGCCGACAACTGGCGCGCGAGTTCGAGCACCTCCAGCGCCTCCCGACGCTGCTGGCTGCGACTGGGCGAGAAGAACTCGCCGCTTTCGGGGTCTTTGCCTCTCATCGCGACAGGATAATCCATTGAACGTCACCGCTTCCGTTTCCGCGCCCGCCGTCGACGACAGCCAGGCCCGCCTGGACCGCCTGTCGGAACTGGCGCGCGACGTCCTCGCCCGGGCCAGGGCCCAGGGCGCCGACCAGGCCGAGGTCGCCTGCGACGAGGATCGCGGGCTGGAAGTGTCGGTGCGCATGGGCGCGGTGGAGAGCGTGGAATCGACCCGCGACCGCTCGGTCGCGCTCACCGTCTACTTCGGCAAGCGCAAGGGCAGCGCCAGCACCGCCGACCTGCGGCCGAAGAGCCTCGAGGCCACCGTCGCCCAGGCCTGCGCGATCGCCCGCCACACCGAGGAAGATCCTGCGTCCGGGCTGGCCGACCCCGAGCGCATGGCCACCGACCTCCGCGAGTTCGACGCCTGGCACCCGTGGGCGCTGGACGCCGACACCGCGGTCGATCTGGCGCTGGCCTGCGAGGCGGCCGGCCGCGACGCCGATCCGCGCATCGCCAATTCCGACGGCGCCACGGTCGCGACCAGTTCGGCGATCGGCGTCTACGCCAATTCGCACGGGTTCCTGGGGCGGATGCGCGACACCCAGCATTCGCTGGTCTGCGGCCTGATCGCCGGGCAGGGCGACGCCATGCAGCGCGACCAGTGGTACAGCGTGGCGCTCGCCCGCGAAGATCTGGAAACGCCCGAGGCGGTCGGCCGCCGCGCCGCCCAGCGCGTGCTCGCCCGGCTCGACCCGCGGACCCTGCCGACCGGCACGATGCCGGTGCTGTTCCACGCCGAGGTCGCGCGCACCCTGATCGGCAATCTGGTCAATGCGGTCGCCGGCCCCGCGCAGTACCGCGGCGCCAGCTTCCTGCTCGGCGCGGCGGGACAGCGGGTGCTGCCGGAATGGTGCGCGATCCGCGAGCGCCCGTTCCTGGTGCGCGGGCTGCGCTCGGCGGCGTTCGACGCCGAGGGCGTCGCCACCCGCGAGTCCGACCTCGTCCGCGACGGCGTGCTGCAGCGCTACGTGCTCGGCAGCTATTCGGCGCGCCGCCTGGGGCTGGAGACCACCGGCAACGCCGGCGGCGTGTTCAACCTGGAGGTCGCCGCGGGCGCCGGGAATACCGGCAGCCTCGACGACCTGCTGCGGGGCATGGGCTCGGGCCTGCTGGTGACCGAGCTGATGGGGCAGGGGGTGAACCTCACCACCGGCGACTACTCGCGCGGCGCGGCCGGCTTCCTGGTCGAGAACGGCCGCATCGTCCACCCGGTCGACGGCATCACCATCGCCGGCAACCTGCGCGACATGCTGCTGTCGATCGAGGCCATCGGAGACGATCCAGACCCGCGGAGCCCTACCCGCACCGGTTCGATCCTGGTCGGCAGGATGACCGTCGCCGGGTCCGTTTGACGTTTATATCCGCAGCGGCCATGCTCGCGTCCGACCCGGACGTCGAGCCGGGCTCGGCCTCCGAACGTCACATCGAATCCCTGGGGAAACACCGAATGAGCACCGAAAACGAATACATCGCCCCGCCGCCGGCCCCGACCGGCACGCCGCCCGAGGACCAGCGCACGCTGGCGCTGATCACCCACCTGTCCGGCATCGTCCTCGGCTTCATCGTGCCGTTGATCATCTGGCTGGTGAACAAGGACCAGGCGGGCAAGGACTTCATCAACGACCAGTCGAAGGAAGCGCTGAACTTCCAGATCACGCTGCTCATCGTCTACGTCGTCGGCATCGTGCTGAGCATCATCCTGATCGGCGCGCTCATCAACTTCGCCGCCTGGATCGCCTGCATCGTGTTCAGCATCATCGGCGGCCTCAAGGCCAACAGCGGCGTCGCCTATCGCTACCCGTTCGCGCTGCGCCTGATCAAGTAATCGCGTCACCCGCGGTCCCGCCGCGAACGAACGCCCCCGGCCCGCGCCGGGGGCGTTTTTTTTGCGCCCGCGGTCAACCCCGCGCGCGCCGCGGCGTTTCCGTCGTGGTCTTCCGCGACGGAGCAGGCGATGAACGAGACGAGCGCGACCGCGGCGGTCAACCGTTTCGGACTGGGCGCGAAGCCCGGCGAACTCGCGCAGGCGCGCGATCCGCGCGGCTGGCTGCGGGCGCAACTGCGGGCGGGCCCGGACCTCGCCGCGTTCGCCGGCCTGCCCGACAGCGGCGAGCTGCTGCGTCGCCAGAACGCGTACCGGCAGGCGCGGCGACAGGATCGCCGGGAGGACCGCGCGCGGGACGCTCCGCCGTCCGCACCGGACGGGGCCCCGGCCGGTGCATCGACCCCGCAGGCGGCCGCCGCGCGCGAACGCTCGCCGCTGCAGCAGGCGTTGCGGCGCGACGCCTTCGACGACCTCGGCCTGCGCTATCGCGTCGCCGCGACCACCGATGCGCCGTTCGTCGAGCGGCTGGTGCATTTCTGGTCCAACCACTTCGCGATCTCGATCGACAAGAACCAGGCGCGGCTGATGGCCGCGCCGATGGAGCGCGAGGCGATCCGGCCGCACGTGACCGGCCGCTTCGCCGACCTGCTGCTGGCGGTCGAGACCCACCCCGGGATGCTGCTGTACCTCGACAACGCTGCGTCGATCGGCGACGACTCGATGCTGGCCCGCCGCGCCGTGCGCCGGCAGCCGAAGCGCAAGCTCGGCCTCAACGAGAACCTCGCGCGCGAGATCCTCGAACTGCACACGCTCGGCGTGAACGGCGGCTATGCCCAGCAGGACGTGATCGAACTGGCGAAGGCGATCACCGGCTGGGGCACGCCGCTGCCGCGCGACGCGGGACGCGCCGACGGCGGCGGCTACGTCTACCGGCCGGTCGCGCACGAACCCGGCGCGCGCAGCGTGCTCGGCAGGCGCTACGCCGACGACGGCGAGGCCCAGGGCCGCGCGATCCTGCGCGATCTCGCGGTGCATCCGGCGACCGCCAGGCACCTCGCCTTCAAGCTCGCGCGGCATTTCGTCGCCGATGCGCCGCCGCCGGCGCTGGTCGAGCGCATGGCCGCGGCCTACCTGCGCAGCGGCGGCGAACTGACCGCGCTGTACACGGCGATGATCGACGACGACGCGGCGTGGTCGGACGCGGCGCGCAAGTTCAAGTCGCCGCAGGATTTCGTGGTCTCGGCGATGCGCGCCGGCGGGATCGCGCTGGACCGCAATCCGCCGGTGCTGCTGCGCCTGCTGCAGGCGCTGGGCCAGCCGAGTTTCACCCCGCGTTCGCCGGCGGGCTTCCCGGACACCGCCGCCGACTGGGCCAGCGGCGATGCGCTGCGCAAGCGGCTGCAGGCCGCCGCCGCGCTCGCCGGCCAGGTGTCGGCGCAGCGGCGGCCGCTCGACCTGGCCGCGGCCACCCTGGGCCCGGCGGCGGCGCAGGGCCCGCTGGCCGATGCGCTGCGTCGCGCCGGTTCGCCGCAGGAAGGCTTCGCGCTGCTGTTCTCCAGTCCCGCGTTCCAGTGGAGGGTGTGATGACCGATCCGCGCATGACCCGTCGCCGCTTCCTGGCCGCGCTCGGCGGCACCGCGGCGCTGACCCTGTGGCCGGGCCTGTCGCCCGCGGCCAGCGGCGGCGCGCAGACGCGCCTGCTGGTGGTGCTGCTGCGCGGCGCGATGGACGGCCTGCACCTGCTGCCGCCGTCCGACGACGCCGACTACCGCCGCCTGCGCGGCGCGCTGGCGGTGGCCGACGCGCAGCCGCTGGACGGCCATTTCGGCCTGCATCCGAAACTGTCGTTCGCGCACGGCCTGTACGCGCAGCGCGAGCTGCTGCCGATCGTCGCGGTGGCGCCGCCCTACCACCAGCGTTCGCATTTCGATGCGCAGGACTGTCTCGAGAACGGCACCGCCGCGCCCGGCGGCGCGCGCGACGGCTGGATCGGCCGCTGCATCGGCGCGATGGCCGCCGACGAGGGCGTGGCGATCGCCCAGGTGATGCCGCTGGCGATGCGCGGTTCGACCCGCGCCGAGCTGTGGTCGCCGCCGCTGCCGCGGCCGGTGCCGGACGCGCTCATGCAGCAGTTGCAGCCGCTGTACGCGGCCGACCCGGCGCTCGCGCCGATGTTCGCCGACGCCATGGCCGAGGCCGACATGGACCGCAGCGATGGCGCGCGCGGCGCGTTCCGGCTGCCCGAGGCGATGGCGGCTGCGGCGAAGCGGATGCAGGGTGCGCAGGCGGCGCGAATTGGTTTCGTCGAGGACACCGGCTGGGACACCCATCGCGGCCAGCAGGCGGCGCTGGAGCGCAAGTTCGGCGAACTCGACGCCGGGCTGCGCGCGTACCGCGAGGGCATGGGCGGCGAGTGGGCGCGCAGCGTGGTCGTCGTCGTCACCGAATTCGGCCGCACTGCGGCGGCCAACGGCAGCGCCGGCACCGACCACGGCGTCGGCGGCATGGCGCTGCTGGCCGGCGGCGCGGTCCGCGGCGGCCGCGTCGGCGGCGACTGGCCGGGGCTGTCGCCGACGGCGCTGCACGAAGGCCGCGACCTGCGCCCGACCACCGACCTGCGCGCGCTGTTCAAGGGCGTGCTCGCGAGCCACCTGCGGGTGCCGGAGGCAGCGCTGGAGACGCGGATCTTCCCGGACAGCCGCGCGATCCGGCCGCTCGACGGGCTGCTGCGCGGCTGACTTCCGGCAGGGTGCCTTCGGTTGGCTTGCCTGCGCCGGCGCAGGCCCCATCCTGTGCCTGCGGCGGAGCATTCCGGCGCGCCCGGCGGGGGCCTGCCCCGCGAGGAGATCCGCATGAACGACACCCTCCCTCCGCTCGAAACCGCCGTCGCCGAACCGCCTGCGGTCGAGGCCCCGTCCAGCGATCGCACCTGGGCCGCGGCCGCGCACCTGTCGGCGCTGGTCGCCGCGCTGATGACGTCCTGGTTCGCCGGCGTCGCCGGCGCCGTGGCCGCGTTCGTGGTCTGGTTGCTGGTGCGCGACAAGTCCGCGTTCGCGGCGGCCCACGCCAAGGAGGCGCTGAACTTCAACTTCAGCATGTTCCTGTACGCGGTCGCGAGCATCGTGCTGGTGGTGTTCACCCTCGGCCTCGGGCTGATCATCGCGGTGCCGCTGTGGATCGCGATGGCGATCGCCTGGCTGGTGTTCACCATCGTCGCGACGGTCAAGGCCTACGACGGCGAGGTCTACCGCTACCCGGTGACGATCCGGCTGTTCTGAGCGGGACTTCGTGCTTCCGGCGACGCGGCGATCCGCCGCGTCGCCGTCCTCCTCGCGGCGTGGTCAGCCGACGCGTGAATCGCGAAGGCCGAAGCGCAGCGATCGAAGCGGAGCGATCGAATCGGGGCCGACCCCTCGGGATCGCCGCGACCCGCCCCGGCGATGCAGCGTTCCGCACGCCGGCGCACCGTCCGCCGCTTCCGTCTCCTCTGTGTCCGGGTACGCGCCCGATGCGCGTGCGATCCATCCCGCCCGAGGAGAGAGACCATGCGCCTGCAACCGCCCCAGGCCGCGCCGCGACTGCCGCTGACCGACATCGACGGGCGTCCCGTCGTCGTCGGCGAGGGCCGGCGCATGCTGCTGTCGGTGTTCCGCGAAGCCAGTTGCCCGTTCTGCAACGTCCGCGTCTACGCCCTGACCCACGACCACGACGACCTGCGCGCGCTCGGCCTCGACGTGGTGGTGATCTTCCATTCCGACGAACAGGACGTGCGCCGCTTCATCGCGCGCCAGCCGCGGCCGTTCCGGATGGTCGCCGACCCGCTGGGGCGCGCCCACGAGGCCTTCGGCGCCGAGCGCTCGTCGCTGCGCAAGCTGCGCGCGATGTTCACCCGCTTCCCGGCGATGCTGCGCGGCCTGCGCCTGATCGGCGCGACCGCCGGCGGGCGGCGTCCGGGCGACCTGATCCCGGCCGACTTCCTGATCGACGGCGACGGCCGGGTGGCGGAGACTTGGTACGGCCGCGACGCCGGCGACCACATCCCGCTGGCGCGGGTGCGTGCGTTCGCGGCGGCGGGGCGGCCGGTCGTGCCGGGTCGCTTGCGCGCGGCCGGCTGAGCATGACCGGTTGAGCGTGCCCGGCGAGCGCGGCTTCAGCGGTCGCGTTCGACGACCTGCCGGGCCAGCGCGGCGAGCACGCCGGCGTCCGCGCCGAACGGCGCCAGCGCGGCGCGCATCGCTTCGGCCTGTTCGGCCAGCGCGGCGCGGGCGCCGTCGACGCCGAGCAGGGCGGGGAAGGTGGCCTTGTTCTGCGCGAGGTCCTTGCCGGCGGTCTTGCCCAGCGTCGCGCTGTCGCTTTCGATGTCGAGCAGGTCGTCGCGGATCTGGAACGCGAGCCCGAGCGCGTCGGCGTAGCGGTCGAGCGCGGCCGCGGCGTCCGCGTCGGCGGCTCCGGCGATCGCGCCCAGCCGCACCGCGCAGCGCAGCAGCGCCCCGGTCTTCAGCGCGTGCAGCCGGCGCAGTTCGTCCAGCGCGATGTCGCCGCCGCGCCCGGTGGCGTCGATGTCGAACGCCTGGCCGCCGCACATGCCGGCGGCGCCGGCGGCGGTCGCCAGCTCGCGGACCATCGCGATCCGCGCCTCGGCCGCGATCGGGCCGTCGGCGAGGACGCGGAAGGCCAGCGATTGCAGCGCGTCGCCGGCGAGCACGGCGGTCGCCTCGTCGAACGCCACGTGCACCGTCGGCTGGCCGCGTCGCAGCGCGTCGTCGTCCATCGCCGGCAGGTCGTCGTGGACCAGCGAGTAGGCGTGGATCAGCTCCACCGCCGCGGCCGGGGCGTCCAGCGCCGCGGCGTCGGCGCCGAGCAGCGCGCCGGTGGCGTGGACCAGCAGCGGGCGCATGCGCTTGCCGCCGAGCAGGGTCGCGTGGCGCATCGCCGCGTGCAGGCGGGTGCCCGGCTGCGCGTGCGCGTCGAGCGCGCGATCGAGCGCCGCGTCCACGCGCGTGCGCCAGGCGGCGAGCGCGGGCGCGGCCGGCGCCGGGTCAGACATCGCCGGCGTCAGGCATCGCCGAAGGGTTCCGCGGCGTCGGGCTGTTCCGGGTCGCTGAGCAGGCGCACGCGCAGTTCGGCCTGTTCCAGCGCCTGCTGGCAGCGACGGTAGAGGCCGACGCCGCGCTCGTAGGCGGCGAGCGAATCCTCGAGGCTCATCTGCCCCTGTTCCATCTTTTCCACCAGGCGTTCCAGCGCGTCCAGCGAATGCTCGAAATCCGCGACCGGGGACGCCGCGTCGGCGGCGCTGTCGGGCGTGTCCGTGGAGAGTTTGCGGGCCATTCGCGAAGTGTAGAGCCTGCGTCGCGCTTTTTCATGCGCGGCGTGCGCGTCAGTCGTGGCCCTGGCCGCGCGTCCACGCCAGGTCGGCGCCGACCGCGCCCAGCCACTGGTCGAACGCCTCCGCGCGGAGGGTGTCGCCGACCGCCAGCAGGACGTCGGCCCGGGTCACCAGCAGCGGCATTCGCGCGCGTTCCCACGGCGGGATGCCATGCGCCTGCAGCACGTGCTTGAGCGTGTGGTGGTGGTCGCGATCGGGCAGCAGGATGCGCTCGCCGCCGACGCGGGCGCGGACCCGCAGCGGGCTCGGGAAGCCGTCGATGCCGGTCAGCGCGAGGCGGTCGCCGTTGGGCAGCGCCAGCGGCGCGCGGCCGTCCCAGTCGCAGGACCAGCCCGCCGGCAGCGCGTGGCGCGGATCGACCGCGTGCAGGGCCCCGCGCCAGCGCCGGATTTCCACGCCGTGCCAGGCGTGGACCGGGCTGCGGTCGGCGGCGACCGGCGCCGCCAGCAGTTGCGTTTCGATCGTCGCGATGGCGTTCGCCGGCAGCGGCGGCCAGCCCAGCGTCGCCACCCAGTGGCGGAGGACGCGGGCGCGCCTGGGCGGCGTCAGCGCGCACAGGCGCCGCACCGACAGGCCGTGGCCGACTTCCTCGCGGACGCTCGCGAGCAGGCCCGGATCGTGCGCCGCCAGCAGGTCGGCGGCTTCCGTCGCCAGCGCCGCGGATCGCGCGAACGCGGCGGCGGCGTGCGGCCAGCGCTCGCGCAGCAGCGGCAGCACCCGGTGGCGCACGAAGTTGCGGTCGAGCGCGAGGTCGGCGTTGGTCGGGTCCTCGATCCAGCGCAGGCCGTGGGCCTCGGCGTAGGCACGCAACCGCGCCCGCGGGGTGTCGAGCAGCGGCCGCCACATCCAGCCGTTGGCGAACCGCCGCCACGGCCGGATCGCCGCCAGCCCCTCGGGCCCGGACGCGCGCAGCGCGCGCAGCAGGAAGGTCTCGGCCTGGTCGTCGCGGTGCTGCGCCAGCGCCAGGGTCTCGTCGTCGCCCAGGCCGTCGGCGAACGCCGCGCGCCGGGCCGCGCGCGCCGCGGCCTCCGGGCCCAGTCCGGCGTCGCGATCGACGGCGACGCGGCGCACCGTCAGCGGTACGCCCAGCGCCGCGCAGGCCTCCGCGCAGCGGGTCGCCCAGGCGTCGGCGTCGGCGTGCAGCCCGTGGTGGACGTGCACGGCGCGCAGACCGCGTTCGCGCTGCAGCGGGTCGGACGCCAGCCGGTGCAGCAGCGCGGTCGAATCGAGGCCGCCGCTGAAGGCGACGCAGACCGGGCCGGCGGCGTCGGCGCCGGTCGTGTCGGCACCGGTGGGGATCAGCGGGAGGTCGGGGGCCGCGGGCATGGGACGATGCTAGCGGTTGCCGCGGGCGGCATTCCGCGATGGACGGCCGGATTCCGGCGTCGCCGCCGGGTCGTGGGGCCTCAGCCGGCCAGTTCGGCCAGCGTGCGCTTCGCCAGGTCCAGCCATTCCCGCTGCTGGCGCTGGTAGTACTTCGGGGCCAGCCCGGTGCGCTTGATCGAGGCGCGCAGCACCTCGGCCGCCTCCGCGTCGCGGCCGGCGCGGCGCAGCAGCAGGCCGTGGCGGACCCGGGCCTCCTCGCCGGGATAGCCGTCGACCAGCGCGGCGTACTCGTGCAGCGCGCCGTCGATGTCGCCGCTCGCCTCCAGGCTGCGCGCGTAGAGCAGGTGGCCCTCGGGCGAACGGAAGTCGGGGTTGGCCGCGATCAGGTCGTCGAGGGTCTGCCGGGCCTCGGCATGCCGGCCCTGCGCGAATTCGGCGCGGGCCAGGCCGAGCATCAGGTCGGGATCGGTCCGGTACAGGCCGCGCAGGCCGGAGCGGTACATCTCGGCCGCCTGGGCGTAGTCGCCGCTGTCGAAACATTCCCCGGCGAGCCGCTTGCGGTTGTCGAGGGTGTCGGCGACCTCCAGTTGGCGCGAGGCCTCGCGGCGGCGGCGGTCGGGATCGACCCGGTCCCGGGCCTGGCGCAGCACCTGGCGCGCGGCGCGGTTGTGGCGCATGTCCGGCAGCAGTTCGGCGATCACGTAGGCGGCCACGCCGACGAACGAACCCGCCATCAGGATGAAGATCCACCAGTAGGCGCGTCCGGTGCGGATGGCATGCACGATGCAGCCGATCTGGAACAGCGCGGACAGCGACAACAGTGGATACATCGGCGACTCCGGACGACGGTCGCGCGGCCCCCGCCGCGGTCGGCGGAGTGTAGCAGCGGTCCGATCCGGTACCGGATGCGCCACCGGATCCGTTCGGCGCCGCGCCGGGCCTGCTATCGTTTGCACGCGCCGTGCCGCGGGCAGTCTCCGCGGCGCGGCCGGAGAACCTGCATGAAGCCGTACCCCACCATCGCCCTGCCGCCGATGCCGGCCCGCACCGACGCCGAGCGCATCGCCGCCGCACGCGATTTCGCCGACCGCCTGTCCCGGCGGCGCACCGTCCGCGATTTCGCGGCCACCCCGGTGCCGCGCGAGCTGATCGAACACTGCCTGCGCGCCGCGGGCACCGCGCCCAGCGGCGCCAATCAGCAGCCCTGGCGCTTCGTCGCGGTGCAGGATCCGGCGCTGAAGCGCCGCATCCGCGACGCCGCCGAGGCCGAGGAGCGCGCGTTCTACGCCCATCGCGCCCCGGGCGAATGGCTGGAGGCGCTGGCGCCGCTCGGGACCGACGCCGACAAGCCTTTCCTGGAGACGGCGCCGTGGCTGATCGGCATTTTCTACGAGCGCTTCGCCTTCGACGACGCCGGCAACAAGGTCAAGCGCTATTACCCGCACGAGTCCGTCGGCATCGCCACCGGCCTGCTGATCGCCGCGCTGCACGAGGCCGGCCTGGCCACGCTGACCCACACCCCCAGCCCGATGGGCTTCCTCAACGCGCTGCTCGGCCGCCCGAAGCACGAGATGGCCTACCTGCTGCTGGTCGTCGGCCACCCGGCCGCGGACTGCCGGGTGCCGGACCTCCGCCGCCTGGCGCTGGACGAGTACGCGGGGTTCCTGTGAACGCCGCCGTGGACTGGGGCTACGCGGCGCGCCGTGTCGGCGCGCGGCTGGTCGACGATCGCGATCGCGCGCTGTACCGGTCGCTGTATTCCGACGCCGCGGTGATGGCCCACGTCGGCGCGGCGCTGGCCCCGGAGGCCGCCGATGCGCTGTTCGCGAAGGTGTGCGCGGCGAACGCGGCGACGCCCGCGATGGCCCGCTACTGGCGCGTGGACGATGCCCGCGGCGGCGGCCCGATCGGGCAGGTGTCGATGCTCCGCGACGCCGCCGATCCGCGCTGCGCGGACCTGGGCGTGATGCTGCTGCCGCAGTGGCAGAACCGCGGCGTCGGCCTGTCCGCGCTGGCCGGGCTGGTCGATGCGCTGCTGTCGGATCGCTGGCCGCTGGCGCTCGAGACGCTGACCGCCCGCCACGCCGCGGCCAATCCGAACGCGGGCCGGCTCACCGGCGCGCTCGGCTTCGTGGTCGCGTCGGCGGACGCGGCGCAGGTGCTCTGGCGGCTCGACCGCCGCGACTGGCCGCAGGCCAGGGCGCACTGGCCCGCGGCCGCGCTGGGCAGGCAGCGCGCGGCCGTCGCCGTCGCGTCCGATCGGTCGGGGGAATCCGCATGAGTACGCAGGGCCGTTTCGTCGCAGTCGGGCTCGGGATGATGCTGGGCGCGCACCTTAGTCCGCGCGCGCGCAGCGAGATCGAGCACGCCGACGTCGTGTTCGGCCTCGTCTCCAACGCCCTGGTCGAACTGTGGCTGCAGGAGATGCGCCCCGACCTGCGCAGCCTCCAGCCGTTCTACGCCGAGGGCAAGCGGCGCACCGAGAGCTACCGCGAAATGATCGAGGCGATGATCGCCGAGGTGCGGGCCGGGCGCCGGGTGTGCGGCGTGTTCTACGGGCATCCCGGCGTGTTCGCGCAGGTCCCGCACCACGCCATCCGCGAGGCGCGCCGCGCCGGCTTCGAGGCCGAGATGCACCCCGGGATCTCCGCCGAGGATTGCCTGTACGCCGACCTCGGCATCGATCCGGGCACCTTCGGCTGCCAGCACTACGAAGCCAGCCAGTTGATGTTCCATCGGCGGCGGATCGATCTGGCCGCCTACCTCGTGGTCTGGCAGGTGGGGCTGGCCGGAGATCGCAGCCTGTCCCGGTACAGCACCTCCGTCGCCCACCGCCGGCTGCTGGTCGATCTGCTCGTCGAACACGGGTATCCGCCGGCGCACGAGGTGATCGTCTACGAGGCGGCGACGCTGCCGATCGACGTCCCGCGCATGGACCGGATGCCGCTGGCGGCGCTCGCCGAGGCCGAGCTCGGCCTCGCCTCGACCCTGGTGGTGCCGCCGGCGCAGGCGATGGAAAGGAATCTCGCCATGCTCGCGCGCCTCGAAACCCTGGACGCGGCGCCGGGCGGCGCGGCGGAGCCTGCCGTCGCCCCCGCCGGACCGGCATGAGCGTCCGGCGAGGGCCGAAAAATCGCCTGAAGTGATTGATGCAGATGGATTTTTCGCATAGCCTGCAGGCGCGATCAGGCGTCGCGGACCCAAGGGAACGGCCAAAAAAGCCTTCTTCATCAATGGGTTACGTCGCCCTCGGGGTCGCTGCCGTTGACGCCGATGACCGGTGGGAGCCGGTCATCCCGTTGGAAAATCAAGCTGAATAGGGGGATTCGATGTCGAATGTGATCCAGTTCCTTGCATCCATGGGAGCAAATGCCCCAATGGCGAGGATGTCTATGGAAGAATACGAAGCCGCCATCGCCGCGCTGGATGCGGGCGACCGAACCCTGCAGGCGCTGAAGCGCAAGGACGTCAAGTCGCTCGTCGACGAACTCAGCGATCGCGACACGATGATGTGCATGGTCTTCGCGCCCGACGAGAAACAGCCGGAAGATGCCCCGGGCGAGGAAGAGGAAGAACAGGTCCCCGACGACAAGTCCCTCGAATAAACGTTCCACCGGTGCGCCGGTCTGCCGTTCAAGATTCAAGTTCCCGCTGAGGTCTCTCCATGCAAAGGAAGCATTTCGCCGCAGTCCTCCTCCTCCTGTCGTCCCTGCTGGGCGCGCGCGTCGAGGCGGCTGCACCGCTGGATCTGGACAAGACCCTGGCGGAAGCCGACGGCATCCGGAGCGCCCGACCCAAGGAGTTCCTGGGGCTGCTGCAGCAGCTCCAGGAACGCCGCGCCGCGGCCACGGCCGTGCAGGCCCAGCACATCGACTACCTGCAGGCGTACGCGCTGGGCGTCTACAAGGACAAGCCCGAGGAGAGCGTGCGCCTCGCCAGGAAGATCTTCGACGAGACCCGCGACGAAACCCTGAAGTACCGCGCCGGCAGCCTGGTGGCGAACATGTCGGGTCTGATCCGCGACTTCAGCACCGGCCTGCGCTACATGCAGCGGACGCTGCCGCTGCGCAACCGGGTCGGCAACCGCGATTTCCGCCATGACGGCATCGGCGCCGCGGCGGTGCTCTACAACGAGATCGGCCAGTACCAGATCGGCCTGCGCTACGCCAAGGAAATGCTCGCCGACAAGCCGAGCCCGCGGATCAAGTGCGCCGCCGGATACGTCCAGATCGAATCCATGCTCGAACTCGGCACCCTGCCGAAGGACGACGACCTGGTCAACGGCGTGATCGGCGACTGTTCCGCCATCCACGAGCTGATCCCGCTGAACATCTCGCGGATGGTGCTCGCCCGGAAGTGGGCCGCCGAACAGAAATTCGAGGACTCGATCAAGCTGCTCGAGGATTCGCTGCCCGAGATCGAGCTCACCCGCTACCCGCGGCTGATCGCGCGCGCCCACGCGCTGATCGCCGATTTCAAGCTCAAGACCGGCGACGTGAAGTCCTCCGAGGCGCACGCGAACATCGCGATTTCGCTCGGCGAGCAGATCAAGTCCTCCACGACGCTGGTCAGCGCCTACAACACGCTGTACCAGATCGCCGCGCGCCGCGAGAAGCCGACCCTCGCGCTCGAACTCTACAAGCGCTACGCCGAGTCCGAGATCGCGCACCAGAACGACGTCAAGGCGAAGGAACTCGCGTTCGAGATCGTCCGCCACGAAACCATGCGCCAGACCCAGCAGATCGCGCTGCTGGAACGCAACAACCAGGTCCTGCGCCTGCAGCAGTCGCTCGACCGCGAGAACGCGCAGAAGGCGCGGCTGGCGACGGTGTTCCTGATGCTGCTGCTGGCCGGCATCGTGTTCTGGGCCATCCAGGTCAAGCGGCACCAGGCGCAGTTGCAGCGGTTGGCGCAGACCGACGGCCTGACCGGCATGCGCAACCGCCACTTCTTCACCCAGAAGTCGGAGCGCGCCCTGGTCGACGCCGCGCGCGCGGGCGAGCCGGCGGCGCTGGTCATGTTCGACCTCGACCACTTCAAGGCGATCAACGACACCTACGGCCACGGCGCCGGCGACTGGGTGCTCAAGCAGGTCGGCAAGACCTGTTCGGCGCACTGCCGGCGGATCGACTACCTCAGCCGCATCGGCGGCGAGGAGTTCGCGGTGCTGCTGCGCGGGTTCGACCTCGCGGCCGCGGCGCGGCTGGCCGAGGACTGCCGCGCGCAGCTCGCCCAGATCGATACCCGCGAGAGCGGCTATTCGTTCGTCGTGACCGCCAGCTTCGGCGTCAGCTCGACCGCGCAGTCCGGCTACGACCTCTCGCGCCTGATGTCGCACGCCGACCAGATGCTGTACCGCGCGAAGAACGAGGGCCGCAACCGCGTCTGCGCCTACACCGCCGAGGCCGCGACCGAGCGCCGCAACGCGCCCAAGCGTTCGCCGTCGCTGACGGTCGTCGGCTCCTGACCGGGCGCGGCGCCGCGGCGTCCGCGCAGGTTTCGCCATGACGACTTCGACGTCCCCCGGCGATCCCGCGCCGGAGGACGGCGCGCCGGTCGCGCTGCCCGAGGCGCAGTGGCAGGCGCTGCGCGAGGCCTACGCCACGCCGGTGCGGGCCTACCACCACTTCGGACACGTGCGCGAGACGCTGGCGCACCATCGCGCGGTCGCGCGCGAGGCCGGCTGGACGTCGCCGGCCGAGACCTGGCTGGCGCTGCTCTACCACGACGCGATCTACGTCCCCGGCCGCAAGGACAACGAGGCGCGTTCGGCCGAGCTGGCGCAGGCGCACCTGCGGCGCTGGCCGCCGCCCGCCGGCGTCGACCCGTCGCGGGTCGCCGCGCTGATCGCGCTGACCGCGCGCCACGGCGCCCTCGACGCCGACGATTTCCCGCGCACGCCGGAGGGCGAGGACACGCGGCGCTTCCTCGACTGCGACATGGCGATCCTCGGCGCCGATCCGGACGCGTTCGCGGCCTACGATCGCGCCATCGCCGAGGAATACCGCGCCGTGCCGCGCTGGCTCTATCGCCGCAAGCGCCGCGCGTTCTTCCGCGGCCTGCTCGAACGCGAGCGGATCTTCCTGAGCGACTTCTTCCGCGACCGCCTCGAAGCCGCGGCCCGGCGCAATCTGCAGGCGATGCTGGCGGACGGCGACGCCGCCGGCGCGCGCTAAAATCGCCGGATGGATCGCAACGCCGCCGAGCTGCCCGTCGAGAACATCGCCGCCTACCGATTCGTGCCGATCGCGGACCCCGCCGTGGTCGCCGACCGACTGCGCGCGCAGGCGGAAAGCCTCGGCCTGCGCGGCTCGGTGCTGGTGGCGCCGGAGGGCCTGAACCTGTTCCTCGCCGGCGGGGACGACGCGATCGCCGCCTTCCTCGATGCGCTGCGCGCGGACGCCCGCTTCGCCGGTCTCCAGGCCAGGCGCAGCCGCAGCGCGACGACGCCGTTCGCGCGGCTCAAGGTCAAGGTCAAGCCCGAGATCATCGCGTTCCGCCGCGACGACGCCTCGCCGCTCGCCGCGCGCGCGCCCGCGGTCGCGCCCGCGACGCTGGCGCGCTGGATCGCGCAGGGCGCCGACGACGACGGCCGCCGTCTCCTGCTGCTCGATACGCGCAACCGCGAGGAGGTGGCGCACGGTACCTTCGCCGGTGCGCTGGCGCTGCCGATCGACAATTTCGTCGACCTGCCGGCGGCGGTGCTGGCCGAACGCGAGGCCCTGGCCGACGCCACCGTGGTCAGCTTCTGCACCGGCGGCATCCGCTGCGAGAAGGCGGCGCTGTGGATGCGCGCGCAGGGCCTGGACAACGTGCTGCAACTGGACGGCGGCATCCTCGGCTATTTCGAGGCGGTCGGCGGCTTCGGCTACGAGGGCGCCTGCTTCGTGTTCGACGCGCGGGTGGCGCTGGATCCCGCGCTTGCCCCGCTGCCGGACCCGGCGCCGGCGCCCGGGATCGCGTCCCCGCCGGCTCCCGCTGGCGCCGGCGAACGGGCAGAATCCGCATCTGGCACCCACTGATCGAGGAGCGGCGGAACGATGGCGGACATGAGCTGGATCGGACTGGTGCTGGCCGTCGTCGCGGCGTATTTCGCGATCAAGGTGGTCAAGTTCCTGTTCAAGCTGGTGTGGTGGGGCCTCGTGCTGGCCGGCGCGTACTGGTTCCTCGCGCCGATGCTCGACCTGCCGCGGCCGTTCGGCTGAGGCGCGTCGCCATGGGCGAACGCGATCCGCGCATCGACGCCTACATCGCGAAGGCCGAGCCGTTCGCGCGGCCGATCCTCGAACACCTGCGCGCGCGCGTCCACGAGGCCTGCCCCGACGCCGACGAGACGATCAAGTGGGGCATGCCGTTCTTCGTCTTCGCCGGTGCGCCGCTGTGCCACATGGCCGCGTTCAAGCGCCACGCCGCCTTCGGCTTCTGGCGGCACGTGGAGGTGATGGGCGGCGAGCGCCCGGCCGAAGGCATGGGCAGTTTCGGCAAGCTGGCCTCGCTCGACGACCTGCCGGCGAAGCGTACGCTGGCGACGCTGCTCAAGCGCGCCGCGGCGCTGAACGCCTCGGGCACGAAACCGGTCCGCGCCGCCGCGAAGAAGACGCCCGCGCCGCCGCCGGAGCTGCCGGCCGACTTCGCCGCGGCGCTGGCGGGTGCGCCGGCTGCGCGGCGCACCTGGGACGCCTTCTCGCCCAGCCACCGGCGCGAATACCTCGAGTGGATCCTCGAAGCCAAGCGCGACGAGACCCGCGCGAAACGCATCGCCCAGGCCGTCGAATGGCTGGCCGAGGGCAAGGCCCGGAACTGGAAGTACGCGCGCGGCTGAACGCAGCCGCGCATGCGGCCCCACCGGTCGAGCGGACCGGTCGAGCGGTCAGGTAGAGCGGACCGGTAGAGCGGGCTTCAGCCCGCTGCGGCCCTTTGGTGAAGCCGCAAAGTGAGCAAGCGGGCCGAAGCCCGCTCTACCGTTGGAGCGTTCGACGCGTCACGGCGCGCTGTCGACCCGCAGCACCGGATACAGGCCGAAGCGTTCGTCCCAGGCGCTGTGGCGGCGGTAGAAGAACGCGAGGCGGGCGGCCGGGTCGGCGGCGAACTTCGGATCGTCCTTCAGCTTCCGCTCGAACGCGGCCTTAAGCGCCGGATCGCGCGCCAGCATGTCGCGGGCCACGTCCTCGGCGACGTAGTCCTCCATGTATTCCTTCTGCTCGAAGGCATTGTTGAATTCGCCCCACGCGAGCAGCGAATCCGGCGCCTGCGGCTCCAGCAGCGACATCGCCAGCCGCGCCCTGGGCTGGGCGATCGGCACGAACAGCGCGCCCGGGCCGACGTCGCGGGTCTCCGGCGTCCACGCGCCGTCGACGGTGAGCCGCTGGTGGCTTTCCATCGAGGCCGCGGCGAACGTCGGCGTCTCGTCGCGGAACGCCTGCACCGCCAGCCCGGGATGCGCCGTCTCCAGCCGCAGGAACGCGACGCCGTGCTGGCGCAGTTTCGGCTCGACCAGGGGCGACCAGGCCGCGGGCACGACGTAGCCCGCGCCCGGCGCGGTCACCACCAGCGACGGCACGATCTCGTCGCGCAGCGGGACCTTCCACACCTGCGGCGTGCGGTCGTCGTAGCGCGTCATCAGCGCGCCGGACACGTCCGACGGCGTGCGCGTGTAGGCGTAGCCGAGGAAATCGATGGTGCGGACCTTGTCGGTCGCCTTCCAGGTCAGCGCCACCGGCGTGCCGGCGAGCGCGGAGGCGCGGGCGTCGGCCGCATCGGCGAGGCGCCGCCACTCGGCGCCGTGCCGCGCGACGAGATCGAGCACCGCCACCACCGCGTCGTGGGTGATCTTCACCCGCGTGGCGTAGTCCTTCCACGAGTGGGTCTCGACCAGCATCGCCAGCCGGTTGCGCATCAGGAAATAGCCGGTGGAGAAGCGCGGCGCCGACACGCCGTCGGTGAAGCCGGAGGTCGGGTCGTCGCTTTCGACGAACGACGGATAGAACGGCACCGGCAGCGAACCGCGCTTGCGCAGGCGTTCCAGCGTGCCATCGCGCAGTTGCAGGCCGGCGGCGCGCAGGCCCTCGTCGCCGGCGTGCAGCGGTTCGACCTGGATCGAGACGTCGTGGCGGAACTTGGCGCCGTCGGTGACGTGCAGGTCGATGGTGGCGATCGGGTCCCACGCGTTCTCCAGCGCCAGCATCGCCTGCATTTCCGGCGCATCGGCCTTGACGTAGTCGCGGTTGAGATTGAAGTTCTGCGCGGTGACGCGCCAGCCCATCGCCTCGGGCCCGACCTGGTTCGGGCGGTTCCAGCGGCCGAAGCGCTCGTGGCCGTCGACGTTGAACACCGGCACGAACACCAGCACCAGTTTGTCCAGCGCGCCCTTCGCGAGCTGGCCGTCGAGCACCTCGCGCAGGGCGAGGAAGCCCGCGTCCTTGCCGTCGATCTCGCCGGCGTGGATGCCGCCCTGCACCAGCAGCACCGGCAGGCCCGCGGCCTTGGCCTGTTCCGGGGTGAACGCGCCGCGGCGACTGGCGACCAGCGCCTTCATCGGCCGGCCTTCCGGGGTGACGCCGAAATCGATGCAGCGCACCGCGTCCGGATGGCGCTGCGCGAACGCCTCGCACAGCGCGATCACCTCGGCGTAGCGGCCGGTGCGCACGAAGCCGCTGCGCTCGGCCTCGGTGGCCAGTGCGTCGGCGGCGCGCGCGGGCGCGGGCGCCCACAGCGGCAGCGCGAGCGCGAGGAGGGCGAAGGCGGGCAGGGCGGTCGTGCGCATGGCGATCACGGAAGGCGACGGGCGATCGCGCATTGTGCCCCGGCATCCACGCGGCCGGGCCTGTCGATGGTCATGCGCAGCCTGCGGGAAGGCTGTGCGACACTTGGCGTTTCCGCGCCGGAGCCGCCATGGGCACGCCGAACTACCTCCTCCACTATTCGCCGGGCGCCGCGAGTCTCGTCGTCCACTGGCTGCTGCTGGAGGTGGACGCGCCGCATGCGCTGGCGCTGGTCGACACCCAGGCCGGCGCGCAGAAGCGCCCGGAATACCTCGCGCTCAACCCCAACGGCGTGGTGCCGACGCTGGAGATCGACGGGGCGCCGCACTACGAGGCCGCCGCGCTGATCATGCACCTGGCCGACGCCCATCCCGCCGCCGGCCTCGCGCCCGCGCCCGGCGACGCGGCCCGCATCGACTACGTGCAGTGGATGTTCAATCTCGCGAACATGGTCCAGCCGCTGTTCCGGCAGTGGTGGTATCCGCACGAGCCGGCCGGCGAGGCCAACGCCGAGGTGGTGCTGGCGCACGCGCGGCCGCGGATCGAGGCGCAGTGGGAGCGGATCGACGCGCATCTCGCCGCGCACGGCCCGCACCTGCTGGGCGAGCGCCTGACCGCCGCCGATTTCCACCTGACGATGCTGATGCGCTGGTCGCGCAACATGCCCAGGCCGGCGACCGAATGGCCGCACCTGGCGGCGATCGCCGCGCGCCTGAAGGCGCGGCCGTCCTTCACCGAACTGTATCGTCGCGAGGGACTGACCGAATGGGCGTGACCGCGACGGAAACCACCGGGGCGCGGCTGCCGCGCCAGATCCCCTACATCATCGGCAACGAGGCCTGCGAGCGCTTCAGCTTCTACGGGATGCGCAACATCCTGGTGAGCTTCCTCACCGGCAGCGTGCTGCTCGCCTACCTGCCGCTCGCCGAGCGCGAGGGCATGGCGAAGGAGGTCTTCCACAGCTTCGTGATCGGCGTGTACTTCTTCCCGCTGCTGGGCGGCTGGCTGTCCGATCGCTTCTTCGGCAAGTACAACACCATCTTCTGGCTGTCGCTGCTGTACTGCGCCGGCCATGCCTGCCTCGCGATCTTCGAGCACAATCGGGCCGGCTTCTACACCGGCCTGTTCCTCATCGCGCTGGGCTCAGGGGGCATCAAGCCGCTGGTGTCGGCGTTCGTCGGCGACCAGTTCACGCAGGCCAACAAGCACCTGGCGAAGGTGGTCTACGACGCGTTCTACTGGACCATCAATTTCGGTTCGTTCTTCGCCTCGCTGCTGATGCCGCTGCTGCTCAACGGCTTCGGGCCGGCGGTCGCGTTCGGCGTGCCGGGAGTGCTGATGTTCATCGCGACCATCATCTTCCGGCTGGGCCGCGACAGGTACGTCAACCTGCCGCCGTCGCCGGCGGACCCGGACGGGTTCACGAACGTGGTGCGCACCGCGCTGCGCGGCGGCGCGCAGGGCAGCGGCCCGGGCACGTACGTGGCGATCGCCGGCGTCGCGCTGGCGACGTCGCTGCTCGCGGGCTGGGCGCTGGGCGGCGAGGCCTGGCCGGAGAAGCTCGGCTTCGTGCCGACGTTCTGCCTGGCGCTGGGCGCGGTGCTCGCGCTGGGCGGCATCGGCACCGCGCTGCAGTTGGAGCGCGCGCGCGGCTTCCACTCCGACGCGGCGGTGGACGGCGTGCGCGCGCTGCTGCGCGTGCTGATCGTGTTCGCCATCGTCAGCCCGTTCTGGTCGCTGTTCGACCAGAAGGCGTCGACCTGGGTGCTGCAGGGCAAGGCCATGGAGATCCCGCACGCGTCGTGGTGGTGGCCGAGCTGGCTGGTGAAGGACGCCACCCAGATGCAGGCGCTGAACCCGCTGCTGGTGATGCTGCTGATCCCGTTCAACAACCTGGTGCTGTATCCGGCGCTGGCGAAGCTGGGCTTCAAGGTCACGGCGCTGCGCCGGATGGGCTTCGGCATCGCGTTCTCGGGACTGGCCTGGGTGTTCGCGGGCGTGCTGCAACTGTCGATCGACGGCGGCGACCCGGTGTCGCTCGCGTGGCAGATCGCGCCCTACGCGCTGCTGACCTTCGGCGAGGTGCTGGTCTCGGCGACCGGCCTGGAGTTCGCCTACAGCCAGAGCCCGTCGAACATGAAGGGCGTGATCATGAGCTTCTGGATGCTGTCGGTGACCTTCGGCAACGTCTGGGTGCTGCTGACGAACGCGGGCGTGAAGAGCGCCGGCATGCAGGCGATGGTCGCCTCCTCGGGGGTCAGCGAGACCGCGTTCCTGATGTTCTTCTTCGCGGGATTCGCGTTCGCGGCGGCGCTGCTGTTCGCGCTGTATGCGCGGCGCTACCCGATGCAGGACCATTACCGGGCCGGTTGACGCCGCGTCCGGGATGACGCCCCGCCTCGTTCCGTCACTTTCCTTCTTCCGGAGCCACCGCGGATGACCGGTTACGTCACTCTCGCCCTGATCGCGGTCACCGTGATCGTGTCCTGGCAGGCCTGGCAGCAGCCGCGCCTGCTCGAGCGCCTGATCCTGTGGCCGCCGGCGATCGACCGCCAGCGCCAGTACGACCGGCTGCTCACCCACGGCTTCATCCATGCCGACTGGGGGCACCTGCTGTTCAACATGATCACGCTGTATTCGTTCGGCTCGGCGATGGAGCGCTATTTCACCGACCGGATCACCGCGATCGGCTACCTGCTGTTCTACCTGTCGGCGTTGGTCATGGCGATCCTGCCGACCTACATGCGCCACAAGCACGACGCCCACTACCGCAGCCTGGGCGCTTCCGGCGCGGTGTCGGCGGTGCTGTTCGCGTTCATGCTGCTCGCGCCGTGGTCGAGCATCTACGTGTTCCTGATCCCGATCGGGATCCCGGCGATCGTCTACGCGGTCCTGTACGTGGCCTACAGCATCTGGATGGACCGCCGCGGCGGCGACAACATCAACCACAGCGCGCATCTGTGGGGCGGACTCTACGGGGTGATGTTCACCCTGCTGCAGGACCCGGGACAGGCCGGCCGCTTCCTGCAGCGGCTGGCCGGCCCGGGGTTCTCCTGAGCGCGATCCGGCCCGGATCGGACCTGACGCAGCCCGCGATCAGGCCGCGTAGCCCTGGGTGACGTCGCAGCCGTAGGTCTGCAGCAGTCGCTTGACGATGACGTGGTCGAGCAACTGGTACTCGCGGGTGCTGGTGTCGCCCTGGCGGGCGAGGTCGTAGAGGCGGGCGACGATCAGATCGTCGCTGACGCCGGGGGCCGGGGTTTCGGTCTGCATGGGGACTCCTCGAAGACGGAGCGGTTCTGGACGGAACATCTGCACGGGTGATTCGCTCTGGCATCAAGCAGGAAGCGTGCCAGCGAACGGCCGCCGTCGTCCGCGCAGGAAGTTGTCGCGGTGCGTCACATTGCGGCTTGCCGGGCCCGGGAAGACGCGGGACGTCGGCGCCGGCCGGGACCGCGCAGCGGCGGCCCCGGATCCGCCGAGTCCCGGGAAATTCCCGGGATTTCCGGGCCGGGGCGTCCCGGGGGCACGATCCGCGGGCGCGCGGAGACCGCCGGAGCGCACGAAAAGTTCCGTCGACCCCTTCACAAAAGGCAGGTCTTGTGGTGTATGTTGCGCGGACTGTTCCAAGCGGGCACGGTACATCGTGGCCCGATGCGGTAGATCCAAGGTCGCCACCGTTCCACGGTCAGCCCCAGCCGATCCGCTCATCGTTCGCGTTACCCCTGGCTAGACAGTCGCGGCGCCCCCGGGCGTCGTGTGACCACCCAACTGTTGAATGTGAGGAGTAACACCCATGTCCGATCGTCAGAGCGGCACCGTCAAGTGGTTCAACGATGCCAAGGGCTACGGCTTCATCACCCCGGAAAGCGGCCAGGACCTGTTCGTCCACTTCCGCTCGATCCAGGGCACCGGCTTCAAGTCGCTGAAGGAAGGCCAGAAGGTCACCTTCAAGGTCGTGCAGGGCCAGAAGGGCCTGCAGGCCGACGAAGTCCAGCCGCTGTAATCCGACGTTCATCGCGTCAGGAGCCCCGGGCGTCCGCGCCCGGGGCTTTTCTTTTTCGCGCCCGGCGGCCCCGTCGCGCGCGCCGCATCCGTTATCCTGATCCACGGCTCCCCACAAGGATCGGGAATCGCCGTCCCGACATGCGCATGACCTTCTCTCCCCGTTTTGCTTCCGCGAACCGCGCCGTACTGGCGGCGTGCGTCGTCCTGGCCCTTGGTCTCACAGCCTGCCGCGACAAGGAGGAGGCCGCCGCGCCCGCTCCCGCGGCGCAGACCGCGCCGCCGCCCGCCCCCCCGGCACCGGAGCTCAAGGACGTGATCGAGCACGATCCGCGCTACGTGGTCGGGATCAGCTTCCCGCCCGAGGCCCGGCAGTACCCCGGCCTGGCCGTCGCGCTGCAGCGCTACGCCGATGGCGCCAGGGCCGACCTGATCAAGGCCGTCCAGGCCGCCGATCCGGCGAAACAGACCTCGCCGTACGACCTGACCCTGAATTTCTCGATGCTGGTCCAGACCCCGGAGCTGGTGGCGGTGGCCGCCGACGGTTCCAGCTACACCGGCGGCGCCCACGGCGATCCGCTGGTGGCGCGGTTCGTCTGGCTGCCGAAGCAGGACCGGATGCTGACCGCCAACGACCTGTTCGCCAACGCCACGGCCTGGAACACCATTTCCGATTACGCGCGCGAGCAGTTGCACGCCGCGCTGTCGCAGCGGATCGACGCCGACGAACTGCCGCCGGCCGAGCGCGCCGAGACCATCCGCACGGTCGGACGGATGATCGACGAAGGCACCCAGCCGACGGCGGCCACGTTCGCCGCGTTCGAGCCGATCCCGGCGCCCGCGCCGGACGGCGAGCGCCTGATGGGTCTGCGTTTCGTGTTCCCGCCCTACCAGGTCGGGCCCTACGTCGACGGCGTGCGCACGGTGGAGGTGCCGACCGCGCTGCTGACGCCGCTGCTGGTCCCGCAGCTCAAGCCGCTGTTCGTCGACGTGAAGCCGCCGCAGACCGACGCATCGGACGAGGGCGACGCGGCGGGCCTGCCGCAGATCGCGAAATAGCCGCGGCGCCGCGGCGCAGGCTGTCGCGGCGAGGCGCAGCGACTAAGGGCGTGCAGCCCCGGAAAGCGTCGCCGTGGAAGGCGCCGGCTCGTCAGGCGCCGGCTCGGCAAGCGTCGCCTCGGCAAGCGTCGCCGTGGAGAGGATCGCGCCGCAGTCGCCGTCCAGGCGCAGGGTCGCCAGCGCGTCGGCGCGGGTGCGGCCGCGGTTGAGGATCGCCAGCGGCAGCCCGCGCTCGCGGGCGATCCGCGCGAACCGGAATCCCGAGTACACCATCAGCGACGTCCCGACCGCGAGCATGGCGTCGGCGGCCTCCAGCGCGGCGACCGCGCGCGCGTAGCGTTCGCGCGGCACGTTCTCGCCGAAGAACACCACGTCCGGTTTCAGCGGCCCGCCGCAGGTCTCGCACCATGGCGGCGCGAAGCGGGCGACCGCCGCGGCATCGATGTCGGCATCGCCGTCGGGCGCGGCCGCCGAGGCCTGCGCCCGCCAGCCGGGATTCGCGTCCGTCATCCGCGCCTGCAGCGTTTCGCGCGGCGTCGCTTCGCCGCAGGCCAGGCAGACCACGCGATCGAGCCGGCCGTGCAGGTCGATCACCTCGCGGCTGCCCGCGCGCTGGTGCAGGCCGTCCACGTTCTGGGTGACCAGCGCCGTCAGCACGCCGCGGCGCTCGAGTCCGGCCAGCGCCGCGTGCGCGGCGTTCGGGCGCGAGGCCGAGAACCCGGGCCAGCCGACGTGGCTGCGCGCCCAGTAGCGGCGGTAGGTGGCCGGGTCGCCGGTGAAGGCCTGCCAGGTCACCGGCGGGGTGCGCTTCCACGCGCCGTCGGCGTCGCGGTAATCGGGAATGCCCGAGTCGGTGCTGACCCCGGCGCCGGTGAGCACGAACACGCGCCGATGCCGCTGCAGCCAATCGCGCAGCGCCGTCGCCGGAGCGTCGGCGGTGGAGGAGGCTTCGGAAGGCGGGCGCGGATCGAGTGGCATTCGGGGGCGGGGCGCGTGGGCCGGAAACGACACCGCCCGGGCGAGCCGGGCGGTGTCGGGTGCGGCGGGTCGGGCGCTTACTTGCCGGTCAGGCCGCGACGCTCCAGCAGCGGCTGGATGTACGGATCGCGACCGGAGAAGTCGTGGAACAGCAGCATCGCGTCCTTCGAACCGCCGCGGCTGAGCAGCGTGTCGCGGAAGTGGTCGCCGTTCTTGCGGGTGAGGCCGCCGTTCTGCTTGAACCACTCCACGCTGTCGGCGTCGAGCACTTCCGACCAGATGTAGGCGTAGTAGCCGGCCGCGTAGCCGCCCATGATGTGGCTGAAGTACGGCGTGCGGTAGCGCGGCGGCACCGGCGTGTAGTCGACCCCGGCGTCGTGCAGCGACTTCGCCTCGTAGGCCATCACCCCGGCGGCGTCGGGCAGCTTGTCGGCCGCGGCCTGGTGCCAGCGCTGGTCGAGGATCGCGGCGCCCAGGTACTCGGTGGTGTCGTAGCCCTGGTTGAACTTGTCGGCGGCGAGCACCTTGTCCAGCAGTGCCTTCGGCATCGGTTCGCCGGTCTGGTAGTGCTTGGCGTAGTTGGCCAGCACTTCCGGCCAGGTCGACCACATCTCGTTGACCTGCGACGGGTATTCGACGAAGTCGCGCGGCACGTTGGTGCCGCTGAAGTACGGATACTTCACGTTCGAGAACATGCCGTGCAGCACGTGGCCGAACTCGTGGAACGCGGTGTTGACGTCGTCCCACGTCATCAGCGCGGGCTTGCCGGCGCCGGGCTTGGTGACGTTGAGGTGCAGGGCGACGACCGGCTTCTGGCCGAGCAGTTCGGACTGGTCGACGTAGGAGCTCATCCACGCGCCGCCGCGCTTGGACGGACGCGCGTAGGGGTCGACCAGCACGATCGCCAGTTGCGAGCCGTCCTCGTTGGAGACGTCGTACACGCGCACGTCCTCCTGGTAGGTCGGCAGGTCGGTGCGACGCTTGAACTTCAGGCCGTACAGCTTCTCGGCGGCGAAGAACACGCCGTTGTTGAGGACGTTGTCCATCTCCAGGTACGGCTTGAGCTGGGCCTCGTCATAGTCGTACTCGGCCTTGCGGACCTTTTCGCTGTAGTACTGCCAGTCCCAGGGCTGGACCTCGAAGGTCGGTTCGCCCTTGGCCTTCTGCTCGGCGTCGATCACGGCCTGCAGCTTGGCGGCTTCCTTCTTCGCGTTGGCGACCGCCGGGCCGGCGAGCTGGCCCAGCATGCGGTTGATCGCTTCGGGGTTCTTGGCGGTTTCTTCGGCCACCGCAAACGCGGCGTAGTTCGGATAGCCCATGATCGCGGCGCGCTCGGCGCGCAGCTTGGCGACCTTCGACACGATGGCGGTGTTGTCCCACTGGTTGCCGCGGCTGCCGCGGGCCATCGACGCCTTGTAGATGCGCTCGCGCAGGGCGCGGTTGTCCATCTGCCCGGTGATCGGCTGGATCGTGGTGTTGAGCAGCGCGATCAGGTACTTGCCCTTCAGCCCCTTCTTCTCGGCGGCTTCGGCCAGCGGCGCGATCTGGTCGTCGGACAGGCCCTTCAGCTCGTCGCGCGAATCGACCACGATGGCCGAATCGTTGACCTCGGCGAGGACGTTCTGGCCGTACTGGGTGGACAGCGAGGCCAGTTCGGCGTTGATCGCCTTGACCCGGGCCTTCTGCTGGTCGTCGAGCTTGGCGCCGGCGCGGACGAAATCGGTGTAGTAGCGCTCGACCAGGCGCACGCCTTCGGCGTCGAGGCCGAGGTCGTTGCGCTTGTCGTACAGGGCCTGCACGCGCTGGAACAGCTTGGGATTGAGGTAGATGCTGTCGAAGTGGGCGGCGAACTTCGGCGAATACTCCGCGTCCAGCTTGTCCAGCGCGTCGTTGGTGTTGGCGCTGGTGAGGTTGCCGAAGACCTTGGTGGCGCGGCCCAGCAACTGGCCGGAGCGCTCCATCGCCAGGATCGTGTTGTCGAAGGTCGGCGCCTCGGCGCTGTCGGCGATCGCCTGGATCTCCTTGATCTGGTCGGCCATGCCGCGATCGAAGGCCGGCGCGAAGTCGGTGTCCTTGATCTTGTCGAACTGCGGGTAGTGCAGCGGCAGCGGGCTCTCGGCGAAGAAGGGATTCTCGTGCGCGGCTTCGGCGGGCATGGCGGCCTTGTCGGTGGCGGTGGTCCGCTCGGCGGGCTTGTCGCAGGCGGACAGCATGGCGGTGGAGAGTGCCAGCGCCAGGGCGCAGGCGATCGGGCGGTTCATCGGGTGGTCCTCGGTGGTGCGAAGGAAGGTGTGCGCCGGTCAGGGTATCCCACCGCCCCGCCCGGGGCCCATGACGAAAGCCATGGGCGGCCCCCCGGGGCTGTGCCGACGTTGCCCGTATCACGATTTGTTTACAATTCGCCCCTCGATCCGGTGCGGTATGGCGCAGGTCCGGCCTTCGTGCGGGTCGAAATCCCCCCAAGTCGACACAGGACCCGCCCATGTCTCCCGCCACGCCCTCCCGCCATCGCCGCCTCCGCCTCGGCGTCCTCGCCGCCGCCGTCGGCCTGGCGCTCCCCGCCCTGGCCCAGGACGCCACCCCCGACGCTCCCGAGCTCGACGCGATCACCGTCACCGCCCAGCGCCGCGCCGAGAACATCCAGGACGTGCCGGTGGCGATCACCACCATCGACCGCGAGAAGCTGGAGGTCCTGACCGCCAGCGGCGACGACATCCGCCTGCTGTCCGGCCGCCTGCCGAGCCTGAACATCGAGTCCTCGTTCGGCCGCGCCTTCCCGCGCTTCTACATCCGCGGGCTGGGCAACACCGACTTCGACCTCAACGCCTCGCAGCCGGTGTCGCTGGTGTACGACGGCGTGGTCCAGGAGAACCCGATCCTCAAGGGCTATCCGATGTTCGACCTCGACCAGATCGAGATGGACCGCGGCCCGCAGGGCACGCTGTTCGGCCGCAACACCCCGGCCGGCGTGATCAAGTTCGAATCGGCGCGCCCGGAAAGCACCTTCGGCGGCTACGGCCGCATCGGCTACGGCAGCCACGGCACGCTGAACGCCGAAGGCGTGGTCACCGGCCCGATCGGCGAGACCGTCTCCGGGCGCCTGTCGGTGCTGCACCAGCAGCGCGACGACTACGTCGACAACACCTTCAACGGCCCCGGCGACGACCTCGAGGGCTACCGCGAGACCGCGGCGCGCGGGCAGTTGCTGTTCAAGCCCAGCGACACCTTCGAGGCGCTGCTCAACCTCCATACCCGCAAGCTCGACGGCACCGCGCGGCTGTTCCGCGCCGGCATTATCCGGCCGGGCAGCAACGACCTGATCTCCGGCTTCGACCGCGATCGCGTCTCGATCGACGGCCGCAACGAGCAGACGCTCGACCAGTTCGGCGGCAACCTGCGGATGCGCTGGGACCTCGGCCGGGTCAGCCTGCATTCGATCACCGGCTACGAAAGCGTCGAGACCTACAGCCGCGGCGACATCGACGGCGGCTCGGTCTACGCCTTCCCGACCGGCGCCCTCGGCGTGGCCCTGTTCCCGTCCGAATCCGCCGACGGGCTGCCGCACCACAAGCAGTACAGCCAGGAATTCCGCGTCGAGTCGAAGGAGTGGGGCCGCTTCGACTGGCAGGCGGGCCTGTTCTGGTTCAACGAGAAGATCGACGTCGACAGCTTCAGCTACGACACCCTGAGCCCGGGCCGTCCGCAGAACGGCTACGCGCGCCAGACCCAGGACAACACCGCGTGGGCGGTGTTCGCCTCGGGCGATTTCGACGCCACCGACCGCCTGAAGCTGCGCGCCGGCGTGCGCTACACCGACGACCGCAAGGACTTCACCGCCGAGCGCGTGGTCGGTCCGTTCGGCCCGCCGATCGCGCCGATCACCGTGCATCCCAGCGACAGCGACGTCAGTTGGGACGTCAGCGCGGTCTACAAGCTCAGCGACGCGGTCAACGTCTATGGCCGCGTGGCCAAGGGCTTCCGTGCGCCGAGCGTGCAGGGCCGGCTGATGTTCGCCGACGCCACGCTGCCCGCCGACGAGCTGGTGACGGTGGCCGACACCGAGACCGTGATCTCCTGGGAAGGCGGCGTGAAGGCCCAGCTCTGGGACAACCGCCTGCGCCTGGGCTTCGCGCTGTACCGCTATGCCGTAGACAACCAGCAGTTGAGCGCGGTCGGCGGCAACGCCAACGTCGCCCGGCTGGTCAACGCCGACAAGACCATCGGCCAGGGCGCCGAGCTCGACCTGCAGGCCTGGCTCACCGACCACCTGTTCGTCACCCTCGGCGCCAGCTACAACGACACCGAAATCCAGGACCGCAACCTGGTCGTCTTCGGCTGCGGCGGCGGCTGCACCATGCGCGATCCGGCCGGCGCCGTGCCCGGCACCTACCGCATCGACGGCAATGCGCTGCCGCAGGCGCCGCGCAACGTCTACAACCTCACCGCGCGCTACGGCCTGCCGGTCGGCAACGGCGGCGAGTTCTACGCCTACACCGACTGGGCCTACCGCAGCCAGGTCAACTTCTTCCTGTACGAGTCGACCGAATTCACCGGCGCCTCGCTGCTGGAAGGCGGCCTGCGCGTGGGCTATTCGTGGCGCAACGGCGACTACGACGTGGCGGTGTACGGCCGCAACATCACCGACGAGACCGCGATCGTCGGCGGCATCGACTTCAACAACCTCACCGGCTTCCTCAACGAGCCGCGCACGGTCGGCGTGGAGTTCAAGGCCCGGTTCTGACGGGGCCCGCTCTGACGGAGCCGGTTCTGACGGAGCCCGTTCTGACGAGGCCCGGCGCCCGACGTCGGACGCGACGTCGATCGAGCGGCTGCAAGACGGAACGCCGGACGGGAAACCGTCCGGCGTTCTTCGTTTGCGGCCTGCCGCGGCGGTCGCGCGCGAAGCGCCCCGCGGTCGCCTCCTGCTGCCGCAGGCTCCGGCGGTCAGCCGTGCGCGCCGGCGTTGGCGTTCACCGCGGCCTGCACGTAGGCGGCGAGGCCGTCGGCGCGATCGTCGTAGTGCGCGCGGAAACGGTCGTCGCCGGTGTACATGGCCGCGACCTGCGCGTGCATCGCGTGGCTGCAGGGATAGAACCAGCGCTCGATGTGTTCGCGGTGGCGCTCGGCCAGCGCCGTCGCGCGCGCGCCGTCGGCCGCGTCGCCCTGCTGCATCGCGGCGAGCCACTGGTCGGTGATCGCGTCGCTCTCGGCGCGGATCTTCGCCCAGTCGTCTTTCGTGTAGCGGGCGGTGCGCTTGCGGGAGATCTTCCAGGCGTCGGTGTCGCCCCAGCGGCGTTCGGCTTCCTGCGCGTATTCGCCGTTGCGGAACCGGTCGTGGCCTTCGAACAGGGTGTCGATGTTCATGGGTGTGCTCGCGTCGAGGGAATGGAGGGTCGCATCGATCGCGCCCAGGACCGCGTCCGCGTGCGCGCGCTGGCGTTCCAGCGTCGCGCGCTGGGCGAGGAGGGCCTCGCGCCGGCGTGCGACCGGCGCGTCCAGCAGTTCGCGTACCGCCTCCAGCCCGAAGCCCAATTCGCGCAGCACCAGCACCTGCTGCAGTCGGCGCAGGTCGTCTTCGCCGTAGAGGCGGTAGCCGGCGGCGCTGCGGCAGGTCGGCGACACCAGGCCGATCGCGTCGTAGTGGTGCAGGGCGCGGACGGTGAGGCCGGTGATGGCCGCGATCCGGCCGATGGTGCGTTCACGGGAGGACATGGCGGACGCGTTCCTGTCGTTTCGATGCGGGAGGCATCCTGCTGCCTGACGTTGCGTCGGGGTCAAGCCCCGCGTCGGCCGGCGACCCCGGCACGGGCGACAGGGGGGTGAAACGGCTAGACTCGAACGCCTCCCCGTGCAAGCCAACCCCTTCCCGAAAGGAGAACGACATGCTGCGTCCCGCCCTCATCGGCCTGCTGCTGGCGTCGGCATGGTCGCCCTTGGCGGCGCGTGCCGCCGAAACGCTGCGATACACGGTGCTGGTCGACGGCGGCAAGCCGGCCGGCCACCAGGTGGTCCAGCGCGCCGACGACGGCAGCGTCCACGTCGACTTCGTGTTCAAGGACAACGGCCGCGGACCGGAGTTGAAGGAAGACTACACCCTCGCCGCCGACGGCACCTTCGCGACCTATGCGGTCAAGGGCACGTCCACGTTCGGCGCGCCGGTCGACGAAAGCTTCCGCGTCGAGAACGGCGTCGCGCACTGGAAATCGACCTCGGACGAAGGCGAGCAGCCGCTGTCCGACGGCGCGGCCTACTGGTCGCTCGGCGGCACGCCGCAGAGCGGCGCGCAGGTGCTGTCCGCGCTGCTGGCGCGCGGCGACAACCGGCTGCCGCTGATCCCCGGCGGCGCGCTCAGCGCCCGCGCGGTCGCCGACGTCACCCTCGGCGGCGACCGCAAGGTCCGGCTGATGCGGGTGACCGGAGTCGGTTTCACCCCGCAGTTCGTGTGGATGACCGCCGATGCGCAGCCGCGCTTCTACGCGCTGATCGTGCCCGGCTACCTGCAAGTGCTGGAGGAAGGCCGCGAAGCCGATGGCGCCGTGCTCGAGGCGCGCCAGAAGCAGGCCGAGGACGACGCGCTGACCGAACTGCGCGACACGCTCGCGCATCCGCTGCGCGGCGCCACCCTGATCCGCAACGCCCGCGTCTTCGACAGCGAGACGGCGACCGTCGGGCCGGCGTCCGACCTGCTGATCGCGAACGGCCGGATCGTGTCGATCTCCGGCGCAGGCCAGGAAAAGGCCGCGGTCGAGCAGACCATCGACGCCGGCGGCCGGGTGCTGACCCCGGGCCTGTTCGACATGCACGGCCACATCAGCGCGTGGCAGGGCGGGCTGCATCTCGCCGCCGGCGTGACCACCGTCCGCGACATGGGCAACGACAACGCGACGTTGCAGCAACTGATCGCCGACGAGCGCGAGGGACGGGTGCTGTCGCCGTCGATCGTGCCGGCCGGCTTCATCGAGGGCGAGAGCCCGATGTCGGCGCGCAACGGTTTCGTGATCTCCGACCTCGACGGCGCGAAGAAGGCCATCGACTGGTACGCCAGCCACGGCTATCCGCAGATCAAGATCTACAACTCGTTCCCGAAGGACATCCTGCGCGACACCGTCGCCTACGCGCACAGCCGCGACCTGCGGGTGAGCGGGCACATCCCGGTGTACCTGCGCGCGCAGGACGCGCTCGACGCCGGCTACGACGAAATCCAGCACATCAACCAGGTGCTGCTGAACTTCCTGGTGAAGGACGACACCGACACCCGGACCCTCGAGCGCTTCTACCTGCCGGCGCGCGAGGTCGCGGGCATGGACTTCGACGCCAAACCGGTCCAGGACTTCATCGCCCGGCTGGCGCGCGACCAGATCGCGATCGATCCGACCCTGGCGACCTTCGACTTCATCCGCCAGCGCCCGGGCCAACTGTCGGAGGCCTACGCCGCGGTGGCCGACCATCTGCCGCCGGACGTGCGCCGCGGGCTGAAGACCGCGGAATTCGACATCCCCGACGACACCACCGCCGCGCGCTACCGCAAGTCCTACGACAAGATGGTGGACTTCGTCGGCCGCATGTACCGCGCGGGCGTGCCGATCCTCGCCGGCACCGACGCGACCCCGGGCTTCGCCCTGCAGCGCGAACTCGCGCTGTACGTGCAGGCCGGCATGACCCCGTCGCAGGCGCTGCAGGTCGCCACCCTCAACGCCGCGAAGTACTCGCGCACGCTCAACGACCGCGGCACCGTCGCGGTCGGCAAGCGCGCCGACCTGGTGCTGTTCGACGGCGATCCGACCGTCGACATCGGCGATCTGCGACGGGTCGCGCTCGTCATCAAGAACGGCGAGGCCTACTATCCGGCGGAGATCGACCGCGCGCTCGGCATCGAGCCGTTCGCCGAGCCGGTCCGGGCCGTCCCCGCCGGGGACGCCGCGCCCTGATCCGGCCCCTCCGGACGATCCCCACCCCCACACCGGAGCGTTCACGATGAAGACCGCCTACGACTTTTCCGCCGTCGACATCGACGGCCACGACCAGGCCCTGTCCGACTATCGCGGCAAGGTGCTGCTGGTGGTCAACGTCGCCTCGAAGTGCGGCTTCACGCCGCAGTACGCGGGCCTGCAGAAGCTCTGGGAGACCTACCGCGACCGCGGCCTGGTGATCCTCGGCTTCCCGTGCGACCAGTTCGGGCACCAGGAGCCGGGCGACGAGGCCGAGATCCGCAATTTCTGCTCGCTGACCTACGACGTCGATTTCCCGATGTTCGCCAAGATCGACGTCAACGGCGGCAAGGCGCATCCGCTGTGGGCCTGGCTCAAGGAGCAGAAGAGCGGCCTGCTCGGGATCGGCGCGATCAAGTGGAACTTCAGCAAGTTCCTGATCGGCCGCGACGGCAAGGTCATCAAGCGCTACGCGCCGACCGATACCCCCGAATCGCTGGCCCGGGACATCGAGGCCGCCCTGGGGTGACCGGCAGGACGCCATGAGCGACGACCCCGCCGCCGGCACGCCCGTCCCGGACGCGCCCGGCTACGCACTGACGATCGCGACCGACAGCAGCGCGCTGGTGGCGACGGTCACCGGGCGGATCGAGGCGGTCGAACCGCTGATCGAGATCTTCCTGCGCATCGGCGACGAGGCGAAGCGCACCGGCCTGCGCCGGATCCTGGTGCTCGACCACACCCACGGCGTGGTGCCGGCGGAGACCCAACTGCGCAAGCTGTTCGATGCGGTGGAGGGCAGCGGGCTGGCACAGGTGCGGCTGGCCTATGTCGACGCCCGCGGCACTGCGGTCAGCCGGATGGAACTGGGCGAGATCCTGGGCCGCGAGCGCGGATACGACTGCCGGGTGTTCGACAACGCGTCGCGCGCCCGGATCTGGCTGCACTACGGCGAGGCCTGAGTCGCGTCGCCGGCAGCGTCGTTGCGGCCGGGGTCGCCGTGGCCCGCGTCGATGCGCCGCAGCAGCGCCTCGATCGCCGGGGTCCACACCTGCCAGCGATGGCCGCCGTCGCGCAGCAGCACGTGGCCGGCCGGCAGCGCCGGCGCGAACAGTTCGATCGCCGGGCGCAGCCGGTCCTCGCGGCCGTAGGCCAGCCAGACGCGTCCGGCCGCGGCCGGGTCGGCGGAGATCGCATGCAGGTGCCGCCACAGATCGTACTGCCAGGCGTCGCGTTCGGGCAGGCCGGCGGTGTCGGGCGGGGTCCACCGCGACAGCCCGCCGGCCGCGGCGACCGAATCCGGGACCGCGCCCTCGCCGAGGTAGGGCGCGAGCAGGATCAGCCCGGCGGTGGCGCCCGGATGCAGGCGGTCGTACATCAGCGTGCCCATGCCGCCGAGCGAGGCGCCCGCCAGCCAGATCTCGCGATAGCCCGCGGCCTGCGCCGGCAGCATCACGTCGCGATGCAGGCGTTCCGGGGCGTCGCCGCGCCTGTAGTCGCCGAGCCGGAGTTCGGCGAAGGTCACGTCGGCATCGGGCCAGGCGCGCCGGATCGCATCGGCGACGCCGCTGCGCCGCAGCGCGGCGAGATCGTCGGCGCGTCCGGGCAGCACCACGACCAGCCGCTTCGAGGCCGCCTGCGACGCGGCCGGCAGATGCAGCGTCGGGATCGGCTGGTCCGCGCGCGTGCCCGGCAGGCAGCCGGCCAGCGGCAGGCACAGGGCGGCGATCAGGAGGAGGGCATGGCGCATCGTCGGGCTTCCGCGGCAGGTGGCGTCCCGACGATACGCCCGACGCCGGCCGGCGGATGCAGCGGGCCTGCCGGTCGCGCGTGCGCCGGCCCGCGCCGGCGGGGCGTCCTCACTTCTCGACGAAGGCGCGCTCGAACACGTATTCGCCGGCGGTGCCGATCCGCGGCGAGGCGTTGAAGCCGCGCCGGTCGAGGATCTCGCGGAAATCGGCCAGCATCTGCGGGCTGCCGCAGATCATCGCGCGATCGTGCGCCGGGTCCAGCGGCGGCAGGCCGAGGTCGGCGGCGATGCGCCCGCTGTCGAGCAGGTCGGTGATGCGCCCGCGCTGCGAGCGGCCGTGCCAGAAGAAGTCCTCGCGGCTGACCGCCGGGTAGTACAGCAGCTTGGCCCGGATTTCCTCGCCGAGGTATTCGTGGCACTGCAGGCCGCGGCTGATGTAGTCGCGGTAGGCGAGGTCCGGTTCGCCACGCACGCCGTGGCAGACGATCACCTTCTCGAAGCGCTCGTAGGTGGCCGGGTCCTTGATCACCGCCAGCCAGGGCGCGAGCCCGGTCCCGGTCGCCAGCAGGTAGAGGTTGCGGCCGGGATGGACGTCGGAAATCAGCAGCGTGCCGGTCGGCTTGCGGCCGATGAGCAGGGTGTCGCCGGGCTTGATGTGCTGCAGGCGCGAGGTCAACGGCCCGTCCTGCACCTTGATGCTGAAGAATTCGAGTTCTTCTTCCCAGTTCGCGCTGGCGATCGAATAGGCGCGCATCAGCGGCCGGGTCGAGCCGTCCGCCTGCGGCACTTCCAGCCCGATCATCACGAACTGGCCGTTGTCGAACCGGAAACCGTCTTCTCGGGTGGTGGTGAAGCTGAAATAGGCGTCGGTCCAGTGGCGGACGTCCAGCACGGTTTCGGTGCCGTAGGGGGAGGCCATGCGTGGGGGTCTGAAGTATTAGCTGGCGCTAATTGTAGACGAGCGCGTGGGCGCGGGGATTTGATTCGGCTCAGAAAGCCCGGCCCGGAGGGACATGCCCGATCGGCCATGTCCGCACCTGGCCGGCGGCCGGTCTACAGCGTCAACGTGTGGACGACCTGGGTGCGGTCGTCGGGATCGCCCGAGGTCACGAAGCCGAGGTGGTGCGCCAAATGCGCCATTTCCTGGTTCTCGGCGAAGTCCAGCGACACCATCGTGCGGATGCCGCGTTCGCGCGCGGCCTCGATCAGCCGCCGCATCAGTGCGGTGCCCAGGCCGTGGCCCTGCCAGTCGTCGAGCACCGTCACCGCGATCTCGCACTGGCGCGGGTCGTTGCCGACCGCGTAGCGCGACACGCCCACGATGCGCGCGTCGCCGGCTTCGCCGTCGAGGGCGACGAAGGCCTCGTCGTTGACATGGTCGACATCGACCAGCCGCCGCACCAGCGCTTCGTCGGGCTCGCTGAACTGCTCCTGGAAACGGTAGCGGCGGGCGCGCGGCGACAGGGCGGCGATGAAGGTCCGCTCCGCGTCCGCGTCGCCGGGGTTCATCGGGCGGACCAGGACCTGGCGGCCGTCGGACAGGGTCTCCAGCGCGTAGGGCAGGAAGCCTTCGGCCGCGGGAAGGGGCGAGACGTCGTTCATGGCGAAGCTCCGGGGGAGGTGTGGCGATCATGCTGCGCTGCAGCACGAGCGGTTTTCCTGATCCGGATCAGATTGGCGCGGGGCTGCCGTGGCGCGCGACGAACGGTCCGGATGGACGCTCCGGGCGCGCCGGCGTTCCGCCCGCCCCGCGGTCGATGGCCCTGCCTTCGCTCAGCGCTCGGCGGCGGCCTTCATGTTGGCCAGGCCGGCCTCGAAATCCTTGCCGATCAGCCTGTCCATGCCGACGACGGTGTCCATCACCTTGGTGAGGTAGGGACTGGGGCCGCGCATGGTCCAGGTCACCTCGGTGCCGCCGTCCTTCGGCGCCAGCACGAATTCGGTGACGTTGTCCGATTCCATCGGTTCGATGAAGTCGAGCTTGATCGCGATCCGGCCCGGCGGGGTCGATTCGGTGATTTCCATCCGTCCCTGGCCCACGTCCTTGTTGCCCTTCCACGCGTAGACCGCGCCGGTCCCGCTGGCGGGCCCCTCGAAGGTGCGGGTCATGGCCGGGTCGAGCTTCTCCCACGGCGACCATTCGCCCCAGCGGTGGAAATCGTCGATCAGGGCGAACACCCGCTCCGGCGGCGCCGCGATGGTCGCCCGGCGCTGGACCTGGAAGGTGTCGGGTTTGGTCGCGGCGTAGAGCAGCACGCCGGCGACCGCAAGGACCAGGACGATGAGGATCTTCTTCAGCATGACGGCTCCCCCGCGGCGGATGCCGGAGCATACTCCGCCGATGGTCGGGGGACGCAAGTGGGGCCCCGACCGGCCACGCGCGGTAAAATCGCGGTCCCACACGTCCCGAAGACCCGTCCGTGTCCGCAGCCCACGCTCCCGCCATGCCCGCCGAACGCCGCCCGGTCTCGATCCGGCAGGCCGATCTGATCCAGTCGATCGCCGACGCCCTGCAGTACATCAGCTACTACCATCCGGTCGACTACATCCGGAACCTCGCCGCCGCCTACGAGCGCGAGGAATCCGCTGCGGCGAAGGACGCGATCGCGCAGATCCTGATCAACTCGCGGATGTGCGCCGAAGGCCATCGCCCGATCTGCCAGGACACCGGCATCGTCACCGTGTTCCTCGAGATCGGCATGGACGTGCGCTGGGACGACGCGACCATGAGCGTCGAGGACATGGTCCACGAGGGCGTGCGCCGCGCCTACAACGACCCGGACAACAAGCTGCGCGCTTCGGTGCTGGCTGATCCCGCCGGCAAGCGGATCAACACGAAGGACAACACGCCCGGCGTGGTCAACGTGAAGATCGTGCCCGGCAACACCGTCGAGGTGATCGTGGCGGCGAAGGGCGGCGGCTCCGAGGCGAAGTCGAAATTCGCGATGCTCAATCCGTCCGACTCCATCGTCGACTGGGTGCTGAAGACCGTGCCGACCATGGGCGCCGGCTGGTGCCCGCCGGGCATGCTCGGCATCGGCATCGGCGGCACCGCCGAGAAGGCGATGCTGCTGGCGAAGGAAGCGCTGATGGAGCCGATCGACATCACCGACCTGCAGGCGCGCGGCCCGTCGAACCGCGCCGAGGAGCTGCGCCTGGAGCTGTACGAGAAGGTCAATGCGCTCGGCATCGGCGCGCAGGGTCTGGGCGGCCTGACCACCGTGCTCGACATCAAGATCAAGGACTACCCGACCCACGCCGCGAATCTGCCGGTGGCGATGATCCCGAACTGCGCCGCCACCCGTCACGCGCACTTCACCCTCGACGGCAGCGGTCCGGTGATGCTCGATCCGCCGTCGCTCGAAGACTGGCCGAAGCTCACCTACGACGCATCGAAGGGCCGTCGCGTGAATCTCGACACGGTGACGAAGGAGGAAGTCGCGTCGTGGAAGCCCGGCGAAGTGCTGCTGCTCAACGGCACGCTGCTCACCGGTCGCGACGCCGCGCACAAGCGCATGGTCGACATGCTCGACAAGGGCGAGCCGCTGCCGGTCGACCTGCGCGGCAAATTCATCTACTACGTCGGCCCGGTCGATCCGGTGCGCGACGAGGTCGTCGGCCCCGCCGGCCCGACCACCGCCACGCGCATGGACAAGTTCACCGAGCAGGTGCTCGCCCAGACCGGCCTGATGGGCATGGTCGGCAAGGCCGAGCGCGGCCCGGCCGCGATCGACGCCATCCGCAGGCACCAGTCGGTCTACCTGATGGCCGTGGGCGGCGCGGCGTACCTGGTGTCGAAGGCGATCAAGGCGGCGAAGGTCGTCGGTTTCGCCGACCTCGGCATGGAGGCGATCTACGCGTTCGAGGTGCAGGACATGCCGGTGACGGTCGCGGTGGATTCGCAGGGCACGTCGGTCCACCAGACCGGTCCGCGCGAATGGCAGGCCAGGATCGGCAAGATCCCGGTGGTCGTCGCCTGAGGCGCCCGCGCCGCGCCGCGCACAGGACGCTCCATCGGCAGGGAGCCGCGACGATCGCGGCTCCCTGCTGCGTTGCGGCGCGGCTGCGACCGCTGCGGATCGGCAGCGTCAGATCCGGAACGCGCGGCCGTTGCGCACCTGCACGCGCGAACCCACGGTGATGCCGTTGAGGTCGTCCTGCGACACGATGACCTCGCGGCCGTCGCGCATCCGCACCGTGACGTCGTAACCCTTGCCGTACCTGTTCTGCACGGCGTTGCCGACCGCGGCGCCCGCGGCGGCGCCGGCGACGGTGGCGGTGTTCTGGCGGCCCTTGCTGTCGGTGTTGTCCTTGGCGATCTCGCGCGCGGCGAGGCCGCCGATCACCGCGCCGACGACGGCGCCGGTGGCGTTCGGCGTGCGGCTGCCGGCGCCCTCGTCGATGCGGGTCACGGTGCCGCAGTCGGGGCAGGGATCGCCGTAGGCGGGCGACGGCGCGGACGCGTATCCCGAGGACGGCGCAGTCGCGCAGGCCGAGAGCATCAGCGACGAGGCGACGGCGATGGAAGCGAACAGCGTCGGGCGAAGGTTCATGCGGGCATTCATGTCTTGTCTCCGGACGAGGTGAGCATCGCGATCCGGGATCGCGACGGGGACACCCTCGCGCCGGCGGCGTGAATCGCACGCGAACGCCCTGGCAAACCGTTTCGGTCATGCGCGATGCCCGGCGATCGTGCGCAGCATGCCGTGGAAAAAAGCCTGCCGCCGCAGGCGGGGCGTTCAGCGCACGCCGCGCAAACGGCACTGCCGCTCGAATAGCCACGCTGCGCCGACAACCGGGCTGTTCAAATCAGTCAGGCTGGTCGGATACCCGGGACGTTCGGATATCCGGGCCTCTCAAATGTCGAGGAAGTACAGATCGACGTAGTCGGCCGCGGTGTCGCAGGGGTTGTCGATTTCCTGCATGCGCCAGTATTTGCGGCCGGTCCTGGTCTCGAAATGATAGGTGCCGTCGCGCCTGCACGTGCGCCCGCCCGCGATGTGCGAGACCCGGGTGAGGATCGTGCCCTCGAAGGTGAAGCCGTCCCGGGTGGCGGCCACGATGCGGCCGGAGACGCGCACGTAGTCGCCTTCGCTGTCGCCGTGTCCGCGCTGCTCGCCTTCCACCGCCAGCGCATCGCCGCGATCGGTCACGGTCGCGCGGCCGGCGCCGTCGAGGTTGCCCCAGCCGATCCACTGCAGGGTGAGCAGGTGGGCGCCGACCAGTCGGGCGCGGGCCGCGGCGTCCAGTCCGTTCTTCGGCGGCGTCGCATCGGCGGCGCCGATGCCGGCAGTACCGGCGAGGGCTGCGAACAGGGCAACGGACAGCGCGATCGGGGCCAGGCGGACGTACGGGCGCATGCGGCGATCCGGCAGCGGGGCGGGCGAGGCATGATCCCGCCAGCCGCGGCCCGGATCAATGCCCGGATCCATGCTTGCCGCGGCGCCCGGACCAGGCCCGCGCCGAGGCACGGATCGCCCCGGGCATCACTGTCGGCGGCCGGCCGCGGCCTGTCGGGCGGCCCGCGCGTTCGCGCGGCGGCGGGCGACCCGGGCGGCCAGCGCCGCCAGCAGCGCGGACAGCCCGACCCAGCTCGCGACGTAGCACCACGTCGCCGGGCCGGAATGCCCGACCGACTCGATCCCCGTCGACGCCTCGATCCGCGACCACAGCGGCATCAGCACGACGGTCGCCGCGACCGCGGGCGGCAGCGCCAGCAGGACGATCGCCAGCAGGCCCAGGGCCCCCGGCACGACGCGACGCAGTCGGGACATGGCGGCGCTCCTCGTGGTGGCCGCGGCCTACGGCGCGTGCGCGCCGGGCTGCAGCAGGTTCTGCCCGTTGGCGTCGGCGCGGGCGGCGGCGAGCTGGTCGTCGATGTCGCGGTTGACCGACGTGTCGGTGCCGCCGTTGTGGTCGGGCTCGACCGGAGGGGCGGCGCGATCGTCGGGGAGCCGGGCGATGTACTGGATCGTGCGCGGCGCTTCGATGCCGGCCTTCGCGAACGCGGCCTTGGTCTGCCGGATCGCCTCGCTGCGGGTCTTGCCGAGGTCGCTCTCGCGCTGGTCGATCCAGGCGAGGAAGCGCAGCACGATGCCGGCGCTGCCGTGTTCGACCACCAGCCAGGACGGCGCCGGGTCCTCGAGCACACCTTCGACCCCGGCGATCGCCGCCATCGCCAGGGTCTCGGACTTGCGGATCGACTGGGTGGCGTCGATCGCCACGGTGAAATCGAATCGACGCTTCGGATTGCGCGAGTAGTTCAGGATCACCGACTTGAACACCAGGCTGTTCGGCATCTGCAGGTGGTTGCCGTCGAAGGTGATCAGCACCGTCGCGCGCGAGGTCACCGAGATCACCTTGCCTTCGCGACCGTCGATGTTGACGCTGTCGCCGGGCTCGAACGGGCGGCGCACGCTGAGCAGGATGCCCGCGATGTAGTTCTCGGCGATGTCGCGGAACGCGAAGCCCAGCACCAGCCCGACCACGCCGGCGGAGCCGAGGACCGCGCCGACCACGGCGGTGAGGCCGAGCAGGTCCAGCGCGATCAGCACGCCGACGAGGATGATCGCGGTGCGCACCACCGTGCGCACGAGGCCGTCCATGTACGGATTGCGCGAGCGCAGGTGCAGCAGGTGCAGGCGCCGGCCCGCGAACCGCGCGCACCACAGCGCGAACAGCAGCACCAGCACCGCGAGGACGAGCTGCGGGATGCGCTCGACCAGCCGCAGCAGCGCGTGATTGGCGTAGTCGGCCATCGCATGCGCGCACTGGTGCAGGTCGTCGAAGGTGCAGGAGACGGCCGGTTTCGGCGTGGCGTCGCCGGACGCGGGGGCGGCCGCGGTCGGCAGCAGGATGGACAGCGGTGACGGTGCGGGCGTCGGCGTGGGCATCGGAAGAACGGGTCGCAGGCGGGACGGGAGGGGCGCGGGACTGGGACGCGCCGGACGGGAAGGGCCTGACTAGAAAAACCAGGCGATCAGGAACAGGCCGATCATCGCGCAGGCGAGCGCGAGCTTGAACACCACGCCGAGCAGGATGCCCAGCCAGGTGCCGAGGCCGACCTTGGTGGCCTGGCCGAGGTGGTGCGCTTCGAGACGCCGACGATGCAGCAGTTCGCCGGCGACGGCGCCGACGAAGGGCGCCACGAACACCCCGACCAGCCCGAAGAACAGGCCCGCGACGGTGCCGATGGCCGCGCCGAGCAGCGCCAGCCGGCTGGCGCCGACGCGCTTGGCGCCCATCGCCGTCGCCGCCAGGTCCACGAGCACCGAAAGCGCGGTCAGCAGGCCCAGCACCACCAGCGTCAGCGCGCCGATCCGCTCGAAGCCGTCGGCCCAAGCGGCCAGCAGCATGCCGGCGTACACCAGCGGCAGGCCGGGGAGGGCGGGCAGCACCACGCCGACCAGGCCCAGCAGCACCAGCAGCGCGGCGAGCACGTAGAACAGGACCTGCACGTCCATCGGGCATCCGGTCCGCGGGTCGGGAGGTCGCGGCGGCGGCATCATGGCACGGCGCCGGAACGGTCGCACGACCGGGCGGTGAACGTGCCGTCTGCGGGGGCGTCGCACGATCCGCGGGCCGGTCCGGGGTCGGAAAGAGGCAACGGCCCGCGATGCGGGCCCGCGGGCGGAAAAGGAAACGGCCCGCGATGCGGGCCCGGGGCAGGAAAAGGAAACGGCCCGCGATGCGGGCCCGGGGCAGGAAAAGGAAACGGCCCGCGATGCGGGCCCGGGGCAGGAAAAGGAAACGGCCCGCGATGCGGGCCGTTTCCGGGGGAGCAACAGCGCGAGCCGTCAGTTCTGCGCCGGATTGTTCTCGGCGAAGTACTCGTGGTTGTCGGCGTTGTCCAGAGCCTTGGTCGGGTTGCTGATCGCCAGGCTCTTGGCGGCCGACTGCCCGTAGGCCCAGTCGTCGGTGGCGGCGACGACGTTGAAGTGGCTCATCTCGTGGACCAGCGTGCCCGCCTTCGAATCCGTGCCGGTGTTCGGCGCGCTCCAGAACGCCTTGCAGACGTAGATCTGGTACGGCTGGGTCGGATAGACGTAGGCGTAGTAGCTCTGGTTGCAGCCGCAGTTGATCGTGATCTGGCCGGCGTTCTGGTCCATGGCCGAGTCGATCGCCGCGTAGTGCTGCTTGGCGGTGGCGTAGCGGCTGGAGGTGTACGCGCCGAACCAGGTGGTGTAGCGCGCTCCGGTCGTGCCCGCGTTGAGATAGCCCTTCGCGTTCTCGGTGTAGGTCCGGGCCGAATTCACCGCGGTGCCCGCCGAGTTCTGCTGCGTGCTGGTGCAGCCGGTGTAGTTGACGCCGTTCACCACCACGCCCTGCGACGGCTTGGCCTTGGTCGAGAAGCCCATGCGCTGGGCCGGGGTCTGCTGGCCGTTGTCGACCCAGATGCGCAGCGGCGCGCTCTGCGTCAGCAGCGGCAGACCGTTGGCCTGCTTGAGCATCGTCCCGCCCGACAGCGAGGCGTACTGCAGCGGCGCAGCGAAGGTCACCGTGTAGTCGCCGCCCTGCGAGAGGTCGTAGGCGGCGCCGAGGTCGACCGTCGCCTTGTAGGCGCGACCCGGGCGCAGCACGACGAAGTCGGACGCCCCCGGCAGCCCGCGCTTGATCATGGCGCCTTCGTAGCGGACTTCGACGCCGTCGCGGGCGACCGCGAACACGTTCGACTGCGCCAGCGTGGACGGCAACTGCCAGTTCGGCACGCGCACGGTCTTGCGGCTGGTGTTGGTCACCGTGACTTCGACGATGCCGTCGCCCAGCGACAGCATGCCGACGCGCAGCGGGTTGGCGGTCTGGACCGCCGGCACGGCGGCGACCGAACCGAACGCGGCGGCGATACCCGCGACGAGCGCGGTGGTGGCACCGATGGTGCCGATCGTTTTCAGCTTCATTCCCTTGTGTCCCCGGATTCGAAAACGCCCGCGGAGTGCGGGCGTCGGGATCATAAGGGGGCGGGGTGCCCGGCGCATGCTGCTTAGCAGCAGCGTCGGGGGAGGCGTCGACGCGCCCGTCGCGGGGCGGCGGCCCGGGCCGGCGGAGCTCCCGCCGGCGGAAGCGCCGTCAGCGGAAGTCCTGGTGGCAGCCCTTGCAGCTCTCGCCGATCTTGGCGGTCACGGCGTTCACGCCTTCGCAGTTGATCGGCGGCGCGGCGAGGGCGGCGTCGAGGGTGGCGCGCATGCCGCTGGCCTGCTTGGTGAAACGCTCGTCGTCGGCATCGCCCGGGAAGGCGCGCTCCAGATCGTCGGCCATCGTGCGCAGGCCCTTGAGGTGCGGGATGATGTCGGTCGCGTTGCAGTGGTTGGTGGCCGCCTTCTCGCCGAGCTGCTTCATGTGCCACTCCTGGACGTACATCACGCTCTCGGGGAAGTGGTCGCGACGCTGCTGCCAGGTCCGCATCAGCATGACGACGGCGATCGCGCCGATGGCCAGGCCGATCAGGAACACGAAGAAGTAGCGGCTGAAGGCGGAGGACTTGGGCTTGCTCGGGTCGGGCGATGTCGACATGGAACGGCTCCGTGACGGTTGTCGAAAACATACCACGACCGGCGTCGCCGTGTTCCGCCCGGCTACAATGGTCCGATGCACGAAACCCTCCGCAACGCCCCGCCCGCAGCGACGCCCGGCGATGACCCGGGCAACGGCCGCGACGACGGCCGCAACGATGGCCTGGACGCGCACTGGCGCGACCGCTTCGCCGGGATCGACCGTCTCTACGGACGCGGCGCGCTGGCGACGTTCGCGCGCAGCCACGTCGCGGTGGTCGGTCTGGGCGGGGTCGGCTCCTGGGTGGTCGAGGCGCTGGCCCGCAGCGGCGTCGGTCGCCTGACCCTGATCGACGCCGACGACCTGTGCGTGTCCAACACCAACCGCCAGTTGCCCGCGCTCGAAGGCCAGTACGGTCGCGGCAAGGCCGATGCGATGGCCGAACGCTGCCGCGCGATCAACCCCGGCATCGCGGTCGAGGCCATCGCCAGCTTCCTGGTGCCGTCGAACCTCGACGACCTGCTCGGCCGCGACCACGACCTGGTGATCGACGCCTGCGACAGCTTCCGCACGAAGGTCGAGGCGATCGCCTGGTGCCGCCGCCGCAAGCGGCCGATCCTCACCGTCGGCGCGGCCGGCGGCCGGCTCGATCCGACCCTCGTGCGCGTGCGCGACCTCTCGCGCACCGAGCACGACGCGATGCTCGCACTGATCCGCAAGAAGCTGCGGAGCGAGTTCAATTTCCCGAAGAACCCGCAGCGCTACTTCGGCGTGCCGGCGATCTATTCGCTGGAGAACGTGCGCTATCCGCAGGCCGACGGCAGCGTCTGCGGCCTGCGCCCGCAGCTCGGCGCCGACGCGGCGCTGAAGCTCGACTGCGGCGCGGGGCTGGGCGCGGCCACCCACATCACCGGCGCGTTCGCGTTCGCCGCGGCCGGCAAGGCGCTGGAGATGCTGCTGAAGCCGAAGGCCGTCGTGCCGTCCCCGTAACCCGGAGCCGGTCACCCGAACAGGGTTACCCAGATGGGGCATCCCATTTCGGTAGAGCGGCCTTCAGGCCGCTGCTGCCCCCTCTCCGGAGATGCGACAGCGGCCTGAAGGCCGCTCTACCGATCGGACGGCAGGCGGAACAACCGCTCCGCATTCGCCGTGGTGGCCGCGGCGACTTCGGCGGGCGGCATGCTCCGCAGTTCGGCGACGGTTTCGAGCACGCGCACCAGCCGCGCCGGCTCGTTGCGCTGCCCGCGATGATCGCTGTCGGGCTGGTCGGGGGCGTCGGTTTCCAGCAGCAGGCATTCGATCGGCAGCGTCGCCGCGAGCGTGCGCAGCCGGTTCGCACGGTCGTAGGTGACCGGCCCGCCGATCCCGACGAGGAAGCCGAGGTCGAACAGCCGCTTCGCCTGGTCGGCACTGCCCGGATAACTGTGGATCACGCCGCGCAGCGGGCCGAAGCGGCGGATCGCGGCGATGACCTGGTCGACCGCGCGCCGCGCGTGCACGACCACCGGCAGGTCGAAGTCGCGCGCCAGCCGCAGTTGGCCGTCGAAGAACAGCGCCTGCCGCGCCGGATCGAGTCCTTCGACGAAGAAGTCGAGCCCGCACTCGCCGACCGCGACCGGGCGCTCGCGTTCGATCCACGCATGCAGCTCGACGAGATCCGTTTCGCGATGGTCGTCGAGGTACATCGGATGCAGGCCGTAGGCCGGCAGCAGCCCGGCTTCGCCGCGGCACAGCTCGCGCAGCTTCGGCCAGCCGGCGGCGTTCACCGCCGGCACGATCTGCCGGGCCACGCCTGCGGCGCGCGCGCGGGCGAGCACCGCGTCGCGGTCGGCGTCGAACTCGGGCGCGTCGAGGTGGGCGTGGCTGTCGACCAGCATCGGCGCGATCAACCGCTGCGCTGGCCCTCGATCGGCGGTTTCGCGGTCGGCGTTTCCGTCACTGCGGGCGCCTTGCGCTTGCGGAAGCTGGCGAGCAGCAGCGTGGCGATGCCCAGCAGCAGTTCGTCGATGAACGGGATGAAGTCCGGGACGACCATGTCGACCGCCCACAGCACGGCGGCGATCACGAACAGGCGGGGGAAACTCAATCGGCCGAGGAAGCCCAGGATCGGGGCGACGAGCGGATTGGCCATGACGGCGAAACTCCGGACAGGGGACGAATGCGCGAACGCTATCACGCTGTCAGGGGCTTTCGGTGCGGAATTCAGGGTTTCGTCATGCAGGCGGGGCCGGAATCGGGGGACGTTCAGCCAGCCGGTGCTGGAATCCGACCCGACGGGGGATTCCATCCGATGCAGCCCTGAGGAGGACCGCATGAACCAGAAGAACACCATCGCCATCGCCATCGGGGCGCTGCTGCTGGGCGGCGTCGCAACCGCAGCCTACCTGGGCAACCGCGCGCCGTTGCCGTCCGAGGCGTCCGCCGACCTCGCGCGGCCGGCGACCCTCGCCGCCGAGGATCGCGCCGAGGACGACAGCCGCATCCCGACCGCGGGCGGGCTCGAATACGCCGATGTCGTCGACGTGAAGCCGATCACCGAGAAGTCGGCGCAGTACGCGACCGTGCTCGGCACCGAACCGGTCCGCGAGACCACCACCGCTTCGACCCCGCGCGAGGTCTGCGAGGACGTCGCCGTGCAGGAGCGCCTGCCCGAGCGCGACGGCAACGTCGGCGGCACGGTCGCCGGCGCCGTAATCGGCGGCCTGGTCGGCAACCAGATCGGCAAGGGCGACGGCCGCAAGCTGGCCACCGTGGCCGGCGCCGTCGGCGGCGGTTTCGCCGGGCGCGAGATCGACAGGCGCCACGTCGGCGGCCAGGTCGTGACCAAGACCGAGCGCCAGTGCCACACCGTCACCGACACCTCCAGCCGCAGCCGCACCGTGGCCTGGAACGTGACCTACCGCAACCCCGACGGGACCACCGGCACGATGCGCACCGACCGCAAGCCCGGCAGCCGCATCCCGCTGGGCAGCGAAAGTCACGTGGTCGGCTACGACGTGACCTACCGTTACCGCGGCGCGGAGCAGACGCTGCGGATGGACGAGAAGCCCGGCGATCGCCTGCCCGTCGTCGACGGCCAGGTGGTGACGGCGGTCGCCACGGCCGGGGCGCCGGGTCGCGGCTGACGCCGGCGACCACGCCAAGCGGTCCGCGGCCGACCCCTCGGACGGCCGCACGACAGGCGGGACCGGAGCGATCCGGTCCCGCCTTCTTTTCGGGCGGCCGACCGGCTGGCGAAATCGCGGCCTTTGCGGCGGAAGTCGTCGCTTCGCCGTCGTGTTTTGGTCGGTCCGCAGGTATCGGCTGCGCAGGTTGCCCCCTTACAATGACGTTTTGCCCGAATCGACCTCGCGCCATGGCCCTGCATCCCTACGATCTGTACGACGTCCGTTCCCTGCTCAGCGAAGAAGAGCGTGCCGTCCAGGACACGGTCGCCCGCTTCACCGACGAGCGCGTGCTGCCGATCATCGGCAAGGCGTTCGACGAAGGCCGCTTCCCGAAGGAACTGATCCCCGAGATCGCCGAACTCGGCCTGCTCGGCTCCTCGCTGCCCGAACAGTACGGCTGCGCCGGCCTCAACGGCGTCAGCTACGGTCTGATCTGCCAGGAACTCGAGCGCGGCGACTCCGGCATCCGCAGCTTCGTCAGCGTGCAGTCCTCGCTGTGCATGTATCCGATCTACGCCTACGGTTCGGAAGAGCAGCGCATGCGCTGGCTGCCGGACATGGCCGCGGGCAAGGTCATCGGCTGCTTCGGCCTGACCGAGCCGCACGGCGGCTCCGACCCGGCGAACATGAAGACCCGCGCCGTGCGCGACGGCGGCGACTGGGTGATCAACGGCTCGAAGATGTGGATCACCAACGGCAACCTGGCCGATATCGCGATCGTCTGGGCGCAGACCGACGACGGCATCCAGGGCTTCGTGCTGGAGAAGGGCATGCCGGGCTTCACCGCCCAGGAGATCAAGCACAAGATGAGCCTGCGTGCGTCGGTCACCAGCGCGCTGTTCTTCGACAACGTGCGCGTGCCGGACGCCAACCGGCTGCCGAACGTGAAGGGCCTCAAGGGCCCGCTCGGCTGCCTCACCCAGGCCCGCTACGGCATCACCTGGGGCCCGATCGGCGCCGCCATCGCCTGCCTCGACGAGGCGCTGCGCTACAGCAAGGAGCGCATCCTGTTCGATCGCCCGGTCGCGGCGACGCAGAGCGCGCAGCTCAAGATGGCCGACTGGGCCCGCCGCATCACCGCCGCGCAGTTGATCTCGCTGCAGCTCGGCCGCCTCAAGGACGCCGGCAACATGCAGCCGACCCAGGTGTCGCTGGCGAAGTGGAACAACGTGCGCATGGCGATCGACATCGCCCGCGAGGCGCGCGACCTGCTCGGCGGCGCCGGCATCACCACCGAGCACTGCCCGATCCGCCACGCGCTGAACCTCGAATCGGTGATCACCTACGAAGGCACGGAAACCGTGCACCAGTTGGTGGTCGGCCGCGAACTCACCGGCATCAACGCGTTCTGACCGGACCGGGGACGCGACGCGCATGGACACGCCGGTGCTCGAGACCGAACGCCTGCTCCTGCGCGTCCCGCGGATCGAGGACTTCGACCGCTACGCCGAGTTCTTCGCGCACGAGTCGTCGCGGATCATCGGCGGCCCGCACGCCCGCGGCGACGCGTGGCGCCGGTTCCTGCAGATGCCGGGCGCGTGGCTGCTGCAGGGGTTCGCGATGTTCTCGGTGGTCGAAAAGGCCTCCGGCCTGTGGGTCGGCCAGGCCGGCCCGTGGCGGCCCGACGGCTGGCCCGGCACCGAGGTCGGCTATGCCTTCCACCAGGACGCGCGCGGCAAGGGCTATTGCACCGAAGCCTGCGTCGCGTCGATGGACTGGGCGTTCGACGCGCTCGGCTGGGACGACGTGATCCACTGCATCTCGCCCGAGAACGCCGCCTCGCAGGCGGTCGCGCAACGGCTTGGATCGCGCAACCGCGGCCCCGGCAAGCTGCCGCCGCCGCTGGATGCGCACGCGATCGACCTGTGGGGCCAGACCCGCGGCGAATGGCGCGTCCACCGGGAGCGCTTCGCATGATCACGCTGTACGGCATGTCCTCGTCGGGCAACTGCTACAAGCTGCAGTTGCTGATGGCGCAGCTCGGCCGCGAATACGACTGGGAAGAGATCGACGTCACCCGCGGCGAGAACCTCTCGCCCGAGTTCCTGGCGATGAACGACCGCGGCAAGGTGCCGGTGCTGAAGCTCGACGACGGTCGCACGATGTCCGAATCGAACGCGATCCTGAACTACCTCGCGCAGGGCACATCCTTGCTGCCGGACGATCCGTGGGATCGCGCGAAGACCCTGCAGTGGATGTTCTTCGAGCAGTACAGCCACGAGCCGTACATCGCGGTGTCGCGCTTCATCCGCAGGTTCCTGCCGGCGGACCATCCGCGCCGCGCCCACCTCGACGCGCTGAAGGCGTCGGGCGAAGAGGCGCTGGCGGCGATGGAGCGGCACCTGTGCCGGCTGCCGTGGTTCGGCGGCGAGCGCTACACGATCGCCGACATCGCGCTGTTCGCGTACACCCACGTCGCCGAGGACGGCGGCTTCGACCTCGGCGGCTATCCGCACGTCGAGCGCTGGATCAAGCGGGTGACGCAGCAGCCCGGCTTCGTGCCGATGCGCGACGCCGACCGCGTCGAGGACTGACGCGCCCGAGACCCGCAAACGCCGCGCCGCAGAGCGGAACGCAGTTCCGCTGCCCCGTTGCCGGAACAGGTCCGGCCTTCCCGCGGCCGCAATCCAAGACCCGTTCCGCAGCGGATCCCCGATCCGCGCCACCGAGACCAGAGCCCGCCATGTTCGCCACCGTCCCGAATCCCATCCCGGCCCGCATGAAGGGCCTCAACCGCGCCGAGATCTGCGACGTCAATTTCCAGGCGTTCGTGAAGGACTGGGACGGCCCGGTGCAGCCGAAGCCGGCCCCGGGCGAGGCCATCCTGGACGGCAGCGCGCTCGACGCCCGCGGCTTCCGCGAACTGTTCGAGTCGCAGCTCGTCTCGCGCCACCTCGACCTGATGGCGCGCGTGCTGCGCGTGCAGAACAAGGTCTTCTACACCATCGGTTCGTCGGGCCACGAAGGCAACGCGATGGTCGCGCGGCTCACCCGCCACACCGACCCGGCGTTCCTGCACTACCGCTCCGGCGGCTTCATGGCCGAGCGCTTCCGCAAGTTGCCGGGCATGGACCCGATCATGGACTCCGCGCTGTCGTTCGCGGCCAGCGCCGAGGACCCGGCCAGCGGCGGCCGCCACAAGGTGTGGGGCAGCAAGCCGCTGTGGGTGCTGCCGCAGACCTCGACGATCGCCTCGCATCTGCCGAAGGCGCTGGGCACCGCGATCGCGATCGAGCACGCGCGCCGCATCGGCCACGCGCTGCCGATCCCCGGCGACAGCATCGCGATCTGCTCGTTCGGCGACGCCTCCAGCAACCACGCCACCGCGCAGACCGCGTTCAACGCCGCTGCGTGGACCGCGTACCAGAAGCTGCCGGCGCCGGTGCTGTACGTGTGCGAGGACAACGGGATCGGCATCTCGGTGAAGACGCCCGACGGCTGGGTCGCGCGCAACTACCGCGATCGCGCCGACCTCGACTATTTCTACGCCGACGGCCTGGATCTCGCGAACGGCTACGGCCAGGTGCAGGCGGCGGTCGAACATTGCCGCAGCACCCGCCGCCCGACCTTCCTGCACCTGCGCACCATCCGGATCATGGGCCACGCCGGCACCGACTTCGAGATCGAATGGCGCAACATCGAGGAACTGTGCGCGGTGGAGGCCAGCGACCCGCTGCTGCGCAGCGCGCAGATCGCGCTGGAATCCGGGCTGATGTCGAAGGACGAGGTCCTCGCCCTGTACGAGGCGACGCGCGCGAAGTGCTTCGCCGCCGCCGAGGATGCCGACCGCCGTCCGCGGCTGACCACGCTGGAAGACGTGATGAAGCCGCTGGCGCCGTACACGCCCGCCGCGGTGAAGGCCGAGGCCGAGCGCTTCGACTACGCCGAGAAGCGACTGCAAGTCTTCGGCGGCGAGGCGAAGCTGCCCGAGCACCAGCCGGCGAAGCACCTCGCGATCCAGATCAACCAGGCGCTGCACGACCTGTTCTGCAAGTATCCCGAGACGATGCTGTTCGGCGAGGACGTCGCGCAGAAGGGCGGCGTCTACACGGTGACCAAGGGCCTGCACAAGGCGTTCGGACCGAAGCGCATCTTCAACACGCTGCTCGACGAGACGGTGATCCTCGGCCTCGCCCAGGGCTACGCGAACATGGGCATGCTGCCGATGCCCGAGATCCAGTACCTGGCGTACTTCCACAACGCCTGCGACCAGATCCGCGGCGAAGCGGCGAGCCTGCAGTTCTTCAGCAACGGCCAGTACCGCAACCCGATGGTGATGCGGATCGCCTCGCTGGGCTACCAGCGCGGTTTCGGCGGCCATTTCCACAACGACAATTCGATCACCGCGCTGCGCGACATCCCGGGGCTGGTGGTCGGCTGCCCGTCGCGCGGCGACGACGCGGCGACGATGCTGCGCACCCTCATGGCCCTCGCGAAGGTCGACGGCCGGGTCTGCGCCTTCCTCGAACCGATCGCGCTGTACATGGCCAAGGATCTGTACGAGCCCGGCGACGGGCTGTGGCAGACCGGGTATCCGTCGCCGGAGCAGGCGATGCCGCTGGGCGAGGGCCGCGTCTACCCGCCGGAGGACGGCGGCCGCGGCGACGACCTGGTGATCTTCACCTTCGGCAACGGCGTGCCGATGAGCCTGCGCGCCGCGCGCCGGATCGACGCCAAGCACGGCTGGAAGACGCGGGTGGTCGACCTGCGCTGGCTGGTGCCGCTCAACGAGGCGTTCATCCGCGAACAGGCCGCGGGCGCGAAGCGGATCCTCATTGTCGACGAGGGCCGTCGCAGCGCCGGGGTCGGCGAGGGGGTGATCACCGCGCTGGTCGAGGGCGGATTCGGGGCGGTGCCGGTGCGCCGGGTGGTCGGCGCCGACACCTTCACCCCGCTCGCGGGGGCCGCGTTCCTGGTGATCCCGGCGGACGACGACATCGTCGCCGCGGCGGACGCGCTGGCCGGCTGAACGCCCCGGCGGCGGCGGGCGGGGACGCGGTTGGCGGCGTCCCCGGCCCGGTGTAGGATCGAACCGTTTCGTCGAAGGTCCAGGAGTCCGTGATGCAGTACGCACCCCAAAACCCGTCCGATCCGGGGCACCCGGATTACGACCGCTACATGACCCTCCGCGGCATGGTCGACAAGATGCACGGCGAGAACGGCATCGACATCAGTTCCAGCGACATCAGCCACCGCGCCACCGCGGCCATGCTTCGCGCCTACAAGGCCGAAGCGATCCGCGAGAACGCCTCGCTCGACCCGAAGGCGGACGTCGACGGCGTGGTCCTGAGCCGCGGTAGCGTCGCCGGGCAGTACGCGATCCTGTACCAGGGCGACCCGAACAATCCGACGGTCCGCACTCTGGCGGTGCCGACCCAGGAGCTGACCCAGCCCGCGGACCGGAACTTCCAGGAAATCAACCGCATGAATGCGGACCAGATGACCCAGATGCAGGCGCAGAACCGGCAGCTCGGCCAGCAGCAGGACCAAATGCAGGCCCAGCAGCAGAGCCAGGCGCGCGACCAGAACGCCCCGAACCAGGGCGCCCGCTCGCTGTTCTGACCCGGCTGCCGGCGCTGTGGCGCGATCAGCGCGCCAGTCCGCCGAGCAGCGTCCCGTATCGCCAGGAAGCCCCGCCCGCAGCGGGGCTTCCGTCGTTTCCGGCCGCTGCGGCGCCCGGAGCGCCGGAGACGACCGCAAGGGCGAGTTCGCCGGCCACCGAGACCACGGTGCCGGCATCGCCGCCGTCCGCGCCGACCAGCGGGCCGCCGGCCACGAGGGACGCGTCGGCGTGGACCAGGGCCAGCGCGCGCTTGGCCTGGCCGAGGAAATGGGTCCGCGCCACGATCTCCTGGCCGGGATAGCAGCCCTTCTTCACGCTGAAGGCCTGCAGGCGCTCCAGCGACAACTGCTGCGGTGTCCACTGCTCCGACTGGGCGGCGTCCAGCCGCGGCCAGCCGTGGGCGAGGTCTTCGCGGCGCCAGGCGGCGAGGGCGGCCGGGTCGTCCGCGGCGGCCGCGGCCGGGCCGATGCGCAGGCTGCGGCCGGTGCGGTCGCCGGACAGGTCCAGTTCGATGGCCGTGGCCGGATCGCCGGCCCAGTGGTTGCCGGAGGCCAGGTCCGACGCCCGCAGCCGCCCGGCGATCGCCAGATCGTCGCGCACCGCCAGCGCCACCTTGCTCCGGAACACGAACCGGCGCAGGCGATCGGCGAGCGCGTCGGCATCTGCATCCGGAACCACCAGCCACACCGTATCGTCGGCGATGCGCACCAGTCCGAACAGCACGATCACCCGGCCCTTGGCCGTCAGCCAGCCGTTCCACTGCCAGCGGCCGTCCTCCAGCGCGGCGACGTCGTTCATCGTCTGCGCCTGCGCGAACGCGACCGCATCGCGTCCTTCCAGGGACAGTAGACGATGGTCGGAGAGGCGGAACCAGGGGGCGATGGCGGTTTGCGGGTTGTCCGGCATGGGGGCGGGACTTAAACTTCACGGTTCAGGAATCCCGACATGATAGGCGAAACCGTTCTCATCTCCGCGACCGAACCGGAACTCCCGGCGACCGAACCGGCGCCCGCGCAGCGGCCGCCCGTCCCGGCGAAGGAGATCGGCGGTCGCGAGGGCCCGGACCCCACGCGCTACGGGGACTGGGAAAAGAACGGACGCTGCATAGACTTCTGAACATCCCCGGCCCGCCGGGTCGTTGTTCTTCACCTTGACCGATCAGGGCGCCACTCGAATGACCCAACGCGCACGTCCCCTGTCGCCGCATCTGCAGATCTACCGCAAGCAGATCACCAGCGTGATGTCGATCCTGCATCGCATCAGCGGCATCGTCCTTTCCATCGGCGCGTTCGGCCTGGCCTGGTGGCTGCTGGCCGCGGCGCGCGGCGGCGAGACCTACGCCGACGCGGCGGCGCTGCTGGCCTCGCCGTTCGGCAAGCTGGTGCTGTTCGGCTTCTCGCTGGCGCTGATGTACCACCTGCTCAACGGCATCCGCCACCTGCTGTGGGACCTCGGCTGGGGCTTCCGCATCCCGCAGGTCTACCGTTCCGGCTACACCGTGATCGCGCTGACCTTCGTGCTGACGGCGGTGATCTGGGTGGTCGCACTGGGAGCGAAGGCATGAGCACGCGGACGACCCCCGATTTCCGTTCCCCGGTGGGCCGCGCCCGCGGCCTCGGTTCGGCCAAGTCCGGCACCGGGCATTTCTGGTGGCAGCGCGTCACCGCGGTGTTCCTCGCCCTGCTGACCCCGTGGGTGATCGGCATGCTGGTCGCGCTGGCCGGCGCCGACCAGGGCCAGGTGCTGGCGGCGCTGGCCAGGCCCGCCAACGCGATCGCGCTGGCGCTGTTCGCGCTCAGCCTGTTCGCGCACGCCCGCCTCGGCCTGCAGGTGGTGATCGAGGACTACGTCCACCACCGCGCCGTCGAACTCGCGCTGCAGGTGCTGGTGCTCTTCGCCTGCGCGCTCGGCGCGCTCGCTTCCCTCTACGCGATCGGCCGGATCGCACTGCTGGCCTGATCGACATGACTGCCTACAAGATCACTGAACACAAGTACGACATGGTCGTGGTCGGCGCTGGCGGCGCCGGCCTGCGCGCCACCTTCGGCCTCGCCCACAAGGGCCTGCAGACCGCGTGCATCACCAAGGTCTTCCCGACCCGCTCGCACACCGTCGCGGCGCAGGGCGGCATTTCCGCCGCGCTGGGCAACATGGGCGAGGACGACTGGCGCTTCCACTTCTACGACACCATCAAGGGCTCGGACTGGCTGGGCGACCAGGACGCGATCGAGTACATGTGCCGCGAGGCGATCCCGGCCGTGATCGAGCTCGAGCACCAGGGCGTGCCGTTCTCGCGCACCGACGAGGGCAAGATCTACCAGCGCCCGTTCGGCGGCATGACCACGCACTACGGCAAGGGCACCGCGCAGCGCACCTGCGCCGCCGCCGACCGCACCGGCCACGCGATCCTGCACACGCTGTACCAGCAGTCGCTGGCGCACGACGCGCGCTTCTTCATCGAATACTTCGCGCTCGACCTGATCATGGACGAGGAGGGCGCCTGCCGCGGCGTGCTCGCGCTCGACATGTCCGAGGGCACGCTGCACCTGTTCCGCGCCCAGGGCGTGGTGCTGGCGACCGGCGGCTACGGCCGCGCCTACTTCTCCGCGACCTCGGCGCACACCTGCACCGGCGACGGCGGCGGCATGGCGCTGCGCGCGGGCCTCGGCCTGCAGGACATGGAGTTCGTGCAGTTCCACCCGACCGGCATCTACGGCGCGGGCTGCCTGATCACCGAGGGCGTGCGCGGCGAAGGCGGCATCCTCCGTAACAACAAGGGCGAGCGCTTCATGGAGCGCTATGCGCCGAACGCCAAGGACCTCGCCTCGCGCGACGTGGTCTCGCGTTCGATGACCCTGGAGATCCGCGAAGGCCGCGGCGTCGGCGAGCACGGCGACCACATCCACCTCGACCTGACCCACCTCGATCCGAAGGACATCCACGAGAAGCTGCCCGGCATCGCCGAGAGCGCGCGGATCTTCGCCGGCGTCGACGTCGAGAAGCAGCCGATCCCGGTGATCCCGACCGTCCACTACAACATGGGCGGCATCCCGACCAACTACCACGGCGAAGTGGTGCAACTGCGCGACGGCAATCCCGACGCGGTGGTGCCCGGTCTGTACGCGATCGGCGAAGCCGCCTGCGTCTCGGTCCACGGCGCCAACCGCCTGGGCTCGAACTCGCTGCTCGACCTGGTGGTGTTCGGCCGCGCCGTCGCCAACCGCTGCGCCGAGACGATCAGGCCCGGCGCGCCGCACAAGGCGCTCCCGGGCGACGCCTGCGACAAGGCGCTGGCGAACCTCGACCGCGCGCGCAACGCCAACGGCGGCACCCCGACCGCGGAGCTGCGCCTGCGCATGCAGCGCATCATGCAGAAGGACGCCGCGGTGTTCCGCACGCCGGAAGGCCTGAAGGACGGCGTCCAGCGCATCCGCGAGTGCGTCAAGGGCTTCGACGACGTGCGGGTCAGCGACCGCTCGCTGGTCTGGAACTCCGACCTCATCGAAACGCTCGAGCTGCAGAACCTGCTCGGCCAGGCGCTGGTCACCATCGTGTCCGCCGACAACCGGATGGAGTCGCGCGGCGCCCACGCGCGCGAGGACTTCTGGGAGAAGGACGCGCAGGGCAACCTCGCCGACGAGGGCATCCGCGACGACGAGCACTGGATGAAGCACACGCTGTGCTGGACCGACGGCGCGGGCGGCACGCACATCGACTACCGGCCGGTCCACATGTACACGCTGACCGACGATGTCGCAGTCGTCCCGCCGAAGAAGCGCACCTACTGACGCCCCCGGCGCCGCACCGCATTCCGGATCGAGACAATGGCCGAGTTCACCCTTCCCAAGAATTCCAAGGTCCACAAGGGCAAGCGCTTCTCCGCGCCCGCCGGCGCCAAGCGCACGCGGGCGTTCAAGATCTATCGCTGGAGCCCCGACGACGACGAGAATCCGCGCACCGACACCTACGAGATCGACCTCGACGCCTGCGGGCCGATGGTTCTCGACGCGCTGATCAAGATCAAGAACGAAGTCGACCCGACGCTGACCTTCCGCCGCTCGTGCCGCGAGGGCATCTGCGGGTCGTGCGCGATGAACATCGACGGCACCAACACCCTGGCCTGCACCAAGGCGATCGACGACTGCGACGGCGGCGAAGTGCCGATCTATCCGCTGCCGCACATGCCGGTGATCAAGGACCTGGTGCCGGACCTCACCCATTTCTACGCGCAGTACGCCTCGATTCGCCCGTGGCTGCGCACGCAGACCCCGGCGCCGCCGGATCGCGAGCGCCTGCAGTCGAAGGAAGACCGCGCCAAACTCGACGGCCTGTACGAGTGCATCCTCTGCGCCTGCTGCAGCACGAGCTGCCCGAGCTACTGGTGGAACGGCGACCGCTACCTCGGCCCGGCGATCCTGCTCCAGGCCTACCGCTGGATCGCCGACAGCCGCGACGAGGACGCCGGCGCGCGCCTGGACGACCTCGAGGACCCGTTCAAGCTGTATCGCTGCCACACGATCATGAACTGCGCGCGGACCTGCCCCAAGGGCCTGAACCCGGCGCAGGCGATCGGCGAGATCAAGCGGCTGATGCTGGCGAGACAGGTGTGACCGGCTCCGGCGGGTCGCCCGTGCGCGCCGCGTGGCTGGGCGCGCTCGTCCTCGCCGCGGTCTTCCCTTCCGCGCAGGCGACGCCGGCGAACGACGCGGCGCCGCCGGCATCCGTCGATCCGCAGCGCCTGCACCGGGTCGAGGCGCTGGTCGAGGTCTCGCAGTTCCCGAAGATCTACGACGCCACGATGCTCGGCATCGCCGACCCCGCGTCCGCCGACCCGGGCGCCCGGCTGGTCGCCGAAACCATGCGCCTGGTGGTGTGGTCGCGCTCCCGCGACGGCTGGCTGCCGCTGATGGCGCGCACGCTTCCCGACGACGCCCTGGACCGGGCCGAGGCGTTCTACGCCGGCGAGGCCGGTCGCGCGCTGGCCGCCTGCATCCGCACCGCGGAGGGATTGGCGTCGATCCGCGCCTGCGCCTCGATCCCGGAGGTCGGCGGCGCCGATGTCGCCGACTACGTCAGCGGCGAATTCCTGCGGCCCCGCGCCAGCGACGACACGATCTCGGCGGTCTTCAATGGCGCGTTCTGCGGCGCGCTGGCGCAGGACCGCCCGCTGCTCGAGCGCATCGCGGCGCTGTGCGAGCGGGACGCCACGGCGAAGGCCTGCGCGGCCTTCACCCGGCACGAGGGCCGGCTCGCGCTGGACCCCGACCGCTGCGTCCACACCTTCTGATCCCGGGATCGCCCGAACGATGATCGCCCCAGGCGCCAGCACCACCCTCTTCCTGCCCGGCCTCGCGATGGTCGCGCTGACCTTCGTGGTCCTCGGCGTGATGTTCCGCCGTCGCGTCGCGCAGATGCGGCGCGACCGCATCCGTCCGCAGCAGGTCGCCACCTCGCAGCAGGCCGCGGCGCTGTACGCCGACGTCGCGCCCGCGGACAACTTCCGCAACCTGTTCGAGATGCCGGTGCTGTTCTACTTCGCGCTGACGGTGGCGGCGATCAGCGGCCAGACCGGCCCGCTGGTGGTCGGCCTGGCCTGGGCCTACGTCGCCGCGCGCATCGCCCACAGCGTCATCCAGTGCACCTACAACCGCGTGATGCACCGGTTCCGCGCGTTCGCGGCCAGCGTGTTCGTGCTGCTCGCGCTGTGGAGCGTGCTCGGCTACGGCCTGGTCGCCGGATGAGCGCGCACGCCGACGACGCCGAGATCCAGCGCCTGCGCTGGCGCTGCCGTCGCGGGATGCGCGAGCTGGACCAGTTGTGCCTGCGCTATCTCGACCGCGTCTGGCGCGACGCGTCCGCGGACGAGCGCGCGACCTTCGAACGTCTGCTCGGCAGCGAGGACGATCGCCTCTGGCGCTGGTTCCTCGGCCATGAGGCCCCGGCCGATCCCGAACTGCATGCGCTCGTCGAACGCATCCGCGCCCTGCCGGTTTGAGCTGCGGCCGTCGCGCTGGCTGGTCGGCGCGCTGCTCGCGCTGGCCGTGCTCGCGCCGTTCTCGACCCTGCAGTCGGAGATGCCGCGGCGCTACGCCTGGCCGCTGGCGCTGCTGGCGTTCGCGGCGGGGCTGTGGCTGGCGCGTCGCGAATGGCGCGCCCCGCGGCGGTCGGTGACCATCGACGGCGAGGGCGGGGCGACCGTCGACGGCGTCGCGGTGGAGGCGTTCCGGGTCGACTGGCGCGGACCGCTGGCGTTCCTGTCCTGGCGCGACCCCGCGGGCCGTCCGCATCGACGCAGCCTGTGGCCCGACACGCTGCCGGCCCCGCTGCGCCGTGAACTGCGACTGGCCGCCGACCGTCGCGATGCTGGGCGCGGCGACGGCCCGATGGCACCATAGCCCGATCCACGCCGCCGGTTCCCATGTTCAAACCCCTGCCTGTCGCCATCGGCCTGCGCTATCTCCGCGCCAAGCGCCGCAACGGCTTCATCTCCTTCATCTCGCTGGCGTCGATGCTGGGCATCGCCCTGGGCGTGGCCGCGCTGATCACCACGCTCGCGGTGATGAGCGGTTTCCAGCGCGAGATCCGCGACCGCATGCTGCAGATGGCCGCGCACGCCACCATCAGCGCCGACGGCGAGCCGCTGCAGGGCTGGGCCGCCGCGGTCGACGAGGCCCGCCGCGACCCGCGCGTCGCCGGCGCGGCGCCCTACATCGAGCGCCCGGTGATGCTGCAGGGGCCGCGCGAGGAGGGCGCGTTGCTCCGCGGCGTCGATCCCGCCCGCGAGGGCGACGTGTCGGTGCTGGCCAGGAAGATGGTCGACGGCACCTCGCTGGACTCCCTGCGGCCGGGCGAATTCAACATCGTCCTCGGCCGCGAGCTGGCGCTGTGGCTCGGCGTCGGCGTCGGCGATTCGGTGATCGTCTACACCCCGGCGTTCCAGAGCACGCCGCTGGGCACGATGGTGCAGACCAAGCGCTTCAAGGTCACCGGCATCTTCGAGGCCGGCTACCAGGAATTCGACCGCAACCTCGCCGTGGTCCACATCGCCGACGCCCAGCGCCTGCTGCGCATGGGCGACGGGGTCACCGGCGTGCGCCTGCGCCTGCACGACATGAACCTGGCCACCGACGTCTCGCGCGAGCTCGCGCGCCGGCTCGCGGTGCGCATGGACGAGGTCTTCCGGGTCAGCGACTGGTCGCACGAGAACGCCAACATGTTCCGCGCCCTGAAGCTGGAGAAGACGATGATGGCGATCCTGCTGTCGCTGATCATCCTGATGGGCGCGTTCACCCTGGTGAATTCCCAGGTGATGCTGGTCACCGACAAGCAGGCCGACATCGCGATCCTGCGCACGCTGGGCTTCACCCCGCGCGGGGTGATGCAGGTGTTCATGGTGCAGGGCTCGATGATCGGGATCATCGGCACCGTGACCGGCGTGGTCGGCGGCATCCTGCTGACCCTCAACCTCGAATCGATCCTCGGCGCGATCGAACGCGTGTTCGGGGTGACCCTGCTGCCCGAGGACGTCTACTACATCACCGGGCTGCCGACCGACCTGCGCGCGTTCGACGTGAGCGCGATCGCGGCGGTGGCGCTGGTGATGGCCTTCCTCGCGACCCTGTATCCCGCCTGGCGCGCCGCGCGCACCGCTCCCGCGGAGGCCCTGCGCTATGAATGAGCCGACGCCGCCGGCGCGGGAGCCGGTTCTCCGCTGCGAGGACCTGTCGATGACCTATGCCGAGGGCCGGATGCGCACCCCGGTCTTCGACGGACTGGCGCTTGCCGTCGCCGCGGGCGAGACCGTGGCCATCGTCGGCGCCTCCGGCGCGGGCAAGAGCACCCTGCTGCACCTGCTGGGCGGGCTCGATCGCCCGAGCCGCGGCGAGGTCTACGTCGCCGGGCAGAAGATGAGCGCACTGTCCGACGCCGAACGCGGGCGGTTGCGCAACCGCGCGCTCGGGTTCGTCTACCAGTTCCACCATTTGCTGCCCGAGTTCACGGCGCTGGAGAACGTGATGCTCCCGGTCCTCCTGAACGGGGCGCCGGTGGCGGACGCCAGCGCGCGCGCGCGCGGCCTGCTCGAGGCCGTGGGGCTGGGCCATCGGCTCGCGCACAAACCCGGCGAGCTGTCCGGCGGCGAGCGCCAGCGCGCCGCGGTGGCGCGCGCGCTCGCCAATCGCCCGGCCTGCGTGCTCGGCGACGAGCCCACCGGCAACCTCGACGAAAAGACCGCCGCGATCGTGTTCGACCTCATGCTCGGGCTCAATCGGGAGCAGGGCACGAGCCTGGTGCTGGTCACCCACGACCGTCGCCTGGCGGCCCGGCTCGACCGGGTCCTGGAACTCCACGAGGGCCGGCTGCGGCCGGTGTCCTGACCCGCCACGAACGGCGAATCCGGCCGCCGACGGCCGCTGGATGGCGGTCCATGACAGTCTCGTTTCCGCCCGCCGGGATCGATGCCGGAAAGACGCGCGGAGTTTCTTGACCAATCGCGGGGGATCGGGCTATGTTGCCCCCTACGCAGCCAAGGATGCGTTCCAGCCTGTCGCCCCGTGGATCGACCAATCCGCAGGTCGCGGGGTGTCGGGGAGCACACTGGGATGAGCAGAAGGACGCCGCAAGCAGTTCGCGATTCGAGGACGACCGGCGGCGATGATCGTGGCGAGGAGGGGGCCTGATCTGTCGTGACAACAGGGAACATGCCTGCCCGTGCCCGGTCGCGCCGTGCGCGGTTCCATTTGCCCATCGAAGTACCGTTCCCGGCACCGTGCATCGGAACCGGCGCGCGGTCTTGTGCCGTGTCTGCGTTTCCCCCGCGCGCGCGGCGCGCGGCGGCCTGCGTTACAACCTGTGTTTCACTCAATTTCTCCGATCTTTCTCCGGGTGGCGCGTGAAATCTCGAATCTCGATCCTGACCAAGTTCCTGCTCGCCATGGCCTTCGCCGTGGTCCTGTCCAGTTGCGCCACGCGTCCGGCTCCCGATTTCGGCGGCCGCTGGAAGACCGTCAACCGCTTCTCGGAAGAGACCCAGGCGATCCCGCTGCAGGACACCTATCTCTACTACGCCTCGCCGATGGACCGCACGCTCAAGAACATGCTCGAGCGCTGGGCGGACGATTCGCACATGGTCCTGACCTACCGGCATCCGATGGACTACACCCTGTACTCCGCCGTCGCCGACATCCGCACCCCGAGCCTGCAGGAAGCCGTTTCGCAGTTGAACGCGGCCTATTCCGCGCAGCAGGTCTCGATCGCGGTCAGCGGCAACGAGATCGTCGTGCGGATCGCCTCCGGCGACGGTTCCGGCCGCTGATCCCCCGCGGCGTCCGCGCGGACGCCGCAAGCGGTTCCGGTCTCCTCCAATTCACGGACTACAGGCTCCAGAATGCTCGGCAAGAAGAAAGAATCGCCGCAGATCGACAACACTGCCGCGAAAGGCGTCAACTTCGAGGTCAGCATCGCCGACCTCGCCCGGCGTAGCGAAAAGCGCGCGTGGATGATCGCGTGGACCTGCCTCTTCATCGTGATCGCGATGGTGGGCGGCTTCATCTACATCCTTCCGCTGAAGCGGGAAGTGCCCTACCTGATCATGGCCGACGCCTTCACCGGCCAGGCGACGGTGGCCACCCTGCGCGGCGACTTCAACAGCCCCAACAGCATCACCGCCAGCGAAGCGCTGGCGCGCAGCAACGTCGCCCAGTACATCATCGCCCGCGAATCGTTCGACGTCGCGATGATGAACCTGCGCGACTGGGACCTGGTGAACGTCATGTCCGCGCCGAACGTGCGCAACGGCTACGCCGCCATCCACGCCGGCAACAACCCCGACAGTCCGTTCAAGAAGTACGGCAAGGAGCGCGCGGTCCGGGTGAAGATCCTCAGCATCCAGCTCGAGCGAAAGGGCTCGGGCGACAGTGCCCGCAACAGCGCCACCGTGCGCTTCCAGCGCGTCGAATACGACAAGAAGACCGGCGACACCAAGCCGCTGGACAGCAAGATCGCGCGCCTGGAGTACACCTACAAGCCGAACCTGGCGATGGACGAGAAGCAGCGGTACAACAATCCGCTCGGCTTCCAGGTCACCGAGTACACCGTCGACAACGACTACGCCGCGTCGCCGCCGGTCGAGAACCCGGTCTCCGCGCAGCCGCAGGTCCCGGCCGGCTATCCGGCGCAGCAGGGCTACGGCTATCCGGGCCAGGCCTATCCGGGCCAGCAGGTCCCGGGCCAGCCGGCGGTGCCGGGCCAGCAGGTCCCGGGCCAGCCGCCGGTGCCCGGCCAGCAGGTCCCGGGCCAGATGCCGGCGGGCCAGGGCCAGGTCTATCCGTCCGCCCCCGATTTCGGCAATCCGGCCGCGGCGCCCGCCGCGCAACCGCAGTACCCCGCAGGCGCCGCTCCGGCCGCCCCGCAACAGGTTCCGGCCGCGCAGGCCCCCAATCAAGTCAATGGAGTAGGCAACAGATGAGTCGCTTGCATCGCTCTTGCTATGCGGTCCTGCTGTGCGCGCTGGCGGCGTTCGCGCCTGCGCGGATGGCGTTCGCGCAAGCCATCGTCCAGTACGAATACGAGCCGGACCGCATCTACGAAGTCCGCACAGGCCTGGGCATCACCACCCAGATCGAGTTGAGTCCGAGCGAGGAGATCCTCGACTACAGCACGGGCTTCAACTCCGGCTGGGAGCTCAACCGCCGCGACAACGTCTTCTACCTGAAGCCGAAGAACGTCGACGTCGACACCAACATGATGGTGCGCACGGCCACCCACTCCTACCTGTTCGAGCTGAAGGTGGTGGCGACCGACTGGACCGCGCTGGAGCAGGCGAAGCGGGCCGGCGTCAACTACAAGATCACGTTCCTGTACGGCAACAGCACCGTGTTCTCGGCGGCCGCGGCCGCGGAGGCCAAGGGTGCGCCGAAGCCGCGCCAGAGCGAGATCGACACCGAACTGGACAAGACGCGCAGCTATTACTTCGACTACTCGTTCTCGACGCGCACGAAGAACAAGTGGCTGGTCCCGGTGAACGTCTACGACGACGGTCAGTTCACCTACATCAAGTTCAACAACATCAATCGCTTCCCCACGGGCGACTTCCCGGCGGTGTTCGGCCGCGAGCGCGAGGGCAGCGAGGACTTCCTGGTCAACACCACGGTCGAGGACAACACGCTCGTGGTCCATGGCACTTATCCCTTCCTGGTCATCCGCCACGGGAAGAACGTCGTCGGTCTGCGTAGGAACAAGCAAAAGTGAACCAGAATTTCCCGCCGAATCCGCCGGGACAGTCCGGCGACTACCCCTCTGGCGACCCGCAGGGCCAGGGCTACGATCCCAACGCCCAGGGGAGCAACCCCTACTACTCGGCGCAGCAGTCGCAGCCGCCGCCGGACCTCGACGCTTCCGCGCCGCAGTTGAAGTCGGTCGAATCGCAGCGCATCAACCGCAAGATGCTGCTGATGCTCGGCGGCATCGTCGCGCTGCTGATCCTGATGACCCTCGTGGTGCTCAAGAACGCGACCTCGAAGAAGGAAGAGGACGTCAAGAAGCCGCGTGAGGAAAAGGTCGTCATTCCCGACCTGCCGAAGGGCGCGGGCTCGCCGACCGGCCCCGACTTCGCCGACGTCCAGCCGCAGCCGCAGCCGGTGCCGGTCCAGGAACTGCCGCCGCTGCCGCCGGAAGATCCGGTCCGCGCCACCGCCGATCGCGCCACGCGCGAGCGCGATGGCCGCGACGCCGGTCCCGCCCAGCCGATGGGGCCGCAGGGCCCGACCCTGGCCGAGCGCCGCATGGGCATGACCGAGGGCAGCGGTGGCCGTCCCGGCGCACCCGGCTCCAGCCCCGACAACATGCTGCAGTCCTACCTCAACAACATCGAACGGCTCAGCCCGCAACAGCAGGCCGCGGCGGCCAACGCCGGGCAGGCGCGCGACGGCGGCAACAAGATCAGCATCGCCCAGTACCAGCGCAATCCCGACACGCTGCTGGTGCGCGGCACCTACATCCGCTGCGTCCTGGAAACCCGCATCGTCACCGACGTCGACGGCTTCACCTCCTGCATCGTCACCGAGCCGGTGTACTCGATCAACGGCCACAAGCTGCTGCTGCCGAAGGGCTCGAAGGCGCTCGGCCGCTACCAGGGCGAACCGAAGGGTCCGCGCGTCGCCGTGCTGTGGGATCGCATCACCACGCCGAACGGCCTCGACATCACCCTCGAAGGCCCCGGTGTCGACAACCTCGGCGGCGCGGGTCATCCGGGCGACTACAACGCGCACTGGTTCAGCAAGATGAGCTCGGCGCTGATGATCAGCCTGATCAGCGATACCTTCAAGTATTACGCGGCCGAAAACGGCCCGGCGACCGACTCGGTGACCACCGGCGGCAACATCGTCACCCAGCCGTTCGAGAGCAACACGGCGAAGACGATGGAACGCCTCGCCAACCAGGCGCTCAGCAAGTCGCTGGCGCGCCCGGCTACGGTGACCATCAACCAGGGCACCGTGCTGAACATCTACGTCGCCCAGGACGTGGACTTCTCGGGCGTCATCCGCCGCTGATGCCGGCCAGACGCGGCGCCGGGCGTGCCTGCGGGCACGTCCAGGCGCCGCGTTTTCGTTTCCGGCCTTGCCGCAGCGGTGCGCGCCGCTCGCGCGGATCGCTTCGCGCGCCGCCGCGGCGGTACCCAGGCCGATCGCGCGCGTCTATGCTAGTCCTCTCCCGAACGCCGATCGCACCGGCGCCCACCGTTCCGACATTCGAGCCGCGCTGCCATGGATATCGACAATTCACCCATCGCCAACGTTTCGAACGACTTCCTGGAATACCAGTACAGCGTGCTCGGCATCCTCGAGTACATGTCGTCGCCGGAAGTCACCGAAATCTGCATCAACCGTCCCGGTGAGCTGTACCTGGAAACCGTGCGCGGCTGGCAGCACATCGAAGTGCCCTCGCTGACCTTCGAGCGCGCGCGCCAGTTCTGCACCGCGGTCGTCAACGAGAGCAACACCGGCCAGCGCATCACCGACGTCGACCCGGTGGTCTCGCTGACCTTCCCGACCGGGCAGCGCGCCCAGTTCGTGATCCCGCCGGCCTGCGATTCGGGCAAGGTCTCGATCACCATCCGTCTTCCCGCCAAGCGCAACTTCACCCTGCAGAACTACGAGGAAAGCGGCTTCTTCAAGCAGATCCTCGAAGGCGCGCCGGAAGTCAGCGACTTCGACAAGGAGCTGCTGGGGCTGCGCGCCGAGCGCAACTACGCCGACTTCTTCAAGAAGGCGGTGCTGTACAAGAAGAACATCGTCGTCGCCGGCGCCACCGGCAGCGGCAAGACGACCTTCATGAAATCGCTGGTGGGCCACATCCCTCACGAGGAGCGCCTGGTCACCATCGAGGACGCCCGCGAACTGTTCATCGACCAGCCGAACATCGTCCACCTGCTGTATTCCAAGGGCGGCCAGAGCGCGAGCAACGTCACCGCGAAGAGTTGCATGGAGGCCTGCCTGCGCATGAAGCCGGACCGCATCATCCTGGCCGAGTTGCGCGGCGACGAAGCGTTCTACTTCATCCGCAACTGCGCGTCGGGCCACCCCGGTTCGATCACCAGTTGCCACGCCGGCAGCACCGCGCAGACCTGGGACCAGTTGGCGCTGATGGTGAAGGCCTCGAACGAAGGCTCGGGCCTGGAGTTCTCGGTGATCAAGCGCCTGCTGATGCTGACCATCGACATCGTCGTCCACATCAAGGCGCATGCCGGCAAGCGCTACATCACCGGCATCGACTTCGATCCCAGCCGCTCGCTGGGCCTCGCCGGCGCGGGCTGATCCTCGGCGGTCTGCCCCGCGACCATCCCGCGACCGACGCTCAGTTGCGGGTCTGTTCGAGGGTCGCGGCGCCGTCCGCCGCGATCCGGATCTCGATCCTGCGGTCGTACTCGTCTTCGCGCATCGGCGCCACGACACAGCCGCACAGCGCGGCCGCGATCGCGGGCACGGTGTTGCTGTGGCCGACGACCAGGACCGTGCCGTGGCGCTGCGCCGCGCGCAGTTCGGCCGCGAAGGCGCCTGCCGGCCGTCGCGCGTCGTACGTGGTGACCGCGAGCGCGTGCGCCGCGGCCGTGGGCAGCGCCGTGAGCTGCGTCCGCCGGTAGCCGGTGGCGTAGACCGCGACCACCGGCGCACCCTCCAGCGACCGCGCGAGCCGCTGCGCGCGTGCGCGTCCGGCGTCGCTCAGCGACGGGTCGTCGGAGCTGTCCGCGGCCTTTTCCGCATGCCGGACCAGCACGAAGACCTGCGGCGCGGCGGCGGCCGCGGCTGGCGCGCGCACCCGCTGCGCGCAGCCGGCAACGAGCGCCGCGCACGCGACGGCCGCGACAAGGACGCGGGCGCGCCGACGCGTCATGCCGACGGCGCCAGGGTCGCGAGCAGCCCGCGCGCGGTGCGCACGCGGTCGGCCGGTTCGGGCAGGTCCAGTGTGATCCGCAGCTTGTCCGGCCCGTCCATGCGGTAGTGCTTGGGCTGGCCCTGGATCAGGCGGATCACCGACATCGGGTCGACCGATGGCTTCTCGACGAACTGGATGCGTCCGCCGGCGGGGCCGAGGTCGAGCTTGCGGATGCCCAGCGGCGTCGCCTCCAGCTTGAGCTCGGCGATCGCGAACAATTGCTTCGCCGGTTCGGGCAGCAGTCCGAACCGGTCGATCATCTCCACCTGCAGCTCGCGCAGGTCCTCGGCGTCGCGCGCGCTGCTGACGCGCTTGTAGAGGGTGAGGCGGGTATGCACGTCGGGCAGGTAGTCCTCGGGGATCAGCGCCGGCGCGTTGAGTTCGACCTCGGCGCCGCGCTGTTCGTCCAGGTCCAGCCCCAGCGCATCGACGCCGGGCAGCTTGCCCTGGCGGATGCTGCGCACCGCGCGCTCCAGCAGCTCGGTGTAGAGCGAGAAGCCGATCTCCGCCATCTGGCCGCTCTGGTCCTCGCCCAGCAGTTCGCCCGCGCCGCGGATCTCCAGGTCGTGGGTCGACAGCGTGAAGCCGGCGCCGAGCTCGTCCATCGACGCGATCGCCTCCAGCCGCTTCTTCGCGTCGGCGGTGATGCTCCGCCCGTCCGGGATGACCAGGTAGGCGTAGGCGCGATGGTGCGAACGGCCGACGCGGCCGCGCAACTGGTGCAACTGCGCGAGGCCGAACTTGTCGGCGCGATTGATGATGATGGTGTTGGCGTTGGGGATGTCGATGCCCGACTCGATGATCGTCGAGCACAGCAACACGTTGAAGCGCTGCTTGTGGAAGTCGAGCATCACCTTCTCCAGCTCGCGCTCCGGCATCTGGCCGTGGGCGATGCCGATCCGCGCCTCGGGCACCAGCGCCTCGAGGTCGCGCTGCATGCGGCCGATGCTCTCGACGTCGTTGTGCAGGAAATAGGCCTGGCCGCCGCGCGACAGCTCGCGCTGGAAGGCCTCGCGCAACTGCGCGTCGTCCCAGGGCACGACGAAGGTCTGCACCGCCAGCCGATTCGGCGGCGGGGTGGCGATGATCGACAGGTCGCGCAGCCCGGTCATCGCCATGTTCAGCGTGCGCGGGATCGGCGTGGCGGTCAGCGTGAGCAGGTGCACGTCGGCGCGCAGCGCCTTCAGCGCCTCCTTCTGGCGCACGCCGAAACGCTGCTCCTCGTCGACGATGACCAGGCCGAGGTCCTTGAACTTCACGTCCGGCTGCAGCAGGCGGTGGGTGCCGACGATCACGTCGATCCGGCCGTCGGCGACCTTCTCCAGTTCGGCCTTGATCTCCTTGGTGCTCTTGAAGCGCGACAGCACTTCGACCTTGAGCGGCCAGTCGGCGAAGCGGTCGCGGAAATTGCGGTAGTGCTGTTCGGCCAGCAGCGTGGTCGGCACCAGCACCGCGACCTGCTTGCCGGCCATCGCCGCGGCGAACGCGGCGCGCACCGCGACCTCGGTCTTGCCGAAGCCGACGTCGCCGCAGACCACCCGGTCCATCGGCCGCGACGACGACAGGTCGCGCAGCACCGCTTCGATCGCCGCGAGCTGGTCGGGCGTTTCCTCGAACGGGAAGGTCGCGGCGAACGGTTCGTACACGCTGCGGTCGATGTCCAGCGCCAGCCCGGCGCGGGCGTGGCGCTTGGCCTGGATTTCGAGCAGCTCCGCGGCGACGTCGCGGACCTTCTCCGCGGCCTTGCGCTTGGCCTTGCTCCAGGCCTCGCCGCCCAGCGAATGCAGCGGGGCGGTCTCCGGCGAGGCGCCGCTGTAGCGGCTGACCAAGTGCAGTTGGGTCACCGGCACGTACAGCCGGTCGCCCTTGGCGTATTCGATCTCGAGGTATTCGCCGCGCTGGCCGCCGGCCTCCAGCGTCACCAGGCCGCGGTAGCGGCCGACGCCGTGGTCCTCGTGGACGACCGGCGCGCCTTCGCTCAGCTCGCCCAGGTCGCGGATGATCGCCTCGGGCTCGCGCCCGGTGCGGCGTCGGCGGCGCGGCTGCGACGCGCGCTCGGGGAAGAACTGGCGCTCGGTGACCACCAGCCACGGCGCGGCCGGGTCGGCCTCGGCGTCCACGCCGAAGCCGTCGTCCAGCGGCGCGACCGCGATGCACAGCCGGGCGTCGGCGTTCGCCGCGGCGAGGAAGTCGCGGAAGCCGGCGAGCGTCCGCGGCTGCAGGCCGGCGCCGTGCAGGGTCTCGATCAGCGCCTCGCGGCGGCCGGCCGAATCCGATGCGATCAGCACCCGTCCCGGGTAGCTGCCCAGCAGCGACTGCAGCGCCGCCGCCGGGGCCGCGTCCTTGACCATCAGCGGCAGCTCTGGGGCCGGCTGCACGCCCAGCGGCAGCGCCTCCTCGCGGCGCGGATGCGTCTGCCCGCAGACCTCGACCCGCTGCGTCTGGTTGAGCCGTTCGCGCAGCGCGTCCGGCGGCAGGTACAGCGCGTCCGGCGGCAGCAGCGGGTGCTCGATGTCGTGCCGGCGCTGCTCGTAGCGCTCGCCGGTGGTCCGCCAGAAGTGGTCGGCCGCCTCGGCGACGCCCTCGCCCAGCAGCGGCAGCGCGCTGTCGCCGAGATAGTCGAACAGGGTCGCGGTCTTCTCGAAGAACAGCGGCAGGTAGTACTCGATGCCGGCCGGCGCGAGCCCCGCCTTCAGGTCCTGGAACAGGGCGCTGCGGCGGGTGTCGATGTCGAAGCGGTCGCGCAGCGCATCGAGCGCGCGCTGCAGCGCGGGACCTTCCAGCGGCACTTCGCGGCCGGGCAGCATCCGCACCGAGTCGTACTTGTCCAGCGAGCGCTGCGATTCCGGGTCGAACGCGCGGATCGACTCGATCTCGTCGTCGAGCAGTTCGATGCGGTAGGGCTCGTCCGCGCCCATCGGGTACACGTCGAGCAGGCCGCCGCGCACCGCGAAGTCGCCGGGATCGAACACCTGCGGGACGTTGCGGTAGCCGGCGCCTTCGAGCCGGCGCTTTTCCGCATCCAGGTCCAGGCGCTGGCCGACCGCGACGTCGAAACTGCCGCCGACCAGGTGCGACAGCGGTGCCAGCCGCTGCATCAGCGTCTGCACCGGCACCACGATCACGCCGCGGCGCAGCGACGGCATCCGGTGCAGCGCGGCGAGGCGCTGCGAGACGATGTCCGGATGCGGGCTGAACCGGTCGTAGGGCAGGGTTTCCCAGTCCGGGAACAGCAGTACCGGCAGCGCCGCGTCGTCGCCGACGAAGGTGCGCAGGTCCTGCTCGAGCTGGTGCGCGCTGTGGTTGTCGCGCATCACCGCCAGCAGCGGTCCCGCGTGGGTGCGCGCGACGCGGGCGATCGTCCACGCCAGCGCGCTCGCGCTGGCGGGCGCGCGCCACCAGGCGCGGGACTGGCCGGAACGGGGCAGCAGGGAGGCGGGAAAAGCGTCGGAGGACACGATCGGAGGCGGCCGCGGCGGGCCGCTAGGGTAGCCCCGCGGGGAGGGCGCGTCATCCCGTGCGCCGCGCCACGACGGATCGGGCGAAATCCGGGGCCCGGCGGGTGTACGACCGCAGACGTGCGGCGACGGCTACGAGGCGTGCGGCGCCGTGGCCTCGAGGTCCAGCGCCACCCGCACCAGACCGGGCGTGTCGGCGGTTTCGCGGCGGAAGCCCAGCGAATGCGCCAGACCCAGCATCGCGGTGTTGTGTTCCAGCACGTCGCCGTACAGCCGCCGGAGCTGCTTGCGCCGGGCCCAGCGCACCAGGCGCAGCATCAGCAGCCGGCCCAGCCCCATGCCGCCGATGAAATGGCTGACCAGGATCGCGAACTCGGCGTCGCGGGTGCCCGGCGCGATCGCCACCCGGGCCACGGCGCCGATCAGCGCCTCGCCGGGCGGCAAGGGCTCGGCGGCGACCAGCGCGAACTCGCGCTCGGGATCGGGGCGGGTCAGGCGGGCGGCGGTGTCGGGCGTCAGCTCCTTGATCGCGTACAGGAAGCGCTGGCGGACCTCGTCCGGGCGCAGCAGCGAGAACCCGGCGCGCAGCGGCTCGGCGTCCTCGGGACGGATCGGCCGGATGAGCAGCTCGCGGCCGTTGAGCAGCCGCTTGTACTCGTGCCAGGGCGGGAGGCGATCGCGCTTCACGGCGGCATCTTCGCACAGCGGAAGTGAAGGAACGCTCCAATCGTCGGCGCGCGGGCGACGCCCCGTCGGCAGCGGGCGGATCGCCGGCGATCGGCACAAGTGCCTGTTAAACTTGCCGTTTCGCATTCAGCAAAGGAAATACCGATGTCCGGCGGCGGCGATTCCACCCGAGCGATCCTGTTCGCCCTAGGCGCCAATTTCGCCATCGCCTGCGCCAAGGGCGTGGCCGCGTTCTTCACCGGCTCCGGCGCCATGCTCGCCGAGACCGTGCACTCGCTGGCCGACTGCGGCAACCAGCTCCTGCTGATGCTGGGCATGAAGCAGGCGCGGCGCGCGCCTTCCGCCGACTATCCGCTGGGTTACGGCAAGGCCATCTATTTCTGGTCGTTCCTGGTCGCGCTGATGCTGTTCAGCGTCGGCGGCATGTATTCGATCTACGAGGGCGTCCACAAGCTCCAGCACCCGGAGCCGCTGCGCCAGTGGTGGTGGGCGGTCGGCGTACTCGTGTTCGGCATCGTCGCCGAAGGCATGTCGATGCGCGCCTGCCTGCAGGAAGTGAAGAAGGCCCGCGGCGACCGCTCGCTCTGGCAGTGGTTCCGCGAGAGTCGCCAGGCCGAACTGGTGGTGATCTTCGGCGAGGATCTCGCCGCGCTGGCGGGCCTGGCCCTCGCGCTGCTGGCGGTGGTGCTCAGCGTGCTCACCGGCGACCCGATCTGGGACGCCATCGGCACCCTCGCCATCGGCCTGCTGCTGGTGGTGGTCGCGGTGTTCGTCGCGGTCGAGGTCAAGGCGCTGCTGATCGGGCAGAGCATGGATCCGGAGCGCGAGCAGGAAGTCCGCGCCTTCATCGCCGCGCGCCCGGAAGTGGCGGGCGTGATCAGCCTGATCACGCTGCAGCTCGGCAACGACGTGATGCTGTCGGTGCAGGCCGAGATGACGCCGGCGGACAGCGCCGACGCGCTGATCGAGGCGATCAACCGGGTCGAGCGCGCGGTGAAGCAGCGCTTCCCGGAAGTGCGCTGGAGCTTCTTCGAGCCGGACAGCCGTTCCGGCGATTGAGGCGGGCGCCGATCGCGGCGGATGCGATCGGAGGGTTCGATCGAGCGGTTCGATCGAGCGGTTCGATCGGATGGCGCGGGCGAGGCGGCCCGGCTCAGGCCGGCGCGCGCAGCCATTCGGTGCGCGCCGACGCGCCGGCTTCGCCCAGCGCGTCGTGCAGGGCGGTCGCGATCCCGGCGGCGGCCGCGTCGAACTTCCACGGCGCATTGAGCACGAGCAGGCCGCTGCCGTTCATGCGCAGCGGCGAGTCGTCGGGCCGCACCAGCAGTTCGCAGACCAGCGCCGACTTCGCCTCCAGCGCCGCGGCGGCGCGCAGGAACGGCATCAGCGCGCTGCGCCGCTTGATCGGGTACCACAGCGCGACCGCCGCCTGCGGCCAGCGGGCGAGACCGCCGCGGATCGCCGCGAGCGCGGTGTCGAATTCGGCGAGCTGGGCCTCGTAGGGCGGATCGATCAGCACCAGGCCGCGGCCGAACTTCACCCCGTCCACCTTCGGCGGCAGCAGCGCGCGCATCGCCGCGTAGCCGTCGCGCAGGTGCACGCCGATGCGCGGGTCGCCGGCGAGGGCCTGCTTCAGCAGCCCGGCGTCGTCCTCGCGCAGTTCGCAGCAGGCGATCCGGTCCTGCGCGCGCAGCGCGTGCGCGAGCAGCCAGGGCGAGCCGGGATAGGCGTCGTCGCCGCAGGCGGCGCGGCAGGCGCGCACGGCGTCGAGATAGCGTGCCACCCCGGGTTCCGGGGGCGGCGCGGCGAGCAGCCGGCCGATGCCGTCCGCGGCCTCGCCGGTGCGCGCGGCCGCCTCGCCGGCCAGCGCGTAGACGCCGGCGCCGGCATGGGTGTCGAGCGCGAACAGCGGCGCCGGCTTGGCGACCAGCGCCTCGCACAGCGCCAGCAGCAGGGCGTGCTTGAGCGCGTCGGCATGGTTGCCGGCATGGAAGGCGTGGCGGTAGTTCATGCGCGGGCGGGACGGGCGGGGCCGTCATGGTATGCCAATCCCGCGGCGCGGACGGCCTACAATGCCGCCATCCTCCGGCCCTCCCGTCCATGAGCGCGACCTCCACCATCCTCGTCGTCGAAGACGAGACCGCGATCGCCGAGACCGTGCTGTACGCGCTGCGCGCCGAGGGCTTCGCGGCGGAGCACGTCGCCGTGGGCGGCGCGGCGGCGCCGCGGCTGCGCGCGGGCGGTATCGATCTGGTCGTGCTCGACGTCGGGCTGCCGGACACCACCGGGTTCGAGGTCTGCCGCGCGATCCGCGCCTTCAGCGAAGTGCCGGTGATCTTCCTCACCGCCCGCGACGGCGAGATCGACCGCGTCGTCGGCCTGGAGCTCGGCGCCGACGACTACGTGGTCAAGCCCTTCTCGCCGCGCGAACTGGTCGCCCGCGTGCGTGCGCGGCTGCGCCGGCGGGTGCAGGCAGACGCCTCCGCGTGGCGCGCACACGGCGCGTTCGCGATCGATCGCGAAGGCCGGCGCATCCGTTACCGCGAGCGCGCGCTCGACCTCACCCGCTATGAATACGGCCTGCTCGAAGCGCTGCTGCAGCGGCCCGGCGCGGTGCTGTCGCGGGCGCAGTTGATGGACCGGGTCTGGGCCGACGCGCTGGACAGCGGCGACCGCACCGTCGACACCCACGTCAAGACCGTGCGCGGCAAGCTGCGCGCGGTGGACGATGCCGCCGGGCACGCCGACGCCGACCCGATCCGCACCCATCGCGGCCTCGGCTACTCGGTCGAGACCGGGGAAGGCTGAGCCGGCGCATGCGCATCGGCCTCCGCATCCTGCTCGGCTACTTCCTGATCGTCGCGATCGCCGCGCTGCTGCTGGGCCGCGTGTTCCTGCAGGAAGTGAAGCCCGGCGTGCGCCAGGCGATGGAAGACACGCTGGTCGACACCGCCAACCTGCTCGCCGAGCAGGCCGCGGACGACATGCTCGCCGGCCACATCGACGACGGCCGCTTCGCCGCCCACGTGCGCGCGCTGACCGACCGCGACCTCGGCGCCGACATCTGGGGCTTCAGGAAACGGCGCGTCAGCACCCGGATCTACGTCACCGACGCCCGCGGCATCGTCGTGTTCGATTCCGACGGCCACGACGTGGGCAAGGACTATTCGCGCTGGAACGACGTCTACCTCACCCTGCGCGGCAGGTACGGCGCGCGCTCGACCCAGGTCGACCCGGACGACGAGGCCTCGTCGGTGATGCACGTCGCCGCGCCGATCAAGCATCGTGACGGCAACGGCGAGCGCATCATCGGCGTGCTCACCGTCGCCAAGCCGAACCAGACGATCGCGCCGTTCATCGCGCGCAGCCAGACGGTGATCCTGCGCTGGGGCTTCGTGCTGCTGGGCGTGGCGCTGGCGATCGGCCTGCTCGCGGCCTGGTGGCTGTCGCGCCAGCTCGGCGCGCTGCGCCGCTACGCCGACGCGGTGACCGCCGGCGAGCGCGCCAGCCTGCCGGACAGCGCCGGCGAGTTCGGCGACCTCGGCCGCGCGCTGGAGACGATGCGCGCGAAACTCGAAGGCAAGCAGTACGTCGAGCAGTACGTGCATGCGCTGACCCACGAGCTGAAGAGCCCGCTTGCCGCGATCCGCGGCAGCGCCGAGCTGCTCGAATCCGCCGGCGGCGCGATGCCCGAGGCCGACCGCGCCCGCTTCGTCGCCACCATCCACGCCCAGAGCGAGCGCATGGCCGAGATGATCGACAAGCTGCTGGCGCTGGCGGCGGTGGAGCACCGGCAGCGGATCGAGCAGCCGCAGCGGCTGGCGCTGCGCACGCTCGCGGACGAGGCCGCGGAGCGGATCGCGCCGAAATGCGCGCAGAAATCGCTGCGCCTGGAGATCGCCGAGGACGAGGCGGCGCGGGGCGCCCGCGTGTCCGGCGACGCCTTCCTGCTGCGCCAGTCGCTGTTGAACCTGCTGGAGAACGCCGCGGACTTCGCGCCGGCCGGCAGCGTCGTCGAACTGCGGCTGCGCCGCGAGGGCGACGTCGTCGTGGTCGAGGTGCTGGACCGCGGCCCGGGCGTGCCCGACTACGCGCTGGAGCGTGCGTTCGAGCGATTCTATTCGCTGGCCCGTCCCGCGGGCGGCAGCCGCAGCAGCGGCCTGGGGCTGTGCTTCGTCGCCGAGGCCGCCGGACTGCACGGCGGCAGCGCCGCGCTCGACAATCGCGAAGGCGGCGGCGCCGTCGCCTCGCTGCGCCTGCCGCTGGCCTGAGCGGGCCCCCGGCAGCACGCCCGCCGCAACCCGGTAGAGCGGCCTTCAGGCCGCTGCTTTTCACCGTCGAACCGAGTGCAGCGGCCTGAAGGCCGCTCTACCGAGTCAGGCATCGTCGCGGTTGGGTGGACGTCGTCGCCGACAGGCAGGCATCGTCGCGGGCAGGTGCGCGGCGAGGCCGGGGACGCAGGGGCGCCGGCCGGCTTCACCGTCGCTTCACGCGAGCGCCATCGCCAGCCCGCGCGGGCCTCCGAGACTGGGCGCGTTCCCAACCCCGGAGGCCGCGATGCGCCTGCTTTTCAAGACCCTGATGGTGATCGGCATGACCATCCTGCTCCTCGTCCCGCTGATGATGATCCGCGGCACCATCCAGGAGCGGCAGTACTACCGCGACGAAGCCGTGCGCAAGGTCACCAGCACCAGTGCCGGCGCGCAGTCGCTGGTCGGGCCGGTGCTGGTGGTGCCCTACGTCGACACGATCGAAGTGGAGGAAAAGAACAAGGACGGCGTCGTGGTCCGCAAGGTGAAGAAGGACGGCGAGTCCGGGCAGTGGGTGTTCTTTCCGACGACGATGGACGTGCAGGGCACGATCGTGCCGCGCAGCCGGTTCCTCGGCCTGCACGAAGTGCGCGGCTACGAGCTGCAGGACGTCACCACCGCGACGTTCGCGGCGAAGATCCCCGCCGACGAGAATCCCGAGCTTCCGCGTCGCATCGGCCAGCCCTGGCTGATGTACGGCATCGGCGACGTGCGCGGACTGGCGGGCCTGCAGAAACTGCGCATCGGCAGCGCCGAGACGCCGCTGGTCCGCGGCCTGGGCGGGCGCGAGGGCAGCGGCCTGCACGCGCGACTGGCGACGCCGAAGGCCGGCGACACGATGGCCTTCGACACCCGGCTCGAATTCTCGCTGGAAGGCACCGAGACGCTGGCGATCGCGCCGCTGGGCGAGCGCAACCGGATCGTGCTGGATTCGGAGTGGCCGCACCCGCAGTTCAACGGTTCGTTCACGGCGCGCAAGCAGTCGATCACCGCCGACGGTTTCCACGGCGAATGGGAGGTGTCGGCGCTGGCGACCAACGCGCAGGCGCAATACCTCGGCGGCAAGATCCAGCCGAACATGGGCGCGGTCGGCTACCGCGAGAGCGAGGGCGACACCGGCCTGGACGTGGTCTCGGTGTCGCTGGTCGATCCGGTCAACATCTACTCGCAGGCCGATCGCGCCACCAAGTACGGCGTCCTGTTCGTGCTGCTGACCTTCGTCGGCTTCTTCATGTTCGAGCTGATCAAGCAACTGCGCATCCACCCGGTGCAGTACGGACTGGTCGGGCTGGCGCTGGCGATCTTCTTCCTGCTGCTGGTCGCGCTGTCGGAGCATTTCCCGTTCGGCCAGGCCTACCTCGCCGCCAGCGCCGCCTGCATCGGCCTGCTCGGCTACTACGTCAGCCACGTCCTGCACTCGTGGACGCGCGGGTTCGGCTTCGCGGCGATGCTGGCCCTGCTGTACGGCGTGCTCTACGGCCTGCTGATCTCCGAGGACAACGCGATGGTGCTCGGCGCCGGCCTGCTGTTCCTGATCCTGGCCGCGATCATGATCGTCACCCGCAAGGTCGACTGGTACGCCCTGGGCAGCGCGCTGCCGACCCGCAGCGCGTCGCCGATACCCAAGTCGCCCACGGCGCCGACGGCCTGAACGGAGCCGCCACGATGACACCGGGCCACCGCTTCGCCGCCACGCTGTTCGCGCTGTTCCTCGCCACCGCGGCGTTGACCAGCGTGCGACTCTACGGCGAACTGCTCCGCGGGGACTGCGGCCTGCAGGACACGCAGGCCCGGTCCATCGTCACCGAGGACCTGCTGGCGCGCGGCATGACCCGCGGCCGCCTCGAACCGGCCGGCGGCGGCCGCTGCCGGCTGGACTACCGCTACATCGACGGCGAGGCGACCGTGGACTACGCGGTCCGCGGCGACTGGCGGGGCGAGGTCCGCCTCGCGCGGGAGGACCACCGGCGCTGAGGCGTATCGCCCCGCCACTGCACGACGCCGCGGCCGCGCCCGCGGCGTCGCTTTGTCCGCGGCCAGCCTCTAGAATCCGCGGATGCCCGCCACCGACCTCGCGATCCGTCGCTGTTCCGGCGCCGACGTGCGCCGTCACCTCGATGCGGTCGCCGCGCTGCGCATCGCGGTGTTCCGCGACTGGCCCTACCTGTACGACGGCAATCCGGCCTACGAGCGCGAATATCTCGACGCCTATGCCGCCTCGTCCGACAGCGTGTTCGTGCTCGCCTTCGACGGCGACGCGGTGGTCGGCGCCGCCACCGGGCTGCCACTGGCCGACGACACCGCAGAATTCCGCGCGCCGTTCGACGCCGCCGGCCTCGACGTCGATCGCGTGTTCTATTTCGGCGAATCGGTGCTGCAGCCGGCATACCGCGGTCGCGGCGTGGGCCATGCCTTCTTCGACCATCGCGAGGCGCACGCCGCCGCGCTGGGCCGGTTCGCGCTGACCGCCTTCTGCGCGGTCGATCGTCCCGACGACGACCCGCGGCGGCCGCCCGGCCATCGCGGCAACGACCGCTTCTGGACCGGGCGCGGCTACGTGCGCCAGCCGGGCATGGCCGTGCGCCTGCACTGGAACGAACTCGGCCGCGGCGACGTCGAACACGCGCTGACCTTCTGGACCCGCCCGCTGGCGGCGGAGCGCGCCGCGTGAAGGTCGCCGTCGCCAAGTACCCGATCGACGCGCCGGCGCGGTTCGACGACTTCGCCGACAAGCAGGCGCGCTGGCTGCGCGAGGCCGCGGCGCTCGGCGCGCGCATCGCGGTGCTGCCCGAGTACCTGTCGCTGGAGCTCGGCGCGACCTTCGCGCCCGCGGTGCGCGGCGACCTGCACGCCTCGCTGGCTGCGATCCAGCGCCATCGCGCGGCCTGGTGCGACCTGTACGCCGGGCTGGCGCGCGCCCTCGACCTGCATGTCGTCGCCGGGACCTTCCTGCTCGACGCCGGCGACGGCCGTCACCGCAATCGCGCCGACCTGTTCACGGCGGACGGCGGCCACGCCTGGCAGGACAAGCTGCAGCTCACCGGCTTCGAGAAGCGGACCGGCGTGATCGACGGCGGCGACGCATTGAAGGTGTTCTATCTCGACGGCGTCCGCGTCGGGATCGCGATCTGCTACGACATCGAATTCCCGCTGCCGGTGCGCGCGCAGTGCGAAGCAGGCGCGCGGCTGCTGCTGGTCCCGAGCTGCACCGACACCGCCGCCGGGGCGACCCGCGTGCGGGTGGGCGCACTCGCGCGCGCGCTGGAGAACCGCGCCTTCGTCGCGCAGGCGGTCACCGCCGGCGAGGCGCCGTGGAGTCCGGCGCTGGACGTCAACACCGGCGAGGCGACCGTCTACGCGCCGATGGACGCCGGCCTGCCCGCCGACGGCCTGCTGTCGGTCACCGACCGGGCCAGCGGCTGGGCCTGCGCCGACTGCGACCCGCAGGCGCTCGCCGACAGCCGCGCGCAGGCGCAGGTCGCGAACGATCGCGACTGGCCGGGACAACTGGCGCCCGGTCTGCGGCAGGCGCGGGTGGAGGCCGCGGACTGAATTCGTGGGCGAGGAAGTCGTCCCGATGCGCTTTCCGGGTCGACGCGCCATCCGGAATCGGAGACCCGGAGGGCGGCGGACAGGAGGTCCGTCGTTTTTCGACGAGGCAGGACGCCTCGTCGAAAAATCCCGGCCGCGGTCCGGACGGCAGATTTGCCGTGGAACTGAATGTTTTCTTTGGTGACTTTCTTTGCGCCAAAGAAAGTCACCCGCGCGTGAGCGCGGAAACGATTCCGGGCGGTGCCGTATGCGCGTGAGCATTGGATGATCGAATCCCGGATCAACGCGTCGTGCCTACGCCGGCCTGCCGCGATGACGCGCTCGTGATGCCGACTCAGACCAGCAACCCCACCACGTCCTCACGCACCCAGAGCGATCCCGCCGCCAGCGCGCTGCCGATTCCCGTCGCGGCAAGCACGTCGCTGGGGTAGTGCAGGCCGAGCACCACGCGCGAGGCGGCGACGCTGGCCGCGAACGGGATCAGCAGCCAGGCCAGCGCCGGCACGTACCACAGCGTTACGATGGTGAAGGCGACCGCATGCAGCGTATGGCCCGACGGAAAGCTGAATTCGTCCAGCGGCGCGACCCGCGCGCGGATGCGCAGGTCCGCGGCGCACGGGCGCGGGCGACGGGTCCAGCGCTTCAGCGCCTTGTACAGCACCAGCGACACGACTCCGACCGCCGCCAGGTGCAAGGCCGCGCCGCGCCCTGCGTCGCCGCCGAACAGGGCGAGCGCGGCCATCAGCGCATACCAGAACATGCCGTCGCCGAGCCGGCTGACGGCGGCGAAGAAGCGCAGGGTGGTGCGGCGATCGCACAGCGCGTTGGCGCGCAGGCACCAGGCCGATTCATTCGCCCGCAGGCGACGGCGCAGCGAGATGGGGCTCATGGCGGACCTCCGTTTGGGCGAGGCGTTGCAGGATGGCGTCGAAATCGGCGGCGACCCGTTCGGGACGCAGCGCCGACACCGCGTCGCGCGTCGCCAGGCGCATCCGCGCGCGCGCGGCGGCATCGGTCGCGATGCGCACCGCCGCATCGACGAAGGCGTCGTCCGCGCCGTCGCCGTCGTCGCCGACCGCCGCGCCGTGGACGCCGTCGCGCAGGCATTCGCGCGCGGCGCCGTAGTCGAAGGCCACCGTCGGCAAGCCGCTGGCCATCGCTTCGAGGGTGACGTTGCCGTAGGTCTCGCTGCGGCTGGGGAAGAGGAACAGGTCGGCGCTGGCGAAATGCCGCGCCAGCGCCTCGTCGCGCTGGATCCCGCAGAACACGAAGTCGGGATGCTCGCGCTCGAGCTGCGCACGCGCCGGGCCGTCGCCGACCCAGACGAAACGCGCGGACGGCACCGCCCGCTGCAGGGTGCGGAACGCGCGGACCGCCAGCGGCAGGTTCTTCTCCGGCGCGATCCGGCCGACGTGGATCACCGCGAGGTCCTCCGCGCGCAGGCCCCAGGCGGCGCGCAGCGCGTCGTCGCGGCGGGTCGGGCGGAACAGTGCGGTGTCGACCGCGCGCGGCAGCCGCACCGCCCGGTTGAAGCCGAGGCCGCCGAGCTCCGCGCGCAGCGCTTCGGTCGGCACCAGCGTCGCCTGCGCACGGTTGTGGAAGCGGCGCATCCAGGCCAGCGCGACCGGCTCGAGGAACGCGGCGCCGTAGTCGCGCATGTAACGGTCGAAACGGGTGTGGAACCCGGTCGCGACAGGGATGTGCAGTGCGCGCGCCGCGCGCAGCGCCGCCCACCCCAACGGGCCTTCCGTGGCCACGTAGATCGCGTCCGGGCGCTGGAGACGCCAGTCGGCGGCCAGCCGGCCGGGGGCCGACAGGCCGAAGCGCAGGCCCGGGTAGCGCGGCAGGGGCAGGCCGGGCACCAGCCGCTCGCGCGGCGCCGGTGCCTGCGCGCGTGTCTGCCGCGGGCGGACCAGGCTGACCGTGTGTCCGCGCGCGCGAAGTCCCTGCTCGAGGCCCTGCACGGTCAGTGCGACGCCATTGATCTCCGGCGGCCAGGTTTCGGTGACGATCGCGTAGTGCATCTGCGGACTCCGGTTTCGCAGAGTCTGCGCGGCGACGATGAAGCGCCGGTGGCGTGGCGATGGCGCGTCGATGGCGCCACGATGACCGCGGGATGACGCTGCGCACTGAGGACGCACGCCGACGATGCCGGCGCGCGGCGCCCGGGTCGTCGCTAGACCGGCACCTGCAGCGCGATGCCCAGGCCGGCCATGCCCTCGGGCTCGTGCGCGAGGTCGGAGTGCAGCAGCGGACGTTCGTCCAGCCACGCCGGCGACAACGCGATCGCCAGCGTGCCGTTGGCGACGCGCAGTTCGAGCCGCGGGATCGATTCGGCCTCGTGCGAGCGGTGCAGCAGCACCGCCAGCCGCAGCAGCGCGGTGCAGCGCCTGGCGGGCAGCAGCAGGCGGTCGGGCAGGGCGTCCAGCAGCTTGTTCGAGATGTTGCGGCGGTGGTTGCGCACCAGCGCGGCGAGGAAAAGCTGCTCCTGCCGGGTGAAGCCGGAAATGTCGGAGTGCTCCAGCACGTAGGCGCCGTGCACGTGGTACTGGCTGTGCGCGATCGCCAGTCCGAGTTCGTGCACGCGCGCGGCCCACAGCAGCATGCGCCGCTCGTCCTCGCCGAGGTTCCAGCGTTCGGCGACCTGGTCGAACAGCCGCATCGCGGTCTCCTCGACGCGCGCGGCCTGCGCGCGGTCGATGCCGTAGCGCTGCACCAGCGCGTCGATCGAGCCGTCGCGCGGGTCGTCGGCGCCGCCGCGGCCGAGCATGTCGTGCAGCACGCCCTCGCGCATCGCCGCCTTGCTCACGAGCATGCGCTTGAGCCCCAGCGTCTCGAACGCCGCCTCCAGCACCAGCACGCCGCCGGCGATGATCGGCCGGCGGTCCTCGGACAGCCCGGGCAGGTCGATGGCCTCGATGCGGTCGGCGGACAGCAGGCGGTCGCGGACCACCGGCAGCGCCTCGGCGGTCACCGCGCCCTTGGTCAGCTTCATCGCCGCGCAGATCTCGCCGATCGCCTTGTTGGTGCCGGACGAACCGATCGCTTCCTGCCAGCCCAGCGTGCGGTACAGGCCCGCGAACTGCTGGAACTCGGCCTCGATCTCGGTCAGCGCCTCCTTCCAGCGCTTCTTGGTCAGCTTGCCGTTGGGGAAGAAGCGGCGGGTGCTGGCGACGCAGCCGATCTGCAGGCTCTCGCGCTCGATCGCATCGAAGCCCGAGCCGATGATGCATTCGGTCGAGCCGCCGCCGATGTCGATCACCAGCCGCCGCTGCGCCGGCTTCGGCGGCTGGGCGTGGGCCACGCCGAGGTAGATCAGGCGCGCCTCCTCGCGGCCCGACACGACTTCGATGGCGTGGCCGAGCGCGACTTCGCCCTCGCCGAGGAACACCTGCGGCTGGCGCAGCGCGCGCACCGTGTTGGTGGCGATCGCGCGCACCGCGTGCGGCGGGAAGTCGCGGATGCGCTCGCCGAAGCGCGACAGGCAGTCCAGGGCGCGCTGGCGGGCCTCGGGCGAGAGCCCGCCGCGCTCGTCGAGGCCGTCGGCCAGGCGCACGGTCTCGCGCAGGCGGTCGATGGTCCGCAACTGGCCCAGCACGTTGCGGGCGACGACCATGTGGAAGCTGTTCGAGCCGAGGTCGATGGCGGCGAGCAGGTCGCCTTCCTGCAACGGAAGGACGGGCGCGCGGCCGGAGGCGACGGATCGATTCAAGCGGAGGCCTTCTGGGGCTGGCCGGCGCGTACGCCGGCGAATGCCGCGCAGACTACCAACACGCCGGCCCGAACGGAACCGGTTTCACGCCTTCGACGATGGTCGGATCGACGAAGCGATCATCACTCGCATCGGCGCGGCCATCGACGCCGTCACAGGCCGAGCACGCCCAGCAGCGCGGCCTGCGCCGAGTGCGGCGGATGCGCGTCGTCGGGTTCGATCCGGCGGTAGCTGCCGTCCGCGAGCAGTTCCCAGGCGTTGAGGGTGTCGCGCAGGTAATTGTCCAGCGATTCGGTCTTGACCCGCTTCGCCAGCTCCGGATCGAGGATCGGGAACCCGGTCTCCACCCGGCGCAGCAGGTTGCGCTCCAGCCAGTCGGCGCTGGAGCAGAACAGTTCGGGCGCGTCGTCGTTGGCGAACCACCAGACCCGGCTGTGCTCGAGGAAGCGGCCGACGATCGAGCGCACGCGGATGCGGTCGGACACGCCGGGCATGCCCGGGCGCAGGGTGCAGGCGCTGCGCACGATCAGGTCGACCTCCACCCCCGCCTGCGAGGCCGCGTACAGCGCGCGGATCACCTGCGGCTCGTTCAGCGCGTTCATCTTGGCGATGATCCGCGCCGGGCGGCCGGCGAGCGCGTGCGCGGTCTCGCGCTCGATGCGCTCGAGCACGCCGGCGTGCAGCGTGAACGGCGACTGCAGCAGCCGGCGCAGCCGGATCGCCGGGGCGAGGCCGGAGATCTGCTGGAAGATCTGCTGCACGTCGCTGCCGATGGCGGGGTCGGCGGTGATCAGGCCGAAGTCGGTGTACGCGCGCGAGGTGCCGGCGTGGTAGTTGCCGGTGCTCAGGTGGGTGTAGCGGCGCAGCGCGCGGCCTTCGCGGCGCACGATCAGCAGCATCTTGGCGTGGGTCTTGTAGCCGACCACGCCGTAGACCACCTGCACGCCGGCGTCCTGCAGGCGGTCGGCGAGGCGCAGGTTGGCCTCCTCGTCGAAGCGCGCGCGCAGTTCGACCACCACGGTCACGTCCTTGCCGTTGCGCGCGGCCTGGACCAGGTGCTCGACGATCGGCGAATCGCGGCCGGCGCGGTACAGCGTCTGCTTGATCGCGAGGACGTTCGGGTCCTCGGCCGCCTGGCGGATGAGGTCGAGCACCGGCGAGAAGGCGTCGAACGGATGGTGCAGCAGCAGGTCGCCGGCGGCGACCCGCGCGAACACCGATTCGCCCTCCAGCGGTGTGCGCGGCTGGAACGTCGGGAACTTCAGGTCGGGGCGGTCCTCGAGGTCGTAGACCTGGACGACGCGGTTGAGGTTGACCGGGCCGTTGATGCGGTAGACCGCGTTCTCGGGCAGGTCGAAGTTCTGCAGCAGGAAATGGACGATGTCCTGCGGGCACTGCTCGGCGATCTCCAGCCGCACCGCGCGCAGGTAGCCGCGGCCGAGCAGCTCGTCGCGCAGCGCCAGCGCGAGGTTCTCGACCTCCTCCTCGTCGACGATCAGCTCGGAGTTGCGGGTGACGCGGAACTGGTAGGCGCCCTTGACCTTCATCCCCGGGAACAGCTCGCCGACGAATTCGGACAGGATCGACGACAGGAACACGTAATCGTGGCTGTCGTCCTCGCCGCGGTCTTCGTCGGGCACCCGGATGATCCGCGGCAGCGAGCGCGGCGCGCGCACGATCGCCAGGTGGGCCTCGCGGCCGAAGGCGTCGCGGCCTTCCAGCACCACCACCACGTTCAGCGACTTGTTGAGGATCTTCGGGAACGGGTGCGAGGGGTCCAGGCCCAGCGGCGAGAGCACCGGCATGATCTCGTCGAGGAAGTACTGCCGCAGCCAGGCGTTCTGCGCTTCGGTCCACTGCTCGCGCTGGAGCAGGCGGATGCCGGCGTCGAACAGCGCCGGGCGCACGTCCTCGTAGAAGCAGCGGTACTGCTCGCGGACCAGTTCGGCGGCGCGCTCGTGGATGCGCTTGAGCAGGCTGGCGTGGGGGATGCCGTCGGCGGCCAGCGGCATCCCGAAGTCGAGCGCGTGGCGCACGGTGGCGGCGCGGATCTCGAAGAACTCGTCGAGGTTGGTGCAGGAGATGCACAGGTAGCGCAGCCGTTCGAGCAGCGGCACCGACGGGTCCTGCGCCTGCGCCAGCACCCGGAAGTTGAAGTCGAGCTGCGACAGCTCGCGGTTGAGGTACAGCGCGCTGTCGCGCAGCGGATCGGCGTCCTGCGCGATCTCGGCGGCGGGCTGCGGGCGTGGGCGGGGGCGTTGCGCTCGACGGGGGCTCATGCGGGATCCGCGGATGTGGCGTTGCTGGAATGCGATTCTCGCGCACGGACGCGCTCGCGTCCGAAGCGGCAGGCGAAACGGCTGCCGCGGCCGACCTCGCTCTCGATCTCCAGCCGCGCCTGGTGCAGGTTCAGCACGTGCTTGACGATCGACAGGCCGAGGCCGGTGCCGCCGCTCTCGCGCGAGCGGCTGGTGGAGACGCGGTAGAAGCGCTCGGTGATCCGCGGCAGGTGCGAGGCCGGGATGCCGTAGCCGGTGTCCTCGACCGCCAGCGACACGCCGCCGTCGGCCTCCGGCACGAATCGGACGCGGATCGCGCCGCCCGCGGGGGTGTAGCGGATCGCGTTGCTGACGAGGTTGGAGAACGCGCTGTGCAGTTCCTTGGACGAGCCCTCGAGGTCGACGCCGGCCTCGTCCTGCACCGAGATCGTGTGCCGGCGCTGGCTCAGCGCCTCGGCCTCGCGGCGCATGGTCGCCAGCATCGACGCCATCGACACGGTTTCCTCGGGCAGGGCGTCCTGGGCCTCGAGCCGCGACAGGGTCAGCAGGTCCTCGACCAGTTGGGTCATCCGCTGCGACTGCCGCTGCATCTCGGTGAGCATCGGCGCCCAGTCCGGCTTTTCGTCGGGATCGAGCATGTCGAGGTAGCCGTGGACCACGGTCAGCGGCGTGCGCAGTTCGTGCGAGACGTTGGCGACGAAGTCGCGGCGCATCTGCTCCAGGCGCATCACCTTGCTGACGTCGCGCGCGACCAGCAGCCACAGTTCGTCGGAATACGGGATCAGCCGCAGGCTCAGGCGCAGGTCGGGGCCGACCGGCGAGGCCACGTCGAGCAGCGGTTCGGCGTTGCGCCCGGTCGCCAGCCAGTGCGCCACCGGCAGCGGCTGCAGGCGCTCGCCGAGCGAGGCGCCGATGTCGCGCGGGTAGCGCAGGCCGAGCAGCCGGGTCGAGGCCTCGTTGAACCACTGGATGCGCTGGCTGTTGCGCTCGACCACGACGATCGCGTCGGGCAGGGCGGCGGCCGCGGCGCGGTAGGCGCGCAGCATCGCCACCAGCCGGCGCTTGCGGCCGCGGACTTCGGCCTGGCTGCGGTGCAGCAGCCGGTCGAGCTGGTTCCACACGCCGTCGCCCGCCGGCGGCGCCTCGCGCTTGCGCGCGGTCAGGCGCAGCAGCAGCTTGCGCAGTTTCCAGTAGTGCCAGGCGACGACGCCCAGCGCGGCGAAGGTGAGCACCGGCCACGGCTGGCCGACGGCCAGGCCCAGCGCGAGCGCGATCGCCAGCACCAGGGCGAGCTGCCCCAGCGTCCTGAACCACGCGTTGCGGGCGTCGATCGGCATCCGTGCAGTCTACCGGCGTTCGCCCGCGGCGACCCGGACGGTCAAAGCGTCGCCGAGAAACGGTAGCCGGCGCCGCGCACGGTCTGCACCATCCCTTCGAGCTGCACCGGCTCCAGCGCGCGCCGCAGCCGGCGGATGTGCACGTCGACGGTGCGCTCCTCGACGTAGGTGTTGCCGCCCCAGACGTGGTCGAGCAACTGGTTGCGGGTGTAGACCCGCTCGGCGTGGGTCATGAAGAAGTGCAGCAGGCGGTATTCGGTCGGGCCCATCTGGACCTGGGACTCGCCGGCGTACACGCGGTGCGAGGCGCCGTCGATGCGCAGGCCGCCGACCAGCACGCTGCCGTCCTCGTCGTCGTCGCGCGACCGGCGCAGCACCGCGCGGATGCGGGCCAGCAGTTCGCGCGCCGAGAACGGCTTGACCACGTAGTCGTCGACCCCGGCCTCGAGCCCGCCGACGCGATCGTTCTCCTCGCCGCGGGCGGTGAGCATGATGATCGGGATCTCGCGGGTCAGGGTGTCGCGACGCCAGCGCCGCGCCAGCTCCAGGCCGCTGGTGCCGGGCAGCATCCAGTCGAGCAGGATCAGGTCGGGCACGCGCTCGGCGATGACGGTCTGGGCTTCGCGGGCGTCGCCGGCATGGACCGGCTCGTATTCGCCCTTGCGCAGGGCGAAGGCGACCATGTCGCGGATCGCGGGTTCGTCGTCGACGATGAGGATGCGCTTCTGCATGGGGATGACGGGTCTGCTGCGGGGGAGGTCCGGGCCGACGGTGCCGACCGGGCGCAGATCACAGTAGACGACACTTTTGTGACCGGACGGTGACGACGGACATGCGCCGTCGAGGCGGGTTCCGCGGCGCCGCTCGACGTCGCGCAGGCGCAGCCGCCGGGGGTCGGAGACCGTCCGATCGGATGTGCCCGGGCCGTGCCTCCGGCTCAGGCCTCCGGGTCAGGCTTCCGCATCAGACCTGTCAGATCAGACCTGTCAGATCCTGCGCTCGAGTTCGTCGTCGCGGACGCCCTGGCGGCGCAGTTCCAGCACCGAGGGGGTGATCTCGGCGATCCGCGCCTCGATCCGGGCGCGGGCGTAGTAGTCGACTTCGGGCCGCTTGAGCAGGGTGTTGAGCTGGACCAGCGCCCGTTCCGGGCGGCCGTTCAGGACCTCGGCCTCGGCGTAGGCCTCGCCGGCGCGGACCGGGTCGCCCGCGGCCTCGCTGGCGCGGGCGAAGGTCTGCTGGAAGATCGGGTCGTCCTTCGCCGTGAGCAGCAGCGGCCGCAGCACGTTCTGGGCCCGGCGCCCGGCTTCGGCGTCGTTGCGCTCGACCAGCAGGCGGGCGTAGCTGAGGCTGGCGGCGCGGTGCCGCGGCATCCGCGCCAGCAGCGCCTCCAGGCGCCGGTCGGCCCCGGCGAGATCGCCGCCGTGGGCCTCGGACTCGGCCATCGCGATCACGATCCACGGATCGGCCGGATGGTCGGCGAGCAGCGGCGCGAGTTCCTTCTTCGCGGCGGCATGGTCGCCGTTGCGTTCGTGGGCGAGCGCCAGGCCGTAGCGCTGCGGGTCGGTGAGCGGCTTCGCCTTGCGCATGCGCTCGTATTCGCGGACGGCCTCGGCGGCGGTGTTGGCGCTGAGCACCCGGATGCGCTCGCGCGCCCAGCCGAACTGCACGTCGTCGCTGCCGGCCGCGTCGCCGGACACGCGCAGCCCCGGCGGCAGCAGCGGATTGCCGCCCGGCACGCCGCCGGCATCGATCGCCGGCGGCTTCGCCGCGAGGGTCTCGGCGCGGGCGCGGGCCTCGCTGATGCGGGTGGTCGTGACCGGGTGGGTCTGCAGGTAGCTCGGCGTGCGCTCGCGCTCGCCGCCCTGGTTCACCCGCGAGATCGACTGCATCTCCTCGAACATGCGGACCATCGCCTGCGGGTCGTAGCCGGCGCGCACGAGGGTCTGGATGCCGATCCGGTCGGCCTCCGCCTCGTTCGAGCGGGTGTAGTCGATCTGGCGCTGGACCATCAGCCCCTGCGCGGTGGCCAGCGCGGCCATGGAGGCGTCGTCCGACGACGAACCGCCGGCCGACTCCGCCACCGCGATCGCGCCGAGCATCGCCAGCAGGATCGGCACGCTGTCCTTCTGCGCCCGTTCGGCGGCGCGCAGGACGTGGGTCTGGGTGACGTGGGCGACTTCGTGGGCGAGCACGCCGGCGACTTCGTCCTCGTTCTCGGCCGCCAGGATCATGCCGGCGTTCGCGCCGATGTAGCCGCCGAGCGTCGCGAACGCGTTGAACTGGCGGTCCTTGAGCATGAAGAAGGTGAACGACTGCTGCGGCTTGTCGCTCGCGGCCGCCAGCCGGTGCCCCACCGACTGCAGCCAGCCGTCGACCAGCGGGTCGTCGAGCACGTAGTCGTAGTGGCGCAACTGGGCCAGCATCATGCCGCCGTATTCGGCCTGCTTGGCCGGGTTCAGCAGCTCGTTCGCGGACGAGCCGATGTCCGGCAGCTTCGTCTCCTGCGCCGGCGCGACGGTCGCGGCGATCGCGAGGGTGAAGGCGGCGAGGGTGGCCGGCAGGCGCATGGACGGGATCCGCAGCGGAATGTTCGGTGGACAGGATGACGCCTGCGGTCGCCGGCGGCGTGAATGTGCTGTTAATCGGGCCCTGGGCGGCGCCACCGGCGTCTGGTGGATCGCAGCGTTTCCCGATCCGCGACGCCGCGCGGGTGGAAATGGCCCGCACGCCCCCCCATGATGGCCCCGTTGCGCGCCGACCGCCGGCGCCGCCAGGAGACTCCCTTGAGCCAGCCGTCCCAGCCGCCGATCACGCTGTACACCACCGCGATCTGCCCCTACTGCATTTCCGCCAAGAACTTCCTGAAGAGCAAGGGCCTGTCGTGGACCGAGGTCCGGGTCGACACCGATCCGGCCGAGCGCGAGCGCATGGTCGAACGCGCCGGCCGCACCAGCGTGCCGCAGATCTTCGTCGGCGACGTCCACGTCGGCGGCTTCGACGACATGATGGCGCTGCACCGCGCCGGCAAGTTCGAGCCGCTGTTGTCGGGGGCCGGCGCATGAGCGCCGCGGACCGCGACGAGAAGGACCGCGTCGCCGAGTTCACCGCGTTCCGCCAGCGCATGAACGCGCGCATCCTCGCCGAGCCCAACCAGGTCGTCCGCCGGTTCTTCGCGCTGGACACCCAGACCTACCAGGCCGGTGCGCTCGACGTGAAGACCAAGGAGCTGCTGGGCCTGGTCGCTTCGCTGGTGCTGCGTTGCGACGACTGCATCAGCTACCACGTCGCCCAGTGCCGCGAGGCCGGGGTGAACCGCGACGAGATGTTCGAAGCGTTCTCGGTCGGGCTGGTGGTCGGCGGTTCGATCGTGATCCCGCACCTGCGCCGCGCGGTCGACTTCCTCGACCGGCTGGAGCAGGGCGAAGCCGCCGCCGCGCCGGCCCACGACCACGCCTGACGGGCCCGGGCCGCGCCTGCGGCCGCCACGCCAGCCCCGCGGGCGTCGCCGCGCCGGCCTGCGACCATCGTCTGAACGCGCCGTTCGAGCAGGGGCGGCGCGGTTCCGGCATAATTCGGCAGTTGTTGCGCCGCCTTCCGTCCTCCGGACGCGCCCGCGGCGGTCCCTGACGCTTCCCGACGACGCCGGGCGCCCGCGCATGCGCACCGGGCCGCCGGAACCGTGTCGGAGCCGTGTCTGAATTCGCGCCGGAACCCACGCTGGAACACACCCCATGACCCAAACGATCACCGTCATCCGCGGCGATGGCATCGGCCCCGAAATCATGGAGGCCGCCCTGTTCGTCCTCGATGCGATGGACACCGGCCTGGCCTATGAAGAAGCCGACGCCGGCATGGTCGCGCTCGAGAAGCACGGCGAACTGCTGCCGCAGGCGACCCTCGACTCGATCCGCCGCAACCGCATCGCGCTCAAGAGTCCGCTGACCACCCCGGTCGGCGAGGGCTTCAGTTCGATCAACGTCGAGCTGCGCAAGCGCTTCGACCTCTACGCCAACGTGCGCCCGGCGAAGTCGTTCCCGAACACCAAGTCGCGCTTCCCCGCGGGCGTGGACCTGATCACCGTCCGCGAGAACACCGAGGGCGCGTACATCGGCGAGGGCCAGGCGCTGTCGGAAGACGGCGAGACCGCGGTGCTGACCCAGAAGATCACCCGCCGCGGCTCCGAGCGCATCGTCCGCTACGCCTTCGAGCTGGCCCGCAAGACCGGCCGCAGGAAGGTCACCGTGGTCCACAAGGCCAACATCCTGAAGTCGACCTCGGGCCTGTTCCTGAAGACCGCGCGCGCGGTCGCCGCGGAATACCCGGACATCCAGTGCAACGAGATGATCGTCGACAACACCTGCATGCAGTTGGTGATGCGGCCGGAGCAGTTCGACATCATCGTCACCACCAACCTGTTCGGCGACATCATCTCCGACCTGTGCGCCGGCCTCGTCGGCGGCCTGGGCCTGGCGCCGGGCGCCAACATCGGCACCGAGGCGGCGATCTTCGAGGCGGTCCACGGTTCGGCACCGGATATCGCCGGCAAGGGCGTGGCCAATCCGTGCGCGCTGCTGCTCGCGGTCGGCCAGATGCTCGACCACGTCGGCCAGCCGGAAAACGCCGCCCGCCTGCGCGCGGCGATCATCGCCACGCTCGAGGCGAAGGATTCGCTGACCCCGGACCTCGGCGGCGCCGGCAACACGATGTCGTTCGCGAAGGCGATCGCCAGCCGGCTCTGAGCTTCGCGGCCCGCGCGATGCCCGAAACGGAACGGGGCGCCAGCGGCGCCCCGTTTTTCATGCCCGGACCGGCGGCGGTCGCGATCAGCGACGCTGCAGCTTCGACAGCAGCCGCAGGAACTCGATGTACAGCCACACCAGCGTGACCATCAGCCCGAAGGCGCCGTACCACTCCATGTACTTCGGCGCGCCGGCCTCGACGCCGGTCTCGATGAAGTCGAAGTCCAGCACCAGGTTCAGCGCCGCCACGACCACCACGAACAGGCTGAAGCCGATGCCGATCAGCCCGGACTCGTGGATGTAGGGGATGTTGATGCCGAAGAAGCCCAGCGCGATCGTCGCCAGGTAGATCAGCGCGATGCCGCCGGTGGCGGCGACCACGCCGAGCTTGAAGTTCTCGGTGGCGCGGATCAGGCCGGAGCGGTAGGCGAACAGCAGCGCGAACAGGGTGCCGAAGGTCAGCAGCACCGCCTGCAGCACGATGCCCTGGAACTGGGCGTTGTAGATGGCCGAGATCGAGCCGAGGAAGAAGCCCTCGACCAGCGCGTACAGCGGCGCGGTCACCGGCGACCATTCCTTCTTGAAGGTCGTCACCAGCGCCAGCACCAGGCCGCCGAGCGCGCCGCCCCACATGAAGATCGCCGCGCCCGGGGCCAGTTCGCCCGCGTCGGTGAAGGTCTTCGACCAGGCGAAGGCGGCGGTCAGCACCGACAGCAGCAGCAGGAAGCCGGTCTTGTTGACCGTGCCGTTGAGGGTCATCGCGTTGCCGCCGCCGCTGACGACGCGGCCGCTGCTCAGGTCGAGGAAGGTGGAGTCCGAAAGGACCGGATTGCCGCTGCGCATGGTGGCTCCCTTGGAAATGTGCGGTCGGAAGCCGGCAGGATACCCGGTCGCCGCCGCCGTGTGCGTTGACAGCGGCGGCGACGCTCCCGACAATAGCCGGCCGAATGCACCGGCGGGGTATAGCGCAGTCTGGTAGCGCGCCTGCTTTGGGAGCAGGATGTCGGGGGTTCGAATCCCTCTACCCCGACCATCTCCGCGGCGCCCGCCACCGCGTTCATGTTCTGTCCGCCGGCTATCATGCGCCTGTGCGCCCGTAGCTCAACCGGATAGAGCACCGGCCTTCTAAGCCGGCGGTTGCAGGTTCGAGTCCTGCCGGGCGCGCCATCCGCACGCCGGGCCGGGGCAGGGGACACGAGGGGTTCGCCCGGCGGGGCGCCAGGGATGGAAACCGCGCAATGTTCCAAGCGTTCCAATGGTGGCTGTAGCTCAGTTGGTTAGAGTACTGGATTGTGATTCCAGTGGTCGGGGGTTCGAATCCCCTCAGCCACCCCAGATTCGAGGTACCGCGGCGTTTTCGCCGCAACGCGCACGATCGTCCGGGAATCTCGGCGGTGTTCGCCAGGTGGATTGCGACCGGGCGGAGAAGTGCGTTATCCTTTGCAGCATCGGGCCGTTAGCTCAGTTGGTAGAGCAGTTGACTCTTAATCAATAGGTCCAAGGTTCGAATCCTTGACGGCCCACCAGTTCCAGCGACGCCCGGCTCCGGCCGGGCGTTTCGTTTTTCGTCTCCGGGAAGCCGGCGATGGCCGCGCGAGAGTGGCGAAATTGGTAGACGCAACAGATTTAGGTTCTGTCGCCGCAAGGTGTGGGGGTTCGAGTCCCCCCTCTCGCACCACGCCGCAGTGGCCTTGCCGCCCCTGTGGAGATGAACGAGCCGTGGCGAGGGTCAGCCTCAACACGTCGAAGTCCCAGTCCTGAACGAGCGATCGCGAGTGAACGCCCCAAAGCCGCGGGCGTTTCCGCGACCAGCCCGGCCGTGGCGAGGGTCAGCCTCAACACGCCGAAGTCCCGGCCGTGAACGAGCGATCGCGAGTGAACGCCCCAAAGCCGCGGGCGTTTCCGCGACCAGCCCGGCCGTCGCGACGGCCAGCCTCGATACGCCGACGCGCCTGCCCTGAACGAGCGATCGCGAGGGGACGCCCGGAAGCCACGGGCGTTTCCCCGGGCCGATCCGGCCATTCCGCGCCCCTGTCCACCGCGTCTCCCCGTCCCGCCCGCCGTCCGAGGCCCGCCCGCACGCCTCTCACGCGCCCGCGCATCGCCGCAAACTGGCGGGACGCGCCGTAATCGGCCAAACTAGTCCGTTCCGCCGGGGGCTTGCCTCCCAGAGGCCGTCCGGCCAGGCGGTCGAGAACCAATACCCCTTTCATCGCCGGTCGCGAGGGCGCGGCCGCAGGAGTCGCCAGCAATGCAAGTTTCAGTCGAATCCGTGGGCAACCTCGAACGCCGCATGACCCTGCGCGTGCCGGCCGAGCGCATCGACAGCCAGGTCGGCGGCCGTCTGCGCGAGATCGCGCGCAGCGCCCAGATCAAGGGCTTCCGCCCGGGCAAGGTGCCGGCCAAGGTCATCGAGCAGCGCTACGGCGCGCAGGTCCGCGGCGAGATCCTCGACGACCTGCTGCAGCAGGGCTTCGACCAAGGCATCCGCGAGAACGCGCTGCGCCTGGCCGGCAACCCGCGGATCGAGCCGTCCACGGACGCCGGCGAGGGCGAACTGGCCTACGTCGCGACCTTCGAGGTGGTGCCGGACTTCGGCGAGATCGACGTGACCAAGCTCGAGGTCGAGCGTGCGACCGCCGAGGTCACCGAGGACGACATCGACCGGATGATCGAGAACCTGCGCATGCAGCGCCGGAGCTGGACGATCGTCGATCGCCCGGCCCAGGTCGGCGACGCGGTGGACCTGGAGACCTGGTCGATGGTCGACGGCGAGCGCCTGCCGGCCGAGGGCGCCGAGCGCGGCGTGACCATGATCGGTTCCGGCGGCATGTACCCGGAGATCGAGAACGCCCTGGTCGGCCTGTCGGCCGGCGGCGACAAGACCCTGACCGTCGATTTCCCGGCCGACTGGCGCGTGCCGCAACTGGCGGGCAAGCAGGCGGTCGTGAACGTGAAGCTCGAGGCGGTGTCCGAGCCGGTGCTGCCGGAGGTCGACGCCGCGTTCATCCGCAGTTTCGGCGTGAAGTCGGGCGAGATGGCCCAGTTCCGCACCGAGATCCGCAGCAACCTCGAGCGCGAGCTCAAGGGCGCGCTGATGAACCGCCTGCGCCGCGAAGTCGGCGAGCAGCTCATCCTGACCTACGCCCACGTCGAGATGCCGCCGCGCCTGGTCGAGACCGAGGCCCGCGCCATGCTGGCCCAGCGGCTCGAGCAGGCCCAGCGCCAGGGCCACCAGGTCGAGGCGCCGGAAGACGCCTGGCGCGACTTCCTGGAGCCGGCGCGCAAGCGGATCACGGTCGCGCTGCTGGTCGGCGAGATCGCCACCCGCAACCAGCTCGTCCTCGATCCCAAGCGCCTGAACGAAACGCTGCGTCTCATCGCCTCGACCTACGAAGAGCCCCAGCAGGTCATTGATTTGTACCGCAGCGACCGCCAGCTCATGGCCGGCCTGCAGAATCGCGTCATGGAGGAGCAGGTCATCGACTGGATCGCCGAGCGCGCCGTCCACACCGACCGCGCCCTCAGCTTCCAGGAAGCGATCGCCCCGCAGTAACCTGCGGGCCCAGCCCAGCCAGGACCGCGGCGACGCGGTCCCCGCCCACGACCGGTGCGCCTACGCATGAACAGTCTCCAGACCCAAGCCCTCAACCTCGTGCCGATGGTGGTCGAACAGACCAGCCGCGGCGAGCGCGCCTACGACATCTACTCCCGGCTGCTGAAGGAGCGGGTGATCTTCCTGGTCGGCGGCATCGACGACTACATGGCCAACGTGGTCGTCGCCCAGTTGCTGTTCCTCGAGGCCGAGAACCCCGAGAAGGACATCAGCCTGTACATCAACTCTCCGGGCGGCGTGGTCACCGCCGGCATGGCGATCTACGACACCATGCAGTTCATCAAGCCGGACGTGAGCACGATCTGCGTCGGCCAGGCCGCGAGCATGGGCGCGCTGCTGCTGGCCTCCGGCGCGAAGGGCAAGCGCTACGCCCTGCCGAACTCGCGGGTGATGATCCACCAGCCGCTGGGCGGCTTCCAGGGCCAGGCGACGGACATCGACATCCACGCCCGCGAGATCCTGACCCTGCGCCAGCGCCTGAACGAGATCCTGTCCCACCACACCGGCCAGGCGCTGGAGACCATCGCCCGCGACACCGAGCGCGACAATTTCAAGAGCGCCGAGGCCTCTCGCGACTACGGTCTGGTCGACCACGTGCTCGAACGGCGTCCGGAAGAGTCGATCCAGCCCGCCTGATCGCCCGGATGGATAGGCGCAAGTCGCTGATTCCAGTGAAATTCATCGATCCCGCCCTGGCCGACTTGCGGCCGGGAGTGCGGATGCTATCCTCCCCCTACCTGCGTCAGAGAACCCCAGCAGCATGAGCGAAGACCGGCAAGGCCGCAGCGGCGACGGCAACAAGATCCTGTACTGCTCGTTCTGCGGGAAAAGCCAGCACGAGGTCCGCAAGCTGATCGCGGGCCCGAGCGTGTTCATCTGCGACGAATGCGTCGAGCTGTGCAACGACATCATCCGCGAGGAGCTGGAGGAAAAGGCCCAGTCCACGCGCAGCCACCTGCCGAAGCCGCGCGAGATCCTCGACGTCCTCGACCAGTACGTGATCGGCCAGCAGCGGGCGAAGAAGACGCTCGCCGTCGCCGTCTACAACCACTACAAGCGCATCGAGAGCCGCCAGAAGAACGACGACATCGAGCTGGCGAAGTCGAACATCCTGCTGATCGGTCCGACCGGCTCGGGCAAGACCCTGCTGGCCGAGACCCTGGCCCGGCTGCTCAACGTGCCGTTCACGATCGCCGACGCGACCACGCTGACCGAGGCCGGTTACGTGGGCGAGGACGTCGAGAACATCATCCAGAAGCTGCTGCAGAAGTGCGACTACGACGTCGAGAAGGCGCAGCAGGGCATCGTCTACATCGACGAAATCGACAAGATCTCGCGCAAGAGCGAGAACCCGTCGATCACCCGCGACGTGTCCGGCGAAGGCGTGCAGCAGGCGCTGCTGAAGCTGATCGAGGGCACCGTCGCCAGCGTGCCGCCACAGGGCGGGCGCAAGCATCCGCAGCAGGAATTCCTGCAGGTCGACACCCGCAACATCCTGTTCATCGTCGGCGGCGCGTTCGCCGGCCTGGACAAGATCATCCAGCAGCGCAGCACCGAGGCCGGCGGCATCGGTTTCGGCGCCAAGCTCAAGAGCGCCGAGCGCAAGACCGACGTCAGCAAGATCCTGTTCGATGTCGAGCCCGAGGATCTGATCAAGTTCGGCCTGATCCCCGAGTTCGTCGGCCGCCTGCCGGTGGTCGCGACCCTGGAGGAGCTCGACGAGGCCGCGCTGGTCAAGATCCTCAGCGAGCCCAAGAACGCGATCAGCAAGCAGTTCCGCAAGCTGTTCGAGATGGAGGGCGTGGAGCTGGAGTTCCGCCCGGACGCGCTGGCGGCGATCGCGCGCAAGGCGCTCAAGCGCAAGACCGGCGCCCGCGGCCTGCGCACCATCGTCGAATCGGTCCTGCTCGACACCATGTACGAGCTGCCGTCGCTGGAGAACGTCAGCAAGGTGGTGGTCGACGAGTCGGTGATCGAGCACAAGTCCGAGCCCTACCTGATCTACCAGGCGCAGCCGAACAAGGTCGCCTCCGCCGAATAGCGGCGGCGCCACGGCCACCCTCCGCGCGGGCATCCGGGACTTCCCGGGTGCCCGTCGCGTTTCCGGGCGCCGTCGCCCCCGCGATGGCGACGCGCCCGGCCCCCGTTCCTTGACCGCGGCCTCCCGTTCGGCGGGCCGCGCTTGCATCCCTTGCGCAGCGGCCCCATAACGGGCCGAAGGTCGGCGTCCACCGGGCGCCGGCGTCCCGATCGGAGCCCCCATGAGCGATCCCGCCGCCCGTCCCCTCGTCGACATCCCTGTGCTGCCGCTGCGCGATGTCGTCGTGTTCCCCAGCATGGTCATCCCGCTGTTCGTCGGGCGCGAGAAATCGATCCGCGCGCTCGACCAGGCGATGGACCGCGACAAGCGCATCCTGCTGGTCGCGCAGAAGTCGCCCGAGACCGACGATCCCGTCGCCGCCGACCTGTACGAGGTCGGCACCCTGGCGCAGGTGCTGCAGTTGCTGAAGCTGCCCGACGGCACGATCAAGGTGCTGGTCGAGGGCGTCGCCCGCGCGCGCCTGTCGCGCGTGCGCGAGGCCGATGATGCGCTCGCCGCCGATGCCGAACTGCTCGATCCGGTCGAGCCGAGCGACCCGCGCGAGGTCGAGGCGATCGTGCGCTCGCTGATGAGCCTGTTCGAGCAGTACGTCAAGACCAACCGCAAGCTGCCGCCCGAGCTGATGCAGACGCTCGCCGGCATCGACGAACCGCAGCGCCTGGCCGACACGATCTCCGCGCACCTGAGCGTGCGCCTCGCCGAGAAGCAGCGGCTGCTGGAGTCGGTCGACATCGGCAACCGCCTGGAACTGCTGGTCGGCCTGGTCGACGGCGAGATCGACGTGCAGCAACTGGAGAAGCGCATCCGCGGCCGTGTCAAGTCGCAGATGGAGAAGAGCCAGCGCGAGTACTACCTCAACGAGCAGATGAAGGCGATCCAGAAGGAACTGGGCGACCTCGACGACGCGCCGAACGACATCGAGGACCTCACCCGCAAGATCGCCGAGGCCGGCATGCCCAAGCCGGTCGAGGCCAAGGCCAAGTCCGAGCTCAACAAGCTCAAGCAGATGTCGCCGATGTCGGCCGAGGCGGCGGTCGTGCGCAACTACCTCGACTGGCTGCTCGGGGTGCCGTGGAACAAGCGCAGCAAGATCCGCAAGGACCTGAAGGTCGCGCAGGAAACCCTCGACGCCGACCACTACGGCCTGGAGAAGGTGAAGGAGCGGATCCTCGAATACCTCGCGGTGCAGACGCGGGTGAAGCGCATGAAGGGCGCGATCCTGTGCCTGGTCGGCCCGCCGGGCGTGGGCAAGACCTCGCTGGGGCAGAGCATCGCCAAGGCCACGAACCGCAAGTTCGTGCGCATGTCGCTGGGCGGCGTGCGCGACGAGGCGGAGATCCGCGGCCATCGCCGCACTTACGTCGGTTCGATGCCGGGCCGGATCGTGCAGAACCTCAACAAGGCCGGTTCGCGCAATCCGCTGTTCGTGCTCGACGAGATCGACAAGATGTCGATGGACTTCCGCGGCGATCCCTCGGCGGCGCTGCTGGAAGTGCTCGACCCCGAGCAGAACAATGCCTTCAACGACCACTACCTCGAAGTCGACCTCGACCTGTCGGAAGTGATGTTCGTGGCGACGTCCAACTCGCTGAACATCCCCGGTCCGCTGCTCGACCGCATGGAGGTGATCCGCATCCCCGGTTACACCGAGGAGGAGAAGCTCAACATCGCCGAGCGCTACCTGCTGCCCAAGCAGTTGAAGGCGAACGGCCTGAAGCCGGCGGAACTGAAGGTGTCCGAGGACGCGGTGCGCGACATCGTGCGCTACTACACCCGCGAATCCGGCGTGCGCAACCTCGAACGCGAGATCTCGAAGATCTGCCGCAAGGTGGTCAAGGAGATCGCGCTGGCCGGTCCCGCGCCGGTCGCGAAGACGAAGGCGGGCGGCAAGCCGAAGGCGGTCAAGAGCGTGTCGGTCACCGCGAAGAACCTCGACAAGTACCTGGGCGTGCGCCGCTTCGACTACGGCCGCGCCGAGCGCGACAACGAGATCGGCATGGTCACCGGCCTGGCCTGGACCGAGGTCGGCGGCGACCTGCTGCAGATCGAATCGACGCTGATGCCGGGCAAGGGCCAGTTGATCCTGACCGGTCAGCTCGGCGACGTGATGAAGGAATCGGCGTCGGCGGCGCTCTCCGTCGTGCGCGCGCGCACCGAGCGCCTCGGCATCGACGTCGATTTCCTGCAGAAGCTCGACGTCCACCTGCACGTGCCCGACGGCGCCACGCCGAAGGACGGCCCGAGCGCGGGCATCGCGATGACGACGGCGCTGGTGTCGGCGCTGACCAAGGTGCCGGTGCGCGCCGACGTGGCGATGACCGGCGAGATCACGCTGCGCGGCAAGGTCACCGCGATCGGTGGACTGAAGGAAAAGCTGCTCGCCGCGCTGCGCGGCGGCATCCGCACCGTGCTGATCCCTGAAGAGAACCGCAAGGACCTCGCCGACATTCCGAAGACGGTGACCGATCGCATGAAGATCGTGCCGGTGCGCTGGATCGACGAAGTGCTCGACCTCGCGCTGGAGCATCCGATCGCGGCGCCGGCGCAGGCGAAGAAGGATGCGCGCGCCGTCGCCCGCAAGGCGGCGCGTCCGGCGGCCGGCGCGCGGCGCGACGTGCGCAGGCATTGACCGCGCCGATCCTGTCGCGATCGCTCGCTGAACCGCGGGCGATCGCGCTTTTCCGACGATCGGTCGAATGCGCGTTTTCCCCGCAAATTCAAGCGATTTCTGTTGCGCGGGGGACCCCCGGCCTGTATAACGAACGCCCGCGGACGCCCCGTCCGTTCGCTCGGCGCCGAGGCGTTTCCCAGTCCGCGCACGCTGCACCGCGATGGCGAATCCCGCCGTCGTCGCCCCTCTTTCGACCCGGAGTCCATTCATGAACAAAGCCGACCTCATCGACGCGATCGCTGCTTCCGCCGAACTGTCCAAGGCCGATGCCGGACGTGCGCTCGACGCCACCGTCGCCGCCGTCACCAAGGCGCTGAAGCAGGGCGACACCGTCGCGATCCTCGGCTTCGGCTCGTTCGTCGTGCGCGAACGCGCGGCGCGCACGGGCCGCAACCCCAAGACCAAGGAAGAGATCCAGATCCCGGCCTCCAAGAACCCGGTGTTCAAGGCTGGCAAGGCGCTCAAGGATGCCGTAAACTGAACGACAGTTCCCGTTTGGGTGCTTAGCTCAGCGGTAGAGCGTCTCCTTTACACGGAGAGGGTCGGGGGTTCGAAACCCTCAGCACCCACCAGGGCAGGCGGTTCGGAGAGGGCTTCCGTTTCGTCCGCATCCTGCGCTAGAATGTTCGGCCCGGGCGGTCCGCAGGATCGTTCGGGCGAGAAGGTCAAAACAGCGGAGTGGTAGTTCAGTCGGTTAGAATGCTGGCCTGTCACGCCGGAGGTCGCGGGTTCGAGTCCCGTCCACTCCGCCAATCCTTCCAAAACATCGCTGTACCCGTCGAAGGCACCGGAAACGGTGCCTTTCGCGTTTCCGGCCGCGGCGGCGGACGCCGTCGCGCGCCCGGGCGGCCCCCCCGGAGGCCGGGCATGCCGACGCCGGCCGCAGCCGGTACACTAGGCGGCTCCTCTTCCGTCGACGTTCGCCAATGCTTCAGGCCCTCCGCGACAAATCCTCTGGCTGGATCGCCACCGTCATCCTCGGACTGCTGATCGTCCCGTTCGCGTTCTTCGGCGTCGAGCAGTACCTCGTCCAGCGCAACGACACCTACGTCGCGCGGATCCAGATGCCGCCGAAGTGGTGGCCGAACGCGCCGGACTGGGCGATCGTGCGCAAGCTCGCGTGGCAGACCGAGGACATCGGCACGGACGAGTTCCGCAACCGCTTCGAGCAGGTGCGCCAGCAGCAGCGCGCGCAGGCCGGCGACGCTTTCGATCCGCGCGCCTTCGAGAGCGTGGACACCAAGCGCCGGATCCTCGATGCCCTGATCGACCAGCGCGTGATGCGCATGGCCGCCGAGCGCGACGGCCTGGTGGTGGGCGACGCCCAGCTCCGTGCCGAGATCGAGGCGATCCCGGACTTCCAGGTCGACGGCAAGTTCGATCCGCAGCGCTATCGCACGCTGCTGGCCACGATGCCGACGCCGCAGACCCCGCTGCAGTTCCAGCAGACCATCCGCGACTCGCTGCGCGACCGACTGCTCGCGCAGCGCCTGTCGGCATCGGCGTTCGTGACGCCGTCGGAAGGCCAGCGCCTGATCAAACTGCTGAGCGAGAAGCGCGACGTGACCTTCGCGATCCTGCCGCCCGCGCCGGTCGACGAGACGCCGCCGAGCGCGGCCGACATCGCCGCCTGGTACAAGGCGCATCCGTCCGACTTCCGCACGCCGGAAATGGTCACGATCGAGTACGTGGACGTCGATGGCGCCGCCCTCCCGGCCCCGCCGCCGGCGGACGAGAAGATGCTGAAGGAGCGCTACGAGCAGGAGAAGGCGCGCTTCGTCGAACCGGAGCAGCGCCTGACCTCGCACATCCTGGTCAAGGTCGATGCGAAGGCCGACGCCGCGGCGCAGAAGGCCGCCGAGGCCAAGATCCGCGACCTTCTGAAGCAGGTGCGCGCCGGCGCCGACTTCGCGACGCTGGCACGCCAGGTCTCCGACGACGCCACCCGGAACGCCGGCGGCGACCTCGGCTGGATCCAGAAGAACGGGCAGATGGTGAAGCCGTTCGAGGACGCGGTGTTCGCGACCCCGGCCGGCAGCGTCTCCGAGCCGGTGAAGACCGAATACGGCTGGCACCTGGTGCAGGTCCGCGAGATCAAGCCCAGCCACGGCAAGACCTTCGAGGAAGCGAGGCCCGAGCTGGAGCGGCTGGTCGCCGACAGCGAGCGCGAGCGCGCGTACAACGACCTCGCCGGTCGCCTGGCCGACGAAGTGCTCAAGAATCCGAACTCGCTCGCGTCGGTGGCGAAGGTCGCCAACCTGCAGGTCCAGCGCCTCGGGCCGTTCGCGCGCGGGCAGGGCGGCGGCATCGCCGCCGACCCGGCGGTGCAGCGCTTCATCTTCTCCGACGAGGCCAAGGAGCGCCGCCAGAGCAGCGATCCGATCGAGATCGCGCCGAACCACAGCGTGCTGGTGCGGGTGGTCGAGCACACCGCCGAGCAGGTGCAGCCGCTGGACAAGGTCGGCGCCCAGGTCGTCGCCGCGATCCGCGCGGACCGCGCGCACAAGGCGGCCGAAGCCGAGGCCGACGCCGCGCTGGCCCGCCTGAAGAAGGGCGAGGCGCTCGCCGCGATCGCGACCGAAAAGCGCTGGCAGCTCAATCCCGTCCCCGGCGTGCCGCGCGGCGCGCCGGTGCCGGACGCGCTGGCGAACGAAGCCTACTTCCAGGTGGCGCCGCCGGCCGAGGGCAAGTCCTCGCCGGGCAAGGCGCGCACCGCGGACGGGCGCTGGATCGTGTTCGAGGTGACCAAGGTCGGCCATGCCGACGAGAGCGAGATCAAGCCCGAGCAGCGGGTGGAGTTCCTGCGCGGGCAGGCCGAACGCCTGGGCGACGAGGACGCGCTCGCGACCAGCCGCCAGGAACGCAAGCGGATGCGGGTCGACATCGCCGAAGACCGGTTCTGAGCAGGCCGGCATCGCAAGACCGGCGCTGACCGGTCCGCGGACGCAATGAAAAAGCCCGGCGCAGGCCGGGCTTTTTCGTGGGCGGCGTCGCGGCGTGCGGCCGGCGCTTATTCCTTGTCGATGCCGGTCATGCCGAGGATGTTGTAGCCGGCGTCGACGTAGGTGACTTCACCGGTGACGCCTGCGGCCAGGTCCGAGCACAGGAACGCGGCGACGTTGCCGACGTCCTCGATGGTGACCGTGCGGCGCAGCGGCGCGTTGTGCTCGACGTGGCCGAGGATCTTGCGGAACCCGGCGATGCCGGCGGCGGCGAGGGTCTTGATCGGCCCGGCCGAGATCGCGTTGACGCGGGTGCCTTCGGGACCGAGGTTGCAGGCCAGGTAGCGGACGTTGGCCTCCAGGCTGGCCTTGGCCAGGCCCATGAGGTTGTAGCCGACCAGCGCGCGCTCGGCGCCGAGGTAGGTGAGGGTGAGGATCGAGCCGTTGCGGCCGGCCATCAGCGGTCGCGCGGCCTTGGCCAGCGCGGCCAGCGAGTACGACGACACGTCGTGGGCGATCGCGAAGTTCTCGCGGGTCAGGCCGTCGAGGAACTGGCCCGCGATGGCCTCGCGCGGGGCGAAGGCGATCGCGTGGACCAGGATGTCGAAGCCGTCCCAGTGCTGGCCCAGCGTGTCGAAACAGGCGGCGATCTGGGCGTCGTCGGCGACGTCCAGCGGGATCACGATGCTGGAACCGTGTTCGGCCGCGGCGCTTTCGACCCGCGATTTCAGCTTCTCGTTCTGGTAGGTGAAGGCCAGTTCGGCGCCTTCGCGGCGCATGGCTTCGGCGATGCCGGTGGCGATCGAACGCTCGCTGGCGATGCCGGTGATGAGCGCGCGCTTGCCTTGCAGGAAACCCATGGGCGGTCTCGTCTTTCGTCGGGGCGGTTAGTGTGCCATGCGGGTCCCACCGTGGGCGTCCGTATGGTGGGGCGCGCCGCCGCCGGCGCGGTCAGGCGCGGAAGCCGTCCTTCCAGCCGCGCAGCGCGGCGAAGGTCTCGACGCGGTCGGCGGGCGCGCGTCCGAGGCGCGCCGCGGCGGCCTCGCGCACGGCCGGGTCGTCGCAGCGCAGGAACGGGTTGGTCGCGCGCTCCAGCGCGATCGTCGACGGCAGCGTGGACGCGCCGACGGCGCGCAGCGCGCGCACCGCGTCGGCGCGCGCCTGCAGCGCGGCGTTGCCGGGATCGACCGTGCGCGCGAAGGCCGCGTTGGCGGCGGTGTATTCGTGGGCGCAGCACACCCGGGTATCGCCGGGCAGCGCGGCGAGCCGGTCGAGCGAGGCCAGCATCTGCGCCGGCGTGCCCTCGAACAGCCGCCCGCAGCCGAGGCTGAAGAGGGTGTCGCCGCAGAACGCGACGCCGGCCCCGGCGTCGCCGGGCGTCGCGCAGACGTAGGCGACGTGGCTGCGGGTATGCCCGGGCACCGCGAGCGTTTCGAACGCCAGGCCCGCGGCCTCGACCCGGTCGCCGTCGGCGACTCGTCCGGTGGCGTGGGCGATGCGCTCGTCGTGCGGGGCGTGGATCGCGATGCCGGGCCAGCGCGCGCGCAGCGCCGGCAGGCCGGCGATGTGGTCGCCGTGATGGTGGGTGACCAGCACCGCGACCGGCCGCAGGCCTTCGTCCGCGGCCGCGAGCACCGGTGCGGCGTCGCCCGGATCGACGACCACCGCGGCGCCGTCGTCGGCCACGAGGGCCCAGATGTAGTTGTCGTCGAAGGCGGGCAGGGCGATCAGGCGCATGGGCGACGGAGGGGACGGGTGGACGGGGCGGGTGGTGCGGGTGGCATGGCGTCTTCGCGGGGACGGCGGTGCGGGGCGACGGCATACAATGGCGCGATGCCCGGATTGTCCCACCAACCGCCGACCGATGCCGCGATGCAGTGGTTCGCGCTGCCGGCCGGCCGTGCGGTGCTCGACAGCGAGACCACGGTGGTGGCCGATGCGCTCGCCGCGCATCCGGTGATCGGCCTGCCCTGGCTGTGGCTGTCGCCGTCGCTGGCGGGCGAGTCGCCCGAGGGCCGAGGGCTGCGCCTGGCGGCCAGCGGCCCCGGCTGGTCGGGGGCGATCCGCTGCGGCCTGCCGCTGCCGCTGGCCAGCGAATCGCTGGGCGCGATCGTGCTCCAGCACGTCCCGGGCGAGGGTCCCGGCGAGGCCGCCGCCCTGCTCGAGGAATGCGTCCGGCTGCTGGTGCCCGGCGGCCGCCTCGCGCTGCTCGCGCTCAATCCGCTGTCGCCGTACCGCCTGCGCTGGCGCGGCCGGCGGCTGATCGCGCGCGATCCGATCGTCTGGCGCCGGCGCATGGCCGACGCCGGGCTCACCCCGGAACCGGCGGCCCAGGGCATCGGCCCGCAATGGTCGCCGACCGCGTCCCCGACCCTGCAGTCCGCCGCCGGGCTGCGCGCCGCCTTCCTCCAGCGCGCCGAGAAGCGCGCCGTGCCCATGACCCCGATCCGCCCGCGGCTGCCGCTGGCGATCGCCGAAGGAGTTCCTGCCGCTTGAACGTTTCCGCCACGCCCGCCCCGGCCCTGAAACAGGTCGAGATCCACACCGACGGCGCCTGCCTGGGCAATCCCGGCCCCGGCGGCTGGGCCGCGCTGCTGCGCTACAACGCCACCGAGCGCGAGATCGCCGGCGGCGAGCCGCAGACCACCAACAACCGGATGGAGCTGATGGCCGCGATCATGGGCCTGGAGTCGCTCAGCCGGCCCTGCACGGTGGTCCTGTTCACCGACTCGCAGTACGTGCGGCAGGGCATCACCGAATGGATGCCCAACTGGGTGCGCCGCCACTGGAAGACCGCCGGCGGCGATCCGGTGAAGAACCGCGACCTGTGGGAACGGCTGCATGCGGCCGCGCAGCGCCACCGGATCGACTGGCGCTGGGTGAAGGGCCACTCCGGCGATCCCGACAACGAACGCGTCGACACGCTCGCCCGCGACCAGGCGGTCGCGTTCCGCGCGGGAGGCGTCCGCGCATGAGGCAGATCGTCCTCGATACCGAAACCACCGGCCTGGAGTGGAAGAAGGGCAACCGCGTGGTCGAGATCGGCTGCGTCGAACTGGTCGAGCGCCGGCCGACCGGCCGCACCTGGCAGCAGTACATCCACCCGGAGCGCGAATTCGAGCCCGGCGCGCAGGAAGTCACCGGCCTGACCCTCGAATTCCTCGCCGACAAGCCGAAATTCGCCGAGATCGCCGACGCCTTCCTCGACTTTATCGACGGCGCCGAACTGGTGATCCACAACGCCGCGTTCGACGTCGGCTTCCTCGATCACGAACTGTCACTGCTCGGACCGGGCTACGGCCGCCTGCGCGACCGCGTGGCCGGGGTCGAGGATTCGCTGGACCTGGCGCGCCAGCGCTATCCGGGGCAGCGCAACTCGCTCGACGCCCTGTGCCGCCGACTCGGCGTGGACAACGCCCACCGCCAGTTGCACGGCGCGCTGCTCGACGCCCAGTTGCTGGCCGAGGTCTACCTCGCGCTGACCTCCGGCCAGAGCGAGATCGGGTTCGGCCAGCCTGTCGCCGCCGAAGGCGCCACGCCGGCCGCCGAGGCCGCGTTCGCCCACGCCGTCGCCGATGCCGCCCTGCGTCCGCGGGTGCGCGCCAGCGAGGCGGAACTGGCCGCCCACGCCGCGCGGCTGGAGAGCCTGCGCAAGAAGTCCGGACGCTGCGTCTGGGACGCGGCCTGACCCGGGCGTTCAGTTTCGCGGCCGGCGAACCGCTGGCCGTACGGATCGGCCGAGTACAATCCGGGGTTCGTCCACAGCGACCAGGGAGTCTTCGCGTGCCGACATGGTTCGTGACTGGCGGTGCCGGTTTCATCGGTGGGAATTTCGTGCTGGAGGCGGTCGCGAAGGGCGTCCGCGTCGTCAACCTCGACGCGCTGACCTATGCCGGCAACCTCGATACCCTGGCGACGCTGGCGGATCGTCCGGACCACGTCTTCGTGCAGGGCGACATCGGCGATCGCGAGCTCGTCGCGTCGCTGCTGGCGACCCATCGCCCCGACGCGATCGTCAATTTCGCGGCCGAGAGCCACGTCGACCGCTCGATCGACGGCCCGGCGGCGTTCGTCCAGACCAACGTCGTCGGCACGCTGAACCTGCTCGAATGCGCCCGCGACCACTGGAAGTCGCTCGAGGGCGACGCGCGCGACGGCTTCCGCTTCCTGCACGTTTCGACCGACGAGGTCTACGGCTCGCTCGGCGACACCGGCCAGTTCACCGAGAGCACGCCGTACGCGCCGAATTCGCCGTATTCGGCGTCGAAGGCGGCGTCCGACCACCTGGTGCGCGCTTTCCACCACACCTATGGACTGCCGACGCTGACCACCAACTGCTCGAACAACTACGGGCCGTTCCAGTTCCCCGAGAAGCTCATCCCGCTGATCGTCGCGAAGGCGCTGGCCGGCGAGACGCTGCCGGTCTACGGCGACGGCCGCAACGTCCGCGACTGGCTGTACGTCGGCGACCACTGCAGCGCGATCCGCACCGTGCTCGAGCGCGGCCGGGTCGGCGAGGTCTACAACGTCGGCGGCGACGCCGAGCGCGAGAACATCGTGGTGGTGAAGACGATCTGCGCGCTGCTCGACGCGCGTCGGCCGCTGGCCGACGGCCGCGCCCGCGAATCGCTGATCGCGTTCGTCAGGGATCGCCCCGGCCACGACCGCCGCTACGCCATCGACGCGACCAAGCTCAAGTCCGAACTGGGCTGGGCGCCCTCGGTCAGCTTCGAACAGGGCATCGCGCGCACCGTCGACTGGTACCTCGACCACCAGGACTGGGTGTCCCGCGTGCTCGACGGCCGCTATCGCCTGGAGCGCATCGGAGCGGCGGCATGACCGCGCGCCGCGGCATCATCCTCGCCGGCGGTTCCGGCACCCGGCTGTATCCGATCACCCAGGCGATCAGCAAGCAACTGCTGCCGGTGTACGACAAGCCGATGATCTACTACCCGCTGAGCGTGCTGATGCTCGCCGGCATCCGCGAGGTGCTGGTGATCAACACCCCGCACGAGCAGGCGCTGTTCAAGGCGCTGCTCGGCGACGGCTCGCAGTGGGGCATGCGCATCGAATACGCGGTGCAGCCGAGCCCGGACGGGCTGGCGCAGGCGTACCTGATCGGCCGCGAGTTCGTCGACGGCGGTCCGAGCTGCCTGGTCCTCGGCGACAACATCTTCCACGGCCCCGGGCTGACCGCGATGCTGCGCCAGGCCGATGCGCGCGCCACCGGCGCGACCGTGTTCGGCTACTGGGTGCGCGACCCCGAGCGCTACGGCGTCGCCGAGTTCGACGCCGACGGGCGCGTGGTCGGCCTCGAGGAGAAGCCGGCCAAGCCGCGCTCGAACTACGCCGTCACCGGCCTGTACTTCTACGACGGCCGCGCCAGCGACTTCGCCGCGGCGCTGAAGCCCTCGCCGCGCGGGGAACTGGAGATCACCGACCTCAACCGCATGTACCTCGACGAGGGCGACCTGCACCTGCAGCGCCTCGGCCGCGGCTACGCGTGGCTGGACACCGGCACCCACCAGTCGCTGCTGGAGGCCTCGAACTACATCGAGACCATCGAGGCGCGGCAGGGCCTGCGCGTGTGCTGCCCGGAGGAGATCGCCTGGAACAACCGCTGGATCGACGACGCCCAGCTCCAGGCGCTGGCGAAACCGCTGTCGAAGAACGGCTACGGCCAGTACCTGCTCGGCCTGGCCGAGCGCGGCTTCGTGCCCTGATCGGAAGCTTCGCATGCGCATCATCGAGACCGACCTCCCCGGCTGCGTGATCGTCGAACCGCAGGTGTTCGGCGACAGCCGCGGGTTCTTCTTCGAATCGTTCAACACGCCGCGGCTCGCCGCCGCGGGGCTGGCGCTGCCGGCGTTCGTGCAGGGCAACGTGTCCTCGTCCGCGCGCGGCGTGCTGCGCGGCCTGCACTACCAGTGGCCGCGGCCGCAGGGCAAGTACGTCTCGGTGATCGAAGGCGAGGTGTGGGACGTGGCGGTCGACATCCGCCGCGGCTCGCCCACGTTCGGGCGCTGGACCGCGGTCGTGCTGAGCGCGGAGAACCGCCGCCATTTCTGGATCCCGCCGGGCTTCGCGCACGGCTTCGTCGCGCTCAGCGAACGCGCGGTGTTCACCTACCTGTGCACCGAGCCCTACGACCGCGAGGCCGACGCCGCGCTGCGCTGGAACGACGCGGCCTTCGCGATCGACTGGCCGGTCGGCGCGCCGACGCTGTCGGACAAGGACGCGAAGGCGCCGTTCCTGGCGGACGTCGCGCCCGAACGCCTGCCGGTCCACGCGGGCTGAGGCGACGATGCGGATCCTGCTGTTCGGCGCCAACGGCCAGGTCGGAACCGAGCTCCGGCGCAGCCTCGCGCCGTTGGGGGCGGTGGTCGCGACCACGCGCAGCGGCACGTTCGAGGACGGCGGCAGGTGCGAGGTCGCCGACTTCGACGCGCCGGAATCGCTGCCGGGCCTGATCGAACGCGTCGCCCCCGACGTCGTCGTCAACGCCGCCGCCTACACCGCGGTCGATCGCGCCGAGTCCGATCGCGACGCCGCGTTCCGCGCGAATGCGGACGCGCCCGCGCGCATCGCCGCCGCCTGCGCGGCGCGCGGCGCGCGGCTGGTCCACTATTCGACCGACTACGTCTTCGACGGCCACGGCACGCGTCCGTACCGCGAAGACGACCCGACCCGGCCCGCGGGCGTGTACGGCGCCAGCAAGCGCGCCGGCGAGGAGGCGATCGCCGCCGCGGGCGCCGACCACCTGATCCTGCGCACCGCCTGGGTGTACGCCGCGCACGGCAGGAACTTCCTGCGCACGATGCTGCGGCTCGCGGCGGAGCGCGACGCGCTGCGCGTCGTCGCCGACCAGACCGGCACGCCGACCTCCGCCGCGCTGATCGCCGACGTCACCGCGCTGGCGCTGGCGCAGCCCGGCGTCTCCGGCATCCGCCATCTCACCGCGTCGGGCCACACCACCTGGCACGGATTCGCCGAGGCCATCGTCGCCGGCGCGCATGCGCGCGGCCTGCTGCCGCGCGCCGTACCGGTCGTGCCGATCGCGACCGCGGAGTATCCGACTCCGGCGGCCCGACCGGTGTATTCTGTGCTCGACATCTCCCGATTGCAGGACGAAATGCATGCATCCTTCCCTGCATGGGGCGATGCGCTGTCCGCAACGCTCGATGCGCTCGCATCGGCCGCGCACGGGAATCCGGCCTGAATACGGGCCTCGTGGGGGAAATCATGAAGTCATCTGCCGTCCTGATCGCCGCTGTTCTGTCCGTCGCTTCCGTGCTCGCGCCCGCACGTGCGCAGACGCCCGCGCAGGCGCCCGCCGCCGCGCCCGCGCCGCACGACATCGAGGACTTCATCCGCAAGGACAAGTTCCAGACCCTGAAGATTTCGCCGACCGGCGAATACTTCGCGGCCACGGTCCCGGTCGAACGCAAGACGATGCTCGTCATCCTGCGCCGGTCCGACAACAAGTTGATGGCCAGTACGGCGATCCCCGGGGACTACACGCAGATCCTGGATTTCTGGTGGGTCAGCGACGAGCGCGTCGTGTTCAGCGGTGCGGAAAAGATCGGAGCGCTCGAAAGGCCGCAGCCCACCGGCGAACTGTATGCGATCAACTTCGACGGCAGCCGCGGCGATCTGCTCGTGGGCCTGCGCGTGCGCGGCGAAGGCCTGGGGACGCGCGTCCAGAAGAAGAAGGTCGAGGCGGTGGCGGCGTACCTGGTGGACGATCTGACCGGCGACGACAAGAACGTCATCATCGCGGTCCGCCCCTTCAGTTACGATCCCTACACCCGCGTCGAACGGATGAACGTCTACACCGGCCAGCGCATCGGCATCAGCGTGGCGCCGGTCCGCAACGCCGACTTCCTCACCGACCATGCCGGCAATGTCCGCCTGGCGATGGGCGAGGACGTCGATCTCAGCACCCGCACGTACCATCGCAAGGCCAGCGGCGGCGATTGGGTGCTGATCAACGACACCCACGTGTCGGGCGTGAGCAAGACGCCGCTCGGATTCTCCGCCGACGACAAACTCGTCTATCTGCTCGTCGAACACGACAAGGGCCCGGACTCGATCGACGCGTGGGACCCGCAGACCGGGGAAAGCCACGAAGTCTTCCGCGACGACGACACCGATCCGAAACCGCTGTACCTCGGCGGCGAGCTGGTCGGCGTCGAAGTGATGGACGGCCTGCCGCGCAAGGAATTCTTCGACCCGGACTCGAAGTACGCGCTCCTCTACCGCAAGCTCGAGCGCGCGTTCCCGCAGCAGAACGTGACCGTCACGTCGATCACGCGCGACGGCGGCCAGGCCCTGGTCTACGCCGAATCGGACCGGACTCCGGGCGATTTCTACGTGTTCGACGCGAAGACCAACCGCGCCGAGTACGTGCTCAGCCGGCAGGACTGGGTGGACCCCAAGCGGACGGTGAAGGTCGCCCCGGTCGATTTCGCCTCGCGCGACGGCAAGCGCATCCATGGCTACCTGGCGTCGCCCGCGGTCAAGACCGCGGGCAAGCCGCCGCTGATCGTGTTCGTCCACGGCGGGCCTTTCGGCGTCCGCGACGTCTGGGGCTTCGATCGCGACGTGCAGATGCTGGCGGCCTACGGCTACGCGGTGCTGCAGGTGAATTTCCGCGGCTCCGGCGGCTACGGGCGCGACTTCCAGGAAGCCGGCCGTCGCCAGTGGGGCGGCACGATGCAGGACGACCTCACCGATGCGACCCGCTGGGCGATCGCGCAGGGGATCGCAGACCCGGACCGCATCTGCATCTACGGCGCGAGCTACGGCGCCTATGCGGCGCTGATGGGCGCCGTCAAGGAACCGACGCTGTACCGGTGCGCCGTGGGCTACGTCGGCGTCTACGACCTGCCGACGTTGCACACCGATGGCGACACCCAGGAATCGACTTCGGGCAAGAACTTCGTCGACGAGTGGATCGGCCCGCGCGACACCGTCACCAAGGTGTCGCCGACGCGCCTGGCCGATCGCATCAAGGTCCCGGTGCTGCTCGCCGCGGGCGGCGAGGACGAGCGCGCGCCGATCCAGCACACGCAGATGATGGAGAAGGCGCTTCGCGCCGCCGGCGTGCCGGTGGAGGCCCACTACTACCCGACCGAGGGCCACGGCTTCTACAAGGTCGAGAACGCGCGCGACTACTACACCAGTCTGCTGGCCTTCTTCCACAAGCACCTCGGCGGCCGCGAACCGGCGGCGGCCGCGAAGCAGGACTGAGGGCGAGCGGCGTCCCGCTTCGCCCCGCGCAACGCGAAACGGCGCCCTTCGGGGCGCCGTTTTCTTTCGCGCCGCGACTGCCGCGCCTGTCGTGCCGTCCCGCCTCGCGGCGCGCGGCAGGGTCAGGGTCAGGGTCAGGGCGCGGCAGTGACCAGCGTGCCGATGTCGGCGCCGCGCAGGATCTTCAGCAGCACGCCGGGCTGGCTCATGTCGAAGATGCGCAGCGGCAGCCGGCTGTCGCGGCACAGCGCGAACGCGGCGGTGTCCATTACCTGCAGGTCGCGGGCGATCACTTCGTCGTAGGTCAGGGTGTCGTAGCGGCGGGCGTCGGCGTGCTTCTTCGGGTCGCGGTCGTAGACGCCATCGACCTTGGTCGCCTTCAGCAGCAGGTCGGCGCCGATCTCGATCGCGCGCAGCGCCGCGCCCGAGTCGGTGGTGAAGAACGGGTTGCCGGTGCCGGCGGCGAAGATCGTGATCCGGCCCTTCTCGAGGTGGCGCACCGCGCGGCGGCGGATGTAGTCCTCGCAGACGTCGTTGATCTTGATCGCGCTCATCACCCGGCACTTGGCGCCGAGCTTCTCCAGCGCGTCCTGCATCGCCAGCGCGTTGATGACGGTGGCGAGCATGCCCATCTGGTCGCCGGTCACCCGGTCCATGCCGCCGGCGGCGAGGCCGGCGCCGCGGAAGATGTTGCCGCCGCCGATGACCAGGGCGACCTCGGCGCCGGCGTCGCGGGCCTCGATGACTTCGCGGGCGAGGCGGCCGATGACCTTGGGATCGATGCCGTAGTCCTCGTCGCCCATCAGGGCCTCGCCGGAAAGTTTGAGCAGGACGCGGCGGTAGGCGAGGGTCGACATGGGAAACTCCGGGGCTGGCAAACCGCGAAATTCTAACCTGCGCCGGGGCGAGCCGGTGCTCGAATGCGCTTGCCGCCGCCGCGGACGCCGTCCGCTGTGCACGGTCGCAGCGGGCGCCCTCCTATGCCGGGCGCGTCATGGCGATCGACCCCTTCGATGCATTCCCCGCCGACGCCGCCGGAGGCGATCCGGTCGACGCCGCGTTCGCGCCGGCGCGCGGGCGCATGCCCGAGGCGGGCGTGGGCGGCAGGGCCGCCCCAGCGCGGGGCGAACCGCTGTTCATCAACGGCCACGAGGCGCTCGCGTTCGAGGCCGGCATCGGCGGCGAGATCCGGATGCTGCGCCGCGCAGCGGCCATGCTCGGCGGCGGCCTGTTCAATGTCCGCCTGGTCGACGTCAGCCTCGACGGACACCGCTGGTCGCGATCGCCTCGCACGACGACCCGTCGACCCTGCCGGTGAGCGCCGCGACCGGCCGGATGTTCACCGATCCGAATGCCACGGCGGCCTGGTCCCGCGGACTTTCGCCGGAACTGTTGCTGGACGTGAGCCTGAAGACCTTCGCCAGCCTCTGCTCCGGCGAGAGCCCGCAATTGAACTTCGAGGACGAGGGCTGGGTGGTGCTGCCTCACGGAGATGTGCCGTCGCAGCATCGCGCGCGTGGACGGGGTGACGGTGTTCTGGCGCGGCGAGCGGATGCGCCGTCCAGGCCGCTGCGCACCGTCGCAATGCTCGCGCTGGCCCGGTCGAACGACATGAAGCGGGCACATGTCCGCGCCGTGCGGGCCGCGATCGATCCGCGTCCGCAGGACGTCGGACGCGCGTTCCGTAACCTCGCCTTGGATTACCTGCGCGTACGGAACGACGGCGACCATGGGGTGTCGCGATCATCCCTCGCGATCATGATCACATCATGGTTATCGGCCCACCCGCGTTCCATGTAGCCGACCATGCGCACGCCGGGAATTTCGCGTACCACGCCGATCATCGTCTCAGGCCGCGACAACGACACCCCGTAGTCGCCGAAACGGCCGTGCGGGTACGGGGCGTAGCCGTAGCCGGAGGCGCGGTAGCCGTCGAGGATACGCTCCCAGGAAACGGGGTCGATCATCGGGTAGAAATCCTGGTGCATGCGAATGCTCCAGTCGCCATGGAAGCTCGCCACGAGCACTCCATCCGGCGTCAGCGATTCGCAAAGATGGCGCAGCCAGCGCCGCGTGCGCTCCAGGTCGACATGCGTGAAGAGCGAGCCGACCCAGATCAGGTCGACCTGAGGCAGTGCGACTTCCGTCAGTTCAGGCCTGGAATGGATGGCTGTGCCGTCGAATGTGCTCGCGCAGAAGTCCGCCCCATCGGCGTCGATGTCGCAGAAATGGAGCTTCGCATCCGGATAACCCGAACGAAGATAGCGGGCGACGCGGCCGTGCCCGCAGGGCAGGTCGAGGATGCTTGAGATGCGCGGCAACCACGATGCCCGGGCTGCGATGTCGACCAGCCGCAGCGCACTCCTGCCGGTCGCGAAATACCAGGATTCTTCCGGTTGCCACATCCGGTCTGCAGGATGGATGGTTCGGATCGGGGCTTCGTAGCGGGCAGTCTCGGAATCCATGCGCGGCCGATGGACTTGGGCGGCGCGAGCATACCACGGTGTGTCGACCATAAAAAAAACCCGCGGTTTCCCGCGGGTTCTTCGTGACGCCTCGAAGGGGCGATCGATCAGACCTGCATGGCCTTCGCCACTTCCGCGGCGTAGTCCTCGACGACCTTCTCGATGCCTTCGCCCACCGCCATGCGCTGGAAGCCGACGACATCGGCGCCGGCGGCCTTGACCGCCTGCTCGACGGTCTGGTCGGTGTTCAGCACGTAGGCCTGGCCGTACAGGGTGTTCTCGTTGATGATCTTGGCGATCTTGCCGCCGATGATCTTCTCGAGGATGTCGGCCGGCTTGGCCTTGTCCTTCTCGGACATCTTCGCCAGCTCGATCTCCTTCTCCTTGGCGATGAATTCCGCCGGGACGTCGGAGGCCTTGTTGTGCGGCGGGTTCATCGCGGCGACGTGCATCGCGATGCCGCGGGCGAGGTCCATGTCGCCGCCGGCCAGTTCGACCAGCACGCCGATCTTGCCGCCGTGGACGTACGCGGCGACGTTGTTCGACGAATCGATGCGGGCCAGGCGACGGACCTGGATGTTCTCGCCGAGCTTGGCGACGGCGGCGGCGCGGGCTTCCTCGACGGTTTCGCCCGAAGCGGTCTTCGCCGACTTCAGGGCTTCGGCATCGGCGGCGCCCGAGGTCAGGGCGGCCTGGGCGACGGCGTTGGCGAAGGCCAGGAAGTTCTCGTCCTTGGCGACGAAGTCGGTCTCGGAGTTGATCTCGACCAGCACGGCCTTGCCGCCGTCCTGGGCGAACGCGATGCGGCCTTCGGCGGCCACGCGGCCGGCCTTCTTGTCGGCCTTGGCCAGGCCCTGCTTGCGCAGCCACTCGGCCGCGACGTCGATGTCGCCGTTGTTCTCGGTGAGCGCCTTCTTGCACTCCATCATGCCGGCGCCGGTGCGCTCGCGCAGTTCCTTGACCAGGGTGGCGGTGATTTCAGCCATGACAAAAACCTCGATGTTGAATGTGATCTCGAACCCCCCGGCCATCGGCCGAGGGGGTGGGGCGCGTCGCGCGGCGATGGCGGGCGTCCGGTCCGACGGCCCTCATCCGGCGCGTTGCGCCACCCTCTCCCGCGGGAGAAGGGAAAAGCGGGGCGGCCGCGCATCGTCGCGCGACCGCATGACGCGGGCGTGAAACCGGCCGGTTACTCGGCGGCGGCTTCGGCCGGGGCGTCGTCGGCCTTCTTGCCGGCGCCGGCGCCCTTGCGGGCCGGGGCGCGGCCGCGCTTGTCGCCCTTGCCTTCGCCGGCGTCGGCGAAGTCTTCCTCGCGGACGGCGGCGGCCGACGGCGCGGCGGCCTTGCCTTCCAGCACGGCGTCGGCAGCGGCGCGGGCGTACAACTGCACGGCGCGGATGGCGTCGTCATTGCCCGGGATGGCGTAGTCGACCAGGGCCGGGTCGTAGTTGGTGTCGACGACGGCGATGACCGGGATGCCGAGCTTCTTGGCTTCCTTGATCGCGATGTCCTCGTGGCCGATGTCGATCACGAACAGCGCGTCGGGCAGGCGGTTCATTTCCTTGATGCCGCCCAGCGAGGCTTCCAGCTTGTCGCGCTCGCGGCGCAGGTTCAGCACTTCGTGCTTGACCAGCTTCTGGAACGTGCCGTCGGTCTCGCCGGCTTCCAGTTCCTTCAGGCGGGCGACCGACTGCTTCACGGTGCGGAAGTTGGTCAGCGTGCCGCCCAGCCAGCGCTGGGTCATGTACGGCATGCCGCAGCGCTCGGCCTCTTCCTTCACCGCGTCGCGCGCGCTGCGCTTGGTGCCGACGAAGAGGATGACGCCGCGCTTCTGGGCGACGCCCGAGAGGAAGTTCATCGCGTCGTTGAACAGCGGAACGGTCTTCTCGAGGTTGATGATGTGGATCTTGCCGCGGGCGCCGAAGATGTACGGACCCATCTTCGGGTTCCAGTAGCGGGTCTGGTGGCCGAAGTGGACGCCGGCTTCGAGCATCTGGCGCATGGTGATCTGGGGCATTGCGAAAACTCCGATCGGGGAACCCGCCGCCCGGCAGGAAAGGGAAGGGCGGTGCGCCGCCAGGGGCGGTCGCGGGGTTCCGGGGTTGGGCCTCCCCGTCGCGCCGTTTCCAGATCCCTCGCTTGATCCGCCCCGGCCTTGGCCTGGACTGCGAAGAACACCCCGGAACGGGACTGTGCGGCGGGTGTGGATTCGACGGTGACGCCCGTCGTGGGCGGTTTCGCGGGTCCGGGCCGGAAGGCGGGGCCAGCAGGCAAGGGCCCGGCGAAGCCGCGGGATTCTAGCCCGGAAGGCCGGTCCGGGCAACTCCGGGGCCGCCCGGGGGAGGCGTCCCGCGGCCGGATCGGCCATAATCCGCGGATGGCAATGACTCTCAAGACGCCCGAAGACATCGAACGCATGCGCATCGCCGGCCGCCTGGCCGCGGAGGTGCTGCAGGTGGTCGCCCCCCACGTGAAGGCCGGGGTGAGCACCGCCGAACTGGACCGCATCTGCCACGACCACATCGTGAACGTGCAGCAGGCGATCCCCGCCAACGTCGGCTACAAGGGCTTCCCGGCCACGGTCTGCACGTCGGTCAACAACGTGATCTGCCACGGCATCCCGGGGCCGACCAAGATCCTCAAGGACGGCGACATCATCAACATCGACGTCACCGTCATCAAGGACGGCTGGCACGGCGACACCAGCCGCATGTACTGCGTCGGCACGCCGTCGGTGATGGCGAAGCGGCTGGTCGACGTCACCCGCGAGGCGATGTTCCGCGGCATCCGCGCGGTGAAGCCGGGCGCGACCCTGGGCGACATCGGCCGCGCGATCCAGACCTACGCCGAGGCCGAGCGTTTCTCGGTGGTGCGCGAGTACTGCGGCCACGGCATCGGCCGGGTCTACCACGAGGACCCGCAGGTGCTGCACTACTACACGCCGCACGGCGACAGCGTGGTGCTCAGGCCCGGCATGACCTTCACCATCGAGCCGATGATCAACGAGGGCACGCGCCACACCCGGCTGCTGCCGGACGGCTGGACCGTGGTCACCAAGGACCGCAAGCTCTCGGCGCAGTGGGAACACACCATCGCGGTCACCGAGACCGGGGCCGAGATCCTCACCCGCCTGCCCGGCGACGACAACGACCTCTGAGCGATGGACGCCGCTGCGCCCACGACCGCGGACGGCCCTGCCTTTCCTGCCACGCCCGACGGCGACGCCGCCTGGGCGGCGGCCGCGCGGGCGCGCCTGGCCGACGCCGACGCCGCGCTCGCGGCGCGCTTCGACCGCGACGATCCGGTCGATGCGCTGGTGTCGGCGCGCGCGGCGACCGCCGATGCGCTGATCCGCGCGGCCTGGAGCCGCTGCCTGCCGGGCGATACCGGCGCGGCGCTGTTCGCGGTCGGCGGCTACGGCCGCGGCGAACTGTTCCCGCAGTCGGACATCGACCTGCTGGTGCTGGCCGACGAGCCGGTGCAGGCCGCGCAGCGCGAGGCGCTGGCGCGGTTCCTCGCGCTGCTCTGGGACGCCGGCCTGCAGGCCAGCCAGGCGGTGCGCTCGGCGGCGCAGTGCACCGAAGCCGCGGCCGACCAGACCGTGCTCACCGCGCTGATGGAAGGCCGGGCGCTGGTCGCCACGCCCGCGGACTGCGATGCGCTGCGCGCGGCGATCGCGCCGGAGCGGGTCTGGCCGGCGGCCGAGTTCTTCCGCGCCAAGGTCGAGGAGCAGCGGCAGCGTCACGCGCGCTTCGGCGACACCGCCGACAACCTCGAACCCAACCTCAAGGACGGGCCCGGCGGGCTGCGCGACATCCAGACCCTGCGCTGGATGGCGCAGCGCGTGCTGGGCAGCGGCAACCTCGAATCGATGCTCGCGTTCGGGCAGCTCGGCGCGGTCGAGTTCGACACGCTCGAGCACGTGCGCAAGATCCTGTCGCGGCTGCGGTTCGGCCTGCACCTGGTGGCCGGCCGGCGCGAAGAGCGCCTGCGCTTCGACTACCAGAAGCGCCTGGCGGCGCGGCTGGGCCACACCGACGACGCCGATGCGCTCGCGGTCGAGCGGATGATGCAGGGCTTCTACCGCAGCGCCGGGCGCGTGCTGCGCATCGGCGACCGCCTGCTGCAGCGCTTCGAGGAACAGCTCGAGGGCGCGGGCGAACCGGTCGCGATCGACGACCGCTTCGAGCTGCGACGCGGCTACCTGGCGGTGCGCGATCGCGCCTGGCTGCGCGGTCCCGCCGAGGTCTTCGAGCTGTTCGCCGCCTGGGCCGCGCGGCCCGACTGCCGCGGCCTGCATTCGATGACCGCCTGGGCGCTGGCGGAGACGCTGCCGGCGATCCCCGGCTACGACGAGGCCGACCACCTGCTGCGCCAGCAGTTCCTCAGCCTGCTGCGCGGCCCGCAGCCGGTGAAGACGCTGGAGCGGATGGCCCGGCTCGGCGTGCTCGGACGCTGGATCCCGGCGTTCGCGCAGGTGTCCGGGCGCATGCAGTTCGACCTGTTCCACGTCTACACCGTCGACCAGCACACCCTCGCGGTGCTGCGCAATCTGGCGAACTTCGCCTCCGGTACGGTCGATCCGCGGTTCTCCAGCGCGCACCTGGTGTGGCCGTCGCTGCGCAAGCCCGAACTGCTGCTGCTCGCCGGCCTGTTCCACGACATCGGCAAGGGCCGCGGCGGCGACCATTCCGAACTGGGCGCGGTCGACGCCCGCGAATTCTGCATCGCCCACGGCCTGTCCGAGGCCGACGCGTCGCTGGTCGAATGGCTGGTCCGTCGCCACCTGCTGATGTCGGTGACCGCGCAGAAGCAGGACGTCACCGACCCGGGCGTGATCCACCGCTTCGCCGCGGAAGTGGCCGACCGGCAGCGCCTCGACCATCTCTACCTGCTCACCTGCGCCGACATCGCCGGCACCTCGCCCAAGCTGTGGAACGCGTGGAAGGACCGGCTGCTGGCCGACCTGCACACCGCGACCCGCCTGGCGCTGCGCCGCGGCCTCGAGCATCCGGTCGCCGCCGAGGAGCGCATCGTCGAGAACCGCGGCGCCGCGCGCGAGCTGCTGCAGGACGCCGGCTTCGCCGACGCCGAGATCGATGCGGTGTTCGCGCGCATGCCGCGCGAGAATTTCCTGCGCAGCCGGCCCGACCAGATCGCCTGGCAGGCCGGGGCGCTGCTCGCGGGCGAGGACGGCGCGACGGTGGTGCGGGCCCGGCGGCTGCGGCCGGAAGCCGGCGATCGCGAGATCTTCGTCCACGCGCCCGACCGCGACGGCCTGTTCGCGGCGATCGTCATCACCCTCGACCGCCTCGGGCTCGCGATCCAGCAGGCGCGCGCGCTGGACGGGCCGAATCGCCGCATCTTCGACACCTTCCACGTGCTGCCGACCGATCCGGCCAACGCGCTCGCGTCGAACGACATCGAGGCCGCGCTGCAGCGCGCCCTGGCCGGCGATCTCGCCCGGCTGCTGCCGTCGAGACGGACCCAGCCGCGGCACCTCAAGCACTTCCGGATCGCGCCGCGGATCGAGCTGGAGCCGATCGATGGCGGGCGCTGCACGCGCCTGAGCCTGGTCTGCACCGACCGTCCCGGCCTGCTCGCCGACGTTGCGCACGTCCTGCGCACCGAGCACGTCCGCGTGCACGACGCGCGCATCGCGACCTTCGGCGAACGCGCCGAGGACATGTTCCTGATCGCCGGCGCCGACGACCGCGCGCTCGACGCGGCGCAGGCCGATGCGCTGCGCGATGCGCTGCGCGCGACCCTCGACGCCGCCGTTCCTGCATGATGTCCCCCTCGATCCGCACGCCCAAGACCCCGACCCCACGCACCGCATGAATATCGACGCCCCCGCACTGCAAGCCCTGATCGACGACGCCTGGGAGCGTCGCGCCGACCTCACCGCCGAGGAGATCGGCGACCGCGTCCGTCCCGCCGTCGACCGCGCCATCGCCGGTCTCGAATCCGGCGAATTCCGGGTCGCCTCGCCCGACGTCGACGGCGGCTGGACCGTCAACCAGTGGCTGAAGAAAGCCGTGCTGCTGTTCTTCCGCACCCAGGACATGGCTGTGGTCGAGGCGCAGCCGGCGCCGTTCTGGGACAAGGTGCCGGCCCGTTTCGCCGGCTACGGCGAGGCCGACTTCCGCGCGCTCGGCGTGCGCGTGGTCCCGGGCGCGATCGCGCGCCGCGGCGCCCACATCGCGAAGGACGTGGTCCTGATGCCGAGCTTCGTGAACATCGGCGCCTACGTGGGCGAGGGCACGATGGTCGACACCTGGGCCACGGTCGGCAGTTGCGCGCAGATCGGCAGGCACTGCCACCTGTCCGGCGGCGCCGGCATCGGCGGCGTGCTCGAACCGCTGCAGGCCGGGCCGACGATCATCGAGGACCACTGCTTCATCGGCGCGCGTTCGGAAGTCGTCGAAGGCGTGGTCGTCGGCCACCACAGCGTGATCGGCATGGGCGTGTTCCTCGGCCAGAGCACCCGCATCTACAACCGCGCGACGAAGGAAATCAGCTACGGCTACGTGCCGCCGGGCAGCGTCGTGGTGTCCGGGCAACTCCCCGCCGCCGACGGTTCGCACTCGCTGTACTGCGCGGTGATCGTCAAGCAGGTCGACGAGAAGACCCGCGGCAAGACCTCGATCAACGACCTGCTGCGCGGGTTGGCGGATTGATGCGCGGATCGAACGATCTCCCGGTAGAGCGGCCTTCAGGCCGCTTTCCGGTGTCGGCAGACCATCAGCGGGCTGAAGCCCGCTTTACCACGAAGATGCCATGACCACGCTCTACGGTTTGAACAACTGCGACACCTGCAAGAAGGCCCGCAACTGGCTGAAGCGGTTCGGGATCGAGCATGATTTCGTCGACTACCGCGACAACAGGCAGTCGCCGGAGACGCTGGTGGCGTGGAAGGACGCGCTCGGCGGATGGGAGGCGATGATCAACAAGTCGTCGACCACGTGGCGGCAGTTGCCCGACCTGCGCAAGTCGCCGGGCTCCGACGCCGAGTGGAAGCTGCTGCTGAAGGAATACCCGCAGTTGATCCGGCGTCCGGTCGTCGTCACCGACGACGGCGTCGTCAGCCAGGGCTTCAGCGACAACGGTTTCAAGAAGCGTTTCGGAGTCGGCTGATGTCCGACGTGCTCGACCTCACCCGCGACCTGATCGCGCGCCGTTCGGTCACGCCGGAAGACGCCGGTTGCCAGGCGCTGATCGCCGAGCGCCTCGAACGCGCAGGCTTCCGCTGCGAGCACCTGCGCTTCGGGCAGACCGACAACCTCTGGGCGACGCACGGCGGACCTTCGGACGAAACGCCTGGGCCCGTGCTCATCCTGCTGGGCCACACCGACGTGGTGCCGCCGGGACCGGTCGAAGCCTGGACCAGCGATCCGTTCGCGCCGACGATCCGCGACGGCATGCTCTACGGGCGCGGTGCGGCCGACATGAAGGGCAGCGTCGCCGCGTTCGTGGTCGCGTTGGAGCGCTTCGTCGCCGCGCATCCCGACCATCCCGGCACCGTCGGCCTGCTGCTGACCTCCGACGAGGAAGGCGACGCCATCGACGGCGTGCCGAAGGTCGCGGCCTTGTTCCGCAAACGCGGTCAGCGCATCGACTGGTGCATCACCGGCGAGCCGTCGTCGAAGGCGGTGCTCGGCGACCTGCTGCGCGTCGGCCGGCGCGGCACGCTGTCGGCGACGCTGACGGTGCAGGGCATCCAGGGTCACGTCGCGTATCCGGAGAAGGCGCGCAATCCGATCCACCAGGCGCTGCCGGCGCTGGCCGAACTCGCCGCGCGCCGCTGGGACGACGGCTACGAGAATTTCCCGCCGACCAGCTTCCAGATCAGCAACGTCCACGCCGGCACCGGTGCGAACAACGTCATCCCGGGCGCGCTGGAGGTGCTGTTCAACCTGCGCTACAACCCGACGTGGACCGCGGCGCGGCTCGAAGCCGAATGCGAAGCGGTGCTGCGTGCGCACGGGCTCGACTACGCGATCCGCTGGCATCGCGGCGGCGAGCCGTTCTACACGCCGGAAGGCCCGCTGCGCAGCGCCGCGCGCGCGGTGCTGACCGCGTTCGCCGGCGCGCCGCCGGAGGAGAACACCGCCGGCGGCACGTCAGACGCACGCTTCATCGCGCCGCTGGGCGCGCAGTGCGTCGAACTCGGCCCGGTCAACGCGAGCATCCACAAGGTCGACGAGCACGTGTCGGTGGCCGATCTGGAACGCCTGCCGGACCTGTACCAGGCGCTCATCGGCAGGCTGCTGGTCGGCGCCTGACCGCGTCGTGCGCCTTCCCCCGCCTGCGGGGGAACGTCGGGATGGGGATGGTCGACGCGGCTCCCCGCGCCGACGGACGGACTTGCCACCGCCCCCGGGGCCCGGTTAGGGTGGCTCCATGAGCCGCTGCCCCGCCAACCGCAATCGCGCCAACAACCGCAATTCGAATAATTGCGGATTCACCGTGCGCGCGAGGCGAACCGGCGACCAGGCATAAGTTCCAGCAACACCGCCCAGTCCCAGAAACCCGCGCCGGAAGCGCGGGTTTCGCGCTTCCGGGGTACCGAAAACCCCCAGGAGCCCTGCCCATGTGTTCGATTCTCGGTGTCTTCGACCTGCGCGCCGGCGCCGATCTCGGCCCGCTGCGTCCCCTCGCGCTCTCGCTGTCGGCGCGACAGCGCCATCGCGGTCCCGACTGGTCCGGCGTGCACGTCGAACCCCGCGCGCTGCTGGTGCACGAGCGCCTCGCGATCGTCGATCCCGCCGGCGGCGCGCAGCCGCTGCTGTCGGAGGACGGCGCGCTGGTGCTGGCGGTCAACGGCGAGATCTACAACCACCGCCTGCTCGAAGGCGCACTGAAGCAGCCGTACGCCTTCCAGAGCGGCTCCGACTGCGAGGTGATCAACGCGCTGTACGCCGAGTCGAAGGAGCGCGGCGGCGATGTCGGCGCGTGGATCGACCGCCTCAACGGCATCTTCGCCTTCGTGCTGTGGGACGGCGCGGCCGGGCGCTTCGTCGTCGCCCGCGACCCCATCGGCGTCTGCCCGCTGTACTGGGGCCACGACGCCGACGGCCGGGTCTGGGTGGCGTCGGAAATGAAGGCGCTGGTGCGCGTGTGCGACGACGTCGCTCAGTTCCCGCCGGGCCACTGGTACGACAGCGCCACCGGCACGCTGCGCCGCTACCACGAGCGCGCCTGGCGCGACCACGCCGCCACCGACGGGGTGCAGGTGTCCGCGCGCGAACTGCGCGAAGCGTTCGAGGCTGCCGTGCATCGCCAGTTGATGAGCGACGTGCCCTACGGCGTGCTGCTGTCGGGCGGCCTGGATTCGTCGCTGGTCGCGGCCTGCGCCGCGCGCTTCGCCCGCAAGCGCGTCGAGGACGGCGATCAGACCGAGGCGTGGTGGCCGCGGCTGCACTCGTTCGCGATCGGCCTGAAGGGCTCGCCCGACCTCGCCGCCGCCGAAGTCGCGGCGAAGGCGCTGGGCACCGTGCACCACGGCTTTACCTACACCTTCGAGGAAGGCCTGGACGCGCTGCCGGAGGTGATCCGCCACATCGAGACCTACGACGTGACCACGATCCGCGCGTCCACGCCGATGTTCCTGCTGGCGCGTCGGATCAAGGCGATGGGCGTCAAGATGGTGCTGTCGGGCGAGGGCAGCGACGAGGTGTTCGGCGGCTATCTCTACTTCCACAAGGCGCCGGACGCGCGCGAATTCCACGCCGAGACCATCCGCAAGCTCGACGCGCTCTACAACTACGACTGCCTGCGCGCCAACAAGTCGATGATGGCCTGGGGCGTCGAGGCGCGCGTCCCGTTCCTCGACACCGAATTCCTCGACGTGGCGATGCGCATGGACGCGGCGGCGAAGATGGTGCGCCCCGGGCCCGACGGCGGCCGCGCGATCGAGAAGGCGGTGCTGCGCGAGGCGTTCGAGGGCTATCTGCCGAAGGAAATCCTCTGGCGGCAGAAGGAACAGTTCAGCGACGGCGTCGGCTACGGCTGGATCGACGGCCTCAAGGCGCATGCCGAGGCGCAAGTCAGTGACGCCGATTTCGCCGCCGCCGCGCAGCGCTTCCCGATCAACCCGCCGCAGACCAAGGAAGCGTATTTCTACCGCCGCCTGTTCGAGGAGCAGTTCCCGGGCGACGCCTGCGCGGAGACGGTGCCGGGCGGCAAGTCGATCGCGTGCTCGTCGCCGGCGGCGATCGCCTGGGACGCGGCGTTCGCCAATGCCGCCGACCCGTCGGGGCGGGCGGTGGCGGGGGTGCACCAGGCGGCGCTGGCCTGATCCGCCCGCGCGGGACTTCGCTCAGCCGCAGGTGATGCGGACGATGCGGTTGTCGGCGTCGATCTCGACGTCGACACGGTCGTCGCGACGGTCGCGGGTCAGGGCCAAGCCAGGGCCAGGCCAGGGCCGATGGGGCGGATCAGGCCGGCGCCGCTCTTGGGAAAGGCCTCATCTCGTGGCGGACAGCGTCAGCGTATGCTCGGTCGCGCCCGGCAGGAACGGCGTCGGCCTGCCGTGCACCCAATCGTCGTGGCCCGCGCCCCAGAACGGCGACAGCGGATGGCCGCTCTGGCCGCCGGGCATGTGGGTCAGGCCCTCGGCCTCGTGGCCGGGCGAGACGACCATGCGTTCGGAAGCGCCGAAATCCGGACCGACCACGCGCGGCATGCCGCCGTCGCCGGGGATGCGGTCGGCCGGCATGCACAGGAAGCGCTGGCCGAGCACTGGGATCGCCTTCGCAAGCGGGTGGCAGATCGCCGCGGTGTTGCGCTCGCCCCACGTGCGTTCGGCCAGCGGGCCCTGCGCCTGCAGGTCATCGCGCACCTGTTGCGCGGCGTCCTCCAGCAGCGCGTCCCAGCTCGCGTACTTGCGCGAGAGCAGGTGCGCGGGACGCTGCGTGACCAGCGGCCAGACCACGCCTTCGAGCTGCTGGAACGACGGCATCTCGAACGCATCGCCCAGCGCCGCGTGCGCCGGCGCGACCAGGCCCTCGGCGACGCGTTCGTGGACCGCCAGACGCCAGGCGCGGACGATGCGGTAGCTCGTCGATTCGACGCTCGCCCGGCCTTCCCAGCGCTTCGAGGCCCCGGCCAGCGCCTGCAGCGCCGGCGTCTTCGCCGAGGCCGCGCTGTCCAGCAGCAGGCGATGCCAGCCGGTCAGCAGCAGCGCGCGGTCGTCGAGCTGGATCGCCATCAGGTCGCGCTCGGTGAAGCGCGTCTTCGCGAACAGCCCGTCGCGGATCTGCTTGGCGCGCGCGGCGAAGGCGTAGCCGCCGTCGCCGACCCGGGCGAGGGCCTCGCCGTCCTGGGTGCGGTTGTTCGCGCTCCACAGCCGGTGCATCGGCGGATCGACCAGCCGCGGCGCGCGATCGGTCGCGATCGACCACGGCGGGCAGACGCCGGCCTGTTCGGCGTCGGTGGCCGGCAGCGCCGGCGTGCAGCCCGGCGCGCGCTGCGCCAGCGGGCCGATCAGGCGCCAGGCGAGGCGGCCGCTGCGGTCGCCGACGACGAAGTTCTGCGCCGGGACCGCGCTGCGGTCGGCGATGGCGAGCGCCTGGTCGACGTCGCCGGCCAGCGGCATGTCGGTGAGCCCGAAGCCGAGCGCGCCGGGCAGGTGGGCGTTCCAGCGCAGCGCGAACAGGCGGTCGCCCTCGCGATGCAGCACCGGGCCCCAATCGGTCTCCTGGACCTCGAATTCCACCGGCGCGGCGCCGGCGACGCGGATGAGCTCCGCATGCGAGGCCGGTTTCACGCAGGTGGACGCATCGACGCCGGGGCCGCCGCAGGCGGTGTGGATGCGCCAGTCCGCGCTGTCGATGTAGCCGTTGGTGAACGCCCAGGCGACATGCGTGTTGCTGCCGACGACCACCGCGGGCAGGCCGGGCAGGGTGAAGCCGGTGACATCGACCTTGCCGCCGGGCGCGCGCGCGTCGGCGTAGCGCAGCCGCGCGCGGAACCAGATGTTGGGCGCGCGCAGGCCGAGGTGCATGTCGTCGGCGACGATCGCGCGACCGTCCGCGGTGAGGGTGCCGTCGACCGCGAAGTTGTTGCTGCCGGGGACGATGTCGTCCGCGCCGATGGCGTGCCGCTCGGCCGGCGGCCCCGGCAGGGTGCGCAGATCGACCTCGTCGGCGGTCGGCAGCGTCGCGTCGCCGCGGGGCGCGCCGACCAGCGGCGCGTCCCAGCGCGTGCCGTCGCGCGTGAGCAGGGCGTACAGCGCGGGCGGCAGGTGCGGCTTGATCCGCCACAGCGCCAGTTCGTTGTGGTCGCTGGCGTCCTGCAGATCGAAATACATCGCGAACCCGACCAGCGCCGCGTCTTCCGGCGCCCAGCGCTTCGGCTGCTGGCCCAGCAGCAGATAGGGCCACGGCCGGGTGCGCAGCGCCGCCAGACCGGCGTTGGCGCCGTCGGTATAGGCGTCGAGCGCGACGCGCTGTTCCGCGGTCATGCGCGCGAGATCGGCGGCGACCCGTGCGCGGATGCGATGCACGCGCTGGGCCTTGTCCTTCTCGATCGCGATCGGGCCGAACAGCTCGGACAGCTCGCCGGCGGAGACCCGGCGCATCAGGTCCATCTCGAAATAGCGTTCCTGGGCGTGGACGTAGCCGAGCGCGCGCATGGCGTCGGCCTGGTTCGCGGCGTCGATGGTGACCGTGCCGTTGGCGTCGCGCGCCACCTGGACCGGAGCCGAGAGTCCGGTCAGCGCGACGTCCCCGTCGAGCGTCGCGAGACTGCCGCGCAGCAGCCACCAGCCGGTCGCGGTCGCCGCCACGACCAGGAACAGCGCGAGGAAGATCAGGCGTTTGAGCCACTTGGTGATCATGTCGTGAGCGCCGTCCGGGTCGGGGGAGCAGGTCTGGGTGGGCCGATCAGGCGGAACGACGCGCGAGCCCGTACACGCAGGTCTCCAGCGCGGTCACGCCCTCGTCGATGAAGCTCTGCTGGGTGGCGAGGATGTCGCGGCGCTCGAGCAGGCGCACGTCCCATCGCGGCGAGAAGCGTTCGCGGACTTCCGCCTCGGGCACCGGGAACGGCGGGCCTTCCTTTTCGTGCGGCGGATAGTCCAGCGTGATCAGCAGGCCGCGGCAGTGCGCGGGCAGGCACGGATAGAGCGCGTCAACGTAGCGCGCGCGCAGGTCGGGCGGGAGCGCGATCAGCGCCGCGCGGTCGTACACCGCGCCGCAGCCGGCGAGCGCTTCGGCGTCCAGCCCGAAGGCGTCGCCGAGGATCAGTTCGATGCCGCCGGCGCGATGGTGCAGGCCGTAGCGCGATTCGGTGATCTCGGGCATCAGCGCGTGCTCGGCGAAGAACTGCTCGACCGCCAGCGGCGACAGCTCGACGCCCAGCACGCGATGCCCCTGCGCGGCGAGCCAGACCATGTCGACCGACTTGCCCGCCAGCGGCACGAACACGGTGGCGCCGTCGGCGATGCCGGCCGATGCCCAGTGCTTGCACAGCAGCGGCGTCGGCTGGTCCTGGTGGAAGCCGATCTCGTTGTCCTGCCAGCGTCGCAGCCAGAAGTCCCGGTCCATGCGCCGCGCTCCGTCACTCGACCGACAGGCCGTCGACCTTCTGCCAGCCGCGCGGCAGCAGGCCGCCGCGGCTGCCGCGGACGCCGAGGTAGGGCTCGAGGTCGCGGTACGACAGCTTCATCGGCGTGCGCGAGCCGGACGCCACCGCCAGCGTGCCGCCGACCGGGACCACGGCGATCGCGACGACCTTCTCGGTCCCGCGCTTGGCTTTCGGTATCTCGATGATCTTGTTGCCCTTGCCCTTGTCGAGCTCCGGCAGCTCGGCCAGCGGGAAGGCGAGCAGATGACCGGCGCTGGTGACCGCGACGATCCGGTCGCTGTCGACTTGGGTCGCCGGCGCCGGCTGCAGCACCGTCGAGCCGGGGGTCAGCGACAGCATCGCCTTGCCGGCCTTGTTGCGCCCGGTGAGGTTCTCGAACCGGGTCACGAAGCCGTAGCCGTGCGACGACGCCAGCACGAAGCGGTCGTCGTTGCCGCCGGTCGCCATCGCCTGGAAGCCGGCGCCGGCCGGCGGCGCGAAGCGCCCGGTCAGCGGCTCGCCGTTGCCGCGCGCGGAGGGGAGGGTGTGGGTCGCGGCCGAGTAGCTGCGCCCTGTCGCGTCGAGGAACGCCACCTGCTGGGTGCTGCGGCCGCGCACCGCGCACAGCAGGCCGTCGCCGTCGCGGTAGCTCAGCGACGCGGCGTCGATGTCGTGGCCCTTCGCCGCGCGGATCCAGCCCTTCTCGCTGAGCACGACGGTCATCGGCTCGCTCGCGACCAGTTCGGTCTCGTCGATCGCCTGCGCGGCGTCGCGCGCGACCAGCGGCGACATCCGCGCATCGCCGAACTTCTTCGCGTCGGCGAGCAGTTCCTCCTTGATCAGCTTCTTCAGCTTGGCCTTGCTGTCGAGGATGCCGGCGATCTTCTCGCGCTCCTTCTCCAGTTCGGCCTGCTCGCCGCGGATCTTCATCTCCTCCAGCCGCGCGAGCTGCTTGAGCTTCGTCTCGAGGATGTATTCCGCCTGCTCTTCGCTCAGCCCGAACCGTGCGATCAGCGCCGGCTTCGGTTCGTCCTCGGTGCGGATGATCCGGATCACCTCGTCGAGGTTGAGGAAGGCCACCAGCAGGCCGGCCAGCAGGTGCAGGCGGCGCTCGACCTTCTCCAGCCGGTGCTTGAGCCGCCGGGTCACCGTGTCCGAACGGAACGCCAGCCATTCCGAGAGCAGCGCCTTGAGGTGCTTGACCTGCGGGCGGCCGTCGAGGCCGATCACGTTCATGTTGACCCGGTAGCTCTTCTCCAGGTCGGTGGTCGCGAACAGATGGCCCATCAACTGGTCGACGTCGACCCGGTTGCTGCGCGGGATCAACACGATCCGGGTCGGGTTGGCGTGGTCGGACTCGTCGCGCAGGTCCTCCAGCCACGGCAGTTTCTTGGCGCGCATCTGCTGCGCGATCTGCTCGATCACCTTGCTCGGGCTGACCTGGTAGGGCAGCGCGGTGACGACGATGTTCGCCGCCTCCTTCACGTAGGTGGCGCGGGCGCGCACGCTGCCGTTGCCGGTCTCGTACAGCGACAGCAGGTCGGCGCGCGGGGTGATGATCTCGGCAGTGGTCGGATAGTCGGGGCCCTGCACGTGCTCGCAGAGGTCGCGGACGGTCGCGTCCGGGTCGTCGAGCAGGCGCACGCAGGCGCTGACGATCTCGTTGAGGTTGTGCGGCGGAACGTCGGTCGCCATGCCGACTGCGATCCCGGTGGTGCCGTTGAGCAGCAGGTGCGGCAGGCGCGCCGGCAGCCAGGTCGGTTCCTCCAGGGTGCCGTCGAAGTTCGGGTCCCAGTCGACCGTGCCCTGGCCGAGCTCGCCCAGCAGCACTTCGGCGATCGGGGTCAGTTTCGACTCGGTGTAGCGCATCGCCGCGAACGACTTCGGATCGTCGCTGGACCCGAAGTTGCCCTGGCCGTCGATCAGCGGATAGCGGTACGAGAACGGCTGCGCCATCAGCACCAGCGCTTCGTAGCAGGCGCTGTCGCCGTGCGGGTGGTACTTGCCGATCACGTCGCCGACGGTGCGCGCCGACTTCTTGGGCTTCGCGGCGGCGTTGAGGCCCAGCTCGCTCATTGAATACACGATCCGCCGCTGCACCGGCTTCAGCCCGTCGCCGAGGAACGGCAGGGCGCGGTCCAGGACCACGTACATCGAGTAGTCGAGATAGGCGCGTTCGGCGTATTCGCGCAGCGGGATCTGTTCGAACCCGTGGAAGGCGGGGCGGAGCGTGTCGGACATCGGGGGAGGCGGCTTCGGAAGAACAATTCCGAATGGTAGCAGGGCACGCGACGCACGCGCCCTCGCATGCGCGGGGCGCTTCGGTTAACGTGCATCGGCATGGCGCTCCGGCCGTCCCGAGGCATCGCATGACCCGATCGCTTTCCGCCGCCTACCGTCACGCCGCCCCCGGGACGGGGCGATGACGCGCCGTCCGCCCGCGAAGGCCCCCGCGATCGCGGGCGGTTCGCCCACCATGGCCGACCTGGCGCGGATCGCCGGCGTGTCGGCGATCACCGTCTCGCGCGCGCTGCGCGACAGCCCGCTGGTGAACGCCGAGACCCGGGCGCGCATCCGCGACATCGCGCAGCGCCACGGCTACGCCTTCAACGTCAGCGCCCGCAATCTGCGGTTGCGCCGCAGCATGACCGTCGCGGTGGTGGTCGAGATGACGCCGAGTCCGGACCGGCAGATGTCCGGGCCGTATCCGCTCGATCTGCTCGGCGGCATCATCCAGGAACTCACGCCGCTCGGTTACAGCGTGCTGCTGACCGCATTGCAGGCGACCGTGCCGCCGGCGGTGCTCGCGGCCGACGGGGTGATCCTGCTCGGCCAGGGCGCCCGCGAGGGCGCGATGCACACGGTGCGCGCGTGGGGACGGCCGCTGGTGGTCTGGGGCGCGGTGAGCCGTCACGCGTCGCAGATCGTGGTCGGCAGCGACAACGTGCGTGGCGGTGCGCTGGCGGCGGAACGCTTCCGTTCGCTGGGACGGCGTCATCCCGTGTTCCTCGGCGACGACGCGCACGCCGAGTTCGCCGAGCGTTTCGAGGGCTTCCGCGACACCTTCCGGCGCTACGGCATCGAACCGGAAATGGTCACCGTGCCGGCGTTCACCGTCACCGCCGGCGCGACCGCGGCCGAAGCGATCCTGCGCGAACGCCCGCGCACCGATGCGCTGTTCGCGGCCAGCGACCTGCTGGCGATCGGCGCCATCCGCGGCCTGCTGTCGTGCGGCCGCCGGGTGCCCGAGGACGTGTCGGTGATCGGCTACGACGACAGCCCGCTGGGGGCGACCTACGTGCCGCCGCTGACGACGGTCCACCAGAACTTCGTCGAAGCGGGGATCCTGCTCGCGCGCAAGGTGATGGCCCTGATCGATGGCGGTCCCGCCGGGTCCGAGGTGCTGCCGACCCACCTGGTGGTGCGCGACACCTGAGTCGTGGTCCGCGCGGGCCGATGCTGCGATGCAGCGAGCGGAGCGCTCGCGATATCAGCGCTGCATGCATGTTAAAAGCATTGAAAACAATGGTTTGCTGTCGATTCCCGTTCCGGGTCGGCGACTTCCCGTCCGTCCGGCGGTCGGCTGACATCGATAACTTGACATCGATAACAATGACCCGCCAAGGTGCGGCCGTCCGCGATCGGCGGACGCGACGATCGGGACGGGCATGCGCGATTCGGGCGCGGAGAAGAGCGGACACGGGGCGACGGCGGTCGTCGATCCCTGGCGGCTGGAGGTCGAGGGGCTCGATCCGGCGCGCGCCGCGCTCGACGAGACCCTGTTCGCGCTCGCCAACGGGTCCCTCGGCGTGCGCGCGGTGGCCGAGGAAGCCGTGGACGCGGTCGGCGGTACCTTCCTGGCCGCGGCCTATGCGCAGTCGCCGATCCACTACCACGAGCGCCTGTCCGGCTTCGCGGCCCGCACCGACACCCGGGTGCCGGTCTGCGACGGCACCCGCATCGAGGTCTGGCTCGGCGATCGCCGGCTCGATCCCTCGGCCTGCACGGTGCTCGAAGCGCGACGCAGCCTCGACCTGCGCACGGGCCGGCTGTCGCGGCGGCTGCGCCTGCGGACGCCGGAGGGCGAGGTGCTGTCGATCCTGGCCGAACGCGTGCTGCCGCTGGATGGCCCGGATCTGCTGGCGATCCGCTACGTCATCGTCGCCGAGACCTGGCGCGGCCCGCTGCGGCTGGTGTCGCGTCTGGTCCCCGGCGGGCGCGCGGCCGCGCAGGGCGACGATCCACGGATCGGCGCCGGCAGCGGGGAAGGGCTGCAGGAACTCGGCGGCGAGGCCGGCGCGAACGCCGCGTGGTGGGCGCAGTCGGGGCGCGGCGGCGCGCTGCAGGTGCGCTGCGCGCAGTGCCACCGCCCGGGAGAAGGGCTGCGCTTCGTGGAAGCCGGCGCCGATCCGCGGTGCGCCTTCCAGACGTTCGAGGCGAACTGCGCGCCGGGCACGGCGGTGGTGCTGGAGAAGACCGTCGTCCACGCCGCGGGCGACGATGCCGGGACGGTGGATGCGCGCATCGTCGACGCCCTGCACGACGCCCAGGCGCACGATTTCGAGGCGCATGCGCAGCGCCAGGCGGATGCGCTGCGGGCGCTGTGGGACGGCGCGGACCTGTCGGTGCCGGGCGCGCCGGCGATCGAGCAGGCGCTGCGCTTCAACCTGTTCCACGTGGTCCAGTCGGCCGGTCGCAGCGGCGCCGACGGCACCGCCGCCAAGGGGCTGACCGGCGAGGGCTACGAAGGCCACTGCTTCTGGGACACCGAGGCGTTCGTGCTGCCGGTGATGGTGTTCGCGGCGCCGGACGCCGCGCTGGCGATGCTGCGCTGGCGCCATCGCACGCTCGACGCGGCCCGCGCCCATGCGCGCGAGCTCAACCATCCGACCGGCGCGCTGTACCCGTGGCGCACGATCGCCGGCGGCGAGTGTTCGGCGCACTACCCGAGCGGGTCGGCGGCCTACCACATCAACGCCGCGGTGGCCCATGCGATCGGCCTGTACCTCGACGCCACCGGCGATCTCGATTTCCTCGCCGACGCCGGCGCCGAGATGCTGTTCGAGACCGCGCGCATCTGGCCGCAGGCCGGGCATTTCGATCCGCGTCGCGGCGACGCGTTCTGCATCCACGACGTCACCGGTCCCGACGAATACACCACCCTGATCGACAACAACCACTACACGAACAAGATGGCGCAGCGGCACCTGCGCCGCGCGGCCGATGCCTGGGACCTGCTGCGGCGCGAACGGCCGCAGGCGCACGCGGCGCTGGCCGCACGGCTGGCGCTGGATGCCGGCGAGGTCGCGCAGTGGCGCCGCGCCGCGGACGCGATGTGGCTGGGCGAGGACGAGTGGTTCGGCATCCACGCGCAGGATGACACCTTCCTCGGCAAGCCGCGCTGGCCCTATCCGGAGAAGCGCGACGGCCATCGTCCGCTGCTGCTCGACTACCATCCGATCGCGCTGTACCGGCACCAGATCTGCAAGCAGGCCGACGTGGTGATGGCGCTGGCGCTGGCTGGCGACGACGTGCCGGCGCTGCGCAAGCGTCGCAGCTTCGATTACTACGAGGCGCTGACGACCCACGATTCGACCCTGTCGGCGGCGGTCCACGGGATCGTCGCCGCCGCCGTCGGCGAACCGCGGCGGGCGCTGGACTACTTCCTCGACAGCCTCCGCGTCGATCTCGACGACCTCCACGGCAACACCGCGCACGGCGTCCACATGGCGGCGATGGCGGGGAGCTGGCTCGGCCTGGCGCAGGGCTTCGGCGGGCTGCGGGTCGTCGACGGCGCGCTCGGATTCGCGCCGATGCTGCCGCCGGGCTGGCCGTCGTACGCGTTCTCGCTGCACTGGCGCGGACGCACGCTGCGGGTCGATGTGGGCGGTGAGGGCGCGGCGTACACGCTGGTGCGCGGGGACGCGCTGGCGCTGCGCCACGAGGCCGACGTCTTCACGCTGGCGCCGGGGCAGACCGCGCGCCATCCGCTGGCCGCGCTCGCCCTGCGCCGCGGGGCCGTGTTCCCGCATCGCTGCGAAGCGCTGATCTTCGACCTCGACGGTGTGCTCGTCGACACCGCCCGGTTGCACTACATCGCATGGAAACGGCTCGCGGACGCGCTGGGCGTGCCGTTCGGCCCGGACGACAACGAGCGGCTCAAGGGCGTGGACCGCATGGGTTCGCTGGCCCTGATCCTGGCGCGCAGCGATCGCGTCTTCGACGACGACGAACGGCGGCGGCTCGCCGCGCGCAAGAACGCCGACTACATCACCACGATCGAGACCCTCGGGCCGGACGACCTCTTCCCCGGTGCGCGGAGGCTGCTGCTCGAGGCGCGCGCACGCGGCCTGCGCATCGGGCTGGCGTCGGCCAGCCGCAATGCGCCACGGCTGCTGCAGCGCCTCGGCATCGCCGACCTCTTCGACTTCGTCGCCGACCCCGCGCAGGTGCGTCGCGGCAAACCGCATCCGGACCTGTTCCTGGAAGCCGCGCGCGGCCTCGGTGTCGCGCCCGCCGCCTGCATCGGCATCGAGGACGCGGCCGCCGGCATCGACGCGCTGCGTGCCGCGTGCATGCCGGCGATCGGCATCGGCGATCCGGTGCAACTGGCCCGTGCCGACCTCGTGCTGCCGACGATCGCCGATCTCGACCTCGCCGCCTGCGTACTGCCGGTCGCGCCCGAGTCGTCTGCTTCGCCTGTTTCGCCTAATTCGCCTGATTCGCCTGATTCGCCGCCAGACCCGTCCTGACCCACGCGGCCCCAGAAGCCGCGGCGTCGCCCACCCCGCTCACGACACGATCCACCCCGGAGGGAACACCATGCAGTACAGAACACCGATGCGTTACGCGCTGTCGATGGCCATCGCCGCCGCGCTCGCGCCGTCGCTCGCCGCCGCGCAGGATGCCTCGACGCCGTCCGACCCGACCGTCACCGGCGCGTCCGCGCAGGCCGACGCGGGCGAACTCGACACGATCGTCGTCAGCGGCACGGCGAAGTTCAAGGGACTGCGCAAGCGCGACGCCAGCTTCTCGATCAGCACCGCCAGCGACGACGAGATCCGCGAGGCCTCGCCGACCAGCACCGCGGACCTGCTGAAGATCGTGCCCGGCGTCTGGGCCGAATCCAGCGGCGGCGGCACCGGCGCCAACGTCTTCGTCCGCGGCATGCCGTCGGAGGGCGACGCCCCGTTCTTCACCCTGCAACTGGACGGTTCGCCGATCTATCCGCCGCCGACGCTGTCGTTCCTGGAGAACACCACGCTGTTCCGCATCGACGACACCGTCGAGCGCGTCGAGGGCCTGCGCGGCGGCCCGAGCCCGATCTTCTCCAACGGCCAGCCCGGGGTCACCGTCAACTTCATCCAGCGCAAGGGCGGCGACACCCCGGCCGGCAGCGTGCGCGCGACCCTCGGCAGCGACGCCCTGCGCCGCGTGGACGCCTTCAGCAGCGGGCCGCTGGGCGAGGGCAGCGGCTGGTACTACAGCGTCGGCGGCTTCTATCGCGAGACCGACGGTGTTCGCCACATCGGCTATCCGGCGGAGAAGGGCGGGCAGATCGTCGGCACCCTCACGCGCCGCTGGGACAGCGGCGAGTTCACCCTGTACGGGCGCCACACCAACGACCACAACGCCTTCTACACAGCGATTCCGCTGCGTTCGCGCAACAACGGCAGCGACATCTCCAGTTTCCCGGGCATCGACGCGACCACCGGAACGCTGGTCGGCGACGATTTCCGCCGGGTGACCCTGCCCACCGGCGTCGGCGGCGGCACGATGTCGCGCGACATGGCCGACGGCCGCGGCGTGGACATCAGCGTGTTCGGCGGCGCGCTGGACTGGAACGTGGGCGACTGGACCATCAGCGACCGCTTCAACGTCCTGTCCGGCGACGCGCCGACCAATGCGCTGTTCACCGGCGCCAACCCGCAGACGCTGTCCTCGTTCATCGCCGACCAGTACGGCGCGACCGCGGCCGGCACCGGCACTTTCGTCAACGGTGGCGGCGCGGTCGCGCCCGACCAGCAGGTGCTGACCGCCGGCTGGTGGGTGGTGGACAAGCGCCTGCGCTCGTTCACCAACGACCTGCGCTTCAGCATCGACCTCGGCGCGCGCAACGCGCTGACCTTCGGCACGTACTACGCGAAGTATTCGTCGAAGGACCGCTGGTGGCTGGGCAACAACATGCTGCTGACCGCCGAGAACAACGCGCGGCGGATCGACCTCGCCCTCGCCGACGGCCGCATCCCCACCCGGCAGGGTTTCGTCGGCACGTCGTTCTACAACATCCGCGGCGACTACGACGGCCGCAACACGGCGTTGTTCATCGCCGACGAATGGAACGCGACCGACCGCTGGCGCTTCGACGCCGGCGTGCGCTGGGAGCGGCAGGTGGTCGACGGCACCGTGGTCGATCCGGTCTCGGTCGATCTCGACGGCAATCCGAACACGCTGTACGACAACAGCACCTCGGTGGCGACCACGCCGCGTTCGATCGACCAGCGCGACACCCACACGTCGTGGACCGCCGGCGCCAATTTCAGGATCAACGACAACCTCAGCGTGTTCGGCCGGGTCAACTCGGGCTTCAAGTTCCCGTCGTTCGACAACCTGCGCGACGGCGCCACCCAGACCCAGGAGATCGATCAGTACGAGATCGGTTTGAAGGCCGGCGGCCAGAGCTACGAGCTGTACCTGACTGCGTTCTACAACGATTTCGTCGGCCTGCCGTTCCAGGCCTTCGACCAGGGCGGCAACAACATCGTGGTGATCGGCGATTCCAGCGCGAAAGGCCTCGAGTTCGAGGGCGCGTGGCGTCCGCTCGGTGGTTTCGAGCTGGGCTGGAACACCACCTGGCTGGATGCGAACTACGGCCGCTTCGGCAACTTCAGCGGCAACCAGGTGGTGCGCCAGCCGCGCTTCCGCGCGCGGCTGACGCCCAGCTACTTCTGGACGCTGCCATGGGGCGACGCCAAGGTCTTCGCCACCGTCACCCGGGTCGGCGATCGCTACTCCGACCCGGCCAATGGCCAGGTGCTGCCGGCGTACACGACCTGGGACCTGGGCGCCAACCTGCGCGTCGGCGAGCACTGGGAGTTCGCGCTCAACGGCCGCAACGTCACCGACGAGATCGCGCTGACCGAAGGCAACGCCCGCGTCATCGGCAACGCCACCAGCGCCGGCGTGTTCATGGGCCGTCCGATCGAGGGCGCTTCGTACCAGGTCTCCGCCGCGTACCGGTGGTGATCGCGACGCCGTTCCCCGCCCCGACCTCCTCTCCCGGGGCGGGGAACGGCGCCCGATCGATGCGACCATGCTCCTGCCGCGTCCCGCCGCCGAGCGCCGGGACGCCTTCGAGGCTTCGATGACCCTCTCCTCCGCTGCCGCCGCCGACCGCACCCACGCCGACCGGCGCCGGATGATCGTGGCGATGATCCTCACCTACGCGATCTTCGCGGTGCTGCTCAACAGCGTCGGCACGCTGATCCTGCAGAGCCAGGTCGCGCTCGGCGCGAGCAAGGCCCAGGTCAGCCTGCTCGACGGCTACAAGGACCTGCCGATCGCGCTGGTGTCGTTCCTGGTCGCGGCGTGGCTGCCGCGCTTCGGCTACCGGCGCGCGATGATCGCCGGCCTCGCGCTGGTCGCGATCGCCTGCCTGGCGATGCGCGCGGCCAACGCCTTCTGGATGACCAAGGCGCTGCTCGCGGCCACCGGCGTCGCCTTCGCCCTGGTCAAGATCTCGGTGTACGCCGCGATCGGCCTGGTCACCGACGACGCCCGCCGCCACGCCAGCGTCACCAGCACGATCGAAGGCTGGTTCATGGTCGGCGTGCTCGCGGGGCCGTGGCTGTTCGGCCTGTTCATCCGTCGCCAGCAGTCGCCGGCCGATCCGGTGTGGCTCGACCTGTACCTCTGGCTCGCCGGCGCCTGTGCGGCGGCCATCGCACTGCTCGCCGCGGTGCGGCTGGACGAATCGCGCGCCGTCGCCACGCCCGCGGCAGGGGCCGCCCCGGCGGGGCGGGCGTTCGTGGAGATGCTGCGGCTCGCGCTGCGCCCGCTGGTGGCGGTCTTCGTGGTGTCGGCGTTCCTCTACGTGCTGATCGAACAGAGCATCGGCACCTGGCTGCCGACGTTCAACGCCGACCTGCTGCATCTGTCGACCGCCACCAGCGTGCAGTTGGCGAGCGTATTCGCCGCCTGCACCGCGCTCGGCCGGCTGCTCGCAGGCCAATTGCTGCGCCGGGTGCCGTGGCACGCGCTGCTGGTGGCCTGCCTGATCGCCGCGGCCGGCATCGTGCTGGTCGCGCTGCCGCTGGCGGACGGGGTCGCGCCCCCGCGTGCGGACGGCTGGCGGCACGCGCCGGCGGCCGCGTTCGCGCTGCCGCTGATCGGGCTGTTCCTGGCGCCGATCTATCCGACCATCAACTCGGTGGTGCTCAGCGCACTGCCGAAGCATCGCCACGCGGCGATGACCGGGCTGATCGTGGTGTTCTCCGCACTGGGCGGTACCACCGGCTCGTTCCTGACCGGCCAGCTCTTCGCGCGCGTCGGCGGGCAGGGCGCGTTCTACCTGACGCTGGCGCCGATGGCGCTGCTCGCCGTGGCGGTGCTGGCGCTGCGTCGCCGCGTGGACCGCGACGCCCCTGAGGCGGCCGGCGAGGACTGAGCGGGCAGGCTCCGGGCGGCCAGGCTCCGGGTGGGCATGCTCCGGGCGGTAACGTCCTCCCGGTCCCGCGGCCGCGCCGCGACGGCGCGCCCGCGCACGTGGACGAATCGTCATGTTCCCGCAAGGCGCGGGCAAACGCGGCGGCAGGAGACTGCGATCAGCCGATCCGGCTGATGCCTTCCGGAGATTCCCGATGCGCCGCACCCCCGTCCTCGCTTCCCTGTTCGCCGCCCTGGTCCTGTCCGCGGCGAGCGTGCCCGCCGCCTTCGCCCAGGCCCCCGCCGCCGCGACGGCTCCGGCCGCCAAGCCTGCCGCCGCTGCGCCTGTCGCCGCACCCGCCGCGAAGCCGGCCGCCGCCCCGGCCGCGAAGGCTGCGGCCCCCGCGCGCTGCCGCGACGCCAAGGGCCACTTCGCCAAGTGCCCGACCGCCGCCGCGAAGAAGACCTGTCGCGACGCCAAGGGCATGTTCGTCGCCTGCCCGAAGTGAACCGCATCGGTGCGCCGGCGCTTCGGCGCCGGCGTCGCCGGGGCAACAAAAAACCCCGCTTTCGCGGGGTTTTCCAGCGTATCTGGTGCCCAGGAGAGGACATCCCGTGCGTTTTCCGGGATGTAGCGCGCAGGCCCGACAAGCCCCGTTTTCCGTGGCATGTCAACGACTTGGCCGCAAGGGTTCGGGTCCCTCATCCCCGACTGAAACCGGTCTGTCCCGGTTGAGCTACGCCACGGATTACGCCACGCTCTGCCCATGGGGAGCATTCGGCGACGCGGTGATCGATGGCGGGCGGAGATCCGGCGGAAGGGCCGGCCGTCCGAGTCTGCCACGTTCCGGACGAAGGCAGAGGCCTCAGCGTGGGTGCAGCAGCGCGAGGGCGACCTGCTCGCGGCGAAGCTGCCAGACCACAGCGTCCGCGAGGCGCTGCGCCGCTACGGCCGGGAGGTCAGCCCCAAGCACAAGGGTGAGCAGTGGGAGGTCGTGCGCTTGGCCATGCTGGAGCGGGACCCACTGGCGGCCGTCATGCTCCCGGACCTGCAGCCCCGCCACCTCGCCGAATGGCGCGAACGCCGGCTGAAGTCCGTGTCCGGCGCGTCGGTGCGCCGCGAGATGTCTCTGCTGCGATCGGTCCTGAAGGTGTGCCGGGCCGAGTGGGGCTGGCTGCGCATCGATCCGCTGGCCGACGTCGCTAAGCCACCGAGCCCGCCGAGCCGCCGCCGGCGCATTTCCCGCGACGAGGAGGACCGCATCGTCCTCGCGCTCGGCTACAACGGCGGCGCCCCGGAGAACGCTTCCCAGCGCGTGGCGCTGGCCTTCCTGTTCGCGCTCGAGACCGCGATGCGATCGGGGGAGATTCTCGCCCTGCGGCCCGGCGACGTGGGCGCCAAGTCGGTGACCCTGCGCGCGACCAAGAACGGCGACGTGCGCCGGGTTCCGCTATCGCCGCGTGCGCGCGAGATCCTTGCGCTGCTGCCGGCCGCCGATCCGGTGTTCGATCTCGACGCCGGCATCCGGGATGCGCTGTTCCGCAAGGCCCGCGACCGCGCCGGCATCGCCGACCTGCACTTCCACGACAGCCGGGCGGAGGCCATCTGGCGGCTGTCGAAGAAGCTGGACGTGCTGGAGCTGGCGCGGGTGATCGGGCACCGGGACATCAAGTCGCTGATGCTGTACTACCAGGCCGACGCCGACGAGCTGGCCGACCGGCTCTGACTAGCTTGTCGCGGTAGGCCAGCACCTCGCCGGCGATCCACGTCGCCGGGCGCATGCTGACGCGGGCCGGGAAGTCCGGCTTGCAGGCGTGGGTTTCGAGCACGGTGCGCGCTGCGCAGCCGAGGATCTGGCCGACGGCATCGGCGTCGATCGCGCGCAGTTCAAAGGGGACGGGTTCAGCCATGGGGATTCTCCAGAGCGTCTGTTCTCATCGCCGCCAGCGCATACCCTGCGCCGTCGAGCAGTTCTTCGGCCATGTGCTGCAGCCACTCGTTGTGCGACAGGTCGTCACGGTCGAGCGTCGCGCCGTACTTCTTGCGACCGCGCTCGTCGCGTTCGATGAGCATGCGGATGAGCGCCTGCGTCGTGGCACTGCAACGGGGGATGCGTTCGATCAGGTGGTCGCCCGCTTGGGTGTCTGTCGCGCTCATCGTCGATCCTCAAAACGGAATGTCGTCGTCGGCGAAGTCGTCAGCTCCCTTTGCGCGAGGTGGCATTGGTTCCTGCCGCTGTTGACGAGGCGGCGCGCTTCTCTCGCTGCGGCCAGAGCCCAACCGCTGTCGATCCGGCTTCCAGCTATCGACGGCCGCGTACCACTTTCCGTCCTGCGATTCCTTGATGTCGACGTTGATCCATTCGTCGTCCTTCTCTCTCAGCCACTCGATCAGCTCCTCGCGCTTGATCGACAACCGCGCCTTAACGTACCCGGGGGCGTTGTCGTGCGGCGCCTTGGCGATCATGCCGCCGACGAACTCGATGTTGCTGCTCATGCTTCCTTCCTCTGCTTCTTGCGCGCGGCCTTGTAGATCTGGTGCGCGCGCTGCCTGGTGATGTTGTAGATGCGGCCGATCTCGGAGAACGGCATGTGGTCGTGGTCGTGCATCTGGACGATGGTGGGGTTGCGGTCCGGCGGCCTGCTGTCGGTGGTCATCACTTCCCCCTCGCGGCGCGGTGCCAGCGTTCAATAGCAACTGTCACCAGAATTTGCTCATATAGCGCGCGAAGGTTTAAGCCTCTAGATGGATCAGTCCAGCCTGCTCGCCAAGCCGCCCTCGCCATCTTCACGTGCCTCGGTTTGATATTCACGCCTTACCCCTCATTATTTTTGCTGCACAGTCCTTGCAGAAACGTCGCCCGCCAAGGCACGGCAGGCAGCAGGTTGGCCCGATGGATTTGCATGCGCAGCACGTGCGGTAATCCTTGTTGAGGGCCGCTCGCTTCAGCCCCCGCATGGCGATCAGAATCCCGATCACGTCTTACCCCCTTCGCGGTCGGCGAGGATGGCGTCGATAGCGGCGTCCCATTCGGACTCTGGCTCATCACAGTTCAACTCGAACAAACCAGAAGCATCTTCCATGCGCCCGGAAGTGCAGTTTTTCCGCAGCCACCGATACCGCCGATCGTTCGCCTCCAACTCCGCGACCCGCCTCTGCAACTCCGCCGTCGCCTCTGCGACTCTGGCGGCGGCGTAGGACTGCACAAACTCCGCGCTGTATCCGAGTGAAATTTCTTCTGAACCGACAAGGATTGATCCATTGTCGGGCTCCGGCAACGCCACCTTCGACACGCCCGGGCCATCCGAAGACAGCCCGGGCGGAGCTACAGTCGATCGATCGGGTTGTACCCCGTATCCACTTTTCATCACCTCCTTCTTGTCGTCTCGCACGGTCATTCGGCACCGTC